>DKQK01000012.1:0-4965 GCA_002471665.1 Gammaproteobacteria bacterium UBA7310
GAATCCCTCGGCTACCCGATTTAAGCGCTTTCATTTGCCATAGCTAGCTCTAGCTGCTCTATGAAACCAAGTACGGAGGCATGACTATCAACCCAATCAACACCCAGATACTCACGGATAGACTTACCGTCTAATATGCCTTTCATAACTTTCGCCGTTCTTGCTTGCAACAGCTCATGAGCCAACCCCATCACATACTCGCTCTCATCTGCCACTGGCTCGCCAAGCTCTGAGCCCCATTCTTTCTGTATAGCAGAAATTAGCTTTCCTGCTGCAGCCTCAGATATAGACTTAATTTTTGGCACTCCCTGAGACCTCAGTACTTGCTCAGAACTTTAATAGAACTAACAGAGATATTCTGAGGCAACTCTCGAATACACAACCAGTACTCTTCAAGGACATCTTCGTCAATTTCCGCTGTGGTGCTATAGAGCGCATCCCGCCCGTCTTTTCGGCATCCTGATATCCAATAGTGGTCTCCGGTCTCGACATCAAAGTAATTTGACTTAAATCCAGTTCCCTTAAGAGTCTGAAATGTGTGCCCTGCATAATGGAGCGACTTCCCTGACTTGGAGAACGTCACTCGACCAATTCTCGCAGAGCCAATCAGTCCATCATCACCTTTATTCTCTATGTACATTATTCTCGACGATTGCTTCATTACTGATTTCGCTTAACGCCTTGGTCAGTGGACCAGTGTAGTGGAGCTAATTTTATGGTAAAAAGAGCGTAGCGATACCATAAAATTTGCGGAGCGTAACAGGTTCCACTGCACCAAATTGTTAGCTGATGGATGATGACACATTTTCTTGAAACTCCAGAAGAGTACGAAATTCCCCAACTGCTAAATCGCTTTGCTCACCACCAACTAAAACGCAATCTATCGATGCTTTAAGAGAACCACCTAAGTCACGCCGAACGGAGTCACCAACGACCAAACACTTCTTCTTAGGCAGCCCAAGTTTATTCACCACCATTTCAAATGGCTTTGGAGACGGTTTCACCATTCCGTGATCGGATGAAAACGAATAGGCCGAAAACAGCGTCCAAATCCCAAGGCGCTCAAAGGTATCAACCCACATTTGTTTTGGCGCCCAAATATCTATAACAAGTGCTAACTTAAATCTTCTTTTCAATGCGATTAAAGCCTGAACATACGATTGTGGAATGTACCCATGCTCGTAGTATGCAAATGTCTGAATGACTTTTTCTTTT
Source organism: Gammaproteobacteria bacterium UBA7310 (assembly GCA_002471665.1). Lineage (GTDB taxonomy): Bacteria > Pseudomonadota > Gammaproteobacteria > Pseudomonadales > Ketobacteraceae > Ketobacter. The sequence goes on from DKQK01000012.1 coordinate 1,216, forward strand.
TCATTTGATGGAATACTCATTTCAGAGCTTTCCTCAATTGCGGTTCGTAGTGATGGAAAACTGTGCCTGTAGTCTTCAGACGGGTATCTAACCGCTAAGTAATCATAAGCGCTATTGATAATTCTATTTACAACATCATTTGGCAAACCACCGCCAATAGATCTGTAATATTCTGAGTAATCTTCATTATCCCCAAATCTATCTTCTCCAAACATGAATGTACTATTCATATCAAGAAGAATCGCTTCCTTACCCTTGAACATTACTTCGAAACCTCAATCGCAGCTAACGCTCGCATAACCGGCGGCGCTGCGTGGTAAAAAAATGGTGTTACAGTGAGCGCTAGCGAGCACACCATTTTTTGCCGCGTAGCGCCGTCCAGTGCAGGCCGAAGGCCGGAACGATGGTTGATGCGCTTGTTATGCATATACGTCTCAGCAATGTTACGATCATTATTGACGACCATAACTTACTTGAGTGATTCTCCACAAAATGGACAATATGCAATGCCAACCATTGTCGCAGCCATAAGATCGCAAAACCGTTCTGCCTCGCCTAACTCAACGTCATAATTGGTAGCCAAGCGAACATTTGCAAACCACCATGTTGGCTCGGACTCTACTTCGAACCTACCTTTGAATATCAAACTGGATAAGTCTTCGGGAACTGCAGAGCATGCATGGCACTTTAAGATAGTAACTTGAAACCAATCTACTCACGAATTTAGATCCGACTTGATATCCAGTAGTATTTCTAGCTCTTCGTCTTCATCCATCATAGGTCTTCTTGTACCAATTTAAATTTATGCTCTGGATTTTAATATCAGTTTCTAGACGCGCCTACCGATCCTGATTTTGCATAACGCCAGCAACACCGGCAAGCCGAAGCGTAGCGTAGGTTTGTCCGCGTTCTTGCTTTTGTTATGCGGTTCATACCCCACCCACCATGTCAGTCAAAATTATTTTTGTGGAGGCCAGATACTGATTAAGTTTACATACAGGATTGCGCCTAGTAGTGCTGAGAAACGCGCCTGGAGTTATTTTGACGTTTGCTCCATATGCCAACCTGACGACCGTTTTGTAATCAGATTTTGCTGACTTTGTGTTATGAGCTAAAACGTTTCGTATTTTCCTCATTTCATCAATTGTAGCGCCATTTCTTTGGGCTGAGGCAATAAATGGGTCCGTAGGGGATATTACATGCTGGACACTTTCACGAATAAATCGTGCCTTAGTCCATTTAAGATTCTGTATAGGTCGTGTTCTACCATGACTTAAAAAAAGCCCTCTTGATCCTGACATTGAACCTGCTTGAATACTTAAGTTTGGACCACATCCATTTAAATACTTAGCACCGGAAGCCAGTTTGTACGCAATTTCAGAAACTGAATCTTCGAGAACAGAAAAGAGCCTAAGCATTATCATTTCAGCTATAAATTGCTGATACTTTGCTTCTAGAGATGACGAATTATTTCGATATCGTTCAAGCTTTGTAATCGCTTGCGAAGCGTTTCTAATAGTTATTGAAAGCTTTGGTGTCGGCATAATTCAGAAGAAGCTTCGAATATATTCATCACGCTTTTTTCTTTGAGATATTCGTTGAGTCGTGGACTTACACGCGTCGATGAACTTTCTATCTTCTTCAGTCTTATTCTCTTCTGAGTTATACCTTTCATCTATTTCCAGAACGACCTCCTCCAACTTCTTCAAAGAAGGTTTTTTATCATCAATTATCAAAATCAGTGAAAACAAAACAGGAGCACGATTAAAGATAGTATCTTTCAGTCTTTCCGGGGGAAGGCTTGCTAGTAGGTCAAAGCACTTATCCAACCGATTGGCCACTTTGTCCGCATCCGGAAAGTTTTCATCATATTCTTTGTAGAGCTTATCCAATTTTGAAGAGCTGTAATCTGATAGACCATTAATAAAGTTATATACGATATCGGATATAAATTGGGTTTCATTCATTCTAGCTAGATCATTAGCGCTAAAAACCCCATAACTCCTCCAGAAATTGATTCTGGATGCTGACTGCTGAAGGCATAGCTGTTTCATTTCCCCACTATATGCAGCATTCCTCTTCTCTTGGGCATTCAGAGATTTACTTATTGAGTTAATACGGCCAAATATATCTATAACATCAGCATCGGACGCACCTAGCAGGTATCCCACAGGAATAGATGTGAGCAGGTATTTTTGTCGCTCGTCTCTTTTAAGCTGAGAAAATTTTACTTTTTTATCATGGCCAGGATGCTTTGATGAAAACTCATCTAATGCATAGGATATAATTGATCTACACCTTTGTTGGCCGTCTACCACCTCCTTAATGCTTTTTGACTTTTCGATATCGAGTGAGTGTCGAACGTAAATTGCAGGAATTGGCTTTCTCTCAAGAAGCGTATTTATCAAGTATGATTTTTGAGAGCTACTCCAAACGGAGCGACGCTGGTACCACGGACTCAAATCAAGCTCGTCCGCATTATGCAGGTTTATTAAATCCTGAATAACTATCGTTTGGTAATCTACTCTATCCATTATTCATCTCATTTATCAGTAATAACAAATTTATTTCTATCTTTACCGTCGATTTCAGTTACTGCGCATAACGCCCCAATCACCGGGCCAGCGGAGTGGAGCAATTTTTGTGGTATAAAGGAGCGTAGCGACACCACAAATAATTGCGCAACGTAGCTGGCTCCGCGTGCATTGGATTGTTATACGTGGCCATCACCCTTCTTGCGCTTTTCAAACTCTTCAACAATAAGCTGCCCAATAGATTTATTCTCTTTTTTGGCTGCTGCTTTGATTTCATTCTTTAATTCATCTGTTAGGCCGAATTTTATATAAGATCTCGTCTTTACTCCCTCCAGATCTTTTTGAAACTTATCAACCTCAGCCCAAGATGTATCTAGCTTTTCTTTAAATGAATCTATTTTCTTATCTAACTCATTGTCAATTGCAACTGCACGCTCTTGAGATTCCACTTGAGCTTCTAGAGACTCAAGACCTGTTTTTAACGAATCTATAGTTTCCTTCAGCTTTATCGTCACACCTATCGCATCTAGGAAGTTGTCTTCATTAGAATAATCGCTCGGTGCATATAAACTGGTGGGTTTCCACCAAAGAACCCAGAAGAATAAAATCACAAGAACTGTTGGGAAGCCCATTACAAACCATACGAAGATTATCTGTATTTCTTTATCGAGAGCTACAAGTGCAACGGAGCATGCGATTTCTGCTAAGCCAGCGAAGATAGCAATTATAGTTAACGGATTATTAATTCTTTTCATCGCCTACCAAGTTCCTCTTGACTTACATATTTCGTATAACATTTATATCTATGTACCAAATACACATATCCCCAGATATCACCATCATAACCATCTCTAGGTTGCCTATCTCCGGATCTAACGAACTCAGTAAACTTATCCCCAGAATTTACTTTGTTCATGCGTACTGAGCACCCTTATTTCCGAACAATATTTAAGTAAAGTGCCCGCGTATAAAAATGTGTCTACTGTTCTATCAATTTGTAAGGGGTCAGGATTGCAATAACGGTTTGTGATAATGAGCCACGCTTTTCCGACAGAAACATCTGGTCTCATTACCCCAATAGATGTCTGTCAGTATAAAGACTGCTTAAAGATGCATCAAATACTTTACAATCCCCGGCTTTTTTACGCGCCGCCCGTCTCTATAGTCGGAGCCCCGTTCCGGCCCCGGCTGCGTTTCCATCCTCCCGCGCCGGGGT
>DKQK01000012.1:5351-5955 GCA_002471665.1 Gammaproteobacteria bacterium UBA7310
GCTGCCAAGCTGGCGGCCATTGAGGCCATCAGCACGGATAGCATCAAAAAGCCTAACCTTCCTATCAAACACTACATTCAAGAGGCAGAGAACCTGTACCAGTGGGTGCAGCCGGATCAGGATGCGCCTGCGGCCTATGGGTTGCGTGATCAAATGTTGCGCACTATGCGCTATGCCTATCGCCATGATGAGGTGTTGTTGAAGCGGGTGGCGCAGATCGCTGAGGGTACGGGCCACGCCGATATGATTCAGGATTTGAATGATATTGCGATTCTGGGCCGCGCTCACCCTGAGCCGTTGCAGGTGGTGGGTGTGGGGGCCGAGCAGTTGCAGCAGGCTGCCACCACGGCGGATGCCATGGCCGAGTTGTTGGCCCAGGTGAATGGCGAGCGGGCAGGGGGCAACAGTGCCCGTGTGATTCGGGATCAGGCGTATATGCACCTGAAGGAGGCCGTGGATGAGATCCGCGCCTGTGGCCAGTTTGTGTTCTGGGATAACGAGAGCCGTCAGGAGGGTTACCACAGCCGCTATCGGCGCTCCCAACGTCGCACCACCCCTTCCCCCGAGCCCATTACCGAAGAAACACCAGCGTAAGGGCTTCCCC
>DKQK01000012.1:6353-10445 GCA_002471665.1 Gammaproteobacteria bacterium UBA7310
ACAGCTTGGGCCTTCCCCCGGGGTAAGTTGGTTATCCCCCGTACAGTTCAGGGCTTCCCCCGGGGTTTTTACCCTTCCCACCACTGCCCCTGGGTATTCTTACTCTTGTCTTCACCAGTATTGGCGGTATACCTTGTGCGCTTACATTTTCTTTCCAAGGCAGGTTTCTTATGCAACTTCTCGGTCAAAACTATTGGGGCGGCGTCTGCGGCTTTGTGTCGGTGGTTCACGGTATTTTGTTGTCCAGCAGTGATAGCAATGCGCTGGATGGATTGAGTAAGAATGAGCTGGAATACAATTTGGGGTTGTCCGTTTTGGAGTTTTTGCGCTACGCCAAAGTGAGCAAGCCTGAGGTGGCCACTGAGATGGTGAATTTCACCCGGGCGTTTGGCGGCGCTCATGCGAATAAAACCATTGATTCACTGATTCAGGAATGCCAGACCGCCGTTCAGGCTATCAAGGGGGGCACGAATGGGAATAAGGCCACCGAGGCAGGTTGGGGTGTGGCGATGACCAAAAACGCCCTGAAGGAGTACATCAAATGGGTGGGTGGCACGGCCACGGAGGTGCCCCATACCGATGTATGGAGCCAGCAGAATTTAAGAAATTTCAGGAATTGCGTGTGCGGTGTGGGTAATACAGCCCACAGGAACACGCAGTATCTGGGATTACGCCATTGGGTATACATCAATGAGGCGGGCCAGATGTACAACTGGGGGGCCACCACGGATCTGGCCAACAGCGCGGACCGCCCCTATCCCCGGGCTGATCACAACTATCTGGTGCATGTATTGAGCTTGGGGTAGTGGCCTTATCATGGCCATCGTTGATTACGTCCAACAGATGTGGAGCCTGGCCCGTGATGGGCAGGCTCAGGGCGTTTTCTTTTTTGCTGCGCTGTATGCGTTGGTCATGCTGTTGTATTCGCTGCGCTATCAAATCAAGGTGTCTTCCCGGCCCAGTGTAATGGGTGAATTGGTGGATGAGCGCATTAGGGAGTTTGGTTATGCCCATGCGCCCTCACAGAAGGATTATGTGGCCGCTGTATCGTACCGGTATGTTGTGGAAGGTAAGGAATATACCGGCAGCAAATTATCACCCTGGGTGTTTGTAACCAACAACAACGCCCGCTTTATTCTGAAAAAGCAGTTGCACTCAATGGGGCGGGATAGCAGCGGAAAGGTGGCGGTTTACTACGATCCGAAGCAGCCGCACAAGAGCTTTCTGGTTAAACCGGGGCGGTTCGGAAAACTCGTTACTGCCGTGTTGGCGGTGGTGCCGTGGGCGTTGTACTGGGTTCAATACTACCCATAGCCTGCGGAATAAAGCGGTATGGAAATCCGCGATACATTCATTCAAGTGGGCATAGGGCGGTGGATTTAGACTGGGATTCTATTTTATAGATGGAACCCTGTTATGAATAATCACCCTACCGGAACGGATAATCTGAAAAACCTCTGGCATCAATCCTGTACCCGCCTGATTAAGGGGCTAGGCCGTCGTTGGGCCGGGCTCGAGCGCAGATCGATCGAGCTTGAGCAGGGGCGCAAGTACGCCTATTACGATAATAATCGTCAGGGGAAAGACGTCGTTCTGCTGATTCATGGCTTCAATGCCGACAAGGATCATTGGATTCCTTTGGCTTCAAGGTTAAAACAATATCATATTATTGCACCGGATTTATGTGGCCATGGTGATTCCTGGTATGAGGAATCCTATACCCATGACATTCCCTTTTATGTCAACGAATTGAAGAAATTCGTTGATGCCTTGGGCGTGCAGCGATTCCATATGGTGGGCAATTCAATGGGCGGATGGATTACATCGCTCTTTTGTGTAGCCTACCCTGAAGATGTGCGTAGTGTGGTGTTGTTGAATTCGGTCGGAATTAAGCCGCCAGTGGTTAGCCCGTTTTTTAAAGCGCTGTCTGAAGGTAAAAATCCGTTCTTTTTCTCCAATCAGGCGGAATTCGATCAGCTTTTGAAGATATCTGTGGCAGATGTTTCCGCAATTCCAAAGTCGATAAAGCAGGTTTCTTATCAAGAGGGGCTTGAGCGTATGGACAGGGCCAGAAAACTTTTTGCCGATATTATGGATGAAGATGAACGGCTTACTCACCCGGATCAAATGGTGGATAGTGTGCTCGCGAATATCATGCAGCCTGCGCTGATTGTTTGGGGTGATAAGGATGGGATTATGGATTCATCAATGGCGGACGTGTTTCAACGTGGGATTCCCAACAGTCAGGCCGTTATTATGAGTAATGTAGGGCATGTACCCATGCTGGAATGCCCAAAAGAAGCCGGGCGTTACATTAAGGGGTTTCTGGGTAGCCAGGTTCCACTGTCGGTGTCGTTGGCGGCGCAATGATGTGGGCGCGAATGGTTTTGTTAAACAGTGAGCTGGGGCCGATGCCCCACATGTTCTGAAAGGTTCTGGTGTAGTGAGCGGAGTCGGCGAATCCGGCGCTGTAGGCGGCATCGGTCAGGTTTTGGCCGCTGCTGATAAAAATCATGGATTCATACATACGATGCCATAGCCGGAGCCGGCGTATGGGCATCCCGGTTTGCTGTTTGAAGCGTCGCATCAGGGTGGGAACGGACATGCCAACCATGTTGGCCAATTCAGTGATCGGAATGTTGTCCTCGAATTGATTTTTGATGGCGGCAACCGCAATGGCAATTTCCTGGTCCGTCAGAATCAGATCGCTCTGATTCCCAAATGTGTAATCCAGTAGCGCCGTTAGTTGAGTGTAGGTGGGTGATGAATCTGAAGGTTGTTGGTATAGCTTGGTTAGCAGTGTGCGAAAGTCCGCTTCTTCATTCAGATCGCAGTAGGCGCCATCCCTCGTATGCGCAGCGGAGAAATGATAGGTAAACATTTTATAGTCTTCACCTAATACATCCAGGTGGAAAACTGCAACCGCTTGGATGCCGGTGTTAATCGTAACCTCGGCATTAGGGGGGATGAGAAAGCTATATCCCTCCAGGGTTCTGTTCGCCAGCCTTGCTTGGATGGGCTTGCCCAGACTGATGATCAGTGTCGCGGCACCGTAGGCCACTTTGAGGGGACGCGGCAGTTTTCCCAGAAAAAGCGTGCGCTTTTCCCAGGGGTACATATAAGCGGGTGGTTTTACCAAAGTGGTATTCATCAGTTGGTGATAGCCGTTTGCATCGGTGTATTTTTATTTAATCACACAGTGATTATTTTTTTAGATTGTTTTCTTATTTTATGTCAGTGTCGCAAACCCAGAGGTAATAACGATTATCGCTGTCGGTTTTACGTCACTATGGCCTGCGTCCAAATGATTGCGGCTATCCTGTTCGTTTTCAAGGAAAATTCACGGATGCTTTCGGTATCACTTTGCTGTTCTTTTGTTGCGGTTGCGGCAGATGATCGGTTTGTTCAATTTCATCGGATTTTGCTGTTTTATAATGTCAACCGGAGCCTCTCTTTCTTGGCGAAAAATCCATAAATAACAATGATTTGCTTGTTTGTTGAGCGAGTAGACCTCTGCTAGATTTTGATCTCAATGTAGGTGTGAAGTTCCGAACTTCACGCTTCATACGGTGCCGACGCAGTTGCGGTTCCTGTTGGTCATAGCGGAGTGATAAAGATGAAAAGACGGTTACTGGTTATATTTGCCCTTGGTTTGTTCGCCATGGGTGTTTTGTGCCGGTCGGCGTACGCCGATATGGATTTAGAGGAAAGGGTGCGGATATCCGGATTTGGTACGGTTGCTTTTGCGTTGAGCGATGATCAGGATTCTGACTACCGAGCCAATATTGAACAGAGTACCGGTGTTGGCAGCAGCAATAACCCTGATGGTGGCTTGGATAGCATCTTTGGTGCACAGGTTGATGTGGCTATTACGTCCAAGCTCACGGCCACCGCTCAGATTATTTCCCGCAGGCTCTCGGATTACAACAGCACTCAGCCTTACTTTGAATGGGCCAATCTCAAATACGATGTCAATGAACAGTTGTATCTGCGTGCCGGACGTTTTGTTGCGCCGACCTTTTTAGTGTCTGAATCGCGCATGGTGGGCTATGCGCAGCCCGCCGTGCGCCCCGTTGCTGAGGTGTATTTGCT
>DKQK01000012.1:10848-168366 GCA_002471665.1 Gammaproteobacteria bacterium UBA7310
GCCGGATTCGGCTCTTTAAATCAAGAGATTAATCAGGTCAACGGGACCCTGGATTTCACTTTCGACATTAAGTCATTCGATGCAACCTTTGAAAAGGGTGGCTCCAAGTTCAGGATTGGTTATCAAAATTTCAAAATGGACGTCAAGAATGATGCATTGGAATTATATGATGTGGCCATGGACATGTTGGAGGCCAACGGCGTAGCCAATGCAGCGTTGATTCATGACCGAATGCAGCGTCTGGATGTGCCGACCGATTTCATCAGTATCGGTTATATGTATGACGAGGGTGGGCTCTTCGTTCAAACCGAATATGCCCGCAGAGAGTTTGACTCCGATTTTGCACAGAGCCTGGATGGGGTTTATTTTCTGGGAGGCTATCATTTCGGCAACGTATCCCCTTATTTCTCGGTTAGTAAGCTGATTCATCGCAATCAGGCCAAGTTCCCTGATCTTGATACCTCCTCAATAGATCCTGGTTTGGGTGGTTTAGTGAGTGCGGTCAATGCCGGTTCTGAATTTCTTATTGAGCGTGATGCGGTTGGTGCGGGTGTGCGCTGGGATATTTCCGGTGGCTATGCGCTGAAAGCCCAATGGGATTATGTGATGAAACCAAAGAACACTGCAGCAGAGTTTGTAAATTACACGCCGGAATTTTTTGCTCAAACCCGCGATATCAACATTATTTCAGTTGCACTGGATTTCATTTTTTAGGAGGACATGACTATGACACGCATACTTTCTTTTGTTAGTCCTCTTTTGCTGATGGTGATGCTCAATATAGCCCACGCTGATGTAGTGGTGGTGGTCAGCAAAGACAATCCCGTTTCGGAGCTGACGCAACAACAGGTGGAACGTATTTTTCTGGGTAAACTCATGCAGTTCCCCGATGGGCGCAGCGCCATTCCCCTGGATATGCCTCACAATGCACCGGTGCGTGATGATTTCTACGAGCGGACTACGGGCAAAACGGATGGCCAGGTACGTTCCTATTGGTCAAGATTGATTTTCACGGGTGGTGGTGTGCCCCCGAAGATGGCGATGTCCTCGGAGGATATGTTAAGACTGGTTGCGGATAACCCCAACACCGTTGGCTATGTTGCAGCCGGTGAGATTAATGATGCGGTAAAAGTGGTGTGGACACCTGAGTAATAGCAGGTTCATGGCGCGGGCCTGGTTGGGTGCAGGCCCGCATGCTTTATTTCGCAATGCTTTTTCCAAACCCCCACTGGAACGGCCGGTGAATGGCGCTCGGAAACAGGCGTTTCAGCCAATCCCCCAGATAGGAATCAAACCCCACCCGTACCTGCATTTTGTTTTTCTGCACCGCGTGCACCACTTTTTTTGCCAGCTTTTCCGGTGGCATTCCATAGCGTTCCATGAGGCCCGCCAGTTTGTTGGTGGTGGCCATGTTGCTACCGGATTTGCCGGCAGCGCTGCGTAAGATGTTGGTGCGAATGGTGCCGGGGTGAATGCTGGTAACGCCGATTTGGTAGTGGGCCAGTTCCACCCGCAGGGTTTCGCTCAGGGATTTCACCGCCGCTTTGGTAAGGCAGTAGGTGCTTTGGTTGGGCATGCCCAGGTAGCCCGCCAGGCTGGAGGTGTTGATGATGTGGGCCTCATCCTGTTTTTTCAGGTAGGGCAGAAAATAATAGCAGCCATAGAGTACACCCCACAGGTTGATGCCCATGACAAAATCGATGTCCGCTTCGGTGTTCTGTTCAAAGGTTTTGTTGATGGTGACCCCGGCGTTGTTGAACAACAGATGAATGGCACCGTGCTGTTGTTCGATGGTTGCCGGTAAGGCTTTCATGGCCTCCCGATCCGCCACATCGCACAGGTGGGTGCTGATGCGTTTGTCGGTGATACGGGCAAGGGTGTCGGCGGTTTCCTGCAGGGCTGCTGCGTTGACATCCACCAGCGCCAGCTGACAGCCCTGTTCGGCAAAGGCGCACGCCAATGCACGGCCGATGCCGCTGCCGGCACCGGTGATGACGGCCACTTTGTTGTGGAATGATTTCATAGCCTGTGTTGCCCGCGAGTCGTGTTGTTGTTTGCTGAAGACTATAAGCGAGGCCAGCCATTTATGCAATGCTATTGCATAAATGGCTGTGGGGTGTGTTCAAAGTGTTCCTGCAGGGCGGCGATATTCAGTGACACGATGCGGCGGCCATGAATCCGGCACAGCGCCAGGCGCTGAAAACGGGACAGGATCCGGCTCACGGTTTCCATGGCCAGGCCCAGATGGTTGGCCATATCGCGCCGTGACATGGGCAGCGAAAAATCCAGGATGGGCAGTTGCAGGCGGCGGCGATGCAAGGCGTACCGCAGCAGCAGATAGGCCACCCGCTGTTCTGCTGATTTGTGGTTGAGAATGGCCATGGTGTGCTGATTGCGTTCGATTTCCCTGGCCATCATGCGGAAAACGTGATGCTGCAGGCTGGGCACACTGCTGCTGAGTTTCTCCAATTGCGCAAATTCTATGGCGCAGACGCGGGCGTTGCCCAGTGCCAGGCAGGAGGTGGTGTAGTGGTGGGTGTTGATGCCGTCCAAACCGAACACATCCCCGGGAAAGAAAAAGCCGGTGATCTGTTCACAGCCGCCGGCGTCCAGTAATACGGTTTTGACCGCACCCGATTGCACGATGAAGACGGAATTGAAAACGTCGTCCTGGCGGAACAGGTACTCCCGCCGCAGCACGTGGATCTCCTGGTGGCGGATCAGGTTGCTCAATACGGAATCCCGCAACGACGCCGGTTGGCCGGAGAACAGGGCGGGTAAACAGTGCTCATTAAGGCCACAGGACCGGCACGGGTGTGATGGTGTGATGTGGGGTTGTCCTGGGGGGGAGTGCTGGCTGAGTGTTTGGCAATCAATGGTTTCGACGCTGGCGCTGCCGATTTTGGTTGCTCCGTTCATGAAGCGGCCTCCGAGTCCATTCGATTTTTTGTTTTACGATTCCCTCAGTGTAGACCCGCCTCTGTGTTTTTAAAGCGCCCGGGCCAATCTTGCCCGGCGGTCTAAGTCTGCGATTGGGCTATGGCCTGTTCCAGCAGGGGGATCAGCTCACGCTGGATCTCGTGCAGTGGTTGTACCGAGCGTTGGGCCCGGCACAGGGCGATGCTGCCTTCCACCGCGGCCACCACCAGGGTGCAGAGGGATTCTGCCCGGCGCGGGGTAACCCCCTCCCGTTGCAGTGCGTGTTTGAGCAAGTGGTGCCAGTCATTGAACACCTGATTGGTTTTCTCCCGCAGGCTGCCCAAGCCCGGAATAGGCTGATCCTCGCCATCGTAGGGTTCCACCGCCGCCACCAGAATCGGGCAACCGGCATCAAACTGGCTGTCCTCCAGCATTTTGCCCCACTGTGTCATAAAGCTGGCCAGCCCCCGCACGCTGCCCTGGGATTCCAATACCTGCCCCAGGGGCACCGAAACCTGCTCACCCGCAAATTGCACAGCCTCCACCAATAGCTGGTGTTTGCCACCGGGAAAATGGTGGGGAATGGCACCACGGGAGGCTTCCACATGGCCCACCACATCCCGCAGGCTGGTGGCGTTCAGCCCTTTGCGGCGGATCAGGTCGGCGGTTCCGGCCACCAGTCGCTTGCGGGTATTGGCGCGCTTTTTTGGTGGAATAGGATTGACTATGTCATCTGTCATAGTTAGTCTCTGATAAATTATGCCATTTGGCATAGTTTAATGGGTGCAAGGGGCATTGGCCAATAATCAGGCACGATGCCTGTGCATTGCCAATGCGCTGTGGGCCCATTCTACTGACTGATTTGCAAACTGCCATCGGAGAACGCCCATGACTGCTGACGTGACTGCCTGCATCCTGTGTTCCCGCAATTGCGGGCTCAGCGTGGAAACCGACGGCCGCCGTTTGGCCCGTATCAAAGGGGATCCGAATCATCCCCTGTCGAAAGGCTATGTTTGCCAGAAGGCGGCGCGCCTGGAGCATTATCAGAATAATGCGGATCGTCTGAGCCAGCCCTTGCAGCGGCAGGCCGATGGCCGTTTTGTGCCGGTGTCCTGGGATGAGGCGCTGACCGATATCGCCCAACGCCTGCAGGCCATTCGCAGCCGCCACGGGGGCCAGGCCTTTGCCACCGCCGGTGGTGGTGGCCAGGGCAATCATATGGGGGGCGCCTATCTGGCACAGATTCGTGCCGCCATGGGCAGTCACCAAAATTACAATTCCCTGGGCCAGGAAAAAACCGGTGATTTCTGGGTGAACGGGCGTCTGTTCGGGCGCCAGGATTGTCATACCACAGAAGATGTCGAGGAAAGTGATTATGTGATTTTTCTGGGCTGCAATCCGTACCAGTCCCACGGTATTCCCAATGCGCGGGATACCTTGAAGGCCATTAAAAAAGACCCTGCCCGCACCATGGTGGTGATTGATCCCCGGGTCACGGAAACCGCCAAACAGGCGGACATTCATTTGCAATTGAAGCCCAGCACCGATGCCTATCTGCTCAGTGCCATGCTGGCCATCATTGTGCGGGAGGGGCTGCACGATCAAGCCTTTATCGAGCAGCACTGTACCGGTTTTGAGGCAGTGGAGGCCATGCTGCTGTCGGTGCCGATTGATAACTACATTGCCCGCACCGGAGTGCCCGAGGCGGATGTCTATAGAGTGGCCCGGGGTTATGCCCGGGCCCGGGCCGGATGTATGCGGGTGGATTTGGGGATTCAGCATTCGTTGCACACCACCCTGAACGGTTATCTGGAAAAGTTGTTTTACCTGCTGTGCGGGCACTTCGGTAAACCCGGCGGCAATAATCTCCACAGCAGCCTGATCCCGATACTGTCCCACACCGATGAACGCAATCCGCGTATCAAGAGCAGCGCCTATCATCAGATGTTTCCGGTGTCCGGCATTTTGCCGCCCAACATTCTGCCGGATGAGATTCTGCAGGCCGGTGAGGACCGCATTCGGGCGATGATTGTGGACAGTTGCAATCCGCTGTTGACCTGGGCGGATACCGCCCGCTATGAAGCGGCCTTTGGCGCCCTGGAACTGTTGGTGGTGGTGGATGTGGCGATGACCGAAACCGCGCGCCTGGCGCACTATGTGTTGCCGGCCGCATCGCAGTTTGAAAAATGGGAATTCACCGGTTTCAACCTGGAGTTTCCTGCCAACGCCTTTCACCTGCGGCACCCGCTGTTCAAGCCCTTTGCCAGTACCCTGCCGGAGCCGGAGATTTATACCCGGCTGCTGGAATACATGGGGGAGCTGCCCACCTCCCTGCCGTGGCTGTCACGGGTGGCGCGCCATGAACCCCGGGCCGGGTTGCACCTGGGGTACATGGCTGCGCTGGCGGCTACCCTGGCCCGTCAGCGTCATTGGGTGCCCTATGCCGCCTCGTTGCTGTATCGCACACTGGGGCCGCAGTTGCCACAGGGTGCCGCGGCGGCGGCGTTGTTGCTGCCCCTGTGCCTGGCTTACGCCAATCAGTTTCCCCAGGCGGTACGTCGGGCCGGTCACCGGGGCAACCGGCTGACGCTGGGAGCGCGTCTGTTTAAAACCATATTGGCGCAGCGCTCCGGTGTGGTGTTCAGTGTGCACCGGTTTGATGAGGTGTGGTCGCTGGTGAAAACCAAAGACCGGAAAATTCATCTGCAGATTCCCGAGATGCTGGCGGAATGGGAGCGGCTTGGCCAATATGCAGACCCGGCCCTGGACTATCCCTTTATTCTGATGGCGGGGGAGCGGCGCAGCTACAACGCCAATCAGATTTTCCGCGACCCCGGATGGCGCAAGGTGGATCATGATGGTGCCTTGCGTCTGCATCCGGCGGATGCCCGCACCCTGGGTTTAAAAGCGGGGGATCGGGCGCGCTGTGAATCCGCCCATGGCCAGGTCGAGGTGGTGGTGAGCCTGGATGACAGCGTGCAGCCGGGGGTGGTGACGCTGCCCCACGGTTATGGTGCGCGCTTCAATAATGGTGACCCGCAGGGCCCGCAGTTGAATCGGCTGGTGTCGGGAACCCATTGTGATCCGTTTTCACGGACGCCCTACCACAAATTCATCCCGGTTCATGTCTATCCGCTGGATGCCGCTGACGCCGTGGGGTGAGGAGGGCCGGGGGAGTGCTGGCGGTGCCGCTACTGTTTCCTGCTCTTTTTCAGCTGTTTTTTGTTGTCGCTGATCTGGTGGGTCAGGGTGTTCAGGATCAAATCCATTTCGTTGGTGAAGGCACGGCGGCTGTCGTGCATGTCTTCCATCATGGCCTGGCCGCACATCAGTAACCAGGGGTAGGCTTCCACCGTGGACTGGGCGTTGCTGATGTCTTCCATATCCGGCACGGTGCCTTTTTTAATGGCTTGCCAGATGCTGGGGAACACGGTTTCGATGCCTTGCTCCCGCACCGGAATCAGAATGTTGCTGCCGGTGGCCAGTTCGGAAAGGGCCGCGTGGGCGGTGAGCGCCTGTTTGGGGGTGAGCCCGGCGTTGATCAGTACACCCAGGGTTTCGTTCTGCCAACGCAATACGGCGGGGCCGAAACTGGTGGCGTGGGTCATGTACTGAATCATGTTGGGGGCGCTGGCGTAAGCATCCCACATGCGCAGAAATGAGGTGCGCAGCCATTGCTGCCAATCCTTGGGATCGATGTCATCGGGCACCAGGCGGCTTTCCAGCATCACCTTGTCGATCACCGCGGCGGTCAGTTCATTTTTATCTTCAAAGTATTTGTAGATGGCCATGGGGGTCACTTTCAGAACCGTGGCGATCTTGCGCATGCTCAGGGCGTTCAGGGGATCCTTCATGGCCAGTTTGAAGGCAGCGTTGACGATCTTGTCCCGTGACAGGGCACTTTTACGAAGTTTATTGGCAGCCATTAGTGGGCGCGTCTCTACAGCAATGGGTTTTAATTACAGCTTTTTATCCGGGTCGCTGGGGGCACCTTTTTGGCAGGCGATACCGGCAATGGCATAGTGAATAATGGATTTAAAGTTCACATCCCGATCCAGATCCCGCTGGCTCAGGTTGACGGTGCTGAGGGTGGGCAGGCGATCGGGGTGGGCATCCAGATTCTGGAACAGCCGGCTGTAGTACGGCGCATAACCACTGCGTGCTTCTTCGATGGTCTGCAGCTCTTGTTGCACATAGCCGGTAATGGTGGTGATGAGAAAACTGTGGGCCAGCAGGGCGGCCCGGGGTTCAAAACCGAACTTCACCAGAATGCTGGCTTCCTGCTCCAGGTTGAGAAAATCCGGATCCAGTGCGGCCTGCACAAAATCCAGCAGATCCGGGTGCTGCAGCAGCGCCTGGCGGTAGTAATCCGCCAGAACTTTCAACCAGCTCTGCCAGGTGTGCCCCTTCGCGGGTGGCAGGGCCGGCAGGTCGCTGCGCGACAGCGATGCCCGAATCCGGCGCAGGCCGTCAATGCCGCCCACATGCCGATACAGGGTGGTGACGTTGACCCCCAGATAGTCCGCCACATCCTTCATGGAGATGTCTTCCATCTGGGCTCCCACCTCCCTGACCGCGTTTTCAATTTTTTCCATATCAATGGAGGGGGTGCGGCCACGGCGGGATTTACCCCGGCTGCCGGCTTGCATAAAGGTGTTGGTCTTGGTGACGCTCATGTAGGTTCCTGTATGTGGAATCAAACCTGTGTTTAGGATCAAACCGGGTGGCGGCTAACCACAGCGGCCTCGCTATTGTAGCGAAATTTGCAAAATGTCTGCAAAAAAGCCGCCATTTTTTATATCGAAACAGGCATTATGCCGTTGCCGTGGCCCCTTGCAGCGCACTGACCATGGCTTCACGCATCTTGAATTTCTGCACCTTGCCGGTCACCGTCATGGGGTATTCCTCCACAAAGCGGATGTGGCGGGGCACTTTGAAATGGGTGATCTGGTCGCGGCAAAAGTCTTTGATGTCTGCCTCGGTGAGCGTGGCACCCGGGCGGGTTTTGACCCAGGCACAGATTTCCTCGCCGTATTTGCTGTCGGGTATGCCGAATACCTGCACATCCTGTATGTCCGGGTGGGTATACAGAAACTCCTCCACCTCGCGGGGGTAAACGTTTTCCCCGCCCCGGATGATCATGTCCTTGATGCGGCCCACGATCCGTACGTAGCCTTCGTCATCCATGACCGCCAGATCGCCGGAGTGCAGCCACTGATCGGCATCGATGGTGTCCGCGGTTTTCTCCTCATCATCCCAGTAACCCTGCATCACCGAGTAGCCGCGGCAGCAGAGCTCGCCTTTCTCACCCAACGCCACGGTGTGGCCGTCGCTGTCGATGATTTTGACTTCCTGGTGGGGGCCCACTTTGCCGACGGTTTCGCAGCGTTTCTCCAATGGTGCGTCGATGGCGGTCATATGATTGACCGGGCTGGTTTCCGTCTGGCCATACATGATGGTGACATCCTGCATGTGCATGCGGGCGATGACCTTGCGCATGACCTCCGCCGGGCAGGGGCTGCCGGCCATGATGCCGGTGCGCAGGGAGGACAGATCGTATTGATCGAATCCGGGGCTGTCCAGCTCGGCGATGAACATGGTGGGTACTCCATGCAGCGCGGTGCAGCGTTCTGCCTGCACGGTATCCAGTACTGCCTGCGGCTCAAAGGCCTCACTGGGGAACACGGCCGTGGCGGCATGGGTGAGGCAGGCCAGGTTACCCATCACCATCCCGAAACAATGGTACAGGGGCACCGGAATGCATAAGCGATCCTGCGCGGTCAGGTGCATCCCCTGACCCACCTGATAGCCGTTGTTGAGGATATTGGAATGGGTGAGGGTGGCGCCTTTGGGGCTGCCGGTGGTGCCGCTGGTGAACTGGATATTGATGGCATCGGTGGGCTGCAATTGCTGGCTCAGGGCCTGCAGGCGGCTGTAGTCGGATTCGGTGCCGAGCCTGCATACCGCATCGAAGTTGTACATGCCGGGGCTTGCTGTGTCCCCCATTCGAATCACGGTGCTGAGGTGGGGCAGTTTGGCCGCGTTCAGCTGGCCCGGGGCGCAGTGCTGCAGCTCCGGAGCCAGTTGGTTGAGCATGGTCAGATACTCGCTGGTTTTAAAACGTTCTGCGCTGATGATGACGTTGCAGGCCACCTTGTTCAGAGCGTACTCCAGTTCGTACAGGCGGTAGGCCGGGTTGATGCACACCATGATGGCGCCGATTTTGGCGCTGGCAAACTGGGTCAGGCACCACTCCACCCGGTTGGGGGACCAGATACCAATGCGGTCACCCGGTTTTACGCCCAGGTTCAGCAGGCCGGTGGCCAGCCGGTTGATTTCATGCAGGTATTCGGCATAGGTCCAGCGAATCCCCTGGTGGCGAACCACCAATGCTTCGTGATCCGGGTGCCCGGCGGTGATCCGGTCCAGGCACTGGCCGATGGTTTCGCTCAGCAGTGGCTGGTTGGCGGGCCCTTTTAAATAGCTGATTCCATTCGGTGTCATGCTCGACATTGTGTCCCCTGTCATGGCGGTGTCCTTGTTGTTGTTTTTGGATGATATGGCTATAGCAAATCAAATATACAATTAATTTGCAATATTATTGCATAAATGTTCTGAAAACTTATAATGAGCGCAACGGAGATAATAAAAACGCCAAAACAAGAGGTGAAAGCCCATGCCAGTCAGCGCCGTTGAATCACAGGATAACAGTCAATTTGATCAGGAGGTGGATGTTCTGGTGGTTGGCTCTGGAGCCGGTGCGTTGACGGCGGCGGTGGTGGCCCGGGTGGAAGGTTGTAAAGACGTGCTGGTGGTGGAAAAAAGCGCGCAGTATGGCGGTACCTCGGCCATGTCCGGGGGCGGTATCTGGATTCCCAACAGCCATTACGCCCGCGCCGAGGGGGTACAGGATTCTGCCAAAGAGGCGCTTACCTATCTAAAGGCGGTGATCGGCGATGAGGTGTCGGAGGCGCGCCTGCGTGCCTACGTGGAAAAAGCCCCCGAGATGCTGGAATACCTGGCGCGCCACAGCCGGGTGGCGTTCGAGCCGGTACCCTATTCGGATTACTATCCGGAGATGCCCGGTGGTAAAGAAGGCCACCGCACCCACCAACCCCTGCCGGTGAATGCCCGCCATCTGAAACAGGCGTTTCGCCAACTGCGGGAACCGCCACCCCAGGTGCTGGTGGCCGGCAAACTCACCATGACCATGAAAGAAGGGCGGGCGTTTCTGACCCAGGCCAAAGGCTGGATGTGGACCGCCGTAATGATGGCGTTGCGCTACTACCTGGATATCCCCGGCCGCCTGCAGGGCAAACGTTCCCGGCGCCTGACCATGGGCAACGCCCTTATCGGCCGCCTGCGCTGGTCCATGTTGGAGCAGGGCATCGCGCTGTGGTTGAACGCCCCCATGGCATCCCTGATCGAGGAAAACGGTGTGGTGTTGGGGGCCGTGATCAATAAAGAGGGGCGCCCGCTGCGGGTGCGAGCCCGCAAAGGGGTGGTGATCGGTGCCGGCGGTTTTGAGCATAACCTGGAAATGCGCAAACAGTATCTGCCCCAGCCCACCAACCCGGAGTGGAGCGGATCGCAAACCAACAATACCGGCGACGGCATTCAGGCGGCCATGAAGATCGGTGCCCAAACCGATTTGATGGCACACGCCTGGTGGGCTCCCTCGGTAAAAATTCCAAAGTGGGATCGCCCCTATGTCATCTTTGCCGAACGCTCCCTGCCGGGTTTGGTGATCGTGAATAAAGCCGGTAAGCGTTTTCAGAATGAAGCGGCCCCTTATCTGGAATCGGGCCTTGCGTTCTATACCCAGAACAAACCGCAGGAACCGACGTTTCCTTCCTATGTGGTGTTTGATGCCACCTTCCGCAAGAAATTTCCGTTCGGCCCCATACCACCGGGCTATTCCATGCCGGATAACCGCATTGCCAAGCGGGTGTGGGACGTGCTGGTGAAAGCCGACAACCTGCAGGCCCTGGCGGAAAAAATCGGAGTGGATGCCGCGGGATTGCAGGAAACGGTGCGCAAAAACAATGAATACGCCAAAAGCGGTGTTGATCCGGAGTTCCATCGCGGTGAAAGTTACTACGATCGCTACTACGGCGATGCCCGCACCCACCCCAATCCCTGCATAGCCCCCATCGCGGAGGCGCCGTTCTATGCCTTGCCCATTCACCCCGGTGACATCGGTACCAAGGGCGGCATACTGACCGACCCCAACGGTTGTGCCGTGGATGAATCCGGTGAGGTGATTCCCGGTTTGTACGTCATTGGTAACTCTGCCGCATCGGTGATGGGCAGCAAATACCCCGGCGCCGGTGCCACCCTGGGGCCCGCCATGACCTTCGGTTATCTGGCGGCCAGGCACGCGGCCAAGCAGCAGGATGTGGCGCAGATCAGCAGAGCCACCGCAGCGCCTGGTAAGTCGCCCCAGCCGGCGGTTCAGGTTTAACCAACACAGAGGATAGGGATATGACGCTCGCTCAGGAATTTGATCAAGGTGCCAGCCTGGTATTCGGCGGCAGCGGTGGCATTGGTGCCGCCATTGCCACCCGCATCGCCCAGGGTGGCAGCGACGTTGCCATTACCTACCGCTCCAACCGGGAGCGGGCGGAAGCGGCGGCGGCCACCATCGCCGAGTTGGGGGTGGCCTGCACCATTCATCAGGTGGATATTGCAGATAAGGCGCAAATTGTTCAGGCCATTACCGAGGCGGCACAGCGGCATAAGCGCCTGCACAGCGTGGTGGTGGCGGCCGGATCGGATATCAAGCAGCCGTTTCTGGCGGATGTCACCGATGCGCAGTGGGAAGAGGTGATTGCCGGGGATCTGAACGGTTTTTTCCGTATTGTAAAAAATATTATTCCGCATTTTCGTGCCCATGGCGGTGGTTCGCTGGTGCACATTTCATCGGCGGGGTTGGGCCGAACCCCGCCCCGTGATGTGTTGTCGGTGGCACCCAAAGCGGCCAATGAGGCGTTGGTGCAATACCTGGCGAAAGAGGAAGGTGTGCACGGCATCCGCGCCAACAGTGTGGCGGTGGGGGTGATTGAAACCGGCATATTCAAGCGGCTGGAAGCGGAAGGTGTGTTTGATGCAGCCTGGAAAGAGGCAGTGCTTTCCACCTTGCCCCTGAAACATTTCGGGCAGCCGGAGGACATCGCCGAAGCCGCCGCTTTTTTTGCCTCCAACCGTTCAAAATACGTGACCGGCCAACTGTTGTTTGTGGATGGCGGCTATGCTGTTTAGATCAGAACAGATTGCTGCCGCCACCGGAACGGTCTTGCCGGCGATTGCAAACCAATAACAAAATATTGGAGTAAGACAACAATGAAACGATATGAAGACAAGGTTGCCCTGGTAACGGGCTCCGCCTCCGGCATGGGGAAAGCAGCAGCGGTACGCCTGGCGGCCGAGGGCGCCAAAGTCATCCTGGGGGATGTGAATGAGGAAGGCAATCAGGCCACCGCAGCGGAAATCGATGCCGCCGGCGGTGTGTGTCGGGCGGTTACCTTCAACGCCATGGATGAGGCCTCCTGCAAGGCGCTGGTGCAAACAGCAGTGGATACGTTCGGCCAGATTGATGTGGTGGTGAACGCGGCGGGCATCGCCGGGTTTTATCATCTGGAAGAGCTGACCAGCGAGATCTTCAATCGCATCATGACCATCAATCTCAACTGCACCTTCATCATTTGCCGTGAAGCGATTCCGCATTTGCGCAAAACCAAAGGTAACATCATCAACTTTGCGTCACTGAATGCCAAGGTGATGACCGCGTATCAAACCGCCTACTGTGCCTCCAAAGCAGCGGTGGCAGCCATCACCAAATGCATGGCGCAGGAGTTTGAGGCCGACGGCATCCGCGCCAATATCATTTGCCCCGGTGGCATTGAAACACCACTGGTGGCCAATATCCGTTTCCCTGAAAACATCAACAAACGGCTGCTGGCGAATCTGCATCCCTTAAGCCGTCGCGGCACGCCGGAAGAAGTGGCGGCACTGGTGGCGTTCCTGGGTTCCAGTGAAGCCAGTTACATCAGTGGTGAAGATATCTTTATCGATGGCGGCTCCCGTTCAGCCATGTGACCCGTTCAGCCATGTGATGGTGATCGGCAGACGCTGGGCAGGCGGGGTGGAAGATCGCGCACCCCGCTCACTCTGCCGCTGGGGCGACTGTTTCCTCAGTAGCGATTTTCAGCTCCCCAATAAGCCCGCATGGATGCCACCTTGCCCTGGTCATCGAATTCGAACACGTCGATGACCTCCATGGTCACCGGTCCGATTTTGGCCTGGAAGGGAAACGCCGCCGCCTTGCCGGCGCAGCGAATGGCGCCGGTCAGTTCCAGTTTTACGCCCATGCCTTTCAGCGCACTATAGAATTTCATAATGGCATCAATGCCTTCGTGGGGTGGTGTACCCACCGGGTCTTCCACCGTGCCATTGTCGGCATAGATCTCACGGATCATGTCGAAATCTTCTGTGCTGATGGCTTTGATATAGTTTTCAACCGCTTGCTTCATGTGGGCCGAATCGGTCATGTGCTGTCCTCTTATGGAGCGTTGTTTTATCAGGCGTAGTTGTATCAGGTTTTGTTATTATAAAACTATATTTGCATTATGGTTGCAAAAATACAAGGGCGATAGTAGCGTGGACGGGAGAGAAGTTTCCCACTTAAGTATACGCTGTATACTTAAGTGGGAAATGGCGCTATAGTGACGCCATCGATGAGCACATCACAATAAAAAAAGATCGACGCCCCGGAGGAGAGCATCATGAGCAAGTACGCGAGAATAGAAGCCGCCCCAGTTGAAGAACGTTACGCCCGTGGTTGGTATTGTTTGGGCAAGGCGGTGGATTACGGCAGTAAACCGGTTGCGCTGAATTACTTCGGCACCAAGCTGGTGGCCTACCGGGGTGAAGATAACCAGCTGATCGTACTCGATGGCTACTGCCCCCATATGGGCGCGGATCTGGCGCAGGGTTATGTGGAAGGCAATTCCATTCGCTGTGCCATGCATGCCTGGCGCTGGGGGGAGGATGGCGTGTGTGACGATATTCCCTATGCCAAAAAAATCCCGGCCAAAGCCTGCATCAAACCCTGGCCCACCCTGGAACGCAACGGCATGGCGTTTGTGTATCACGACCCTGAAAATAATCTGCCCATTGCCGAGCAGTTGCCACCGCTGATTGAAGAATGTGGTAATGGTGAGTGGTCGGATTGGGAGATGGTGCTGATCCCCATCGAGACCAACTGCCGTGAGCTGGTGGACAACATGGCCGACAAGGCTCACTTTGGCCCGGTGCATGCCTCGGCCGCGTTGAAATTTGAAAACACCTTTCACAAGCACATGTGTGTGCAACACATGGAAGGCAAAAGCCCGCGGTTGGCGGGGGATTCCATTCTCACCACCACGGCAACCTATTATGGCCCCGCCTATATGATTACCGAGATGAGCGGCGAGATGAACGGCGTGCCGGTACAGTCCAAATTACTGGTGAGCCATATTCCCACCTCCACCGAAAGTTTTGACTTGCGCTTCGGGGTGATGGTGAAACTGTTCCCCGGCATGAGCCAGGCCGATTGCGATGCCATGGTGAAAGGCTATGTGGAACTGACCCAGCAGGCATTTTTTGAAGACGTGGCGTTCTGGCATACCAAGAAGCGGGTGGATAATCCGGTGCTGTGTGATGGCGATGGCCCCATTCACAAGCTACGTCAGTGGTATAACCAGTTCTATGTGGATATTGCCGATGTGCCGGATACCTGGAATGAATCCAGAACCTATTCCGTCGACGCCTTTAACCCCATTCCCGAACAAAAAATGGCAGCACCGATGGCAGGTGAGGAATCGGCCAGCAATACCCACGCGGCGGCCCTGGAAGCATGACCGGCGGTGCCGCAGCCCCCGGGCTGAAAGTGTTTTCCAGTGTCTTGATCTGCTTGGGTGTGGCGTTGTGGGCAGTTTATCTGTTGTATTTGCCCATGCCCCAGTGGTTCCAGTCGGAGGCTGCATTGCAGCAGGCCGGTGTGGTGGATCCAGGCATGATCTTGTATAGCCTGGCCACGGCCGGTGCTGCCCTGGTAGTGTGGGGGCGTGTACTGGCGTGCGCGGATGAGGCCGGTGTCGGCCGCGCGCAGTTACTGTCGGCATCGGCCCTGGGCATGTTGTTGCTGGGGCTGATGCGTGTTGGCACTGTGCTCTTTCCCCATGGGCCGTTTCGCGAGTGGTGGGTGTTACCCGTTACGGAGTGCATTGCTTTCTCGCTGCTGGCCTGGTTGTTGTTTCGTATGGCCAGATCATGACTGAAAATTTTGTATTCAATGCCCTGTTGGTGGCCGTGTTCGCCAGTGCGCTGATCACCGTGCTGCTGTTGTTGTTTGTTAATGCACCCTATGGCCGGCACCAGAGCAGCGGTTGGGGGCCAACCATTCCCGTGCGCTTGGGTTGGGTGTTGATGGAATCGCCCGCCAGCCTGGTGTTTTTCTATTTTTATTTTTCCGGTGCGCAGGCATGGCAGCCGGTACCACTGCTGTTGATGCTCATGTGGCAACTGCATTATGTGCATCGCTCGTTTATTTATCCGTTTCAGATCAGGGTGAAACCGGGTTCCCGCACCACTGCGCTGGTGATTGCGCTGGGCTCACTGTATTGCGGCATCAATGGCTATCTGAACGGCGCCTACATTTCTCACTATGCGGATCATCTGACGCAGGATTGGCTGACCGATCCACGCTTTATTGGCGGAGTGGTGTTGTTTGCGTTCGGCTATTTTCTTAACAAGCAATCCGATCGCATACTGCGGGCATTGCGGCAGAACAACCCCGGTGAATATCAGATCCCCTATGGCCTTGGTTTCCGCTGGGTGTCCATGCCCAATTATCTGGGTGAAATCATTACCTGGAGCGGGTTTGCCCTGGCCAGTTGGTCGTTGGCGGGATTGTCGTTCGTGGTGTTCACCATGGCCAATCTGGTCCCCAGGGCGTTGGCCAATCATCGCTGGTATCAGGAAACCTTCAGCGATTACCCCAAAGATCGGCGGGCGGTGATTCCCTATATTCTGTAGGCGGCGCGACCAATTAACAGGTAGCACCCAATCAACAGAGAGCCCCTGATCGAGAGAGAACGCTTACTGAATCAATCCCAGCTCGCGGCCCCGGGCCACGGCCTGGGTGCGGCTTTGCACGGCCATCTTCTCGTAAATGTGGCGGATGTGGGCTTTGGTGGTGGTGAGGGCGATGTGCAGCGAATCGGCAATGGCTTGATTGCGATGGCCAACGGCGATCAGGTTGAGCACTTCCAACTCCCGGTTGGTGAGGGGCTCCGGCAGAGGGTTTTCCGCTGCTGAGTTGACGATGGCCGCCTGCCACCAGCCCTGATGCCCTTGTTCCTGCAGGCGCAACAGGGCTGGTTGTAAAAAGGAATGCTCATCAAAGAACATCTGGTAGTACTGCGCCGTGGCGGCGCAACGGATGGCGTTGAGCAGGGCATCGGCCGCGGCGTCCCATTCCCGGTGATGACTGTGGACGATGGCAATGGTCAGTAATGCCCTGGTTTTGTTGATCAGTCGCCCCTGGCGGGTGGTCGCGTCGATTATCTGTTCCAGCAGCGTCAGCGCTTTATCCCGCTCGCCGTTCAGGGCGTAACAGCGCGCCAGAATGATGCGTTCTTCTTCGGTGGCAAAGCGCAGGTTGCCCTGCAGCCGCGCTTCGTTGTCCCGGGCCCATTGTAAGGCCTGCGCAATGTCGCCTTTTTGCAGGTGAAGAATGGCGCGAATCATCTCCGGATCAGGGGACATGGCGGACCAGTGGCTTTGATCCTGAGCCATCTGGTTTTCGCCCGCCGCGGTGCAGGCGAAAGCCTCTTCCCACCGGCCTTCGCCGGCCAGAATCACAGCGTGCATCAGATTGATCAGCGCGCTATGGCCGTTTTCAGCCCCCTCCTGTTGCAACTGCAGCAGTGGGTGCAGGGCCTGTCGCGCTTTCGTCAGCTGCCGGGTTTCCCGATAGATGGTGACGTAAAGAATATTCTGCCAGTGATCCAGTTGTGCCTCGCATTGGCCGTGCTGCAACAGCCAGTGGCGGGTTTCTTCCAATACCACCAGGGCTTTGGGGGTAAATCCACTTTGAAAGTACACATGGGCCAGCATGATCGACACCGACAGCGCGCAAAAATAGTTTTGTTCCTGGTAGGCGGCACTCAGGGCCTGCTCCATATACGTGCGTGTGTGGTGGGTTTGACCGTTCTGGTATTGCTCAAGCCCCATGGCAAACAGGGTGACGGCGTTGAGATCCTGCGCCTGGGCGGCGGATTGCTTCATGGCCAACGCAGACCAGTGTGCGGCGTTCTCTTCATCACCGCGGAAGCGGGCGATATGGGCACGAAACACCAGAATCTGGGTACGCAGTGCGGCGTGGTCGGTGCCTTGCAGCAGCTGGTCTGCCTGATTCAAGTACGGCTCGGCCTCGGTTACCCGTTCGGTGCAAAACAGGGTCCAGGCCTTGATCAGCGCCAGCTTGGGCCGTTGCGTTATGGTGTGCTCCGGCAAACGGTTCAGCCACCAGTTGAGGGATTCATTTTTGCCTGCCAGCATGCGCGATACGCCCAATTCCTCGATCAGGTCGGCGGCGTCATCCCATAATTGCGCCTGAATCAGGCAGTAGATGGCCTCCTCTGCATCACCGGCTGTCATAAACCAGTTGGCGGACTGGCGCAGGAACTGGCGCAGGGAATCCGGAATCAGTTTGCGCGCCAGGCTTTGGATGTTCTCGCGAAACAGGTCGTGAAAGCGGAACCAGACGCCGCCTTCATCCAGAGGGATGAGGAACAGGTTGTTCTGTTGCAGGTGCTGCAGACTCTCTTTCACCGGGCAGTCAGGCAGGTCGGAGAGGGCGAACTCACACAGTGGCAGGTTGAAGCGACGTACCTGGGTGACGTGCAGCAGAAACTGTTGAATGGAGCCCGGTTGGCTGGCCAACACTTCCTCCGCCAGATAGTCCATCATGGTTTGGTTGCGGCTGCGGGTCAGCCATTGCGCCTGTGCAGAATCGTCATCCTTGATGGACAACCCCGCCAATTGCAGCGCCGCTGCCCAGCCTTCGGTCTGATTGTGCAGCGCGTGGATGGTGTCGGCGGGCAGGTTCAGGCGCAGGGTCTGCTGCAGAAAACGCTCGGATTCGGTGGACTGAAAACAGAGCTCCTGGGCAGCGATTTCAATCAGCTGATGGCGCACCCGGCGCCGGGGTACGTGAATCTGCGGTAAGCAGCGGGAGGTAATCACGATGTGCAGGTTGCGGGGCAGGCGGTCCAGGAACCAACTTACCTGTTCCATGAGGTGACTTTCCTGGATGCAGTGGAAGTCGTCCATGACCAGCACCTGCAGCGTTTTTGAGGCGCAATCTTGGCAATAATTAATGAGCTTGATGATGTGATCTTCTGCTGACTGGGCCTGTGCTTTATCCGCAATGTCCGGGCCCAGTGCCGCGCACACATAGCGCCAGAAGCGCTGGGGCTCGTTATCCTGCGGGTCCAGGGACAGCCAGTAATAGGGATTGCCCAGGGTGTCCAGCCATTGTTTTGCCAGGGTGGTCTTGCCATACCCGGCGGGGGCATGGATCAGGGTCACCTGGCCGGGTTGTGGCGATCCCAGGCGCTGCAACAGGCGCTGCCTGGGGATGGCATTGTCGCGGATAGGTGGTGCGTAGAATTTTGTCTTCAGTAACATAATCAGACGGTTGCAGCCTAGTTATTGTTTTTATTGCGATTTTGGTTTTGGGTAGCCGGTGGCGGCACACGGCTGGCCGGATCGAACAAAAATCCGGCCAATGGGAAGGATAACGGAAATGTTTGTGACGGTGTGAAATGATTTTTTACCGAGCTTGCCGGCCCCGCAGGGATTTCTAATCCTTGAATGACTCGATCAGGTCGGCAATCACGGTGGCGTTAACCATGTTGAGCATGTTGTCCATCAGATCCGTGGAGCTGGGTACCCAGGGTTTCATGCCGGTGAGGAATTCATTGCGCTCGGCCAGGTAGCGCTCAATGTCTTTCTCTGCCTGCTTCACATCCTCCCGTTCCAGGGCGTTAAAAATAGGCTCCAGTAATTCCAGCATAATTCTGCCGTACAAGGCGCTTTCACCGTAGTTGCGCATCGCATCCACCAAACCGCCTTTCAAGTCCAGCTCGGTCTGGAACTTGGACACTGATTTACGCGCCTGACGCCTCAGGCTCTCTGCGATTTCCAGGCTTTCCTTGTGATTCATACGCTGCGCTCCTGTGATTATCAACCGGCGGAGTGATCCGCCACTCCTCTCTACAGAATAGACCAATCCCGGGCAGACGCAGCAGCTGGCGCTTTGCCCAGCGTTGCTATACTCCAATAATGCAGCGTTAAAAAATAATAACCGAGGTTGTTGTCCATGAAGTCGCTTTTGGGGCCCGGTATCGCCCTGATCTCACGGGTTAGTTTCGCCAAGAAGTTCGTTATCATCAGTTTGTTGTTCTACGTACCTCTGCTGATCTTCAGCGCAATCATGGTGCGCGATTCCACCATCCAGGTTCAAAATGCAGAGCGGGAGAGAGAAGGGCTCACGCTGATTGCGGAGCTGATGGGGGTCAAGCGCCTGCTGGAACAGCAACGTGATATGCGGGTGGTATCCAATGTTCGTCGCCAACCGGATGCGCGCGACAAAGAGCAGGCGGTAACCCGCCAGGCGTTGTCGGCCATTGACCGGGTGCTGGCGCTGCCACAGCGTCTTGCCCGGGATGATGGCTTCCGGCAGCAGATGGCGCGCCTGCGGGAGCAGGTGGCGGGGCTCAGTGAGATCGCTGTCAACAATGAAGAGGGGCCGGAGTTTACCTACAGTGCCATGAACGGCCCGGTGACCATGCTGCAGGCCATCATCAAGTACCAGTTTGAACAAAGCCGCCTGAATCTGGAAAGTGATAAGGCGGTGGCGGGTATGTTGGATCTGGTCACACGGCACCTGGTCCGGCTCAGCGATCTGAACAGCCGCTTGCGGGCCATCGGTTCTTACGGCCTGACCTACGCCTATCTGGATGGTTTTACCCTGGAGGCGCTGGAAAAAAACCTGTTTGCACTGGAACGGTTCCAAAATGAATTTCCGGTTACCGTTGACAATATTCTGCCCGCGGAGAGCGCTGCAACGGTGGCCCCGGCGCTGGCCTCTCTGATAGAACAGATTGCCGCAACCCGCAACTTTGTGGATGAAAAGGTGGTGATGGCAGCCAGGTTTGATATTGATTGGCAGGCCTACTTTGATCGCATGACCCAGTCCATGGATCAGCAGATGGCATTCGGTGATCAGTTACTGACGCTGGCCGAGCAGAACATTGCCGCCAAAGAACAGACTGTGGTGTACCGTACCGTGCAGTTGGTGGTGGGGCTGGTGTTTCTCCTGTTGCTGACCGCCTACGCCTACGCGTCGTTTTATGTGGCCTTGAACGATGCCATCGAGCAAGTGCGCAGTGGTGCTGCACGCATGGCGGAAGGGGATATGACCGTGCGTCTTGAGCAGCGCAGCAATGATGAAATGGGGCGCCTTATTATGCGCTTTAATCTCAGCACTGAGCGGGTACGCGAGCTGGTGACCCAGGTATCGGCCAGTGCCGATGAAGTGATGAACCTGGCGGAAAACGTGCGTGGGTACTCGCAACACAGCAGTGCCGGTATGCAGGCGCAGACGGATCGAACCCAACAGGTGGCGGCGGCCATCAGCGAGCTGACCAACACCGTGCAGGGGGTGGCGGATTACTCCAAGCGCGCCGAGGATGCGGTAACCACCACCAGTGGCAAAGCGCAACGTGGCAGTGAGCAGGTGGGTGCTTCCCTGCAACAGGTGAGTTCCCTGTCCGATGATATTCAGCTTACCAGCGCCACCATCAATGAACTGGCCCAGGACAGCCAGAAAATCGCCCAGGTCATTGACCAGATTAAATCCATCGCTGCCCAGACCAATCTGTTGGCGTTGAATGCCGCCATCGAGGCCGCCCGCGCTGGCGAGCAGGGGCGGGGCTTTGCGGTGGTGGCGGATGAAGTGCGCTCCCTGTCGCAGCGCACCCAGGATTCCACCGGCAACATCGAAGCCATCATCGATAATTTTCTGAAGAAGATCGACCAGGCGGTGACCGCCATGGAGCACAGCAGTGAGGTGGCGGCCAGTACCGTGGAGGATTCCCGTTCCGTGGGTGCCGTGTTTGATGAAATCCGGCAGGATCTTTCTGAGGTGGTGGAGATGACCAGCCAGATAGCGGTATCCGTCAGTCAGCAGGCCCAGGTGGCTCATGAAATCGACCAGAATATCCATGATATTCGGGATTCGGTGGATCAGGCATCACGCCAGGCGCAGGATACCGCCCAGGCCAGCCAGGACATGGCACAGGAGGCCACCCAGCTGAAATCCATCCTCGGCGCCTTTAAGGTCTAGGAAGGAGGAAGGTCTTGGGTTGCATACCCGGGCGGTGGTGCTGGGTGTTGCTAGAGGAACAGTTTGCCCAGCAGGGCGGGGAGTGCGGTTTCCACTTTCAGAATACGGGGGCCCAGGCCGATGGTGCGGAAGCCGGCGGCTGCCAGTTTCTCGACTTCGTACTGGATAAAGCCCCCCTCCGGCCCCACCGCCAGCAGGCAGGGCTCGTTGATTGTACTGGGGCAGGGGAGTGCGTCCGGCACCGGATGCGCGGTCCAGGCGGCCTTGCCGGCGGCGAGGGCAGGCAGTTCATCTTCCACAAACGGCTTGAAGCGCTTGCGCAGATGGATTCTGGGCAGAATGGTGTCGCGGGCCTGTTCCAGCCCCAGCAGCAGGGATTTTTGCACCGCCTCCGGTTCCAGAAACGGGGTTTGCCAATAGCTTTTTTCCACCCGATAACTGTTGATCAGGTAGATTTCCTTCACCCCCAGGGTGGCGCAGGCCTGCAGTGTCCGGCGCAAGACCTTGGGCCGTGGCAACGCCAGCACCAACGTTACGGGTAATGCCGCAGGCGGCGGACTGGTGAAGGCCACATCCAGGGTGATGCTGTGCTCATCCACCGCCTGCACCAGGCCCATGCCCAGATGCCCTCCAAGCAGCCCCACCCGCAATTGATCACCCACCACCGGTTGCAGCACGGTGCGGATGTGCCGATGCCGTTCGCCGCCCAGTACAATCTGGCCGTGGGTGCTGTTGCTGCCCCATTCCCGGGGCTGGATGAGTATCACATTCATGGCGCGCATTATGGGGCTACAGGCCCCGAAAATCCAAAGCTGAAAATGGCCAGCAACTATGGGATAATGGCCGACCTTTTTGTCCTGGGGGGCTTGGGGAGCGCAAAATGCCCGTAAATTCAATGGGGTATTGGCTGGCCCCAAAACCGCGTACCGACCACGAGCAGATTGGCATCAGTGTTGTTTTTCATCAGCCTGAATGAGCTAAACGGTAATTGACTCTGCGGTCAAGCAATTGAATAATGCAGCACCCTCAAGATACAGATTTTTTAATATCGGCACACAACTCGCTGATCTTAAATAGGTTTTTCTGCTATCCCGGTTTTGGCTTGAGGTGATCCCTCGCCCAAGACTGCTGAAAAGCCGCGAACAGTTCCAGCGATTCAACCAAAGAGCGTGTAACAGCATGGGAATACAGAAGAAGCTTGTTCCATCATTGGAAAACCCCTTTCACGAACCGGAAACCAAAGAATTTAAAATTCCAGGCGAGATCGTCCGGGAGCCCGGTATCTATGAAGAATCCCTGAAAGAAGGCTGGGAGATCATGCAGCGTCCAGAGACGGCTGCCGGGGTCAAAGCCATTGAAAAGCAGCATCTGAAAAAGCGCATGACCGTGTGGGAGCGGATTCGTGTTCTCACCGACAAAGACCCCATCGTGCTCTACCAGAACTGGGGCAAGAACCTGGATGGCGCTTCCATCGTCACCGCCATCGTCAATATAGAAGGCCGCGATGTGGCGCTGTACGGCCATGATTTTACCGTACGTGCCGGCTCCATGGACGCCACCAACGGCCGCAAGCTGGCCAGCCTGATCAAAATGGCCGGTGAGCGTGGCATTCCCCTGATTGGCATGAACGATTCCGCCGGCGCCTTTGTCCCGGCGGGTGTGGGCGGCCTGGATGGCTACGCCGAAGCCTTCACCGCCCTGCGTAAAATCAGCGGTGTGGTGCCCAGTATTATGTGTATGTTCGGCTACAACGCCGGGGGTGGCGCCTACCTGCCCCGTCAGGGCAGCTTTATGATCCAGCCCCAGGACACCTTCTTCGGCTTGACCGGCCCGGGGGTGGTGAAGTCGGTATTGGGTGAGGATGTCAGCGCCGACGAGCTGGGCGGGCCCGGTGTGCATGGCCAGTCCGGTGTGACTGATTTCGTGGTACCCGATGAGGTGTCTGCCTTGCGCAAAGCCAAAGAGCTGCTGCGCTACTTTCCGGATAATAACAGCACCATGGCACCGTATCTGGAAACCTCTGATCCACTGGATCGTAAAACCTGGGATGCGGATATTCTATTCAAGAAAGCATTCAATTCGTCTTCCGGTTACAACACGCCCATCGATATTCGTATCCTGATTCAGCAGATCTGCGATCACGGTGATTACACTGAATTCCAACCCGACCGTGCCCAGAACACCATCTGCGCCTTTGGCCGCATGGGCGGCAACGTCATTGGTGTGGTGGCCAACAACAGTGCTGTGTCCTCCGGCCAGATTGATATTGCGGCATCTTACAAAAATGCCCGCTTTATCCGCTTCTGTAACCTGTACAACATACCGGTTGTGTTCATCGAGGACACCACCGGCTTCCTGCCCGGCACGGATCAGGAACGTCACGGTATCGTCCAGGCCGGGCGCGCCATGCTCGATGCCATCATCGATCTGCGTACTCCCCGTATTCTGTTGATTGTGCGCAACGCCTTTGGTGGTGCTTACGCTGCGTTCAACAGTTATGCCACCGGTGCCGACGTGGTGCTGGCGTTGCCCACCACCCGCCTGGCGGTGATGGGGAATGCCGGTAAGGAATTTGTCTTCAAGAAAGAACTGGCTGCGGTGCGTGCTGCTGTGAATGGCAAGATTGCTGAACGCACCAATCAGCTGCAGGCCGCCGGTGGATCGGAGGCCCAAGCCAGAGAGCAGGCTACAGCAGAAGTTGCCGAATGGGTTAAACAGCAAGAGGCCATGTACTCGGCTCAGTACGAGAAAGAGCTGATGAACCCGAAGGAGGCGCTGAGCCTGGGCTCCATCTCCCAGTTGGTCATGCCTTACGATCTGCGTTCAAGCCTGGCGCAAAATCTCAACTTCCTGTTGCGTCATTATGAAGCCAAGCCCATGGGCGGCGTGCAACGCGAATTCCATTAATCGGCATCCTGACCTGACAGGCAGTAGAGAAATTATAGGATTTAGAAGATGAGCAACGAAAACTACACCAACAACCCGCTGGTGAACAAAGACCGCCGCCGACAAGCTACCGATTCCCCGTGGGTGAGCCAGTTTGATTGCAGCGACATGAAACCGCTGATTATCTGCCGCGGCCCCATTCGTAAGGAAGTGATGGACGTTTGGGAAGAGATGGGTATCACCGATTACGGCATCCTGCTTTCCGAAAAAGATTCCATTACCTACAACAATGCGCTGGCACCGGAGTTGCGCCAGATTGCCAATCCCGATCGCGTGCACCGGGTACCCGATTACACCGGTGTGGATAAAGATGAGCGCACCCAGCGCATTCAGCAGATCATCAGTATTGCCAAGGAAAACGGCCACGATTCCGTGTTTGCCGGTTACGGCTTCATGGCAGAGGATGAAGCGCTGGTGAGCGCACTGGAGAACGCCGGCCTGAATTTTATCGGCCCCTGTTCCGCCACTGTGCGGGGCGCCGGTGCCAAGGATGAAGCCAAGCGCACGGCCCTGCTGAATGATGTCTCCACCACACCCGGTATCGATAACCTCACCAGCCTGACTCTGATTCGCAAGGTGGGTGACCGTGCCGGCCTGCGGGCGCTGGCCGAAGAAAAAGGCTTGACTGTTGACGCCTCCAATTGGGAAGAAAGCGTTGCCCTGGAAGATGCTGCCGACGCCGTGCTGAACGCATCCTACGCCAGGTCCATGGACATCATCAGCACCGATGAGATTTGTGCCGAAGCCATCGTGCGGGTGGCCGAAGTGTTTGGTCGTTATCCGGAAAACCGGGTGCGCCTGAAAGCCATCGGCGGTGGTGGCGGTAAGGGCCAGCGTATTCTGCAATCCCCGTCGGCCTTCGATGGCGAGCTGGATGATCGCATCAGGCAAGCCTCGGAGAAGGCGGCTGAAAAGCTGATCGAAATTCTGCAGGAAGTTAAAACCACCGGTGTGGGCGACAATAAGAACGTGCTCATCGAATTGAACATCGAAACCACCCGTCACCAGGAAATTCAGGTAATTGGTAACGGCGAATGGTGTACGACTCTGGGCGCCCGTGACTGCTCTCTGCAGATGCATGAACAGAAACTGCTGGAAATTTCCAACACCAGTGAAATGCTGGAAGAAGCCATTGCCCGCGCGGAAGCGGCCGGTAAAAGCGCAGAAGCAGAGGCCCTGAAAACCGATCTGGTGATCCTGCAGAAAATGGAACAGGAATCCGAGCGTTTCGGGGCGGCGGTAGGCCTGGATTCCGTGTCAACATTTGAGTGTATCGTTGACAAAGACAGCCACTTCTTTATGGAAATGAACACCCGGATTCAGGTGGAGCATCGGGTATCCGAGCTGTGTTACACCTTGAAGTTTGCCAACCCCGAAGACCCCAACGACTATCTGTTGGTGGATTCTCTGGTGGAAGCCATGACCCTGCTGGCACGTCATGGCAAGAAGCTACCCAAGCCGGAGCGTATTCCCCGGGAGCGTGCATCCGTGGAAGCCCGCTTGAACGCCACCAATGCGGCGTTGAAGCCCCATGCCGGCGGGGTTATTGAGTACTGGTCCAGCCCCATTGCCAATGAGATCCGCGATGATCAGGGCATCAGTGCCCGCAACCCGGACACCAATCAGTTCATCAAGTATCACCTGGCGGGTGCCTATGACAGTAACATCGCCTTGTTGCTGTCCGTGGGCAGCAACCGTGTGGACAGCTACAACGCCATGGCCGAGTTATTGCGCCGCACCAAAATGAGCGGTGAGAACCTGTCCACCAACCTGCAGTTCCACTACGGGCTGGTGCATTGGTTCCTGGCAGAAAACGTACACGCCAAGTCCACCACCAAGTTCGTCATGCCTTATCTGACGTTGGTGGGTCTGGTGAAAGAAGCCAATGCCGATTTCGATCTGGAATATGCCTTCAACCATGCTAAGGCCATCTACAAGAAACAAGTGGCCGAAGCCCATGGTACCGGTGACAGTTTGCAGGCTGCCATGCAGGCTATCGATGCAGCCATGGAGCGCAAACACACCCTGTTGCTGCGGGCGCTGGATATTCTGACCCGGAATCCCCACGTGTTCTCCGGCTGGTTGAGCTTGAACAAGGCCAATGTGCAGTTCGATGGTGACAAGGTGGTCTGGACCCGCAACCCCATTCAGGTGCTGGATGAAACCTATCACTACCTGAATATGGACTACCGCGCTGATCTGCCTGCTGCCGAGTGTATCTGGAAGCACGACAACGACGTGCTGCAAAAAGGGTTGCAGTTCTATGGTGAGCTGGAAGAAAAACTGGGGGAATCCGATTGGTTGAAGCTCAATGCATTGCTGGCGGAAGACGCACCCCAGGGCGGCGTGGATGAGGCCACCTGGACTCAAATCCAGTCTGCCCACGTGGGCTTCCAGGCCGGGATGGAAGTGGTAAGTGCGCTGCCCAAACTGGCCAACGAAGTCGGTTTCTACGATTTGAAAGTGAATGAGGATCTGACTGTCTACATTCCTGAATCACTGCACGATGAGGAACTGCAGGCACGCATGATGAAAGTGCTGGTGCCGCCTCCGGCCACCAAAGCGGATGAAATTGTGGCGGTGAGCGGCGGTATGTTCTACGGCCGTGAAGTGCCCGGCGCACCGCCGTTTGTGGAGGAAGGCACCCATGTGGAAGCCGGTCAGCCCATCTACATCATCGAAGTAATGAAGATGTTCAACAAGGTGGTGGCACCCTTTGCCTGCACCATCGACAAACTGTTGCTGGAGAACATCGACGGCGCCATCGTCAAACAGGGGCAGCCCCTGTTTAAGGTAACGCCGGATGAAAAAGTGGTGGATGTGGATCCGGTGGCGGTGGCCAAGCGCCGCCGTGAACGCACCGACGCTTTGTTGAATGGCTTGATCTGACGGGGCGGGTGTAATGAACAAGCTTGATCACGTCCGCGCCAAGCTCAAGGAGCAGGTGCCCCTGATCACCCATATGGGGATTGACGTGATTTCCTGGGATGGCTCCACCGTGGTGGTGGAGGCCCCCCTGGAGCCCAATCTTAATACCCATGGCACAGCCTTTGGTGGCAGTCTCTACTGCGTGGGTGCCATGACGGGCTGGAGTGCATTACACCTTACGCTAATGGATGCCGGGCATCTGCCCAGTGTGTGGTTGGCCAAGGGTGAGGTGGCCTACCTGAAACCGGTGCGAGGAACCTTACGGGCCCGCACCACCATTACTGATGAGCAGCGTCACCGGATTCTGACCGGTTATGAGCAGAACGGGCGCGTGAAAACCAGTATTGATATTACCATTAAAGAGGGCGATGATGATGCAGTCAGCATGTCTGCGCTCTATGCCGCCATGCGGCAGGATCCTGAATAAATAAAAATATTTAGCAGAAATACAACACTATCATTTTATTGGGGTTTTCTTATGTCGGGTGATTCTTTTAAGCTCAGGCTGTTGCTGCCTGCGTGTTTTGCTGTGCTGTTGTTGGGATGTGTGGCCACGGCCGCGCAATGGATGGCCTATGTTGCCGTTGATCCCGATAATCTGAATCAGGTGCTGCTGGATGCAACCGGCAACGTTGTGCATGTGTCCGAGCAAAGCGACGGGTTGCACATTGCCACCTATGATGCAGACGGCATGGTGGTTCAGGAAACCACACTGGTGCTTGCCCTCACCGGAACGGAACGGGCTTTGGGTCTGCCGGGTGGACAGCTGTTGCTGGTGGGTGACACCCTGGCCGGTGCCATGATCGTGGATGCCAACCTGCATCAGATCACCCCGCTGCCGGGCAGCATGCTGCCACTGGAAGCGCAAACACGCCTGTTGGTGGATGTGGTGCCGGTGTTGGGCCAGAAACTGGCCGCCTTCGGTGCTGTGAATGATGAGGGCTGGGTGTTGCTGATGGACTTCAGCACGGGTGCCGGTGAACTGTTGACATTGCCGTCGGCCACCTCCGTGACAGGCGCCTATGGATACACCGCACTGATGCTGGAAGTGGAATCCGCTGCCGGCCGTGAGGTGGTGGCCTTTGATGAATTGCTCAATGAAGTGTCCCGCTTCAGTTTACCCGCAAATGAAGATCTGATTGGCGTATCTTTGAATCGCCCCGCGTTGTTCAACCGCAGCAACCAGAATGTGCGGGTCACCGATTTGGCGGGCAATACCCAGTGGGAATTCGAAAATACCGAGTACGAGTTTATCGACGGCCAGTCCGTTGGCCCGGATGGCAGTATTCTGTTGTGGGGGGATAACGCCAGCCTGAATCTGCTGGGGGTGAAGCTCGACAGCGCGCATTTTCTGATGATCAGTGCCGACGGACTGTTGCAGTATCATCATCTGGGTGGCAAGGATATGGTGAACATTCGCTATACCCACCGCAAACAGTTTGCCAACGGCCTGTTGCAGGTAAGCTACCAGGGCCTGACCGGGCAAGTCAGCGGTCTGGTGGTGGGCTCCTCCAGTCTGGGTGTACCCTTTACCGTGACCCGCCAGGTATTCCACGATTTTGTCACGCCCATGGGCACCAAAACCCGCTTTATGAAAGAACCGAAAAGGGTGGAAACCTATACCCAGCAATGTGACTTTTTGTGCCTGCCCATTTTGATGAGTCAGTCCGAAGGCCATTGTGACAACCTGGATGTGTTCAACGTCAGTACCGATTCCCTGATCAGTGTCAGCCAGGTGTGTGGCGCCACCGGTGACACTGGGTTGCTGTTGCCCAACACGGTCAAGGTGAGTCTGTATTGATTTGCCCTTGACCCGGGCTCACCGAAACGGACAGCCGGCTGCGCTATTTCGTCATTAAGGGCGGGCGTAATCGATGATAGGTTTACCCATGCAGTAACAACAGGCTATATGGCCACAATAAAAAACATCATGAGGTGAACCATCATGTCCGGATCCGTTTCCAGCCCGTTTCAGCCCAACCTTCTGGCCGGTAAAACCGCGCTGATCACCGGTGCCGGCAGTGGCATCAATAAAGGCATTGCCCTGCATTTTTCCCGTCACGGTGCCAACCTGGTGCTGGTGGGCCGTCGCCAGGAAAAACTCGATGCAACCGCCGCTGAGATTGCCGCAATGGGCGGCAAAGCTCTGGGTTGTTCCGCCGACGTGCGGGATTACGATGCCCTGGCAGCCGCCGCAGCCAAAGGTGCGAATACCTTCGGCCCCTACGACATCGTGATCGCCGGGGCCGCCGGTAATTTTATTGCCCCGGCCAGTCAACTCAGTGCCAACGGGTTTGGGGCGGTGATTGATATTGATCTGAAAGGTACCTTCAACACGTTTCGCGCCGGCAGCGAACATTTTGCCGCAGCCGATGTCAGCCTGATCGCCATATCCGCACCACAGGCGGTCAATCCCATGCCCCTGCAATCCCATGCCTGTTCTGCCAAGGCCGGCATCGAAATGCTGATAAAAACGCTGGCACTTGAATGGGGGCCCAAGGGTGTGCGGGTGAATGGCCTGTCACCGGGATATGTGGCGGATACCGTGGGTGGTAACCTGTTTATGGGCGGTGACGGCGGCGCAACCTTGAAACAACGTATTCCCCTGCAGCGGGTCACCAATGTGCAGGAAATGGCAGAGATGGCATTGATGTTGTGTTCCCCGGTCAGCGCCTATATGACCGGTCATGTGATTGCATTGGATGGCGGTGTGTCTCTGGTGGGAGCGGGTGCCTGGCAGGGCTAGTGCCGATCATACTGAGACAGTTGATTTGTGAGAGAAGTCACAGCTTGATGCTGGTTGTTGCTGCACAAACCACTGTCTTTTGACTAGTCTTTAATAAATAAATTGTATTTTTGGACGGCCCATACGCCATGATACCGAGTAAGCTCCAGGAGTACCTGTCTGCATTAATCGAAGCACAGATTAAATTGAGTGTCATGATTTGGGGGGCACCGGGTATAGGAAAATCCAGCATCGTGGAAAGTTGCTGCAAGCAGAGTGATTTGCGTTTTATTGATTTAAGGCTCAGTCAGCTGGCCCCCACTGATTTGCGCGGCCTGCCGGTTCCGAAGGATCAGCAATCCACTTGGTTGCCGCCAGAATTTTTGCCCCAGGATGGCAGCGGCATTCTTTTCCTGGACGAGATCAACATGGCACCTCCTGCGATGCAGGGCGTGGCACAACAACTGATTCTGGATCGTAAGGTGGGGAATTACCGATTGCCGGATGGCTGGTTTGTCTGGGCCGCGGGTAACCGAAAAGAAGATCGCTCCGCCGTATTCGATATGCCCAGCCCACTGGCTAACCGGTTTATTCATCTGCATGTGGAAGCGTCCATTGACGACTTCAGATCCTATGCCTTTGCCAATGAGTTCAGTGATCAACTCATTGCTTTCGTTGCGTTCCGTCAGGATCTGCTGCATAAACTGAATGAAAGCGAAAACGCATGGCCATCACCCCGCAGCTGGGAAATGGCCAATGTGCTGTTTGCTGCCGGACTGGATATCGCACCCGCCGTTGGGATTGGGCCGGCATCAGAGTTTTATGCGTTTATGGAGATTCTGGATAAGACGCCCGATCTGGACCAGGTCATAAAAGGCAACACCCGTATTGAATTTCCCGGCGAGCCCTCACTGCGTTATGCCAGCATAATGGGATTGGTCGGCCGGGCCAAAAAGACTGAGGATGTGGTAAACAGTTTTAACTGGTTGGTAGAGAGAGCGCCGGCCGAGTGGGTACAGTTATATGCAACGGATCTGTTTCCATTGCTGCGTGGGCGTGGAGAGTTGGCCCCTGTGCATGCCGCATTGATGGAGCAACCGAACCTGAAAGCCTTTCTTATGGAATTCACCCGGCTTATGTCGGAGTAGGGGTTCATGGATCAGCTCATCAGTGCGTATCTGATCAAGTTGCGTCGGGAACATCCTTTTTTCGCAACGTTGTCGCTGTATATGCGCTATGAATTTGATGATCGAATCCGCCAATTTACCACCGATGGCCGTACGGCCAGGTTGAATCCCCGCTATTTATCCAACTTAAAAGCCTCAGAACGGGTCGGTACACTGCTTCATCTCACATTGCATTGCGCGTTAAACCATCCCCGGCGTTGTGGCTCGCGTATTGCTGAAATCTGGAACATTGCGGCGGATATCGTGGTGAACCAGATTATCGTGGAGAGTCACTTTGAAGCGCCGCCAAACACCGCGATTGATCCACGCTATGGCGATTGCAGCGTGGAGTTTGTTTATTCCAAACTGTTGAGCCGGGCCAGGAATATGGCCACTCAGGGAGTCACTGCGGTTGACCAGGGAGCTGAGTCCGACTCAGCGGCAACAGACTGTTCCCGGCACCAGGCCAATCAGGATCAAGCTGTCACCGATTCCACTGGCAGCCACAATCCATCCAGTGCGGTTGATACGCTGCAGGTGATTTACCCTGGCGTCAGCGATCTGCTGGTGGCGGACGGGCAGCAACATCCCATGTCACAGGCGCAACAGCATCAAAACTCTGCCTATTGGGAGCGCGCCCTGCGACAGGCGTTGGTGGTGGATAGGATGAGCCATCAGCAGCAGGGATTTATTCCTGCAGGGCTGGAGCGCGCTATTGATGAAGTGCTGGATCCCCAGCTTGATTGGCGGACGGTGTTGTGGCGCTATATGAGTAGAACGCCTTGCGATTACTCAGGTTTCGACCGTCGTTTCATTCATCAGGGGCTGTATCTTGATGAACTGCAAAGTGAGTCCCTTAACGTGCATGTGGTGATGGATACAAGCGGCTCCATCGGGGACGATCAGTTGGCCCGGTTTCGTGCTGAAGTGGAATCCATAGCGCGTTGTTATCACGCCATTCAGGGTCATTTGTATTTTGTGGATGCACAGGTTTATGGGCCATTTGCACTGGATGCGAGTATCCGTGTTGGTGTTGCAGAAGGTGGCGGCGGGACGGATTTTGCCTGTTTCTTTTCCTACTTGGAGAAACATTGCGATCCGTTTGAGCAGGCCCTGTGTATTTATTTGACCGATGGCTACGGTACCTTTCCTGACAAGGCACCGGATATTCCGGTTCTATGGGTGGCCACCGATGACGCCGTTGACCATTTTCCTTTTGGGGATGTCACACGTTTGAATTAGGAGAAACGATGTACCAGAGACAACCGGAATATGAGCAGGACTTAGTACTGGCGAATGATCCAAACACCGCTTCAGACACCTTGCGGGTGTTACTGGCCAAACATCATGGTGAAAGGGAGATGGCTGAAACCATCGCCCGAAATCCCGCCTGTGACTATCTGCTGTTCCTGCAATTCTGGAAATTTCTGCCGGAGATCGCTGCCACCAATCCTGCGTTAAGCGAGTATCAGGCCCAGGAACATTGGCAGGATCAGAGCAGCGTACAACCCAGGTTATCCTATTCGAAGTGGAGCGGTGAGATTTCTGCCGCCAAACCGGAAATCCATAAAGCTGAGTACATTATGCAGCACGGAAACGGCGCTTATCAAAGGTATATCATGTCGCTGGGGCCGATTCCGGAACATCTGATTCGAGATTACCTTGAATCCAAAAGTGCACCATTGCGCAAGGTGATTGCGGGGCGTACTGATCTGCCGGCAGATATCCAGGAAAAATTAGCAGCCGATAGCGCGAAAACCGTACGCAAGGTGTTGGCCGAAAACGCTTCGGCAACCGGAAGTGCCTTGGCCACTTTAGCCATGGACGATGATCAGGAGATTGCCGGGCTTGCTCAGCAACATCCGAATTGCCCGGACGACGTGATTGTTCAGGCCCGCACCCAGGCCAGTGCAGCGCCCGGTTTGGCCGATACCGCGATCGAAGCGCTGAATTTTGCACAGCTGGCTGCATTGGCATCGGATGTTGATACACCCGAGGATAAACTGATGGCGTTGGGGCAGCATGATGATCCCTGTATTCGTTTTCTTGCGGGAATCCACGCCCACGCCCCGGCAGCGTTATTGACCGGACTGGCCGAAGATCAATTGAAATGGGTGCGTGCGGCACCGGCATTGAATACCAGAACCCCGGTTTCGGTAATAGATAAATTGTTAAAGCAAAAAATATCAGATATCCAGGTGGCCCTGGCCAGCAATTCGTCTTTAAGTGAGGAACAACAGTTGCAATTGGCTCTGGTGGCCGGTGACAGGGCCGCTTACGAACTGGCCAATATGACCCAGTATGATTCTGTCCGTGAGCGTTTGGTTGCGGATTTGCCCACGGGCAAGGCGGGGGCTAAAAAGACCTGGCGCTACTACCTTAGAGAAGCGTTGGCCGCCAGGAAAACAGGTAAGTTTACCAGTCTGCAACAGGGCGCAAAGAGCCGCCATTTATTCGTCTCCAGGATTGCCGCGCGCGCGGAGTCCTGCCCGGACAACCTGATAGTGCATTACGCGTATTACTGCTTTGAGGATTATAGTCAGAACCCGTTGGCGGCGTTGGCTTTGCTGGAGGGCAAAAGCCATGTTAAGCCCATCCCCTACCGGGAATGGAAAATTGATAAGTGGTTGACGGAGAAAGCCGCGCCCGGTTTTATTGCGCGTTATTACATCCGCGGTGACGACCCTAAACGCCGGGCGCAGGCCGTGAGTTCCTGGACCACGCCGTTGCTGGATTTGCTGCCCTTTGCTCTGGATGCAGATACCAACACCCGCAAGCGGCTTGCGGAGCGGGGTGATTTGATCCAGTTTCTCTATGAAATGCTCGCCCGGGATGAAAAGTCCGGTGTGCGGGAGCAAATCGCCAAGAATAAAAAAGTACCGAAGTCGGTGCTGGAACAGTTTAGTAACGACAAGGCCACCACCGTGCGAACCCAAACCTCAATGCGTTTGTCCGGGGGCGACGGGCCAGCGGTGGCTCAACCCCTGGTGAATCAGGGGTCTGCTACGGAACGGGCAAGGTTGGCTAAAAAAACGGACGATAAACGGATTCTGGCAGAGCTGTCAGGTGATCGGGCAGCCAGCGTCAGGCTTAGCGTCGCCAAAAACAGTTATACCGAGAGTGAGATCCTGAATCGTCTGGCCGGTGATTCGGAGGCAAAGATTCGTGCCGTAGTGGCCGCCAGAATGAAAGATGAAAGCATCCGTCGAACTATGTTGATGGATGAAGATAAGACGGTGCGGATTGCCGCTGCGAGAAATGGTCGTTGGTACCGGAGGGAGAACAATGTCAGAACCTGTGATGCCCCGTTTATCGAATTGATCTGTCATGCTGACGATGAAGAGCTCAGGGCGATTGCCGCTGAATACACCGATAACCCTGCTTTGATGAAACAATATATGTCAGATTCCGAAACGGTCACCATCGGACTTGCCCGCAATGGGAATTTGACTGAGGAACTCAAGATTGAGTTTGCCAAACGCTGTGATTCGCAAATCGCATTGGCGGCACTGGTCAGAAACACAGAAAGCGAACAGTTGTTTCTGATCGTGGCCGATAAAATCAGCAGTCGTAAAGCTGATGATACGATTCGGTGTCATGGGGAGATGCTGTCACGCCCGGCGGTGCAGGACCGGTTGTGTACCCATATTTTAACGTCTGTCCGCTTGGCGCTTGCGAGGCAGAAGGTGCTGACCGACCATGCCAGGGCGACGTTGTCTCAGGATAACGATAAATGGGTCAGGGCTGAGTTGCGCTAAGTGCAGAATGCCCCTGCTTTTGGCCTTTTTCTACAAGTGTTGCCCTGGCGCTGGTGCAAGAATTAACGTCTTGCTACCTCACACCAACGCCTACAAGGGAATGAATATGAGTAAAGGATTAAAGGGGCTTGCTGTAAAAGCGCTGTTAATGTTTTCTGTTGTTTTGGTCAGTGCCTGCGGCGCCAAGGATGCAGGGCTGAACCTGACGATCATTGGTGAAGGGTCAGTTACTTCCCCGTCCGGTGTGGATTGCTCTGAATCCTGTGCCGCGACGGTAAAACTGAGCCCGCCGACCATCGGTAACAAGTTGGTAGAAATCACGGCAACCCCGGCGCCAGGCTATACATTCCTGGGTTGGAATAATCAATATTGCACCCCGGATGACGTGTGCGACCTGAAATATACGGGGCTGTGTGCCGATCAACTTTTGTGTCTGACCGGGTTTATTTATTCGGGGCAGAGAGTCGAGGCGGTGTTTGTGGATTCGTCCTTACTGGTGGACAGCGGTTGGAGCGAGCTTGCCGTTTGTGCAATTTTAGGTGATGGCGAGGTCCGGTGCTGGTCAGCATCGCAAGATGAAGTGGAACAGGTTCCGGCGCTGAATAACCCCCAGCAAGTGGCGGTGAGTGATTACGCTGCCTGTGCACTTGTCGATGAGGGCATAAGTTGTTGGGGCAAGCCCAACTTCCTGCCGCAGGAAGGGCCCACTGTATATCCGCCACTGGAAATGGAAATGCTGGGCAGTGAAATTTGTGTGCTGGATCAGGAGGGGGTGAAATGTTGGTCTGCGTATGGCACGCGTGAGACCCCGGAATTCGTCAATCCGAGCAACCTGCGCAAGCGAAGTGTCGAAACCCCGGAATTCATTGGCAAAGAGTTCTGTGTGGATGATGAAGGCGCTGAGGTATGTTGGTGACAGTCAGGGGTGATTACGCCGCTCACTGAATCCGGCGTTAACCAGCAACAGCAACAATAGGAACCCAACCCCTACAACCGCATTCCAACCCTGGGCGCTGTAGGCAAACCCGGCCACGGTGATGCCCGCCCATCCGCCCACGTAATAGAACAGTACGTATAGGGCATTGGCACGG
The DNA here is from genome assembly GCA_002471665.1 of Gammaproteobacteria bacterium UBA7310. Lineage (GTDB taxonomy): Bacteria > Pseudomonadota > Gammaproteobacteria > Pseudomonadales > Ketobacteraceae > Ketobacter. The sequence goes on from DKQK01000012.1 coordinate 46,839, forward strand.
CCCTGGCCACCGGACAGTTTGCGATTGATGGCGCCCACCGCAGCGGCATGTACGCAGAAAAATCCCGCGCACATCAGAACCAGGCCAAGTACCACTGCCCACACGGATACAATCAGCAGACATGCCAGTGAAGCCGCCAGAGTGGCGGTGCCGATCAGCAGGGTCGTGCCGCTGCCCAGCCGGTTGCCGATACGCCCGGCCAGCGGCCCCATGAAGATACCCATGATGTATACCAGGTACACCAGGGTGATCTGTTGGGTGCTGAAGCCGAACGCCGGTTCGCTCAGGCGAAACGGCAGAAAATTAAAGGTAGAGGAAAACAGCGCAAAACCACCACCACCGCAGAGAAACAGCGCCAGCAGATCCTTGCGCCGTAGCAGCTCCCCAAATCCGGTTTTTACCTGTGCCTCTGTGCGGATGGCGTGACGGGGCAGGGTGCGCAAGGCAAGCAGGCAGGCCAGTAACAGAAACACCCCGGCGGAGATGAACGCGTAGCGCCAGTGCAGGGGCGGATGCAGCCAGCCTCCCAGCAGACGTCCACCCAGCCCACCCACCACGGTGGCGGAAACGTAATAGCCCATCACCACATTGAGGCGCTCCGGGGGCAGGGATTTGGCCAGGTACGCCGCCAGGCACGTGGTGAGGGCGGGCACAAACAGGCCTTGCAGAAAGCGGCCACTGATCAACACCCACAGATCGTCGGTGAGTACGCAAACAAGGCCTCCCACCAGCATGGCACCGACCCCCACTGCAATGATGGGCCGAATAGGCAGTTTGTCGGCCAGTACGCCAAACGGCAGGTTGGCCAGGGCAATACCCAGCACCACCGCAGAGATCGTAAAGGAAACCGTTGTGCTGCTGGCGTTGAATTCCTGCTGTAACACCGGCAGAACCGGTTGCGTGATGTAGATATTGGTAAAGCACGCTGATACCAGCGCGAATACGGCCAGCTGCAATCGCAGCAGAGCGGTATCGGTCATGGTTAATCCTCTTCGGCTGGCGTACTTCCGCTGGCGCCAGGGCGGGCTTATCCTAGCGCAGATTCGCGGTGGGGGAAATCAGGCCACCGCTAAGCGCTTGATTTATACCGCTTCTGCTTTCAGCGTGCGGCGGTTTAGGCTACAGTTACTGGATGTCCGGTTGGAGTGAGTTGAATGCAGGTACTGTACCCAGAAATAAAGCCCTATAAAGAACACAGTATCATCGTTGATATGCCCCACCGTATTTACATTGAAGAGTGCGGCAACCCGGATGGCCTGCCCGTGGTGTTCCTGCATGGTGGGCCGGGGTCCGGTTGTGAGCCCTTTCACCGCCGTTTTTTCGATCCGGAAAAATACCGCATCGTCCTGTTTGACCAACGGGGCTGTGGCCGCTCGTCGCCCCACGCCAGTCTGAAAAACAATTGCACCCAAGATCTCATCAATGACATGGAAACCATCCGTGAAACCCTGGGCATTGATCAGTGGGTGCTGTTCGGTGGTTCCTGGGGCTCTACGCTGGGGTTGTTGTATGCCCAGACCCATCCGCAACGGGTGTTGGGTATGATTCTGCGGGGCATCTTTCTGTGCCGAGACAAAGACATCGGCTGGTTCTATCGGGAAGGGGCCAATCGCATTTTTCCCGATCAGTGGCAGGAGCTGCTGCGTCCTCTAAAAGGCATGCAATATGATGATGTGCTGGCGGGATACAGTACGTTGCTCAACAGTGAAAATGAACTCAAACGCATGGGGGCAGCCAAGGCCTGGTCGGCGTGGGAAGGCGGCTGTGCAACCCTGCGCCCCAATCCCAGCGTGATGGGGCAGTTTACCGATGGCCATACCGCATTGAGTTTGTCCAAAATCGAAGTGCACTACTTTATCAATCACGGCTTTATTGAAGAGAACCAGATACTCAACAACATGGATGCTATCCAGGACATCCCCGGCATCATCGTGCACGGCCGTTACGACATGATCTGCCCCATGGATCAGGCAATCTCACTGCACCAGAGTTGGGAGAATTCAGAGTTGAACATCATCCGCGACGCCGGCCATTCCAGCATGGAACCGGGCATTGTCAATGCCCTGATCAAAGCCACCGACGAAATGGCCCGCAAGCAAAACAGCCGCGCCTGATCCTCTACCCGGCTGTCTGCGGGCACCCACCACCTTTGCACTGATAACTCAATCACACTGTCGTGCATTCGCATTGCGGGATCCCCGTGTGCGGCCTTTACTGATCGTTAAGGGAGTTCGGTTCAGCTAGACAAATTAATATTGGCCAAGTATTTGCTAGTTGCTCTGTAAATGTGCAGTTTTGAAGTAAAGGATGTTACCCATGCCTCGTAATACGATCTTATCCACCGTTGTTGCTTTATTTTTGTGTGTTTTTTCAGTGCAGGCTTTCGCTGAAGTGCTCACTATGGGGTCAGCCTTGAACAAGGCGGGCCGTCAACGCATGCTTACCCAAAACATCATGAAAAACTATCTGGCCCTGGGGCTGGAGGTGGATGTGGTGCGGGCCCGGGATGAGTTGGACCGCAGTGTGGCCCTGTTCGAAGAACAATTCCAGGAACTCACTGAATACGCACCTTCGCAAACAATCAGTGCGTCCCTGTCCAAGGTGGAAGATCTCTGGTTCGAATACCGCGCCTTGGCCATTGGTAAGGTGAGCAAGGAAAATGCCGCGAAAATCCTGGACCGCAACAACGCCATTCTGGCGGCCTGCCACCAGGTGGTACTGGATCTGGAAGCCCATGCCGGGCGTACCTCGGCCAAGATGGTGAACACCTCGGGGCGTCAGCGCATGTTGTCCCAGCGCATCGCAGCCTACTATTTTGCCCATGCCTGGGGCTTCCGGGATGCGGAGTCTGTGGCGGCCTTTGAGAAAGCCAAGGCGGAATACGGCGCGGGCCTGACGACTTTGATGGCCTTCGATAAGAACACCGTTGACATACGCGCATCGCTGAAGAAAGTGGAAGCCCAGTGGCAGTTTTCCAATACCGGGTTTGAGCAGTTGGAGGATGGCAACTACGTACCCCATGTGATTTCCGTGACCACCAACGGTATGCTCAAGCGCATGGATGCCATTACCCATCTGTATGAAGATCTGGATGTGAGCCTGTCTACCGGCGCGGTGGCCGCTAATGTGGAGCATTGATCCGGCTTGATTGTTTGCCGGTAATTCTTTTACGCTTTGCATCCGAATAAGAACCATGGGATGGATGCAAAGCGCATGATACCAATCGCCCGATTGATACTACCTCTACTGTTCATCTTTTTCTGTAGTGTCGCTTTACACGCAACCGAACGACCCTGGGATCATATCACCTTCACCAAGCCTGATGACGTGGTGGCGTATTTTCACAGCATTAATTATTCCGTTGCCAATTGGCAGCAGGGGGATCGCAGTGTGCCCCGTGTGTATCTGACCCATATTCCGGACCATTGGCGCGATCATTACGCCGGAGCGGTCTCCACCGAAAACAAAAAGAAATATTTCTTCTTTATGCTGACACCCATGGTGCTGCGGGCCAATGAGACCATCGCCCGTCAGCGTGCGTTTGTGGAGGCCATGCAGCAAACCCGGGCCTGGGCAGAACAGGACAGGAAGCACCTGCAGGATATCGCCGCGGAATACGCTGTGACGGCACCCCAATCCGCTGGGGATGCGGCTGCGTTTAACACGTTGCTGCGGCGGGTGGATGTGGTACCGGCCTCGCTGGCCATGGCCCAGGCGGCCATTGAAAGTGGCTGGGGTACTTCGCGTTTTGCCAGCGAGGGCAACGCCCTGTTTGGTCAGTGGACCTGGGGTGACGACGCCATCGCTCCGCAGCGGGTGCGCACAGAACTGGGCAATTATGGTATTCGCAGTTTCAAAACCCCCTTTGAATCCATCGCGGCCTATATGCATAACCTGAATACACATCCTGCCTACGAGGCCTTGCGCCGGATGCGGGCACAGGCGCGTCAACAGCAGCAGCCGTTGTCCGGTAAAGCGCTGGCGGCCGGTTTGGAGAAGTATTCGGAACGGGGCGAGGCGTATGTGAAGGAAATCCGCACGTTGATTCGGGTCAACCGCCTGACGGAAGTGGATAAGGCCTATTTGCGTGATGGCCGGGCCACGGTGCTGCAGCCGGTGGAGGAAGGCCGGTGAAAGGATTGATTCAGCGGGTCAGTTCCGCGTCGGTGGCGGTGGCCGGCGACATCGTTGGTGAAATTGATGCCGGTATACTGTTGTTGCTGGGGGTGGAAAGCACCGATGGGCGGGCCAGTGCCGACAAGTTACTGCATAAGGTGGTGAACTATCGAATCTTTGCCGACGCGGAAGGCAGAATGAACCGCTCCCTGCTGGACTGCGGTGGAGGGTTGTTGGTGGTGTCGCAGTTCACCCTGGTGGCGGACACCGCCAAGGGCATGCGCCCGGGGTTTTCCGCTGGTGCCTCACCGCAATTGGGGCGCGAATTGTACGAGTATTTTGTGGCACAGGCCGTGACCAAACTGCCCCGGGTTGAATGCGGGCAGTTTGGCGCGGACATGCAGGTGAGCCTGGTGAACGATGGCCCGGTTACGTTTTTGCTGCAGGTGTAGCGTCTTCCTGCCCCTGCTGTTGCCCAAGGCCATGGCTGATCACCAGATACAGAAGGGCAACGATGGCCAGGCACCAGACGATCATGGGGGCGGCGGGTAGATCCCAAAGCAGAGACGCGAACAGGCCAAGTCCGTAGGCCAGCGCACCCAGCATAAGCGCAATGGTCATACCTAAGCGGGGGCTGCCTACGGTTGCCAGGGCGGGGATTACCAGACTCGCGAACACCAGATAAACCCCCACCAGTTGCACACTGGCGGTAATGATGACGGCGAACAGGAGGTAAAATACCTGTTTGTTGTAACGCTTCTTCAGTGTCAGCCACAGCAAGGTTGCGGGAACCAATACCAGCGCGCAGGTGAGCGCCTGCCCGTAGGTAACCCATAGGATCTGGCCGGAGAGCAGTTCTTGCAGCGCTTCACCACCATGGGGATCCCCCGCCAGCAGCAACAATCCCAGCGAGGCAGCCAACACAAACAGCACGCCTATTAAGGGTTCCTGATAACGACCCAGTCGTTGCTCTGTGAAAGTCAGTAGCAAGGCGCCGCCAATGGCGGTGCCGGCGGCGACAAGTTGCTGCCCGATGGGGCTTGCGATATCCAGAAGTTGAGCCAGCAGCAGGCCGACGCCGGCGATCTGGGCGATTGCGAGGTCGATGAAAATAATACCGCGCTTCACCACCTCGGTGCCCAATGGTACATGACTGAACACCACGATGAGCCCGGCCACAAAGGCCGGGCCAATGAGGGCTATATCCTGCCACTGCATAGTTCAGTGATCCGCTGTCTGTGCATGGGCCTGCAGCAGCAGGGACAGGGTACGATCAAACAACGCCGGCAGGGTAGCGCTGTGTTCATCAGCCCCCACGGTGAATGGGAGTACCACCACCGGAATCTGCAGCTTATCTGCCAGCCAACGGGCGGCTTTATCGTTCTGATAGGCCGACAGCATGATCAGCTGCGGAGGTTGTTGATACAACGTGTTCAGCAATCGCTTCTGGTCAGCGGCACTGGGGGGAATGCCCGGCTTGGGTTCAATGGTGGCCACCTGGTTTAGTGCCAGCCAATCGTTAAAGTAAATCCAGTCTTCGTGTTGCACCACCACCCGTGCTCCCTGCAATGGGGTAGCCCTGGATTCCCACTCGGCCATTCGCCTTTGCCATTCGCTTGCAAAGGCGTCGACTCGATCCCGGTATTGGGGCTCGCCCTCCGGGTCCAGCTCCATGAGGCGTTGGGCCAGGGCCCGGGCGATGGTAAGCAAGCGTCTTGGATCAAGGTGTACATGTGGGTTGCCGGCGGCGTGCACGTCCCCTTGAGCGCGATCCAGAGTGGTGGGGATGGCCAATCTTTCCACCACCATGGCGGCTTCAAAATGACCCGGTTGATTGGTTTGTACCTTGGGGTTGCCCGAGCGTCGTAACAGCAATGGTAGCCAGCCGACTTCCAGTTCAGCTCCGGTGCATACCACCAGGTCTGCATTGCGCATCCTGGCGATCAACGAGGGCCTGGCTTCAATGTGATGGGGGTCCTGCAGCGCATTGGTTGCTGCAAACACGCTTACTCTGCTGCCGCCCAGTTGCCTGGTGAGTTCAGCCCACTCAGGCTCGCAGGCAAACACCGCAAGTTCGGCGCGGCACAGTACCGGGAACAATAGTGCTATCAGGAATGTGAGTGTTTTCATTTTGCTCTCCTTAATAGCGGTGGGCGCCGTGGCTGCCCAGGCTCATGGTATATTGCAACACCCAGAGATCATCGCGCCCTTCATCCCAATCCCGGTGATTGTATTGCAGACGAATACGGGAGAACTCACTGGGGCTGTAGGCCAGCATGGCACTGTTGCGGGTTATGGTTGCATCGCTGCCCAACTCGGTTTCTTCCAGGAACTCCTCCATGTCAATGCCGGCGGCTTCCAGTTCAGTGAAGTCATTGTCCGGTTTCACCTCGTCATAGCGCAGCCCGGTTTGCCATTGGCGATGAAAGCGATATACCGCCTGCACATAGTAACCGGATTGCTTGCCTTCGTAGTCGGCTATCAGGCTGTTGGTATCTTCGATAAAGTTGCTGGTGGCCGACTCTTTACGTTGCAAGTACTCGGCGCTCAGCACCAGCTGCTGGTGCCGGGGCTGTCCTGCGGGCGCCCATTTGAATACGGCATCCATACCGACGATATCGACGTCGCCGTCTTCCATGATCAGCTCGGCACTGTCTGTACTTTCTTCTTCATGGGCATGTCCTTCGCTGCTGCGCTCGGCAAAGCGGGTACTGTAAGCGGAAGCACCCAGTTGCCAGCTGGCGGTGGTGCCCAGATCATCCCCCAATTTGATGAACAGGGATTTACCCTCGTTGCCGTCATTTTCGCCCCCGGGGAAGCGGGCGCCACGGGTCCACTCCACTCCAAGTTCCAGAAAAATTCGGGTGGGTGCCAGCCAGCGGGCCTGCACACCGTCGTCGTAGAGAGTCTTGCCGAACAGTGCGGTATAGATCAGCGGTGCATCATAGAAGGACCAGGCATGTTCATGCTGGCTGTTGAGATAACCAATACTGGAGAGGAAGCGCCCGAATTTGACGGTGGCACCGTACCCCAGGCCCAGGGTTTCCAGGTAGGCTTCTTCCAGTTCCACTTCGGTGTCGCCATCGTGTTCGGCGATGGCGACACTGGCACTCCCGTAAAATTGATCGTCTACGTTAGCGCTCAGGGTCAGCTCCGAATGACCCAGGCTGAATCCTTCGGCGGGCAGTTCTGATTCCGGCCCCATCTGGAAGCCGGGCAATTCAAACGTATCGTGATACTGGGCATAGCGGCCATCCAGGATCAGGCTGATGGCGGGGTTGAATTCATTGCCACTGACGTAACCGGTTTGGGCGGAAACCAGCGGGCAGGTAAGTACAGGTGCCAATACCAACAGGCAGGCACGACGACAGGTGAGCATAATTTACTCCTGATTAAATATAAGAATGTGGTAGAGAATGTAAGGTGGACTAATCAGGCGTAGGGCGGGGCTCGGGCCAACTGCGGGCGATGGTTGCTGGCAAACCATGGCACCAGCGCCGGTGGGAAAAACTCCAGAGAGGGGGGAGCAATGGATGGAACGATCTGAAGGGCCGCCACCAGGGCGGGACTGTGGTGTGCCAGTTGCAGGTCATCACACAGCTGAGTGCCGTCGTGAAGCCAATGGGTTGCTTCGTGCGCAATGACCTGTAGCTGACTCAACTGGAGCCAGCCCAACAGGATCAGCAGGGCGGAATTGCGCAGTAATTTAATCAGCATGCAATACAGTGACAATAACCGGTTGGTGTTTACGAAATTGACGTTATGGTAACGCGGGGCCGTCGCGGCAACAACACTTAAGAATCGCTTTTGTCCAGTTGCCCGGTGGTAGCTGCCTCTGTTTCTTTTGGGCTGCGCTTGATCAGGCGCCCAATCAACAATCCCATCTCAAACAGCAGCCACATGGGCACTGCCAGCATGGATTGAGAGAACGGATCCGGTGGAGTCAGCAACATGCCGAAAACAAAACAGAAGAGAATCACGTAAGGCCGCTTGGAGGCCAGATCCTTCACCGTGGTAACCCCGGACAGGATCAACAGCATGGTTGCAATGGGGATTTCAAAGGCCAGGCCGAATGCAAAGAACAGTTTCAGGGCGATGGTCAGGTACTGGGCGATATCCGGTGTAACGGTGACGTTCTCCGGGCTGGCCATGACAAAGAAATTCATAATCAGGGGGAAGATAACGAAGTGCGCGAAGGCAATACCGGAGTAGAACAGCAACACGCTGAGCACCAGTAAGGGCAGGGCGAATTTGCGCTCATGGGCATACAGGCCGGGGGCGATGAAACGCCAGATCTGCCCCAGAATCACCGGCATGGCCAGAAAGAACGCCACCACCAGCGTTAATTTGAATGGCGCAAAGAAGGTAGAGGTAACGTCGGTGGCGATCATGGTGGTGCCTTCGGGTAATTGATCCCGAATGGGTTTGGCCACCAGCTCGTAAATGTCGTTGGCGAAGTAAATCAGGCTCATAAACACGATCAGAATAGCCAGCAGCGATTTCATAACCCGATCCCGCAGTTCGACCAAATGGCCGATCAGGGTCAGGTTGGCTTCCGGTTCTGCACTGGGTTTCTGTCTGCTCATGCTTTGGGGGATTCTTTGTTGGCCGCAGGTTCAGGGGAAGATTCAGGGGCAGGGTCCGGCATGGGCTCTGCTTCGTTTTCCGGTACAGTGGGATTGTGCCGGGTATCCGGATCGTCGTCTTCCCGGGCAGGCAGGCTGCCGCCGATACTGTTGTCCATAGGCTGGCTGCTGGTTGCCGGGGTCGGATCCGGATTTTCTACCTGTTGCTTGAGATCCTGCAACGATTGGCGGGCATCATCCAGGCCGGTTTCCTCCATCTGTTGCTTGAGGCGCTCTTGCATTTCATGCAGGTTCACCTCGCGCTCGAACTCTTCCCGCACGCTGGTAACCGCCCGCCGAATTTTACCCAGATAGGCACTGCCCATTCGGACCGCGTGGGGCAGGCGTTCAGGGCCCAACACCAACAGGCCGACAATACCCAGCAGAACCAGCTCAAAAAAGCCTATGTCGAACATGCGTTTTCCTCAGGGACGATCAGGCCTGGTCTTTCTTTTTCTCAGCGGTTGAGTCGATGACGTCGCCTTCTTTTTGCTGCTCGTTGAGTTTGGCTTGTTCTTCTTTTTTCTCTTCTTCACTCATGGCTTTTTTGAAGCCCTTGATGGCGCCACCCAGGTCACCACCCAGATTGCGCAGTCGCTTGGTGCCGAAGATCAAAAGGATGATCGCCAGGACGATTAACAGTTGCCAGATTCCAATACCACCAAAACCCATTGGGTTACTCCCGTTTTATTTGTTTCTGTTCGCTTTTTCCACCAGCCCTGACAAATCAAAGCGGCGTTCCAATTCTTGTAAAACATCAGCCGAGGACAGGTCCAGCTTGTGCAGCATCACCAGCGTGTGAAACCAAAGGTCGGCGGTTTCGTAGATGACGTCATCATAGTGTTTGCTGGATTCCGCATCTTTGGCCGCCAGCAGGGTTTCCGTCGCCTCTTCGCCCACTTTCTCCAGAATCTTGTTCAGGCCCTTGTGGTAGAGGCTGGCCACATAGGAGCTGTCTGCCTGGGCCTGCTTGCGTTCGGTGAGCACCTTGTCCAGTGCGGCTAATGTGTCATTCATAAAACATTATATGAGAACAATGTGACAAGCATGCAACTTGTTCCTCATCCTGGTTAAAAATTATCAGTTATTTCCGTGGCCACGCAAACGGGTCAAAAGCAGGGTTACACCAATGGTGCCGCTGATCCAGGCCCCTGCCGGTATGTGCTGCCAGTCCGGCAGCCACTGCGGATTCAGGCCCCAACTCACCCCGGCACCTAGCCCAATTAGCCCCAACAGGGTAATGATGCGGTCCCGGCGCAGCTGCCCCAGGTGCCGTTCTTCCACCTGGCGCAGCAGTTGCTGCTGGTTTTCACTCAGTTTACGCATTTCCTGCAGTGCATCCCATGCCAATTTTGGAATATGGGGGATTTGTTCAATCAGGGCCGGGGCATTGCGTTTCACGGTCTGCATGATGGCGCTGGGGCCGATTTGGTCACGAATCCATTGTTCCAGCAGGGGGCGGCCGATTTCCCAGATATCCAGTTCAGGGTACAGTTGGCGGCCCAGGCCTTCCACGTGAATCAGGGTCTTTTCCAACAACACAAACTGCGGTAATGCCTGCATTTCAAAGCGGCGGGCAGTCTGGAACAGGCGGATCAGCACCGGGCCGAATTCGATTTCGTGCAGGGGCCGTTCCAGCACCGGTTCCAGCACGGTGCGCAGGGCATTCTGGAACTCGTGGATCTTGGTGTGAGCCGGAACCCAACCCGCTTCCACCAACAGAATGGCAATCTGCTCGTAATCCTTGTCCAGCAGCGCCATCAGCTGCCGCGCCAGCAGGAAGCGCTCTTCTTTGTTCAGGGTACCGACGATGGCGCAATCCAGTGACAGGTACTGTGGGTTTTGCGGATCGCTCAGATTTACCAGTACGTTGCCGGGATGCATGTCAGCGTGGAAAAAGTTATCCCGGAAGACCTGGGTGAAGAAGATCTCCACGCCGATTTCAGACAGGTGTTCCATGCTGACACCGGCTTTCAGCATGGCTGCAGTGTCGGATACCGGCACCCCATACACCCGTTCCATGGTCAACACCTTGGAGGTGCTCAGATGCCAATGGATTTCAGGCACATAGAGCAGCGGGGAGCCTTCGAAGTTGCGCCGGAACTGGGCGCCGTTGGCGGCTTCCTGACCCAGGTCCAGCTCCCCCAGCAGGATGTGGCGATAATCCTTGACCACCTGTACCGGGTGGAAGCGTTTGGTTTCCGGCGCCAGGTGTTGCAGCCAGCGGGCACCGGTGAGCAGCAGGGCGAGATCTCGCTCCACAATCTTTTCAATGCCGGGGCGAATCACTTTCACCACGATCTCGCGGCCATCCTTCAAGGTACCGGCATGCACCTGGGCAACGGAGGCCGAGGCCAGGGGGGTGTGGCTCAGGGAGCCATACAGGTCCCCGACGGAGCCCTTCAGCTCCCGCTCAATGATATTGATGGCTTCCTGTTCGCCAAAGGGGGGCACGTTGTCCTGCAGGTTGGCCAGATCGGCAATGGCCTCTTCCGGCAGCAGGTCGTGGCGGGTGGAGAGTAACTGGCCGAATTTGATGAAGACCGGGCCCAGTTGTTCCATGGCTTGACGTGCCCGCGCCCACGGATGAGCCGCGGTGGATGCCGTCCAGGCGGCCGGGTGCAGCCGGATCAGCCATTTCAGCGGCGTACTGGCGGCGTGGTCGGGCAGCAGTTCATCCAGGCGGTAGCGGGCCAGCAGGGTGAAGATGGTGAACAGTCGGGCTAGGCGTCTCAAGATTCAGGCTCGTGGTTTGTGGCAGTGGGGTTCAGGGATTGATGCAGCCGTTGAATACGGGCCTGCAGGCGATCGGTATCCGCCCGCAGGTCTTCCACATCGCGCTGGAAGCGCTGGAATTTACGGGGGCTCAACACCCATTCTTTTTCTTCCGCCAGCAGGTGGCGGGATTGATTGAGTACCGTGCTGGCGGTGGTGCGCAACCAACCGAATCCCACCCGGGCCAGATCGCTGATCTGGTGTGCCGCCACATCGCCGATCAAGTCCCCGAGAACGCTTTCCAGATCCAGGTCCAGATCACGGATCACCTGCAGAAACTGCTGTGCCAGTTGTTGATCCCCTTCCACTTCAATGCCCAGTTGCATGAGCTCAGCAGGGCCGATGTCGGGGCTGCCGATTTGACGCAGCAGGGCCACGGCAGGTCCGCGAACGGTGACGTCTGCGGCGGTTTCCCAGTGGTTCTGAAAGCTGAGGCTGCGCTTGCCCACCACCATTAATAGGGGAAAATGCGGGCGTTGCAGTTCAATGGCCAGTGATTTCCCTTTCAATTTGGTCAATTGCAGGCGTGTCACCGGCGCGTAGTACAGGGCGCGATTGGCGGCCCGCTCCAATTGTTCGGTGAGAAAGGCCGGAATCAGGGACTGGCGGTGGGTATCCATCAGTACTTGAAGCCCCGGTGCAGGGCCACCACGCCGCCGGTGAGATTGTGGTAATCCACCCGGTCCAGGCCGGCCTTGCGCATCATGTGCTTGAGGGTTTTCTGGTCCGGGTGCATGCGGATGGATTCCGCCAGGTAGCGGTAGCTGTCCGCATCGTTGGTGACCAGCTTGCCGAGCAGGGGCAGCACGCTGAAGGAGTAGCGATCATAGACCTTCTCAAAGCCCGGGTTGGTGGGTTTGGAGAACTCCAGTACCAGCAGACGACCGCCGGGTTTCAGTACCCGGGTCATGGATTCCAGTGCCTTCTGCTTGTCGGTGACGTTGCGCAGGCCAAAGGCGATGGTGATGCAATCGAAAGTGTTGTCGGCAAAGGGCAGGCATTCCGCATTGGCCTGGATGTACTCGATGTTGCCGGCGTAGCCGTGATCCAGCAGTTTGTCGCGGCCCACACTGAGCATGGAGGAGTTGATGTCCGACAGCACCACCTTGCCTTCATCGCCCACAATGCGGGAGAACTTCATGGTGAGATCCCCCGTGCCTCCGGCCAGATCCAGTATGCTTTGCCCGGGGCGGGCGCCACTCATTTCGATGGTATACCGCTTCCACAGGCGGTGTATCCCCATGGACATCAGATCGTTCATGATGTCGTATTTGGCTGCCACGGAGTGAAACACTTCGCCTACATACCTTTGTTTTTTCTCGATCGGGACGTTTTTAAAGCCGAAATGGGTGGTTTTTTCGTTGGACATCAGGGGCCTCCAAGTGCGGAGGCTATCTTCGCGGATTAGGGCGCCGGAAGCAAGACTGCCGCGCCGCCCGGAGCCGGCCGCACTGGCTGATTTATCAGTAATATGGGCGATTTGGCCCGGGTGACGGGGGTGGTTGTTTGAGTCACAAATGGTGACCATTCCGGCGTGGTAAATTACAGTACAATCGGTATATTCGAGCGATGGCATAATAATAACGAGATATCGACCAGGCATTGGCTCGATACGGAAACAGCAGATAACGAGTTGGCCGCATGTTGAACGAACTATTTGATACCGTGAACTCCGTGGTAACCGGGGGAGAACGCTACCTGAGCGCAACGCGGGTGGGGATTGAGATCGAGCAATCCTACCGTGCCTACCGCAATCAGGCCGGGGAGTTGTCTCCCCTGGAGCAGCGCAAGTTGCTGGCGCAGACCCACCACAAGGGCGCCCGCAAACTCACTCAGCTGTTTCATGATAACGGCGCCATCTGGGTCAAGTTCGGCCAGTTTTTGAGTTCCCGCTCCGATATTCTGCCCATGCAGTATGTGGCGGAGCTGGAAAAACTGCAGGATGACGCCAAGCCGGTTTCGTTCCGCCGCATCGACGAAGTGCTGACCCGCGAGTGGGGTTCCGAATGGCGCCAGCAGTTTGCGGAATTCAATGAGCAGGCGGTGGCCGCCGCTTCGGTGGCCCAGGTGCATAAAGCGGTATTGAAGACCGGCGAGCCGGTGGCGGTGAAGGTGCAACTGCCCCATGCCCGCAAGCTGTTCCGGCAGGATTCCATGGTATTCAAGGCGCTGGGTACGTTTGGTGCGCCGTTGATCAGTCAGTTCGATCTTAAGCAGGTGATGGAGCAGATTATTACCATGACCATGCAGGAGCTGGATTTTCTCACCGAAGAATCCAATTTACGCAAATTCTCCGCCTTGCCCCACGCGGATCTGATCTATGTACCCCGGATGTATGAGCAGCTCAGCACCAGTCGGGTATTGGTAACAGAATGGATTGATGGCATGCGGCTCACCGACTATCTCAACCGGCACCCGGCCGGGGCGGAAAATCTGCTGCGCGAGCTGCTCAGTTGTTATGTGCAGCAGATCACCAGTTTTGGTATCTATCATGCCGATCCCCATCCCGGTAATTTTCTGGTGATGCAGGATGGGCGGGTTGCGGTACTGGATTACGGCGCCATTGGCGAACTGACCCCGGATGAAACCCGGCACTATGCCACCTTGTTGCAGGTGCTGTTTGGCCGTATTCAATCGGATCAGCCCCTGGGGGAGCTGTTCCGCAAGGCCGGGTTTGTGGCCAAGGATCAGGCTGTGTTTGAGGAAGTGGCGGAACTGGTGCTCAAGGAAAACCTGCGCCGGCACGAAGCCACCGACATCCTGGGGATTGCCCTGGATAAGATGCGTGATCTGAAAGTGACGATTCCGGATTCCTTTGTCTCACTGGCGCGAGTGGTACTGACCTTCGGTGGACTGCTGAAAACCTATAAGATCGCGGTGGACTGAAGCCGGTGTTGAGGGTCTACGCAGTGGCCGCAACCTTGGCCGTGCCGCCGGCTGCCGCCGCCGCGGGCTTGCGCAGATTGATAAACGGCCGCTCAATCAGGGTGTAGGTCAGCAGGCTGACCGGCACGGTAACCAGCACCAATCCCACAAACATCAATAGAAACCAGTGATGCTGCATCAGGGGCGCCGGGCCCGGGCTGTGCTTCAGTATGTTTACCGTCATCAATACCAACGGTACCGCCAACATGTAATGAAACAGGTACATGGAATAGGAAAGCTGGGCAAAGGGATACCAGAGGCGGGCACTGAAAAAACGATTCACCAGTTTCCCCGTTGTGCCGGGTGCCGAGCACAATACAATCATCCAGCAGGTGGCCATGCCGAACAGGTTCCGATCCAGGATCAGGTTCAGCCGTGCCAGATGCAGTGATTCCCCCAGCCACTGTTTGTTGCCGTTGAGCATGACGCCACTGATCATCACTACAAGCGCCAGTACGGTGAGCCCTGTGCTGAGCAGGCGGCGGGACAGTACCTGCTGCAGCCACCGTGCTCGGTAGACGGTCAGGTAAGCCAGAATGACACCGCAGATCAAGGTGCCGAAACGGGTGTGCAGGTTTACATAGAGGGTGTCGAAATAATGAATGATATTATCTTTTCCGGAAAAGAGCCGGTGGTAGGGTTGATGCCACAGCTGTGCATCGTTGCTGGCAACCAGCCCGATAATGATGAACGAGAGCAGGAATAATCCCAGCAGCACGCCAAGGGCATGTCGGAACGGCAGTATCAACAGACTAAGCAGCAAGGGCAGGACGATATAGAACTGTTCTTCCACCGCCAGGGTCCAGGTCCAGGGCATGGACATGGATTCCAGGGGCAGGAAATTATTCACGTACAGCACGTTGGCCCACAGTGTCTGTGAATAGTCGGGCCCCGCCAGAAAATAAAATACAACCATGGCAAACAGGTAGACCGGCGTGAGGCGCAGATAGCGGCGCCAATAGAATGCTTTCAAATCCAGCCGTTGCGTTTGATTGTATTCGCGGAACAGCATGCGCCCGATAAGGAAACCACTGATAACAAAAAACACATCGACGGATTTATCCAGCCCCCAGATCCAGGACAGGAGCAAGGGTGTCTGCTCCACAAATAAAGTAAAGGTGTCTTCCGGTACAAACAGGTGAAGCAGGAAAAAACTGTGGTAGAGCATGATGCCCAGGCAGCTGAGGGCCCGCAGGCCATCAATATAGGCAATGTTATTGCTCGGCCGAACAAAGACGCTCGACAGATTGCGTTTGAATGATGCGCACCACACCATAACCCCAAGCCCCAAATTGAAATAGTTAGAATGTTATCAGTTTATGGGTGCGTGGAAAGGGACAGCAAGCGTGGTTAACTGGCTAATGCTGACAATGTTTTTGTTTGTTGCGCCAATTCTACAGGTTGTTTACCTGATGGGCGCAGATCTCAAGCAGGTAAAACACCAGCATACTGGCACTGAGCCCGGCAGCGCAGACTTGCAACAACGACCAGGGTTTGGTTTTGCTTTCATCCATAAAATAGAAAATGGGAAAGCTGGCAATAAAGTAGGTGGCATAGATCAATGAACCGAAGGCCAGCATGGCCTCCATGTCTTCGTAGTAAAAACTGGCGGCCATCATGGGGTTGGCCATGGCCTTGGTTTCCAGCCACGCCCAGGCGTAGCCCACCAATAATGTCAGTGGCAGAAACAACAGTGGTTTGAACGGCAGGCCGGAATTCATCAACCGCCGCAGCACCATAACGGCGGTGGTGTGATAAGTCATGAAATACGCGTGTGTATACAGATACATGATCACCGGTACGGATTTTTCATTATGTCCAACCAGGGCAGGGTCCAGGGTGGTGGTGGCGTTGGGGAATTGGTAGACCATCCCCAGCACATCAAAAAAATATTCCGAGCCGAAATAGTTACCAAAGATACTGAATAGGCCGATGTACAGATTGGCTTTGAACCAGTAGCTCTTGTGCCAGCGTTTACCGAGGCGCGCAGACGGGTAGAGCAGCGCGGGCAGAATCCAGAGTGGCAGGGCGACCGAGAGTGAGTGCAATAACAGGGCACCATCACTGAATGTGCCCTGCCAGCCGGTCACCATCATCAGCCCCATGGACAGCATCCAGACCGGGCTGTAGGCCAGAAAGAACTTTTCCGCCCAGGCGCGATCCGAATTGGGGGAGAGCCAGAGCGACAAGTTGGAGCCGGGTGTGATGCTATCCAGCGTGGCAGGGGGTGATGTCATGGTGATTACCTGCCGGTCATGGCGATGCGCACCATGGCGGAAAAATTGCGGAATTTTTGCCAGCGAGACAGATCCGGTCGCAGTTTACGGTGGCCCGGCAGTAACTCACCTTGCGCCTGGCGGTGGATTTTTTCTTTGACGACGGGTTCCAGCAGCCCCGCGCCAGCCAACTCAAAAAACATCGCCTTGGCGTTGCCAAGATCAAAAAAATCACGCTGCCATTTCCATTGATAGTTGCCGGCGTATTCAAACCAGGAACCGCCTATGCCGGCAATTTCATAATCGCTGCCATCAGGCCGCTTGTAGGGCGCCCGCTGTTTCCAGAAGCCAATTACCGTGCCGCGTTTTT
Source organism: Gammaproteobacteria bacterium UBA7310 (assembly GCA_002471665.1). GTDB lineage: Bacteria > Pseudomonadota > Gammaproteobacteria > Pseudomonadales > Ketobacteraceae > Ketobacter. Next base: position 63,866 of record DKQK01000012.1, read on the forward strand.
CATCGATGATGATGTCGTGATAGGGGTATTGCCATTGTTCAAAACCGCGCATCTGATAACCCAGTGCAATATCGCAGATTTCCTGGCGGCCGTGGGCGATAAACTCTTCGTTGGGGCCGATATTCCAGCCGTATTCGGCATCTTCGGTATACATCGGGCCCAGATATTTGGTCCAGTTGCCTTCTTGTTCGGCGTCACGGTTGGCTTGCAGCCAGCGTTCCACCATGTCTTCCAGTTCTTGCCGGGTGCAGGCGGGAATATTGGTTTCTTGGGCGGTCATGACGGAGTTCCTTCGTGGTGGTTGAGTTCAATGCGGATGGCCTGGTTGGGGCAGTTTCGCACGGCCTGTTGCGCTTGCTCCAAATTCTGCATCAAGGGTGTAGAGTCGAGTACCTGCAGTTCGTTGTTGGCGTCCACCTGAAACAGATGTGGTGCTTCCCCCATGCACATGGCGTGTCCCTGGCACAGTTGAGTGTCCACATGAATGCGGAAACGTTCTGCAGGCCGGTGCGGCTGCGGGCAGGATATGCTGGCGCTGTGGCTGTGCGTTGCGTGGGCGCTGTGGGCAGGGCGCACCGTGCGGCGCTGATAACGTATACGGCAGGGGGATTTTGGTTGCACGATCATTTCACCGTAATCATCCACATAAGTGTCTGGCGGATTCACCAGTTCAAAATCATAACGCCGTAGAAGCACGGCAAAGATCGCCTTGATCTGAAACATGGCAAAGGCATTGCCGGAACATTTGTGTTTGCCGCCGCCAAAGGGTTGGTAGGCCATCAGGTTTTTGTCTTCTGCTCGTGCTTCGGCATAGCGATCGGGGTCGAACTGTTCCGGGTTGGTAAACAGGTGCTGCATACGGTGGGTGACCGGTGGGCTGGCCCAGACCATATCACCGGCCCGAATTACATAATCCTTGAACGGCATATCCTCAGTTACCTGCCGCATCAGGACAATCAATGGCGGATGCAGGCGCAGTACCTCTTTCAATGTGTTTTCCAGTTTGGGGACTTCGCGCAGGCGCTGGAAGGTGACCTCACCATCGGCCCCGAACAGGGTGTCCAGTTCCTCGCGCACCTCTTGCAGTATCTGGGGATGCTTCAGCAGCTCCAGTAACACCCAGGCGGCGGTTCCGGAACTGGTGTGGTGGCCGGCGAAGATGGCCGCCACCAGGATACCGGTGATCTCGTCGCTGCTGAGTTTGCTGCCATCATCATAATGGGTGTCGATCAGCATCTGGAACATGTCAGTGGGTTTGTCGGTTTGTCGTTCACGTTTTTGCACGATGCCTTTCACCAGCTCATGCAGTTTGCGACGGGCCTGATCCCGTTTGCGGAAGGAGGGCAGTGGCAGGTTTGGAAAGCTGTAGGCCAGGGCGTTCACCCCTTTTTCCAGATCATGGTAAATGGCCGCGAATTCATCGGTCAGTTCATAGCGGAATTCTTTGCCCAGCAGGCAGTGGCTGGCGGTGTTGATGGTGAGCTGCTTCATGGCGGCCACCAGGTCCACTTCACCCTCATCGCCCCACTGCTGTGAAAGATCCTCGATCTCCATCAGGATTTTGTCGGCGTGGTTGCGCATGGCTTCACCACGCAGCGCCGGCATCAGCATGCGCAGCTGCTGGTTCTTACGATCGATGGGTGCGTCAAATACGATGCCTTCGCCAAAGATAGGGGTCATCAACTTGTAGGCGGCCGATTGGTCCAGTTGCTCGTCACTGGAGCGATAGAACAGTTTGCTGGCGTCATCACCGGTCAGCAGAATCATGCGTTGGTTGAAAATTCTGAACTGCGCTATTTCACCCAGAGTATCCGAAACCCGCTTCATGAACAGAAACGGATTGCGCGCGAAAGGGATGATGTGGCCCAGCAGAGGCAGCCCGCCCCGCATCCCGGGGGGCTCCTTGCCGGCTAAGTGATTGTTATTGAACGCTTCAGCATTTGCCATCGGTTCATACTCCCTTATTGATTGTTGTGGTGGGGGTAAGGCAGCGCTCCCTCGATTTTTTGATACTAAACGACTTTACATGTTGTGTATAGGTGTAAAGTGTGTAAAATCGGATTTTATCGAATGTCAGCAGTCAATGATCAGCAGTAAGGTGGAATCATGAAGCCAGCCAAAAACCACAACATCGATACCCAGGGGCGCATCGTGGAGGCCGCAGTGCAGTGTGTTAAACGCTGGGGTATTGAGAAGGTGACATTGAACGACATTGCCAAGGAGGCAGGGGTTACCCGGCCCACGGTGTACAGCTACTTCAGTAACCGGGATGAAGTGGTGCAATTTGCGTTATTGCAATCAGCCTATGGTTTTGCCCAGAAGTTGTTGCGCCACATTGAGCGTTATGAATCGGTGGAGTGCCGGGTCATTGAAGCCATGATGTTTTCCCTTAAGCGTCTGCCCCATGAGCCCTCATTGGAGCTGATGTCCGATTCCGGGCTGGCCAACATCATGAACGAGCATGCCCTGCGGACCAAAGAGGGCAATGATATTCGGCGTTCCATTTTTAAGCTGATTTTCAAAGGTATGAATGTGGATGACCATGAACTGGACGAAATAGTGGAAGTCACTTCACGCTTTCTGTTGTCGTTGTTGACGATAAAAAGCGAGAAAAAACGCAGTGATGCTGAAATGCGGGCTTTCCTCTGTCGGCGCCTGTTGCCGGCGTTGGGTTTGACGCCCTCCGCGGCCACCATAGCGAAATTGGTAAAAGGATAATATGAACACGGATGAATACGATTACATTGTTGTGGGTGGTGGTTCAGCCGGTTGTGTGGCCGCCGCTCGCCTGGCGCAAGCCGGAGGCGGCAGAGTGCTGCTGCTGGAAGCCGGGGCTGCCGCTGATCTGAATCCGGAAACGCTTTCCGCGGATGGTTTCAAGGAGGCGTTTGCCAATGACCGCCTGATGTGGGATCGCATGACGGCGCCCCAGGAAAATTGCTCCCGGCGTGCCCTGTATGCAGGTACGGGAACGGGTATGGGGGGCAGTGGCGCCGTAAATGGAATGGTGTATACCCGGGGCGACCGGCAGGATTACGCGCAATGGCCAACGGGGTGGCAGTGGGAAGATGTGGTGCCGGTGTTTACAGAACTGGAAAAACGTCTGCGGCCCCGGCCGCGGGCGGGCAGCCATTTCACTGACCTGTTCATTCGTGCAGCGCAATCACTGGGTTTTCGTCGCAAAGATGGCATGAACGATGGCGATCTCAATGGGGTTATCGGTTACAACGATATGAATTACGCCGGTGCCTTCCGCCGCAGCTCTTATGTTGCGTTTGTGCGGGAGTCTCCACCGAAAAATCTCACCGTCATCACCCGCGCCCGTTGCCAGCGCATCCTGTTTCAAAACAAACGGGCGGTTGCCGTTCAATATGAACGGGATGGTCGAGTGGGCGTGGCGCGGGCGGCCAAGGAAATTGTGCTCTGTGCCGGCGCCCTGGAAACACCCAAGTTGTTGATGCTGTCCGGTGTCGGCCCCCACTGGCAGTTGCAGCGCCACGGGATTGCCGTGGTACAGCGCGCCGATGGTGTGGGGCAGAATCTGCAGGATCATCCCAACGTGTGCCTGTTCTATCGCGCCCGCCACCCGATTGATTTCGACTACCCCCAGTTGTATGGCTTTCATCATGTCAGCCCGGCCGGCCATCTCCCCAAATCTCACCCGGATACCTGCTTTGTATTGTTCTCGGCACCGTCAACCCTCATGCGTTCCATGCAACGCATGTTGCCACTGATGCTGCTGCCGGCCCTGCTGTATCGACAGCGTTGGCTGCGGCAGCTGATCAGAAAATTGATTGCATGGGCGTTTTTACTGCCGCCCCTGCAGGCGTATGTGGCCCGTGTCTATGGCATTGTGGTGATACTGGGTAAACCCCTGTCGCGGGGTTCGGTGATGCTGGCCTCCAACCGGCCCGAAGATCAGGCTTTGATTGATCCGGCTTACTACCGGCATCCGGCGGACATCGAGACGCTGTTGTCTGGAGTGGAAATGGCGAAAGCCATCGCGCAACAGGATGAGATGGTGCAATGGGGAAGTCGGGGTCTGGTGCAGGCCAATCGATACCGGCAACCGGATAAAGTGGTGGGCTGGATCAAACGTGCCACTATGACCACCTTCCATTTTTGCGGCAGTTGCGCCATGGGGGAGGCGGCTGAGCATCCGGTGGATACCCAGTTGCGGGTCAAGGGTGTGACCGGCCTGCGGGTTGCCGATGCCTCGGTGATTCCCTATATACCGGTGTCGGCGATCAATGCGCCCAGCATGATGATCGGCTGGCGCGTGGCGGATTTCATATTGCAGCAAGCCAAGGCGGAACAACAACAAAAGCGAAGCAAAACCGCTTCAACCAACAACAGCAAGCGTGAAGCTGCGGAAGGATAAGTTATGACGGCAGAAGCCCCCATTAAGTCTCCACCTCATCAAGCGCAATCTGATGTTCGCGATGCGATCCCCTGCATCAACCCGGCCACCGGTGAGAGTTTGGGCGAGGTGGCGGTGACCTTGCCGGAACAGGTACCGGTATGTGTTGCCAGGGCCAGGGCCGCCCAGCAACAATGGGCGCGCAGTACTTTTGCCCAGCGCCGAGCTGTGCTGAAAAACATCATGGAGTTTGTTTTGCAGCACGCCGATGAATTATGCAATGAAATTGTTACCGATTCCGGCAAGACCTATGAAAACGCCATGCTGGGCGAGATTCTTCCCATATGCAATAAGCTTAAGTGGACGCTCCGCAATGGGGAGAAATATCTACGGCCGGAATCAGTGCGTTCTGGCCTGCTGCTGCACAAGAAAGGCCGCATCGAGTACCACCCCTTGGGAGTGGTGGCCTGCATTATTCCCTGGAACTATCCATTGCAGAATATAGTGAGCTCTCTGGTGGCACCCTTGATGGCGGGTAATGCCGTGATTGTGAAGGCATCTGAAATGGTGGCCTGGTCCAGTGCGCGATTTCAGCGCATTACGGATCAGGCCCTGGAGCAGGCCGGGTTCCCCAAGGATCTGGTGCAGATCATCAACGGTTATGGCGATACCGGTGCGGCTCTGGTGCGGGCCGGTGTGCAGAAGATTCTGTTTATCGGCTCTGTGAACAATGGCCGCCGCATCATCGAAGGCAGTGCCGAACACCTGACCCCTGTGGTAATGGAGCTGGGTGGCAAGGATCCGTTTATTGTCTGTGCCGATGCGGATATGGAGCGTGCCGTGCATTCTGCCCTGGGCGGCAGCTTTATCAACCTGGGGCAGAATTGCATTGCCGCGGAACGACTGTTGGTCTTCGATACGGTGTACGACCGGTTTGTTACCGAACTGGTGCGCCATGCGTCCGCCCTGCGGCAGGGCGTGCCGGATCGCCATGGCAATGTTGATGTGGGCGCCATTACCTCGCCGTTGCAAATCGAAGTAATAGACCGGCTGGTGCGGAACGCCATCCAGCAGGGGGCACGTGCATTGTGCGGTGGCGCACTCCGCCATGGGGGCAATGGCCAGTTCTACCCACCCACCATCCTGGTGGATGTCACACCGGATATGGAGATTGCCTGTCGCGAAGTGTTTGGCCCGGTGATGCTGGTATTCAAAGTGCGGAACGAAGCTGAGGCTATCGAGATGGCCAACGGCACCGAATTTGGATTGCATTCCACCGTGATGAGCAATGATGCGCAACGGGCCGAGCGAATTGCCTCGCAACTGGAGGCGGGTGCTACTTGTATAAACGATTTCGGGCTTTGCTATTTGAATCAGGATTTACCTTTTGGCGGTGTGAAGTATTCCGGTTTTGGCCGCATGAACGGGCGAGACGGGCTGCGTGCCTACACCAATCAAAAGGCTGTGCTCAGTGATCGCTTTGGTTTTGGTGTTCCCCCCAAACTGTTTCCGGTGCGGCCAGGTGATTATGACAAGGGGCGAGAGACCGTGCGCCTCATGTATTCCAGTCGTCCATGGGTGAAGTTGGGCAGTTTGTTCAGATTGATCCGATTATCCATATCGGGCTCATCAAGCAGGAGGTAATCAAAATGACAACCGGATTCTTCATTGCCTTGGCCTGTATTCTGGTGTTCGATGGTGTGGTGATGGCATTTTTTGCCTGGGCGGTACAGGCTCCGCGTTTTGCCCGCTATCGCATTCGGACACCGGATCGGCAGCGCATCAGCACCGTCCGTAAAGCCGTCAATATTGGCTTGAACGGGGTGTTGGCGTTGTCGTTCTTTGCCTTTGTGTTTACCTATTTTGGCGGCAGCCTCATAGTCGATCAACACCTCTCCGTAGCCGTGCCGGGGGTGTTGGTGTTTGGCGAGGTGCTGGCGGCATTAATGCTGTATGACTTTATGTATTACTTCCTGCACCGTGGCATGCACCATCCAATGTTCATGAAGCACGTGCACGGTGTCCATCACTATGTTCGTTTTCCCACGTCTGCGGAAAGCATTTTTCTGCATCCGGTGGAAAATCTGGCGGGATTGGGGCTGCTCTGCCTGGCCATCGCCATAGTCGGCCCCATCAGTCCTGTGTCATTCCTGCTGGTGTTTTTCATTCATCATGTGGTGAATATTCTGGTGCACTCCAATCTGGTGTTGCCGCATCCGGTTTTCAAGTTATTCAATTTCTGGGCGCTGAAACACGATATTCATCATGGTAAACACCTTAACCGTAACTACGCTTCCATCTTCCCATTCTGGGATCAGATGTTTGGCACTGACGCGTAGATTGAGCAATCTAATAAAAAAGGAACGCGATGATGGAAAAGAGAAAAATTCTGGTGACCGGTGGGTGTGGGTTTATCGGCAGCAACCTGGTGAATGGTTTGCTGGATGCCGGTCATAATGTCACGGTGCTGGATTTTGGCGGGCGGCCCTTTCACGATGACGTAACCTTCCTGGACATCAATATTTGTGACCGGGAGGCCGTGGTGGATGCCTGCGCCGGCATGGATTCCATTGTACATAATGCCTCCCTGGTGCATACCAAGCACAACCAGGAATCGGTGATTTGGGCGGTGAATCACCAGGGAACCCTCAATGTGATGGAGGCCTGCCGCAGGCATGGTATTGCGCGGCTGGTGTACATCAGCTCCGCCAGCGCCGTCTATGAGGGGGAGGACATTGCCTACGGTGATGAAACCCTGCCTTATTCCTCTATATCCCAGGCCCCGTACGCTGACAGTAAGATCCAGGCAGAAAAAGATGTGTTGGCTTTCAGTGGCACCGGTGTTACCCAATGCTGTGCGATTCGCCCTCATGTGGTGTTCGGTGCCGGTGATAATCGGTTTATGCCGGCCATTCTGCAAAAGGCGCAGGCGGGAAAACTGAAACGCGCCATCGGCAATCGGGATAAGCTGTCGGATTTTACCTATGTGTCCAATTTGGTGGATGCGGTGGTGATGGCAGAAGATAAACTGGTGGACGGCTCACCGGTGAGCGGACAGGCCTATTTTATTACCAATGGCGAACCCATGGCGTTTTTTGATTTTGTTGAAAAGGTGCTGGTGGCGCTGGGGTATCCACCGATCACCGGCAAGGTTCCCTATTGGTTGGCTTATTCCGTGGCGGCCCTGGCAGAAGGCATTGATACCTTGAAAGGCGGTACGCTGAATGCGGAAAACGGCTTAACGCGTTTCTCCGTGCGCTATATGGTCACCCATCATTATTTCTCAATTGAAAAGGCGTATCGGGATTTTGGCTGGAAGCCCCGGGTATCCCTGGAGGAAGGTATTCAGCGAACGGTGGCGGCGTTACAGCAGGCAGACAGCAAGGCCGTGGGTAAAACGGTAAAGAAAGCCGCCTGAGGCAGGCGGACTATTGTGGCTTCCAGCTGCCGATCATGTCCGGTTCCCGTTTGGCCCCGGCCTGCTTTAACTGTTCCAGGTAATCCTGCCACAGCGGCTCTTTCTCCACGCACAGTTTGTGCAAATAGCTCCAGGAGTAGAGCCCGGAATCGTGCCCGTCATCGAAGGTGATTTTCACCGCGTAATTGCCTACGGGTTCAATATCGCGAATGGTGACGAAACGTTTGCCGGTCTGCAGGATCGGTGTGCCGTGGCCCTGTACCTCTGCCGACGGCGACAGCACCCGCAGCATCTCGTAAGAGAGTCGGTACTGTTCAGTGCCGAACACCAGTTCCAGTTCCCTGGATTCCGTGTGCAGCTTGATTTCCGTCGGCATGGTCATGGGTTGTGATCCTTGTCAGTGCTGGAATAAAGTGGGTTATAGAATATAGCGGCTCAAGTCTTCATCCCCCGCCAGGGTACCGAGGCGTTCATCCACGTAGGCCGGGGTGATCACAAAGGGGTTCTGGTCGGTTTTCAAAGACAAGTCAGCGGCATCGAAGGAAATCTCTTCCAGCAGCCGCTCCATCACCGTATGCAGGCGGCGGGCGCCGATGTTTTCGGTGCGTTCATTCACCTGCCAGGCAATTTCCGCCAGGCGGCGTATGGCGTCTGCCTGAAAATCCAGTTGCAAACCCTCGGTTTCAATCAGGGCTCGATACTGTTCGGTTAATGACGCGCTGGGCTCGGTCAGGATACGCTCAAAATCATCGGCGGTCAGTGCCTGTAGCTCCACCCGGATCGGCAAGCGGCCTTGCAGCTCCGGTACCAGATCCGAAGGTTTGGCCAGGTGGAATGCGCCGGAGGCGATAAACAGAATATGATCGGTTTTAACCATGCCGTATTTGGTGCTGACGGTGCAGCCCTCAATCAACGGCAGTAGATCCCGTTGCACTCCTTCACGGGACACGTCGGTGCCGGAGGTCTCGGAACGCTTGGCCACCTTGTCGATCTCGTCCAGGAACACGATGCCGTTCTGCTCCACCGCTTCCACGGCCTTAACCTTGAGTTCTTCCTCGTTGACCAGCTTGGCGGCTTCTTCATCCCGCACCAGTTTATAGGCCTCACCGACTTTCATGCGGCGTTTTTTCTGCTTACCGGTGTTGAGGTTGGAGAACATGTTCTGCAGCTGGCTGGTCATCTCTTCCATGCCGGGGGGCGCCATGATTTCCACTCCCATCGACGCGGCTGCCACATCAATTTCAATGTCCTTGTCGTTGAGTTGGCCTTCGCGCAATTTTTTACGGAACACCTGACGGGTTGTGGATTCGTCTTCTTTGGTTTCGGTGTTGTTGCCCCACTGATCACGGGCCGGGGGAATCAGCGCGTCCAAAATGCGATCCTCAGCGGCGTTTTCCGCTTTCGATCGATTCTGCACCATCTGTTCTTCCCGCAACATTTTTACCGCACCATCCACCAGGTCGCGCACAATGGATTCCACATCGCGGCCCACGTAACCCACTTCGGTGAATTTGGTGGCTTCCACTTTGAGAAAGGGGGCTTTGGCCAGTTTTGCCAGGCGCCGGGCAATTTCGGTTTTACCCACGCCGGTGGGGCCGATCATGAGAATGTTCTTGGGGGAGATTTCGCTGCGCAGTTCATCGGCCAGCTGCATGCGGCGCCAGCGGTTGCGCAGGGCCACGGCCACCGCGCGCTTGGCTTCCTGCTGGCCAATGATGTGTCGGTTCAGTTCGTCAACGATTTCCCGGGGAGTCATATTCGACATTAGGCACAATCCAGTTCTTCGATGGTTAAATTTTGGTTGGTGTAAATGCAGATGTCGGCGGCGATGCGCAGGCCTTTCTCCACGATGTCCCGTGCTTCCAGATCGGTGTTGTCCAGCAGGGCCCGGGCGGCGGATTGCGCAAAAGGGCCACCGGAGCCAATGGCGATCAGGTCGTCTTCCGGTTGAATGACATCGCCGTTGCCGGTGATGATCAGTGATGCCTCTTTGTCGGCAACCGCCAGCAGGGCTTCCAGGCGCCGCAGGGCACGCTCGGTACGCCAGTCTTTGGCCAACTCCACGGCCGCCCGTGTCAGGTTGCCCTGGTATTTTTCGAGCTTGGCTTCAAAGCGTTCAAACAGGGTGAAGGCATCCGCTGTGCCACCGGCAAAACCGGCCAGAACCTGGTTATTGTAGAGCCGTCGTACCTTGCGGGCATTGCCTTTCATGACGGTGTTGCCCAGGCTGACCTGGCCATCGCCACCGATGACAACCTTGCCGTTACGACGGGCAGAGAGGATGGTGGTGCCTCGATATTGTTCCACAGGGTATCCTTATCGTTACTGCATGAATGAGTGCAGGCACAGTGCTGCCAAAAGTGTGTAGATGGGGGCGGATTTCACTTTTTCAAGCGCAGCACAATATGCTCGATTTGGTTTTCTGCCAGGGTGGACTTCGCCTGCTCCAGTGTCTGCTGGGATTGGAATGGGCCCACCTGAACCCGGTGCCAGGCTTCACCCGGCCCCAGTTCCACTTTCTGGATTTTGACATCCAATCCCATCAGGATCAGCTCTGCCCGGCGATGATCTGCTTCCTGGGCGGAGCGGAATGATCCGGTTTGAATAATGAAGGGTTCGTTGGCGCTGGGGGCGGCCGGTGCGGGAGTGGATTTCCCGGGTTTGGATTGATCCGTTGCCGGGGCCACCACTTCGCGGTCCGGTAGCAGGGTGTAGAAATCGAATTTCGGGCCGCTGCCGCCGGTGCCGGGTAAGGCCGGGGTGGTGACTTCAATTTCCTGCATCTGCCTGTCGGTCGGTTTGATCCCGGCCAGATAGTACAGAAATGCCAGGAACAGGCCCGTTACCACGCCGGTAAACAGCCAGACCCAGGCCGGTAGATTGGAGTCGGATTTTGCCAATGTATTGATACTCCCTGCAGGTTTACATTTTTTCCGGTGCGCTGACACCCAGCAGCTGCAGACCGTTGGCGATGACGTTTTTCACGGCAATGGCCATGGCCATGCGCCCGTTACGCAGGGTGTCGTCTTCCACCAGAACTTTATTGCTGTTGTACCAGGTATGGAAATCCTGGGCCAGATCACGTAAGGCGTAAGTGAGCTGGTGTGGGGCCCGGTTGCGGGCGGCAACGGCGATGGCCTCCGGCCAGGCTGCCAGGCGCTTGGCCAGGTCTTCGATGTTGTCTTCCGGCAGGGAAGGCAGTACCGCCAGCCCGGCCGCCTGATTGTAACTCAGCTTGCGCTCTTCCAGCTCCCGTAACATGCTGCACACGCGGGCGTGGGCATATTGCAGATAGAACACCGGGTTATCCGAGGTCTGGGAGCGGGCCAGGTCGATGTCGAATTCAAGATGCTGTTCCGGCGACCGGGTCAGGTAGAAAAAACGGGTGGCGTCGTTGCCGGCTTCCTCGATCAGTTGCGACAGGGTGACGAAATTACCGGAGCGTTTACCCATACGGCCGGAGGACAGGGTGACAAACTGGATCAGGGCCACATGGAACAGGTCACCCTTACCGGTGAGGGCTTCAATGGCGGCCTTGACCCGGGCGATGTAACCGTGGTGATCCGCACCCCAGACATCGATCAGGTTTTCAAAACCGCGGTCCAGTTTATCCAGGTGGTAGGCGACGTCGGCGGCAAAGTAGGTGTGCAGGCCGTTGTCCCGAATCAGTACGCGGTCTTTTTCGTCGCCGAGCTCAGAGGTGCGCAGCCAGATGGCACCGTCCTTCTCGTAGACATGGCCCCGCTCGCGCAGGCGATTAATGGCTTTTTCGATGGCTCCGTTCTGTTCCAGGGTGCGTTCGGAAAACCATTGATCGAATTCCACATTAAAGGCTTTGAGGGTGGCACGGATGGCGTCCAGCTGGGCGTTGAGGCCAAAGTCCTGCACCGTGCGATAGCCGTCTCCCAGCAGATTGCGTACTTTTTCGATGAGGGCATCCAGATGCCGTTCCTTCGCCATCTTGATCTCGTCCCCTTCGCCTTCCGGGTCCTCCGGCACACCGGCCAGCACGGTAGGGTAGGGGTGGAAATACTGTTTGCCCACCTGGTTGAACAGGTCGGCGCCGCATTCTTTCACGTACTCCCCGGGATAGGCCCGTGACGGAATGGCAACGGTCTCGCCGCAGGCTTCCAGGTAGCGCAGGTAAACGGACACCGCCAGTACGTCCGCCTGTCGGCCGGCGTCATTGATATAGTATTCCCGGTGCACCTGGTAGCCGGTGGCCTGCAGCAGGTTGGCCAGCGCCGACCCATAGGCCGCACCGCGGCCGTGCCCCACGTGCATGGGCCCGGTGGGGTTGGCAGACACAAACTCCAGCAGGACTTTTTCACCCTGGCCCACATCCGGCGAACAGAAGGCGGCGGTGTCCTGCAGAACCTGCTCAACCACGGCAAAGCGGGTGGCATCGTTCATGAAGAAGTTGATGAACCCAGGGCCGGCGATGTCCACCTTGGTAATGGCATCGTTGGCTGGCAGGTTGTCCACGATCAGCTGGGCCAGGTCCCGTGGTTTTTTACCCGCTGGCTTGGCCAGAATCATGGCCAGATTGGTGGCGAAATCGCCGTGGGACTTGTCTTTGGTGCGGTCCACCTGAATTCGCCGTGGCGCGCCCTCCGGAATAATGCCTTGGCCAATCAGGTTGTCAAAGGTGGTTTCCAGCAGGGCTTGTAGCGCTTCTTTCATGGCTGTTGTGCTTCGCTTGATTGAGTGAACGTGGAGAATGGGAAAAATAGCCGCGTATTATGGCGGTTTGGCCGCTTGAAAGCCAGTTGTCCCGGGATATGGCTTAGGCTGAGAAATAATCTAATCCAATAAGTTAATTGCAGTGTGTATGCAAAGGTAGCGCTTGGTAACGAATCGTTTATACACGTAGCAGGCTATGGGCTTGCCTGACCGCAATATGCACAATGGTCCAAAGTCCAAAATAAAATCCAATAATACGGGCTCACTGATGCTGCAAGCCATCCGCAACTTTCTGATTCACGCTACCCCCAGCCAGCGCTGCATATTGGCGGTGAGTCTCAACACGCCTTTCCTGTTGGCCTTTATGGCGGCCCAGAGTGCGGGGCTGTGGGTGCCGGAATGGCGGGAATATCTGGTTCCGAAATACATGATCATTGGCAATCTGGTGTTGGGCTCGGCCGTGTTGCTGCAATGGGCGCTGGTGGTGGTGCTGTGGCGGCGGCGCCTGAACCCTGAACCCCGCCCCAAAACCAGTGTTTTCCTTGCCACCATCGTGGGTGTGGCCTTTGCCTATGAAGCCTTTCTGGGGGGTAACCTCACATTCCCCACCAATCTGGTCATCGTGGGGATTATACCCATTGGCCTGCTGATCCTGGATCGGCGTTCAGTGGCATTTGGTGTGGCCATTGGCATGCTTTTTTATTGGGCCAACGATCTGGCTATCTATACCGGGCTGGTGGATTACGCCCCCGGCTATGCCCCCGGTGCGTTCGAAAATGGTGAGCAGCATCTGATGGCGGAGGTGTTTCGAACCGGTGTTTTGTACACCAGTGTTATTGCCTATGGGTTTATTGCCTGGGTGTTGTTCGATCAATACGATTATCATCGCCACAATCTCACCACGCTGTCAAAGCTGGATTCCCTCACCGGGTTGTCCAACCGTCGTTATTTTATGCAACGCCTGGCAGAGGAGTGCGAGCGGCAACAGCGGTCGCGGCAACCTCTTTGCCTGGTGATGATTGATGCCGATCATTTCAAACGCATTAACGACACCTACGGCCATCTGATGGGGGATGCGGTACTGCGGGGCCTGGCGGATGTGCTGTCCCGGCACATGCGGGTGCCCGCAGACCTGCCGGCCCGGGTGGGCGGTGAGGAGTTTGCGATTCTGATGCCGGAGACCGACCTGGAGGGAGCGCTGAAGGTGTGCCGCCGGGTGGAAAAGAGCCTGCAGACCCTGCCCTTTTTCTGCTCCGGCAAAAGCTTTACCGTAACACTCAGCATGGGCGTGGTGGAAAGCCGGGATTTATTGCCGGAAAACCTGCTGCATTATGCCGACGCCAATCTGTACAAGGCCAAGGCTCAGGGGCGCGATATCATCGTTGCTTCAGTGGAAGAGGAGGTACTGTTCCGTGAACGGGTGGCTTCTCTGGCTTGAATCCTGGTTTCGTCAGCAACGGGACATCACCGCTTGCCTGGTTGCGTCGGCACTGCCGTTACCGCTGTTCTTCATTTTTATTTTGATGCCCTTTCTGGCCATGGCCGACCAGGATCATCGGCACATTTACAACTGGGATGTAGTGCCCTTTACCCAGATTGTGATCGTGATGAGTTCCCTGGTACTGGGCGGTGTGGCGGTGTTCAGCTGGTCACGGCGCACTTCCGATGCGGACTACCCCTGGCTTTCTCTGTTCACGGTGACCGTGATGTTTCTGGCGGTGACCGCACTCAGCGTCAGCTACGGCTATAAGGATTCCCCGCTGATGCTGCTGTGCCTGGGCATGGTGCTGCTGGTGCGTGCCCTGTTCAAGCCGGATGTCTACAAACCCATCTCTGTGGTTATGGTCCTGCTGTTTGTGTGCAGTGAAATCGGTTTCTGGACCAATACATTGCCCTACGCGCCCATGTTGAACGCCCCCATTTTTGTGGGCGAGGCGCTGGATAACTGGTGGTCATTCTGGTTGCGCATGATCTACGCCATGATTGCACTGCCCATGCTGGTGTTTTTCTTTGTGCTGGGGTACTTCATGGATCGGGAGAAGCTGGAGCTGGAGCGCATGGTGGTGACCGATGTGCTCACCGGCATCGCCAATCGCAGTCACTTTATGGCGCAGCTGGATATGGAAAGCCGGCGTCACAGTCGCAAGCGGCAGTCCATGTGTGTGCTGATGTGCGATGTGGATAATTTCAAGCGGGTGAACGATACCTGGGGTCATCCGGCCGGCGATGAGGTGCTGCGGGCGGTGGGTCGCATACTGCAGCAATGTACCCGCTCTGCCGGCGATCAGGTGGCGCGTTTTGGCGGGGAAGAATTTGTGGTGCTGTTGCCGGAAACCAAGTTGAAGCAGGCTGAAAAAGTGGCAGAAAAGATTCGTCGCTACCTGAGCCACCATATCTTCGGCAGCGGAGACGCCAGCTTCCAGGTCACCATGAGCATCGGTATTGTGCAAGTCAACGATGGCGATGGCGAGTTGGCCCTCAAAGTGGCGGACGACAACCTGTATCGGGCGAAGGATGCCGGCCGTGATCGGGTGGTGGCCACATTGCTGAGCCGAAACACTTCATTCGAATGCGTTTAGGGGCTGTCGATCAACTTTACAGTTCGGTTACAATTGTTTTGCCGCCTTGTGATAACCTACTGAAATATAATGTAAACATGTGTTTGGCCTTAAGTTTGCACACGGAAGAAGTGTGAACTGGATCACATTTTGTGATTCGACAGGAACAAAAGGAATTTGAGGTCAACATCATGTCTGCACTTCGATTGCTATCCGCTTTCGTTCTCCTTGCTGTGCCGTTTACAACGCAGTCCGCGGTGGAATTCTATGTCTCAGAGGTGGGTATTTACAGCACTGAAGTCAGCGGTGCCACCACCATTGATTTCAATGATTACAGTTGTGGCAGCGCGGTCAGTTGCTCCGGTAACGGGCAGATTGTCAGTGGCAGTTTGTCCGGGCGTTATGCCTCCCCCTATGGGATCGACAGCGCCTATTTGAGTGTTCCACAGAATGGCGGGAGCGGCTCCGTCAGTCTCGGTCTGGATGGCGCGTACAATTATTATGGCCTGTACTGGGGCTCCATCGACAATTACAACAGCATCGACTTTTATCTGGAAGGTACCTGGGTGGGCGGCTTTGGTGGCGCTGACCTGGGGCCGCTGAGCGCCGATGGCGGGCAGGGCTCCTGGACCTCCAACCGGTTCATAAATTTTATGTTCAGCGGCGGCGACCTGTTTGACATGGTGATGCTCAGCAGTGATGGATATGCCTTTGAAAGCGACAACCACGCCTACGCCAATGTGCCTGAGCCTCCGGTATTTGTGGTGTTGGCAGTGGGCTTGGCGGGATTACTGGTGACCCGGCGCCATCTGGCCAACCGTTAATGCGTTTTACCTTCAGGCGTTAAGCAGCCCGCAGCCTAAGCACCTGCGGGCCTTTTTTTATCTGCAACTCCGGGTGGGCAACCTTGCGTAACTGGGTTAGGGTTAAGGTGTGCATACCTCTTAGATGAAAACCAGCGGCAGGATATTCCCGGTGAGCAGCCAGCCAGAACAACCCGATTCAGAGTCGGAATCTTTTACAAAGCCATCAAGGCAGACTTCCGAATCCGGCTATAAACCTTCCCGACGCCAGAGCGCTGAGTGCATAAGCGATCAGGATCGATTGAATCGCACCCGTTTGGTGGAAGCCCTGGCCACCGTGTTGAGCGGCGACAACGAGCACCATCAAACCATCGGCTTGCTGGGGGATTGGGGGGTAGGTAAATCCACCACTGTGAACCTGCTGAAACAGGCGTTGTGGGCGCGCCGGGAACAGCAGCCGTTTCTGTTTGGCACCTTCAATGCCTGGGAATATGAGCACACCAACAATCTGCAGGCCGGCATGGCCCAGGAGATGTTGAAAGCCCTGTCCAGTTATCCGGTGGCGCCCAATCGCCGTGAGGGGGTGGGGGGTGGCACCCGGGAACACCCTGTAAAGGCTGCGCTGGCGCCGCTGGTATGGTGGTTCTGTGTGCGTGTCCCCATGATGTTCCGGTTTGCCGTGGCACTGCACGGGCCGCGCCTGTTGGTGCTGGCAATACTGCTGTTGCTGATGGTGCTGAACCTCAGTTGGCACGATGTGGAAACCATGGCGGCGGGGGTGATGGCAGCCGGAACCGGCGCGCAGATGGTGATGGGGGGAGGTGCCATGGTGGCACTGGTGATGCTGTTCCGGCAGATGAAATCCCTGCTGGCCATGCCCTTGGCAAAAGAGTGGATGACCTACCTGAAGCTGCCGGATTACGGCGAGCATCTGGGCTCGATTCCGGTCATGCGCAAGCAGATCAGTGCGTTGTGCAAGGTGCGCTTGAACCCCGCCTTTGGCCGTAAAAAGCGTTTGTTGTTCCTGGTGGACGATCTGGACCGCTGTGGTCAGGAAGGGATCGTCAAGGTGTTTGAGGCGGTGAGACTGGTGCTGGATATTCCACAGGTGACGGTGATCATCGCCGTGGATCAGCGCATTGCGCTGGCGGCGCTGGCCCTGCACTATCAGGCGTTGGCCCAGCATCACAGGCTCAGTAATCCGCAGGCCATTGCGCGGGATTACCTGGCCAAAGTCATTCATATGCCGATCACACTCACCGCGGCGGATGGCCCTGCCATTGCCGGTTATCTGGAGTCCATCTGGCAGGAGACGTCCGGCGCGCCAGGCTCCCCTTCGGCCACTTCCAAGCCATTGCCTGCCACGGTGGCAGACAGCGTTGCCCATCCCGCAGTGCAGCTGGGTCTCAGTGAACAGCAAAAGCAGCTTTTCAAAAAATGGGTGCAGCACTTTGGCTTCAGCAATCCCCGCCAACTGAAACGCCTGCACAACAGTTATAACCTGTTGCGACATTACTACGGCGAAGACGGCCAGTTCAGTGTCGGAGAATCGTCCACCCTGCATGCCCTTACCCGTGACCTGGGCTCTCCCATGTTGATTACCCTGTTCGCACTGGAGTACATCAACAGTCTGGATGATGCGTTGTTGCGGGCGCGGCTGTTGCGCCTGGTAACGGCGCCGCGGCAGCGCTCCTTTCGGGAGGAGGGCGATGCCGGCATGGTCTATGTTGACCCCACCGGAAAAATAAATGATGACGTACTGCAGGTGGTGGGTAGCCGGTTTGCGGATGGGGAGGGGTCCATGGTGCAGGCGGTGGAACCGTTTGTGCTGCCCTGCGTCATCCAGGACGACGAAAACGGCGGGCCCGGTGTCGGCCAGGCCGCCCCGTGACCGCTTAATCCAGCGTTACCGGATCCACATCCACACTCCATTTCAGGCGGTGCCCGGCATCCTGCTCCACTTTTTTTACTGCCTGTTTCAGTAATTGTTGCAGAGCCGGGCGCTGTTCCGCCCGCAGCATTAACTGAAAACGATAGCGGCGGGCTTTTTTCGGCATCAGTGCCGGGGCTGGCCCCCACACTTCCACATTCAATGCCTGAGCCTGCGGTTGCAGCCAGTGTTCAATCTGGTTCAGAAACTGGGCAGCCTGACGCGGATCGCTGCTTTCCGCCCGCAACAGCGCCAGATAACCGTAGGGTGGCATGCCCAGCAGACGGCGCTCATTGGTCAGCTCAGTGGCAAAGGCGCCATAGCCTTCACTGAGCAGGGTTTGCAGCAGGGGGTGGGCGGGCTGGTGGGTCTGCAGAATGACCGTCCCCTGGTCGGCACCGCGGCCGGATCGGCCGGCCACCTGCATCAGCAGTTGCGCCGTATGTTCCGTGGCCCGGAAATCGGCGGCGAACAAACCGGCATCGATGTCACAGACCGCCACCAGGGTCACTTTGGGAAAGTGGTGGCCCTTGGCCAACATCTGGGTGCCCACCAGAATGCAGGGCTCACCGGAATGAATGCGCTCCAGGTGCCTGCTCATGGCTTCCTTGCGCCCTGTGGTGTCGCGATCGATTCGTATCACCGGAAATTTGGGAAACAGAGCCGTCAGGTTGTCTTCCAGCCGTTCTGTACCCATGCCGATGGGGCGCAGGTCTGTGCTCTTGCAGTTGCCGCAGTAACGGGGAATGGCCAGCTGATGGTTGCAATGGTGGCAATGCAAATGGGCCGGGTTGGCATGACAGGTCATGCGGTGATCGCAGTGGGGGCATTCCTTGAACCAGCCGCAATCGTGGCACATCAACACCGGCGCATAGCCCCGCCGGTTGATGAACACCAGAACCTGTCGCCCGGCTTTAAGGCGGGCTTCCATATCCGTGAGCAGCTCCGGCGCCATACCGTGGGTCAGTGCTTTTTGGCGGATATCCAGCACCCGGAAGTGGGGCGGCATCGCCTTCCCGGCCCGCCGATTCAACGTCAGGTGTTCGTAGCGGCCGCTGCGGGCATTGTGCAGGCTCTCCAGGGTGGGGGTGGCACTGCCGAGCACCACCGGAATATCAAGCAGGCGGGCACGGATGATGGCCAGATCGCGGGCGTTGTAGCGGAAGCCTTCCTGCTGTTTGTAGGATAAATCGTGTTCTTCATCGACTATGATCATGCCCAGGTTTTCCATGGGGCAGAACAGGGCCGAACGGGTCCCCAGGACAATGGCGACTTCGCCGTTGCGGGCTTTGCGCCAACTGGTGAGGCGCTCACGGTCGCTGAGATGGGAATGAAAGCTCACCACCGGCACCGCAAAACGGTGTTGAAAACGGTGCAGCGTCTGCGGTGTCAGGCCGATTTCCGGCACCAATACCAGGGCCTGTTTACCCTGCTGCAGGCAGTGATGGATGGCCTGCAGGTAGACCTCGGTTTTGCCGCTGCCGGTAACACCCTCCAACAGAAAGGGGCGGAAGCCCTGGTTTGCAATAATGGGTTGCAGGGCGTGGCGTTGTTCCTCGTTCAGGGTCAGAGGGCTTTCCGCCAGCATGTGCTCTTGCCACCAGTGCTGGCGGGGTGGGCGATCGGCGTGTTGCTCCACCAGGCCTTTGTCCTGCAGTGCCCGCAACGTGGCAGGTTCCACCTCAAATCCTTTCAGCAATGGCTGATGCAGTCCATCAGGGTGTTCGCGCAGGATCTCCAGTGCGTGGATCTGGCGTTTGGCGCGTTTCATCTGATCAAACCCGATCAGACGGCCTTTCTGGGTCAGGCGCCAGCGCGTGCTGACCTCTTCCCAGGAGTCATCCTTATTGCGTAACAGGGTGGGCAGGGCATGGGCATAGACATCCCCCAGAGGGTGGTGATAGTAGTTGGCCGCCCATTGGCAGAGGGTCACCAGCTCATCACCAAAAGCCGCCTCTTCATCCAGCAGGCCGGTGATGGTTTTCAGGTTGTCATCACCATAGCTGGAGTGGGGGATCACACCGTGAATGATACCTATCAGTTGCCGCTTGCCGAAGGGCACTTTCACCCGGGTGCCGGGCTGCAGCAGGTTGACCGGCGTATCCGGTTTGGGCAGGTAGTCGAAAGTGCGCCGCAGGGGCACCGGCAAAGCCACTTGAATAATGGTGTGAGATCCTGGCTTTCCCATAAAAAAGCTTTAAATTCCAAAGGGTTATTGGTGTATAAAGGAAAAAGAACGGTAAAGGTTAATGCTTTGCTTGCCAATTTGCCACACTTTGGTATGATTCGCGCCCTTGGATACGATACTCGTATTGCGAATGTTCAACAATTCATGCGGTGCCTGGCAAAAGATCAGGTGGCGGCATGCACTGAAGAGAGATCAGGTGACACCATGAAACAAGGCATCCATCCAGAATACAACGACATCAAGGCCACGTGCACCTGCGGCAACGTGATCGAGACGCGCTCCACCATGAAAGAAGATATCCACCTGGACGTGTGCTCTGCCTGTCACCCGTTCTACACCGGCCAACAAAAGGTGGTTGACACCGGCGGCCGTATCGACAAATTCAAAAAGCGTTTTGGCGCGGTACGCCGCTCCAAGTAATGCGGCCCATGCGTTCTGTGGGTTGTTCGCTGAGAAAGGCTCCCTTGGGGGCCTTTTTTATTGTCTGTTTTTTGTGGCTCGCACTGTTGCCGGCCCCACTGCAGGCCCTGTGTGCGCTGGAGCCCGGGCTGGCGGTGGAAACGGTGCAGATAGAATCGGTATTTGACGGTGATACCGTGCGCCTGGTGGATGGCCGCAAGGTGCGCCTGGTGGGAATCAATACGCCGGAAGTGGCCCACGGCGGCAACGCAGAGGAACCGCTGGCGCTGCAGGCCAAGGATCAGTTGCAGGCGTTGCTGAGCAATAAACCCATTCGCCTGCTGCAGGGATCAGACCAGCACGACCGGTATGGTCGTGTGCTGGGGCACCTGTTTGACCGGGAAGGCAACAGTCTCATTGCCGCGTTGTTGCAACAGGGAATGGGGTTTCAGGTGGCCATCGTACCCAATCTGCGTTATGTGGATTGCTATGCCCACGCGCAACAACAGGCGCGTATGAACGCCAGAGGTGTGTGGGGGCATGACTACTATGCCGCCATTCCCGCCACCAGTGACAGGTTGCGGCCCGGCTATGCCCGGGTTGAAGGGCAGGTGGAGTCGGTGGAACTCAGCAAGCGGGCGGTGTTTGTGGAGCTGGCAGGGCAGGTGACACTGAAAGTGGAACGCAATGCGGCTCCTTATATAGACAGCGCGTTGCTG
The DNA here is from genome assembly GCA_002471665.1 of Gammaproteobacteria bacterium UBA7310. GTDB lineage: Bacteria > Pseudomonadota > Gammaproteobacteria > Pseudomonadales > Ketobacteraceae > Ketobacter. The sequence continues at coordinate 84,924 of DKQK01000012.1, forward strand.
GATCGACTGGTGGCGGTTGCCCAGGGAGGAAAGCCGGAGCAGGCGTTGCGCCTGGAAGCCCGTGGTTGGCTTTCCGATCGCCTGACCTGGAACGGCAATACGCCGGCGCTGGTACGCCAAGGCCAGCGCAAGCGCTATCAGATGAAAGTGACCCATCAGACATCGTGGCAGGTTCTGCCACCCGGATAGGGGATTTTCCGGTTTTTCGCCGGATCTTTTTTATAATCCGGCCTAATCCTTCAATCAGATCCTGGACAGTCTATTCTTTTATTGAGAGCCCGAGGTGATTTCGCTATGCTACACGACCCCTGCTGAACCCGGCTTTGGCAGGGGGAAGTCAAGCAGATCGCGAACCCTCATTTCGACCTGTTGTCAGTACCGCCAACCCATCCATGGGAAGCAGAAATTTATGTCAGATTTAAAACAAGCTGCACTTGATTATCATGCCAAACCGCGTCCCGGCAAGATCAGTGTGGAGCTAACCAAACCTACCGAAACCGCCCGCGATCTGTCTCTGGCGTACAGCCCCGGCGTGGCTGAGCCGGTACGTGAAATTGCCCGTGATCCTGAAAACGCTTACCGATATACCAACAAAGGCAATCTTGTGGCGGTGATCAGCGATGGCACGGCGATTCTGGGTTTGGGAAATCTGGGGGGGCTGGCCAGCAAACCGGTCATGGAAGGCAAAGGGGTTCTGTTCAAGCGTTTTGCCGGTATTGATGTGTTCGATATCGAAGTGGATGCGGAGAGTCCCCAAGCCTTTATCGATACGGTGAAGCGTATTTCGCCCACCTTCGGCGGCATTAATCTGGAAGACATCAAAGCGCCGGAATGCTTTGAGATCGAGCGGGTGTTGGTTGAGCAATGTGATATTCCCATCTTCCATGATGATCAGCATGGTACTGCCATCATTGCCGCCGCCGGCCTGGTAAATGCCCTGGAGCTGCAGAACAAAAAAATTGAAGACATCTCCATTGTCTGTATTGGTGCCGGGGCCGCGGGTGTGGCCACCCTCAAGCTGATTATGGAAATGGGGGCCCGCAAAGAAAATATTTATGTGCTGGACCGTAACGGTGTGATCCATTCCGGGCGTACCGACCTCAATCAGTACAAGGCTGCGTTTGCCCACGAAACCGATAAGCGCACCCTGGAAGATGCGCTGGCCGGTGCCGATGTGTTTATCGGAGTTTCCAGTGCCAACCTGCTGACTCCCGAGATGCTGAATCTGATGGCACCCAATCCCGTGGTGTTCGCGCTGGCCAATCCGGATCCGGAGATTCGTCCGGAAGTGGCCTATGAAACCCGCGATGATGTGATTGTGGCCACCGGGCGCAGTGATTACCCCAATCAGGTGAACAACGTGTTGGGCTTTCCCTATATTTTCCGTGGTGCGCTGGATGTGCGCGCTACCCGCATCAATGAGGCAATGAAGATTGCCGCCGTACATGCCATCAGCAACCTGACCAAAGAGCCGGTACCGCAGGTGGTGAAAGATGCTTATGATGGTATCGAGATGGAGTTTGGCCGCGATTACATCATTCCCAAGCCAACGGACCCGCGCTTGTTGGGCGCGGTGTCGGCTGCGGTTGCGCAGGCAGCGGTGGACAGTGGTGTGGCCACACGGCCCTATCCGGCCCATTATCCCCTGAACACCCTGGATGATATTGAGTACATCTAGGCATCCAGGTATTTAATCCAATCGAGTTCAATAAGGGTTAAATAAGAGTTCAATAAAAAAGCCGCTCATTGAGCGGCTTTTTTATTATCATTCGCAATCGGTTAGCGGGTTCCGTACACCACCATGGTTTTGCCTTTCACCTGAATCAGGCCCTGTTCTTCCAGGCTCTTCAGTACCCGGCCTACCATCTCCCGGGAGCAACCCACGATGCGACCGATTTCCTGGCGGGTGATCTTGATCTGCATGCCGTCGGGATGGGTCATGGCTTCCGGTTGTTTGCAGAGGTCGATCAGGGTACGGGCCACCCGGCCGGTGACATCCAGAAACGCCAGATCACCCACTTTGCGCGTCGTGGCGCGCAGGCGACCGGCAATCTGGGCGCTGACGGCAAACAGAATATCGGCGTCTTCCTTGGCCAGTTGTTTGAATTTGGTGTAGCTGATTTCAGCGACTTCACACTCGGTTTTGGCACGGATCCAGGCACTGCGGCCGGCGGCTTCGTCAAACAGGCCCATTTCACCGAAGAAATCCCCCTCGTTGAGATAGGCCATGATCATTTCTCGGCCGTCATCGTCCTCGATAACCACCATGACGGTGCCCTTGATAATGTAATAAAGAGCGTCGGAGTCATCACCGGCATAAATCAATGTGCTTTTGGCGGGATATTTACGTCGATGACAATGTGCCAGAAAGTGTTCCGTGTCTGGAATTAAGCGATTTGGTTTTAACGTCATTTCATGACCCGGTATTGTTGTGATGTTTCGAGCGTACTCGCTGAAGACTATTGATCTTTCTAATTTATTCATTATGGCCCTAAAAGCCATGGGTCGCTACTTTAAGTACCGTTTGGCACCCGTCAGACAGCGTGCCCCATGTGGACCAAGCTGGGTAGTGATTGAAAATCAATGTAGATCAAACAATTATAACGTAAATTTCAAGAAGCATGTGTGAACGGCTGCGCCGTTTTTCTGCGCACAAAGACCGTTTGGCTGTTTGTGGAAAAAATCGATCAAAAAGTGATCTTGATCGGGGCAAAATTCTTGCACACCCACGGGAGTTTCATGTTATCTTGCGCGGCTTACATGGCCGGGCTCGCTCCGGTTACCAATGCCTTGCGGGAGTGATTGATGAAAGCAACCATTCGCTGGGCCGGCGACGTCAAGTTTGAAGCTGAGTCCGGTTCAGGCCATACCGTTATCATTGATGGGCCACCGGATCATGGCGGCAAGAACCAGGGTGTCCGCCCCATGGAGCTGATGCTGTTGGGTGTGGGCGGCTGCTCTTCTTTCGACGTGATGCATATTCTGAAAAAGTCCCGCCAGGATGTTACGGACTGTGTGGCCCAGGTGGAAGCGGAGCGGGTGGATGAGGTTCCAGCGGTATTCCAATCCATTCACCTGCACTTTGTGGTGACTGGCCGTGGCTTGAAAGAGGCGCAGGTGAAGCGGGCGGTGGAACTGTCGGCGGAAAAATATTGCTCGGCGTCGATCATGCTCAGTAAAGCCGGTGTGAATGTGACCCACAGTTACGAAATTCACGAGGCAGCCGCCTGAGCGCGGTTTTTATATGAAATGTCGGAGGGTACAATGTCAGCCTTACTGGCAATGTGCCGATTCGGTTTCACTTTCAGCGGGCTCTGGCATTCAGGCCGGGGCCATCAATTTTCGACTCTACCTATCGAGATCTGAGTAGATGAACGATAACGAAATCCCCCACAAGTTGAAACTGCATGGTTTTAACAACCTGACCAAATCATTGAGCTTCAATATCTACGATATTTGCTATGCCAAGACACCGGAGCATCGCCGTGAATATCGGGAATATGTAGATGAGCTTTACAATGCCGAGCGTCTGACCCAGATTCTGACCACGGTAACCGACATCATCGGTGCTACCATTCTCAACATCGCCCGCCAGGACTATGATCCGGAAGGGGCCAGCGTGACCATGCTGATTGCCGAGCATCCCATTGCGCCGGATGAGGATCCTTCCAAGGAAGAGCCGGGCCCGCTGAAGGAATCGGTGGTCGCCCATCTGGATAAGAGTCATGTCACGGTGCATACCTATCCGGAAACGCACCCCGACAATGAAAATGGCATCAGCACCTTCCGTGTGGACATCGATGTTTCCACCTGTGGTGTTATTTCACCACTGAAGGCGTTGAATTACCTGATTCACCAGTTTGATTCCGACATTGTGACGGTGGATTACCGGGTGCGCGGTTTTACCCGCGACGTGGACGGAATGAAGCATTACATCGACCACGAAATCAACTCCATCCAGAATTACTTCCTGGAAGAGACGCTGGAGTTGTATGAAATGATCGATGTGAATGTATACCAGGAGAATATTTTCCACACCAAAATGCTGTTGAAGGATTTTGAATTGGACAATTACCTGTTTGGTACCGGCGTGGATGAGCTGTCTGATGAGGAGCAGGATCAGATCAGCCGTAAGCTGCGCCGCGAAATGCTGGAGATCTTTTACGGCCGCAATATGTCCAGCTAAGGGCCGCCCGGGCCGCAACAGTCCATAAAAAAGGCTTCCTGTTGAGGAAGCCTTTTTTGATAGAGGCCTTGTGCCATGGTGTTGCTGTGGCCGGTTCGAGCGCTGTTCACAGCCCGGCCAGATGCTCTACACAGTTCAGCCGCAGCAGTTTGGGTTCCAGACCCAAAGCCAGTTCCGTTACCGAGGTATTCAGGAACTGGTATTTATTCCACGCGTACCAGTCTTTATCCAGCAAGCCTGCCAGGCCCAGTGCCATGGCGGCGCCGTGGCTCACGGCCACCACTTTCTCACCCGGGTGTCGGCTCAAGAAAGATTGCAGCGCGGTGCTGACCCGGTCCCCCACGGCGGCAATGGATTCGCCCTGCTCAGGGGCATAATCCGGGTTGGCGTTGACCTGTTGAAAAAAATTGAATTTACTGTGGAGGTCGCTGAAGGTTTCCCCTTCCCACACACCGATGCCGTATTCCTTGATGCGGGGTTCGGTGATCACCTCCAATTGCAGAATATCGGCAATCTTCTGCGCGGTATTGAAGGTGCGCTGTAAGGGGCTGGCATAGAGGGCGCTGATGTCCGGGTGCTCCTTGTGGAGGCGTTCCGCCACCCGCTCAGCCTGGGTAATGCCCATATCGGTGAGGGCGCTGTCGGTCCAGCCATGCCAGCGTTTGTCGAGATTGGCCTGTATCTGGCCGTGGCGGATCAGGATCAAATGGGTTGTGCTCATAACGGCTCCACGGGTTACTACCGCTCTAGTGTACCAGCCCGGCATAGTGGGGCTCCAGCCAGATGCTGCTACAGTTACTATATTGTCTTAGGAAGTTGCTGTATGCGTAAGATCAAATCCACCCACACCCATTTGCACAGTGCCCTGGTTCTTTCCGGCGGCGGTGCCCGTGCCGCTTATCAGGTGGGGGTTTTGAAAGCCATTGCCGATATCATGCCGGAATCCACCCGTAATCCGTTCGGCATCATCTCCGGCACCTCCGCGGGCGCCATCAATGCCGTGGCGCTGGCTTCTCACGCCGATAATTTCCGCAATGCCGTCTATAACATTGAGACGGTGTGGAAAGCTTTTCGTCCGCAACAGGTTTACCGGTCCGACCCGGTGGGCGTTTTCAGCAACGCCATGCGCTGGTTGGCCAGCCTGTTGTTTGCCTCCCGCAATCGATCCTCTCTGCTGGATAATGAACCCCTGGCGGAGTTGCTGGGGCGCATGATCCGTTTTGATAATATTCAGGAAGCCATCGATGATGGTTTCCTGCGGGCCATTTCGGTCACCGCCTCCGGCTACAGCTCCGGGCATTCTGTGGCGTTTTTTCAAGGTTCCCCGGACATCAGCGCCTGGAAGCGGTTTCAGCGCATCGGTATGCGTACTCATTTGAATCTGGAACACCTGATGGCATCCTCTGCTATTCCGGTGGTGTTTCCGGCGGTGCGCATCAATCGCGAATACTTCGGCGACGGCGCGGTGCGTCAGTTGGCTCCGTTAAGCCCGGCCCTGCACCTGGGGGCGCGAAAAATTCTGGTGGTGGGGGTCAGTGGTAATCGCTCCGCTCCCCAGGTTCAGCGCCCGGTAGACGATTACCCGTCGTTGGCGCAGATCAGTGGCCATCTGATGAACAGCATCTTTCTGGACAGTCTGGAATACGATGTGGAGCGCATGGAGCGCATCAATGACATGCTGGGGGTGATTCCCCCCAATGTCCGGCAAAAGTACCAGTCCTCATTGCACCCCATTGAAAGCCTGGTGATCTCCCCCTCGCAGTGCCTGGATCGCATTGCCTCCAAGTATCTGCATGTGCTGCCCACCAGCATCCGAGTGTTTTTGCATGGAATTGGCGCCACCCGCAGTTCCGGCTCCAGCATTCTCAGTTACCTGTTGTTTGAACGCCGGTTCTGCCAGGAGCTGATTGCGTTGGGCTACCATGATTGCATGGTGCAGGCCAAAGAAATTGAGGCTTTTATGGCCTCTGATTAGCCACCTGTTTGAGCGGATGCAGGATTGGCTTGGGCGTAGCGGCAGCGGTTTTGAGGTCGTGGGCCACGTAATCCGTTGAGCTGGGGGTGTTGCCGTCGATGTATTTGAACAACCTGGATTTTTGATCGCAGTATTCGCCGCGCCAGATACCGGGAATGTAATGATCGTTCAATAGATGCCCGGTTCGATCCGGGATGCAGAACACTTCGCCTGCGGTATTATCAGCGTGGGCCAGCACTCCGATGCGGCAAAAGAAATCCATGCCGTTGGCAAAATGCTCCACATAGGGAACCCCGCGACCAAAGTGCTCGCTGAGTTGCGGATCCACCCGAAAACTGTCGGCCACACCGGCGATACAGTAGATTTCCAGCTTTGGGGCATGATGGCGGTAACGCTTGTCTTTCAACAGTTTGCGGGCAATGTAGCTGCTGACGATGGTGCCTTGGGAATGCCCCACAATCACCACTTTGTCATGATGCGCCAGGGCCTCTTTCACCACATCATAGGCTGGGCGGGAGAGCTTGCCGTCTTTACGCAGGGTACGGGCGGTGATGGAATCCCACAAATCCCGGACCGCGCCGTAGGTTGGGGTATGGATCAGGTGAATGGGGCGGTGGAAGGCCTTGGCCAGCTCCAGCCCGTTCAGGATGGCAATGGGCGGAGAAGTACATATCCCGTTGATAAAGAACCACTTCTCCCGGCCTGATGTGGCTGCATAATGTTCCGGGTAGCAGGCAATGGTGCCGGGGCTGTAGGTGCGCCGTTCCAGGGGCACGATGGTCTGCAGGCTGAGGTTAATCACATCACCCCAGTTGTTATAGCTGTTGGGGTGTAGCTCCGATTGGGTCAGGGATTCCGAATTCCAGGGGCTGGCCAGCAGGGGGATAGTCCAGGCATGGCGTGCCGCCAGGGATAAATCCTGCAGTATGTGCGCCCGGTTATTAAAGATCCGGTTGGTGAATTTGTTGATCTGTCGGGGAATGCTCAGCATAGGTTACCTTCATTACTTTCTACCAGTATAGGAGTGATCTCTGCTCCCGGTGTCTGCTCCCGGTCAATTTTTTGTCTAAATTCGGTATGAATATCATTAAGTTGGGCTTCTCATGGCAAGCTGATATGCTAGGTTGACTGTTTTAACAGTGGTTTATAAATTAATCAGAAAACGGGTTTGATATGAGAACAATAGCGCAAGGTGTATTGGCCGTAGTGCTGTCCGTGATGGGCAGCAGTGTGTGGGCGTTCAGCCTGGAGCGATACGTGGAGGGCGTGCACTATGAGAAAGTGGCGGGAGCAGAACGCAAGCCCGATACGGTGATGGAGTTTTTCAGCTTTGGGTGTCCGCATTGTAACCATCTGGAACCGCTGGTGGAAAAATGGTTGAAAACCAAACCGGAGGCGGTGCAGTTCACTCGGGTCCCCGCCGCCTGGAACCCCCGCTTTAAGGTCCTGGCTAAGCTTTATTACGTGATCGTGGCGCTGGGAATTGAAGATAAAGCTGTACCGGCGGTGTTTGATTATCTGCACAAGCAGAATCAGGTAATCGATGGCCGGGCCTCTGCCTGGGCCGCGCTGTCCGGGCTGGAGGTGAAAGAAGCGGACTTTGCCAAAGCCTGGGAAGATGAGCAGGTGGAGACCAAAGCCAATACCGCCGGCAGAATCTATGGCCAATATCAGATTCGTGGTGTACCGGCCATGGTGGTGAATGGCCAGTACAAGACCAGTGTCAAGATGGCGGGTTCGCAGAATGAGCTGTTTGAGGTAATCAACTTCCTGCTGACCAAATAGCGCGGTAAACCGGCCGGCATCAGCTGTCCATATCCTGAAAGGGCTCGCTGGTTTCGGTGGGGGCAATGGGGGGTGAAGTCATGGAATCCCCGTTTTCACCCTCCAGCTCCGGTTCGGTGACTGCTGCCGGGATCGGTTCTGCCAATTGCTCTTCGGTGGCAATGATGCCGATATGAAACGTGGCAAAGCCCGGGCTCACCACCTGATCCAGTGCTTTGCCCAATACGATGCCGTCCAGTGGCGAGATAATGTCGCTGCTGGTGTTGGTAATGGGGTCCACCACCTTGCCCAGCAGTTGTCCTTTCTTCACTTTTTCATCCAATTCCACCTTCGACAGCATGATACCCCCTGAGCTGGAGCGTACCCAGGTCGACTGATAGAACACCGGCTGGGGGATCAGCCAGAGGCGGACGGTTTTATACATCTCCAGATTGTGCAGCAGGTTCTTGATGCCTTTCACCCCATGGGACACGGATTCCTGATCCAGTGAATGGGGGCCACCGGTTTCCATGGTGATGGCCGGAATGCCGGAGTCCGCCGCGGCGCGGCGCAAGGTACCGGGGCCGCCACTGTGATGCAATACGCCCATGCCGCCAAAGTGGCGACTGAATTCCAGAATCATTGGGTTTTTTAAGTCACCCCGTAACTGCGGCAGGTTGGTGCGCAGGAACGAGCCGGTGTGGATATCCACCAGATAATCGCAGTGCAGAATCACTTTGTGAAACAGGGAGTGCGCCACACGGGACGCGTAACTGCCGGCGGGATTGCCGGGGAAAAACCGATTCAGATCGCGCCGGTCACTCATATAACGTGACGCTCTGCGGAAGCCATCAAGATTCACTATGGGCATCCCAATAATAGTGCCCCGCAGATCATCCGGTTCAAGTTGGTGCAGAACCTGACGCACAATTTCGATACCGTTTAACTCATCCCCGTGGATGGCCGCGGTCATGCACATCATCGGCCCCGGCTTGACGCCATGGGCGACCAGCACCGGCACCGGAGTATTCAGGCTGTTCATGGATAAGCCGGGAGACCAATGCAGGGTGCGGAAGGTACCCGGGGCAATGGTGTTATTGAGCAGAGTAATCGGGCTTGCCAGGTCGGTGTCGTTCTGTGGCGTGTTGTCCAGTGAATGGTCCTGATGTTGTACCGGAGACGGCGCCGGTTCGTCCGGTTCCGCCTCGTTGGCCAGGGCCTTCATGCTCAGTGAAAAACACAGCAGCAACAGAATGGGGAGCAAACATTTCATGTACGGTGCAGCCTTATGATTTCAAGCTAGTGTAGCTGAAACAGTGTAAGCAGTTTATATGCCGGTTTTATAACCATGGATGCGAGGGTATTCCTCTTAAAAATTATGGGCTTAATGCTGAGTCGGTTTCAGCGCCGTATCGGCAGTGTTGGCTATACTGATTCTATATGCCTTTGTATGGCACGGGAGCCTTAAACGCAGTGATGCACGCCAAGGTCGGGATGTCTCTTCCTAAGATATCGAAAAACAATAAAAGTTTCAGCCTGTTATGGATGGTTTTGCGAACCTGTCCAGGGCTGTTTGTGGCGGCTGCCCAGGCGGAAACCATTGAGATTCTGTATGAGCAGGGGGAGGAATCCGGTATTCTGGCCGGCGACTGGGGCTGGCTTCTTTTAGGCTTTTTTGCTGCTTTTTGCGTTGTCATCTGGTTGCTCCGAAACCATTACACGCAGCGGTTGGCGCAGCAGGAAGAATTGTTGGAACGTGCCCAGGAGCGTTTGCAGGATGCCCAGCGCATAGCCCGTATCGGTAGCTGGACCCGCAACTTCGAAACCGGGGAAAGCTTTTGGTCCAGGGAAGCCAAGGTGGTGCTGGGTATTGATGACCCCGCCAAGGACCTGTCCCATTACGAAAGCCTGGTTCACCCAGACGATCAGGACCGGGTCACCGAAGCCATTGCGGCAGCGTATTTTCAGGGCGGTAGTTACCAATGCGATCACCGGGTGGTGTGTGATAACGGGAGTGAGCGCTACATTCGCCTGGCGGGACAGGTTTTTTTAGGCAAAGGCAGCAGCCCCGTGCATGAAACCGGTACGGTGCAGGACATCACTGATCGCAAGTTGGCGGAGCTGGCCCTGCAGCGAAGTGAAGCCCGTATGCGATCGATTTTGAGTGCCGCACCTTATCCCATCCTGATTGTGGAGCTGACGGAGGAATACCCTGTTCTGTTTGCGAATGAAAGCGCCTATGCGTTATTTGGCATTAGCCAGGAACAGACGCCTGAGGAGCTGAAATCCAGGGAGTTCTGGTCAGATCGGGATGATCGAGAGAATTTTATTGAGTCGGTGCTCACCGAAAGTCGGGTTTTTGAAACCGAGATGGTGATGAAATCCCGGGATAACAAAACATTTTGGGCGTCTCTCACCGGCAGCAGGCTGGAATTCGGTGGGATTAACTCGGTTTTTATTTCCATTATGGACATCACTGACCGCAAGCGTATCCAACAGGAACTGGAGCGGTTGGCCACCACCGATCCGCTGACCGGTGTTTTTAACCGGCGCAGCTTTTTTGATACGGCGTATAAAGAAGTGCGACGCGCGGTACGCTACAGTCAGCCGCTTGCCATTTTGATGCTGGATATCGATAACTTTAAAGCGGTGAATGATAACTATGGCCATCAATTTGGTGACACGGTGCTGCGCCGTTTCGCGGAGCTGGTGAAGAGCAGCCTGCGGGAAGAGGATTTACTGGGCCGGGTGGGGGGTGAGGAGTTCTGTGCCCTGCTGGTGTCCTCTCAGGAGCGGGGCGCCTATCTGGTGGCAGAACGCATCCGCAAGCGCTGGATGGAAGAGGTGTTTGAGCTGCAGGGGAGTCAGGTTAGCTTCAGCGTCAGCATCGGCATCGCCATTATGCTGGATGAGACAGAAAGCATGGAGGACATCATGGAGCGCGCCGATGTAGGCCTGTACACAGCCAAACGCTCAGGGCGAAACTGTGTCATTGTTCACAATGGTGACACTCATACGTCAAAGCAGGGAAAAAACTAGCTTGAACGCTATATAAGCCCAAGAATTTATTGAAGAAAGCACAGATATGTACTTTTATTAGAGGAAGTGGCGCACAAGTGCCGAAACATCAGTATGAATGGAATCGGATACAACACCGCAGAATAATGAGGATGAGGTAACAAAATGAAAGCACACAGGGTGCTGTTGATCTGGAGTTTGTTTTTTTGGGGAATCCAATCTGCTTCTTCAGCCAGTGGTGAGCTTGCGATTATTGTTAACAACACAAACGACATTCAGGAAATCAGCGTGGAGGATGTGGCCAGCATATTTCTCGGTAAAAGCCGCCAGCTTCCGGATGGCACCAAGGTGGTTCCCCTGGATCAGTTGGAAGGGAGCGGATTAAAGCAGGAGTTCTATGCCAAGGTAGTGCGTAAAACATTGCCTCAGCTCAATTCGTATTGGTCACGACTCATTTTTACCGGTCGGGGGCAACCGCCCTTTGCAGTCTCGGGTAATAGTGAGGTGTTAGAGTTTATTGCGTCCAACCCGAACATGATTGGTTATGTTGACGTCAGGGCTCTGCAGACCGCCGCCAACCTCTCCAACGTGAAGGTTTTGCTGACGATCCAGTAATTGCAACATTTGTGTTAAGGCCGCACTGCCTCCGGCAGTGATGACGTCAAGGATGAGCTGTTGGTGAAACCCAAACACCTAATATATGTTGCTTCATTGTTGGTGATTGCCGCGCTTGCCATCACCGCATTGAATCACACCATGCAGCGCCAGCAGGAAGAAATTTCCCGCCAGCTACGGGCATCATTAGACAGCCAGGCGCGGATTTCCACGTTAATTCACCAGCTTGGTTACACCGGTTTTATCCATAATTTCAAGAATTATGTGCTGCGCGGAGAAGAGCCCTATTATCAGGCAACGCTGGAAAATCTGAAGCAACTTTCCACGATATTCAAATCCACTCAAGCCCGTTCCGACAACCCTTCCATTGATGCGCAGGTGAAACTGATTGAGCAGGTGGTGCGCAAGTATGAACTCAAGCTGGAACAGGCTCGCATGCTGCACAATCAGGGTGCCTCCGTTGAGGAGATCGATCAATTGATTCGGGTGGATGACATGGCGGCCTCCGCAGCATTGCGGGACTTGATCACCCAGTTTCACATTCAGTCTGCGCAGTTGCTGCGGGAAGATGCCAGCGGTCAGAGACGGCGCGATACATTGTTGCAGCTGGTTCTGGCACTGAGCGTGGGTACGGTGGTGGTGGTAGGGGCACTTTCCTGGGTGGCATTAACCGGCTTGCGTGCACGCCTGCAAGAACACAGTAAAATATCATCCCGGCAAAAATTGTTGGACGCGGCACCCAACCCGATTCTGGTGGTGACGGAGTCCGGTACCATTGTAGTGGCAAATCAGGGGGCCGCAAAACTGTTCGAATGTGAAAGCGATGCATTGATCGGCCGCGAGATAGAAGAGTTTATACCGGAAGCAGCGCGGGGTGATCACATCGAATATCGCAATCTGTTTTTCCGCAGTGGTGGTGAACGTACTATGCGTAATCCGGTGGCCTTATCCACCGCACGCAATGAAATCAAGCGGGTGGAAGTGCAGATCGGGCTCTATCAGATTGAGCAGGAACGTTTCGCGGTGGTGAACCTGCTGGATGTGTCCAAGGTGGAGAACATCGAGCGTCACGCAGCCCAGCTGGAAGAACATTTCAGAATGACATTTGAACTGGCCCCGGTGGGGATTGCCCAGATCAGCCTGGAAGGTCATTTTCTCAAAGTTAATCGCCAGTTGGCAGCTATTCTGGGTTATCCCAGGCGCGATCTGGAAGAGATGAAGCTGGATGATTTGACGCCGGTTATGGAGCGTAATGCCAATCGTCTGACCATACGGCGCCTGATCAATGGTGAAGTGGAACACCTGCGCTTCGAAAAGCGGCTGTTGGACAGTAAGGGCCAGGATGTGTGGGTCACCTTCACCATGACACCCTACCGGGGCGAGTCCAGTGTTCCTGAGTATCTGATTGCCATCATCGAGGACATCTCCTACCGCCGTAAGTATGAGGAAGAGTTGTTGGCGTCGGAAGCGAAATTCAAAAGTATTGCCAATCATGTTAACGCCGTTGTCTGGATGTCCACGCCGGGTATCACCAAAGTGCTGTTCGTCAGTAATCGCTATGAACAGATTTGGGGGCGCACCATCGAAAGCCTGATGCATAATCCTACCAGCTTTATGGATGCGGTGCTGCCGGAAGACCGGCACCTGCTGAATGCAGAAGTGGATAATCATCGCAAGGGAATTTGGGATGTCAATTACCGCATATTGGGCCGTGATGGAACGGTGCGATACATCCATGATGAAGGGCTACCGGTTCGCTCCGCCGCCGGTGAACTGCTGTTTATGGTGGGCATGGCCAGAGACGTCACCGAAGAACGCATGGCACAGAAAAAGCTGGAGCAGAGCAATCGCCAGTTGGAACAGCTGGCAAAATTTGACCCTCTGACCATGGCGGTACGCAGGCCCTACGCCATTGCTGACCTGAATGAGTGTATAGCGCTTCAGCGGCGCTATGGAACGGTGGCGACCCTGCTGTTCATTGACCTCAATGATTTCAAGCAGGTCAACGACAATTACGGCCATGAGGCCGGTGATCAGGTGCTGGTTGAGTTTTCAAAATGCATTCGCGCCAATGTACGTGAAACCGATGGTTTCTATCGTTACGCCGGTGATGAATTTCTGTTGCTGCTGCGGGAAACAGGCGCCGGTGAGGCTGCGCAGTTTATTAAAAAGCTCGATGAGGTGTTGGTTTCCATCCGGCTGAGTGAGTATGACGATGTGGGGATTGCGATTTCCTATGGCGCGGTCACCCTGGGTGAGGTGGAAATTGGGGATGCCAATCATTGGATCAAGCTGGCCGATGAACGCATGTATCAGCATAAAAAATCAACCAAACCCGATTCGCGGTGATGGGATTAATGGAAGAGCTCCAGGCACAGGGCAAGCCAGGCATCAATACTGCTGTTGCGGTATTTTTGCCGGTGCAGGATAAAATAGAATTCACGCTTCAGGTTGCGTTGCGGCATGGGCAGAGGAACCAGGCTGCCACGGGCAAACGCCTCCTTTAAGGCCACCCGTGACAGGCAGCCGATGCCCAGGCCGGCTTCCACGGCACGTTTTATCGCTTCAGTGTGCTGCAGCTCCAGCAATACGGTGAGTTGCGGCAGAACACCGTGCATGGCCCAGTCAAAGGTCTGACGGGTACCTGAGCCTTGTTCCCGCAGTATCCAGTTGGCGGCCAGGATATCCTGGTCGGTGAGCTTCTTTTTGTCGGCATAGGGATGCTCCGGGGCACAAAATGCCACCAGTTCATCCTTCATCCAGGGGGTGATGTCCAGCTCCGGGTCGGACAGCTCACCCTCGATCAGGCCCACATCCAGTTCAAAGTTTTTTACTTTACGGGCAATGCTGGCGGTATTGGCCACGTCCAGCTCTACTCGCGCTTCCGGTTTATCCTGCAGAAAACGGCTCATGATATGCACCGCCAGATAGTTGCCGATGGTCAGGGTGGCACCCACTTTCAGGTGGCCGATGGCGGAGTGTTGCTGCAGGGCCACCTCCAGATCTTCCGCCTGCCGCAGCAGCGCTTCCGACTGGCCGCGCAGGGCGTGGCCCAGGGCATTCAGTTGCAGCCTTTTGCCCACGCGGTCGAATAGCTTGATGTCGAACTGGGATTCCAGCTCCGCCAAAGCGCTGCTGGCGGCTGACTGGGACATGGACAGGCTGTCGGCTGCCCGGGATATATTCTCGAAATGAGCTGTGGCCAAGAATACCTGGATCTGTCTAAGGGTAAATTTCATATCTATAAAATCGATTAATTATATCAATATAAACCATTTTACCAATAATCTGCCCAGTTCTATAGTGGCAGCCAGTATTCATTGCAGCGGGAGCATCACCATGGCCAATCTGATCACCGAACGTGTCACCAGTGTGCACCACTGGAATGAGACTCTATTCAGCTTCACCACCAGCCGCGATCCGGGCTTTCGATACAAAAACGGTCACTTCACCATGATCGGCCTGGAAAATGAAGGGCGCCCGTTGCTGCGGGCTTACAGTATTGTAAGTGCCAACTATGAGGAGCAGCTGGAATTTTTCAGCATCAAAGTGCAGGATGGCCCGCTGACCTCCAAACTGCAGCACCTGCAGGTGGGTGACGAGGTCTTTGTCAGTACCAAGCCCACCGGAACCCTGATCGTGGATCATTTGCACCCGGGTCGCAACCTGTACCTGTTGAGTACGGGCACTGGTCTGGCTCCGTTTATGAGCATCATCAAGGATCCCGAGGTGTATGAGGCCTATGACAAGGTGATACTGACCCACGGTGTGCGCCATGTGGCGGATCTGGCCTATGAATCCTTCATTGCCGATGAGTTACCCAATAACGAATACTTTGGTGACGAGGTGCGCAGCAAGCTGATCTACTACCCAACCGTAACCCGTGAGCCGTTTCGAAATCAGGGCCGACTGACCGATCTTATGGAAAGTGGAAAACTGTTCAGCGATATCGGCCTGCCGCCGATGGACCCGGAGCATGACCGCTTTATGTTGTGCGGCAGCCCTTCCATGTTGAAAGACACCTGCCGCATACTGGATGAGCGGGGCTTTGAGGAGGCCCGTCATGGTGATCGCGGGCATTATGTGATCGAGCGGGCCTTTGTCGAGAAATAGTGTTGAAAAACAGGCCCACCCCGGTGCCTCGTTTGTAACCGGGCTATTTGCCGCGCCAGTTCAGGCTGTACAGATCGTGTCGTCGGTCCTGCAGGTTTTTCACGGTGCCGTTGTTGCGCGCCATCATTAAGGTCTCCGGGCGTAAATCGGCGAAGGCAATCATCTCCACATTGGGGGTGGTGTCCGCGGCAATGCCGTCCCGGGAAAAGGGAAAGTCACAGGGGGTGAGAATGCAGCTCTGGGCATATTGAATGTCCATATTATTGACCTTGGGCAGGTTGCCCACGTTACCCGACATCACCACGTAAATCTGATTTTCCACCGCGCGGGCCTGACAGCAGTAGCGTACCCGCAGATAGCTTTGTCGTTCATCGGTACAGAAGGGCACGAACAGTATGGAAATGCCCTGGTCGGTTAGATGGCGGGCCAGTTCGGGAAATTCCGAGTCGTAACAGATCAATACACCAATGGGGCCGCAATCGGTCTCGATGGCCTTCAGCGTGTTGCCGCCCTCAATATTCCACCAGTACACTTCATTGGGAGTAGGGTGAATTTTGGGTTGCTCGTGAATGGTGCCGTCCCGCAGAAAAATATAGGCGATATTCTCCACCCGGCCGTTGGGCATGATGGTGGGGTGCGATCCGCCAATGATGTTGATGTTATAGCGCAGGGACATGTCCCGCAGCGCTTCCTTGAACTGGGGCGTGTATTTGGTGAGGGCTTCCATGGATTCCATGGGTGACAGAGCCTGATCCTCGATGGACAGCAGCTGCAGTGCGAACAGCTCGGGGAAGACCACAAAATCCCCTTTGTAGTCGGCCACCACATCCACGAAATATTCCACGATGGAAAGAAACTCTTCGAAGGAATGCACCCGCCGTTGCATGTATTGGACCGAGCCGATGCGAATGGAATCCGGCACCCTGCCACCGTACTTTTTCTTGCCTGCATTGGGTTCATCCACCGGCACCTTGGGGTTGCGCCACATTAGATGGATGGCGTAGCCCTTGGACTGGACATCCGCATCCAGATAGTGGGGGATGATGCCGATGACCTCAAAACCGTTGTTGATCTGAAAGGTCAGCACCGGGTCACGCAGCTTCTTCTGAATGACCTGCTCCACATATTCTTCTACGGAACCGAAGCGCTTCAGGCGGTTGGCCAGGGTCGGCAGGCGGCCGCCGAAGACGATCCCTTTCAGGCCCAGGCTTTCGCACAGTTTTTTGCGCTCATTGTAGAGCCGTTGCCCCAGTCGGTAACCGCGGTAATCAGGGTCGACCGCCACTTCCATGCCGTAGAGCCAGTCGCCGTCGGGATCATGGCGGGAGGCATAGCCGTTGCCGGTGATCTCCGTCCAGTTGTGCTCTTTCAAAGCCAGGTTCTCGTCGATGCGGAACGTGGCGCAGTAGCCCACCACGGTATCATTGATGATGATAACGAACTGGCCTTGGGGAAAGTGGTTGATCTGGCCGGTCACAGCCCCCTCAGAGTATCCATACATGCCGGTATTGGCGTAAACCCGATTGCTGAGATCACAGATGCCGGCGACATCGCCCAGGGTGGCATTGCGGATGGTAATCTGATTTTTTGGATTGGAGAGGCTGTTCTTGGAAGACATATACTTTCCTGTGAGTGGCGAGGGTACGGGAAAGTATATGTCTTTTCAGCGCGTAACTCGATGCTTGTACGCTATTCGTCCAGGGGTTTTATGAGTCTTCCCTCAAATCCGATGCTGTGGGCGGTATGGCAGAAGCTGTCGAAATTACCTACATCGGTATCTTCCTGTTCCTTGAGCACCAGGGCCTCCACCAGGCAGCCGGGGATGGCGCGGTTGTTCCAGCCGGGCATGCGCGGCCACATGGAAAATTCCTCGTGGAACAGCACGATTTTCTCCACCTCGATGTCCATGGCTTTCATTTCCTGCCGGGCTTCAAGGCTGATGCAGGGGTGGGTGTCGTCAGCCACCAGGGAGCCGGCCGGCAGGTAAGGAATCACATTGCGTATGGCATCACCGTGATGGGTCAGCCCGATGAACAGTCTGCTGCTGTTGAGAATGTCGGGATTACTGCTGCGGATGATCTTGCCTATGGGCGTGTAGATCTCTTCTTGCTTGTCATAACGCGGGTCAAAGGCAATTACGGTGCGAAACACGCGGGTCAGATCTTCGCACACCATGTTGCCGATGCGGCCGGCGCCGCCCAACACGACAATGCATTCTTCACCGCTGTACTTGGGGAGTGCCTTCATTTGCCGGCCCACGTCCCAGATCATGTAGCGGGTGCCCATGGATCCGTCCACGTAGGGGCGCTGGATTTCCTTGCCGGCCTTCATGACAAAGTTGGGTAACCTGCCAACCAGGGCAATGGTATCGATATGAGGAAACTCGTCCTGCAGTTGTTGCAGGTACGTGCGCACTTTGTTGGAATCTTCGGCCAGTTCGTGTTCATAAAACTTCGACGCCACCATGATGCCGGTGCGGTTGCGATTGCGAATCACGCTGCCGATCATCAGCGGCGGTATCAGGCGCGCCATGAAAGGGGTGTAGTACGTGCCGACGTCTTTCTCATTGCCGTACACGGCGAAGATAAAGCTGGGATTGATCAATTTAAGCAGGGGTTTCCGCAACAGCGTATTGGTGACCAGAATGGCCAGCCTGCGGGTATTTTTCCAGAAACTGCGCTTGATGGCCACTTTGGCCCGCTGATGCCAGGGTGCAGTTTGAATAATGCCCGTAATATCCTGTTCGCTGAAGCGGATATTCTCCAGTGATAAACCGATCTGATTGTCCGACACCCGAATGATGGTGGCCGGTACCGACAACTTGGACAGTCGATCGAAGGTAATGTTTACAGTTTGACCAGGGGTGAGCGTCAGTTCGCTGGGCTTGGCGATGCAAATGCCACTTTCGGAGACATCCCGGGTTTTGGTGTTCAAGCCATTGTCGTCCATGCTGATTGAAACCGATGTCTTGATGTTGGTGCGCGCGTGGCGGCGGTACTCTCCGTGTAATGTGCTCATTCCAAAGTTCCATCTATAATGATTACTTAGCATTGGAAGTCTGGACCAGATTTCAGATTCGTCAAAAAACAGAGTGCGAAATATTGAACGGATTCAAGTTAATGGTGAGAACCTTGTGGAGGTCTTGCCGGCAGCTGACAACCACTGGAATTGGTTTATTTGTGATCAGTTCGCTGTTTGCAATGTGCTCAACGTCGCAGGCGATGGAGCATATTCAGACTGAAAAAGCGGCCTATGATTTCTACAACCTCAATGCGTTTGTCAGTTACCAGGTTGATACATCCCGCACGCTGGCGCTGGATGATGTGTTGACGTCCGATGCCTGGGTCAGGAATACAGCCGGCCATGTACTGAACTTCGGGTTTGTGGATTTTGCGGTGTGGCTCAAGCTGCGGGTGAACCTGGCGCAGTACAGCGATCAGCGCTGGCATCTGGTAATCCCCTATCCACTGCTGCAGAAGGTGGCTATTCATGCTTATGACCCCAGCGCTGGGCGGGTGCTGTGGAGCAGTGATCTGCAAACCGTGCGCAGGGATCCCCATACCTTTCGATCCCACAATATCAATTTCCCGATTCCCGATTACATCAACGGCGAGGTGGATTTTTATATCCGGGTGGAATCCACTACCTCATTGCAGATTCCGGTGGAACTGTGGACCGTGGAGTATCTGGTTTCCCGCCAGAACATGGAGGCGTTGTTGTGGGGGGTGTATTTCGGGGTAATCGTGGCGTTGCTGCTGTACAACAGCTTCCTGTTTATCTCTATGGCCGATGTCACCTATGGTTACTATGTGATGACGTTGCTCTCTATCGTGGGTTTGATGCTGTCGATCTCGGGGTTGGGGGCACGTTATGTCTGGTTGAATGCGGATTTGACCCGTTATGTTTTACCGCTGTCGGCCTGTTTTACCCTGTTCTGGTTGCTGTGCTTCTCACTGCGTTTTTTGCGCAGCGAGAGCCTGGGCACGGTATTGCAACTGGTGATGCGGATTATGTGTGTGGTCAATTTGTTGGTGGCGGTCTATGTGCTTTATGTGCCGGATAATGGCGCTTTTCTGGCCGGGTGTGTGGGTGCCCTGTCGATGCTGCTGGTGTTGATTGCGGGCATCAGTGCCTTGATTTCGGGAATCGAGATTGCGCGCTATTTTGTTTTTGCCACCGCTGCCCTGGTGTTCGGCAGCAGTTTGTATTTGGCAAATATATTTGGTTATATCGAGCCGTCCCAGTTGACTAACCATGCGTTTCAGGCAGGCTCAATGCTGGAAGCATTGCTGTTTTCCTTTGCCCTGGCCCACCGCATCAAAGAAGAACGCCGACATAAGTTGATTGCCATGGAAAAGATGAAGGCGGCGCAGCATGCCATCGTTCAGGTGCAGGATCAGGCTTTGCAACAGGCGCTGCACGATCCCATCACCCACTATCCCAATGATTCGTTGTTGCTGAACCGGCTGGGTGAGTTGATTGATCATCGTTCCGGGTACGATTCATTTGCCCTGGCCATGCTGTACTTTCCTCAGTTCAAGGAGATTTCATCGTCCATGGGGCGGCGCCTGGCGGAAGATTTGTTTGCCCGGGTCAGCGCGCGTCTTAATCAGGAATTGTCGACGGACATTCAAACCATCACGGTGGAAAAATCCGCGCGTTTCTACATCGCGGTAACCGAATTCGGCAGCTTGGCACTGCTGGCCAAAATGGGCGAGGGTTATCGATCCATTCATGAGTTTATTGACCGGGTGATGCAGTTGCACGAAACGGCCATTGATGTTGGTGGCACGTCTGCGCGCCTGAAAGCCAAGTGTGGTATTGCGATTTATCCCAAGCACGGTGACCGGGCTGATCTGCTGGTCCAGCATGCCAGTGCCGCACGGGATTATTGTTTCCGCGGTTCGGACAATATCACCATCTACAGCTCTGATATCGATGCCTTTGGCCGGCGCCGCCTGGCGATCGCCGGTGAGCTGGTGGAAGCGATCCGTGTGCGGGAGTTGGATTTGTACCTGCAACCGCAGTTTGATTGCCGCACCAATCGCTTGTGTGGTGCCGAAGTGTTGTTGCGTTGGAACAGCGAGAGCTTTGGTGTGGTTTCTCCGGTTGAGTTCATCGAGGTCGCGGAGGAAGCGGGACTGATGCCGGAGCTGAGCCGTTATGTTATCGAAGAGGCTTTCAATTTGCTGCACGGCTTCAATGAGAGCGGGCAAATACTCACCTTGAGCATCAATTTGTCTATCCAGAATCTGATGGAAGCAAAGTTGATTTCATTTGTGACGTCTATGGCGGAGTTGCACATGGTCAACTTGTCGGATGTGGTTTTTGAAGTGACGGAAACCTCATCCAGCGATAATTTTGAAACGGTGATCGAAAACCTCAATCAATTGGCCTCCACTGGATGCAGTATCGCACTGGATGATTACGGTACCGGCTATTCTTCATTGGCGTATTTGAGCCGCCTGCCCATTCATGAGTTGAAGATCGACCGCAGTTTTATCAGCCAGATGGGTCGCAACGACAGCGATTACCGCATAGTGGAAAACACCGTGAAACTGGCCCGTGCACTGCAGATCCAGACGGTCGCCGAGGGGGTTGAGGATCAGGAGGCCCTAACGGCGGTTACCCGCATGGGCTGTGACCGGGTGCAGGGTTTTTATCTGGCCAAACCCATGCCGGTTTCTCAATTCAGGGATTGGGTATTGCGGCGTGCCAGCTGATTGCTCATGTAATGATAAAAGGCCGCGCTGTCCTGCTCCCACAGTGTAATCCACTGCAGCACTTCGATTTTTATCCCCTTGACGAATGATTCGAATGCCTGCCCGCGCCGGACATGAAATCCCTTAATGTGTATCCACAGGATGAGTGGTGTGCCACATTTTCATGCATTCTCGCGCCAAATGTTTCATGGTTCGCTATCATTAGTGGAAGGCTTACTATAACTATCAGATTTATAAAGATTAAAAAGGCGTGTTGATGAAAAAGCTATTGGCGTATGTGGTGGTGATTGTAATTGGGGTGCTGTTGAGTTTTCCATTGGTGTCGGGGTTCGCACTGGAGCGAGCCTACGAAAAACGAATTGCCAATATGCCATTGCAGGCAGGTATTGCCGTGGCACCGCAATCCTATGATCGGGGTTGGTTTCGTTCCCATGCCGTGGTGCGTGTGACCCTGTCATTGGATCAATTGCTGGGGGATCCGGCCCTGGGTCAGCAGCCCCTTGATCTGCTGGTTGAGTCCCGTTTTTACCACGGACCGCTGTTACTGACGGATATCGGGCCACGCCTGGGCCTGGGCTACGGCAGCCTGAGCCTTTCCGGAAGCAGTGCGGAAGGGGTGGAGCAGACCCTATCCCGTTGGTTGGAAGCTGCGCCCTTAAACCTCCGTACCATTATCTATTTTGATCAGTCGGCGCAAACGGAACTGGATATTGCCGCCTATGAGATGGACCAGGGCCAGGATCATATTCGTTTTGGCGGTGCCAATCTGTCATTGCGTTCCAATAAGGCGTTGACCCGGTTTGATGCCAGTCTGCTGGTGCGAGCCAGCAATGTGCTCAGTGCCGGTTTTGCGCTGGACATGGCGGAGGCATCCGGTTCCATGAGTTATACGGGCAATTCCCCCTATACCATGGTGGGGGAGAGTGTGTTCAGTATCCCCAAGCTGGCGCTGACCTCGAAGTCCATGGTGCTGATATTGGAGAACCTGAACCTGAACAGTGGCAACCAGGTTAACCAGGGCAAAATGGATTACTTTCAAACCCTGGAAATAGAAAGCATAGAATCCCCTTTGCCCATCACTGCAGCCAGTTGGCACCTGGAATTCACCGGTGTCTCCCCCACCGGCCTGGAGCGCTGGTCTGATGTGTCCATGCAGATTCAACAACAGTTTCAGTCCGGCACGTTGCCCACGGATGAAACGGGCGAGCCGCAATTGACCCCGCAACTGGAGGCCGAGCTTGAACAGGTGATGCAAGCGTTGTTTCAACCGGGGCTGGGGTTTGCACAGCGACTGGATGTGGCGGCCCTGGGGGCACAACATCACGCGGACATGAGGCTGGGTTACAACGGTTTGCCGGGTGGTGTGAGTTTTGCGGATCTGGACGATCCGCTGCAGTTCCTACCGGCGTTCAATGGTGCTGTGAATCTGGAGTTGGATGAGGCGTCGGTTGTCGGCAGTCAATTTGCGGACACGGTGCTGCCATTCATGCAACAGGGCCTGCTGCTGCCGGAGCAGGGTAAGCTGGTGCTGCGGGCGTCCCTTGAGGATGGCGTGATGTTGTTGAACGGCAGCCCGTTTCCCATTGAGGCGCTTCTGCAATCGGCCATGACGGAACCCGCACCCAGCGGCGACCCGTCGGCTGATCCGGCTGCTGCTCCTTAGGTGTAATGGCTGCTGTGACAGCAGCCCTGGTGAGAGCCTCTGCTCAGGCTGCCAGTGGCCGCAGCAGATGGCGGAAGTAAGCCCCCAGAAACAGGGCCCGCAGGCAGACAAAACCGATAAAAGCGCTCCACAAACCGGCATTGCCCCAAGCCGGGGTCAGGCTTGCGATCAACAACAAAAAAGCGCTGGTGGCCAGTATTGAGGCGTTGCGTAACGGCGCGGTGGTAGTGGTGCCGATAAACAGCCCATCCAGTTGGAAGGCGGCGAAGGATATCGCCACATAAAAGGCACAGTAAGGCAGATAGTTCAGTGCGGTCGAGTTGACCGCAGGCAAATCGGTGAGAACCGTGAGCAAGGCGGGCCCGAACAACATGATCGCGGTGGCCAGAATAATGCCGGTGCCCGCCGCCAGCCAGGTGGTTCTGGCCACCACCGATAGAAAGAGAGGGCGGTTACGCCGGCCCAGTGCCTTGCCCGCCAGGGATTCGCAGGTAAAGGCAAAACCGTCCAGAAAGAACGCGCTGAACGAAATGAATTGCAGCAGAATATGATTGGCGGCCAGGGTGGTATCACCAAAGCGCGCACCCTGGTCGGTAAACACAGCAAAACCCAGTAGCAGGAACAGGGTACGGATCATCAGGTTGGCATTGGCCTGCAACACCGGCTTGACTTTGTCGCCTTTCAACAGCTCACCCCAGGGCAAATGTGAGAGCTGTAAATCGAGAGCAGGCTGGCCCAGTCCGAGGTGTTGCCGCACCAATACCAGGCCCAGAAACAAGGTGCTCCATTCCGCAATGGCGGTTCCCAAAGCAATGCCTTTAGCACCCATATCAAGGTAGCCCGCAAACACAATATCCAGCCCAATATTCAATCCGTTAAGGAATAACTGCAGCAGCAACAGTCGGCGGCTTAATCCCTGGCCAATGAAATAGCCCATCAATACATAGGTACCCAGAGTGGCAGGTGCACCCCAGATGCGGATGGCAAAATACTGTTGGCAGAGGGCTTCCACCGTCTCGCTGGCACCAAATAATGAGAACGCCAATTTTGCCAGCGGCCACTGCAACAGTGTCAGGCAGACACCAATCAACAGGCCCATGCACAGTGCCCGCAGCGTGGTTTCAAGAATGCTGGTGCGGTCGTTGCGACCGGATGCCTGCGCCACAAAGCCGGTGGTGCTCATGCGCAGAAAGCCGAATCCCCAGTAAATAAAATTAAACAGCAGGGCGCCCAGAGCAATGGCGCCCAGGTGGGCCGCACCGGCCACGTTGCCGATCACAGCGGTGTCGGCGAGGCCCAGTAACGGGGTGGCGCTGTTGGCCAGTATAATCGGCCAGGTCAGCATAAGAATGCGTTTATAACCGGGTGCTGCCGGTGGTGTCATTGCTGGAGTTCCGCCCGCACAAACCGGATCAGCGTAATTTCCGCCGGTGCGCCAAAGCGCTTGGGTGGGCCCCAGTAGCCGGTGCCGCGGCTGACATAAATCCACATGGTTTCAAACCAGTGCAGTCCACTGGTGAAAGGTTGTTGCAGCGGAACAAAATGATTCCAGGGCCAGAATTGCCCACCATGAGTGTGACCGGAAAGCTGAACATGGGCACCGCTTTCTCTGGCCTGAAATATACTGCGCGGTTGGTGGGCCAACAGAATTTTCAGGCCGGCGGTGGCGGGTGCGTGACGTAGGGCACGCTCTGGGTCGCTGCGGTGCTGCGCGATAAACTGGTGGGCAGAATAGTCCGCCACACCGGCAATGACCACCTGTTTGCCCTGGTGGGAAATCACCGCATGTTCATTCATCAGGATGCGAATGTTCAGGGTTTTCAACAGGGCAACCCATTCCTCCGCATGCCAATAGTACTCATGATTACCGGTCACAAAAAAGGTGCCGGCAGCGGATTTCAGTTGGGCCAGCGCCTGTGTTTCCTGCCCCAGATGGTGAACTCTGCCATCCACCAGGTCACCGGTAATCACCACAGCATCCACTGCCAGTTCGTTTACCCGTGCCACCACCTTCTGCAAAAAGCGGCGCTTGATGGTGGGGCCGATGTGTATATCAGACAGCTGCGCCAGACGGAAACTTTCCAGCTCTGCGGGCAGGTCCTGAATAGGGATCTCTACTTTGACCACCGCCGGGCCTGATACAATGCTGAGGAATCCCACGCCGGTGATGGCCAGGCTGGCCAACACCACAGCCGAGGCGCTGACGCTGAGCCAATTGGGAGAGAGAAAATCCAGATGGGCAATCTGTTCGGCCAGGTGCAGTGTCAGCAACAACAGATCCCGTACCAGGGTGAACACAAACTGGCTGGACAACAGCCCCATGAAGATGAGTCCGCACCATATAATCAGTGTATTGATTAGACTGTGCTGTTTACGGCTTTGGATCATGGCCGCAGGAATTAAAAGCGTTGAGGCCACTAACACAATACCCAAACTGACCTTGATGCCGGTTGCAACCGGTAAGTCCGGCAATAAACGCATGGCTACGTAAAAATGCATTATGGCCGACAGGGCATACAGCGCCAGGATCAACTTGCTGGTGCGACGCACGAGTATAGAACTCCCATTGCGGAGGGGTGGAAACGGTTAGTGTATACTGGGGCAAATTCACTGGACAAACAGTTTATGAACAAACTCAAACCGATGGAAAAGGTTGACGTGGGCTATCCCGTTAATCTGATGCAGCTGTTGTTGAACTATTACGACTGGTTTGATGCCAGTCTGCAGAATATTCTGGCGGCCAGCGGTGAAACCGCTTTCAGCAAAGCCCAGTCTGCCGTGTTTGTGAATTTGGCAGAAGGGCGTAACACAGCGGTGGATATTGCGCGGCATTTGGGGGTAAGTAAGCAGGCGGTGAACAAGACGGTTAATGAATTGGTTGAACGGGGTTTGCTGACGCTGGTGGTGGATGCAGAGGATAAACGCAGTAAGCGCATTCTGCCGACCCGCGCCGGCCTTGAAAAAGGAAGGCAGGCCGCGAAAGCCCTGCATGAACTGGAATCAGAGCTGGCTCGCCGTATTGGCAAGGAGCGGGCCACCGCCCTGCGGGAAATTCTGGAGTGTTCCCCGGGGGCGGTATTTCAACCTAGTTGAAAGCCGGTTTGACGATGGCCAGAAAGATCACCATTGGCATAAACAGGGTAATCAATGGTGTGGTGATGCGGAAGAAGTGCCAGTGATGCTGAATGTAGCGTTGATATTTTTCGGCATCACCTGAGGCGCGAATTCGGTATTTGTTGCCACCCATATGAGATAGCCAGTAGTCGGCGATTTCGATGGGAAAGAAAATCAACACCACGATGGACAACTTCAGCATCAACCAGTGAAACCCGATATCCCAGCCGCCCAACGCAAACAACAGGCCCCCACTGATCACAAGCACCGGAAAAGCGGTATGTTCAATGACCGCCCCCCGATCAAACTGCTCGAATGCCCAATCCCGTCGTTGCAGCAGTATGGGGTCGGCCGGATTCTTGCGCCACTTTATATAGGCCGGTTTCAGATACGAGGTGTAGGCAACCGCGGTACTCCATGACCAGGCCATCACGGCAAAGACATGTACGAATTTAACAATTAAATAGTAGGGGCCCAGGTACTCTTTGATCAGTTCCAGCATGATCCAATTCCGTTGTTAATGTTTGCCCAGTGTATCCCGATACTCGGATATGGTCAATTATAGTTGACCATATCATCTGTTAAATCCTTGGCCGAATACCGGCCATTCACCCTGCCGGGCCAATCATGGACAGGGGATCGTGGCGGTACAGCCATTGAGTTAATGGGCAAATTGGCATAGGGTTCGCTCCATTAAAACGTCATCTTTGCGAATTATGGATTGAACATGGAACAGATCATCGATAAGACCAAACCGGTGCTGGTGACCGGAGCATCAGGCTACATTGCAAATTGGATTATCAAATATTTGTTGGAAGAAGGCTGCACGGTGCATGGAACCGTGCGCAATCCGGACAGTGAGAAGTCTGTGGGCCCCCTGCAGAAGATTGCCGCCGCAGCACCGCTGGGGACATTGAAGCTGTTTAAGGCGGACCTGCTGGACGAGGGCAGTTTTGATGAGGCCATGGCAGGCTGCGAAGTGGTGATGCACACCGCCTCGCCCTTTGTGGTGCGGGGATTTAAAGATCCGCAGGAGGCGCTGATCAAACCGGCGGTGGAGGGCACCCGCAACGTGCTGGAGGCGGCCAATCGCACCGCCAGCGTAAAACGAGTGGTGCTGACCAGCAGCGTGGCGGCCGTGTTTGGGGATAACGCCGATCTGCGTAAGAATCCGCGGGGTGTTTTCAATGAGGAGGACTGGAATTTTTCCAGCAGCCTGCAGCATCAGCCCTATTCCTACTCCAAGTTTCTGGCGGAAAAGGAAGCCTGGAAGATCCATGATGCCCAGTCCCGCTGGCATCTGGTGACCATCAATCCCAGTATGGTGGGCGGGCCGGCATTGACCAAGTACAGCCATTCCACCAGCATCGATACCTTACGCAGCCTGGGCAATGGCCGCCTATGGCCCGGGGTACCCCAAATGCGTCTGGGCTGGGTCGATGTGCGGGATGTGGCCCGGGCTCATGTGGCAGCGGCTTTTCGTGCGGATGCGGAGGGTCGGCATATCATTTCCAATGGCGAGCCCACCATGCTGGAAGTGGCAACCATCCTGAAAAAGCATTTTGGTAAGCGGTATAAGTTTCCGTTTTTTGAATTGCCGAAGGTGATCGTCAAATGGTTCGGCAGGTTGATGGACGCCAGCGCCAAACCGCGTTTTATCGAACAAAATGTGGGGCATCCGCTCAAATTCGATAACAGCCGCAGCAAGCAACGCCTGGGTCTGCAGTACCACCCTCTGGAGCAAACCTTTGTTGATCACTTTCAGCAGCTCATTGATGATGGCCTGATCCGCTGATCGCCATCGGGCATAAAAACAACCTGTCGCAGTTACAGAATCAGGTTACCGATTTAGCAGCGGTATCCTGATTCTGCGGCTGTCATGGCGCGGTCTGATCAGAACTTGCGATCGATGGACAACGCCACCAGATAGGCATTGACCTCGTTTTCAAACGGAGTGGCGAAATAGGGGTTGTACACCACATCCCCCTCCCGGCAGCTGTTGGCGTTAACGGACTCACAGGCATCGGTTTTGGTGTTTGAATGCATGTAGCCGATGGCGGCTTCCACCTGGGTCAGATTGTCATAGCGCCAGCCGAAACCGGCGGTGAACAGGTCGGCATCGCCGATGGGAAACAGCAGGTCGGTGCGGTCTTCCGGAATGGCCGAGCTGCGGGGTTCATATCCGGCCCGTAACACGATATTGTCGTTCCACTGATATTCCGCGCCAATGGCCCAGGACCAGGTATCCTCGTATTTGCGGGGAATGCGCATTTCATCCGGATCGGCGTAATCCAGTCCGGCCAGGGTGTTGATCACGCTGGCCAGAGTGAGGAAGTCATTGTTCTGGCTGAAGCTGAAGGTCAGCTCATCCCAGCGGCTGTATTCAATCCATTTGGCATCCAGGTTCACTTTCAGATCGGGCATCACCTGCAGAGAGGCGCCGAAGGACACGGTCTGCGGCACGATGTACTCTGTTTTTACCGTGCCTTTCTCCACATCCGTTGCATTCACCCTGCCACCGTCCAGCAGCGGCAGAATGGCATCCAGGCCGCCTTCCTGCAGCCCTTTCATGGTTTTGACGAAATTGCTGGTGTACTCCATGCTGTAATCCCCCTCCAGGTCGGAGACGGATTCACTCTTGTAACTGAAGCCCAGGGTCAGCCAGTCATTGGCTTCCCACAGCATGCCGAAACTGAACCCCACGGAAAACAGATCTTCCATTTCCATGGTGAGCAGACCCACGTTGTCGTAGGGGCCAAGATCAATGGCAGGCAGCGGGCTATCGGGGATGGAATTCAGGTTGCGCAGGTAACCCAGGGTCAGTCCGGATGCGCGAAAGTTGGTTTTGATGCCCAGGCCGTGATAGGAAAACGTGACTCCCACCCCGGCGGACAGGGTATCGGTTACCTGCAGCGCCAATGTGGGTGAAAAGTAGGTAAGTCGGGTCAGGCCCACCTGATGGCCCTGATAGGCACCACCGCTGTCCAGATCCCGGGTGTAGCCGATGCCTTCCGGTACATAAACCGCTGACCCGAACGCCCAGCCACCGGAAGGGCCCTCGAACGCCATGCCGCCCATGGGTAGCAGCAGAATCGGGCTTTCTTGCAACCCCATAAACGGCACCATCAGCACCGGGCTGCCGGTGGTGGTGGTACTGTTGGCCACCGGATCAATGCCCCAGCAGAGATCATGGGCGGCGGCCACCTGATCGATGTTGGTGTCGTCGGCAATGGGGTAATCGTCCTGACAGCTTTGGGTGAGGTTGTAATACAACTGCTTGTCGCTGATGGGGCTGGGGTTGGGATTGCCCGGATCAAAAGGGACATCGTAGACGTCGGTGGGCAGAGTGGGTTCACCGAATTTGGATTCAATCTCCACGCTGGCGATCAGCGCTTTGACGCTGGCCTGGCGCCCCTTGATCTGAATCAGTCCGGCGGGATTGAAGTGGATTGAATCAATGCCCGGTGGATCGGCGGTGACCGCATGGGCCATACCAAGCGCCTTGGGGTTGCCAATGGACAGATTGTTCAGTAGCTGGGCGCAGGCTTCGGTAGAGGCCAGCAGGCATGACGCCATGGCCACAGTCAGGGTTACGGCTGATTTTTTCATTTTTATTTTTTATTTTTTGTTTTAATTAATTGGATACGGACCTGATGGTCTCTTATCTTATTGGGTTATCCGTTTGGTACTTTAGTCCTTTCATTGTCAATGGGTCAACCGCTTTACTGTTGCAGATGGTATCTGCCGTAACCAAGGTGTGAGTCAAGGCGTAAGCTATCCGGCCTGATTGAGTTCGGCAATAAAGGCTTCGGACTGGGCAATGGAGGCTTCCATATCCCGGATCAGCCGCGCTACATTGGTTTCGATGGTGCGCAGTTCACCTTTCAGGCCATCAATGGCGCGGGCGTTCAGGTTGTGCTTCAGATACAGTACCTGATCCTGCAGGGCGGCCAGCACCGGTTGCATGCGGGCTTCGGCCCGGCGCATGGATTGGATCAGCGTATTGTATTTCTTGCGGGTGCTGGACAACCGGGCGGCGCTCTGTTGCTTGAGGTTGGCGTTGCTGTACAAAGACAGCTCTTCCTGCCATTCCTCAAACAGGGCCTGGGATACGCTTTCCACCGCGTTAATGCGCTCGCTGACCTGTTCCGCCGCCGCCTGGCTGTCTTCGAATTCGTCGTTGAGGGCGTTGTATTTATCCAGCAGGTCCTGGTCTTCTATTTTTATCAGTTGTTGGTATTGCTCCAGAGCTGACGAAAATTGCTGTTTGGCATCCTGTTGCGCGTCCTGCACATCCTCCACCCGATCCACCAGAATGTCCCGTTTATGGTAACCCACTTGCTCCATGGCATCGTAGTACATGCTCTGGCAAGCACTGAGACACAGCAACAGAGCCGTTAAAAAAGCGGTGCGTAGGCGGGAAATCATAATGGGCCTCTTGGTAATGGGCGGCAACTTTTGCGCCCAATC
Source organism: Gammaproteobacteria bacterium UBA7310 (assembly GCA_002471665.1). Lineage (GTDB taxonomy): Bacteria > Pseudomonadota > Gammaproteobacteria > Pseudomonadales > Ketobacteraceae > Ketobacter. The sequence continues at coordinate 115,565 of DKQK01000012.1, forward strand.
ATAGCAGCTGGCCCTGATATTACTAGCGTTTAACGGCGCCTGTGCGGGGGTGATGACCCCCGCACAGGGCACCCTTAGCTGGCGGCCTGCAGGCTGGAGCCGGGCAGGCCGTAGTGGGCGGGGCGTACCGTGGTGACGGTCACCGGTACGCCGCCCTGGGGTTCAGTCTGGCCGCTCACCTGTTGTTGTCCCGGCCATTGTTCGGTGTGGGCATAGGGTGAGTCAAATTCCACGCGGCGGGCAAACTCGGCAAAAATAATGCGCAGCTGCTGTTTGGCCTGATTGGAGCCCACGCAGGCACGGCGCCCGCCGCCAAAGGGGTAATATTCGAACGGGCTGGGTAGTTTGCCCTGCAGCCAGCGTTCAGGCCTGAATTCCAGGGCATCGTCTCCCCACACATCCTTGCGGCGGTGGGTCAGATACGCGGCGGCCAACACATTGGTGTTGGGCGGAATGGTGAGCGGCCCGATTTTGGCTTCCTTGATCAGGCAGCGCATGGTACCCACCGCGGAGGGTGTCAGCCGTTGGGATTCCGACAGGCAGGCATTTAGATAGGGAATCTCGGTGATTTTCATGGGGTCAAAGCGACCTTCTTCTGCCAGCGACTGTAATACCGTGTCGTGCATCTTTTTATAGACATGCGGTCGTTTCAACAGCCACAACATATACCAGGCGGAAGTGGCGGCACTGGTTTCGTGGCCACCGATCAACATGGCCATGGCCTCGGATATAACCCGTTCTTCCGGCAGCAGTTCACCGTCCTCGTAGCGGGCATGGGATACGGTGTACATCACATCGTTACGCTGTGCGTCCGGGTTCTCGCGGGCTTCGCGGATGTCCCGGCGCATCATATCCGCCAGCTGTGCCTTCAGTTCCACCGAGTACGACCAGGGCAGTATGCCTTTTTTGCCATGGCCGAAATCCCCTTTTCGGGTTTTCTTCAGATAGGCCTTATGCAGCCGGTTACGCCATTTGGAGGGCCCCACCATATTGCCCAGCAAGAACATGGTGTTGTTGGTGGAAGCCTGAATCCACGCCAGCATCAGGTCGCGGTACTGATCCCGTTTCTCACCGCTGCGCAAACCCAGCAGGGTATAACAGGCAATGTCCAGGGTGATATCCCCCACCAGGCGGGGAATATCAAATTCGGCGCCGGGTTGCATGGCGTCGATGTGTTCGGTGACGATTTCATGCATCACCTGGGCGCGGTCATGCAGTCGTTTGGACACCAGGGGAGGAATGATCACCTTGCGGGAATGGGCGTGTTCTTCGTTATTGATGAAGCCGGTCTGGTTGTCGCCCACATCAATGGGAATCGCCAGTTTGGACTGGTCGATCTGATCCGGTTTCAGGCTGAAAAAACTTTTCACCATGTCCGGCCGGCTGACCCACACCATGGGTTCCATACCCGGCAGATTCAGGGTAAAAGCATCGCCGAATTCGTCGGCGCACTGTTGCAGGTAGTCGTAAATGCTCAGGCCCATCTTCAGAGCCTGTCTGAATTTGAACTCCTTGGGGCCGGGTGGCAATTGGGCGTGGTCGTTCATGGCGGACTCCTGATTCTGCGTTCTTGTTATCGGTGACGGCTGGCTTTGTATTGAGTATACGCTGTATACTAAAATGGATGAGTGGCAGAAAGCAAGGGGTAGTGGATCAGGGGCGTTGCAGGATGCGCAGGAAGTTGTCCACGTAATGATCTATCTGCTGGTCGGTGAGGGGGTCGATGCCGGTGACCTGCCGGGTGATGGGGGCCACGTTGACGTAATGGATCACCATCCCGCCCAGGATGAACAGCATGCTCATGGGATCCGCTTCCGGCAGCAGGTGGCGCTGCTGCGCCAGTTCCACCATGGCCGAGCCGGCGGCGAAATCCTGCTGGAAGAATTCCTCCACCATCCATTCCAGGCGGGGGCCCGGATTGGAGGCCTCCAGGTACATGATCTTCACCCACTGGGGATTATCGGCGGTAAACCGGATCAGGCCACGGCACAGTTGGCGGATCATCTGGTTTTGTGCCTGCTCATCCAGTTGCGACAGGAATTGCTCATCCAGGTACTGGGGTAGCGCCTGGTCACGTTGCTGCCACAGGTGTTGAACCGCACTTTTCCACAGTTGTTCCTTGCTGGGAAAGTGATATTGCACCAGTGCTTTGCTGTGGCAGGCGGCGTTGGCCACGGCGGCGAAAGAGGTACCGTTATAACCCAGCTCGGAGAACAGGTTGGCGGCGGCGGTGAGTATGTCCAGGCGGCTGGCCTGCTTGTCATCCGGTTGCATGTTGATCCATTGGTGGTTGACAGAATTAGTAGACTATACGATCGTATAGCAAGTGTTGGCGGTCCACAAGCTGGTGATCGTGCTCCATAACAAAACCAAATTACACCATATTTCAAAGAGATAGTGTCATGAAGTTCGATCCCTATCAGGGCCAGGGCCTGCGCCCCGGATTGGTCCAGAAAGCGCAGCTGTTCATCATCAATCACCCTTGGGTGTGTATTCTGGTTACCCTGGCCTGGGTGGTGCTGGCCGGGTCCGGGTTTCGCCATATCGAATTCAATAACGATTCCCGTGCCCTGTTCGCCGCGGATAACCAGGGGCTGCAACGGTTGGAATCGCTGGAAAACCAGTTCAGCCGGGATGATAACGTCATTTTGATTGTGCGCCCCGACAATGGTGATGTGTTCACCCGTCGCAACCTGCAGTTACTGCAGCAACTCACGGCTGCGGCGTGGTCCATTCCCAAAACCCAACGGGTGGATTCGCTCACCAATTTTCAGCACACCGAGGTGGATGGGGATGAGCTGGTCATTGATGATCTGGTGGGGGATCTGGATGCCTTAAGCGATGCCGACATTCAGCGGACCAGGCGCATTGCGCTGGCGGAGCCGAATCTGGTGAACAATGTGGTGTCCACATCCGGGCACGCAGCGTCGGTATCGGTGACCGTGGTGACCGAGGATCGTAGCGGGCAGGATTCCCCCATGATCATGGCCTACGTGGACGATCTGCGAGATCAGTTTGAGGCGCAGTACCCGGGGGTGGACATCATGTTGACGGGCATCGTCGCCTTCAAAAGTGCCACCCGCTCCACCACTGAGGCGGAACTCAGTTCCACCTCAATCTACAGTGCGGTGGCCATTGTCGTCTGTCTGTTCATCATGTTGCGCAGTGTGGTGTCGGTGCTGCAGACCATGCTGGTGATTACGCTGTCGATCATCATCGCCATGGGAACGATCATCTGGCTGGGGGTTGAAGTGACCCCGGTAATGGGGGGCGCGCCGGCCATCATTCTGACCTTGGCGGTGGCGGACAGTATCCACCTGCTGATCACCTACCAGCATCAGATACGCAACGGTGCCGACAAGTACCAGGCGACCTTTGAGAGCTTACGGGTCAATTCCCAGCCGGTGTTTCTTACCAGTCTCACCACCGCCATCGGTTTCCTGTTTTTAAACAGCTCGGAATCCCCACCCTTTGCGGACATGGCCAATATGGTGTCCATCGGGGTGATGGCGGCGTGGTTCTTAAGTGTGGTTTTTCTGCCGGCATTGCTGGTGCTTCTGCCACAGCAGCGTTTTCGCGGCGGTGATCATGATCACCGCCTGATGGATGGATTTGCGGACTTTGTGGTGGATCACCGCAAGCCGGTGTTTATCCTATCCTCCATGGTGTTTCTGGGGTTGGCGGCGTTGAGTGCGAAAAATGAATTCAATGATGTCTGGATGGACTACTTTGATGAAACCTATGAAGTGAGGCGTGCCACCGAGTTTATGGTGAATGAACTCACCGGCAACCATCGGCTGCAGTTTGCCTTTCCGTCCGGGGAGCCCGCGGGCATTATGAACCCGGAATACATGAATGGCCTGGAGCGGTTTTCCCACTGGGCACGGCAGCAACCGGAAGTGGAGTTTGTGTCGACGTTTTCAGACACCATCAAACGTCTCAACCGGGATATGAACGGCGGGGACCCTGAGTTCTACCGTATTCCGCAGCAGCGGGACCTGATTGCCCAGTACACCCTCATGTTCCAGATGTCATTGCCCTTTGGTTTGGGGCTGGAAAATCAGATCGATATGGATCAGTCCACCATCCGCGTCAATGTGTTGTTGGGCGGTGTCAGTTCCAATGAGATTCTGGACTTCGAAGCCCGCGCCGACCGCTGGATTAGTGAGCAGCTGCCGGACTACATGCAGGTGCGCGGTGTGGGATTCGATTTGTTGCTGGGGGAGCTCTCCTACCAAAACGGCCAGGGCATGCTGGTGGGAACGGCATTGGCTCTTGTTGTGGTCTCGCTGTTGTTGATAATTTCATTGAAATCAGTGAAATACGGCCTGCTGAGCATGTTGCCCAACCTGTTTCCAGCGATCATTTCATTTGGTGTCTGGGCGCTGATCGATGGTCAGATCGGCATATCCGTAAGCATCGTGGCGTGCATGACTTTGGGTATAGTCATCGATAACACTGTTCACTTTCTCAGCAAGTACATCCGTGCCCGGCAGGAAAGCAAGCTCTCCAATATAGAGGCAACACGTTACGCTTTTAAAACAGTGGGCATCGCGTTGATTGCCACCACCTTGGTGATATCCGCGAATTTCGGCATGATGTCATTCTCTCACTACTACCCCAATGCCAGTATGGGTCTGTTGACGGCGATTACGGTGGCCATCGCCCTGGCGGTTAATTTTTTATTCTTTGTGCCGTTGCTTCTGTTTGTGGATAGCCGCAATGCACAAAACAAGTCCGACCGTAAATGCGATAGTGATTCAGGAATGCAGCCAGCAGAAAGCATCGGTTAACGCAAATCAACCAGAGCCACTACTGAGCGGTTACAATTATCGATTGACAGTTTCCTGGTTGTTGCACTGTTTACATATCGTAGGCTGGGGTTTCGTTAGTTAACCAAATAATGTTTGGCAAACTATAAAAAAAGTGATTAGATTATAAACACCGTACGATGCGTGGCTTTGGGGAACAGTGCCCGCACCGTAGCGGACTTGTTATTTAATGCAACCTGAAAAGACGTAGCCTATATGGAAACCACTGTTAAGTTTTCATCTAGGGAAGGGCGCCGTATTGTTCGGCAACAATTGAATGGAAATCATGGGGTGGATGCGACTTGGGTGGCTGGGTCGGTCCGAGTTTCTGTAACTTTGCTGGATATTTCCAGTTTGGGGTTTGCAATCGAGTTGCCTGCGGAGCATGAGGCTCAGGTAAATGTTCGTGACCCGATCAAACTGATAGTCAGTCCATTGATGGACGTCAGTTACAACGTTCAGGGTTGGATCATCGATAAGCAACAAACCGGTGATACCATCAAACTGTCTGCGGTAATCGTGCATGATAATGCTGACGGACACCAACATCTGACACCGATTGAGTTGTCTTCGCAGGATACGATTCGGGGGCAGTTTCAGCATCCGTTTTTCTATCGGCAGAATTTTTATTTCAATGTCGAGAGCCTGTCTGCCCGGGGGTTTTATCTCACCGGGATCGATTTGGCCTGTGTCTTGTTCAGCGGCATGCGCATCACCTTACGGTTGGGTGTGTTTGACGGCGACAAAACCATCGACGGCTATGTCTCGGAGGTGTCATCCGATGAGCACAACGGGCAACGCTGCTTTGTCCGTTTTGAAGCGCTGACCAAGGCCGTGGAAAAACAATTGGCACAGTATTGTTTTCACTACCTGAAGAAAACACCACGGGAACTGAGGCGCTCGGGGTTGCGGTCCTATTTTGTCAAAGGTTTCGTGCAGTTCAAGTTTGTGGAAACCCAGCAGGAATATGAAGATGTGCTGGATCTGAGGCGGCGCAATTACGCGGCCGTCAGAAAAGTGGCTGCGGATGCGCCGCTAAAGAAGCTGTCTTATTTCTTTGATCGTTATAGCCGTATTCTGGTGGTTTACCACCAGGGCAGGGCAATTGGCACCGCCACGATTATTATAGGCAAGCGCGGCGAGCAACCCATGGAAGTGGAAGTGCTCATGCAGGAATCGGATTTCAGTCAGCTGCCACCATACGAGCAGACCTTCGAAGTGGCGGCACTGTGTCTGGATAAAGGCTACCGTGATACGGATATTCTGCACGGCATGTTCGAGCACATTTATACCTATGCCATGATGAACGGTCGCAACTACATTGTGATCAGCAGCGACAAATACCTGATGGATATGTACAAAACCGTCGGCTTTCAGGATACCGGCTTCAGCTTTGTGCAGCCCAAGTACCGTGATTTGAAGATGAGTGTCATGCTGATGGATGACTTCACCACCAAGTGGGGCAAGGGCATGAACCCTGTGACCTGGTGGGGCGTGTGGGGCAGTGTCAGTATGTATCTGTACAAGCACCGAATTATCCATTATTCATTGCCGGAAAAGATACGGGTTTATGGCAGCCGCTGGTTGTTTGGTATGACTCTGCGTTGGCGGGAGCTAAGTGCTCTTGCCAAAGAAAGAGTGGGCCAGCGGCACGCGGTTTATCACCATTGGAAGCGGGTGAACAGTCGTTGAAAAGCTGCAATAAAAAAGGCCGCGGTGATCAGCGGCCTTTTTTATTGCAGCGAAGAGAACGCCCGAGGGGAATCAATCCAGCAGATTATTCAGCGCTACGTTAGGGTCCACCTCCGCATCATAATCGACACCCTCCACATTGAAGCCAAACAATTGCATGAACTCGGTGCGAAAGCCGCGAAAATCACTGATGTCATTGAGGTTCTCCGTGGTGACCTGAGGCCATAACGCCGCCACTTCTTGTTGTACTTCCGGCGTCACCTCTTTTTCATCCACGCGATTACGGCCATCGCTGTCCCGCCGGGGCTGGGTGTTATACAGGCATTCATCGAACAGGCGATAGATCTGTTCGATGCAGCCTTCGTGGGTACCCTGTTCCTTCATGACGCGGAACAGCAGTGCCAGATACAGCGGCATCACGGGAATCGCAGCGCTGGACTGGGTAACGACGGCTTTCAAAACAGAAACCCGCGCATCAAAGCCCTTGTCGCGCAGGGCAGCGGCGGCCCGATCCAGGTCTTTCTTGGCAGCACCGATGGTGCCATCCCAATAAATGTCGCGGGTGATGTCTTCGCCCACATAGGTGTACGAGGTGGTTTTACAGCCGGCCGCCAGAACCCCTGCTTTATCCAAAGCCGCCATCCACATTTCCCAGTCTTCACCGCCCATCACGGCAACCGTATTGTCGATCTCGTCCTGGGTGGCAGGTTCCAGGGTGAATTGCTTGATGATTTCCTTGTCGGTATCCAGGCCGGTCTGGGTGACTGCCTTGCCGATGGGCTTCAAGGTGGATGAATACACCGCCCCGGTGTCCGGGTGTTGGCGGCGGGGGGAGGCCAGGCTGTATACCACCAGATCCACCTGCCCCAGATCCTGTTTGATCAGATCAATTGCCTTGGCTTTGATCGCGTGAGAAAAGGCATCGCCGTTTATATTCTTGGAGTACAGGCCCGCTTCATCGGCAGCCTGCTGGAATGCGGCGGCGTTATACCAGCCTGCGGAAGCGGTGCGCTTGCCGTATGCCGGTTTCTCGAAAAAAACGCCCACGGTGCTGGCGCCACCACCAAACGCGGCAGTGATGCGGGAAGCCAGTCCATAGCCGGTGGAGGCACCGATCACCAACACCCGTTTCGGGGCGTCGGCGATGTTGCCCTGTTGTTTAACAAATTCGATCTGCCTTTGCACATTGGCCGCGCAGCCTGTCGGGTGAGATGTGGTACAGATAAATCCTTTAACCCTGGGTGAAATGACCATTGTTGAACCCTTTTGTGTTGATACCCTTGTACTTTTCCCGGAGGGTGATGCCTTGGTTTGCAGCCATTCTAAAGGCGCGGCCTGGGGTTGGCCAGTTGCGGACGCAAAGGCCGGGGTAAATTTTATGTTTTCTTACAATTTGTCTGCCCTTGAGCCAGAGCAAGTTGTCTGCTGCTTGAAAGTGTTAAAGTGTTCCCTTCCTTTACCCACCACAGGAACGGTTGTTGCCGCATGAAAAATGTAACCATTGCCCTCACTGGTTCCGGGGGCACCGGCGTGGTCGCCCTGGGCGAAATGGTGTTGCAGGTTGCCGCCCGGCTTGGCTTGTACGGCATTTTGAGAAAAACCTTCGGCCCCCAGATACGCGGTGGCGAATCGGCAGCCATAGTGCGCCTGGGCCCCCGCCCACTGGCCAGCTTTGGTGAGACCATCGATCTGCTGCTGGTGCTGGACTGGACCAACTTCCAGCGTTTTGCCGATGAAATTCCGCTGACGGATACGACGTTGATCATTGAGGATACTGCGGCCGGTACCGCGCCGGCGGCGTTACAGAGTGCCACCAGGCTGGATTTCAGCGGTCTGGCCCGGCAACAGGGTTCCGCCCACAGCAACATTGCGGCGCTCGGCTACCTGGGCAGCTGGCTGGGCTGCGATGGCGGACAGATTGAGCGTGCGCTGGAGCAACGGCTCCAACACCACGGTGCGGATACCCTGGCGCTCATCCGTCGGGTTGCCCAGGCTGGAAGCCACCTGCATACGGTGTCGCCCCTTGCCCTGGCGGCACCCGCTGCCGTCACGGGGGGTGAGAGGGGCAAAGAGAGGGAGCAAGAGAGGGGCGAACGCTGGCTGGCCACCGGCAATCAACTGGCCGGGCTGGGCGCGCTGGAGGCCGGTATTCGTTTTGTGGCCGCCTATCCCATTACCCCGGCGTCCGATGCGCTGGAATGGATGGCGGGCAGAATTGAGCAGCAGGGTGGGCACCTGGTGCAGGCGGAGGATGAATTGGCTGCCATCAACATGGCCATCGGGGCGGGCTTTGGCGGCGTACCGGCGATGACGGCAACCTCCGGTCCGGGCCTGGCCTTGATGGCTGAGGCCATGGGGTTGGCGGTGGCCAGTGAAACGCCCCTGGTGATTCTGAACGTGATGCGGGGTGGCCCTTCCACCGGCATTCCCACCAAGAGTGAGCAAAGTGATTTTAACCTGGCGGTCTACGGCCTCCATGGCGATGCCCCCCATGTGGTGATGGCGGCCCTCACCATTGCGGACTGTCACCACACCCTGGGCTGGGCGGTGGCGGTAGCCAGTGAGCGCCAGACCCTGTCGATCGTGTTGTCGGATCAGTTTCTGGGGCAGTCCATGCAGATTTTGCCACCACTGGCGGAGGGGGCTTTCAAGGCGGAGCCGGTCAGCGCCTCCCTGCCGCCGGCAGAGGGCGGCGACTATTTCCGTTACCTCAATACCGACAACGGTGTCTCACCGGTGGCGCTGCCCGGGCAAGCCGGCGGCATGTACACCGCCGATGGCCTGGAGCATTCCGAACAGGCGCTGCCGTCGGCCAAGGCACAGGATCACCAAACCCAGTTGGACAAACGGCAGCGCAAACTGGAAAGCCTGGTGGATTCCCCCCATTGGGGGGAATGCTGCCGGCAACAGGGTGCAGAGCTGTTGATTCTGTGTTTCGGTTCGCTCTATCCCATTGCCCTGGAAGCCCAGCAGATACTGCTGGGTGAGTCGCTGCCGGTGAACGTGGTGGGTATAAGGTTGTTATCACCACCACCGCTTGCGCAGATCCGACAGTGCATGGATGAAGTAAAGCAGGTGGTGGTGATCGAGCAGAATCATCAAGGGCAGTTTGCCCGTTATTTGCGCTCATTCGGGCTGTCGTTTTGCAGTTATCATCGCCCCGGTCCGCGACTGTTTACGCCCGGGGAACTGGTGCGTCAGGTGAAGGAGATGCGTCATGCTGAAAGCCAGGCAATATAAATCCGGTGTCAAACCCATCTGGTGTCCGGGCTGCGGACATTACAGTGTGCTCAACGCCATTACCAAGGCGTTCGCTGCCCTCGAGCAGGCACCGGAAAACGCCGTGCTGGTGTCCGGTATCGGCTGCTCGTCCCGGTTGCCCGCCTATGTCAGCAGCTACGGTTTTCACGGTGTCCACGGCCGCGCGTTGCCGCTGGCGGCGGGGCTGAAAGTGGCACGTCCGGAGCTCAATGTGATGGCGCTGGGGGGCGATGGTGATGGCTTTTCCATCGGTGGCAACCACTTCCTGCATGCCTGTCGTCGCAATGTGGATATCGTGTACGTGGTCATGGATAACGAAGTCTACGGCATGACCAAAGGACAGGCGTCACCCACCACACCGGAGCATTGGGAACACAGCAAACTGACACCCCATGGCCCGGAAGTGCGTCCGTTCCAGCCCTGTGCCATCGCCTTGGCGGCCGGGGCCAGTTTCATCGCCCGCGGGCATTCCGGCGATCCCAACGGTTTGGCGCAGATCCTGTTTGAAGCCGTGCAGCATCCGGGGTTTGCATTTGTGCAGGTGCTGAGTCAGTGCGTGACCTTCTGCCCTGAGCAGGCGGCATGGAAGGAACGGGTGCACCAGGAAGACCATTGCACCCGGGATCCGGTGGCAGCAGCGCGCTTTCTACATGGGGATGATGGCTTTGGTAAAGGTATTTTCTACCGCAATCCGCGCCCGGTCTGGCCCTTGGTTCATGCAGCGGCCGCTGCGGCCGACCTGCGGGAGGGGTTCAGACTGTGACTACACTGTATGAAGATGAGGCGTTGTTTCTGGCCCACAGCGTGGCGCTGGAGCAGGAGGCAGCGCAGCGGTTGTATGAGCTGGCCAACACCATGGACGTGCACAACAACCGTGAATTGCAGGGTTTGCTGCTGGAGTTGGCCGCCTACAGCGAGCATCATGCCCTGGCGGTAGAGGCTCTGTGCCAGGGCAGAACCTTGCCCTCTCTGCGGGCCTGGGAATACAGCTGGCCCCAGGAGGAATCACCGGAAGTATTCCACTATGCCCGGGTGCATTACCTGATGACCGCGGAGCAGGCCCTGCAGGTGGCGTTGGAGGTGGAGCAGAACGCGCGGGGCTTTTATGAGGATGTGGCCAGGCGCAGTGGCAACCCGGCCCTGGCGGAATTGGCCAGCCGGTTTGCCGGGGAAGAGGCTGAACACGTGCAGGCGCTGCAGGCGCGCTTACAGGTGCTGCAGTCTGCCGCTGCTTTGGATAACACGGACTTTGATCCGCCTCATATGCCTGAGTAGAGCCTGTCTGCGCGTTATTGGGCATTGATTTTGCGTTTGTATTGCCCCGGGGACAGGCCGGTCCAATTTTTAAAAGCGCGCACAAACGAAGCCGTTTCTGTGTATCCGGTATGGCGTGCGACCTCCTTGATGGAGGCATTCTGGCTTAACCAGAAAATGGCTTTTTCCCGCCGCACGGTATCTTTCAGGGATTGAAACTGGGTGCCCTCGGCGGTGAGTTTGCGGCGCAGTGTGCGCGAGGTCATATGCAGTTGGGCGGCAACGTCCTCCACCGAGATGCGCTGCAGATTATCGCAGTGCTTTAACAGGTGGGTCACCCGTTCGGTAAGTTGTTCGGCAAACTGCAGTTTGCGGAACCAAACCAGGGGCACCTTGGCCAGATAGCGCCGCAGTTGAGCGTCGGTTCGTTGCACCGGGCGCTCCATCATATAAGTGGGCCACAGCAGAGCGTTTTCCGCTTGCTGGAACTGGGCCGGGCACGGGAACAGCAACGGGTATTCGGCCTGGTGTGCCGGTGCCGGCATGATCATATGCACCGCGTTCAGGGGGATCACCTCGGCGATCAACCAGGAAGGAAACCGGTGCCAGATCAACATCAGCAGCTCGGTCATGACAAAGTCCGGATCTTTCTCCGGCTCGGCCATGCGCAGCTGCAGACGGGTTTCATCCGCCGCTTCGCGCACATCAAACAGCACCGAACCGGTGACCAGCCGGTAAAAACGGCCGGTTTCCACCAACACATCCCGCAGGGTCGGGCAATGTATCAGGCGTTCTGCCAGCAACGTGAAAATGCCGAAGCGTGCCCGGGCCGCCGCCAGCCCCATAAACTCATCGTCACTGTCCACCATTACCCGGTGCAGCAGGCGCGCCAGTTGGTACGGGGCCAGTCGTGCCTGATCGTCCGCCAGCAGGGCGGGGGTCAGGGCGGCGTATTCCATCAGTGCTTGGCAATCCAGACCCAGGTTGCGGCCCCGTTGTAGGTAGGCGCGGGCGAAGTGAATGGAGACGGTATGATTGGTGTAATGGGGTTTGATCATCCCATCAAATGTCCGAAATAGGTAAATATTCAGGGCAATAATGCCCTAATAGGGGCTAAATTTCATCTAAAATGGGGTTGTTGGTCCGAATATGCTAATTAAATGACACGATCCATCATTGAGGCCCGGCCGAACCTGGTCCACACTGCTATACCCGATGCAGCCCAATCTGCAGCCTATCATTCACCCATTTTGGAAGAGGCCCCCATGAGCGCACAAAACGAAGAACTGGATCTGTTTCGTGACATGGTGTTGCGGTTCCTGGAACAGGAAATCGAACCCCATTTTGAAGAGTGGGAAAAGAACCACATGATGCCCCGTGAAGTCTGGAACACCATGGGTGCCGCCGGTTTGTTGCTGGTGGATATGCCGGAAGAATACGGTTCTGCCGGAGCCAGTTTTGACGTGGCCCAGATGATCATGTGGGAAATGTCCCGGCTGGGTTATGCCGGCCTGGCAACGGGCTATAACATTCACGCCAACATCTGCGCCCCCTATGTGAACAATATCGGCACCGAAGCCCAGAAAGCCCAGTGGTTGCCCAAGATGGTGACCGGTGAAGTGGTGACGGCGATTGCCATGACCGAACCCGGTGCCGGCAGTGATCTGGCCGCGCTGCGTACCACCGCAGTGAAAGACGGCGACGAGTACGTGCTGAACGGCTCCAAGGTTTTTATCACCAACGGCATTCACGCCGACATGGTGATCGTGTGCGCCAAAACCGACCCCAAAGCCGGAGCCAAAGGCATCTCCCTGTTCCTGGTGGACACCTCGTTGCCGGGCTTTTCCACCGGCAAAAAGATCGAAAAAATCGGCCAGCATTCCAGCGATACCGCGGAACTGTTCTTCAGTGACTTGCGTGTTCCCGCCGATGCACTGTTGGGCGAAGAAGGCAAGGGCTTTGTGTATCTGATGGAAGAGCTGCCCCGAGAGCGTTTGGGCTGTTCTACCCAGGCTGTGGGTGCTGCCCAGGGGGCTCTGGATCTGGCGGCGGCCTATGTGCAGGAACGTCAGGCCTTCGGCCAGCCCATTGCCAAGTTCCAGAACACCCGCTTTAAGCTGGCCGACGTGAAGACCGACATCGAACTGAACCTGGCGCTGTTGGAGAAAAACATTACCAAGTTCAAGGCCGGCAAGATGACGGTTGATGATGCGGCGGTGCTGAAGCTGGCCACCACCGAAATGCAACTGCGGGCGGTGAACGAATGCCTGCAGATGTTCGGTGGTTACGGCTATACCGTTGAGTATCCGATTTCCCGGTTTTACGTCGACGCCCGTATTCAGACTATCTATGCCGGATCTTCGGAAATCATGAAAGAGGTGATTTCCCGCGGTATCGTGGGGCGTTAATCCAAGCCGCTGATCCAAGTCAGGTTATCCTGCAGCCGGGCTTTCCAGAGGCTGCAGGATGCATTATTCTATGGGCTGGTTAGTATAATTTACGGTTGATATACCCAGTGCCCCATCGCTTTCCATCTGACAGGCTGTTCTCCAAGCCAGCGCAAACCCTCCTGCTGTTGCTCAGCATGATGGGGGCGTTGTTGGGTGCCTCGTCGGTAGCGGCCGCGCATTGTCACCAACCTTCCCCAGCGACCGATTACGTAACCGGTCAAATCCAGGCCCCCGCTGCCACACCCGTTCTGTTGCAGAGCCCGGTGGCATTGCTTGATAACAGCATTGGCGCTGCTGCCCCAGCGCTGGAGCCGGATTGTTGTCAACAGCGCTGCAGTTGCCCCATGGCCGCCTGTGGCGCAGGCCACGGGGCAGCGTCACCGGCACCAGTGTTGGCCTTCACCAGCGGTGGGGCGGAAGCCATCCCCACTGCATCCAATCTCTATACCCACCTCCACATTGCACTGTTGTTGAAACCGCCCATCGCGGCCTGACTCAGGATAAATCCGTCTGTCCGATGTTGTCTGTCGGGCTACTCGTATTAACTTGATTCGGAGCCGTTATGATACGTCCACAATTGAAACGCATTTCATGCTGGGTTTGTGCCGTTGGGCTGTGTGTTGGCAGTGCCGTGGTTGCTGAACCCCTATCCGATCAACCCGGGGCGACCGGCTCCCTGTCCCTTGAGCGAGCCATTGCACTGGCCCGACAACAGGATCCCTGGCTAGAGGGGAACCGTCATGCCGAGCAGGCGCTGAACGACCTGAGTGTGGCGTCCGGTTCACTGCCGGATCCCAAGGTCAGTGTTGCCTTCGCCAATTTGCCCACCAATACCTGGGATTTCGATCAGGAACCCATGACCCAATTTAAAGTGGGGGTGACCCAGATGTTCCCCCGCGGTGACCAGTTGGCGCTGCAACGCAAACAACTGCAGTTAAGCCGAGCCGGCAAGCCGTTTGAACGCGAGGAGCGGGAGGCGGAACTGAGGCGGCGGGTGAGCTGGTTATGGTTGGAAGCCTGGCGCACCCAAGAGTCCATCGCACTGATTAACCGCAACCGTTTCTTGTTCGAACAAATGTTGGAGATCACCCAAAGCAGTTATTCGTCAGCGGTGGGGCGTACCCGGCAGCAGGATGTGATCCGGGCCCAGTTGGAGTTGACCCGCTTGGAGGATCGCCTGACCCAGCTGCAGCAGCAACAGGATGCCAGTCTGGCGCAATTGAGTCAGTGGGTCGGTGATGTTGGGGAGGTGGCGGCGCAGTCCGATACGGGGCCGGCTTTCAGGGCGGCAAAACCGGCCTATGAATTGCCCCGCGCGTTGCCCCAGATCACCAGGCTGGCTCCAGCACAGCTGCTGGAGCAACAACACAGTGACTGGCAACAGCTTGCCTCACGCTTCCTTGAGCATCCTTCGGTGCGCAAGCTGGAGCAGGATATTCTGGCCAGTCATGCCGAGGCAGACCTGGCCCGGCAACGCTATAAGCCGGAGTGGGGGGTGAATGCCAGTTATGGTTACCGTGACGACGATCCCATGGGCAATCAGCGTGCGGATTTTTTCTCCATCGGTGTCAGTTTTGATATGCCGCTGTTCACCGGTAATCGTCAGGATCGCCAGGTATCTGCAGCCGTGGCAAAGGTGGAAACAGAAAAAACCCGCAAGTGGTTGCGGCTGAAAACCATGTTGTCCGAGTTTGACGAGGCGCGGGCGCAATGGCAGCGGCTCAACGAGCGCCATGAATTGTATAAATCCCGCCTGCTGCCGCAAATGCATGAGCAGGCGGAAGCATCGCTCACCGCCTACACCAATGACAGTGGTGATTTTGCAGAGGTGATGCGGGCGCGGATCGCCGAACTCAATGCCGAAATCGATGCGCTTGCCATTGCGGCCCGGCGCCAGCAGTTGGTTGCGCAATTAAATTATTACTTCGCGGGCAGTGTTGCGGATCAAACAGGGGAATCTCACCATGAATAAATTGGCACTCAGTATAGCCTGGCTGGTTGGCGGCATTGCCGTGGGGGCATTGATGACCTGGCAGTTGATGCCAAAATCCAGTGGCGGTGATATGGCCGCCAGCGATGAACCAAAACCCCTGTATTGGGTGGCGCCCATGGATCCGAATTACAAACGGGATCAGCCGGGCAAATCGCCGATGGGGATGGATTTGATCCCGGTGTATGCCGAAGACAGCAGCGCCGGTGATGCCGGGCCGGGCACCATCTCGATTTCACCGGAAGTGGTGAATAACCTGGGTGTGCGTACTCAACCGGCTGCCAGTGGTACTTTACACACCGAGATCAATACGGTGGGTTATGTGCAGTACAATCAGGATGCCCTGATTCACATTCATCCCCGGGTGCAGGGTTGGGTGGAGAAACTTCACGTGAAAGCCGAAGGTGATCCGGTTACCCGCGGGCAGCCGCTCTATGATCTGTACGCGCCGGAGTTGGTGAACGCCCAGGAAGAATATCTGTTGGCGCTGGATCGCAACAATCAACGCTTGATCAAGGCTGCTCATGACCGTCTCGAGGCGTTGCAGTTGTCCGCGGGCACCATTGCCGCGCTGCGCAAAAACGGGCGGGTCAGTCAAACCGTTACCATGTATTCCCCCCAGAGTGGGGTGGTGGATAATCTCAATATCCGTGAAGGCTTTTATGTGCAACCGGGCACCACCGTCATGTCCATTGGTTCACTGGATGAGGTTTGGGTGGAGGCCGATGTGTTTGAGCGCCAGGCCTCTCTGGTAAAAGTGGGTGCTACGGTCACCATGACCCTGGATTATCTGCCGGGGCGTGAGTGGAATGGCCGTGTGGACTATGTGTATCCGACCTTGGATGAAAAGACCCGAACCATCCAGGTGCGCATGCGTTTTGCCAATCCCCAGCGGGAACTGAAGCCGAACATGTTCGCCCAGGTTGTAATCCATGCCCGTGCCGACAGCAGCAATGTACTGATTCCGCGCGAAGCGCTGATCCGTACCGGAAAAACCGATCGGGTGGTGTTGGCATTGGGAGAAGGCCGTTTTAAATCGATTAACGTAACAGTCGGGCGCATGGGGGAAGATCGCGTGGAGATCCTGCAGGGCCTGGCGGCGGAGGAAACGGTGGTAACCTCTGCCCAATTCCTGCTGGATTCCGAATCCTCCAAGACTTCCGATTTCCAACGTATGCACCATGAAGACCAGAATCCTCCGGATCGCGAAGCACAGGTGATGGGGGTGATCAATGCCGTGGACCGGAGTAACCGGACACTGAATATCTCCCGCGAGGCCATCCCCAAGTGGAACAGAGAGCCTGCGACCCTGGATTTTGCCGTTGACGATAGCCTGGACATGAGCTCCCTGCAGCCGGGAATGAATATTCATTTCACCTTTGTGATTACCGAAGACTGGGATTTTGTCGTCACGGAGCTGCATATCATGGAGGAGGCCATGAACCATGATTGAAGCCATTATTCGTTGGTCCGTTCACAACCGGTTTTTTGTGTTACTGGCCATGGTGATGATCCTGGGGGGAGGTGCCTATGCTCTCAAAAATACCCCGGTGGATGCCATCCCGGATTTGTCGGATGTGCAGGTCATCATTAAAACCAGCTATCCCGGGCAGGCACCGCAGGTGGTGGAAGATCAGGTAACCTACCCCCTGACCACCGCCATGCTGTCGGTGCCCGGCGCGGTTACCGTTCGGGGTTATTCCTTTTTCGGCGATTCCTACGTCTACGTTATTTTTGATGAAGAAACCGATCTGTACTGGGCCCGCAGCAGGGTATTGGAATACCTGAGTCAGGTGGCGGCAAATCTGCCGGAAAACGCCCGCCCGCAGTTGGGCCCGGATGCCACCGGTGTCGGTTGGGTCTACCTGTACGCCTTGGTGGATCGCAGTGGCAAGCACGATATCAGCCAGCTGCGCACCCTGCAGGATTGGTTCTTGAAATACGAATTGCAGACGGTGCCGGGGGTGTCGGAAGTGGCATCCGTGGGTGGCATGGTCAAGCAATACCAGGTCAAGGTAAACCCGGACAAGTTACGGGCGTTTGGCATTCCTTTATCCCACATACAACTGGCCATTCGACAGGGTAATCAGGAAGTGGGCGCCTCCGTGGTGGAGATGGCCGAAGCCGAATACATGGTGCGCGCCACCGGCTACATCCAGAATGCGGAGGATCTTGGTAACGTGCCCCTGGGGGTGAACCAGAATGGTACACCCTTGTTGTTGAAAGATGTGTCAGAGATTGCCATTGGTCCGCAAATGCGGCGGGGTATTGCGGAACTTAATGGGGAAGGGGAAACCGTCGGCGGTGTGGTGGTGATGCGCTTTGGTGAAAACGCGCAAAAGACTATTGCCGGTGTGAAAGCCAAGTTGGAACAACTGAAGCAGGGCTTACCTGACGGTGTGGAGTTGGTGCCGGTTTATGATCGCTCTGACCTGATCGAGCGCGCGGTGCGGAACCTGTGGCACAAGCTGGGCGAGGAACTGCTGATGGTGGCGCTGGTGTGTGTGGTGTTTCTGCTCCACGTGCGCTCATCCCTGGTGGCCATTGTCAGTTTGCCGGTGGGCATCCTGGTGGCGTTTATTGTGATGTACTGGCAGGGATTGAACGCCAATATCATGTCGCTGGGTGGTATCGCCATCGCCGTTGGCGCCATGATCGATGGCGCCATCGTGTTGATTGAAAACATGCACAAGCATATGGAACGCACGCCGCTCACACCGCAGAATCGCTGGCAGGTGGTGGCCGATTCCGCGGCCGAAGTGGGGCCGGCTTTGTTCTTCAGCCTGATGATCATCACGGTCAGTTTTATCCCGGTGTTTACCCTGGAGGCACAGGAAGGGCGCATGTTTTCGCCTCTGGCGTTTACCAAAACCTATGCCATGGCGGCCGCTGCCGCCCTGGCCATTACACTGGTCCCGGTGCTGATGGGGTACTTTATCCGGGGTAAGGTGATTGCTGAACAACGCAATCCGGTGAATCGCCTGTTGATTGCCCTGTACCGGCCGGTGATCGCCCTGTTGCTGCGCTTTCCGGTGACCACGTTGCTGTTTGCAGTGCTGATCACGCTGTTGGGCAGTATTCCGCTGAAGCAGATCGGCAGCGAATTTATGCCGCCGTTGGATGAAGGGGATCTGATGTATATGCCCACCACCTACCCGGGTATTTCCATCGGCAAGGCCCGGGAGTTGCTGCAGCAAACAGATAAGCTGATTCGCACAGTGCCGGAGGTGGAAAACGTGTTCGGTAAAGTGGGGCGCGCCGAAACCGCCACCGATCCCGCGCCGCTTACCATGATTGAAACCTTTATCCAACTTAAACCCAGGGACGAGTGGCGGCAAGGCTTAACCACCGAAGGCTTGAAGCAGGAACTGGATGCCCTGGTGAAGTTGCCCGGTGTTACCAATGCCTGGGTAATGCCCATAAAAACCCGCATTGATATGCTGGCCACCGGGATTAAAACGCCGGTGGGAATAAAAGTGGCGGGCCCGGACCTGGATATGATTCAACAAATCGGACAACAACTGGAATCCATTCTGGCGGAGGTACCCGGGACCGCTTCCGTCTACTCCGAACGGGTGGCCGGTGGGCGTTACATCAAGGTGGATATTCAGCGGGAAAAGGCCGCCCGCTATGGGCTGAACATAGCCCAGGTACAGCAGGTGGTGGCAACCGCCATCGGCGGCATGAATGTGGCGCAAACCGTGGAGGGGCTGGAACGTTACCCGATCAATTTGCGGTATCCGCAGGATTATCGTGACAGCCCGGAGCGGCTTGCCCTGCTGCCTATCGTCACACCCAGCGGTCAGGTGGTGTCATTGGGTGATGTGGCCCAAGTGTATATTGAACAGGGGCCGCCGGGTATTAAAAGTGAAAACGCCAGGTTGAACGGCTGGACTTTCATCGACATTGAAAACGTGGATGTGGGTGGCTATGTGGAGGAAGCCAGGGAAGTGGTGCAGGCGCAGCTGGACCTGCCGGCAGGTTACTCCGTCACTTGGGCTGGCCAGTATGAATACATGCAGAGAGCGAAAGCCAAATTGACCTACGTGGTGCCGTTGACCCTGATGCTGATCGTGGTGCTGTTGTACATGAATTTTCGCAGCTTTGCTGAAGTGTTTATCATCATTCTGACGCTGCCTCTGGCCATGGTGGGTGGGGTGACACTGATGTGGCTGGAGGGCTATAACTTTTCGGTGGCAACCGCAGTGGGCTTTATCGCCCTGGCCGGCGTGGCAGCTGAAACAGGCGTGATCATGTTGCAATACTTGAAGCAATCCTATCAGGAGCAGGCGGCAAAGGTGGGCGCGGCATTGAGCCGACAGCAGTTGAGCACGGCCATACTGGAGGGTGCCAGCTTGCGGGTACGGCCGGTGATGATGACTGCCATTGCCACCATTGTCGGGCTGGTGCCGGTGATGTATGGAACCGGCACCGGGTCGGAAGTCATGAGCCGAATTGCGGCACCGATGGTGGGGGGTATGGTGACGGCAGTGTTGTTGACCTTGATGGTACTGCCGGTTTTATACAGTCTGTGGCTGCGATGGCGCCCGGAGTAAAAAAAGGCTGGCGTAAGCCAGCCTGTTCAACCTGCGTGCGGAGCAAGCCAGGTAAGGTACAAGTACCGATCGGGTCTATATGGGGCTATGTGGGTCTATATAAAATACACCGGCGGTGTAATGTGTGCTTCCGGAATGGTGTTGGTTTTCTGCAAGGCAGCGTTCAGCATCTGGTCGGTTTTTACCGGCCCGTATAAATGGCAGCTTTCCACATAACCCAGATTAAAGAGTTTGCGCAGTAATCCCAGCTCAGCCCGGTTGGGCATGGCTTTTGCCCCTGAACGTAACCATTCCATTACGCTGCGGATGCTTGTGCTGTCATAGGGTTGTTGCTGAATACCGTCGAACTGAGCTTTGGTGATCTTCATGCGATCAGCCGGTTTGGCCAGCCCGGTAAACTCATCCTGCAGCGCCTGAAAAACCACCAGACCGTTTTTGTCGATGACTTCGCTGGCCTCCGGCTCCAGTGTCTTGCTGATGCTGTTGTTACTGTCGCGGCCGGGGCGGTCACCGGCACCCACTGACAGGGTGGCCCGTGACAGCTCGCGGAACAACTGTCCTTTCTTGATGGTGATGCGGTAATTGCTGTACAGCTCGTCAAGAAAGGCACTGACACCGAATTGCGGCCGGGTTGAATATTTCTTTTCCCAGAAGCGCATGACTTCGTCGCGAACCCCGTGGTCCAGGTTGGCCGCCAGCACCGCCAAAAATGCGTTTTTTCGTTCCGTCAGGGACATGTCTCACCTCCTTGGTTATTTGAAGCTTTGGGTGAGTTGATGGAATTCCGGATACCCCACTTCATGGTGCTCGGTAAAATCCAGTCCCCGTTGTTCATGCTCGCTGTCCACTCGCATGCCAATGGCCAGGTTCACCAGATGGAACAGCACCAGGCTGCCGAAAAAGGCCCAGACAAATCCGGCCCCAACCCCCACCAGCTGGGTCATGATACGATCGCTATTGAAAAGATCACCCTGATAAAACACGCCTGCTGCCAGTGTGCCCCAGGCACCGCCGATACCGTGCACCGGAATTGCTCCCACCACGTCATCCACCTTGCAGTACAGTAACAGGCGGGTACTGGGTACGATCAGCATGCCGGCGATGAAACCGGTGAGCACCGCGTACTGGGGTGCCATGCTCGCGCAGCCGGCGGTGATTCCAACCAGGCCCGCCAATGCGCCGTTAACACAGGACGTCAGCAGAACGGGCTGGCGCGCCAGGATACAGTACACCACGGTTCCCACCGCACCGGCGCAAGCGGCCAGATGCGTATTCAACGCAATAAGGCCGAGGCTTGCAGACGCCTCCAGGGTGGAACCGGCATTGAAACCGAACCATCCCATCCACAGAATAAAGCCCCCCAGAGCCACCAGGGACAAATTGTGGCCGGGGATCTCCCGGGGTTCACCGGTGGCGCGATCAAAGCGGCCCAGGCGTGGACCAATGACGATGGCCGCTGCCAGAGCGCACCAGCCACCCACTGAATGCACCACGGTGGAACCGGCAAAATCCACGAAGCCTTTTTGTGCCAGCCAGCCGTTACTGTTCCATACCCAGGAACCGTAGATCGGATAAATCGCCGCAGTGACCACCACGGCACAGACAATATAGCTGGTGAACTTGGTCCGTTCGGCAATGGCGCCACTGACGATGGTGGCGGCGGTGGCGGCAAACATGGATTGGAACAGCAGCATGGTGTAGTCATGCTGGGAGGCATCATTAAGCATGAAATGGGATTCGCCGAACCAGCCGGTGCTGCTTTGCCCGAACATCAGCCCATAGCCCACCGTCCAGAACACCAGGCTGGCCAGGCAGACATCGATGAAATTCTTCATCATCACATTGATGGAATTTTTGGCCCGGGTGCTGCCGGATTCCAGCAGGGCAAAGCCAGCCTGCATAAAGAACACCAGTACGGAGGCAGTAACCACCCACAGCGTATTCATGTTGACGATGAGTTCCTGCTCTCCTGCAAATGCGCTACCAGAAATCGCAGACAATAAGAGTCCAGCGCATGACAAAGTGATGCGTTTCACGGGCAAATCCTCGTTAAAGTGTGACGGGGTTAAATATTTTTATGTCTTTAACAGGTTTAGTAAGGTGCAGAAGGCTGGTCAAGAAGTGTGCAGGCTCATGGCGCGCAAGAAGCTTTAATTGAACGCTGTCCATTTGCTTTGTATCGAGTTGGTGCATTTTTTTGGTTTATTTTTTATAGGATTGAGTAAGGCGCATCGGTTTGGTGCGCAGGGGCGATAAATGTGTTTTTTTGTAAGAACCCGGATGCCCCGCTCCGGGTCACGTCACTTTACCCTTCCGATGGCGGGTCGATATTCAGGTCCGCGCGGTCCAGCTTGCCCACTTCCAGAAAGGGTGCCGCATCCAGTTCCTGCGCGTCCATCATTTCCGCTACCCGTTGCAGGGCGGCAATGATCATGGATTGCTCCCAGTCCTGCAGACGCTCAAATTTTTGCGTGAATTGATCCTGCAGCGGCAGGGGGGCGGTTTTCAACACCTCATGGGCGGTTTCGGTCAGGTGGGCGTGGACTTTGCGTTTGTCTGCCTGGGAGCGTTGCCGGTATACCAGGCCTCGTTTTTCCAAACGGTCCATGATGGTGGTCACGGTGGCCTGGCTCAGACTGATGTCATGGGCCAACTCACCGATGGTGGCTTCTCCCTTATTACGGATGGCCTGCATCAACATGATTTGCGGCGCGGTCAGGCCGGTGGTTTTGGCCAGGTGCTTGGAATGCAGGTCAGTGGCACGAATGACCCGCCGCAGGGCGATCAGTACATCGGCGATATTGCTCAAGGATTGTTCCTTCCTGAAAAAGTGTTCTGCCTTCGATCGATTTTAGACCGGTAGCGATTATACGTTTTATCCGGGCTCGGGGGGTCAAAATCACAAAAAACGCCCAAAAATGGCCTAAATCGGGATTAGACGCCCTGAATTGATTCACGGGCTGGACATTTAATTTATTTTGAGTACAATGTATCTCGACTTTAGCAACCAACGCAGAGCCATGCTTAATTTAGCTGAAATTTCAAGCACATTCCGATTTTCCCATCTTTTATCCTGTCTTTTACCCTTAGACCTCTAATTAACCAGAAGCGTAAATTGATATTATGAATCCACGACCTAATCAAAAGTTAGATCTGTGTTTCCGCGCGCCTGTGTCTCAGGATGGGGCGTCCGTGCACAACTTAATCAGCCAATGTCCCCCGTTGGACACCAATTCCATGTACTGCAATTTGTTGCAGTGCAGCCATTTTGCCGACACGTCGGTGGCGGTCACCCTGCACGATGAACTGGTGGGGTTTATTTCCGGCTACATACTGCCTGATCGGCCCAACACGCTGTTTATCTGGCAGGTGGCGGTCAGTTCGGCTGCTCGCGGCCAGGGCCTGGCCGGCAGAATGATCGAGCACATCCTGGCACGCCCGGCCTGCAAACAGGTGGCGTTTTTGGAAACCACGGTGACCGCGGACAACGATGCCTCCTGGGGCTTGTTCGAAGGTGTCGCCCGGCGTCTGGATACCGAATTGAATCGTAGTGTGATGTTCGATCGCGAACAGCACTTTAACGGCAGCCACGACAGTGAGCTATTGGCCCGTATCGGGCCCTTCGAGCGCCAGGCGCTGCCGAACGTTAAAACTGTTTCTAATGTTGCCAACTTTACCGGAGAGAAGAATATGAAAATTTTTGAAGAGATCGAATCGGAAGTACAGAGTTATGCACGCTCTTTCCCCCGCGTGTTCAACAAGGCTCAGGGTGAGTTTCTGTACGATGAGGAAGGCAACCAGTATCTGGATTTCCTCGCCGGTGCCGGTACCCTGAACTACGGCCATAATCATCCGGTGTTCAAAGAAAAACTGATGGAGTATATCCTCCGCGACGGGATTACCCATGGCCTGGACATGCACACCCAGGCTAAAGGTGAGTTTCTGGAATCGTTCAACGAGAAGATTCTGAAGCCGCGCAATCTGGAATATATGGTGCAGTTCACCGGGCCTACCGGAACCAATGCGGTGGAAGCAGCCTTGAAGCTGGCCCGTAACGTCAAGGGGCGGGAGAACATCATCTCCTTCACCAACGGATTCCACGGTGTCAGCCTGGGTTCGCTGGCTACAACCGGTAACTCCCATCACCGCGGTGCAGCCGGCGTCAGCCTGGGTGGTACCAGCCGGATGCCGTTTGATGGCTATCTGGGGGATGGTTTCGACACCACTCATTATCTGGATAAAGTGTTGTCCGATTCCAGCAGCGGCATCGACAAGCCAGCGGCCGTGATCGTGGAAACGGTGCAGGGCGAGGGTGGCATCAATGCCGCAAGCTTTGAATGGCTGCGTCATCTTGAGCAGGTTTGCCGCAAGCATGACATGCTGCTGATCGTGGATGACATCCAGGCCGGTTGTGGCCGTACCGGAACCTTCTTCAGCTTTGAAGAAGCCGGCATCAAACCGGATATCGTCACCCTGTCCAAATCATTGAGTGGTTACGGCCTGCCGTTCGCCGTGGTATTGATCCGCCCGGACCTGGATCAGTGGCGTCCGGGTGAACACAATGGCACCTTCCGCGGCAACAACCTGGCATTTGTCACCGCCAAGGCAGCCATCGATCATTTCTGGTCGGACGATGCGTTCAGTAAAGAGATCAAGCGTAAAGGGGCTTACATTAAACAGCGCCTGGACGCCATTGTGGATCAGTATGGTGAAGGCAACTTCACCACACGGGGCCGCGGTATGTTCCAGGGTATCAACTGCGTTAATGGTGAATTGGCGGAGAAGATCACCCGCAAGGCGTTCAAGAACAATCTGGTGATTGAAACCAGCGGCGCGGACGACCAGGTGATCAAATTCCTGGTACCGTTGATCATCAGTGATGAATCCCTGAAGAAAGGCATTGATATTGTGGAAGAGGCGATCAAGGAAGTGTGCGACGCGGAAGGCCGCATACCCAAGGAGCGTCAATTTTATGTGGTTAAGAAAGTCAGTTGATCCGATTGCACCTGAACCATTGAAAACATCATTCCATAAGCAGTATTACAGCAGGTATTAACATGATCGTACGACAACTTCAGGAAGCAGAAGAAAGCGGGCGCAAAATTGTCGATCCCAAAGGTAACTGGGACAGCACCCGGATGCTGTTGAAAGACGACAATATGGGATTTTCTTTCCACATCACCACTATCTATAAGGGTGCCGATTTCCAGATGCATTACCAGAATCACCTGGAATCCGTGTACTGCATGTCCGGTAAGGGTGAGGTGGAAACGCTGGACGACGGCAAAGTTTATCCCATTACGCCGGGTACTCTGTACATCCTGGACAAGCACGACAAACATGTTCTGCGCGCTTTTGAAGAGATGAAAATGGCCTGTGTCTTTAATCCACCGTTAACCGGTAAGGAAGTACACAACGCCGAAGGCGCATACGAACTGGAAGCCGAAAAAATAGAGGAATAAACCAAACATGTCTTTTCACAGTGTTGAGAAGATTGGCGGCACTTCGATGAGTAACTACGCCGCTGTTCGCGACAATATTATTCTGGGGCCGGGTGAAAAGCCGGTGCGTTATAACCGGGTGTTTGTGGTTTCGGCCTATGGTGGTGTCACCAACAAATTGCTGGAACACAAAAAAACCGGTCAACCCGGCGTTTATGAGCTGTTTTCCCGGGGTGTCAGTGACCAGGGTTGGCAGGATGCGCTGGCCGCGCTGAAACAGGAACTGTGCGGCATCAACGCCGAGCTGTTCCGGGATGCCCGTTCCCTGCGGGAAGCCAATGAATTTGTCACCGAACGCCTGAATGACGCCCAGCGCTGCCTGACCGATTTGGGCCGACTGTGCCTGCACGGGCATTTTGCCCTGGATGCGCATCTGCATACGGTACGGGAAATGCTGGCCAGCATCGGCGAAGCCCACAGCGCCTGGAATATGGCCAAGCTGCTGCAACAGGATGGTGTCAACGCCTGTTTTGTGGATCTCACCGGCTGGCGCGCCAGCCAGCATATGTCCCTGGATGAACGCATCGAGCAGGCTTTTGCCAACATCGATCTCAGCACCCAGCTGCCCATTGCCACCGGCTATGCGCACAGTGAACAGGGCCTGATGTCCACCTTTGATCGTGGTTACAGTGAAATGACCTTCAGCCGCATCGCTGTGCTCACCGGAGCCTGTGAAGCCGTGATTCACAAGGAATTTCACTTGAGCAGCGCCGATCCGCGTCTGGTTGGCGAAGGCAACGCGGTGCCCATTGGCCGCACCAATTACGATGTGGCGGACCAGTTGGCCAACCTGGGGATGGAGGCTATTCACCCCAAGGCGGCGAAAGGGCTGCGCAAGCACAATATCCCGTTGCGGGTGAAGAATACCTTTGAGCCGGAACACGCCGGAACCCTGATCACCAGTGATTACGTCAGTGAGTCACCCTGTGTTGAAATCATCGCCGGCTGCCGGGGTGTGTACGCCATTGAGGTGTTCGACCAGGATATGGCGGGCAACATCGATCTGTATGATCGGGAGATTCTGGCAACGGTGAAGCGTTTCCACGGTCATATTGTGTCCAAGGATATTAACGCCAATACCATCACTCATTATCTGTCCACCAATTTGAAAACCGTGAAACGCATTCGTGCTGCCTTGCAGGAGCGATTTGCCGATGCGGAAATCAACCAGAAGAAGGTGGCCATTGTGTCTGCCATCGGCAGCGACATGCAGGTGCCGGGTATGTTGGCGCAGACGGTGTCGGCTTTGGCGGAAAGCAACATCAGCGTTTTGGCCATGCACCAATCCATGCGCCAGGTGGATATGCAGTTCGTGATTGGCGAAGATGACTACGCGCCGGCCATCAAGGCATTGCACAGTCAGTTGGTGGAAGTACACGACCATGGAAGGGCCATATGCCTCGCCTGTTAACCACGCTCACTATATTGCTGCTGTGCACGTTAAACGCAACGGCCGCCGCGGACACAGTCCCGGCGGCCGCTGTGCAAGAGGCGGTTGATAACCTGGAAGAACCCCTGTATTCCCCGTTCATAGAACGCTATGTGCTGGATGAACTCAAGCAGTTGCGTACCGACATGGGTGCCCAGAGGGCGGAGTTCATTCAAATGACAGTGGATCGTGAGCACTCTGCCGTGGACCGCGCCGTAACCTACGCCACCGATACCATTACCTATTTCTTCTACTTGATTGCGGCGGCCAGCTCAATTCTGGTGCTGGTGGGATGGACGTCCATTCGCGAAATCAAGGAGCGGGTACACTCACTGGCGGATGAGGAAATCAACCGCTTGATCAAGCAGTATGAGGCCAGGTTGGAGTCCATTGAGCAGCAGTTAAGCCAGAAATCCCAGCACATTGAGGAAAACCGCGAACAGATTGAAACCACCAACGAGGTGCAGTCGCTCTGGCTGCGTGCCGGCCAGGAAACCAACATAACCAAAAAAATTCTGATTTATGATCAGATTCTGGGGGTGCGGCCGGAGGATTGCGAGGCGCTCACCTACAAGGCGGATGCCGTGCTGGAGCTGGGCGAACCGCAATGGGCATCCAACCTGTGCCACCAGGCTTTACGCATCGATCCGGAAAATACCCATGCATTTTATCAACTGGCCTGCGCCAACACAGTGATGGGCCACCTGGATGAGGCGGTGCACTATCTGGGGGATGTGCTGCAGCAAACGGAAAGTTACCGACAGGATATTATTGATGATCCGGTGCTGTTGCCGCTGCATGATCTCGAATCGTTCCAGGTGTTACTGGGGCTTTACACTGACAACGAAAAGGCGGGCTAATGGTCGCAAGTTTTCTGTTTTTCCTGGGGTTATTTGTTGCCATCGGTTTGAGTTCGGTGCTGAGCAGCCGGCAAACCAAGCAGGATTATTACCTGGCCAGCAGTTCGGTGAGCCCGGCGTTGGTGGGATTGTCGGCGGTGGCCACCAACAACAGCGGTTATATGTTCATCGGGGTGATCGGTTACACCTACGCCACCGGCCTTGCCGCCATCTGGATCATGGTAGGCTGGATACTGGGTGATTTTCTTGCCTCCATTTACGTGCACCGGCGTTTACGCAAGGCCACCGAGGCCAGCGGTGAGGTGAGCTATGCCGGGGTACTGAGTAATTGGTACGGTGGCAGGCACGATGCCTTGCAGCGCTTGATCGGGTTGGTGTCGCTGGTGTTTTTGCTGGCCTATGCCAGTGCCCAATTGGTGGCGGGCAGCAAAGCACTGCAGGTACTGTTTGGCTGGCCGCAATGGGCTGGCGCTGTGATGGGGGCAACCCTGGTACTGGCCTATTGCTGGGCCGGTGGAATTCGGGCATCCATCTGGACCGACGCGGCTCAATCGGTGGTGATGATCGTGGCCATGGGACTGTTGCTGGTGGTGGCCACCAGCGCCCTGGGTGGGATTGACGGCTCGTGGCAGAAGATGGGGGCCATTGACGGCTTCCTGGACTGGTTTCCCAAGGACATGGTGCTACCCGGATTGGCGGGCGGCATCCTGTTTGCGATCAGCTGGGCGTTTGCCGGCATGTCGGTGATCGGTCAACCGCATATTATGGTGCGCTTTATGGCACTGGACGATCAGAGTCGCATGCTGCGGGCCCGCGCCTGGTACTATCTCTGGTTCCTGGCGTTCTATGCCATGGCCACCGGGGTGGGCATGTTGTCCCGGGTGTACCTGGGGGATCCTGCAGCGTTTGATGCTGAGCTGGCTCTGCCCACCATGGCCCAGGAACTGTTCCCGCCGGTATTGGTGGGGCTGGTGTTGGCGGGCATCTTTGCAGCAACCCTGTCCACGGCAGACTCCCTGATCCTCAGTTGTTCTGCTGCGCTAACCCATGATGTATTACCTCACAACATTGAAAACACCCGTGAAATCAAGATGGTGACAGCGGTGGTCTGCGCTTTGGCGTTGGGCTGGGCACTGCTGAACCGGGAAAGCGTATTCAGTCTGGTAATACTGGCCTGGTCCGGTCTGGCCAGTGCTTTTGCGCCCCTGTTGCTGGTGCTGTGCTTCGGGCTGCGGCCTTCCCAGAGGTTAAGCATCATAGCGGTGGTGGTTGGCTTCCTGGTATCCCTGGTGTGGCGTTTTGCCGGCCTGCACGGCGCGGTGTATGAGGGTATGCCCGCCATCATCGCCGGCCTGGCCGTATTGCTGGTGGGTGTTCGTCTGAACGCTTCTTCTACAGCAGTTTCATAACGAAACCATTTTCATGGCATAGTGTCAGCTTATAAAGAGCGGCCTTTTCACCAAAAGCTGACCTTTTTACTAGAAGCTGACGTTTTCACTAGAAGTTGACCTGTGTCCGGAGATGATGTGATGCTGACTGCGCGCTGTGGGTTCGTGCTGCCGTTTTTTTTGTCCGCCTTTTGTATGGTGTTGCCCCTGAAACCCGCGCTTGCCCAGGACGTGGGGGTGGTGGTGCGGACGGTGCAATCCGAGCAGATTGCGGATCCGTTGGAGGCTCTGGGCACACTTAAGCCCAACGAGTTCGTTACAGTGACGGCGAACGTGGCGGAAACCATTGAGGCGATCCTGTTTGAAAGTGGCCAGAGGGTGGCGCAAGGGGCGGTGCTGGCGCGGCTGGAAAGCGCCGAGGAGCAGGCCGTTCTGCAGGAAGCCCGGTACACGGTGGATGAGGCTGAGTCCCAGTTGGAGCGCATCAGAGCGGTGGCCAAACGCGGCGATGCCTCGCAATCATTGCTGGATGAGAAACAGCGTGAGTTCTATGTGGCGCGGGCGCGGCTGGCGGCCATCGAATCCCGCCTGGCCAACCGGGTAATACGGGCACCGTTTTCCGGCAGAGTGGGGCTGCGTAACGTCAGTGCGGGCGCCTACGTTGCCCCCGGGGACGTCATCACCACCCTGGTGGACGATTCTCTCATGAAACTCGACTTCAATGTGCCTTCCTTATTCCTTGCTTCGCTGCGGCCGGGCGTGGCCATTCGCGCCCGAGCCCGCGCCCTGGGCGACCGCTATTTCGATGGTGTGGTGGAATCCATCGACAATCAGGTGGACCCGGTATCCCGTTCGGTGACCGTGCGCGCGCTGCTGGATAACGCTGCGGGCCATCTGCAAGCGGGCCTGCTGATGGAGGTGGTGCTGCAGAGCAATCCCCGCACCGCATTAGTGGTGCCGGAATCCGCC
Organism: Gammaproteobacteria bacterium UBA7310; assembly: GCA_002471665.1. GTDB lineage: Bacteria > Pseudomonadota > Gammaproteobacteria > Pseudomonadales > Ketobacteraceae > Ketobacter. Next base: position 145,726 of record DKQK01000012.1, read on the forward strand.
TTGGTGCAGCAGCGCGATGAGCATTATTTGTTTGTGGTGCGGGAGCAGGGGGCTGGTTTGGCGGTGGAGAAAACACAGGTCAACATCGGCGTGCGCTTAAATGGCCGCGTGGAAGTGCTGGCAGGGGTGGCCGCCGGTGACCGAATCGTGGTGGACGGTACCCTCAAATTACAGGATGGCGTGGCCATATCCACTCTGGATCGTTCACCTGCGATGGGTGACTGAGATGTTGATTTCCGATATTTCCGTCAAGCGCCCGGTATTCGCTTCTGTGCTATCCCTGTTGTTGATTGCCTTTGGGCTGGTGGCGTTCGACCGCTTGTCGTTGCGGGAGTATCCACGTATTGATCCGCCGGTGGTGACCGTTGATACCGCCTATCGGGGGGCTGCCGCCGCCGTGGTGGAAACCCGTATTACCCAGATCATCGAAGAGCGTATCGCCGGTATCGAGGGCATTCGCTATGTGGAATCCGTCAGCAGCGACGGCAATTCCCGCATCACCATTGAGTTCGACATCGACCGTGACATTGATTCCGCCGCCAACGACGTGCGGGATCGGGTGGCCGGTATTTCTGACAATCTGCCGCAGGAAGCAGACCCGCCTGAAATACAGAAACAGAGTGGTGATGACGACGTCATCATGTGGCTGAATCTGGTGGGGGAAGGCATGACCGTGCCGGAGCTGTCGGATTATGCGGAGCGCTATCTGGTGGATCGTTTTTCGGTGATCAGCGGTGTGGCCCGGGTGCGGGTGGGCGGAGGCCAACGTTATGCCATGCGGGTGTGGCTGGATCGAAATCAGCTGGCAGCCAGGGGCTTGACAGCCAACGACGTGGAATCGGCACTGCGGGCGGAGAACGTGGAACTGCCGGCGGGCACCATTGAAGGGGAAACACGACAACTGACCGTACGGGTGCAGCGTGCGTTTGCCGACGCCACGGATTTTGCCAACCTGGTGCTGGCCCGTGGCGATAACGGCTATCTGGTACGCCTGGGGGATGTTGCCCGGGTGGAGCGGGGCACGGAAGAAACCCGCATCCTGTTTCGGGGTAACGGTATCCCCCAGGTGGGGATCGGCATCATCAAGCAATCCACGGCCAATACCATTGAAGTGGCCCGCGGTGCCAAGCGGGAGCGGGAGCGGGTCAACGCCATGCTGCCGGAGCATATGAGCCTGGAACAGAGTTACGATTCTTCCGTGTTCGTGGAGGATGCGGTGCAACAGGTCTACACCACGCTGGCCATTGCCATCGGCCTGGTGGTGTTGATGATTTATCTTTTCCTGGGCAGTGCCCGGGCCATGCTGGTGCCGGCGGTAACGGTGCCGGTGTCCATTGTGGCAACCTCCATAGCGCTGTTGCTGTTTGGGTTTTCGATCAACCTGCTGACCTTGCTGGCACTGGTGCTGGCCATTGGCCTGGTGGTGGATGATGCCGTGGTGGTGCTGGAAAACGTGGTGCGACGCATGCAGGAGTACGGCGAGCCACCCTTGTTGGCGGCCTATCGCGGTACGCGTCAGGTGGGGTTTGCCGTGATTGCCACCACGCTGGTGCTGGTGGCGGTGTTTGTTCCCATTGCGTTTCTGCAGGGGGATCTGGGGCGCTTGTTTTCAGAGTTTGCCCTCACCATGACGGCGGCGGTGTGTTTTTCCACGCTGATTGCATTGACGCTTTCCCCTATGCTGGCGTCCAAATTACTGCGGCCGAACGACGATCACAGTCCGGTGGTCAAGTTGGTGGATGCGGTGTTTGCCTGGCTGAAAGCCGGTTACGGTCGCAGTATTGAATTTTGCATGAACGCACCCTGGGTGGTGGTGATCGGCTTTGTGAGTCTGTTGGTTGCCTGTTATGTGCTGTTCAAAGGCATACCCTCGGAGTATGCCCCCCGTGAGGATCGTGGCGTGTTTTACCTGATGGTGAACGGGCCGGAAGGGGCCACCTATGAGTACATGGAAAAATACATGGATGAAATCGAACGGCGCATGATGCCCTACGTGGAACAGGAAGAAATAACCCGCTTGTTGATTCGGGCACCGCGCGGTTTCGGCAGTCAGCAAAATTTCAACACCGGCGTGGTGATCAACGTGTTGAATGATTGGGCCAAGCGCCGTGGGGGCTTTGAAATCATGGCCGAGGTGCGGCAAAAGCTGCAGGATTTACCGGGTGTACGCGCCTTCCCCGTGATGCGCCAGGGCTTTGGTGCCCGGGCCCAAAAACCGGTGCAGTTTGTCTTGGGTGGAGGCACCTATGAAGAGCTGGCGCAATGGCGCGATATTCTGATGGAGAAAATCAACGCCGATAACCCCGGTTTGCTGGGCATCGATTGGGATTACAAGGAAACGCAACCGCAACTGAATGTGGTGATCGACTACAATCGGGCGGCGGATCTTGGGGTGTCGGTGGGAAATATCGGCCGTACTCTGGAAACCATGCTGGGCTCGCGCCGGGTGACCACTTATATCGAGCAGGGCGAGGAGTACGACGTTATTCTCGAGGGTGAACGCAGTAACCAGAATACGCCCATCAGTTTGCAGAACATTTATGTGCGGGCGGAGCGGGCGGATCAGTTGGTACCCCTGGGCAATCTGGTGAAGCTGGAAGAATTTGCCGGCGCCACCACGCTGAATCGTTACAATCGGGTGCGCGCCATTACCCTGGAGGCCAATCTGGCGGAGGGCGTTTCCCTGGGCGAGGCACTGGGCTACCTGGAAGGATTGGTGCGGGCGCATTTGCCGCCTAATGTGAACATCGATTACAAGGGCCAGTCCCGTGATTATCAGTTTGCCGGCGAGAGTATCCTGTTTGTGTTTCTGCTGGGGGTGCTGGTTACCTTTTTGGTGTTGGCGGCGCAGTTCGAAAGTTATGTGCATCCCTTCATTATCATGCTCACCGTGCCGCTTGCCATGTGTGGTGGTTTGTTCGGGCTTTACCTGACCGGTAGTTCGTTGAATATCTATTCCCAGATCGGCCTGATGATGCTGGTGGGGCTGGCGTCGAAAAACGGCATTCTGATTGTGGAGTTTGCCAATCAGTTGCGGGATCAGGGGGTGGAATTCAAGGCCGCCATCATTGAGGCTACTCAGGTTCGTTTTCGCCCTATTCTGATTACCGGAATCACCACCGCCGCCGGTTCCATTCCCCTGATCAGTTCCAGTGGCGCCGGTGCGGAAACCCGGCTGGTGATCGGTGTGGTGGTGCTGGCGGGCACCTTGGCGGCGACACTGTTTACGCTTTACGTGGTTCCGGTGGCCTATGAATTGCTGGCGCGCAACACCGGATCGCCCGGTGACGTGGCCCGTAAACTGGCGCTCCAGGAGCAAAAAACACCGGAAAAACCGCCTCCGGGCGCAAATTGAATTGAGTTCAAAGCTTTGTTACCCTGAGTGCTTAACTCACAAGCGATCATCGCTTAACAGTTGCTATGACACCCGACTCCTCCCAGCGTAATGTGCTCCCACCCCTCAAACGTTCCGTGAAGTTTCTGCTTTTATGCGCACTCCTGGTGCAATCTGCACCGGTCTGGAGTCAGGGTTTGCCGCCGTTACAACTTAGTGCTCAGAAAGTAAGCGAGGGTTTTATCACTTTGAGCTGGAACGAATTGGGGGAGCCGCAGCCTGTCACGGTACAGGTGTCCACGGATCCGCAAGCGCAACAGCTGGTGCGAAGTCTCAGTCTGCAAGGGCAATCGCAGGTTCATCTCAGTGGCTTTGACAATGGTGTTTATTTTGCCCGTTTACTGAATCGGGGCGATGTGCCGTTAACCCGGGCAACGCGCTTTGAGGTTCAGCATCGGGCCCTGCCGGACGCGATGGTGCTGTTTGCCATCGGTGCCGGGTTGTTTGTTTTTCTGATGGTCACATTGTTGCGTTTCACTCGCTCTTAATCCAAAAACAATAACCGACGGATCTTATGTATTCCGCACAGATATCGACTCAAAACGCTGTCATCATTCTTGTTCTTTTCGGCATTGCCTGGGTGGGGTTTGGCTGGTGGCTGGGGCGCCGTAACCGCACCATCGACGACTTTATGCTGGCCGGGCGCAATGTGGGCTTGGCGTTGGCGTCGGCCACCGCCATGGCCACCTGGGTCACCAGTAATACCACTCTGGTGGCCCCCCAGCTGACCTATCAGTTTGGTATCTGGGGGATGGTGGGGTATTCCATGGCTGCCCTGGGACTGATCCTGTTCGCGCCCCTGGCAAAACGCATCAAGTCGTTGATGCCCAAGGGTTTTACCTGCGGTGATTTTATTCGCGTGCGCTATGGGCGGGGCACTTGGTATGTGTTTCTGGTGGTGTCCTTTTGCTATGCCATGGGCTGGTTGATCAGCCTGGGCATGGCCGGTGGCATTTTATTGAACGCCTTAAGCGGGCTGAATTATCACGTGGGCATGACGGTGATATTGGCCATCTGTGTGGGCTATACCCTGTTGGGCGGGCTGCGAGCGGTGATCGCCACCGACTTTATCCAGACGGTGATCATTCTCTGTGGTGTGCTCTTTATCGGCTATGTGTGCTGGCGCGATGTGGGATTGACCACGATCTACGACAGCGTCAGCCGTGAGCAACCCCAATTGCTGAATCTGCTGTTTCCTGCGGCCATCATGTTTCTGTTTAACAACCTGTTCTTTGGTATCGGTGAAATATTTCATTCCAACGTTTGGTGGTCGCGGGCCTTCGCCTTCCGTGATGGCATCGGCAAACGGGCGTACCTGATATCCGGTTTGATGTGGTTGCCGATCCCCATCGTAACCGGTTTTATCGCCCTGGCGGCACCGGCCTTGGGTCTCTATCCCCCCAGCCCGGATATGGTGGGCCCCATGGTGGCCGCAAAATTGCTTGGCAGTATCGGAGCCGTGTTCGTGTTCATCGTGGTGTTTTCAGCGTTGGCGTCCAGCCTGGATTCCCTGTTGGCGGCCACCAGCGATCTGTTAACCGAAGATGTCTACCGCGGCCTGATCAGCCCCGATGCCAGTAATGCGCATCTGTTCAAGGTGAGCAAATGGGTGATCTTGGGGCTGGGTGTGGTCACCTGGGTTCTGTGTCTGCCGCGCATGACCACGCTGGGCGAACTCTTGAACTTCACCGGCGCATTTGTCGCCAGTACCATCTGGCCCATTGTGTTCGGCCTTTATCGCCCACGCCTGGGCGGATTGTACGCGGGGCTGGCCATGGCGCTGGGCACGGCCATTGGATTGGTGGCCTATACTCAGATAGGCTTTTATGTGGCCGCGTTAACATCCTGCCTGGTGTCTTTAGCGATATGTTTGGTTGGGTTGGCCTTGTACGATGATGAATTCAACTGGGAACGCTTACAGCGTATGGAGAAATAACGTGCCAATTAGCGAAACCTTGTTCGAAGTATTGGTTGGAGGGGCCTTGCTTGTCACCTGCGCGTCTCCGGTTGTTTTGATATCGCTTTTGATTCTGGACTGGAAGCGGGGGACACTGTGGTGAATGATTTTAAAGAGCGCAATGTTGAGTTTCAGCGCGCTGTACCGGATGTGTACGGTGATGCGCATCCCAAGGGATTACTGAAATCCATTCAGGAAGACGGCGAGCACTTGAAGCAACTGTCCTCGCAACACATCATTTCCTCAGATCAGTTCGGCCGTGATGTTCTGCTGCAACTGTTTCGTCTGGCAGCCAAGTTTGAAGCTAATCCGCAACGTTTTCGCACGCCGTTACAGGGCAAGATTCTGATCAGCGCCTTCTATGAGCCCAGCACCCGTACCCGCCTTTCCTTTGAAAGTGCCTGGCATCGGCTGGGCGGCGACATCATGTCGATTACGGATCGTTCCACTACGGGCATTGCCAAGGGTGAGTCATTGTCCGATGTGGGGGAGATGTTCAACAATTATGGCGATTGTGTGGTGTTGCGCGATACCAACGAATCCTCGGTAAAAGACATGATGCGCAGCCTGCGTATTCCCATCATCAATGCCGGCAACGGATTGGATGAGCACCCGACCCAGGCGCTGGCGGATCTGTATACCATTTTCAAGTGGCGGCCGGATTTGCTCAGTGACAGCGGCGAGCAGCGCCAGCCCATCCGCATGGGCATCATCGGTGTACCCAATCAGATGCGAACAGTACGCAGTCTGTTGAAGATGCTGGCGATTTTTCCTGAGTGCCTGGAGGAGGTGGTGATCATTCATGATGAAGAGGGCGACCGCATCTGGGATGCAGGGCAGCTGGAACAGTTGCAGCAGGCCGGGCTGAAGATCACCATCAGCACGGACATGGACAAGGCACTGCCGACGTTGGATGTGGTTTACATCAATGCCATCGCCTGGAAAGGGGATGGCTTTGAATCCTATGGTGCCAGTTTTGTCCTGGATCGAAAATCCCCACTCAAGAAGCACGCCATTGTGCTGCACCCGCTGGCCCGTGGTGATGAGCTGTCCACCGACCTGGATGAAACACCCCACAACTGGTATTTCTCCCAGGCCCGTGGTGCTGTGTTCCTGCGCATGGCCCTGCTCACCTGCATGTGTGAGCGCATCGAACGGGTAATGGATGTCTGGATGTAAATGTGTGCCCGCGAGGGTGAAGTCAACAGGAGAAGATTATGTGTGGTATTGCCGGTGTGTTTCACCGCGACCCCCAACAGCCCATTGATTCCCAATTGTTGGTGAATATGGCTGCCATCCAATATCATCGCGGCCCGGATAATTTCGGTTATGCCAATCCGCCCGGTCTGGGGTTGGGATTGAGTCACGCCCGCTTGTCCATTATTGATCTGAATGAGGAACGCGGTCGCCAGCCGCTGGTGTCACCGGATCAGCAGTACTATCTGGTGCACAATGGGGAGTTTTACGATTTTCAGCGCATTCGCGCCATGTTGGTGTCCAATGGTGCCCGCTTCGCCAGCAAGAGTGATTCCGAAATTATTCTGCATCTCTATCCCCGCTACGGCATGGAAAAAACCCTGGAATACTTGCGTGGTGAATTTGCCTTCGCGCTATATGACAAAACGGAAGACAGCCTGTATCTGGTGCGGGACCGGTTTGGTATCAAGCCGTTGTATTGGAGTGAAACCGCCGATGGGGTGGTGTTCGGATCGGAGCTGAAAGTATTGTTTGCCCACCCGGGCGTGAAGCGTCAGCTCACTGCCGCCGGCACCTATCATCAGTTGATTCAGGTGATGGTGCCCGGCAGTACCGCCTTCGATGGTGTGCATCAGGTGCCGCCGGGACACATGATCAAGGTTCAACGCAAGCAAGGCAAGCTGGTCATCAGTCAGAAGAAATTTTGGGATATTGATTTTCCGGTGGCCGGTGAGTACGTCAATCACCACGATGAAAGCCATTATATTGAAGGTGTGCGCGATCAGTTGCTGGAGGCTGTGCAACTGCGGCTTAATGCCGATGTGCCGGTGGGCTGTTACCTTTCCGGCGGCATCGACAGTTGTTCCATTCTGGGCCTGTCGGCGGCTGCCCGTCAGGACCCGGTGAAGGCGTTCACCATCGGCTTTGACAGCAGCGAATACGATGAAACCCCCATTGCCCGGGAAATGGCAGACAGAACCGGTGCCGAGCAAATCGTATTGACCCTGTCGGCGGATCATCTCTACGATAATTTTTCCCGCACCATCTGGCACACCGAACGGACTATTTACAATACGCTGGCGGTGGCGAAGCTGCTGATGAGCGAAACCGTCAAACAGAATAAGTACAAGGTGGTGTTAACCGGTGAGGGGTCCGATGAGCTGTTCGCCGGTTACCCGGCCTTCCGCAAGGATATGTTCCTGTACGGCCTGGATGATCTGCCTGCCACCCTGCGCAAGGAATGGCAATCCAGCCTGGAGGAGAGCAACAGTCTGTTTCGGGGGGCCATGCTGCCGCGGGAGGATTTCAACTCCGAGGCCATGAGCGATGTGGTGGGCTTTACCCCCACCTGCCTGCAGAATTGGTTGCATTGCCATGACTTTGCCATGGCACTGTTGAATCCCGAATGGCGGGCCCAGCTCAAGGATTATGATGCGGGGGCGCAGATCGCGGCCACCTTTGATCGCAGCCAACTGGATGGCCGTCATCCTCTGGATAAAGCGCAGTATGTGTGGATCAAAACCATGCTCGAGGGCCAGATCCTGACCTGGGGCGGGGATCGAGTGGATATGGCGAATTCCATGGAAGCCCGGCCGGCGTTTCTGGATCACCATCTGGCTAAGTTCGCCACCACGGTGCCACCCCAGCTGCGTATAAAAGGGGCCACGGAAAAATACGTGCTGCGTGAAGCCATGAAGGGGCTGTTGCCGGAAACCCTGTATAAACGCCAGAAGTTTGCCTTTATGGCGCCGCCGGCCCATACCGACCAAAAGAAATGGCAATCCATGATGGCATTGATGGATGAGTTTGCCAGCAAGGAAAAAGTGGAGTCGGCGGGTTTGCTGGACAGCGTGGCAATCCAGAAGATGATCAGCGATCACGAGAATCCCGCTATGGACCGTGAAACCAAGGTGCAATTGGATGCGGTGATCAACCATGTGTTGGGGGTGCAGTTACTGCACCATCACTTTGTGGCGCAGGATGTGCCCGCGCTGGCACGGCAGCGCGCCGATGAACTGGGCTGGCATGCTGCCGGTTGATGCAGCCAGCCCTAAAGCGTTGCCTGTAACCGGAGCAGGCTGTTGAGTAAAACGTTGCAGCCTTTCTCCACATCCACCCAGTGCGACCATTCATCCGGTGCGTGACTGACACCGCCCACGCTGGGAATAAAGATCATGCCGGTGGGGGTGATGTCGGTGAAGAACTGGGCATCGTGGCCTGCCCCACTGGGCATAAGCTGATAACTGTAACCCAGCTCCTGGGTGGTTTGTTCAATCACGTCCATTACATGCTGGGAACAGCTTTTGGGCTCCAGCCAGCTCATTTGCTCGTACTCAAACATCAGCCGGTGCCGGCGGGCAATGGCTGATAGGGCCTTGCGGCAACTGTCGGCCAGGTCGCGCATCACCTGTTCCGACATATCCCGGCCCACCAGTGTGAAATCCGCTTCACCGGGTACGGTATGTGCGTAGCCGGGTTTCAAATCCACGCGGCCGATGGTAAGGCGGGATTTATCCGTACCATTCTCGTCGATGATGCGCTTGATCTCGTGGGCAAAATCCGCCAGCCCCATAAAGGCATCGCTGCGTAAATCCATGGGCGCGGTGCCGGCGTGGTCTGCCTTGCCCAGAAATTTGATCAGCCATTTGAAAACGCCCGAAATACCTTCCACCACCCCGATGGTTTTTTTGCTGGCTTCCAACACCGGGCCCTGTTCGATGTGCAGCTCGATAAAGGCTTTTACATCCTCCGGGTTGCGTTTGGCGTGCAGGGCTTCATGGTAATCCAGACCCCGTGCCGCCATGGCCTGCTTCAGGGTTTCACCGGTGGGGTCTTTGGCGTTTTCCAGCCAGTCCAGTGTCAGGCTGCCGCTGAGTGCCTGCGCACCCAGCATACCACCAAAGCGGCCTTCCTCTTCGCTGGTGGCAATGATCTCAATGGGGTATTGCAGGGGAATGTCCTGTTCCTGAATGATGCGCACACATTCCAGGCCGGCGATCACCCCCAGGGTGCCGTCAAAGATGCCACCGGCCGGTACCGAATCCAGATGCGAGCCGATCAGGATGGCCGGTTTGTCCTGGGGGCCATAGCGGCCGCAGACGTTACCGGCGCCGTCCATGTGGGTGTGCAATCCGCAACGCTGAAAGTGGTCGGTGATCCAGTGTCGAGCCTGCCAGTCGGCTTCGGTGAAGCCCTGCCGGTAGATCCCTTTATCGCTCTCTCTGTAGCCGAACTTGGCAAGCTCATACAGATCGCGTTCAACCCGGGTAATATCAACGGAGTAAGTGATAATGACATCTCCTGTAACGGTAATTTATGGATCTGTTTGCAATTCAATCTGCTGGTACAGGGTTTGTTGCATGCAATTATAACGGCCTTTTGCACACTGTAATGGGGGGTTATACAAAACTCAAGATGCGCCCTCAGCGCCGCTCCCAATCGGCAAACACCAGCAACCAGTCAGTGCCCTCCAGGCGCCATTCGGTGTGCACCTGATAGACAGCACCCTGCTGTGGGATGAGGCCCTCACCGCCGGTCACCAGTGCGTTGAAACGGGCGTGGGCCACGTCCGCCTCCATCTCGATTGCCAGTGCGCTGGCCACAATTTCAATGTTGGTATGTTTCAGCATATAGAACGCCAGGGTGCGCTTGATCCATAGCCTGTCATGGCCGGAGCGGGTGCCGAAATTGGGGTGTAACAGATCCAGCACCTGATCCGGGTCTTTTTCTTCAATTCCGCTTTCCAGGTGTTCCAGGTTTTGGATAATGATGTGCTCCGGGGTGCGGCTATCGCTACAGGCTAAAGGCAGCAGGCACAACAGCACGTACCACAGGGGCAGGGCAATGGGCTGGATCTTGGTGGTGAAACTGGCCATCATGGGAATCATCTTGTGTGGAAGCGGGCGGATGTCTTCTGTGCTAGTGTACGGCTACCCGGCTTATTGTCCACTGTGCGTGACGGTCTTCTGTCGCTGCGCTACCAGGCAATATCCTCACCCCGCCAATCCCGATAGAGTCCGCTTTGTCCCGGTTTTATGCCATCACAGCATTGCGTCAGGTAAGTTGCTGCCCGTTGCGGGCTGAACAGTTTGTCCTCAGGCACCCGGCTTTGGAATGGCTTGGACAGGGGCGTGTCGACAGTGCCCGGATGGTAAGCCATCAGCGACACATTCTCCGCCCGCCGCTGATATTCAATGGCGGCGGTTTTCACCAGCATATTGAGGGCGGCCTTGGACATACGGTAGCTGTACCAGCCGCCCAGTTGGTTGTCGTTGATGCTGCCCACCCTGGCGCTCAGCAGGGTGACCACACAATGCCTGGGGCCGCGCAGCAGGGTGGGCAGGCGCGCCAGCCACAGGGCCGGTACAATGGTGTTTGAATGCAGGATGCTTTGCAGGCAGCGCTCGCTCAGATCTTCCAGCCTTTTTTCCGGCAGCAGATCAGTGTTGTGCAGTTGCCCGTTGAACAGGTAAACCCGCTGCACACTGCCTTGATAGGTCATCAGCTTGGCGCAGGTTGAGGCGATGTGTTGTTCACTGTAATCACAGGTTATCCAGTGCACGGCGGCGCCAGGTGTCGGCGCAGGCCGGCGGCTGATGGCGACAATGCGGCCGCCATCGGCCTCCGCGGCAAGCTGCCTGATAAGGGCACCGGCCAGTGTGCTGCCGGCGCCGATAATCAAGGTAGTGCGGTCTGTGTCATCCTTGGTTGCTGACCCGGCCATCCATCAGAACTCCTCGGCGCTAAAGGCCATCAGGTGATCCTTGCCGGCTTTGATGGTTTGCGTCAGAGCCTGCATTTCAGGCAGGATTTCCCGCAGGTACACGTCCCTGGTTTTGCTTTTGCTCCGCAGCACAGGGCGCTCATCGCCGTTGGCCATCAAGTCTTCCGCCACCTGGGCGTTGCGCGCCAGTAAAAATCCCTGCACGGCAATTCCGAACAGTTTCAACAGGGGGGTGGCCGCTGCCGCAGCCTGCTCCCGATCCTGCAAGCCGTGCTGGGTCAACCAGCCCAGTGCATCCTGCAGCTGTGCGAGCGCTTTCTGCAGTGGCTGTTGAACCTGGGGCTCAGTGATGGATGTCAGCATGCCGCTGAGTTCTGTCAACAGCGCCTTGACAGCGCGGCCACCTCCCATGGGTAACTTGCGGCCGACGAAGTCCAGCGCCTGAATGCCGTTGGTGCCTTCATAAATACGCGAGATCCGGCAGTCACGCAGCAGTTGTTCAATGCCCCAGTCCCGGGTGTAGCCGGACCCGCCCAGGGTTTGTACCGCCTGGTCGCAGATGTGGTAGCCGGTGTCGGTGAGGTGGGCCTTGACCACGGGTGTCAGCAGTTCCACCAGATCAGAGGCCTGTTCCCTGGCGGTGTCATCCTTGCTGCGTTCGCTGATGTCCAGTTGCAGGCCGACCCACATTGCCAGCGCTCTGCCGCCTTCCACCAGGGCTTTCTGGGTCAGTAGCATGCGCCGTACGTCCGGGTGAACCAGGATGGTGTCGGCGGGTTTGTCCGGCTCCTGAATGCCGGCCACGGAGCGCCCCTGAATCCGTTCCCGGGCAAAGCCCAGGGCGGTCTGATAGGCCGCATGCCCCAGCCCCAAACCCTGAACACCTACCATCAAGCGGGCGGAATTCATCATGGAGAACATATAGCGCAGGCCCTGATGGGGTTCGCCAATCAAATAGCCCTCCGCGTTTTCCAGGTTCATGAAACAGGTGGCTGAACCATTGATGCCCATTTTGTGTTCCAGGCCGCTGCAATAGATGCCGTTGCGCTCCCCGTTGGTGAGCCATTTGGGTACCAGAAAGAGCGAAATGCCTTTGGTTCCGGCCGGAGCATCGGGCAATTTTGCCAGCACCAGATGAATAATGTTCTCCGCCAGATCGTGTTCACCCCCGGTGATCCAGATTTTGGCGCCATTGATACGGTAGGTGTTGTGTTGATCCGGCTGGGGCTCGGCGCGGGTCTTGATCAGCCCCAGGTCGGTGCCGCACTGCGGCTCGGTGAGGCACATGGTGCCGGTCCATTGTCCGGCGATGAGTTTTTCCAGGTACTGGCTTTTCAGCACCTCGCTGGCATGCTGTTCCAGTGCCACGATGGCGCCGTGTGTGAGGCCGAAGTACATGCTGAGGGATGTGTTGGTGGCGGCACACATTTCGTCGAAGGCCACCCCCAGAATCTTGGGTAAGCCCTGGCCGCCGTATTCGGTGGGTGCGGTCAGTGAGGGCCAGCCGTTGGCGACGAATTGTTGAAAGGGCTGCTGGTAGGCCTGTGGTGCGGTGACGGTGTGGGTGGCCGCGTCGTAGCGGCAGCCCTGCTGGTCGCCCTCCGCATTCGCCGGCAGCAGCACGCCACTGGCAAACTTCGCCATCTCACTCAGTACCGCTTCCGCCAGATCCGGGCTGAATTCCTCGTAACCGGCCAAACCTGAATAGGTTTGGTGGGCTTGCATGACATCGAACAGTAGAAACGAGAAGTCTGCCAGCGGGGCTTCGTATTGATTCATGGTGTTACTCCTGCTTAGTTGTCAATGTATTGTTCTTGACAATAGCTGACATAATGGCTTTAATTGAAATGTGTCTAGGTAGTATCTATTATTTGTTTTGTTGTTGTCTTATTTGTGGTGATTAATCCAGGAGATAAACCCATGAAACAGTATCGAATCGGCGCCGTTGCGAAGTTAACTGGCTTGACCGTGCACAATCTGCGGGTCTGGGAGAAGCGTCACAATGCGGTGGACACGGAGCGTACTGAAAGCGGGCGCCGCGTTTACAGCGAGGCGGCACTGCGCCGGCTCAAATTGCTGAAGGCCTGTGTTGATAACGGTCTGGCCATCAGTTCAGTGGCGGACATGAGTGACAGCGAATTGAAAGAGACCCTCTCAGAGTTCGGGGCGGCCACCGTCAAGCCGGCTGCCGCAAAACGGGATTACAAAGTCTGTCTGGTGGGGGCGGAACTGATGCCCAGTCTGGAGCAGATGGTGCTGCAGTATCTGAATCTGCAGGGGCTGGAGCGTCATGCCAGTGTCGCGGAATTCAAGCAGGTGTACAGCGCCGGGCACTATGATCTGGTGATGCTCGACGTGCCTTCTTTCAACGCAGCCGAAGCCAGGGAACTGGGCGCGTTTGTCAAATCACTGGCGGCCGGCAGTGTGGTGCTGTTTTATCGCTTTGCCCGGCAGCAGGACGTGAGCTACCTGCGAACGCTGGGGGTGCGCACCATGAAAGCACCGGTGGACAGGAATGATTTGCACAGCCTGTTGAGCGACGTGGTCAACGTTGAGGGTAAGAGCGCCAAGATTCTTCCCATGCGGCGCGCACCCTCACGCCAGTTCACTGATCACGCGTTGAATAAAGCGGCAAACCTGTCTTCCAGTATTGAGTGCGAGTGCCCCCACCACATGGCTGAAGTCATCAAGAGTCTGGTGGCGTTCGAGAATTACAGTGCTCAATGTGAAAACAAGGACAAGGCATCTGAAGATTTGCACCGGCACATCCATCTTCGTACCGCTGAAGCGCGGCAAATCATGGAATCATTGCTGCAATCCGTTTTGGAGCAGGAAGGTATTGATCTCAGCCTGGTAGAAGCCTGAGTTTTTCCAGCGCCTCTTCCAGAATCTGTCGTACCCGCTCGCGACTGACGCCGATCTGTGGGGCGATTTCGTTGAGTGAGTATGGCTGATGATGGCCGATGCCGTACTTCAGGCGCACAATGGTGGCCTCCCTGTCACTGAGCCGATCAAGATAGGATTGAATCCGACGCTGCTGCTGCGCGATGGCGGTGGCAGAGTCCGGGTCGGCTTGCTGCCAGTCGTAACTTAACTCGTCCAGCAGGGTTTTCTGGCCATCGTCGAACAGCGGGGTGTCAGCAGAGATACAGAGGTTGGACAAGGAACGCAGATCCTGAATTTTTTTGCGGCTAAAGCCGGTTTCCCGCTGGATATCCGCTGGCGTGGCATTGCGGCCGGCACGGCTGCGGTGGGCCTGCATGAAAGCGTACATACGGTTGACCTGATGGTTGATGTGGGTGGGGTAGCGGATCAGGGAGCGCTGTTTGGCGATTGCCTGACGCATGGCCTGTTGAATCCACCAGAATGCATAGGTTGAAAAGCGCACGCCCACCTGGGCATCAAACTTGATGGCGGCGCGCAGCAGGCCCAGGATCCCTTCCTGCACCAGATCGTCGAATTCCATGCCTTTATCGCGGTGCCGTTTTGCCAGGTGGTAGACCAGGCGCACATTGCATTCCACCAGTTGATTGCGAACGTCATAAAGCTTATGCAGGGTGTGCACCAGGTCTGAATGTGTGGCCTCCGTGGTGCCCTGTGCAACATTCTCTGCCTGCTGCAGTATGAAATCCCGGTTTATGTCAATGTGATCGAACAGGTGTATCAACCGCTGCAGCAGCGCCTGCTCCCGGGCTGGCTCCGCTAAGCACTGCCGGCACAGTTGCCAGTGATCGTGGGTGGTGATGATGGCGTCCAGGGTAACCTTTAACTCCGGCTGCCTGCTGGCCTGCGCCGGCCATTCTTCAGCTTGGATCTGATCCAGCAGTGTTGCCAGGCGTTCGCTGTTGCCGGCCAATTGTTGCTGTAATCGGCGGAAGCAATCCCGCAGGCTAGTGGCCAGTGCCTGTTCCTGCCGGGCATCCAGTAGTGGGTGGTCGGCAATGTTGCCACGGGATGGATTTTCTGTTGTCACCTCGATTTCTTCATCCACTGTTTGTTCCCACTGTTCCTGATCAAACAGCAGAGCCGTATTGGGGGGATGTATGGCCTCATCGTCCGGGTTGGCCGACACATCAATATGACTCCATCGAAACATAGTCACCTACCTTGTTGCGTTGTCTGAAACTTTGAACGCCCGGGTGGGTAAAAGTTTGCGGCCGGTTCCGGTGTCTACGATCTGTTGAGCCTGGCTGTGTTGTTACAGCTCGTCCAGTCGCTGCAGCAGTTGTTCGGCGTGCTGCAGGCTGCGGGCACGCTTTTCCGCATCCATTTTGTCAAAGGTTCGGTAGATCATGTTCATTCGGGGATTGCCCTCGAAGGCGGTGCGATGACGTTGCATGAAGTGCCAGTACAGGCTGTTGAAGGGGCAGCTGTCCGCTTCTGAGGCGGTTTTTACGTTGTAGTCACAATGTTGGCAATAGTCGGACATTTTGTGGATGTAATTGCCGGACGCCGCATAGGGTTTGCTGCCCAGATAGCCGCCGTCAGCGTGCATCACCATGCCCAGGGTATTGGGCAATTCCACCCAATCGTATGCATCCACGTACACCGCCAGGTACCATTGGCAGATTTCCCTGGGGACAATGCCGGCCAGCAGCGCGAAGTTGCCGGTGATCATCAGACGCTGTATGTGATGGGCATAGCCATGCTCAAAGGTGTTTTTAAAACATTGCGCCATGCACTGCATTCGGGTTTCACCGCTCCAATAATAGTGGGGCAGCGGCCGTTGATTGTGCTGACTGTTCAAATGGGCGTAATCGGGCATGTTCAGCCAGTAGATGCCGCGCACGTATTCGCGCCAGCCGATGATCTGACGGATAAAGCCTTCCACTGCGTTGAGCGGAGCGCGGCCTTCTTGGTAGGCGGTCTGGGCGGCTTCACACACCTGCAGCGGTTCCAGCAGGCCGGCGTTCAGATAAGGGGAGAGCAGGCTGTGAAACAGGGCGTGCTCATGCATGAGCATGGCATCCTGAAAATCGCCGTACCAGGGCAGCCGGAATTCAATGAAATGGTCGAGGGCGGCCCGGGCCTGCTGGCCGGTGGTGGCCCAGTTAAAGGGTTGCAGTTTTCCCGGATGATCGCTGAAATGCGATGCCACACACTCCAGCACCGATTTATCGATGTCGTCCCGCGTGAACGCAGGCAGGGGTGGTATCGGTGGTTCTCCACGGTAGGGTTGGCGATTGCGCTGATCAAAATTCCATTGGCCACCTTCCGGTTGGGTGGCACTTCGCATCAGCAGGCCGGTGCGCTTGCGCATCTCCCGGTAGAAGTATTCCATACGCAGTTGTTTGCGTTGGCCGGCCCAATGCTTAAATTCCTCCAGCGACGCCAGAAACCGGTTGTCGTCCAGCACCCGCACCGCACAGGGCAACACCCGGGGCCACAGCTGGTCAATGTCATGTTGTAAGCGGTATTCCCCGCAGTGGGTGATCACCAGGCTGTCTGCCGGGTTGTGCTTGAGTGTGTCCTGCACCACATCAAGCAGTGTCCGTTCTGGTGTAGCGGGATCGTAGTGCTGGTATATGACGTTCCAGCCCTCGTCCCGTCGTTCGGCGGCGAAATGCCGCATGGCGCTGAAGATGAACGCTATTTTTTGCTGGTGGTGGGCAACGTATCGGGCCTCCGCGCCCACTTCCGCCAGCAGCAGGCAATCCCGCTGCCGATCCAGTTGTGCCAGGGTCGCAAGCCCCGGGGAAAGCTGGTCTCCCAGTATTAAGCCGATTTTCATCTTAGCCACAAAATTGGGTTGGTTTTAAACATCCTAGGCAGATTCCCCAACGGGCACCAGAATGCTTCACGCATCTCCAGTAATTGTCTAGCTGTGGGCTCCGTTCCACGGTGAAAACCCTTGCCACCCTTGTTCCAGATCAATTCATGGCCCGGGTAGCCGTGCAACAGTGATGCTCTCGGTGCCCTGACCCTGCGGAGAGACTGCAATGCCGGACACAGCAAGCCACTTCCTGACCATTGATGGGAATGAGGCGGTGGCCCTGATTGCCCATAAAACCAACGAAGTTATCGCCATTTATCCGATCACCCCTGCCTCCCCCATGGGGGAGCACGCGGATGCCTGGTCGGCCCAGGGCCGCCCCAATATTTTTGGCTCGGTGCCTCAGATCATTGAGATGCAGAGTGAAGCGGGCGCCGCCGGAGCCATCCATGGTGCGCTGCAGGGGGGCACGCTCGCCACCACCTTCACCGCGTCCCAGGGGCTGCTGTTGATGCTGCCCAATATGTACAAGATTGCAGGGGAGCTGACTCCCACGGTGTTTCACATTGCCGCGCGTTCGGTTGCGGCGCAGGCCCTGTCGATTTTTGCCGATCACAGCGACGTGATGTCCGCCCGTGGCACCGGTTTTGCGATGGTGGCATCCAATTCCGTGCAGGAAGCCCACGACATGGCGCTGATCACCCAGGCTGCCACGCTCAACAGTCGCATCCCGGTACTGCATTTCTTTGATGGCTTTCGCACGTCCCACGAAGTGGCGAAAATACACAGCATTGAGGATTCGGTTATTGCCGCCATGATCGATGGCGATGCGGTGCAAGCTCATCGCCGGCGGGCGCTGTCGCCGGAACACCCGGTTATTCGGGGCACATCGCAGAATCCCGATGTCTTTTTCCAGGCCAGGGAAACTGTCAACCCCTACTACCAGCAGTTCCCGGCCATCCTGCAACAGGCCATGGATCAGTTTGCCGACCTGACCGGCCGGGCCTACCGACTGTTTGACTATGAAGGCGCCAGCGATGCCGAGCGTGTGATCATTGTGATGGGGTGCGGCGCTGAAACCGTGGCCGAAACCGTCAGCGGATTGCTGGCCAAAGGTGAGAAAGTGGGCGTATTGAAGCCGCGACTCTATCGGCCGTTTGACGGCACAGCCTTACTGGCCGCTCTGCCCACCACCACCCGAGCCATTGCCGTACTGGACCGAACCAAGGAGCCCGGTGCTGAGGGTGATCCCCTGTATAAGGATGTGGCCACAGCGGTGCTGGATGCGGCGGGGGCGGGCAGGTTGCCATTCGCCCAGGTGCCACGGGTGGTGGGCGGCCGCTTCGGCTTGTCTTCCAAGGAGTTCACACCGGGCATGGTGTGCTCGGTGTTTGACAATTTACACAGTCTTTCTCCCCGCAATCATTTCACCGTGGGCATTGTGGATGATGTCACGCACTCCAGCCTGCCCTGGGAGGAGCGCAACGCGCCGGCGCAGAACAGCAAGCCCTTTGAATGCCTGTTCTATGGCCTGGGCTCTGACGGAACCGTCAGCGCCAACAAGAACAGCATCAAAATAATCGGGGATTGCACCGATCTGCATGCCCAGGGCTACTTTGTCTACGACTCCAAAAAATCCGGTGCGGTAACCGTGTCCCACCTGCGTTTTGGTCAACAGCCGATCCGCTCAGCCTATCTTATCGGGGATGACCGCGCCCGCTACGTGGGCTGTCACCAGACGATATTTCTGGAGAAGTTCGATATGTTGAAAAAGGCCGCACAGGAGGCGGTCTTTGTGCTCAACACCTCGCTTTCGCAAGATCAGGTCTGGCAATCCTTACCGCGCTCCGCCCAACAGCAGATGCTGCAGAAAAATATCAGTCTGTACATCATTGATGCCTATGAGGTTGCCCGGCAGAGTGGTATGGGGCGGCGTATCAATACGGTGATGCAAACCTGTTTCTTTGCGATATCAGGGGTTCTGCCCAGGGCGGAGGCAATACAGCAGATCAAAGCCTCGGTGGAGAAAACCTATGGTCGCAAAGGCCGTGATATCACCCGCCGCAATTTCGAAGCCATTGATAATACGCTGGCCGCCTTGATCAAAGTGCCGTTGCCCGCTGAAGTTAGCTCCAGCCAGGAAATACAGGAGGTGGGTGCGGCGCAAACTGATCCGTTCCTGAAGAACGTTACCGCAGAAATCATCGCCGGGCGTGGTGATCGGATACCGGTAAGCCTGTTGCCGGCGGATGGCACTTATCCCACCGGTACCGCGAAAATCGAAAAGCGAAATATCGGCCTGGAAATCCCGGTGTGGGATGAGCAACTCTGCACCCATTGCGGCAAGTGCGCGTTCGTCTGCCCCCATGGGGTGATTCGCAGCAAGGCGTTCCCCGCTGCCGCGGCCAAGGATGCGCCCGCCACGTTCAAGCAGGTCCAGATTAAGGGTAAGGATTATCCCCAGGGCACGCACATCAGTTATCAGGTGGCACCGGAGGACTGCACCGGTTGTTCTTTGTGTGTTGACATCTGCCCCATACGGGATAAAAGCAACGCCAGCCACAAGGCATTGAATATGGCTGCGATCGGGCCGTTAAAGGAACAGGAAAAACTCAACTGGGATTACTTTCTTGGATTGCCCGACATGGATCGGAGCGAGGTGAAAGTCAACACCATGAAAGGCTCCATGTTGCTGGAACCACTGTTTGAATTTTCCGGCGCCTGTTCCGGCTGCGGGGAAACGCCTTACATCAAATTGGCCAGCCAGTTGTTTGGTGATCGTATGGTGGTTGCCAATGCCACCGGCTGTTCATCGATTTACGGCGGTAACCTGCCCACCACGCCCTGGACAAAAAACGCCGAGGGCCGTGGGCCCGCATGGAATAATTCCCTGTTTGAAGACAATGCCGAGTTCGGCCTGGGTATCAGAGCCGCGTACGATCAGCAGCGCTTGATTGCGGAGGATTGCCTGCGGCAGCTGGCGCATACATTGGAACCAAGTCTGGTTGAGGCTGTGTTGAACAGCCCCCAGAGCAATGAGGCAGAGATTCATGAGCAGCGGCAGCGGGTGGCGGCCATTCGTGACCGGTTGAATAACGTCGGTGAACCCGCTGCGCGCCAACTGGAGCCGGTGCTGGATGCGTTGTGCCGTAAAAGCATCTGGATCATCGGTGGTGATGGGTGGGCTTACGATATCGGTTTTGGTGGCCTGGATCATGTTATGGCCTCCGGCCGTGATGTGAATATTCTGGTACTGGATACGGAGGTGTATTCCAATACCGGAGGCCAAACCTCCAAGGCCACTCCCCGTGGCGCGGTGGCCAAGTTTTCCGCCAGTGGTAAAGCCACCGCAAAAAAGGATCTGGCGCGCATCGCCATGACCTATGAAAACGTGTACGTGGCCCACGTTGCCTACGGCGCCAAGGATGTCCATACCCTGCATACGTTTTTGGAAGCGGAAGCCTATGACGGGCCATCGCTGATCATCGCCTATGCTCCGTGCATCGCCCATGGGGTGGATATGAGCAACAACCATCGACAGCAGAATCTGGCGGTGGATTCCGGTCATTGGCCGCTGTTCCGGTTTGATCCGCGTAAAGCGCAACAGGGACAGAATCCGCTGAAGCTGGATTCCAAACCACCCTCTGTGGATTACGCGGAGTTTGTGAAAAGTGAAACCCGTTTCAGCATGCTCTGGAATACGCATCCGCAGCGGGCCGCTTTGCTGCTGGATCAGGCACGGGCCGAAGTGCATGAACGGTTTGAGCGTTATCAGCAATTGGCGGCACTGGATTGGGACGAGGAGATTCAATAATGGTGGATTTCACAACACGCTATTGCGGTTTAACCCTGAAGAATCCACTGGTGCCGTCATCCGGACCGCTGACCGGTAACCTTGATGATGCCCGCCGCCTGGAGGATGCCGGGGCGGCGGCCCTGATACTGCCTTCCCTGTTTGAGGAAGAGTTGATCCATGAACAGGAGCAACTGCATCGATTCATGGATATGCAGGACATCGGTCATCACGAAGCGGACAGTTTTCTGCCCACGGTACACCCCTGTGCATCCCGTCTGGATCGGATGCTGGAAACGATTGTCCGTTATAAACAATCACTGTCTATACCTGTGGTGGCCAGTCTCAATGGGGTGACTGATAGTGGCTGGATTGAGTATGCGCAGGATCTGCAGGCGGCCGGTTGTGATGCCATCGAATTGAATCTGTTTGGTGTTGAACCCGGTGTGGAAACCCGCAGCGAGATGGTAGAGGAGCGCTATCTGACGTTGGTCTCCCACCTGGCAGGCTCGGTGCAGATACCCTGCGTGGCAAAACTGTCCAACCAGTTTTCTGGTGTGGTGAGCTTTGTCAGTCGATTGGAGCAGGCCGGTGCTGCCGGTGTGTCGGTTTTTAATCGCTTTTATCAGCCGGATATTGATCTGGAGACGCTGCAGATCAGGCCACAACTAAGCTTGTCCAGTGTTCAGGATACGCTGTTGCGCATCCGCTGGATTGCCATGATCCGGCCTCATGTCGGATTGACCCTGTCTGCCACCGGCGGCTTTCATGGCTTTCAGGATGTGATGAAAGCATTGTTGGCAGGGGCGGACGTTGTGCATCTGTGCAGTGTACTGTTGAAAGCCGGGCCCGAGGTCATCGGCACCATACTCGAGGATATGAGTCGCTGGATGACGGAGAAGGAATACACTTCCGTGCAGCAGTTGCAGGGCAGTTTGAGCTATCGCAATGCAGCAAATCCGGAAGGCTACGAACGGGCGAACTATATGGATGTTCTGGACAGCTATACCAGCAGCCGTGGTGTGCGTGTGTAGTGACTGGGGGTACCAAGATCAGCAGGCTGCCACCAGCGGGCAGCAGCTTTGGGTGTGTGCTCTGCTCTGATCAGTAGCGGGTGATACCAAACACTTCCCGATACAGTACCGCCATCGCGATGGCCATAAGGGGCACGCTCCAGATCAAACCCAGGCCCAGTGGAATCATGCTTACGATCATAATGATGGTGAGCACAATAAAAAACAGGAATACGCTCAACCAGTGCTTGGTGATGGCCTTGCGTGAGGTTTCCAGCGCCTCCCATGGGCCCATGTCCCGGTCTATGATCAGGGGAATCGCCAGCATGTAGGCAAAGTTCAGATAAATGCCCGGAATGACAAACAGCAGATAGCCGATAAACAGCATGATGTACATGAGGATCATGGTGAGCAGCAGTTTGCCGGTTAGATTGAAGCAGGAGAACAGATCGCCGAACTCCGGTTGCTGCCCCTGCACCTGCTTCAGGCACATAACGAATATACCGGCAGAAAAGGGTAGCATCACCGCCATCATGGCAAATTGTATGATGAGCTGAATCAACATGGCGGCGCCCATACCTGAGCCCGATTCCGGATCGGTGCCGGTGATGAGCAGAGTAACCGTGGTCAGAATGGCCACCGCCACCATGACAATAATATACATGAGTATCCCCGCACCCAGAATATAACGCTTCGCCCCCTTGGTTTTCTGCCAGGCTTCGGACAGGATGTCCGCCAGTTCAATTGAATAATCACCATCGATACCGGCCTGCAGTGATCCACCTGACTCATTGGTTTCCACCAGCGTTGCGTTGGGGGCGGAATAGTTGTTGCTCATGGGTATACTCCCT
>DKQK01000012.1:168705-191522 GCA_002471665.1 Gammaproteobacteria bacterium UBA7310
CTATTATGAATGAAAGATGACGTAACCTGTGCTGTCGGCTGCCCTCACGGGTCCACCGGCAAAGTTTCAAAACACTTATAATTCACGTTAGCATAAATTGCCACAGTTGAAGTTGTTTCAGGAGGAAAGCGAATGCTCCCATTAATACTCCCCATTGGCGCGCTGCTGTTGGGGGTTGCGCTGTTGTTGTTGGGTGGTGGCCTGCTAAACACGTTATTGGCGATCCGTGGCGGGCTGGAAGGCTATAGTGACAGCAGCATGGGCTGGATCATGTCCGGTTATTTCGTCGGCTTCTTCATTGGTACCTTTCTGGCATTACCCATAATCCAAAGAATCGGCCACATACGCACCTTTGCTTTCTGCGCTGCCATTGCAGCTTGCTCAGTGTTGCTTCATGTTCTGTTGGTAAACCCGGTGGGCTGGTTGTTGTTGCGGGTGGTAACCGGCAGCTCATTGGTGATTCTCTACACAGTGATCGAAAGCTGGCTCAATGGCTATACGCCCTCAGAGCAACGCGGCAAAGTATTTTCCATCTATATGGTGGTGAACCTGGGGTCTTTGGCGCTGGCGCAACAACTGCTGCGGCTGGATTCCCCCTCGGCCTTTACCCTGTTTGCACTGGGTGCCATTCTGGTGACCCTGAGTGTGCTGCCGGTAACCTGGACCCGGCTGGCGCAACCAGAAGTGTCCAAGGTCTCCAAAGTGA
This sequence comes from Gammaproteobacteria bacterium UBA7310, assembly GCA_002471665.1. Classification (GTDB taxonomy): domain Bacteria; phylum Pseudomonadota; class Gammaproteobacteria; order Pseudomonadales; family Ketobacteraceae; genus Ketobacter. The sequence goes on from DKQK01000012.1 coordinate 169,412, forward strand.
AATACGGAGATCTATACCGGGTGGCGCCAGTGGCTATGGCCGGAGCACTGCTGTCGGGGTTGGCGATGGGCGCATTCTGGGGAATGAGCGCAGTGTATGGGCGGCGAATCGGTCTGGACAGCAACAGTGTGGCCACTTTCATCAGCTGCGCCATTGTAGGCGGGGCGTTGTTGCAGTTTCCCCTGGGGCGTTACTCGGATACCCACGATCGGCGGAAAGTGCTGGCAGTGGTGTGCTGCGGCGCGGCGCTGGCGGCATTGTTGTTGGCACTGTTGTCGATGGCCGGGCAATGGGTGATGCTGGCCATTGCGCTCTATGGTGGTATGGCGTTCGCGGTGTACCCGGTGTGCGTGGCACACCTGAGCGACCACCTGGATGCAGAAAGCATGTTATCCGGCAGCAGCGGCATTCTGCTGTTGCATGGTGTCGGCGCGGCGATTGGCCCGGCGTTGGCCGGACAGCTAATGGGGGTGCTGGGGCCACAGGCATTGCCCATTTATTTTGTCTGCATGCAGATGCTGCTGGCGGTGTTTACCGCTGTGCACCTGCGTAAAAAAGTCGAAGACCCATCCGAACACCCTTCTCATTTCATGCCCATGGTGCGTACCACGCCAACGGCATTGGAGATGCTGCCGGATGAAGAAATTACCTCCGCTCCCGAGACAGCGTCCACAGGATCCTGATGGAAATGCTATCTGTTCGCGGGTGGCCGAATGTCTCAAAGTAAACGGATTATTATGCCGCTTTGTGCGGCGCGCTGCCTCGTTACTATAACCTCGTAACAATAATTCGTAACAATAAAAAGAAACATACGAGGCGGCACCATGAAACGGATTCTGACTGCACTGGTCTGGGGTGTCGGGCTGCTGGCAACTACTGGCTATGCACTGACACCGCCCCTGCACCCTATTGATGCCTTTAAAATCATTACCATCGAAGGAGAGGATGCCCCTGGTCTGGTGGGTATGCCCCTTGAACAGCTGTCCCTGGCTGCCATGATCGATGGTGTGCTGGAACCCATCCCCTATCAAATAGACCAGTATAACATCGGTGGCGCCGTTTATTTTGAAGGTTGGCATGTGCCTTTGGCGGGTAGCGCACAGCAGATGGATGAAACCGATAAACTTCTGTTTCTGTTTAAGGACGCAGGTGAACGTTACCGTGGGCGGCTACCCCATGACGGTAGCATCCTGGCAGAGATACGGATGCGGGATGAACAGGGTTATCTGCGCTACGTTTACGTGATGAAGAATTCACGGTTGCGTTCTGATGAGCAGTACGTGCGTTACAGCGCAGCGGAAGGTGTGGTTGAGACTGATTTTTACAGCATCCGTTATAACAAAAATAATCATTTGGTATGGGATGATTTCAGTTATGTGAATTACCTGGGTGAAAGGCCGTTGGATTCCCTAAATCTGCAGCTGCGCGGTGGGATACTCACCTCTTTGGCGGAAGTGGAACTGGGCAAGGATCAATTGGTGGCTGTGCCAAAAGGTGAACTTATCGGGCCTATTCGTACCACCACTCAGCTTGATTTCAGTGTCTACTTCATGGCGGTACCGGTGCTGAACCTGAGTGTGCAGATTCATCATGGCCCCAAATCGTTAATGTACGATGTGCGGGGAGTTATTCCGGAACTGCGGCGTAGCCTGGTTGCCGATCCCACCATTACCATGTCCATTGATGCCAACCGATTGCTGGGGGCCAGTATCATGACCTCTGCTGCCCCCGGTCGGGTAGGCACTGTAGACGGCACCATTGACGAGCAGGAGCAGTCGGTGATTGATGCCGGACTGGACCCCCATGATAACTGGATCTGGGTGAGTACCAAACGTAATCTGGATTTTCTCTCTTACGTGGACTATTTGGGAGGGTTTGATTCCAGCATGTCATTGTTGCTGGAAGACAGTTTTGAGTTGCAGCGGCCCAACGAACAGTTTCCCGGGCAACTGCCCAATACCGGTTATATTATTGAAGAATTTCCGAAGCAGGGATTCATTGGTGTGGTGGTCAGTTTGTTGATGAGTGATGGGTTCGCTGGTGCACCGGAGGATTTTGCTCAGCAGGCGCGCTCCCTGCCGGATATCGAAGTAAGGCCATGGTGACACCCCTCACAGTTTTCGTGTTTGGTTAGCAAAGCCATTTCCCTGTTATGAGATGAAAAGCCCAGCTGTATTGGCGGATCAGCAATGCTGGTCAAAACAATCATTAATTATAGATTAATCGGCCATTAACAAGCGTTCCCCTTTTGTTATTGTCGAGGGTCAGGGCGATCAAAAATTAAATCATGCGCCTGAAATCTGCCGTGAGTAAAGGCGCCGACACTGCGCTGCGTTGGTGTTGCTTTACCGGTTCATAACAGAACAACACAAAACGGGATGGGGATGCTCTCATATGTCCAATCGTGACTTCCTTCGGGTAAGTGCCTTGGCTGCCGCAGTCAGTGCTGCAATCACAATGCCGGCTTATGGCTTCGAATACAAACAGGGTGATTTCTATATGCAGGTGGACACCACGGTTTCCGTGGGTGCTTCCTGGCGTGCTTCGAATCGCGACTACCAGCAGATCGGGGCGTTGAACACCGTACTTGCAACCGGTGATCGATCCAATGCCCACAAACACGGTAGCAGCACAGCCGATAATGCGAACTTGAACTACCAAAAGGGTTCAACCTTTTCAGAGCTGTTCAAGATAACCATGGATATGGAACTGAATTACAAGAACTATGGTGCTTTTGTTCGTGGCAAAGCCTTCTACGATCACCGTATTGTTAATGGTGATGGCGTAACGGATACACCCGCTTATTATGATCAGGTGGCCAATCAACTTGTGCTTAATGGTGACGAGTTGGCCCCCAATCAAAGTGACGGCCGCAGTGCTGATATTCTGGATGCTTTCGTCTGGGGTGATTGGTGGCTGGGCGATAAGCCCGTTAATGTCCGCCTGGGGCGTCAGGTCATCAGTTGGGGCGAGGGGATTTTCTTTGCCAATGGGATAAACAGCATCAACCCGGTTGATGTGAACGCGCTGCTTGCACCGGGCTCCGAGGTGAAAGATGCGCTGATTCCGCTGGGGTCATTGTATGGCTCCATTGGCCTCACCAGCGCACTGACCCTGGAAGCCTTCTATATGCTGGAGTGGAAAGAAACCGAACTACCCGCCTGTGGCACTTATTTCTCGCCCTCCGATCTGGTGGGGCCGGGCTGTTACAACGGCTTTGTTCCCTATGGCATGGAATATAATGATGTTTCCCAAACGGTTTTCCCGGCACCTGCTGCGGCGGTGACCTTACCTCGCGTGGGTGATCATGAGCCGGATAACGGCGGCGAGTATGGAGTTGCTGTGCGTTATTTTGCAGAATCCATTGAAACAGAAATCAGCTTGTACTACATGAACTTGCACTCCCGTTTGCCTGTCATTTCCGGGCACTACGCCGATATGGATGCCTTCCTGACAGCAGATCCGTTGGGCCTTGTGGGGACGCTGTTGCCACCGCCCGGGAGTGGTTTGACCCTGGAGCAGTTCCGTGATGGGCTGGCAGCGTTGCCGGAAGCGCCTGGAGCGCCGTCCAGTGTCCTGGGCACTGCCTATCTGCTGCCATATGGGGATTACTACCTGGATTATGTTGAAGACATTGCGTTGTTGGGTGCCAGTTTCAGCACCGCCTTTGATTTTGGTTTGCCCGGTGGTGCAACCGCTGTGTCCGGTGAAATCAGTATGAGGAAGGATCAGCCGTTTGCTTTGGAAGATGGTGACTCATTGGCTGGTGCTGTGGGCTTGCCTTCACTGACCTGCTATGACGCGCCAACGCCTTATGATTGTTACAGCAAGTTCGATTCCGGTGATGAGAATAAAGGCTACGTTGAGGCGGATTATTATCAGGCTGAGATCGCGTTTATTCATTTCTTCGATCAGATCCTGGGTGCTGCTCGCTGGACCGCGATACTGGATATTGCGGGTTCGTATACCGACTTGCCGGACAAGGATAAAGCATTGTTGAACAGCAGCTATAATGCAACGCTGTCGTTTCCCAACTTACCCCAGGCAGATTCTCCCGAGGCGGCCTTTGCTGACTATGAAGCGTTTCTGGCGGCTAACTTTATTCCCAATTCAGCGACAACCCCTGAACAGGATTACTACCCAACCAGTGGTGCCTGGGGCTATAAGATGCGCTTCACCGGTGATTACAACAACGTACTGGGCGGGGTAAATCTGCGCCCCACCATAAGCTTCAGCCACGATGTGTCCGGCAATTCCGCGAGCCCGGTATCCAATTTCCTGCAGAACCGAAAGGCCCTGGGCTTGTCCCTGGAGGCGGTATTGCTGAATGACTACAGTGTGAAAGCCTCGTACACCGATTTCTATGGTGCGGAACCGTATAACCAGCTTGCCGATCGAGATTACTACTCACTTAGCGCTACGGCATCCTTCTAAGGGTGGGGGAAAATAATGATGATTAAAACGCAACAAACCTCAATCTCGTTGCCCGGCATTGTCCTGTCGATAATGATGGCCGGCTTTGCCAACGCCAAGGTGCCTGAGGAACAGGCCGCGAAGCTGGGCGGATCCGAGCTGACGGTGACCGGCGCAGAAGTGGCAGCCAACAAGGAAGGCACCATTCCGGCTTACGAAGGTGGTTTGAAGTCGCCACCCGATTGTTATAAAGGTGGTGAGTTTCTTTGTGATCCGTTTCCGGATGACAAACCTTTATTCACGATTACCGCTGACAATGTAGCGCAGTATCAGGATAAATTGAGCCCGGGCCAACTGGCCATGTTCGAGAAATATCCAGAAACCTATCGTATGCCGGTATACCCGACCTGCCGTACTTTTCGTATGCCGGAGCACATCGCTGAGCTCACCAAAAAAAATGCGCTGAAAACGCAGCCGGTGGGCCCAACTGGAATGAAAAACTATGAGCTGCAGGGTTATCCGTTCCCCATTCCCAATAACGGTCTGGAGGCGATCTGGAACCACATTGCGCGCTGGCGGGGCGATGCATTGGATCGCTATGCGGGTCAGGTTACCCCGCTGGCCAATGGTGCCTACAGCATGGTGATGTTTCGGGATCAGGTGGCGGTTGCCAACAAGTTGACCGACTACGAGCCGGGTAAAGACGATAACGTGCTGTTTTACGGCAAGCAGGTGGTCACCGCCCCATCCCGGTTGGCCGGTAATGTGCTGTTGGTGCATGAAACTCTGGATCAGGTAAAAGAGCCACGCCGGGCCTGGATTTACAATGCCGGTCAGCGCCGTGTACGCCGGGCTCCCCAAGTGGCCTACGACGGCCCGGGGACTGCGGCGGACGGCATGCGCACGGCGGATAATTACGATCTTTATAATGGGTCTCCTGATCGTTATGAATGGACGCTGAAAGGCAAACGCGAGATGTATATTGGTTACAATGCCTATAAGCTGGACGAAAAAGGTTTACCCTATGATGAGATTATCCAGCCCGGACACATCAACCAAGATCTGACCCGCTACGAACTGCACCGGGTATGGCAGGTGGAAGCCAATTTGCGCAGCGGCACCCGGCATATTTACGCCAAGCGGGTGTTCTTTCTGGATGAGGACAGCTGGATGGCTGCAGTGATCGATCACTATGATGGCCGCGGCAATCTGTGGCGGGTGGCGGAATCCCACGAAATACTCTACTACCACGTCCCGGTGCAGGGGTATTCACTCGAAGTGCTCTATGATCTTCATGCCGGTCGTTATTTGGCGTTGGGATTTGAAAACAATGAAGTGATGGGTGTGAATTGGGAAGCTGAGTTTTCCTACACTGATTTTCAGCCGGCAGCGTTGCGCCGGGCAGGTATCCGATAAATCTCAGAGGAGGGGCGCGGGCCCCTCCTCTGCTGTCTCGTCTGCCGTTGTTGTCTGTTGGTTGCAATGACGATTCAACAGAATTTTCAGTTCTGCCATAACAATGGGTTTGGACAGAAAATCATTCATTCCCACTTCAAAACAACGATCCCGGTAGTTTTTCATGGCGTGGGCACTCAGGGCGCAGATGGTTTGCTGCGCTCTGTTGTTGTGAAGCTCCCACTGCCGTATGCGTAATGTGGCCTCGTAACCATCGATGCCGGGCATTTCGCAATCCATAAAGATCAGGTCATATTGATGATTAATACCAATGATTTTATCCAGCGCTTCCTGCCCTGAGGCAGCGCAATCAGGATGCACATTCAGTTTGCTCAGATATCCACAGATGACCTTGGTGTTAACCGGATTATCATCCACCACCAATATTTTGGTGCCGCTAAAATCGGAACGAATCAATGGTGTCGTGGGCAGTTTTCGATTGAAGCCGATGCGATCCAGCAGAGCAAGCTGAATGGCCGAGATGCAGACCGGATACTCTTCAAAGATAGGCCCCTTATTCCCACCCTTTATCCGGTCGCGGGGAAAACCTGCTTTGACGGTCAGCACCAGGTTGGTATCCATCAATGCAGGATTATCCTGTATGAAATGGTTGACCTGATCACAGGTGAAGTCTTCACAGTACTGATCAATCAGCACAAAATGAAAGAAAACCTGCTGCTGGCCCGTTTGCTGTTTGGTCATTTCATTGAGCTGGTGTTGAGCCTCATGGAGCGAATGGCAGATAGATAATTGAAACCCCCACATTGCGCGGTAGTCATCGATTAGACGGGTAAATCGCCGATCAGGGCAAATCAGCAGGATGCGCAATTGGGCGGCCAGTGGCTTCAGATCTTCCGGGTTGCTCAAGTTGAACTGCTTTGGGGATACCAATGGCAGGGTAAACCAGAACGTTGAACCTGCTCCGATGGTACTCTGTAGACCGATGTTGCCCCCCATCAGTTCAACAAAGCGTTTGGATATGGAAAGCCCCAGGCCGGTTCCACCATACTGGCGGCTGGTGGATCGCTCTGCCTGGGTGAATTGCTCAAAGATAGAGCGCTTTTTGTGCTCGGGAACACCAACACCGGAATCACTCACTTTGATGATCAGTTGAGTGGCGTCAGCATCGCAGTCGGCGGTTAGTGTAACCTGACCTTCATGGGTGAATTTGAACGCGTTGCTGAGCAAATTGCTTAGAATCTGGCGCACACGTGTGGCATCCCCGTTGATGCTGGCAGGTACACGGGGTGATACATAAATATTGAAGTAGAGCGCCTTGTCCCTCGCCACCACCGAAAAAATACTGGCGGTATCATCGATCAGCCTGCGGACCGGGTAGGAAACGGATTCCAGTTCCAGCTTGCCCGCCTCTATCTTGGAGTAATCCAGAATGTCGTTCAGCACCGTCATCAGGGTTTTACCCGAGCTGAGAATGGTGTTGAGATAGCTGGACTGTTGTTGATCCAGTTTGGTGTCCTGCAGCAGCTCTGCCATGCCCAGAATGCCGTTCATGGGGGTACGGATTTCGTGGCTCATAGTAGCCAGAAACTCGCTTTTGGTTTTTGTTAACAAGTGTGCCTCACGTTTTTCCCGATCCAACGATTTGATACGATGGGCCAAGCCCAGGGATAACAGTGTGACTTCAATCATGTTGCCCACTTGGAGCGAATATTCGGTAAACGCGGTAATAGGCAGAAAGCCCATGATATAGGCGTCATACACGCTCACCGCCGATACCAGAACAAACCACGCCAAGGTATAGAAGGGTGCTGCCGGCACACCCTTGCGCCACATCAGCATGCCAACAATGGCCAGTGAAAGGCTGCCGGGAATCAGAATAATTACCACCACGTAAACCAGCCACACAGCCGGATAGATGGCCCCCAATGCCGCCAGCACCAGCCAGGTTCTGAACAGGTAGCGGTAAGCGTGCGCAATTCGAGGTGCGTACTGATTCAGAGAAAGGAAATGCACGGTAAACGGTATGCTGGCGGCAGAGCCCAGGGCGGTAATGATCAGCGACATCTGGAAATCGAAACCGGGATTGCTCGGCCACAAATATTCGATCGCCAGACCGCGTTCGATCATGATAAATGCAGCCAGGCACACTATGAAAAAGCTATAGGTGCCGTAGCTGCGATCACGCACAAAGAAATAAATACACAGGTTGTACAGCGCCATGATCGAAACCACACCGAAATAGATACCCTGAAACAGAATGCGGGCCTCATTGCGTCGTTCAAGTTGCTCCGGTGTCCATACATTGAGCGGCAGCTTCATGGGGTAGCGGCTTTGAAAACGCATGTAAATCCGAAGCGGCTGGTGGGCCTGTACCTCAATGGGAAAAATGAAGTTGCGCGCAGGGTAGGGGCGCTCATGGATGGGAAGGTGATCCCCTACACTAAAACGTGAATGCAGGTCCTGACCGGTGGTATTCAGTTTGTAAACGAAGACCTCAAGATGATCAATCTTGTGATTGGCCACTTCCAGCATGAGATTCCGGCGCTGCTGATCAGAGGGAATATCGAAGCGGACCCACACCACATCATCGGTGAAGCCCATATTAAGCTCTGAACGCTGAATGGGCTCCCAGTGTGCATTGAGGTACCGTGGATCTTCAACAGGAACAGCATTCGTTTTTGCTTGCACAAAATAGGACAGTGGCGGTGTTAATTCCGCTGCGTTATGCGTGATAGCCATACTGGTTCCGGGCAGCAGATAGCTGACCAGTAACCAGATCATGGTCACGACCGTGGTGCCGCTGGTGTTCATGGAGTCCCCAATTAATCATGAAACAGGTTGTGGCCTTTTCTTTGAGTGTAATGGGTGATTGAAAACTGTGCCAGTCATCCCCCATTTGTGATCCACTGTTTGAGCTGGATTCAACATGTGACCATATATGCGACCTCATTTAGTTAACTCAGGGTAAGAAATTGCGCTCCGTGGGTAATCCGGGTTGCAGTACACTTGCGGAGGTTTTTCTTCGTTTTAAGGCTGCAAAGGGCGTATAACAATGGGTGCTGTGACTGATGTGTTGACCATGCTGGGTGTGATTAGAAAAGCCTTAAAGCTCAAGCCGCTACCCGGCGATACCCCGCTCAGTTTGGGCTCGATGGTTGCGCAGCGGGCACAGCAATCGCCGGATAACGTCATGGTGGTGTTTGAGGGGGTCACCCTGACCTGGGGACAGTTCAATACTAAGGCGAACCAGATGGCCCACTACCTTAAGAGTCAGGGTGTCAAAAAAGGGGATGCCGTGGCGCTGTTGATGGAAAATCGTATCGAGAACCTGGCCTGTGTTACCGCACTCGCCAAGATTGGTGCCGTTGCCGCCATGATCAATACCAGTCTTACTGAGGCGCCATTGTTACACTGCATTAAGTCTGTCGCTTCGGTAAAAGTCATCGTGGGGCAAGAGCTGTTATCACCCTTGTCTGAGATAAGGTCAGAACTCGGTCTGGCAAGCAATGATATATTCTGGGTTCAAGATGCCGCGCTGTCCGGGGCAGGCGTAGCCCCGGAATGGGCCGTAGCGTTGGATTTTGAGGGGCAACCGGGTACGGATCTGCCGCAAACCGCAGAGGTTACCCTGAGTGACCTGGCATACTATATTTTCACGTCCGGTACCACCGGGCTACCCAAAGCATCACGGATTACCCATGACCGTCACTACAGGATGAGCCTGGGCTTCTCAAGTATTCTGCTCAACATGTCTGAGCAGGACCGTATTTACGCCTGCCTGCCACTCTATCATTCCAGCGGAATGTTCATCTGTTTTGGCTCAATCATACACAGCGGTGGTTCCATGTTCCTGCGGCGCAAATTTTCTGCCAGCAACCTGCTGCGGGAGGCGCGCCAGCATCAGACCACTTGTTTTGCCTATATAGGCGAGTTGTGCCGCTATCTGTTACATCAAGCACCACAGCCTGATGATGCCGATAATCCTATTCGGAAGTGTGTCGGTAATGGCCTGCGCCCGGATATCTGGATGGAATTTAAAACCCGATTTGGCATTGAACGGGTGGGAGAGTTTTATGGAGCCAGTGAAGGAAACGCAGGTTGCGTGAATGCCTTCAATAAGGATTGCACGGTTGGTTTTTGTGGCGCCAGACACGCCCTGGTGCGCTACGATGTTCTGAATGATGAATTATTGAGGAGCAGAAAAGGGTTCTGCCAAAAAGTAAAGAAAGGCGAAGCGGGATTGATGTTAATGGAAATATCAAAAGACGCCGTGTTTGATGGTTACGTTGATCCCGGTGCCACACAGAAAAAGATACTGACCGACGTATTCAAAAAGGGTGACCGCTATTTCAATTCCGGTGATTTACTTAAGCAGGTGGATGTAGGGTTTGCTTTGGGTTTGCCACACTATCAATTCGTGGATCGGGTGGGGGATACTTACCGTTGGAAAGGGGAGAACGTTTCAACCAACGAAATAGGTGAGATTATCAATGGCGCCGACTCCGTTGCGTACTGCAATGTCTACGGTGTGCAGCTGCCCGGCACCGATGGTCGCGCCGGAATGGTGGCTATATCAGCAAAGCACGGCAGCCTGCAGCTGCCGGCTATCTCACAACACATCATCGAAAAAGTCCCTTCTTATGCCCGCCCCCTGTTTATTCGCCAGGTAATGGATATGGATACCACCGGCACTTTCAAAATGAAGAAGGCTGAGTTGAGGGAGCAAGCGTATCATTTGGATCAGTGTCCCGATCCCCTGTTTGTGTTGAAGCCGGGATCAAATGAGTATGAGGCATTGGATCGGGCATTCTATCAGCAGATACTGGCGGGCACGGCAGGCTATTAATCAGGTGGGATGAGCTGTGGTTTGCTCAGGTAAAAGGTTGCCGCTCCAGCTGGTTGCGATACTTGCCCGGCGGCAGTCCGAACCAGCGTTTGGTGGCACGATAGAAGTTACTCAAATCCAGAAAGCCCAGTAGTTGGGAAATCTCCATCAGGCTGAGCGCAGAGTTAGCCAGGTACTGTTCCGCCAGTTCCTGCCGGGTTTGATCCAGCACGTCCTGATAGGTGAGATCTTCCTGCTTCAATTTGCGTTGTAAGGTACGCTCGGACATGTGCATGGCACGGGCAATGTCGGACAATCTGGGTTCACCATAGCGCAAACCACGCAGGATTTCGGTATACACACGATACTGTATAGAGGCGAAACCCATCCGTGCCATCTGTTCCCGCAATACGTTTTGATGCAGCTCGCACACCATTGCGCTTTCAGTGGGTAATTCTGCGGTCAGGATTTCGGTGCTGAACAGAAAGCGGTTCTCAGCCTGTTCAAAGCTTTGCGGGCAGCCAAAGGCCGCCTGGTAAGGGCGGGTATCCGGCGGTGCAGCAAAGGTCCATTCCTGCACCAGAGGCACAATGTTCTGCCGGGTAATCCAGGTGCAGAGCATCAATGTGGTAAGAAAGCTGAATTCAATGCGGGTACGAAACGCGTAGTGATGCTTGGCCAGGGACAGATAAATCCAGTAGCCCCGGTCATCAGCTTCCAGATTCATACTGACGTCTTCCGATACCACTGCCAGATTTTGCTGCAGGATACGCAACCCATCCAGCAGTGTGGGGCTTGCCATCATGGCGAACCCCACCTGATGCAGGCCACCGTAGCGGTCGCATAATTCACGGCGCAGTCCCAGGTGACGGTTGCCGGTTTGCAGTACCGCAGCATCCCACAGGTGGCCTACATATTCGCTGGGGTAACGCACGTCACTGTCCTGCAGCTCTCGTTCGCACAAGCCGCAGTCCTGCAACATAGGGCCGACATTGACGCCTTCGGCGGCAAACATATCACATAGGTTCTTCAGCCAGGAGGCCGACGCAGTCCTTTGAGTCATAATCGTTGTTTGTTGTTGTAATACTCGATTGTAGGCATGCTGAATTCACAGATTCAAGGGGTGAATTGTGTAGTGACTGTAGACCGTTACTAACGGTGTGCTGCGCAACCACCGGCTTGTATGGTCCAATTCCTCTTGTTAGGGGCACATTAGTGTTTCGGGTCACAGATTTTGTCATTTGTGGCCAGTGTGGGGCCGATAGCCAATCCGTACAATTTCGTCTCATATGGAAAGGATGAAACATTTAAAGGTGTACATAATGACGCAACAATTTGCCTACATACGCTACCGGGCCTCGGCGGTGCTGTTTGATCTGGTACAACACTACATTGATAGTGTAATGATCCATCCGCTGGCCAACCTGTGGGTGTTTGAAAAACCGGTTGAGATTCTCAACCTGGGGCCGTTTATGCGCCGTATGGCGGTTAGCACGGTGTCGACGGTGAAGAAGGCCACGCATTCGTTGATTAATACCCTGGTGCCCAGAATTTCGGAGGCACAAACCGTTGCCGCAGCGGAGTATTTTTCTGGTATTGTTGGCTCCGGCCCGTTCAGCCGGGAATTCGGACCCATCCCGGAACCCTTTATCGCCCTGCGTACGGCGCGAACAATCAGGTAACGCTCCGTCAAATGCAAATGACGAACCGCCATATGAAAGGAATCTCCTCTGTTATGAAACCCCTTAGTGCAACCGATAATTTATTTTTGATGCTGGAGAAACGACAACAGCCCACTCATATTGCGGGTCTGCAGTTGTTCGATTTTCCGGAGGATGCCCCCAACAACTTTGTTACGCAATTTGCAGAGGCTTTACGTGCCTACAATCAGCCGGTAGCACCTTTCAACCAGCGGCTGCATTACCGTTTTGGCCGGCCCTATTGGAAGCACGATGGGCAGTTTGATCTTGAGCATCATTTTCGTCATGTGGCGCTGCCCAAACCGGGCCGCATTCGGGAGTTGTTGGCCCTGGTGTCGGCAGAACACAGCAATTTGATGGACCGGGAGCGGCCGCTGTGGGAATGCTGTTTGATTGAGGGGTTGAAAGGTCGAAGATTCGCTGTTTACGGCAAGCAGCACCATGCCATTATGGATGGCATGTCCGCCATGCGGCTGGGCACCAAGATGCTGTCCAATGATCCCGCTGAGCGTGATATGGCCCCGGTGTGGGCTTTCGATCTGCAATCCAGGTCCAATCACAGGATTACCAACCGGTTTGATGCCACTACCGTTATCGCCTCCGCCCGGGCCGGCATTCGTGCCAATCTGGCGGCCATTCCGCACGTGGCCAGAGCCCTGCAGGATAGCTGGTATAAATCGAAAACCGATGTGGACTACACCAGTATTTTCCAGGCACCGCAGTGTGTGCTGAATGAGCGCATCACCGGATCCCGCCGGTTTGCGGCCGAATCCTATTCACTGGCCAGGATTCAGCGTATCGCCAAGGCCTTCGATGCCACCATAAATGATGTGGTGCTGGCCATTTGCGGCAGCGCGTTGCGGGATTACCTGTCGGAACAGAGTGCTTTGCCACAGCAACCGTTGATCGCTGCCATACCGGTTTCCCTGCGTCAGGATGACAGCATTGGAGGCAATGAAATTGTCACCATACTGGCCAACCTGGGCACCCATGTGGCGGATGCGGCACAGCGTATGTCCATCGTTAAAGCCTCGGTTCAGGAAGCCAAGCAGCGCCTGGGCAGTATGACGCGGCAGGAAATCATGGCCTACACGGCCCTGATGTTGACGCCGGCAGGCATGCAGATGCTGACGGGCATGATGCCCAGATGGCAGGCGTTCAATGTGCTGATCTCCAATGTGCCCGGTCCGAAAGAACCGTTGTACTGGAATGGTGCCCGCCTGCGGGGCATGTATCCGGTTTCCATGCCGCTGGACCGCCTGGCGCTGAACATCACCATTCTGAGCTACTATGATCAACTGGAATTCGGCCTCACCGCCTGTCGACGCACGCTACCGTCCATGCAACGCATGCTGGCCCATCTGGAAACCGGGATTGAGGGGTTGGAAGCGGCCGCGGGCCTGAACAGTCTGCGCCGCAATGAGCGGCAGCTGGCATAAGATCAATAGATGCAGCATCACATGATGGCGTTTGCAGGGGGATATACAGGCCGGTGCGGTTCAATGGCCGGAACCGCTTTGACTCTGCACCAGCTCGGTAAGCGCTCTGCGTAATCCGGTCCACCGTTGCTGATGATCATCGCATTGAATCAACTGCTGTTTTGTCGGCACGGGAATGGGGAGCAGCATGATCAGATAATTCATCACCTGTTCACCGGTCAGTTCATCCCCAAAATATTCACTCAATCCGTTGACGATCATCAGCTCATCCAGCAGGTCCGTCAGCTCCTCAAGTTCCGCCCGGCCCGCTTGGCCGGATTCCGGGCGCGGCTCGCCTTGGGCAAGCCATAATCCATCGGCTTGTTGATGAATCCCGGACAGGTCTTGCCGTTGCGATCCCTCAATGGTGATGGCCAGCAGACCGTTCTCACGTTGTCCGAAGTCGACGATCTGGGCCTGCGTGCCAAGCGGATAGAACGGGGGGGTTGATTGTGCTGTTTCCCCCGGGCGAATCACCTCCCGGGTTTCCGAGCCCGGCTCCAACAGGGCCACCACAAAGCCTGTACCCGCTTTCATGCAGGAGGACACCATATCCAGATAGCGTTGTTCAAAAATCTGCAATGGCATTTTACATCCCGGTAAAAGCGGTGTATTCAGCGGAAAGACAGGAATAAGGTCACCGGACATACGCAACTCCACCCGTAATGTTGATCGTTAAAAGGCTGGTATAACATGCCCGGAGAGGCTTTGCCCAGTGCCGGGCCTTAATTTACCCTGCGGTAATAAGGGGGCCTCTGCCGGAATGCACCATGAATTGGCACATCGGCGTATCTTCCATGGCGCCCCGATATTTACTTTTATCTGACACCAGATAAACGTACCATCACTGCTGTTAGGCCGCTTCGGGCAACTTGAACTGATTGAAAGGGGTGATCCATGGCAGGACTGCATTTTATCGGTGGTGAAAAAGGTGGGGTTGGCAAATCGTTCACGGCGCGGTTGCTGGCGCAGTATTTTGTCGATAAACAATTACCCTTTGTGGGGTTTGATTCTGATCAGTCACACGGCACGTTTTCCCGTTTCTACCGTGACTTTACCCACCCACTGAACACCCGTTCATTTGATAGTCTGGATCGCATCGTCGAACTTGCTGAATCCGCGCCACAAAACAATATCATTGTGGATCTGGCCGCCCAGACCTTCGACAATCTGAGCCAGTGGTTGGAAGAAAGCCAGATACTGGAAATTTTTGCCGAGCTTGGTTTCGATGTGTATATGTGGCACGTAATGGACGACGGCGCGGATTCCCTGGCGTTACTGGGCAAAACCATGGAGCGTTTCCGTACCGAGCAGGTTCGCCTGGTGGTGGTGGAAAACAGAGGTCGGGGAGACGATTTTGATCTGGTGGAGCAGTCCTCCACTTTTGGCCGCGCCAAAAGCCTGGATGCCCATACGATGGTGTTGTCCAGGTTGCAGCCTTCTCTGGTCAGGAAAATCGACTTCAGTGATGCCAGTTTCTGGGCGGCGGCCAATAATCGTGATGTGATGTCCACGGTGGAGCGCCACCGGGTGGCAGCCTGGTTGAACAAGCAGTATCTGCAGATCGACAGCATCCTGGCAGACGAGCCGGTGGATCAATTGGAACCCATGACCTGACGGATTCGCGCCAATCCGATTGGCGGCGCCCACTGGGAGCGCAACCAGTTTTGCACCCGGCTCGGCGGCACCTAGAATTCTGCGTCCAGTTCTGCCAGGCGGTGGGCGATGACAGCAAGCCGTTGATCAGCCGCTGCCGCCACGTGGGTACAAAGCAGAGCATTGTGTACGGATTCCTCTGCCATGGAATTGGCGGCCACGTCCCTGCACAGCGTGATCAGGTCCTGTTCCTCTTCCAGTTTCCGGCGGTGCAGCTCCACATAGCGTGATCGCTCTTCCGCGCTGGCGTCACCACTGTCGATGCGCTGTTTCAGTGCGCGGTGCAATTCCATTTCTGCCAACATCTGCTCCACTTGCGTCGGTGTTTTCTCGGTGGGAATCATCAAGGTGTGGGGGTAAACCTCCTGCAAGTACTGAACCTGCATCTGCTGCGCCTGGCGCTGGGTGTCGTAGTCTGTTTCATCCGACACAGTTATAGCCTGCCCGGTGTCTGTTGCGGCCGGCGGCAGCTCATGGGCCCAGTGCGCCTGTGCCTGGGCAACGGCCTCGTGATCCTGAGAGGCACCGGGCGCGGGCTTTGGTTGCACGAGTGTGGGGCTTGGTGTGGGGATTGGTGTGGGAATTAGTACGGGAATCGCTTCCATTTGCTGGCGAACCAATGGCGCCGCGTTCCGTTGCGTTAGCAGCAGGCTCAACGCAATCGCTGCAGCAGCGATTGCGCATCCAGCCAACCACCGCAGGCGCAGGGGATGGCGCCGGGTTGGTGTTGTCATGTCCTTGTCCCTCATGGTTGTTTTCCTTTTGTTTTCCACTGGTTTGGCGTGTAATCGGCTTGCAAAGCGCAACTGCGCCGGTGACGCAGTTGCGCGATCGAAAGCCTGGCTACCTTATGAGTCACGCTCAGTCCGGCAGATAGGCGGTGCGCCAGGTGGCCACGTCACGGCTCGGACGCCGAATGTAATCAACCCAGCGGGTGTCGCCGTCCAGAAAGGCTTTGTGAAACGCCAGGGCAATGCCCGCGACATCGCGATTGGCTGCGGTTGGAGAGCCCCAATCGAAATGTCCGGCGGACGCCACTTCGTAGAATACTTTTGGGATGCCGGCGGGGATAGCGTTGTAGACGCCGTCGGATTGCCCCAGTCCGCCCAGATAGGTGATGTCCAGGGCACCATTGAACAACAGGGTGGGGACCCGTGTATTATAGCCCCGGGCATTTGGGTCAACGGCGCTCAGATTATGGCCTGCCAGAGACATGGCGGTCTTCAGGCCGGCATATTCCGCCGCATTAATCCAGGTGGCGCCGCCGCCCATGGACCATCCCACTGCCCCGATTCTGCTGGTATCCAGCTTGCCCCGAAGCGGGCTGGCGGCGCGGTTGTTTTCCCCCTTTAACACATCCAGTACGGTTTTTTGCTGACGGGCGCGCTGATCAACGGTATCCAGGGTTGTGGTGGTGTCCATGGTCACCAATACAATGCCGTGGGACGCGAAAAACGGCCCCCACGCCGCATACATGAATTGCACGCCGGTGTAAGGCGGGGTGAACACCAGGCCGGAATAGGGTGGCTCGGCGTTGGCGGGATAGTAGACCGTGGCACCACCGGGTGTTTGCAATCGTGACAGGGAGTAGGAGCGATATCCGTACGGGCCGTTGCCACTATAGGAGCCCGGTGCCTCACTGCGGCAAAGGGCGGTGGCTGGGCATTCCCCCAGGGGGGCGTCTTGCGGGTCGGTGGGTGGAACCTGGCTCATGGCCAGGGAGTGGGTTGAGAGCAATCCGGTGGCCACCAGGGTCAGGGCTGCTATCCAGTTGGAAAAAGTGTTGTTGGGTTTCATGTTCGTTCCTTGTTCTAGCGTTGTGACATTGTGAAGCTCCTGCTAACTGCGACCCATTCAACAGCGTATGGTCTAGAGGGGATTTCGACTGCGCGACGAAACGCGGTAAGCATAAGCCGGTGCTGAATTTGAGTGCGACAGTCATTGGAGGATTTGGCCACGCTGAATAGGCTCAACAGTCCATTGACCAGGGGTGGGGGCACTGTCATTGGGCGTTATGCGCTGTGGCTAACGTATTTAGGTGCAATTTCCCCATGAACAGCAGGTGAAGATGTCCACTTGCAATTCACGCTGAGGCTTTCTAATCTGCGTAGCCAACTCCTTGCCGGATAACGAAGTAGGTTTTTAATGGCTCCATCACATGATCTGGATTCAGCGGAAGCGATCGGCGAGTTTGTAAAACGGTTTTACGCAAAGCTTTTGGATGATCCTCTGTTGTCTCCGGTTTTTTTACAGACCGCCGATATTGATATTGAAACGCACTTGCCCCGTATTGAAGCCTTCTGGCGGAAGTTACTGCTGCGGGAGACGGGTTACGATCGCCATATGATGAACATTCACCGCCAGATTCATCAGCGGCATGAATTTACCGCAGAACATTTCCAGCGTTGGTTACACCATTTTGATGCCACGCTGGATGAACACTACAGCGGGCGATACAGCGAGCGGGCCCGGTATCTGGGCCATTCCATTGCCAGGAATCTGCAGGAGGCACTGCTTAAGCCGGGGGATTTTTCCCAGCGCACCCGTTACATAGAGGATCGGGCGCCGTTCAATTGATATCGGATTGTCATTTCTCGTCATAGATCTGCGCCGGGCAGCTCACTATGATTCACCGGTTTACGAGCGCAATTAAGGTGTAGCATTGATGAGCCGAATGCAGATTCCGCCGGATTTTCCCGTCTTTCAACAGGTTGGAAACCAGATACTGCCTTCTCATCTGGCAAAAGGCCCCTGGTATCCCGGTACCCAGCATGGCAGTGCCATGTTGTTGCTGGCAGCCATGGCGGTGGAGCAGGTTCCCTCGGCTGTGCCGCGTCAGGTGACACGCCTGACGGTGGATATGCTGAGTGCGGCGCCCTTGGCGCCTATCGACTTGGTGGCCCACCTGCGCCGGAGTGGGCGCAACCTGGAGGCGTTGGATATTTCCATTTGCTCAAAAGGGCAGGAATACGTTCGTGCCAGTGCGCTGCGCTATGGGGTAGCCGACGTACCGGTGGCGGATCGATTGAAATGTGATGGCAATACCCCCGTATTGCCCCAGCCTCCGCGCCAGCCCTTCTTTGCCCAGATGCAAGATCAGGAAGGGTTCCATAACGCCATTGAAATTCGCATTGATCTCAAAGCGCAACCAGCGGTGATGTGGTTCCGCCTGAAACATCCGGTATTGCCGGGGCAACCGATCACCCCTTTGCAGCGGGTGGCGCTGGCGTCGGACTGGACCTACTCGGTACCCAGCTTTTCCCACCATATTCTGACGGGAGAGGCCTTTGACGCCCAACCGTTTTACGGAATCAATCCGGATACCACCATCAACCTGCACCGGCCGGCCGCAGGGGAATGGGTCGGTATTCAAACCCACGCCTCTTATTCCGATCTGGGCGCAGGTACCGTAATGGGGCAACTGTTTGATGAAACAGGGGCCATTGGGTTTTGCACCCAGTCCATTCTGGTGCGCAGGCGGGCCTCACCAGCCACCGGGAATTCCGCGCCATAGCGCCCCACCCCCCCAGCGGGGGCCCTCACGGAAAATTCACCACAAACAGTTGACTCTGGACCCCACTCCAAGGTTTATAGTAACTGTCATGAAGCGACCATTGTTGAAAATAGGCGAACTGGCCAACCTGGCCAACGTGTCCCAGGACACCCTGCGGTTCTATGAGAAGCACGGACTGATGCGGCCCAGTGCCCGCAGCGAGGCCGGTTACCGCCTGTATTCGGCACAAGACCTGCAGCGCATTCGGTTTATTCTCAGTGCGAAAGAGGTGGGTTTTACCCTCAAGGAGATAGAGGAACTGTTGGCACTGGAGGTGACCCGGGATGAGAAATCCTGCCAGGATGTGAAGAGCCTGGTGGACGAAAAGCTGGCAACGGTAACCCAGCGTATCCATGAACTGCAAAGAATCAAAAAGTCGTTACAGAGTTTGAGCGATGCCTGTTGTGGTGGCGATGAACCTGCTACCCATTGCACCATACTGGAAGCCCTCAGCGATCACGACGCCGGAAGTAGTTTGGTTGGAGGAAAGCATCATGACCTTATTAAGTAATTTTGTGCAGCTGTTTGTGGAGTCGGCGCCCTGGTTGATGTTGGGTTTGCTGGTGGCGGGCCTGTTGAAAGGGTTTATCCCGACGGATTTTCTGGCCAGGCACTTGGGTAAGCCCGGTTTTTTTTCCACCGTGAAAGCGGCCTTGCTGGGGGCACCCTTGCCGCTTTGTTCCTGCGGTGTGATTCCGGCGGCGTTGGGCTTACGTCGCAGTGGAGCCTCCAAAGCAGCCACCACATCGTTCCTGATCTCGACACCGGAAACGGGGGTGGATTCCATCTCTATTTCCTACGCGTTACTGGGTCCGTTCATGGCCGTCATCCGCCCAATTGCCGCCGTCACCAGCGCCATTACCGCCGGCGTATTGGTGGGTAAAGATCACAGCAGCAAGATTGACACTTCGGCTGGCAAGGCAGGGTCTGCCTGCTGTTCCAGCAAGCAGGCACCACAGCCAGACAGCTGTTGCGCCGGTGAGCCGCAACAGGCCACTGCCAAGAGCCGGGTTGCCTGGCCGGCGCGGTTAAAAGGCGGAATTCAGTTTACCTTTATTGATCTGGTGCGCGATATCACCCTGTGGTTATTGTTGGGGTTGGGGTTTGCCGCCGTGATTAAAACCTACGTACCCAATGAGTTTCTGGCGCAGTGGGGTGATGGCATGCTGGCGTTCGTTGCGATGGCGGTGATCGGTGTGCCCATGTACATCTGCGCCACCGCCTCTACCCCCATTGCCGCCGGGCTGTTGTTCTCCGGCGTGTCACCGGGCGCAGTGCTGGTTTTTATGCTGGTGGGCCCGGCCACCAATATAGCAACAGTGGGCTTGGTAAAACGGGAACTGGGTAATCGTGCTCTTGCTGCCTATCTGGGAAGCGTCGTGGGTGTCGGGTTTGCATTTGGGTTTTTGACGAACTACCTGGCTGAGTTATGGGCTATGGATTTTATGGTGCAGGCAGAGCATGCCCATGAGTTGTTGAGCCCGTCGCTGTCGTATGCGGCGAGTATAGTTCTGGCGTTGTTGATGCTGTACTCCGTTTACCGAAATCAATTGCTGCCTCGCCTGACAAGCGCCACTGTTGCGCACAATCAGGAATAAGCAACGCGAGACTGCAACCAGAAGTGAGAATAAAGCCGATGAATACATCCTTAAAGCAGGCCTACCGGAAGGAAATGGCGTTGGCAAAAAAATACTATCGGCAGCAGGATTATGATCTGACCTTTTATCATCTGGAACGCGCGCATATTCTGGGGCAGTGCTATGTGATCCCCCACACGCGTGCACATTGGTGGATGCTGAAAGTGGGTTGGCGGTGCGGCGATGCCCGCGAGATCCGCGGCCAAATCTTGCGTATTGCCGGTTCGCTGGTGTTGTCACGAATTTGGGTGCCGCTGGGTAACACCGGAGGTGCCGATGTCAGCCCCATCCAACCCATGGCGATTCCGGATGACCTGAAAGCGTTGCTGGAGTCTCGTTAGACGCTGGATTTGAGACGTGCGTAACAATCTGGCCTGAAATTTTATCCGCTCGTTGCAGTCACAGATGACAATAACAGCAGATAAAGTGGGATCAATGGGTTCTGGAAATATATTAATGGGGGTGGGAACCCCGCTTATGGCCATAATAAAATCAGTGTCGGCATGGGGGATGACGGTGCTCACCCGATATCCCGGGGTGGTGGCGGTGTTTGGCTTTGCTGCCGGTGTGAGCAGCTTTTTCCTGGTGGAGCGAGAACAGGAAATCTTTGCCCAGGCTCTGTCTATTTTGATGCTGGCCAGCTGGCTGTGGTTGGTGGCAGAAAACCTCCTGCATCGGCAGATAAAGCGTTGGTTTGACGTTTCCCTGCCCCGTCCCATTCTGAAATTTTTAACGCAGTTGGTACATCAGGAAAGTCTCTTCTTCGTCATCCCGTTCTTTTTCGTCACGACCGCCTGGAACAGTGGACAGGCGATTTTCACCACTTTGCTCATCGGGTTTGGAATCATCT
Source organism: Gammaproteobacteria bacterium UBA7310 (assembly GCA_002471665.1). GTDB lineage: Bacteria > Pseudomonadota > Gammaproteobacteria > Pseudomonadales > Ketobacteraceae > Ketobacter. The sequence continues at coordinate 190,940 of DKQK01000012.1, forward strand.
CCATCCTGGATCCGCTCTATTATCGCTGGTTGTCCCGCCGCCGCTGGTTGTATTTTATTTATCACAGCGTGACTTTGTTTGCGGTGTTGTTGACTGCGTTGCCAATGCTTTTGCACATCCCTACCGGTACCAGCTATCTGCACGCGTTGGTGATTGCCGTGATTCTGTCGGTGTTCAGCGTGGAGCGGGATCTGCCCTGGCGCTGGTATTGGAGCACGTTGATGGTGGCTGTGCTGATGGCCGCTGCCATCGGGTTTGGTATTCTGGTGCGGCCATGGGTTCCGCCCGCGTCCCTGTGGTTGACCGATGTGGCGATCACATCGGAAATTGATAATGCCCAACGGGCGCCACAAAACAAACTGTTGGTGGTGAGTGAAGGGCAATTAAAGAAGGGCTTGTATGCTTATACGTCGATACATGCACCACGAGGATTGCACGAGCGGATTTATCACGAATGGACTCTGAACGGTGAAACGGTGGATCGCATTGCCCTGGATATTCATGGTGGCCGGGAAGAGGGTTATCGCGCCTGGACCCACAAGCTTAATTTTCCGCTGCAGTCGCAAGGGCACTGGCAGATACG
>DKQK01000056.1 GCA_002471665.1 Gammaproteobacteria bacterium UBA7310
CCCTTGTCCGTAATGATCATGGGCCGTGAAGAGGACAAGGTTCTCAGTTCGTAGGGAATATGTTCCAGTGCAGCGTTACCGGCAACCAATTTTACCGGGCAGAAAAATTCGTAATAAGATTTTGTCATGGTATTAACCCCAAACCAGGTTTTTCGCTAAGCGCGTATAAATTCTTCCGCCGTTTGCCAGCTTTTCTTTCAGCGACAAATGGGGGTAACGTTTCAAGGCTCTCACTGCCACAAACTTGGGCAGGATCAAGCTTTCCATGCGGTTCAGACAGCGCACCAGTTTCATGGCGTACGCGATCTCGCCATCCAGTAACAGGCGATCGTTGGCAAACGCCCGCGCTGTTCCTTCCTGAAAGGAGAGCACCAGAAAAGCATGATTGAGATGCTTGAATTTCATGGAAACATCCGGTTTGCGGGGTGCAGTACTGCCAAGGTAGCGCAGGCTGCCGGTGGCGTCCTTTTGCATCACAAAACACGGGCCGTTGGGCAGCGCGCGCATATCAAACATAAAGCCTTCAGGTAACCTGCTCACTTCCCTCTGTATAGTCTCGTCCACCTGGCTGGCGGCTTCCAACCCACGGCCGATGACATCCATCATCAAGGCCACATAGGGGCGCTTGAGCGGCCCCACATTGAGCTCACCAAGGTTTAGTTGTTGTAGTCGTTTCATAATTCACACTTCTAAAGGTGCTGCATTGAGCTGCATAATTGCAAAGCGGTTAATGCTAATTGTCTATTTATGGGACGTCCACAAGCAGGCACGACAAATTTGTCATGACCGGCCATTCAGCCACAATTTTTTAATAAAAGTTTGGAAAATCAGAAAAAACTTGAATCCAGGGCAGGTTAATACCGCAAACGGGCATCCAGTTGATCCACGGCTTCACACCATTCGGAGTCTTCGGCAATCGCACTTTGCAGGAATTGCGCCTGGGAATCATTCCAGAAAGGAGCCTGTTCAATACGGATACCATCCGACAGGGCCCGGTGCCTGGCAATAAAATCGTCTATGTTCTCCGGCTCATTGGGCAAACCCAACTGTTTGAATAAGTTACACATTGAGTAGTACACAGAATCCATCGCCACACTCTCTTATTGCGGTATATCTTGTTAACATCGTGCACGCTCCTCCGGTCTTGTGCCAGTTTTCCTTTAGACGATTTCCCTATAATCAGCCACTTGCACAGCACAAACCGAAATGAGCAGCAAACATGACCGGATTTACCCCAAAGGGCGCCGATGCTGCTAATGCATCTGTGGCCGGAATCCCTATAATGGTGCCCACAATAACCAAAACAGGCGGGAATACGCATGAGTGATCTGAAGCAAGAATTTGATGAAGCCGTCAATTTTGTCCAATCAGGACAGGGGGATTTCAAACCGGACAACAACATGAAATTGGAGTTCTACGCCCTTTTCAAGCAGGCAACAGAAGGCGATGTAAAAGGCAAGAAGCCCGGGCTAACGGATTTTGTTGGGCGCGCAAAATACGGCGCCTGGGAAAAGCTGAAAGGCATGTCTGCCGAAAAGGCCATGCAAACCTACATCGGGAAACTGACGGAGTTTCGTTAAGCCGTACCGCATTCTGCGCTGACCTTGACGGTCAGTGCAGAATGAATTCATAGGGTAGAAACCGCACCAGCTCCCCTTCTGCCACTACTTCGCCTGGTGGGATTATCGCAAAACCATTACCCCAACTGGCCGAAAACAAAATACCGGAACTCTGATTCGGATACATCTCAACGACCTGCCTGCCACCGCTGCTGATCAATCGGGCACGCAAATAGTTCTGGCGGCCGGCAGGTTTGCCCACACTGAACGCAGCCGGCACCCGGATCTCATCCGGTAGCCACTGCATCGCCCCCTGCTTCTTCAACAACCAGGGGCGACACAACAGAGCAAAGGTGACAAACACCGCGGCGGGATTACCGGGCAATCCCAAAAACGGGGTTTGCATGATGGTGCCATAGGTAAAGGGTTTGCCCGGTTTGATGGCCAGGCGCCAGAACTCCAGCTGCCCCAGCTTTTCGAGCACGGATTTGATATGATCCTCTTCGCCTACCGAGACTCCGCCACTGCTGATGACCACATCTGCTTCACTTGCGGCCCGAATCAGAGCGGCTTCTGTTTGCGCCACATCATCCGGAATCACACCCAGATCCAGAATCTCCAGGCCCAAACCCTGTAACAGCCCCAACAGAGTGTAACGGTTGGAATTATAAATCTGACCTTTGTGCAACGGGTTACCCGGCTCCACCAACTCATCACCGGTGGACAAAATGGCTACCCGCAAGGCCTTATAAACACAGACCTCGGCCACACCGATGGACGCCAATAATCCCAGCTCCTGTGCCCGCAGACGCGCGCCGGCCGCCAGCACCACCTGGCCCTGCTCAATATCCTGCCCGGCAGGACGCACATTCTGACCCGGTTTGGGCGCTTCATCGATACACACACCCGCTTCCGTCGCGGTCACATCCTCCTGCATAATCACGGTATCGGCATTGCACGGCAGCTCCGCACCCGTAAAAATTCGGGCCACCGTACCAGGCAACAACTCTTCAGGTGCCGCTCCTGCCGGAATGCGTTGTGAAACGGTATAGCGTGTATCCGCCTGGTAATCCTGGAAGCGCATGCAGTAGCCGTCCATAGCGCTGTTATCGGCAGGTGGCACCGCAACCGAAGACACCACGTCCTGCGCCAATACACGCCCAAGGCTGCCGGCCAGAGGAAGGGTTTCGGTTGCCGTAGTCACCTCTACCGTCTGCAGCAGGCGCTCTAACGCAACCTCAACGGGCATTAAGCCCGGTTTGTCACAATGATTCATCCGCGGGACTCGCAAGCCTCTGCTGTGGAACGCTGCCCGGTGATCAGCTTCACATAATTGCAAGGTTTATGGGTGGAATCCAGTTGCTGCTGAATAATGCCGTTCCAGGCGGTACGGCAGGCATTGGTGGAACCCGGCATGCAGAAAATCACCGTATTGTTGGCCAAACCGCCCACCGCGCGGGATTGAATGGTGGACGTACCGATTTCATTGTAGGAAATCTGGCGAAACAACTCACCAAACCCTTCAATGTTCTTATCAAACAGTGGCTGGACTGCCTCCGGCGTTGTATCCCGTCCGGAAAAACCGGTGCCGCCGGTTATCAGAACCGCTTCCACGTTGGGCGCGGCAATCCAGGCGGAGACAATGGCGCGGATTTTATAAACATCATCCAGGGAAATCTGTTGATCGGAAACCTGATGCCCTGCCTCTCTGACGCTGTCGGCCAAAAGCTTGCCGGAGGTATCGGTCGCTTCGGTGCGCGTATCGGAAACCGTCAGAATGGCCACGTTAACGGGTATGAACTCAGCTGTTGCACTCATCTTCACTGCCACCTTCAATCTTCAATTGTATTGCACAGAATCGGGAAGCGCCCTAGCCTCCCGTCATATTCATAAAACGTACGATCTGAGGTTCATCCTGCAGATCAAAATAATGACGATCCGGTTTGATGCCCATGGCATCCACAATCACCTGCCGCAGCACCTGATTATCCTGGGTACTGCGTACCACCTCTCGCAGATCCACCGAGTGCTCGTTGCCCAGACACAATAACAGGCGGCCTTCCGCCGTTAACCGCACCCGGTTACAGTCACCACAAAAATTATGGCTGTGGGGCGAAATAAATCCCACGCGGGTTTTGCTGTCTTCAAATTGATAGTAACGGGCAGGCCCACCGCTGTTCAGGGTAGTGGGATTCAACGGGTATTGAGTCTGGATCACTGCCCTTACGTCTTCCGACGGCATAAAACATTCATCACGCTGGTGTTCTGAAATATTGCCCAGCGGCATTTCTTCGATAAACGTGATATCCGTGCCTCTGGTGCGGGCAAAATCCACCAATGGCAGAATTTCATCGTCATTGCGCCCCTTCAGAATCACCGCGTTGATCTTAACGCTGTCAAAATCCTGCTGCAGGGCGGCATCAATGCCACTCAGCACCTGATTCAAATCACCGGTGCGTGTCAAGCTGCGGAAACGATCCGGATCCAGACTGTCCAGGCTCACGTTAATCCGCCGCACACCAGACTGCTTCAGCGACGCTGCCATATGGGGTAATTGTGAGCCATTGGTGGTTAACACCAACTGATCCAGATCAGGCATTTGGCCCATGCGCCCCACCAGATCCAGAACGTTGCGACGTATCAGCGGCTCGCCCCCGGTAAGGCGAATCTTACGTACGCCAAGGCTGACAAAGACAGCGGCAATACGCTCGATTTCTTCCAGGCTGAGAATCTGCCGGCGAGGCAGGAAAGTCATCTCCTCGGCCATGCAGTACACGCAGCGAAAATCACAGCGGTCCGTCACCGATATACGGAGGTAGTTCACCTTGCGGCCGAATTTATCCACCAGGTCAGTCATTGTGGTTCATCTCCCGTGGCAACTTCCGTTTTCTTGGCCTGTTGCCACTCCTGCTCCATCTGTTCCAGGGTTGCCTCTTCCAATGATACACCTTGCCGTTGCAGTGCGCGCTCCAGCGCCCTGAAGCGGCGTTCGAATTTCTGATTGGCTTTCATCATGACCAGCTCTGGGTCCAACTTGTAATGCCGTGCCAGATTCACACAGCAAAACATCAGGTCTCCCAGTTCGTCGGCAATCAACTCATTGGGCGCATTACCATAGACCTCCTGGCCGAGCTCACCCAGCTCTTCCTCCAGTTTGGCCATCACCAATGCGGAATCCTGCCAATCGAATCCCTTCTTGGCCACCACACTTTGCAATTTGTGCGCTCGCCGGGTGGGTGACATCCCTGCGGGCATGCCATCCAAAATCGATTCGCCTAACTGGTTTTTGTCGGCCTTTTCCTGTTGCTTGATGGCGTCCCAATTGGATTTTATGGTGTGTTCAGCAACCTGTTCTCCAGGCTGGATGCGGCTATCCAGTGTGCCTTCGGGAAACACATGGGGATGGCGCCGCACCAGTTTCTGTTCCAGATCCATAAGCACATCATCAAACTGAAAGCGGCCTTCTTCCTCTGCCATCTGACTGTAAAACACAACCTGGAACATCAGATCGCCCAGCTCCTCACGCAGGTGCTCATAGTCTTCGCGAAGAATGGTGTCCGCCACCTCGTAGGCTTCTTCAACGGTAAACGGGGCGATGCTCTGGTAGGTTTGCTTAAGATCCCATGGGCAGCCGTATTCCGGCTCACGCAAGCGCGCCATAAGGTAGCGCACCCGTTGCAGTGGCGTGGCGGTATTCAGATCAATGTCGAGACTGCTCATCACTATGCCCCTGATGCGAGCGCCGCACCTCGATTACATTGGATAGTTGATTGATGCGGCCCAATACATCCCCCAGCCCGGCAAGGCTGTTGATGTCCATGGTAACCTGCATGATTGCCGTATTGTCGGCAGGATTCGATTTGGTATTGATGGCGGTTACGTTAACGCGTTCGGTTGCCAACACCATGGTAATATCGCGCAGCAGACCCTGTCGATCATAAGCCTTGATGAACACTTCTACCGGGTAGGTGCGCCCTGCTTCTGCCGACCAGGTGACATCCACCACCCGATCACCGTGAATTTCCATCAGCCGTTGCAATTCCTTGCAATGTTTGCGGTGCACTGTGACACCCCGGCCCACCGAGATATACCCTACCACTTCGTCACCCGGTACCGGTTTACAGCAACCGGCAATGGTGGTCATCAGATTATCAACACCATTGATACTGAATTCAGAGGTGATGGGATTGACCTTGGGTTTGCGAATGTCCAGAGGCAACAGTTCCTGCTGGCTGCCTTCGCCATCAAATTCCTGGATACTGTTTAATACCTGGCTGACCCGCAAATCCCCGGCACCCACTGCCGCATAGATGTCGTCTGCTGATTTGAGGTTAAGCGACTGGGCCACCCGTTCCAGATTCAGTTTACCCACATCAAGCCGTTTGAACTCTTTGTCCAACAACTCACGGCCACCCTCAATATTGCGGTCACGATCCTGCAGTTTAAACCAGTGCACCACCTTGGCCCGGGCGCGATTGGTGCCGAGATATCCCAAGGTGGTCTGCAACCAGTCCCGGCTGGGACGCGATTCGTTACCCTTTAGAATTTCCACTTGCTCGCCGGTTCGCAACTGATAGTTCAACGGCACGATCCGTCCGTTTACTTTGGCACCCCGGCAACGATGCCCAACCTCGGTATGCACGTGATAAGCAAAATCCAGAGGGGTGGCACCCTGGGCCAGATCCACCACATGCCCCTCGGGGGTAAACACATACACGCGCTCATCGACAATGTCGTCACTGAACTGGGACAACACGCTGCTGACCGCACTATCACCCAGCTCTTCCTGCCACTCCAACACCTGCCGCAACCAAGCAATCTTACCGTCGTAACTGTCGCTTTTGCCGGTACTGCCTTCCTTGTAACGCCAATGGGCGCAAACCCCCAGTTCGGCCTCATCGTGCATATCGTGGGTGCGAATCTGTACCTCAAGCACTTTGCCTTCCGGCCCCAGTACCGCCGTGTGCAATGAGCGATAACCGTTTTCCTTGGGGGTGGCAATGTAGTCGTCGAATTCTTTGGGTATATGCTGCCAGATGTTATGCACCACCCCCAACGCCGCATAACAGTCACGAATGTCCGGCACCAGAACACGCACGGCACGAATATCGTAGACCTGATAAAAATCGATGTTCTTGCGCTTCATTTTGCGCCAGATACTGTAGATGTGTTTAGCCCGGCCACTGATATCGGATTCCACCCCTACCCGTGCCAAAGCCCCATGCAGCTGATCCACCACCTGACGAATATAGCCTTCCCGGTCCAGGCGTTTTTCATCCAGCAGCTTGGCGATGCGCATGTAGGCGTCGGGCTGCAGATAGCGAAAGGAAAGATCTTCCAACTCCCATTTCAGATGCCCGATACCCAGACGGTGCGCCAGCGGTGCATAAATATCGAAGACCTCACGGGCCACTTTTTGTTTGCGCTCCTCAGGGGCATTCTTTACAGCCCGGATGGCGCAGGTCCGCTCTGCCAGTTTGATCAGGGCCACGCGCACATCATCCACCATGGCCACCAGCATCTTGCGCAGGTTATCCAACTGATCGGTGGATTGACCCAGCACAATGGTATTCTCCGGATTCATGACCGCACTGATGGCCGCCATGCGTAATACACCTTCAATCAGTTTGGCAATGTTGCCGCCTGCGCGCTTGCTGACATTACCCAGGGTGGTTTTTCCTTCGCGCACGGCCCGGTAGATTACCGCAGCCTTGAGTGCATCCGTATCCAAATGCAGCTCAGCCAGAATATCCGCGATCTCCAACCCCGTGTGGAAGCTGTTGCCGTTTTCCCATTTGGCATCATCCCGGGCAACAGCGGAATTTTCCAGCTGCTGCGCATACATCGCCAGATCCCTGAGCCCGGCTTCGTCGGTGATTTCCACCTTATCTTTCAGGCACTCAATCCAGGCGTCCAGATCAGCGCTGCCGTCCGCTCGGATAATCTGTTGATTGCGTACCGTTACCATAATTTATTCCGGCTCAAATACGGCGATGGATTCAACATGGGTGGTATGAGGAAACATATCCATCACACCGGCTTTCAATAACCGATAACCCTGCTTTTTCAGCTCGCCCGCGTCACGGGCCAAGGTGGCGGGGTTACAGGATACATAAACAATTCGCTTTGGTTTGAACACCGTCATCTTACTGACAATTTCCAGGGCACCGGAACGTGGCGGGTCGATCAAAATCTTATCGAAACCACTCTGCCCCCAAGGCTGATCATCAAAGGGCTTGGTCAGGTCCGCACCATAAAATTCCACGTTTTGCAGCCCGTTGTGCTCTGCGTTTTCACGCCCACGCATCACCATGGCTTCATCCCCTTCCACTCCCACAACCTGTGCAGCCTTGGTTGCCAAAGGCAGGGTAAAGTTCCCCAGGCCACAGAATAAATCCAGAATGCGTTCTCCTGGCTGCACATCCATGTAAGCCAGAGCACGATCTATCATGTTCTGGTTGATTTCCTGGTTTACCTGGGTGAAATCCGAAGGGTGAAACTTCATTTCCAAATTGAAGCGGGGCAGATGATAACGAAGGCGCGGCTCGCCGGCAGGCCACACCTTGTGCACACTATCGTTACCCCCCGGCTGCAGGTACAGTTGCAGATCGTACTGCTCGCAAAACGCCAGCAACGCCGCCTGATCCTGCTCACCCAAAGGCTCCAGGTGGCGCACAATAATGGCCACGGCGTCATCCCCCTTGGCCACTTCAATCTGTGGAATGGCGGTGCGCGCTTGCAGTGACATCACCAGTTGTTTGAGCTCCGGGAAACGCAACCCGACTTCCCCGGCCAATACGTGGCACTGATCAATCTGCGCCAGAAAGCTGTTGCGCTTCTCACGAAAGCCCACCAGCACAGCCTCTTTCTTGGCTACGTATTTCACCCCCAGCCGCGCTTTGCGCCGGTAACCATACTCCGGTCCGGTCAAGGGCTGCAGAATTTCTTCCGGTTGCAATTCACCAAAATGCTGCAGTTGTTCCAGCAGAACCCCCTGCTTCATATGAATCTGGGCAGCGGGCTCCATATGCTGCAAACTGCAACCGCCACACAGGCCAGCCTGGGCACAACGGGGGCTGACCCGATCGGCACTGGCTTTCAGCACTGCTACCGTACGCCCCTCGTCAAACTTGCCCCGCTTTTGCGTGTAGACAAAATTCACCGTCTCCCCCGGCAGGGCACTATCCACAAACACAGTCTTGCCTTCAATCCTGCCGATGCCGCGGCCATCATGACTCAGTGCGGTGATATCGATGGTCACCGGTTCCGTGGGGAGCGATTGTTTACGTCTGCGTCTGGCCATGTACTGCTTAACCCTTATTACCTGTGGTGCCTTGCCAATGTTGCAAAAATTCCTGAAAGTGGGGGCGTGTTTCCCGCACCAGATACTCTTTCACCATGTCCAGTTCGGCCTGGTAACCCTCCTCCATGATCACGCCACGGATCAGCTGGAAACGCAGATAGACCAACCAGGTATTGAGTACATCCGTTTCACAATAGTCGCGTATGCCTTTGATGTCGCCGCCGTGAAACGCGTCCCATACCTTGGCGCCGCTCATCCCCATCTTGCCGGGAAACCCCAGGAGACTGGCCATCTGGTCCAGCGGCACGAAGGCCCGGTTGTTGTAGAGCGCCAACAGATCCATTAGATCCGTGTGCCGATCATGATACCGGCTGAGATAGTTGTTCCATTTGAAATTCTTGTCGTCCTGCCCCTGATCCCAGTAACGGGGGCTGGCCACGCCATGCAGCAACGCGCGATAATGCAAAACCGGCAAATCAAAGCCGGAGCCATTCCAGCTCACCAGCGTGGGTGAGTATCGTTCGATAATTTGAAAGAATTTCTCCAGAATGGTTTTTTCATCGGACTGTTCATCCCCCAGACTCCATACTGCAATCTGGTCGCGGGAACGAAACACAGCAGAAATAGCCACAATGCGCTGCAGGTGATGACGCAGGAAATCATTGCCGGTTTCCTGCCGCCGCAACGCAAACATGGCTTCGGCGGCAGCCGCATCGTCCAGGCCTTCCAGGCCGAACAAACGACGGCCACCCGCGACGTCAGGGACGGTTTCAATATCGAAGACGAGTACATTCATGATCAGGCCGGGTCAAACACGCCTGTGGACAGGTAGCGGTCACCACGATCGCACACAATGGCGACGATCACGGCGTTCTCTACCTGATTGGATAACTGCAGGGCACCTGCTACCGCGCCACCTGAGGACACACCACAGAAAATTCCTTCTTCACTGGACAACCGGCGCATGGTCACTTCGGCATCCTGTTGGGCAATATCAATGACCCGGTCAACCCGGGACGCATCAAATATCTTGGGCAGATACTCTTCCGGCCAACGCCGGATACCGGGAATGGACGAGCCCTCCCGCGGTTGCAAACCGACGATTTCGATATCGGGGTTCTGTTCCTTGAGGAAACGGGATGTGCCCATGATGGTACCGGTGGTACCCATGGCACTGACAAAGTGGGTAACCGTGCCCCGCGTATCGCGCCAGATTTCCGGGCCGGTTCCTTCATAATGGGCCAGTGGGTTATCCTGATTGGAAAACTGGTCCAGAACCAGCCCACTGCCGTCCCGCTGCATTTGATCAGCCAGATCCCGGGCACCTTCCATCCCCTGATCCTTGCTCACCAGAATCAGTTCAGCGCCATAGGCGGACATGGCAGCACGCCGTTCAGCGCTCATGTTGTCGGGCATGATCAACACCATTTTGTACCCCTTGATGGCAGCAGCCATGGCCAGGGCGATGCCCGTGTTACCGCTGGTGGCCTCAATCAGGGTATCACCGGGTTTGATCAAACCACGCTGCTCCGCATGCTGAATCATGCTGATTGCCGGGCGATCCTTAACCGATCCTGCCGGATTGTTCCCCTCCAGCTTCACGAGAATCGTATTGCTGGTGTCCCCGGGAAGGCGCTGCAATCTAATCAGCGGCGTATTTCCTACAAAGTCTTCAATCGTGGGATAATGCATTGTTCCGATTAACTGTTTGTTTCAGCGGGGGCCTATTGTACCCTGCACGGGGGCCGGGCGCCTAACATTACTGATTATTTGTTGCAGGCCGCGCCAATACTGACCCCGGGGACGTTTTAACGGTATCGATAGGGAGAAGATGGCATATACTGATTAAAAAGCCATCGGTCGCAAGCGTGAAATTAAAAGAACGATTTAACTTATTGAAAGGATTGGGGTTAAAGTCCCGAGCCCTGACCATCAGCCTGTTACCGGTGCTGGTGATCGGATTGGTACTGGCCAGCCTGTTTACTGCCCAGCGCTTTCAGGAACTTGATCAATCCCTGCACGACCAGGGTGAAATGATCGCGGCGGCTTTTGCCCATGGTATTTTCGAGAGCATGACCCAGCGCCAGGGCCACACCCTGCCGTTCTATGCCCAGCGCATCCTGGAGGAAGATAACGTTCGATCGGTCGCCATTCATGAAGTGGATGGCACCCTGATCACCCGCGCCGGCCCCAAAATGCGGCCCTTACCGGAAGGCGTTCCCCTGCTGCCTGACCCCACACGGAAACACGCCAGCAGCCGGCTGACCGACACCACCCTGCGGGTTATACATCCCATTTACCCAGCCTCTTCCTATCACCCCCTGGCCGGCGAAGAAGCCAATGCCGGCTGGCTGGAGGTGGAGATCGACCGTTCCAACCTGGTCATCGCCAAATACCGGAGCCTGCTGTACACCACCTTACTGCTGGTCATCGCCTTGGCCATCAGTGGCGCGGTGGCCATTCGTTTTGCAAACGGCATAGGCAGAGTGGTGGATGGCATCAACAGCGCCCTTACGGAAATGAGCCAGGGGGATCTGGCTGTGCGCCTCAAGGAAGATGCGTACGGGGAACTGCGCACCCTGCAATCGGCGCTGAATCAATTGGGCTCTTCCATTCTGGAAGGTCAGCAGGAACTGCAGCAGAACGTGGACCAGGCCACAGAAGACCTGCGGGAAACCCTGGAAACCATCGAAATCCAAAACATCGAGCTGGACCTGGCGCGCAAGGAAGCGCTGGAGGCCAGCCGCATCAAGTCAGAGTTTCTGGCCAATATGTCCCACGAAATCCGCACCCCCCTGAACGGCATTATCGGCTTTACCAACCTGCTGCTGAAAAGCGACATTTCCCTGACTCAACGGGATTATCTGGACACCATCCAAAAATCCTCCGAGAGCCTGCTCTCCATCATTAACGACATTCTGGACTTCTCCAAGATCGAGGCCGGCAAGCTGGTGCTGGATCAGATTCCACTGAATTTCCAGGAAGTGGTGGAAGATGTGCTGACCATGCTGGCCCCCATGGCCTACGAGAAACATCTGGAACAGGTCAGCCTGTTCTATTCTGATGTGCCCACCGGCGTCATTGGTGACCCGCTGCGCCTAAAACAGATTCTGACCAACCTGGTGAACAATGCCATTAAGTTTACCGAACACGGCGAGGTGGTGATCCGGGTCATGCTGGATGACCAGAAAGACGATTTGGCCACCATAAAGGTGACGGTTTCAGATACCGGAATCGGCCTCACCAAAGAGCAGCAACGCGCTTTGTTCAGCGCCTTTCGCCAGGCCGATACCACCACCGCCAGACGCTTTGGCGGCACCGGCCTGGGGCTGGTGATCTCCAAACACCTGGTGGAGCAGATGCGTGGCGAGATCGGCCTGGACAGTGAACCGGGCCAAGGCTCAACGTTTTGGTTTACATTCCGCGCCAAGGTCCATAATAAAGATGCTTCCTATGTGCCCCTGATCATCAATCAGAGCTGCAAGATTGCCATCTATGATGTGAATGCCACCGTACGCGCCAATCTACGCAACACCCTGCAAAAGCGCAAGATCGAAGTGGTGGAGTACGCCGACATGGGTGCGCTGACCAACTTGTTACGCTCCACCGACAGCGCCCAGCCACAGGCAGTGATTTTAGGTGTCAATGCGCAAAAACCGAAATACACTGAAATCACCCAACTGTGTAAATTGAACCATCATCGAATCCCCCTGATCCTCCATGGCAACCCGGCCGACCAAACCACCCTGGCTGAATTGCTTGACGGCGATCAGCTGCCCTTGATCACCAAGCCACTGTGCCAGCAAAAAACCTACGAAGTGCTGGGGAACCTGCTGGAATCCGACGCATTTGATACAGAAAGCCCGGATCCAAGCTACGACCCACTGACCGTGGACAACCTCACCGCCGAAGACCTCAACATCATTGCCGTGGATGACAACCCCGCCAACCTGAAATTGCTGTGTGCCCTGCTGGAAGATTTACAGGTCACGGTGACGGCCTGCGACAGCGGCATGAAAGCTTTACAGCAAATTGAACAACGGGATTTTGATCTGGTTCTGATGGACATTCAGATGCCGGTTATGGATGGAGTGGAAACGGCACAGCGGATACGCTCCATGGAAGGAAAGGAAGCACACACCCCTATTATCGCCGTGACAGCCCATGCCCTGGCCAGTGAAAAACATACGCTGCTCAATTCGGGCATGGATGATTACGTCACCAAGCCTATCAATGAAGCCCAACTGATTCACATTATTCATAAATGGACTGGGGTTAATCTGCATGCAGAAGATGACTCTGAATCACGGACTGCTGATGAAAATGGAGGCGAATCGGCGGTGGATATGAAACTTGGCCTGAAGCTGGCAAACAATAAGGAAGACCTGGCCGAAGAAATGCTGGAGATGCTGTTCAACGCCCTGCAGAAAGACAAAGACACCATTCGCGTACTACTGGAAGATGAAGATTACGAGACGCTGCAGGAGGTGGTGCACAAGCTGCATGGAGCCACCCGATATACTGGCGTCCCCTTTTTGCAGGAAGCCTCGCAGGTGCTGGAAGAAAACCTGAAACTGGAAAAATTCGAAGCGGTCAAAGTGTTGACCAATGCCCTGCTCAACGAAATTGAACGGGTCATAGGCTGGTGTGAACAAAACCGGGATATGGCGGCACACTGACCACCAGGGGCCTAGGACTCCAGAATGACAAAGGCCACGGCATGTTCTTTTTCATCGGAGATGGAAAGGTGGGCCCTGACCACACCCAGTACCTTGGCTTTGTCACTGGCCGGCCCACTGAGCTCCAGAAAAGGCGCCCCCTTGTCATCATTGCAAACAGCAACGTGCTTCCAGGTAATGCCTTCGGCAAACCCCGTCCCCATTGCTTTTACCGCCGCTTCCTTGGCGGCAAAACGCTTGGCCAGATACGCTGCCCCATTGTGCTTTTTCTCATACTCCTTGTATTCCGTTTCCGTCAGCAAGCGCCGGGCAAAGCGATCACCCATGCGTTCCAGGTTTTCCGCCATTCTGGAAACCGTGACGATATCCGTGCCAATACCGACGATCATGGCGCGGCCTGGAGCATCAAACGTTTCATTTCACGAACGGCTTCACCCAATCCACTCAATATTGCACGGGCCATGATCCCATGCCCAATATTAAGCTCATTGATGCCGCCAATCGCAGCGATAATTTCCACATTGTGATAATGCAGGCCATGCCCCGCATTCACAGTCAACCCCAACCGGTTACCCAATGCCACGCCATCCTTGATGCGCGCCAATTCCGCCAACTGCGCCGTTTGATTGTCGGCATCGGCAAATGCGCCAGTGTGAATCTCGATAACCGGTGCCCCGGCACGATGGGAGGCTTCAATCTGACTGGGCTCGGCATCAATGAACAGAGACACCCCGATACCCGCTGCAGCCAGGCGCGTGACCGCATCGCTGACCCGCTCAAACTGACCGGCCACATCGAGCCCTCCTTCAGTGGTCAGTTCCTGGCGCTTCTCCGGCACCAGGCACACATGCTCTGGTTGCACGGACAGGGCAAATTCAATCATCTCTTCGGTCACTGCCATTTCAAGGTTCATACGGGTTTGCAGTGTTTGCTTCATGATCCGCACATCCCGTTCCTGAATATGACGCCGGTCCTCACGCAGATGCACGGTGATGCCATCGGCACCCGCCTCTTCAGCCACCATCGCCGCCTGCACCGGATCAGGGTAGCGGGTGCCCCGCGCCTGTCGCAAGGTGGCCACATGATCCACATTAACACCCAAGAGAATACGATTATGTTGATTCACTGTGTTTAACCTTTGAAATTACTGTGCTGATTGCTTGAACAGTTCCCTGCTGCGCAACGGTTTGTCGCCCAGGTGCGGCGCCAGTGCCTGGCGGCTGAGCTTTTTTGCCGCCAGTGCGACCGCCTGATCATCATAAGCGTGACGGTTTATGGCAAGCAAGTGTTGTCCGGTAAAACAACGCTGTCGCAGCCCAGGGTCGATCGATTGGGTCGCAACCGGTAGAAACCCTTGATCCGGTTCATACAGGTACAGTTGATCCACTTGCAATGGTTGCCCATGCACATCCCACTGTAAGCTGAGTTCGTAACCCAGCTCCGCCAGCAGTATGCGCTCAAAGCGACGCAAGGTGGCTTCCAGCTGGCCGTTTCTCAGCTCGGTGATGACGTTTTGATAATAGCGAAACAGATCGGAAGCAGGCTCTTCTTTATGCAGCAAACGCACCAGCAGTTCATTCACATACAAGCCACTGTACAGCTGCCTGCCAACTAAAAATACCGGTGCCCCGGCTGGCTCCAGAAGACGTCCGGTTTTTAACTCATTACGGCCATCAAAGGTCACCGCCAGCGGGGAAAAAGGCTGGAGCAAGCGGCCTTTCGCCCCCTGCTTGCCCGCCTTACGCACCCCCCGATAAAGCAATGAGGCGCGGCCATGATGCTCTAACAGAAAGTCGCAGATGACACTGCTGTCTCGATAGGGACGGCTATGCAACAGATAGCCAAGATCAGTATTGGCCATCGTCGTAGCCCAGGCTACGGAGCGCACGCTCGTCGTCAGACCAACCGCTTTTCACTTTCACCCAGAGTTTGAGCATGACCTTGGCGTCCAACAGTTTTTCAATGTCCTGGCGCGCTTCTGTGCCCACTTTACGCAGGCGATCACCTTTATCACCAATCACGATACGTTTTTGGCTTGCCTTTTCCACCAGAATCAAAGCGCTGATGTGCCAGACATTGTTTTCGAACTCAAACTCTTCTATTTCCACCGTGCAGGAATACGGCAATTCTTTGCCCAGCTGACGCATCAGTTTCTCGCGCACGGCCTCCGCCGCCATAAAGCGCATGGAGCGATCGGTGATCTGATCCTCAGGGTAAAAAAACTCGCTGGCTGGAAGACGCTGAAAGATTTCTTCTTCAAGTTGGTCAAGCTGGCGGTTACGCAACGCGGAAATGGGCACAATGGCGGCGAAATCCCGCTTCTTAGACAGCTCCTCAATATGAGGCAGCAGAGCGTTCTTATCCTCAACAGAATCCAGTTTGTTGATGGCCAGAATCACCGGCGCCCGATTGGATTGCAGCTTGTGCAATACATGCTCGTCACCTTCATTCCACTTCAGTGCGTCCACCACCATGACGATGACATCCACATCCTTGACCGAACCGGTAGCCGCCCGATTCATCATGCGATTGATCGCACGGCTCTCCTGCTGATGAATTCCCGGGGTATCCACATAGATTGCCTGTACACTGCCCTCAGTCTTGATACCCAGCACCCGATGCCGGGTGGTCTGTGGTTTACGGGAGGTAATACTGATTTTCTGTCCCAGCAGATGATTCATCAGCGTAGACTTACCGACGTTGGGTCGGCCAACAATGGCAACGTAGCCACAACGGGTGTTATCCACCATGATCATTACCTTCCAGTTCAGCAAGTATTTTTCCAGCGGCAATCTGTTCGGCCTGACGCCGGCTCTGGCCTTCCGCACTGGCGGACAATGACAGGCCATCAATTTTGCAGCTCACCACAAAATGCTGGGCGTGAGACTTGCCGGACACATCCACTATTTCGTACTCCGGCAGCTCCAGCTTGCGCGCCTGCAGCAGCTCCTGCAGACGCGTCTTGTTGTCTTTATTGGTGTCTTCCAGCGTAATATTCGCCAATCGTTGCTGGAACCAGTTCAGGATCAACTGTTTAGACTGCTCCATACCACCGTCCAGATACACTGCGCCTATGATGGCTTCCACCGCATCCGCCAGAATGGAATCCCGCCGGTGACCGCCGGATTTAAGCTCACCGGGACCCAGTTTCAGGGCCGGGCCCAGATCGAATTGCTTGGCGACTTTGGTCAGGGTGGTGCCCTTCACCAGACTGGCACGCAGGCGGCTCAACTGCCCTTCCCGGGCTTGGGGGAATTTTTCAAACAGGGCTTCACCGATAACAAAATTGAGAATGGAATCCCCCAGGAACTCCAGACGTTCGTTATTCCGGGAGCCATCGTGACTGCGGTGGGTCAAGGCCAATTCCAGCAATTCAAACTGCTGGAATTGGTAGTCGATGGTGCGGGCTAACCTGGCTAATCCGTTTTCCATTTAACCTTTGGCTTTTACTGCCACGTCATGCTGAAATTTGAGCATGGCGTCGACGTTGCCATACATCGGAATTCTACGCTCATAAATCACGTTGATTAGAATCTCACCATCTTCTTTCTTGATGACCACCTCTTCTTTTTCCAGCTTTACACCATTCACAGATAAGCGCTTGTTCAGCGTATTGCGAATCTCATTTGGCGCCATCGACCTTGTGGTTTCTTCTTCGGATAAGTTCTTTAATGCCGTTTTAACTGCCATATCATCGAAGTAAGGCGCCCAAAGCTTCATCAGGGTTACCGCTGCAAAAATCAATACCAGCAATATAAACATAGTGGCATAAGTGGATGAACCGTTCTGCTTGTTCTTGTTGATGTGCATATTTTTCACCTCGAATAGGCTCCCGCCGCTCTATTCCACAAACCGGTTGCGATCAAAGCTTGGCACCCACCCGGGCATACTCATCCAGATGGCAAAGGCCCTGCCCACAACGTATTTATCCGGCACGAACCCCCAGAAACGACTGTCCCGGCTGTTATCCCTATTATCACCCAGGACAAAGTAGTGATCTTCGGGAACGGTCCAGGTTTGGGGGCGTTCAGACGGACGCTCCAGAGTGATCATAATATCGTGTTCGATGCCACCCAGTGTCTCATTATAGATTTTAATTTGCGGTTGAGCCGGTGGAAGTTGCGCTTCCAGCACCTGTTCTACCGGTTCCCCATTCAAATACACGACTTTGTTCTCATATTTGATCTCATCTCCCGGCACACCAACCACCCGCTTGATGTAGTTGATACTGGGATTTTCAGGGTATTTGAATACCATGATATCACCGGTTTCCGGCTTGCCGATGGGAACAATGACCGAGCCCACAATCGGCACCCGCAAGCCATAGGCAAATTTATTCACCAATATATAATCGCCCACCAACAGCGTCGGTATCATGGACCCGGTGGGTATTTTAAAGGGTTCCACCAGAAAGGAGCGTAACACCAGTACCACCACCAACACCGGGAAAAACGAAGCCGGAAACTCCACCCACTGGGGTGCCGGTGTCTCAGCACTGCGCTTGCGCTTCAGGAATAACAGATCCAGCAGATAAAAAAAGCCAGTAAAGGCTACCAGCGCTACCAGTACAATCGCAAAATCAAAATCCATTCTTTACTTATCCACCTTCAACACAGCCAGGAATGCATCCTGGGGAATTTCAACCCGGCCCACCTGCTTCATGCGCTTCTTACCTTCTTTTTGTTTTTCCAGTAATTTGCGCTTACGGCTGACATCACCGCCATAGCATTTCGCCAGTACGTTTTTCCGCAGAGCTTTAACGGTCTGGCGGGCAATAATCTTGCTGCCGATAGCAGCCTGAATGGCCACGTCGAACATTTGCCGGGGGATCAGTTCTTTCATACGTTCAGTGAGGGCACGGCCACGATAATCCGCTTGATCCCGATGGCAGATAATGGCGAGTGCATCCACTTTTTCACCATTAATCATCACGTCCACGCGCACCAGGCTGCTGGCATCGAAGCGCATGAATGTGTAATCCAGTGATGCATAACCGCGGCTGGTTGATTTGAGCTTGTCAAAGAAATCCAGCACCACCTCACTGAGTGGAATTTCGTAATGCAGTGCCACCTGGTTACCCATGAACTGCATGTTTTTCTGTACCCCACGCTTTTCCACACAAAGGGTGATCACGTTGCCCAGGTATTCCTGCGGCACCAGTATATTCACATCAGCAATGGGTTCACGGAATTCTTCCACCTTGGATGGATCTGGCAGGGCCGAGGGGTTGTCTACCTGAACGGTTTCACCGCTTTTCAGCAATAACTCGTAAACCACCGTCGGCGCAGTGGTGATCAGGTCCAGATCGTATTCCCGTTCCAGGCGCTCCTGGATGATCTCCATATGGAGCATGCCCAGAAAGCCGCAACGGAATCCAAAGCCCAGCGCATCGGAGGTTTCAGGTTCATAATGCAGTGACGCGTCATTCAGGCTGAGCTTGCCCAGCGCATCACGAAAATGCTCGTAATCGTCGGAGCTGACCGGGAACAGGCCGGCATAAACCTGGGGTTTAACCCGCTTGAAACCCGCCAGACTGGGTACATCCGGCGTTTTGGTGTGGGTCAATGTATCCCCCACCGGAGCCCCGTGAATGTCCTTGATCCCCGCTACCAGAAACCCCACTTCACCGGCTTCCAGTACATCGGTTTCCAGCCGTTTGGGCGTGAACACACCCACGGCGTCCACCACATGGTCGCGGCCGGTGGATTTCACACGGATCTTTTCACCCTTGCGAATACGACCGTCCATAACCCGAATCAGCGACACCACCCCCAGATAATTATCAAACCAGGAGTCGATAATCAGGCACTGCAGTTTACCTTCCCGGTCACCCTGCGGAGGTGGAATAGTGTGCACCAGCCGCTCCAACAGAGCCAATACACCGACACCGGTTTTGGCACTGACCTGGGATGCGTCGGTGGCTTCGATACCAATGATGTCTTCAATTTCCTGGCAGACCCGCTCCGGCTCCGCCTGGGGCAAGTCAATTTTGTTCAACACCGGCATGACTTCCAGCCCCTGATCTATAGCGGTATAGCAGTTTGCCACCGACTGGGCCTCCACACCCTGCCCGGCATCCACCACCAACAGGGCACCTTCACAGGCAGACAGGGAGCGCGACACTTCATAGGAAAAATCCACATGGCCTGGGGTATCTATGAAGTTCAATTGATACTTTTCACCGTTCTCCGACTGGTAATACAGAGTCACGCTCTGGGCCTTGATGGTGATTCCCCGTTCGCGCTCAATATCCATGGAATCAAGCACTTGCGCAGCCATTTCGCGTTCGGTCAGGCCACCGCACTCCTGGATAAAACGGTCTGCAAGGGTGGATTTACCGTGGTCAATATGGGCGATGATGGAAAAGTTTCGAATGTGGCTGATGTCTGTCACAGGCGCGGCATACTTCGATTAAGGGGTGATAGGGAAAAACTGCGGCAATTCTACCGATTTTCAATGGACCTTGCATTAGATGAAATACAAAGCAGTTAAGCCATTGAATTTTATAACATTCAAAGCCCCTGCTGGGGGCCGCCGCAAATTCTGCGCAATACCACGGGCTGGTATCGCTCATCATGCCGGTTGCGGTGGAAGTGCCAGCGCAGGATCACAAACCCCAGTGCCAGGCCAATGATTCCGGCCAGGGCAGTAAGTAAATCCTGCCCCCAGAAAGAATCCGCCAACAGAACCCCAACCATCATTGTTAACAGGGGCATCAGGTAGGCCAGTATTGAACTCTTGACCATGATTTCTTCCGGTACGCCCACCACCACCTGATCGCCAATGGTGACATCGATTTCACACACTGCCTGCATATGTACGGCGTTCTGCCCCAACTTGGCTAATGCGCTGTGGCCACATCCGGATTTGGCAGAACAGCTGTCACAGGCGGATTGACGCAAGGTTTCCACCCAGGCCAACCCCGGGTCTTTCGCCACCACTCGACCGGTTTCTTCAATCATGATTACGCTACCGACACCTGATTCCCTGTCACTGTATCCAATCAGGGCGCTGGCGCCAAGGGTTTTACGCTGGCGGCAATGCGCTGGGCAGTGGCCATGGGGATTTCACCCACCACGGTCACCATGGCGCCCGGAATATTCCGATGCACCGCCACCGTTGCCCCATGCGCACTGACGTTTTCACTGATGGGCTCTGAACGCGGTTCATGGAACACAGTAAACGAGGCGAGGCCATCGGTGTAAGCACGGGTTGAAACCTGCCCCTGGCCCGGGAAACGGGCTACCCGCTGCGATTCAACGAACCCTTCCGGCAACCAGCCAGGCACCCAGTGATCAGCGGGCAGCGCCTGGCTATCGCCGTCCGACCGGGTAGAGGATTGAGCACGGGTCAGCCCCTGCCCCGGCTCAAAATCGGAAGCAGTCAGCGGTTGATCGAGGTTAATATTAACGTATTCAAACACTTCCAAGGCCTCTCCACTGCTGGGCAGCGTCTGAGAGCGCAGGATCACCCCGGATTGGGTATCCAGCCAAAGACTGTATCCATAGCGGTGGGAGTCCAGGGGTGAAAGGTTCAGCCTGACCGATTCGCGCCCGGCCACCCGTTCGACGCCGGCGCGCTCAAAGCGGTAATAGCGGGTCACGGACTGCATGCTCTGATCCAGCGCGGTCCAGCGACTGACAGGGGCTTTCACTGCCACCCCGGTGGCTTGTCGCGGATGCAGACAATACACTGCGGCACCCTGACGGATAATCTCCGCGGGCTCTCCACTCATGTGCACCACCCTCTCCCAAACCTCACCATCAATGGGCGCATGGTACACCTTCAATGACACCATTCGACCACCGGTTAACAGCACGGAGTGTCCACTGAAGCTGGACTGACTGGCGCTGGCCAACCGCCCTTTGAGCCACTGCTCTGCAGATTCCTCGGCCGCTTGCAGGGAAGGATTCAGGCAAGCCCCCAAAGCCAGCAAGGCCAGCCAACTGTAACGCTTGCGCATTCGCCTACTGCCCCGCATCAGTCCTGGGCATATCTTTCTGCGCTGGCTTGACCGTTACCACCCGCGCGTAGGGTGTTACGCCACTGGCGGTATTCACTGCGGCATTACTGGAATGGGAGAGAAGATAGTAATTGAGCCGATCATCCAACTCCGGGTTGAAGCGAATCATTTCCGGCTGCATAACCAGATTCGGATTACCGGATGCACTGGTTTGAGATACCGCCATCAACGGACTGTTGCCGGACACCGCCACCGGCGCCATGGACGCCGCGCTGGAAGCAACCGCCGGCGCACCCTGGGACGGTCCACCGGTAAAGTTCTGCCAGCCCAGGATCACCGCCGCCGATACGGAGGCCGCCACCGCCACATTGGCAAACGGCTTGGCCAGCATTGCCGTCACCGGTTTTTTACCCCGGCCGGGGGCAGGCAACAGCGACGGTTCCTGCTCAATGGCCTGCTGTACACGGGCAGAGAGATCGATATCCATCCAGGTCCGGGCCTGCCCTGCAGTCTGGCGACGCAGCACAGCACTGGCCAATTGATATCGGCTCCACTTTCGGCACAGCGCCTGATCCTGCTCGATGCTGTTGAGCACCCGCCGCAGTTCCAGCTCACTGACTTCGCCATCCATCAATGCCGACAGTTCCTCGGCATTTCTGTCCAGGTCTTTATTACCCATATTCATACCCTTAACCTGCTGCTCTTACCTGCTGTCCACTCAACGGCAACCCAAACCCTAGGCCTGCATTGCCTGAATGCGTTTATCGATCGCTTCCCGCCCCCGAAAAATCCGGGATCGGACTGTCCCCACGGGGCAATCCATGACTTCAGCAATCTCTTCATAACTAAGACCATCAAATTCACGTAATGTCACCGCAGTCCGTAAATCATCTGGTAATTCCCGCAATGCTTCATACACCACCGCCTCCAACTGATCCCGCATCATTTCTTTCTCGGGATCCGCGGATTCGCGCAGGGCATCGCCACCACTGTAGTATTCTGCGTCACTGACTTCCACGTCAGTGTCCGGCGGCCTGCGCCCCTTGGACACCAAATGGTTCTTGGCCGTATTGACGGCAATTCGGTAGATCCACGTATAAAACGCGCTATCTCCGCGAAATCGATCCAGAGCCCGATACGCCTTCACAAACGCATCCTGCGCCACATCCATGGCCTCGTCCGGATCCCGCACAAAGCGCCCGATTACCGCCAGCACCTTGTGTTGATATTTCTTTACCAATAAGTCAAAGGCTCTTTTATCGCCTTGTTGTACACGCTCTACCAACAGCTGATCGGGATGACGCTCAGCCATCTATCAAAACTCCCCATTCAGGCTTCCCACTACATAGGATGGAAGCATATCTACACAGACCCTATACAGCCGGCAAAGTTCCGCTGCCTGCCGTATCCAGATCATATTCCGCTTTCAGAATTTCAAAAGCACCTGCTGCCACGCAGGGGTGGCCATCAAACTAGCATGTCGACGGCATTCTGGCGTTATAATAGCTCCTTTCGCTGTCCAACTGGCAGCCTTATATAATCCAATTTGGCAGCGGGCTTGCCGGAAACATCTCTATGACTCGATTCAAGCATGACATTCTGATCATCGGCAGTGGTGCAGCCGGTCTCACCGCGGCTCTCCACCTGGCGCCATTCAGTAAAGTGGGGGTACTGAGCAAAGGCCCCCTCACGGCCGCCAACACCTACTACGCCCAGGGTGGCGTGGCGGCTGTGCTGGATGAGGGAGACTCCGTGGAGGCCCACATCAACGATACCCTGATCGCCGGTGGCGGCCTGTGCCGCGAAGAAGCGGTGCGCTTCACCGTGGAAAATGGCCCGGATGCCATCCGCTGGCTAATCCGGCAGGGGGTAGGCTTTACCCGTGAGGTGCACGATGACGGTCGGCGCGAATACCATTTAACCCGGGAAGGCGGTCACAGCCACCGGCGGGTCATCCATGCGGCCGATGCCACCGGCTTTGCCATTTCCAGCACCCTGATCGAGAAAGTCCAGCATCAGCAAAACGTGAGCCTGTTCGAATCCCGCGTGGCCATCGACCTGATTACCAGCCAGAAATTGGGGCTGAGCGGCAAACGGGTATTCGGTGCCTACGTGTTGAATAACGACACCCTGGAAGTGGAAGTACACGAAGCGAAATTTGTGCTGTTGGCCACCGGTGGCGCCAGCAAGGCATATCTCTACACATCGAACCCGGATGTGGCCACCGGCGACGGCATCGCCATGGCCTGGCGAGCGGGCTGCCGGGTGGGCAACATGGAGTTCAACCAATTTCACCCTACCTGTCTTTACCATCCGGAGGCGCGCTCGTTCCTCATCACTGAAGCCATTCGAGGTGAAGGCGGTCTGCTGAAATTACCCAACGGCGAGCGCTTTATGGATCGTTTCCATGAGATGGGTGAGCTGGCACCCCGGGACATTGTTGCCCGGGCCATTGACCACGAGATGAAGCGCCTGGGGGTGGACTGCCTGTATCTGGATATCAGCCACAAACCCGAGGCGTTCATCCGCAGCCATTTTCCCACCGTTTATGACCGCTGCATCAGCCTGGGCATCGATATTTCACAGGAGCCCATCCCGGTGGTACCGGCAGCCCACTATACCTGCGGTGGCGTGCTGACGGACCTGCGCGGGCGCACCGACCTGGGCGGGCTGTACGCCATCGGTGAAACCGCCTTCACCGGATTGCACGGCGCCAACCGCATGGCCAGCAACTCACTGCTGGAGTGTATGGTGTTTGCCATTTCTGCCAGCAAGGATATTGGTGAGCTGCTGGCCTGTGCACCGGAGATTCCCGCCATTGCGGATTGGGATGAAAGTCAGGTTACCGACTCCGATGAGGCGGTGGTTATTTCCCACAACTGGGAGGAGCTGCGCCGCTTCATGTGGGACTACGTCGGTATCGTCCGCACCGACAAACGCCTGCAACGGGCCACCCATCGGGTCAACCTGCTGAAACAGGAAATTCTGGAGTACTACAGTAACTTTAAGGTGAGCAATGACCTGATTGAATTGCGCAACCTGGTGCAGATCGCTGAACTGATCATACGTTGCGCCCTAACCCGCAGGGAAAGCCGTGGCCTGCATTACACATTGAATTATCCGGACACAATGGACGAAGCCAGAGACACGTTGCTGGTACCGGGTAACTATGCTTCGGATGCCTGGGCTGAGTGAAGATTCCCCAGGATCTGCCCCTGGTCATTCAAGGCAATCCAATCCATTCCCAACTGCTGCAACCAGTGCGCGCCATGCTCGCCCTTGAGCATGGCAACGGTGCAGGCGGTGCCGGCTAACAGACAGTGTTCCGCCACCACCGTAACCGCAGTCAGGCCACTGACCGGCCAACCGGTGTGCGGGTTTAGAATGTGCCCGTAACGCTTCCCGTTATATACAATAGCCCGTTCATAGTCGCCGCTGCTGGCCACCGCCCCCCTGCCCAGATCCAACCGCGCCAAAGCGGCCTCCGGCTTATTCGGATCACGCACCCCCACTTTCCAGGGGCTGCCATCCGGGTGTGGTCCGATTACACGAATGTCGCCCCCGAGTTCGATCAGGCCGTGTTTGACACCCAGACTAAGGGCCACCGCTGCCGCACTGTCCGCCGCATATTCTTTCACATAGCCGCCGAAATCCACTTCCATCCCCGCAACCGGGAAGGACAGCACCGGGTTACACCAATGCACCTTGTGCCAACCAATGCCGGGCAGTATGGCGTCGATGTCGGCCTGGCTGGGCAGGTTGCCCCGGCTAAAATCCCACACCCGGCGCAATACGCCGGAGGTAATATCAAACAGGCCATCGGTTTCCCGAAACAGGGTATCGGCATAATCCAACAGCCCGGCAGCCTCTGCATCCAGCTCGATGGCGGCACCGGTTTGCGCTGCGGCCATGATCTGGGCCGCCAGGCTATCCTGCCGATAACGGGAGTATTTTTTTTCCAGCCGCAGAACTTCAGCCACCACGGCGTTCATCACATTCCTGCCAACGGCGGCCTCATCCAGATAAAGATGCACTCTACAGGGGGAACCCATGGCACGAAACCCGTGCTGCATCAGCTCCATATCAGAACCGATAATCCACCCCCAAAGTCAACAACCTGTAATCCACCAGAAACGGGCTGGGCTCTGCCACGGATTTGAGGGCGTAATCCCCATCACTGTTGTAGTGTTCAAAATACAGATTCACGCCGAACGCAGGCTGATAATAACCAATCCCCAAGCCATAGGCGATGGCGCCGTAGGGCGACAGACGGAAGTCTGATGACTGATCCCCACTGCGGGTGCCACGGTCGGTGGGCACGTAAAACTCCGCCTGACTCTGAGAGTAGTAGCGCACCCGGGGCGACACTGTGAAGGCATCAGTAAACGACTGATACCAGGCCAGCTCCAGCGTGTGGGATGCGATATCCCAATCATCCTGGTAATAGCGATAATCCACATGAACCGCCGCATTCACTGCTTTGAGAAAATAGCGGGAACGCCCGCTGAATGCCCATTGCTGGCGGGAATCCGGGCGAATATCCCGGCTCCGATAAGGATCCGACAAATAGCCATCATACCAACCCAAATACAGGCCAAGCTGGGTCTGCCACACGGGACTGTGCACCCTGGCACGAGCCACATAAGCGTTCAGAAAACTGCGCTTCTCCGCCACAGTACGGTTAATGCCGGCTTCCGGCACCGGCTCCAATTCATCATGGGAAAAGCCGACGCCACCGGACCAGGTGGTAACCCCATCCACGCTGGTACGCTCCGCATCAATGCTGCCGTTAATCGATTCATAATCGTCCTCCCTGGAAAAGCCCAGCACCAATGCTTCACTGCCACCGTTGCCATAGTGCCGCAGTTCAGCGGACATATCAGTGCGGGTATCCTTAATGCTCGCTCCGGTCATAACCAGAACCGATTCACCCTGACCGTTGTCCACTACAGCCCTGGCCGAGGCTCCGGTCATGGACTCGTACAGGGCATCCACCGTTAAAGAAAACCGCTCGCCCACGGGCGCCACCAGGCGCAACTGGTGCGTACCGATCTCGTAACGCTGGTTGCTGCCCAACAGCACCTGGTTACTGTCAACATCGTCCTCGTGATAATCCGTATAGCGATAGCCAAGTTCGCTTTTGGTGGGCAACTCCGCAGCCTGGGCCAATTGTGCAATAGCAGGTAATGCAAGGGCAGCACCGGTGAGGGCCGCCAGGGTGCCTGATGTTTTATTATTATGCTTCATTTGACCTCGGATCTAGTAACAACCACAACCGCCTCCACCGGTACCAACTCCGCCGGAAGCCCCCTCTTTTGCCGTGTAAACATGTTCACGAAGCACAGACATCATGGGATCCGGCTGCCAGGCCATTTGCGGGCGCGCCAGATCTCCCCGCTGCCATGGTTTAACCACCGCTGTTTCACAACCGCTCAACACGCTCATAATGAGCACCGTGCCAACCAGCACATTGGCAAAACGCACTTTCATAGACGCTCCTTCTCCTGCAGTAGCTGCTGAATCAGTTTGGATAATTTTTCAGTATCACTGGGTTTAAATCCGGTATGTGTGAACCTGAGTTTGCCGCTGTGATCAAGCAGAAACGCAGTGGGCATCCCCGCCACACCATACCGCTCTGGTGTGGTTTGCCGCTGATCAAACAGGATGGGATAGGTGATGGCCTTATCTTGCAAAAAACGCCGGGCGGCGCTTTCCGTGGTATCAAGATTAATGGCAACCACTTCGAAGCCGCGCGATTTGAATCGGGCGTAGAGTGTTTCAAGTTCCGGCAACGACAGAGCACAGGGCGCACACCAGGACGCCCAAAAATCCAGATAGACCACCTTCCCCGTCAAATCCGACAATCGGAGTGAGCCCGATTGCCAGAGCTGCGATCCGCCAGCATCGGATTGCGCTAACAAAGGCAGATTAAAATCGGGGGCTGACTGGGCAAACACACTTACCCTGGGTAACAGGGTAAGCGTGATGACCAATGCACTGATCAAAAGCCGGTACACCATCAAAGCGTCTTCAGGTATTCAATAACCGCTCGGGTTTCGGCTTCGCTCAACACCCGGGTAAATTCATGGCCTGAATTGCTATTGCTGAAATCCCGGGTATTGAAGATCTTGCGGCGATCAATTTGGGTCTGGGTACCATAGGGCTTACTCAAGAAACCCAGAATCCAGATATCATCTTTAAGGCTATCAAGCCACTGATACAGGAGATTATTGATAACCCGATTGTCACCACTGCATTCAGCGGCAGGTGTATCCTGGCGGCTGCAATACTCACGGTATTTCCACCCCACCTGCTCCTCAAGATCATAAGCTGACAGGCTCATATCATAACCTTTGATTGGCCCCGCCACCGGTGAGTCAAACCGGCTCCAGATGGCAGGCCGTTCACTGGGCTGTAAAACCTGGCGCAATGTGGGAACCGAACCATTATGAAAATAAGGTGAGGATGCCCACACGCCATACAACGGCGGAGCCAGGTAACCGACCTGCTCCTCCCAGCCACAAAGCCCTTCCACCGGGCGCCCGTCAGGATTAATAATCGGATAGGCAAAGTCATCAATATACTCTTTAAGCGCGCCCTTCTCGCCGGGAGGCACATAACCCTCTACCCCGTCGGGATATCCCCACCAGGTACTTTTGAAAACTTCACGCACCTCGGAAGAAATGGACAATGCCCGCGCCGGATCAGTGCCGATGATATCCAGTGGAACCACATAGGACGCCACGCCCTCGAGCACAGGATCTTCCAGAAACGCCGGATCGTTAACGAAGCGGGGGGAGTACGCGCCATGACAACCGGCACAGGAACCATTTCCCTGCGGACGGGGAATGGCAGCATTGGTGGCATCTGCCCACAAATCCTTACTGTGGAAAATAATCGCTCCCTGCCGGGCAAGTGCAACATCGACTGCATAAGGAAATACCGGTGCAACCTGGGCATCAACATAGGCCTGTAAATATTGATCCCATTCTTCGGTAACGGCGCGTCGCGCGGCACCGCTTTGCAACAGGTTCACCTGATCGGCCGCCGCCATATCAATACGCGTTGCATCAACCGATAGCCCACCATCGAAAAACTTACGGGGCCGGTGACTGGTGTTCCACCAGTTGGGCATATCCTGGTTGCCGTGATAGGAGTGATTAAAGGGCAGTTTGATGGGATTGGGCGCCAATGACAGGGTATCCACATCCCAGATCAGCGTGAGCAGATCAAATGCACCGACCGCATTGGAGGTACCACGGGTATTGTTTAACGAAATGGGCAGCAGACCGCCCACCAGGCCGCGGGAAAGATCACGCATAAAAATCATCATATCAGTGTTGGTATTGCCCATCCCCGGAATGGAGCCCAGCCCTTCACCCTCCTCGGCGTATCCGATCTGTCCACCATGACAGATATAGCAGTTCATACTGATGCGGCCGTTATAATTACCATCGTCATCGCGCCCCTGAATTAATCCCATGGGCAATTGGCCACTGCCCCCGCTGGTATTAACCGGGTCTTCCCCCGGCAGCGGATAAGGATTGGGGTAAGGCGCCGGATTAAAGCCGTAACGCTCAGTCAACAGGCGGTCGAAGTTCTGCGGACGTGCGCTCATACCCCAGGCTTTCCACAAATTGTTAAGAACATCGGCCGATACGGCAATGTCCGTCATGGCTGCACGTTGATTGGCAAAGAAATCACCGGCGGTTACTCTGGCCCGGTATGCTCCGCAGGTTTTCGGTGCCTGTTCAGACTCGGGCAGATTGGCATGACAATCCTGGTAAAACGAATTATAAAATACCGCTTTACCAGCATTGACACCGGGGCGAATCAAGGTACGCGGATCAGCGGGCAACGGTGCATCGTCCGCCTGATCCTGACAGTACTGGTTCCATAAATGGCTGCCATGAGAACTACCCAGCAACGCCCCAGCGGGTTCAGGTTCGGGTACCTGTGGATCAGGTTCCGGTTGTGATAATAAAGAGCAATTTTGCGGTTGCTCCCAGCAACTCAATAATGTTGCCACTTGTTGGTACTTGTCGCTGCCCTGGGGCCAGGTTTTGCCGCCGGAGTGAGGCTCAGAAACCAAAGCATTTTCAACCAACAACAGATTGCTTTCGACGCCTTTTCCCAAATCAATCCAAGCTTGCTCAAAGCTTAGGTAATTCGACCGGCTTTCCAGCAACACAAAACGATCACCGTCCTCCGTATCCGCCACCCCGCCGGGCACATGACAAACGCCGCAGTAACTCATCTCAGGTTCGATATAACGGTTGAAGTAAACTTCTAAAGCAGACGAATTATCTTCATTATTCCGGGGAGCTTGCGGCGACCCCGAGTTCACTGAGGCGGACACATCACCTTCACTATCCTGGCTACCGCTGTAATCTCCGCCGCAGCCTGTTAGCAGCATTATGGCCGCACACAACATTCCCAGTTGCCACTTAAAGCTAAACAGTTGTATACACGTAACTTTCACAACCTTCTCCTGTAAAACTTGTTATTCGTGTTCTCATCACAGGATCAAATCCAACAGCGGACGAAGCCGACGGTGGTATGCAGGTTACTGCGAGCACAGGAACAGATTCAAGATTTGGACTGGCCAATTACGACACCACCATGCCATACTGAATTGGTGAAGCAGAAATTGACTCAGCTGAGAAGTTTGGTCACGACAACAGGCTGGAATTTTCGTTGATGTCCGGCCATATTATTTTGCAGCCAAGGTATTTCACGGCTGCAATTGAGGGGAAAACCATGCCTGCACCCACCGTTGCGTTTGAGCTATACGACGCGGTCTTTCAGTACCTGGAAAGATTGGGATATCCACAACAAACACTCTGTGATCACGTTAATGTCAGATCCAGGTTTGATTTCCGCAGCAACGGGCGCACCCCCCTATCACTCTATGAAAAGGCGTTGATTGCCGGGGCTGAAATTACCGGCGATTCAGCCTTCGGTATGCGCATGGGAGGATCAGGGTTTCCGGCACACATTGGTGTATTTTATTTTCTTTCCATGACGGCAAAAGATGTGTCGCAAATTATGGAGTCGGTCTGCAAGTTCTTTCCTTTGGCTTTCGACTTCATTCGTCTTGAAGTCGAAACCGATGCATCCAGTTTGCATACGGTGTTTCGTTATCAGGTGCCCCGCCCCCACCGGCACGTAATCGAGTACATCACCGCTTACTGGTACAGCATTTCCGCACAAATGAGTTTTGACGCCAAAAACGTACCACGCGTACTCTATCTGGAAAATCAGCAGTGCTGTGACGACAGCGTTGTCGATGAAATCTTTCAGTCCACGACCATCCTATTTGGCCAGCCTGAAGACCGCTTTGACCTGAGACTGGAGGGGCTGGGCTATCACTCTGATCTGACCGATCACAACCTGTTTAGCCTTTCAGAAAGCCGGGCGGTGAATCTAATGATGCGGCTGCGCTCGGAAGACCGTATTGCCCGGGAAATCTGCCATCACGTAACGCAATTGCTGACCGAAGGTGCCCCCGGTATAAACGACGTTGCCAAGCGCATGAATTGTTCCGGCCGCACCTTGCAGCGACGCCTGGCCGAACGTAACCTGAGTTATCAGATGTTGTTGGATTATGTACGCAAGGATATGGCCATTGAGATGCTGTGCAAAACCACCCTGCCCATTACCCGCATTGCTGAACGCACGGGCTTTGCTGATGACAGTACATTTCATCGTGCCTTTCGCCGCTGGACCGGACTGTCTCCAGGCAGCTATCGCCACTGATTTCACTGTGGGGAAACAACCGCTTGTTGCTTGTTAGGCGCCCAGCGCAGAAACACCTGCAGTTTACGAAACCGGTGGAAGCCAATCATGTCAGGAGTCACCAGGATGTGGCGGCGACCGCGACCGGATATAAAACTGAGGCGAATGGCGTAGCTGCCCAGGTGGGTTTCCGGCGATAGCGTCAACGGCCCCGCTTGTCGCTGATCACGATAGGCGATAAACCAACCTGCTTCCGTCATCCAGACCCGAACTACTGATGTTTTCAACAGCAGCAACCCATACTTGGCGACGTTGACAAAGCCCGCCAGGACCACCAGGGGGAGCAGCGGCCAAAACACCGCCGGCAGTATCCACACGGCAACGGCAGCAGCAAAGTGAAGCAAGACAATCAGCGCCGTGAACGGCGCTGAGGGCCGCAAATGCAGATCAGGTATCCACACGATTCAGCACCATGGATACGATACGCGCCAAATCAGCTGCTTCCGGTTTGGAACGATGGGTAAACCACTCAAACATTTCCACATCATGCTGATCCAGTAGTTTTTCAAACAACTTCTTGTCATCCTCATCCAACGCGGGGTACTTCTCCTCAAAAAATGGGAGCAACAACACCTCCACCTCCTTGATGCCTCGACGGCAGTGCCAGCGTAATCGGCGGATATGCTCTTCCTGGGTGGTATTGTGATCAGACATAGGTTTTCACTCCAATTCGATGGCGGCATTATAAAGAATTCGCCCCCATTAACCTATCGCTGACTTTTCCCCGGCGGCACCGTATGATGGCAACCAAACCCGTGCCATTCCGCAGTCGAGGAGGTAAATCAGCCATGTGGTCGGATCATCTTAACGTTATTCAACAGGCTCCATGGGGAACCTGTATCAATGAACTGGACACCGAGGCCAGCCTGGTGGAGCAAAACGCAAGCTTCATTGCTCTGCTGGAGTGCATGGCCGTCATCCGGGTATCAGGCGAGGAGGCTGCCAGTTTTCTGCAAGGACAAATCACCTGTGATGTAAGCCCATTGAACTCAGGCCAGGCGGTGCTCGGGGCTCACTGCAATGCCAAGGGCCGGGCCCAGTCGACGTTCCTGTGCCTGCGCCAGGGCGATGATTTTTTATTGTTGCTGCCACAGGATCAGGTTGCACCGACGATTCAGGTACTGTCCAAATTTGCCATGTTTTCCAAAGCCGACGTCACGGCCGACGAATCACTGTTGGTGTTCGCTCCCGCCGGCCCCGATCAAGCCACCATCCACAGCATGGTACAGGATGCCAATCAGGGAGCCACACTGTTTACCCTGCCGGCCCTAGGCTCATTAGGCGTGATTGCGCAGGCCCAGGCGCCAGCCTTCATACAATTACTGCAACAGCATTCGATTCCCCTGGTGGGGGACAACGCCTGGAATCTGTCCCAGATCAATGGGGGCTTGGTGCATATCCACGCCAACCAGGCAGAAAACTGGATACCGCAGGAGATCAACTACGACCTGGTGGAGGGCGTCAACTTCAAGAAAGGATGCTACAAAGGCCAGGAAATTGTGGCGCGGATTCATTATCGTGGACAAACGAAAGTACGCACCTTTCCCCTGGAAATCCACGGCTGTGACGCGGTGGAAATTGGCGACAAAATCGTCAGCGAAGCCGGAAATGGCACAATTCTGGCCGTGGCAAGGGTGAGCGAGCGCACACTAAAAGTACTCAGTACTCTGAAGATAGAGGCATCTGAATCACAAAATTTGAAGCTGGAACAAAATGATGCCTGCCAAATCCACGTGCTTCCGCTGCCCTATGCTATAACTTAAGTAGGTTTAATCGAAATCTATTTACAGCAAAGGATGTGGAGCTGCTGATGGCGAGTATTGAAGAAGTCACCCTGCAGGAGATCAACGAGCTTATCGACAACGACCGCCTGGTGTTACCCACCTTGCCGGAAGTGGCACTGAAAGCCCGGGAGACAGCGGAAGACCCTAACGCCTCAGCGGGCGACCTGGCCAAGGTTATCAACAACGATGCCGCCATGACCGCCCGCATCATCAAAGTGGCCAACAGCCCCATCATGCGGGGCGCCCGTGAAATTGAAGATGTGCAGATGGCCATCGCCCGGCTGGGCATCACCTGTATTTCCAACCTGGTCACCGGCCTGGCCATGGAACAGATGTTTCAGGCCACCTCGGACTTGATCGATAAAACCATGCGGGAATCCTGGCACCACAGTACCGAAGTGGCGGGCATTGCCAACGTGATTTGCAAGCATTACACCAATCTGAAACCGGACCAGGCCACACTGGCGGGGCTGGTTCATGAAATCGGGGTACTGCCCATCCTCACCTACGCGGAAGAATCCGACCGTTTGAACGACCCCATCACCCTGCAAAAAGTAATTCACTCGATCCATCCCAAGGTGGGCGTGAAGATTCTGCAATCCTGGGAGTTCCCCAAAGAGCTGATTGATGTGCCCGCCTACTACCGTAAGTTCAACCGCGACACCGGAAGTGACAAACCGGACTACGTGGATGTGGTGATGGTGGCGAATCTACAGACCTACATGAGCAAACCCGATCACCCCTACATCACTAAACTCAACTGGCACGACGTCACCGCCTTCAACCGGGTGGGGCTGGACCCTAATATTGGTGATAACGAAGACGAAGATCTGAATGCAGAGATGGAAGCCGCCATGGCCATGCTGCAGGCCAACTAGCCACGGATAAACGATTAACGACTCGAAAACTCGGGGCCTTTTTGGCCCCTTTTTTAACGCTTATTTTTCCTGCTTTTCAAACCACTTCTGAATGCTGGAAAAATCCTTTTTGCCCCAGCCATTACGGCCATGCTGCACATACAGGCTCTTGGCCAGATTGCCCATCGGGGTGGCGGATTGGCTTTTTAACCCTGCCTCCAGTGCCAAACCAAGATCCTTGTTCATCAGGTTTACCTGAAAGCCACCTTCATATCCTTTGCTTGCGGGCACGGACTCCATTACCCCCGGATAAGGGTTGTATAACTCCAGCGACCAGTTGCGACCGGAGCTTTGCAACATAATGTTCGACAGAACCTCCGGATCCAGGCCATTGTCCACGCCCAGCTGCAACGCTTCAGCCGTACCGATCATATGCACTGCCAACAGCATGTTGTT
The DNA here is from genome assembly GCA_002471665.1 of Gammaproteobacteria bacterium UBA7310. Taxonomy (GTDB): domain Bacteria; phylum Pseudomonadota; class Gammaproteobacteria; order Pseudomonadales; family Ketobacteraceae; genus Ketobacter. The sequence continues at coordinate 34,400 of DKQK01000056.1, forward strand.
ACAGATCTTGGCGATTTGCCCGGCACCGTGATCACCGGCATGGAACACGTTCTTACCCATACCCAGCAGCAATGGCCGGGCGCGTTCGAAGTCAGGCAACGCCCCTCCCACAATAAAGGTGAGAGTCCCGGCCTGCGCGCCGGCAACGCCTCCGGACACCGGTGCGTCCAGGGTGGCAATGCCCCGCTGCCGGGCGGCCGTGGCCAGATTGACTGCGTTGTCGGGGGCAATGGTGGAGCAGTCAATCACCAGAGACGTTTTACTGATTGCCTCCAGCAAACGGGCACCGTGAATATACAAATCCTCCACAATGGGGCCGGAAGGCAGCATGGACACCACAAACTCTGCACCCGCCACCGCTTCCTCGGGGGATGCCGCTGCTGCTGCCCCTGCGGCAACCACCGGCTCCATCAATTGTGGTGACAGATCATAAACCTTCACTTGATGTCCGGCCCGTACCAGGTTAATGGCCATAGGCCCCCCCATATTGCCGACACCAATAAATCCTACTGTTGCCATCTTCACTCTCCGTTGTTTACCAGGCCAGATCCTGCAATGGATTTACACCATCCGGCCACGGCGCCTGAAAATGTTCTTCCACCCACTGGGGGCTGACCTCCGCAACCGATTGGTGCTGCCATTGCGGTGCGCCGTCTTTGTCCACCAACAGTGCCCGTACTCCCTCCGGAAAATCCGGGTGCAACGCACATTGCAGCGACATCACCAGCTCCATCTGAAACACCTCCGGCAAGGACAGCTTTTTGCCCCGCCGCAACTGTTCAAACACCAGGTGAGCGGTACTGGGACATCCCGACTTCAAAGTGGCCGCCGCTTTTTGCAGCCATTTCTCATCACTGTCGATGGCCAGAATGTTGGCCGCCACGCCGGCGGCGCTATCGGCGTCCGTCACCGCCTGAATCACATCATAGTGCTGGCGGACATTGCCTGCCGGCATCAAATCCAGCACCTCGCAGGAACGCAACACCGTGCCCACCAAAACCTCATTTTCCCGCGTGCAATCCGTCCATGCCTGTTTTTGTAAGCCATCCAGTACAGACTGCTTCTTCATGCTGGGGATGAAACGATCCGCCATACCCACGAACATCGCATCCGCCGCGTTGAAATTGGCACCGGTCAAACCAAGAAACAAGCCGGTGCGCCCCGGCGCATGATTCAAAAACCAGGTACCCCCTACATCCGGATACAGGCCAATGGTGATTTCTGGCATGGCCAAACGGGAGGTTTCAGTAACCACACGGTGTGATGCCCCGGACATCAAGCCGATTCCACCCCCCATCACAATACCGTGTCCCCAACAGATGATCGGCTTGGAATAGCAGTGAATCAAATAATCGAGCCGGTACTCGTTTTCAAAGAAAGACTGTACGTAGGGCAACGCGGCCTGTGGCCCCACTTCGGCAATTCGATCCCGCAGGCAACGCACATCGCCACCGGCGCAGAACGCCTTCTCTCCTGCGCCCTGCAACCAGATGCAGACGATGCTGTCATCCTGTTCCCATTGTATGAGCTGATCCGTTAACAACATCACCATCTGCTGCGTCAGGGAGTTGAGCTTTTTCTCCACGTTCAACGTCGCGATGCCAATTTTCTTGTCATTGGCCGCCGGCAATACATCAAACACCACACTTTCTGTCACTGAATAACCTCCGTTGCACCTTCCATCAGTGCGCGCCGTGCAATGATCATGCGCATGATTTCGTTGGTACCCTCAAGAATCTGATGTACCCGCGTGTCACGCACATGGCGCTCCAGGGGATACTCTTTGATATAACCATAGCCACCATGAATCTGCAGGGCGTCGTTGCAAACCTGGAACCCGGCATCGGTGGCAAAACGTTTTGCCATGGCCGAATAAACACTGGCATCGCTATCTTTCTGATCCAGCTTCACCGCTGCCAGCCGCACCATCTGGCGGGCCGCCACCAGCTGCGTCAACATATCGGCCAGCTTGAACTGTAATCCCTGAAACTCCGCCAACGCCCGGCCGAACTGCTTGCGCTCCAACAGGTAACGTTGCGCCGTATCCAATGCGGCCTGCGCCGTGCCCAAAGAACAAGTGGCGATATTGATGCGCCCCCCGTCCAGCCCTTGCATGGCAAATTTAAAACCGTCACCTTCACTGCCCACCCGTTGCCCCCGCGGCACCTTAACGTCATCAAAGGTGATGGTACGAGTCGGCTGACAGTTCCATCCCATTTTGTCCTCCTTGCGCCCATAGCGAATCCCCTGTCTATCGGCCTCCACCAAAAAACAGGATACCCCTTTGGCCCCGGCTCCGCCCGTGCGCGCCATCACCAGCAGCAGCTCGGTGGCACCGGCACCGGAAATAAAACACTTACTGCCGTTGAGCAGGTAATATTCTCCTTGTAACCGCGCACTGGTTTTCAGCGACGCCGCATCGGAGCCGGCGTCCGGTTCGGTGAGGCAATAGGAGGCCAGGGTTGCCCCCGAGCACAAGCCCTCTCCCCAGCGCGCCACCAACTCAGCGCTGCCGAAGGTGGTCACCATCCAGGTACACATATTATGGATAGTGAGATAGGCCGCCGTAGCGGTACAACCATAGGCGAGCTGTTCAAATATCAGGTGCGCGTCCAGCCTTGACAGCCCCATGCCACCGGCGGCCTCCGGCGCATAAATGCCACAAAATCCCAACTCACCGGCTTTGCGGATCACTGCCAGAGGAAATTCACTGAGCGCATCCCAGCGTGCCGCATGGGGGGCCAGTTCTGCGGCGGCAAATTGTTTTGCCGCCTGCTGGAAGGCCTTTTGATCGTCGGTTAAATCAAAGTCCATGGGCTTTATTTCAAATGAATCGTCATGTTGGGTCCGCTGGCGGCTATATCACTCTCAAACCAACGCGCGGTAATGGTTTTGGTTTCCGTATAAAAACGCACCGCCTGCTTGCCATAGGCATGCTGGTCACCATAAAACGAGGCCTTCCATCCGGTAAAGGAGAAGAAGGGTAACGGCACGGGAATGGGCACATTGATGCCCACCTGCCCCACTTCAATTTCGTGCTGATATTTGCGTGCCGCCGCGCCGCTGGCTGTGAAAATGGAGGTGCCGTTACCACAGGGGTGCTCATTGATCAGGGCGATGGCATCTTCCAGCGAATCCACGCACAACACGCACAGTACCGGCCCAAAAATCTCTTCGCTGTAGATGCTCATCTCTGGCTTAACATCGGTAAACAGCGTGGGCCCCACCCAGTTTCCGTCGGGGTAGCCTTCTACGCTGCATGCGCTGCCATCCAACAGGCAAGTGGCACCTTCCTGCTTGCCCTGGGCGATCAACCGCAGTACCCGCTCTTTTGCCTGGGGGCTGATTAACGGGCCATAGGCTGCCTCTGGATCATCCCACACCCCGGGTCGAATACCCTCCAATGCGGTTTTGATGTCGTCGACCCAGTCGCGGGCACCACCCACCAAGACCACTACGCTGATGGCCATGCAGCGCTGACCGGCTGCACCGCAGGAGGCTCCAACGATGTTATTGACTACCTGTTCCCGGTTGGCATCGGGCATAACCACCATGTGGTTTTTTGCGCCGGCGAAAGCCTGCACCCGCTTCATGTTGGCGGTTCCGGTTTGATAGATATACTGCCCCACCGGCACAGACCCGACAAAGGAAATGGCCTTGATGTCAGGATCACTCAAGAGGGCGTCTACCTGCTCTTTGCGACCGTGTACCACCTGCAGCACATCTTTTGGAGCCCCAGCCTCAATGAACAGCTCCGCCAGCCGCATGGGGGTTAATGGATCCTGCTCAGAGGGCTTCAGGATAAAGGTGTTGCCGCACGCAACGGCCAGAGGAAACATCCACAGGGGAATCATGGCTGGAAAGTTAAACGGGGTAATTCCGGCACAGACCCCCAAGGGTTGAGTGTACGAGTAAGTATCGATGCCACCGGCCACGTTCTCAACGGTTTCCCCCATCAGCAAACTGGGAATATTGGCAGCGTGCTCCACCACCTCAATCCCGCGCCACACATCACCCTTGGCATCTTCAAAGGTTTTACCGGTTTCCTTGGCCAGAATCCCGGCCAGTTCATCATGATGGGCTTTCAGTAATGCCTGATACTTCAGCATCACCCGCGCCCGCACCGGCACTGGAGTATCCCGCCATACCTTGAACGCCGCCTTAGCCGACGCGATGGCCTGCTGCATTTCATCGGCCGTGGTACAGGGTACCTGGGCGATGACCGACTGGGTTGCAGGGTCGGTGACATCAATCCAGTGGCTGGCGGCACTGTGCTGAAACTCACCATTAATAAGTTGTTGAACCTTGATGGGGTTGGAGGGGGTCATATCGTTTCCTTGGCGCTGCATTCAATTCTCTATATGTAGCATAGCCCGGCACCGGTTACCATTGACGATATTGCGCATAATATGGATTATATTGTCATTCACTAAACCTGAGTATTAACATGCCTGTATCCTCCGGCTGGCCCCTCAAACCCGGCGCCATACGCTATTTTGTGCCCCATTTCGCCAGCGCGCAGTTGGCCCGTCATCCGTTAACGGAAGAGCTGCATATCACTGGCATGGGGTTCTACCCCAGAGCCCACAACCACACCATGACGCGCCTGGAACACGAGGATAATTTATTGATGTACTGCAGCGAGGGGAACGGTTGGCTGACGCTGAACGAGGTGGAGTACCCCGTACATGCCGGTGATCTGATGGTCTTGCCCAAAGGCCTCCCCCACCATTACCGTGCCGACCTCAACACACCCTGGTCATTGCGCTGGGTGCACTTTGCCGGAAGCAGGGCTCTGGATTATATTGCGAATTTACATCTGCCCACTAATTGTTTTGTGATTGCGGTGGGGCAGCACCCCCGCATCATCAGCGATTTCGATACCCTGTTCAGCGTGCGGGAAACCGGCTACAACATGAAGGCGCTGATCCATGCCTCCCAGGCACTGAAGCAAATGTTGACCTACCTGGCCCTACTGTCTGCCAGCCAATCCCGGCAGGCAAGGCAACCCATCGACCTGGAAAACATTCAAGCCCTAATGATGGCCAACCTGGCGGGGGAACTGGATCTGCACGCACTGGCGGAAGCCGCCCATCTTTCCAAATATCATTTTGCCAAGCGCTACAAGGCACTCACCGGGTATTCCCCCATTCAGCATTTTATTCATATGAAAATGGAGCGGGCCTGTTACCTGCTGGACACCAACAACCAACCGGTGAGCCGTGTCGCACAGGCACTGGGTTATGACGACCCCCAGTATTTTTCCCGTTTGTTCAGGAAAGTAACCGGGCTGTCACCGCGGGATTATCGCAAACTGGATAAAGGATAGGTCTATTCAGGCACCGACCAGTCAATGGGCGTCAAGCCTTTGGCTTCCAGATACTGGTTGGCTTTGGAAAAATGCCGGCAACCGAAAAAACCACGGTGGGCCGACAGCGGGCTGGGGTGAGGCGCCTTGAGCACGCAATGCTTCTTTTGATCAATAATCTGGCCCTTCTTCTGCGCGTAGCTGCCCCACAACATGAACACGATACCTTCCCGCTTTTCATTGAGCTCGCGAATCGCCGCATCGGTAAACTGTTCCCAGCCCTTACCCTGATGGGCAGCCGCCTTGGACTGTTCCACCGTGAGCACCGCATTCAACAACAAAACCCCCTGCTCTGCCCAGTGGCTAAGGCAGCCGTTGGTGGGAATGGGTAAGCCCAGGTCGGCGTGGATTTCCTTGAAAATATTCTGCAATGAAGGAGGAAAACGCACCCCTTTTTGCACCGAGAAACACAAACCATGGGCCTGGCCGGGCCCGTGATAGGGATCCTGCCCGATCATAACCACCTTGACTCGATCAAACGGTGTCAGGTTAAAGGCATTAAAGTACTCATCCCCTTTCGGATAAATCACTTTTCCGGCTTTTTTCTGCGCCACCAGAAAGTCACGCAGGCTATGCATATAATCCTGCTGAAACTGCGGCAACAGATGTTGTTTCCAACTGGGTTCAATCTTTATCTGCTCTGGTGACATGCTTTCACCCATATGGTTTCCCCCTTGATGCCCGCTTAGGGCAGAAAGGCGGACAACTGCCGCCTGATCATGCGACACGCCTTATCCTCATCAAACTGTGCAACCGGAATCATCAACGCTTCATGCTCAATGCGAAAAATGGTTCCCATCAACAGCTCTCCGGCAATCTCCGGATCTTCCACGCCGATGACTTTACACAGTTCCACCATCTCTTCCAACAGGTGATCGAAATAGGTCTGGGCAATGCTGCGCAAACGGGCATCCCGCAGGCACTCATGCTTGAAAGCTTGCTCAGCAATCATGTGATCACGCTTGTCCGTGAGCTCCAGTTTCATATAGCTCACTATCATTTGAGACAGGTTCTGCAGCAATTGATTAGTCACTTCCGGGCTGGCACCCACATCCGCTTTGTGCTGCTCAATGAATTCACCCACATGTTGGTAGATGGGTTGCACCACATCGTTCATGGCGTTTTCGGCGAACAGGGTAAATGTGTCAGCGATCAGATCAGAAATATCTTTAAAGTAATAGGTGGTTGCCGACAAAGGCACTTCCGCTTCTTTCGCCACGGCGCGGTGACGAACACCACGCACACCATCGTTTACCACGATGCGTAAAGCGGCTTCCAATATGGCCTTGCGCCGCTGCTCACTGCGGGCACGAGACGCCTTGCGGCCACGATAATTGATGGCATTTTCATCTGACATGCTTCTGACAACCGGTCAATTGAGTTGGCTGGCAATGATACTCGAAAGCAGTCGGCAATTCATGGTGGAGAGCAGGATAACGCGTTGTTTTTGTATCAATTTTTGAACAAACAGACAAAAAAAGGCCCCACCTGCGCGTAGCGCAGGATGGGGCTCCCAGCAAGAAGTTGAACAGCGTCGTTGGTCTGTTTCGCTGTTGCTGTACACGTTGCAACCAGCTTGCCAACTTTCACGGGCTTCCTATCTTGCTGTTTTTCCTAATTAATCTACCAGGCCTTAATACCTAATGTGGTTTTCTACCTGAGAGTACAGGTCAGAACCTGACCATATGCGTCAGGCCAGGCTACGAAAGGCAAATTGGCTGGGATCCCCTCCCAATCCATCAAAAATATTTTTACGGCGCATCCTGTGATTGCCTTGCTCCAACAGCTTCTGCAGGGCCGTTGGCGCCAGGTAACGACCTTTGGCCGCCAGCCGGATGGCTTCTCGAATCAGCCGCACCTTGGCACGATCTGCCGCAGTGGCATGCATGTTGATGTCCTTTGCCACCACCGGCCCGATAAGAAACTCGCTGAAGGCAATCAATACGCCCTCCGGCAAATGGAATGGCGGCTCCTTGGCCATGTCCCGCAGCAGCGCTTTGGCCAGTTTCTCGCTGTCTGGAGTGGGGTTATAAAGGTGGGTTGCCAACTGCAACGCCAACATCTCCTGCTCATCCAGGCTGGCCGGCAGCAACCCTTCCTTTACCCCCAACACATAGCCGGCGTAGCGCCAGAAATACTGCATCAGGCTTTTTTCTTCGGTACTGAGATTCACCCCCAACCGCTCGATGCCACGGGCCACCATAAAATCAAATTCCAAAACCGTGCCTGCCATATCCTCCTGATTAATGGGCTGGTCGTATTTTTCCACATCCCACTTACCGGAATGCCAAAGAAACTGACGCACAGATGAATGCGTCAAGCGCACTTCCATCAACGTGCGGTGCCCTGCTGAACCGGGGGCGATGTTATCCTTACCCACCATGTTATGCAGCAGTTGACCGGTTTCATAAATACGCCGGGTGACGTCTTTCTGCAGCCGCCCGGTAGCCACCAACACCTGGGCTGGCTTGTTGTAGGCATAGCCTTCCACCAGGCTGCTGCACAGCAACACCAGCCCCTGCAACGGGGCGTAGCGCTTAAATACCCGGCTACCCTCTTCCAGAATATCGAAATCCACCCAGCCGGGTACCTGATGGCAGTGCTGCAGAAATTCGCCGAACGCCCCCCCTTCAGTGGCGGCTCGGGTTTCCACTTGATCCAGCATATCCGAAGGGCGACCACGCTTGATCAGGGCAGTACAGGCATCCGCCCGCTCATCACAGACCTGTCGCCATTGCTCTAAATTATGATGGGAATAACGATCCCACCAAACGCGCTGCTGCGGGGATTGGGGGCCTAGCTTGATTCGTTCTAGTTCTTCTGGAGTAGGCATAACTTCACCGATTATTGCGTGACCACTGGGTTCCGGAACAGTAGCAAAAGCGCCTCCGCCTGACAAGAACTCGTGAGTTCTATTTTTTATGCCCACCTGTTAGCTCTATTAAATATGTTATTTATTATGTCTATTCGAACCTACATAACCTGTTAAACCCTATAATTTACCCAAAGTCAGGTTCGATTTGATTCGAATCCGAACCATCATTCTTGATAAAAACAATAAACAGAGCCATGACACACTGCATAAATCAGGATCCGATCCTGTTATATCTGTGGAAACGACGAACCCTCTATCTGGGTGAGCTGCCCTCCATACCCGACCTGACCCCGGCCGCCTCCACTTTACTGGTGGGCCTGGACAAACCGTTTCTGATCTGGGACTACGCCAGCGGCCAAAAAAGGGAAACCCGCACCGCCCTGGTACCGGCGGGCACTCACTTTGGCGCTGATCCGCGGAACCAGAACATGGTGAACTGTTATCTGGATCCGCTGGGTGAGGATTTGCGCGCCTTAAGCCCTATGATGCAGGGCAGCATCGGCCCCATTTTGGTGGACTGCCGGGATGAAATTGGCCAACTGGAGGATTTCCACACTATTGTCCGTGATACGCCGCCGGCAGCAGACGCCTATGGGATCTTGGATGCTCAATTCCACAGACAGGGCTCGGTGAGCATTGCAAAGTCCCGAATGGTAGAGCCGATACAACGGGTTATTGATTTAATTCAAAGCGACCCGCTGTCCAACGAACCCACCGAATGGCTGGCACACAAGGCGGGATTAACCCAACCGCAATTGAACCGCTGGTTCAAACGCATTACCGGCGTACCGGTACGACGTTACCGCCTGTGGCACCGGCTGTTTGTGACCGCGAACCTGATGAGCTTTGGCAAGTCGTTAACGGATGCAGCCCATGAAGCGGGCTTTTCGGATTCGTCCCACCTCAATCACACATTTCGCAGCATGATTGGCATGACACCCTCTTTCGTTTTTCAGCGCTCGGATCGCCTTAGGATTTTCACCTGCCCTGAACACTGAATGGGGTGGGGCGTGATATGACACACCCCACCCCAATCTAATGCTGGCAAACTTTGAATCAGAGTGAATCCAGCCAATCTGCAATGGCCGGAAACGAAACAGTGGGGGCAGTGTTGCCCACCAAAACATCCAGGTGTGATGTACCGGGAACAACCATCCATTGGTCATTGGGGTGTTGCGTTTTACCTGCAAACAGCAGATTACTCATGCGTTCAGGGTTGACGCCGCCATTGCTTTCAGAAAACACTGCAAAAGCCGGCACCGTAATACGATCCATATGATCATTGTAATAATAATAGCCGTCACCCGCCTCGCGATCCACAGCAATCAACCGATTGCGATTTTCGTAACCGTTTTGCCAATGTTCACGTAACTGGAAATCATTAAGCCCCCAATCCGCGAACTGTGCGATGTTACCGATATAGAAGCCGGACAAGCCGATACGCACCATAAAGTCTTCCACATAGCCATTAGTATTGGCGGTATTCCAGATCTCGATCGCCCCAAACAAATCCATCCAACCCGGCAATAAAACAGGGAACGCATCGGCCATATTGGAAATGGTTTTGAAAATAATATCCGTGGCACCGGCTACCACAATGGGGGGTACCAATGACAACACCACCGGCAGCACCGCATCCAGATCCATCTTCACTTCCAACGCCAACAGATCCCAACCGATGGCGTTATCCACCATGAAGTTGTAAGCAAAGTCGGGCGCACCGGCCGGATCCAACCCCAGAAAACCCGCTACCTGGTTATTGCGCTGAGCCGCCAGCGTCGTACTGCCGCGCACATGAGGCAGGTACTCCCCGGCCTTAACAACCGAGGCATCCATGGTAGTGCCCTGCAAATACTGGTAGGCGCACATGGCCCCGGTACTGAAACCACCGATTACAGGTTTCCTGCCGGTAACCGCGCGCACCTTAGCCACCGCCGCCGGGTAATCCAGCGCACACCAAACATCTAACGTGGTGTTGCCATTGCCGTTATCACTCTTGAAATCGCCTCTGCCGGTGCCACGAAAATTCCCCAGCCACACGTCATAGCCACGCAAATACAGGTAATGTGCCAGGCTGAACATTTTCAGGTTATCTTTCTGCACGATAGGATCGTCCTTCGCCCATTGTGGCGCATCGGACGGCATTTGATAGTTATAGCTGTTCAACCACAACGGCGAGCGCACATCAAACTGATCAAAATTGTTCACTATACCGGGAAACAACAGAACCGGCTGACCGGAGCGATAACGGTACCCGTTGGAGGGCCGGTAGCGGCGCATCTTAATGTCCAGACCGTCGTCGGTTTTCGCCACATAACGGCCTTCTACCCCGTCCACGCCACCGCCACATCCGGCCAGCAGCATCAACACTGCAACCAGGATTAAGCCCAAGGCTCTATCGTTTTTCATAAGCAATTGTCTCTTTTTGTTATGTTTATTTTGATCCGCCACCGAAATTTCAGGCAAACAATGCCCGCACCCTGAAAAAGACCATTTTCAGGGTATCGAAACAGACCTTGTGATGAATCAGTAAGGAATAACCTTGTGCAGGAAGCCTTACCTGATAGGACACAACCATAAGGGCAATGTCCGAATCTGACTTGTACGAATTTAACATCACTCGATCCGGTGATAGACTGAGTGCCACACCACTGCCTTGCGAATGCCTATGGACATCAACTACGTCACACTGTGCCAGATCGATGAACTGATGTGCCTGCGGGTGGATCACCCCCAGGCGAAAGCCCTGATTGCTTTGCAGGGAGCCCAGTTATTGGAATACACCCCCACAGGCGAGCAGCCGGTAATATGGCTGAGCGAGCTGGCCGAGTTTAAAAAAGGCAAATCCATACGCGGGGGCATTCCGATTTGCTGGCCCTGGTTTGGGGATGCCAGGAAAAACCCGGAATCGGTACAAAAACACTTACCGAAGGGTGCGTTGCCTGCCCACGGCTGGGTGCGGGACAAACCCTGGTTACTGGAATGGGCAGCAAGCGATGAGGAACGGGTGCACTTGCGGTTTCGTTTCCCCACCAATATATGGCCGGCTCCGTTCCCTAACGGAGTGGAACTCAGCGTGGAAATGCGAATCGGCACAACGCTGCAGATGTGTCTTACCACCAACAACCAATCGGACCAGACGGTAAACTTCAGTCAGGCATTGCACAGCTACTTTGCCATCAGTGATGTGGGGAGTGTGCAAATTGGAAACCTGGAGGGCGTCACCTATATCGATACGCTGGATGATTGGCAAGAGAATAGCAGTGATACCCCACTCGCCATTGGCGAAGAGGTGGATCGAATCTATGTGGATACGCCGAAGGTGATCACCATTGCGGACAGCCGTTGGCAGCGAACAATCCAGTTGACTTCACCGGACGCCAAGTCCGCAGTGGTATGGAATCCCTGGATTGAAAAGAGCAAACGCTTGGGACAATTTGCAGATGACGCTTATGAGAGGATGGTTTGTGTGGAATCTGGAAACACTGCCAACAAAAGCCTCCTGCTAAGAGAGCAGGCGGCAGGGCATCTTAGAATAAACGTAGGATTAAGATGCCCTGATTGATAGCAATTTAAGTCCAAATCACCAAAAGTATACCTGAAGATCTAGGGATAGATCGCATTACAGATGTTGTCATCTTCAATGACTATTATCTTATAGCCTTTCGAGGTTTTAACAAGCACGTCACACGAAGCCTCATATGTGACTAACGTTACCGTTTCAACGCGTTTTATTTTACCCTCAATCGGAAAATCTTCTGGACCCACATCCCGAATGACTACTTTTCTATTTTTACCAAAAATCGATTCAGGGTCTGCCGCTCCATGCTTATTAAAGAAAATCGCATATGGCAATATATACTCGCTACCAGTAGGCAAATCGACATGCCGCCCCTCGTCGACCCCATCTTCACCACGTGGACTGTTATCGCAAGCACTCAAATAGAGAGCCGCAGTAACGGCAACCAACATCTTCAACATAACACCCAAGTTACAGACCCTATACATGTTTCTTTCTCCTATAAATTAACACTAAAACCAACAAACCATTGTCGCGCCGGATAAAAAGCAAAAAACGAATCCGTCCAACCAAGAAACTCTTGCTCTTCATTCAGAATGTTTTTCACTCCAAAATTAACAAAACTATCGAACCCTTCAATCTTGTAACGTGCATCAACATTCGTTATCCACGTTGATTCTTCCAACTGATCAGAATCACTCGGTACTTCCAGCTTTTGCTTATAATATACCTGTTCAAGAAAAACAGAGACAGCCTTACGATCAAACAGCCCTATCTTTATGGGGATTTGATACCTGGAAATCCTATCATACCCAAGATTAAAGTCATCTCCATCCCTGAACTTAGATTCAACCCAAAGGCCAGACACGGACACGGATATGCTGTCTTTAATGCGGGTTGAGACATACACATTAATATTATTCTCGATAGTCTCAATATCCACGTACTCATCCAGTCTTTCAGCAGGACTTTCCATATGACGCTGCATCACCGACATTCCATATTTGTAAATTCCACCACGTTGATCATATCTCAGTACGTAATTCGTAGATACTGTACCACTCGCATCTGAATCGTATAGTTGACTCACCCCTGAAAAAGTTACCGGCTCGACGGTCTGCACATACGAGGAATATGATGAAACTGACTTGAAAGCAACCACACGCAGATTACTTGAATTATCGAAATGGTAGGTAACGCCAAGTTTGGGCAACCAGTAATTACGGTTATCTGGCACCTTAAATCTATTCTCAGCTTCTGTATAAGATGAAAAGAACAGTGATGAGAATCGCTCGCTTTGGAATGCACGAACATCGCCCTCAACTACTTCATCGAAATAAGCCAGCGAGAAATCGATATCCACAGATTCCATTAAATCGAAGTGATAGTAGCCATATACAGATTGGGTTTCGATACTTCCTACTTTAGAATCCTCATTAATCACTTCGAAAGATGCACCAGCGCCTAGATCCTCGAACAGCCGTTCATTGAACCGCTCGACAAAGTCGTCAGATGAAAAAAGTGCTCCAAAAGTTAACCTTCCTTTATGAATTCTCGTTACCCCCTGAAATTCATACACCCTAACGTCGTCTTTCAATATATAGGGATCAGGATCCAGATAAAAATCCAGTTCTTCCGATTCGTTTGATACTTCTTGCACTGATATCAACCAAGAGAAAGCATTCTCAGATTTAGATGTAATCGCCAGCCGGTCTACATCTCGGTTCAATTCTCTGGATCTGCTGCTCTCTGGCCTATCTGCGAGCTCGGGCGCCAAGTACCCTGAATACCAATTCAAACGTCTGTGCTCGAATTGCACTTTTACATTTGGAGATATTTCCCACTGAATTAACCCCGCGTAAATATCCTGCTCCTGATCCGCATTCTCACGCCAGCCATCCGACTCAAAATGATATTGACCCAGGCTCACTGCAATTGGCCCCGCCAGGAAGGAGCCCACCAGATCATCGGCCCAGGTGCCGTCGCTGCCACCAAAGCCATTCACAGCCCCGTACACCCCATCCTGCGTAAACAAAGAATGATACTCGTTATAGCCAGGCTGCTGGGGGCCGGCGCCTTCCACGAAACCAATGCCGGTTTCCGCGAGTTGCGGTTGCAGCGGATAGGCACTCAACGGCTGCCATAATTGGGATTGCAACAGCTCAGAAGCGCGCGCTGCATCATAGCGGCTATTACCCCGATATTTGTCCGCCAACAATCGATGTCCTTCTGAATTGGTAGGGTCTTCCCGTAACGCATTCCAACCTTCCAGCAATACGCCTTGATCATAACCCACCTCATCGTAGGCGCGCGCCAGGGCCGCGCTTCGGCTGGCGGCATCGCTTTGCAACAATGTTTCGGACCGATACAGCGCGCGCTCGTCATTCAGGTGGCGCGAGGTCTCCAGCTCATCAATGGCGCCGATGGGATCGTTTGCGTACAGCTTGCGCACGCCTTCATAAAAGTACGCGGTTGGATCCTGGGGATCCAGCTGCTTGGCCAATTCCCATTGGGTGGCGGCATCGCCGTCGCGCTTTTCTTCAAAATAAGCCCGCCCCAGATAACTGCGCAACACGCTGCGGGCCGGATCCAGGCTTACCGCAAACTCCAGCTGGCGTCGGCCTGCCTCCAGTTCACCCTGGCGCAACAAAACCAGGCCCAATCCCAATCGAGCCTGGGGATCTTCCGATGATTTGGCCACCGCCTGGCGGAAACGAGCTTCGGCTGCAGAATAACGATGGTTAAAAAGATCAACATAGCCGGATTGAACCAATGTTGCTGCGGATGCAGGATCTAGCCGGCGTGCATTCGCCACTGAGTCGGATGCAGCGCTGATATTACCCATGGCGACCTGGGTCTCACTCAATCGAATCCAGGCAGCCACTGCCTGCGGGTGCCTTTGTGTGGCATCACGGGCGACCTCATGGGCGGCAGGCAGATCCAGGCTGGCCTGCCGGGCATAGGACAGGGCCAATAATGCCGGTAACGCTTGCGGGTCGGCCCGCACTGCGGATTGAGCCTGCTGCAATGCCTGTGCCGGATCATTGGTAACGGTGCTCATCATGCTCTGTAAAGCCAACGCCTCTGCCGAATCTACACCACGCAAGGTATCCCGTGCGTTACTGAAATTACCCACTGACAAATAGCTGGCTGCCAGCGCAATATTCACGCGGGGGCCAGGGTTTATCAGGTTTTTCAAGGTTTCGATGGCAAGATCAGGCCGGTTTTGATCAAGGTGACCGGCGGCCGCAGCCAGCGCTTCGCTATTGGCCCCTTGCTGAAGCCGGTCCATAAACATGGCCGGGGGAAAGTACACCGCCCAATCCACGGTCTCCGTGGTGGCGATGTCAATGATGTCGATATCCGCTTTTCCGCTCAGTATTGCCTTTTTACCGGCGCTAAGTGTTGCTTGCTGGTGATTCTCTGGTTGATTGACTTGGGTTCCGGCAACGGTAACCTGCCCCTCAATAACGCTGACCTGGCTGGCGGAGTCTGTGGCGGTCACCAGAAATTCGGTGCCATCCACCACCGCGTTGGCGTACGGTGTTTTCACGCCAAAGCGTTGGGTAATTCGGCTGATAAAATGAGTAACACCCTGCTGCAGTTCCACCCAGAAGCTACCGGCTTGCTGTGTAGATGGAAAGGACAACACCGTATTCTGATCCAGGCGCACAAAGCTGTTGTTGCTGAGGTAAATGGCCGCCCGGCTGTCCGCACCCACTTCCAACTGTTGCCCCGGGCAGATCAACGCATCCGGTTGCACTGTGGCGCCGGAGGAATGCAGAGCCTGGCTGTCCTTCACCACCACATAACCGTTGACCGACACCACCATTGCTGCCCATTCATCACAGGCTGTGGCGACAGAATGAATTGTCAATGTACACAACATGACAAAAGCTGTTGATGTTCGCACGCACGTCTCCCCGACTACGGCGTCAGGCTGGATCAGCCACGCCGTTGATTACCAGCAATTTCAAAACAATTCGACGGCGACCAAGCCTGATTGTTTAAACAGTCACGAACGGTATTCTGAGAGTTACCTCAACAGACAGGCACAACACACTCTTAAAACCCATGGCCATTTTGCTCACTTTCACTGGTCAAATCTAGACAGATGTGAAAATTACCACCGCAATGTTTTGAAAATTGGCGATTATCACTTTGACGAAAACGGAATTATGCCCTTCGCCAATAACTCAAGGTCGTGGTCTTCAATGAGTGCGTTTATTTTTTGAACAGCAAACCCCGTTGGCCCGTCATCCGCATAATAACGTTTTACCGTGGAAAACAGCTTCAGTGCGCCCTCGATCTGACCGGCCTCCAGTTTCATGATCGCCAGCCGATATTGTTTCAGCAGCACCGGATCGCGCACATTTTTAACGGTGAACACGCCCAACGGCTGCTGTTTGCCGACAAACTTGAAACGCCCCAGATAACGCAGCGAATCATCCGACGAGAGGGCACAGGATTCACTGATCAACACCTCAGTACCCAGTTGTTTATTGGCCCCCTCCAGCCGTGAAGTGGTATTGATGATGTCACCCATGGCCCGGAACTCATGATGATCCATTGCCCCGAAGTGTCCAAGTACAATTTCACCGGAGTGAATACCGATGCGGGTGGGCAACTCTCTGCCCGGGTGCTCTGCATTGAAGCGGGCAATATTCTGATTGATCTGCGCCACCACCGGTTGCAGGGATTGCCAGGCGTTTTCTCGATCCAGATGCAGCCACAGCGCAATAACACCGTCTCCGGCCACATCAGAAATAATGCCACCAGACTGCCGGATCGGAGGAATAATCGCGTGATAATATGACTGCATCAGGTCACCCAGATCCGCAGGGCTCAGTGTTTCCGAAAGCCGGGAATAGCCTTGGGCATCCGTCACCATGCACACACTGTTATGGTAATCGCGCACCGCGGGCAATCCCTGCTGTACCACTAAACGTTCCAATTCATCCCGCGGCAAATACTTGCCGAATGCCCATTGCAGACGTCGTTTCTGGTTGAACAATTCCCGATTACGCAGCCACATCCCCATGGCACCGGCCACCGGCAGCATCACCACAACCGTATGAAACCAGGGCAGCCACAGGAACCACCGGGTAAAGGCTGCATAGATCAAACCGGTGATCAGCAAGACCAGGCCGGCCACGGATATTGCCGCCACCATGGGCCCGCTATAACGGGCTACTGAAAAGCTCACTATGCCCACCAGCAACAACAGCACCCCGTTTTGCCAAGGCAGCCATTCCCGCAACCAATGACCCTCGGCCAGATTGGCATAGGCCGTCGCTGCCAGCTCCACACCACTCACATCCAGCCCTCTGTCATTGCTGAACGACGTATAGAAGCCATCTCTCTGATCCGGCTGATCCGCTGCAGAATAGCCCACAAACACGACACGATTCTCCACGGCAGCCTGGGCCCGGGGTGTCCGGTTGACGACATCAGCAAACTCCAGGGTGGTAATGGTGCGGGGCGGGCCATATAGATTCAGCAGCGGATCGGGTCTTGCATCAGACAGATCCGGAAGGCCCTGCTGTGATGGATTGTCTGCACTGACAATTCGCCAGGCCCGGGTGGGTAAGGTGGGAACATTGATGAACGATGGGTGCCGCAGAAAAAACCGACTGACCCGGGCCGGTACTTTTGGCAGAATCAATGGGGCGACATCCAATGCCGACTCTGCAAACGGGGCATAAGGCTGCAGAAAACTTTCCATCTCTGCCCCCTCCAGCATTTCTTTCTGGGATCGACTGAAGAGCAGGACATTGCCCGCCTGCTTGATGGCTTGTGCGAAAGCCTGATCCCCTTGCTGATCGCGTTCAGTCTCAAAAAACACATCAAATACAATCAATCTTGCATTCAGATCGGACAGGGCGTTCACCAACTCAGCATGGGATTGCCTTGACCATTGGTATAGTTTTTCCGACAACCCCAAGGTTCTGGCACTGTTACGGGTGATGGCAATCACCGCAACATTCTGTGGCGACACCACCGGGCCACGCATTTTGAACAGTACATCCAGGCCTAAACGCTGCTCAAGGGCCAAGCCGGCGGGCGTGATGGCCCACACAGAAACCAACAATACAACACCGTAAGGAATTGCCTTCAGTAACAGGCTGCGAACTGATTGCAAGTAGATTGCTTCCGTAACGATTCAGAATACTCACTACTATATTCAACCCTATACAATTTGACTACTGATTCAGCTGTTCATACTGCTCCAACATAAACCATCCATCATCACAAACGTTATAATCCTGATTGTTCTGATACAACAGATGGCCGTCAATCAGCGTGCATTGGGATACCACCGCCCCCCCATCACAATCGTGATAGGATTCGCACCAACTGAACCCATATTCACATTCAGGCCCACTACCAGGCCGATCGCAGAGGTCCTCATATACAGCAGGCCCCCGGCAGCCCATGGCAGACTGCCAACGATTCAGGCTCTGCCTGGCCGGTACCGACCACCCCCAACTGAAAATGTAGGGTACGATTACATCCACCGTCCCTCTTGCTTCCAGAATGGGTACCGCGCGCTTCTGCTTTCCCGCAGCGTCAACCGCCCGGCATTGCTCGATGGTGGCAAATGGAAAACTCTGCGAGGTAACCACTGCCCCTGCAAATACGTCAGAATGTTCGCAGGCGAGCCGACCGGCCATGGCACCGCCATTGGATAGCCCCACTGCATAAATTCTTTCTGGATCAACATATACGTTACGTTTGTGTGTCTGTGGACGGGTCAGACACGAGGCTAACTGCAGTGCAAATTCGGTGTCGTTATCGGAGCCACCGAAACAACAATAGTCGCCCGCTCCCCAGGCCGGAACCAGGCTCATTCCCTGCGGATAGGCCACGATCATCCCTTCACGATTTGCGGTGCGGCGCCAACAGGAACCCAGCGATTCAGCTAAACTGTTCGCACCAAAACCATGAAAATTCAATAACAGGGGAGAATCCAGATGAGACTTGAGCGGAACGTACAGCCCGTAACTGCGTAGTTTTCCATTAACGATCATATAGTTGGTCTGTGTTGTTCCAGGAGAAACAAACAGCGGACCACACCAGTCAAAAGCCATAACACTGTGTGAACAGATCAAGGCACCGAACAGGCATGCCTTTATCACAATACTCATGCACTACACCATCTACAACAGTGAAATCCATACTGCTTCCTGCACACGCATCACTGCAGAAATATGGTGTGTTTAATTGAGTATAGTAAGAAAGATAAGCGTGACAGGTTTTTTAAGTGTATTTAATAGAGTATGAAAACATAAGCCTATAACCAGGGCTTATGGTGTAGCGGAAGCCGGCAAAGGAAACGAAAGTGTAAAACAAGAGCCCTGCCCTAAAGTGCTCTCAACGTTCACCTTTCCATCCAACAGTTCCATAATTCGACTGACAATCGCCAAGCCCAACCCGGTACCACCATCCCGATCGGAAAGAGGGTTACTGATCTGTTCGAACTCTGAGAATATCTTTTCCAAATCATCGGAAGCGATACCGACACCTTCATCCTCGACTTTGATCGTCAACATTGGCTCAGCATAATGGGCAGCCACCTTAATTGACTTGTTGGACGGTGTGTATTTGACAGCGTTGGAAACAATATTCATCAGCACCTGACCAATCTTACCAGCATCCCCACGCAGGCACTCTGGCAGGGATGGGGATAATTCCAGCGTCAAGCTGATATCATGTTTCTTGGCCCTTTCGTCATTCAGCAAAACCACTTCGTTGATCAGGTCACGCACGTTAAACAGTGTGTCCACACGCTGCATTTTCCCGGCATCCAATTTGGAAAGATCAAGCACGTCGCCGATTAGATGGCTCAGATGCCCGGATGCTTTCTCTATGGCATGCACCCCCTCCCGAACATAATCCGGAACCTGTTCTTGTTCCAGGCGTCGACTGAGGCGACCACTGAAACCCACGATGGCATTCAAAGGTGTTCTGAGTTCATGATTCAAATTGGCAAGAAAACGCCTGTTGTGTTGGGCCATTTCAAGCACTTGCTTGCGGCTTTCTGAAAGCTCGTTGGCAAGCAACACGGAATCCCGGTAGCGAATACGCAACTCCATCAAATTGATCACGTGGGTTGCCAACAATTGCAACAATTGCAGCTGCGAGGGTTCCAATGAACGGGGTTTGGTATCGATGGCGCACAACGTACCCATGCCATACCCTTCAGGGGTACGCAACGGCACTCCGGCATAAAAACGAATGCCTGGTTCGCCCGTTACCAAGGGATTATCTGAAAAACGCTCATCATCCAGCGTATTCTCAACCACGAGAGGCCCTTTGCACAGTATGGCGTGGGCACAAAATGCCAAATCACGGCTGGTTTCCTGCGCATCCAGCCCCACCCGCGCTTTAAACCATTGGCGCTCAGCGTCTACCAGACTCACCAGAGCAATGGGCACATTGCATATTGCAGACACCATATGCACGATGTCGTTAAACACAGCTTCGGCTCCGGTATCCAGAACATCATAATCCCGCAATGCCTGCAGCCTTCGCTCTTCGTCTTCTGGCTTGGGGGCTACGATCACAATGGCATCCTTTCGTTGACTGGTTCTGATTCAGTATAGTCTATCACGACTACAACCTGCCTCAGCGCCTGGTTGGCTTACTTGCCGGCTTTGCATAATGGAAACGCCCCACCCGCGGAGGTGCCGAGTGATAGCAATCGAGACCGGACACACAAGCGGTGCCGAGGGTAACAAGATCGATGAATCCGTCTTCGCCCAGGGCACGGCCATCCAGCTCAACCCACTGTACCTCACCGATCACAAAATCGGTGTCGTTGATGTCCAGGTGCTTGATTTCCCGCAGCCTCAAACCTACCGATAACGTGCTTTCGGCCACTTTGGGTGCAGCAAACCCGACTACCCAGGCAGGCGTTAATCCGGTGTGCTCAAACTCCGATTCTTCACGCGGATAACGGGCCGAGGTCTGATGGGCCTGTGGCACAATGGCATCAACCACATGATTGATGGTGTACACACCGGTCTGCGCAAGATTCTCAATGGTGTGGCGAGCCACTGATCGTGGCCGGGTCACCAGCCCCATCAGCGCAGGATCAGCACCCAGGTGTACCACAGAGCTGACGATGGCAAGATTGGTGGCACCTTGGCTGTCCACCGTGCCCACCAGATTCGCACTTTTGTAGCCGGATAAACCGTTGATGAAATTAACCCGAAACCGGTGTTCCATGTTACGGATATCGTCTGCTGAGATATGAAGTGGATTCATAGCACCTCCTTGAACCCGGTTTATACTGCTTTGCAATGGTATCGAACCCGCTTGATATCCGCTTGTCGTCTAGATTCCGCCCACAAAAAAGCCCGGGATACCTGCCCGGGCTTCATCTGATCTGTGCCGAGGATCAGTGCGCTGAATCAGTGAACATGCCCATGGGACAGCTCTTCTTCAGAAGCATCACGTACTGTTTCAATGCTGACGGAAAAGTGCAACCGTACACCGGCCAGCTCGTGGTTACCGTCGATGGTGACTTCCTCACCCTCGATCTCAACAACACGAATGGGTACCGGCCCCTGCTCAGTCTGAGCCTGGAACTGCATCCCGATCTGCAGATCTTCCACTCCCTGGAATGCTTCGCGGGGCACTGTTTGCACCAACTGCTCGTGACGAACACCATAGCCATTTTCAGGCTCCACCACGACATCCATGGCATCCCCCATTTTCTTGCCTTCCAGTTCGGATTCCAAACCGGGGATGATGTTGCCATAGCCCTGCAGGAACATCAGTGGTTCACGCCCCTCAGAGGTATCAATGATTTCGCCTTCTTCATTGCGCAGCGTGTAATGCATTCCAACTACCCGGCCTTTCTGGATCTCCATACTCATTCCTCTCTTGTCATTCAAATGATTGTGCGACGCCTGAACCAACTCGGGAAGTCAAATCAAACCTCGTAAAATCCGCCATATGCGAAATTTCCCTCAGTTTACCAGTGTTGCGGGCATGAAACAAAAACGCCTCAGGAACGCCAGCGCACAATGGTTTGGTAGGATTGCCGATAATGGTAGTTAAGTTGTTGTTGTGAATAGCGTTGCTCCTTCTGCACCGGGCAACGCATTCTGGCGAGGCAATTGGACTGACAGGGCGACTCGCGCAGCAGACGATAATCGATACAGGCTTCAAGCTGCTTGTGCGTTTCAGGAAAATCCGCCGACAGCGCATTGGCAGGGCACGCCGCGATACAGGGTTTTTCCCGGCAGCTGCCGCAGGGCGATTCCATCTGCGGGCACTCGGTGACAGGCGGCTCACCCTCAACCCAGAATAACGCCCGATACGCATACCAGAGCCCGAACACAGGATTAATACCCAGTTTTAGGGGCGAATCGTAATGCCAGCCCGCCAATTTGCCCAACTGCTGCAGCCCAACCGGCGCATCGGAGGGGTACAGCACCTTATATTGACGGCCAGGGTACTCAGACTGCAGATACTGTTCGGTGATTTCCACTGCCTGCTGGTCCAGTGGCTGAGCCTGATCCCAGGCACGTTCAGGTAGCTGATCCCAAAATCGGCTACCGCCGTTTCCCAGCAATAACAACCATCCTGCCTTTCCCATTTCGCCCACAATTTCGACAACCTGGCGGCTGATTTCCGCCGGCAGCGCTGCCACCGAAAAGGCCGCCTGCAGGTTCAAACCACGGTCGGTCAACAGGGGGCTATTCAACTGATCAAAGGGGTTTTCACGTTGCTTCATTATTATTACAAACCAATGAATTTTATGAGTTTTTTTCACCTGAAGCAGGCACAGAAAACATGCACCAGCAGGGTGCCTGAATGCTCCAAAATAGAATCGTTGACATTCCTCCTAATCCGTATATGCTCAACATTAGCTAGGAAAGTACGGCTAGATATTTATGTTCAATCGTTACGAAGTCCCATCAGTAGAACCTCGTCCTTTTAATCATAAGTAACACCATCTCTTCTCAGCTAAACGCCCTGATTAGGCAATCTACACAAATGTTTAAATAGGATAAGACTATGTCAACTACTACTGGTACCGTTAAGTGGTTCAACGAAAGCAAAGGTTTTGGTTTCATCGAACAGGATAACGGCCCCGATGTATTCGCCCACTTCAGCGCCATCCAAGGTTCCGGTTTCCGTACCTTGACTGAAGGTCAGCGTGTACAGTTCACAGTTACTCAGGGCCAGAAAGGTCCTCAGGCTGAGAACATCGTCGCGATCTAATCTAGTCGTATCAGATCAGATCTCGAAAAAGCAGGCCCCTGGGCCTGCTTTTTTTGTCCGCAGATTATAGCCTCAACTGCTCATAGGCCTGCCGTATGGCCATGAAACGCTCGGGATCCCCCCCTTTATCCGGATGGTGCTCACTGGCCAGACGCTGATAGCGCTGCTTCACCTGCTCAGCAGACGCACCCGGCGCCAGATCCAGTGTCTGCAGGGCTTCATCACGCCCCTGGGCCGGCTGCCATTGCCAAAACCCGTTCAGCAACGTCACCACATCGTCACAGCTGGTCTCGGCGTAATGCTGCCAGTTCAGGTAGTAGTCGCGCATTGGATCTGCTGTTTCCGGTAACACAGTAGCGCAATCCGTTGCCGGACGGTTCAGCTGAATGTTCAGCGTTGCGATGGCCAGAACCAGGCCTTCATCTTCCCACAGGGATTGTTGCAACTGGTACAACCCGTTCATCATCAGAAAGTTTTTCTTAAACAGAGCGAGCTCGGGATTCGGATCCAGATTTTGTAAGCCGGGGTGGCAACCGAGCGCCGACAGTAGATGATGAATACCGAAGTTTTCACCACTGCCACGCTGCACATTCCGCCGCAGCACGGAAAGAATGGCAGGTATCAACGGGTTCCGCGTTACTTTACTTACAAGATCAGCCTCATTCATAAAGTAAGCGTAGCAGAACCCGATGCAGAAGCTTAGGCTTGTGGCCTCATATGGGGGAACAGAATGACATCGCGAATGGAAGGCGAATCGGTAAACAGCATCACCAGCCGGTCAATACCAATACCTTCACCGGCGGTAGGTGGCATACCGTATTCCAGCGCCGCGATGTAATCCGCATCAAAGTGCATGGCTTCATCATCACCGGCATCCTTTTCTTCCACCTGCTTTCTGAAACGTTCCGCCTGATCTTCAGGGTCATTGAGCTCCGAGAAGCCGTTGGCGATCTCACGCCCGCCCACAAAAAACTCAAACCGGTCTGTCACAAAGGGATTATCGTCACAGCGGCGCGCCAGCGGCGACACCTCCGTAGGGTACTCGGTGATGAAAGTGGGATTCTTCAGTCGGTGTTCGACCGTTTTCTCAAAGATTTCGATTTGCAGCTTGCCCAGACCATAGCCGGGCTTAACCGGGATACCCAGCTTCTCACACACCGCAGTAGCCGCTTCCAGGCCAGTCAAATCCTCCGCACTCAACTGCGGATTAAAATGCAGGATGGAGTCAAACACCGTCATCCGGGTGAAGGGCGAACCAAAGTCATAGGTCTCACCCTGGTATTCCACATTCGTTTTGCCCAATACATCCTGTGCGATGGTACGCAACATATCTTCCGTCAGGTCCATCAAATCCTTGTAATCGGCGTAGGCCTGATAGAACTCCACCATAGTGAATTCCGGATTATGGCGGGTCGAGAGACCTTCATTGCGGAAGTTGCGATTGATTTCAAACACCCGTTCAAAACCGCCCACCACCAGGCGCTTTAAATACAGCTCCGGTGCTATGCGCAGGAAAAGCTCCATATCCAACGAATTGTGGTAGGTGCTGAACGGCCGCGCCGTTGCGCCACCGGGAATCACCTGCATCATGGGGGTTTCCACTTCCAGGTAACCACGGGTCCGCAGGTAGTCACGAATGCCTTCCACCACGGCAGACCGGATTCGGAATGTGTCCCGCACCTCTTCATTGACGATCAGGTCCACGTAGCGCTGACGATAACGCAGCTCCTGGTCCGCCAGCCCTTTGTGCTTGTCGGGCAGGGGGCGCAACGATTTCACCAGATGCTCACATTGCTCGATGTGCACATAGAGGTCGCCCTTTCCGGATTTTTGCAAAGGGCCGGACACACCGACGATGTCACCCAAATCCCATGTTTTGATGTCTTCCAACACCTCCGGCGACAAACCTTTGCGATCAACGTAGAGCTGAATGCGGCCGGTCATGTCCTGAATCACGATAAAGGCGCCACGATTTCGCATCACCCGGCCTGCCACTTTGACAGGAATGGCCAGCGCTTCCAGCTCGGGCTTGCTCTTCTCACCGTACTGTTCCTGCAGTTCAGAACAGTAGTGCTCACGACGAAAACCATTTGGGAACGCGTTGCCTTTTTCCCGCTTGCTGGCCAGTTTGGCCCGCCGCTCGGCAATCAGTTTGTTTTCGTCCTGCTCAATCGGCTGTTGCTGCTTATCTGTCATGGTGATGCCTTTTTTCGCTTCACTTACTATTTATAATCCAGCCTTCAGGCTGGCCTCAATAAACTGATCCAGGTCTCCATCCAACACCGCGTTGGGGTTAGAGCTTTCGACACCGGTACGCAGATCCTTAATCCTGGACTGATCCAGTACATAAGAACGAATCTGGCTACCCCAGCCAATATCCGACTTGGCGTCTTCCATGGCCTGTTTCTCGGCATTCTGTTTCTGGATCTCCATTTCATACAGTTTGGCGCGCAACTGCTTCATGGCCTGATCCTTGTTTTTGTGCTGGGATCGGTCGTTCTGACACTGGGTGACAATGCCTGAGGGCAGGTGGGTAATCCGCACGGCTGATTCGGTTCGGTTAACGTGCTGACCACCGGCACCACTGGCCCGGTAGACGTCAATACGCAGGTCTGCAGGATTGATATCAATCTCAATATTGTCATCGATCTCGGGCGAGACAAACACCGATGCAAAGGACGTATGCCGGCGGTTGCCGGAATCGAAAGGCGATTTACGCACCAGCCGATGCACGCCGGTTTCGGTTTTCAGCCAGCCGTAGGCGTATTCACCCTGAAAATGGATGGTGGCACTCTTGATACCCGCCACGTCACCATCGGAAGCTTCGATCAACTCGGTTTTGAAACCCGCCCGTTCGCCCCAGCGCAGGTACATCCGCAACAGGATATTGGCCCAATCCTGAGCTTCGGTGCCGCCGGACCCGGCCTGAATATCCAGGTAGCAGTTGCTGGCATCCATGGGCCCGGAGAACATGCGCAGAAACTCCAGCCTGGCCACATCGGCCTCAAGCTTGTCCAGCTCGGCATCCACCTCCGCCACGGCGGATTCATCACTTTCTTCCACTGCCATGTCCAGCAGTTCAGCCAGATCACTAACCCCGGTTTTAAGGTTTTTCAAGGTGGAGACGGTATGATCGAGGGCAACCCGCTCACGTCCGAGCTCTTGTGCCCGCTCCGGGTCGTTCCAGATAGTGGGATCTTCTAGCTCACGGTTGACTTCGTCAAGACGCTCACATTTGAGATCGAAGTCAAAGATACCCCCTCAACGCGTCACCGCGCGCTTGAAGGTCTTTGATTTTATTGAGAATTGGATTAATTTCCATGATGGTCGGTTATCCGAAAAATACGCTATTCAAGACGAAAGGCGCGTATTTTACCGGTCAATGCAATCAGTATCCAGCCATAGTTATGCGCTGCTGCCCCCCACCAGCAAATAGGTCCGCATCATGGACTCCAACGCATCGTATTCCAGCGGTTTGCCCAGCACATCGTCCATGCCCATGGCACGGGCTTTCTGTTTGAACTCCTTCAGTACGTGGGCCGTAAGGGCAATGACCGGCTTGTGTTCACGCAGCTTGGATTCCTGCTGTCGTAACGCCCGCGTGGCATCGAACCCATTCATCACCGGCATTTCA
Organism: Gammaproteobacteria bacterium UBA7310; assembly: GCA_002471665.1. Lineage (GTDB taxonomy): Bacteria > Pseudomonadota > Gammaproteobacteria > Pseudomonadales > Ketobacteraceae > Ketobacter. The sequence continues at coordinate 61,035 of DKQK01000056.1, forward strand.
CAGTCCATCAACACCAGGTGATAAGCCTGGTAATCCCGCGTCAGACGATCCAGGGCTTGTCGCCCATCAGAGACCAGGTCGTAAGCCAGCCCCAGTTTATCCAGCATCCGGGATATCACAATCTGATTCACATGGTTGTCTTCTGCCACCAGAACACGTTTGCCTGCGTATCCGGAATGCAATACGGCCGCAGGCTCCCCTTCAAGCGGCTGGTCGGATAACAGGCTGCCCCGTAAGGTATCGGCAACCATCGACGCCAGTTTCTGCACCACCAGCGGCCGCGGGCACCAATGAGTCAGCCCCAATTGCCGTAACTCATCCGCCACCGGCGCCCAACCAAAAGGGGCCAACAGCAATAGCGGCAAGTCGGCAAAAGCTGCTGTGAACGGGTGGATTTTCGCGGCAAACACCGTCACCTCTTGTTCCGGCTCCAAACACAGCGCCACCAGATCCTGGGCCGAATGCAAAGCGGCATCGGTGACCTTCTCGGTTGCCTCCCCAGGGTAGTCAACGCAGCGCGCAACAGCACCACAGCCCAACAATGCCCGGGTGGCCTCCTCCAAATAGCGCGACGCCGGGCCAACCAGCAGTATTTTCTTTCCTTCCAGCATTGCAGTATCGGTAGCCGGCACCGCCGCGCGGGGCTGCACCGGCAGGCAACACAGATTCAGATGAAACTGGCTCCCGGCCTGTTGTTCACTTTGCACCTGGATTTCCCCATCCATTAAGCCTGCCAGATGCTGACTGATGGCGAGGCCGAGGCCGGCCCCACCAAAGTCACGGGTGAAAGATGTGTCCGCCTGCTCGAAGGGCCTGAACAGGGTTTTCAGCTTTTCTTTGGGGACACCCATTCCGGTATCCTCAATGGTAAACCGCAGGCGGATCTTTTGTCGCCCGCGTTGCGCATTCGGATCAGCAGTATCGATCGCTCGGACCCGCAGCAATACGGAGCCCTGCTCCGTGTATTTGAACGCGTTGTCCAGCAAATTCCAAAGGATCTGTTTCAAGCGGGTGGGATCACACTGAATAGCGGCGGGCAACCCTGGCTCCAGCACGATAAAGTATTCCAGCTTTTTACGTCTGGCAATGGCCTGGAACTGGGATCCCACCTCTTCACACAACGGCAGCAGATCACTGTCAATCCATTCCAGATCCATCTTACCGGCAGAAATTTTGGAGTAATCGAGTATGTCATTGATGGTGTTCAGTAACGACCTGCCGGATTTCTTGATCACATCCAGATATTGAATTTGCTGTGGATTCAGATCTGAATCCTGCAGCAAATCCGCCATTCCCAGCACACCATTCATGGGTGTTCGAATCTCATGGCTCATGGTGGCCAGAAACTCACTCTTGGCCCGGCTGTCGGCCCGTTGCTCATGCAGTTTCCGATTGGCGTTCAGCTCTTCAACTTTGGCTTCATATTGCGCCCGCAGAAAGCGCTCATGTTCGTCGTGCGCCCGCTGTTCATTACGTAATGCCTGATTGCGGGCAGCAAACTTCTGACGCCTTTCCTGATTAATGCGATCCGCCAACGCAAAGGAAAACAACACCACCAAAAACATGAACCCGACAGGAAGAATGTTCGCGGTTAACCAGTTCAATGACATGATCCCGGACTTATTGGCAATAAAAATAAGGCCAGAGATCAAAATGGTAATGTTCGCCAGGATGAGATAACGCGCCTGAATCTGGCCTTTGCGTAATGTTGCCCTGCCTGCCAATACACCACTCACCGCACTTAAGATGCACACCACACCCGCGAATATAACAGCGTATTCATAGGCTACAACAAACACACTACCGCCCACCATGATAAACAGCCACGCCACCGCTCGCACCATGCGGTAATGAGGCGGGCTCTTGGATTTCAGATACAACAGGGATAACGTGAAGGCGGCAGCACACACACCATAGATCGCGACACTGAGGATCAGGATTCGGTTATTGATCCAGGGCAGATCCGGCCACAGATACTGAAACCCGATGCCTTGCAGGGCTGCCATAAACAGCCCCACCGCGGCCACCGCGCCGGCGTAATAGAGATAGGAGCGATGCCGCACGCTCACATAAATGAACAGGTTGTAGAGCACCATCACCAACAGCACGCCGAAGTACAGCCCCTGCCCGATCAGGTTGCGTTGCCCGATCTGGTAAAAGGCTTCACGGGTCCAGAACCGCAGTGGCACAATCAGTGTGTTTTCAGATTGAATTCGCAGGTAAATGATCGTCTGGCTTTGCGCCTGCAGGGGAACCGGCGTTACAAAATGCCGGTTGGAGATGGGTCGCTCCGAAAACGGCAGGGTATCCCCCAACACATATTGGGACAGCACTATTTCAGACCCGGGTGCCGTGCCCGTCACATGGAAAACACTGATCGAATCAAGAGAGGGATAAGCAATCTCCAGCATCCCGTCAACCGGCTCTTGGGTGCTGTTGATCAACCTGAAACGCAGCCAGTGCGCAGCCGTATCATACCCAAGATAGGGAATTCCGTTTTCCAGCTCTATCCAGGACAAGTCAGCATGGGCATCTTCCAGGGTCAAGCGCCCGGTTGCATCACGCAAATAGGCAATGCCTGATGTTATGCCGGATGTTTCAAACCGGTTGTCAGTGATGTTCAGCGCGGCCGTCGCCAGCACACTGTGATGCCACAGCGCAATTAGAAGACCGACGATCAGGCGCAGCGCACCGACACTGAAAACAGAGAACATCAAAGCCCCAGAACAAAATGGAATAAACTGATTTATATTCAAATTCTTAAGCTTAAACTATAGCTTGAGAATTGCGTAACCACTGTCTGCTATAGATTAACTATAGACAGCCGGGATCATTCTTTACAGTCCCTTTTCTTCGGTCTGCTTCCGGCGCATTCTTTTGCTTCAAGGACACTCTAAATCGCAGATTTACTGAAACGTCCTCGATACTCCCGTGGCGACAACCCCACTTTGCGTTTGAACATTTTGGAAAAAGACGACACATCCTCGTAACCCACTCTCTGAGTGATTTCAGCGATGGTCTGGGCACTGATCTCCAGATACTTTTTCGCCACTTCAATGCGCACCGTTTGCAGGTATGCCAGTGGTGATTCGCCGGTGGCGGTTTTGAAGCGGCGAATCAGAGTACGTGGGCTCATGGCGTATTGCTCAGCCAGCCAGGATAACGAAAAGTCTTCGGCATAGTGCTCATCCACCCACTCCTGCACAGCTTTCACCGTCTCATCGCTATGGTATTTGTTCTGGTGGGTGGCGAAATAGCTCAGCTGTGAATGACGCCCGGTGTCCAACACCATGGCTTTGGCGGATTCGATGGCGGTTTCATGATCGATATACAACTCAATCAGGTATAACGCCATATCAAACCATGCGGTTCCGCCCCCTGAGCAAAACACCTGTCCATCGGTGGTGATCAGTTGCTCCGGCACCAACTGCACATTAGGGTAGCGCTCCCGGAAACGATCGGCGTGGGCCCAGTGGGTGGTGGCTTTGCGGCCATCCAGAATGCCTGCCTCGGCCAAAAAGAACGCGCCGGTACAGTTACTGATGATTTGTGTGCCCCGCTTAACGTATTCTTTCAACAGGGCGATGATGTCACTGTTGGTATCCAGTGCCTTATCCACATCACCACCAATGGAGGGCACCAACAGCACATCCACGTCGCCGATTTGTTCAAAACCGCAGTGAGCATTGATTACAATATTATTCAGACAGCGGATGGAACGCCCTCCCCTGCTTACCAACTGCACATCAAACTTGGGTTCCATACTTTTGCCGGCAAAGTAATTCCATGCCGTACCGGCGGTGGAGAGCAGGTCGATCACCCCGGTGATCGAAGTGGCAAAAGCATAGTCAAAACCGAGGATGCGTACTTTAATCATAACTGTCTAATTTAGCCCTGTATTAGTCATAAATGACAATTACACACTCAGGCCAACAATGCAAATATGATTGCCTTTTTACCGGCCTGCATCACGCCATTGAATAGGACACGGAGGGAAACATGCCACTGCTATCACGACAGGACCTGGATTTTTGCCTGTATGAAATGCTCGACACCGATAGCCTGCTCCACACGCCCCGCTATGGCGATCACAGCAGGGAAACGTTCAATCAGACCCTGAACACCGCAGAACAAGTGGCAGAAAAGTATTTTGCACCTCACAACCATTTGGCCGATGAAAAAGAACCCTGGTTTGATGGAGAACAGGTACACACCATACCCGAAGTGAAAGAGGCGTTTCGGCACTATGTCAATTCGGGGCTGTTAACCGCCCGCCTGGAGTTCGATGCGGGCGGGATGCAGTTGCCCCACGTGGTGGCCGCGGCCTGTTCCGGGTATGTGACCGCCGCCAATGCCTCCAGTGCTGCGTATCCGTTTTTGACCATGGCCGCCTCCAATCTCATCCACCACTTTGCCAGTGACGAGCTGAAGAACCTGTATTTGCCACTGATGCGCAGTGGGCGGGCGGCGGGCACTATGGCCCTCACCGAACCGGATACCGGTTCCTCGTTGGCGGACATCAAAACCTACGCCACACCCACGGAACAAGGTCACTACCTGGTCAAAGGCAACAAGATGTACATTTCCGGAGGGGATCAGGACATTACCGACAATATCGTGCATCTGGTGTTGGCGAAAATAAAAGGAGCACCGGCGGGGGTTAAAGGAATTTCCCTGTTTCTGGTGCCCAAGTGGCTGGTGGATGACAACGGTGACCCGGCACAACGCAACGATGTACAACTGGCCGGGCTGCTGCACAAAATGGGCTATCGAGGTACCACTTCGACAGTGCTTAATTTTGGTGAACAGGATAATTGTGTGGGTTACCTGATCGGGGAGCCCCACCAGGGATTGAAATACATGTTCATGATGATGAACGAAGCGCGGGTGGGTGTGGGCCTGGGTGCCGCCGTGATCGGGTACCGCGGCTACGCAGAATCACTGGAATACGCACGGCAACGGCCACAGGGCCGCCACCCCAGCAACAAAGACCCGGCATCCAAACCGATTCCCATCATCGAGCACGCTGATGTGAAGCGGATGCTGTTGGCCCAGAAATCCTACACTGAAGGGGCGATTGCCCTGTGCCTGTATGCCAACCACCTCATCGACCGCATTGAAACCTGTGCTGACGAAGACCAGCGCAAACCCCTGCAGGAACTTCTCGACCTGCTTACCCCCATCGTCAAATCCTGGCCCTCCGAGTTCGGCCCCAAGGCCAATTCCCTGGCGATACAGATCTTAGGTGGCGCCGGTTATATTCGAGAATACCCGGTGGAGCAGCTCTATCGGGACAACCGACTGAACCCCATTCACGAAGGAACCCATGGCATCCAGGCGATGGATTTACTGGGCCGCAAGTTATGGCAATCCAATGGCCTGGGCCTGCAAACCCTGTTGCGGGAGATACAGGCCACACTGCAACAGGCCGCCGAGTTTCCCGATCTGGCCCCGTACAGTGAACAACTGCAGGAGGCGTTACTGCTGGTAAATGCCACCACACAATCTGTCGGTGAGCAGTTACAGCAACAAGGGCCTGATATTGGCCTGGCCAATGCGTCTGCCTTTCTCAGCCTGAGCGGCCATGTCGTTGTGGCCTGGCTATGGCTATGGCAAGCTAGCGCGGCAATGAAAGGGCTGAAAAGCGGCACCAACGCAGAGTTTTACCGCGGCAAACTCCACGCCTGCCGTTTTTTCTTCCGCTGGGAGTTACCCAAAATCCAGCACTGGAGTAACCTGCTGCAGAGCGCAGACGACACCTGCCGCACCATGCACAATGACTACTTTTGAACCCGGCAGAGTTTGAACCCGGCAAAGATTCCAGGCCCCGACCAACAACGAAAGCACTAAATGAACGAGGACGCTATGGCACATATTGAGACCAGTACTGAGGGACACATTCTGCTTATCCGCATCAACCGCGCGGAAAAATACAACGCACTCTCGCCTGAGATGTATCACGATATGGGCAAAGCCCTGAAACGCCTGAACAGCGACCCGGAGCTGCGGGTGGCCGTTTTGTATGCGGAGGGGAAACACTTCACTGCCGGTGTAGAGCTGGATAAATGGGCACCCATTTTCGGCAGCGGCAACGCCTTCCCGGTGGCAGAAGACGAAATCGATCCCATGGGGCTAACCGGCGATCGCCACAACAAGCCGGTTATAATTGCGGTCCAGGGCTATTGCTTTACCTGGGGCGTGGAAATCCTGCTCAACACTGAAATTCGGGTGGCCGCCCGCGACACTCAATTCCAGATGCTGGAAGTGCAGCGTGGCCTGTACCCCTGTGGTGGCGCCACCCTGCGTCTACCGGTGGAAGCGGGCTGGGGTAACGCCCAACGTGTACTGCTTACCGGTGAACGCTGGAGCGCCGAGGAAGCCTATCGCTGGGGCATGATCCAGGAGCTGGTGGAGCCCGGTGAGCAGTTCAACAAGGCCATGGAAATTGCGCACAGTGTTGCCAAAGCGGCTCCGCTGGGTGTGCAGGGTGTGTTGAAGGCAACGCGCTTCAGTGCCGCCCACCCACACGATCAGGATGCCTGCGTGAAGCAGTTTATGTCCGACCTGAAACCGGTGATGGCAAGCGAAGACGCCGCCGAAGGGGTCAATTCTTTCGTGGAACGCCGTGAGGCGGTGTTCAAAGGGCGTTAATAATACAAAGCCTAAACCAACAATAAGCCCCGCTGATCCCTGCGGGGCTTATTGTTTTGCTGAGGTTGCCTGACTGAAGAAACTCAGTTGGACAGATTGGCGGCCAAGCCGGTCTGTGCCAGCACACGGCCCCCGTTAAGCGCTATGCGATCGCGGATATGGTACGCCGCCGCCAGTGTGTTGGTCTGCTTAACCATGCTGTCCAACGTTACGCTCATCACCACGGGAACGTACTTGCCATTGCTGAACTGCTCCAGCCCCAGCTTGGCGTATTCCCAGTTACTGGACAGCTGCGCTACGATCAATGGATCAATCGCGGCATCATGGGAGGCCAGACGCAACGCTTCCATACCCTGCTCATAGGCGGCCACGGTGTGATTCATTTCATCGTGTACCCAGCCGGCATCAACCCCGATGTATTGCGCCAGGTACAGGACATTGATGCGTTCGGACAACATACTTTGCTGCTGGGCCAGATCTACTCGATCACCATAATGATGGGGCAATCTTGCCTGCCAGTCCCGCATCAATAGATCGCTTTTCAATAACAGATCATCGGCGGTCTCCAGCACGTCCAACGCATTGCCCCCGTTCGGACTCAGGGTGACGGCCGCCCGCAATGCACCCCAATGCTGCTTCACGTCCAGCACCCGCTGATTGATCGCTGAATTCGGGGAGTTATGTTCCAGCTGACCCAGTAAAAATTCAAATTCTTCCACATTGGCGTCCAATCCGGCCCGTGCCGCCTGGTAATCCACGTTAGCCGCCATCTGTAAGTGATCCTTGGCAATGCGCATCACCAATGTGCGCTGTACCGCCGCTTTGTGGACGGCATCCAGATCACTGATAGTGCGGGCTGATGCCAGCGTTGAAATGAGCCCCAGGATGACAACCAAAAAACTTCGAATACTGAGCAGCTGATTCATTTTTGCATTCCTTTCGCGTTTTGTTACAAAGCACAGACTTTAGTTACAAACTGTTACCTTACCCAGTGTATGTGCTGATTGAGAATTGAACAGGGCGGAAAAGGAAGTTTGTGAAGAAGTTCCTACCGATAGTGTGGTTTTGGTAATTTCACGCAAAACGGATGCTAAATGAAGCACATTTAGGGGCACAGTGGCCCCATGGGGATGCAGCTACACTCGGTCAGAACGCTAGGCGGGCTCGAGATGTTCCACCATAAGCTGGGCATTCTGGACACCCCGAAACTCGTTCACATCCAGGCGGTACGCCAGATAGATTTGCTTGAGCTTGCGGTTGGGCCATTTATCCAGGTCCACATTAAAGGCGATGGCGTCTACCACCCGTTTACTGGCGGGCAAGCCAATTGAGAGCTTAAGATGTTTCTCCCCCACAATGCGCTGATCCAGCAATTCAAAACGCCCATCAAACAAGGGCTCAGGAAAACCCTGCCCCCACGGCCCCGCCTGACGCAGCATCTGCGCGACGGAAAGGTCGATATCCGCCTCGGACAACTCACCGTCGCTGTGCAGCTCACCCGTCAGGTCATCCAACTGCAAAAGACGGTGCGCCTGGGCATCAAAAGCGGCCTGGAAAGCCTCAAGATCCTGCTCACGTATGCTCAGACCAGCCGCCATGGCGTGCCCCCCGAACTTCACGATCAAACCAGGGTGGCGGCTGGCCACCGCATCCAGGGCATCACGGATATGGAAGCCGGGTATGGAACGGGCCGAGCCCTTGATTTCACCCCCATCGGCAGGGGCAAACGCAATCGTGGGGCGATGGAAGCGCTCTTTGATGCGGGAAGCCAGAATTCCGATCACGCCCTGATGCCAGTCCCGTTTGTAGATGCATAGCCCCCAAGGCAATTCCGATTGCTTACCCAGCTGCAATTGCTTGAGCGCGGCCAGGGCCTGCTGCTGCATGTCCCCTTCAATGGACTTACGCTCGTGATTCAATTGATCCAGCTCAGCGGCATAACGATTGGCCACGGCGGGATCGTCCACCAGGAGGCACTCGATGCCCTTGGACATGTCGGTCAAGCGGCCCGCCGCATTCAATCGCGGCCCCACCGCAAATCCCAGATCGGTGGCCACCAGATTGGACAAGCGGCGTTTGGCCACACTCACCAACGCCTGGATGCCAGGCCGGCAGCGGCCGGCCCGCATACGGGCCAGGCCATGATGCACCAGTATGCGGTTATTGTGATCCAGTGGCACCACGTCGGCCACGGTACCCAACGCCACGATATCCAGATAATCCGCCATATTGGGTTCTGCCAGCCCCTGCCGCTGAAACCAGCCTATTTGCTTTAACCGGGTCCGCAACGCGGTCATCAGATAAAAAGCCACCCCCACACCGGCCAGATTTTTGCTGGGAAACGCACAGCCAGGCTGGTTGGGGTTAATGATGGCATCGGCAATGGGCAGCACCTGCGCCGGCAGGTGATGATCCGTTACCAGCACCTTGATGCCGGCCGCTTTGGCTGCCTTCACACCCTCAATACTGGAAATACCATTGTCCACCGTGAGGATCAGACCCGGACTGCGCTGCAAAGCCACCGCCACGATTTCCGGCGTAAGTCCATATCCGTACTCAAAGCGATTGGGAACCAGGTAATCCACGGCCGCGGCCCCCAGTTTGCGCAACGCCAGCACACTGAGCGCGCTGCTGGTGGCGCCGTCAGCATCAAAATCGCCCACCACCAAAATGCGCTGGCGCTTTTCCAATACCGACACCAACAGGTCCAGCGCCGGCTCCAGCCCCTTCAACTCACTGGCGGGCAACAGGTTTTTCAGTGCCAGATCCACGTCATGGTCGCTTTGCAGTCCGCGATTAGCGTAGATGCGCTGCAGGAGGGATGGAATATCAGGGGAGAACTGAGAGCGTGCGGCCGGGTTGCGACGGGTTACGCGTTTCATAGATGGCGATGTCGTCCTCAACGAGCGGATGGCTTCCAGGGTAAGTGGAAAATCCGGGCAAGCTCGCTGACTTCCCCGGAGAGCACTTTACTGCACTGTGCTTACTGCACTCTTTCTTACTGCATGTTACGCAGAATACTTTCTTTCACTGAAACCAGTTTGGCATCAATGGTTTCCATCACTGCGTTCTGGCATTGAGAGATCGCAGTATCCGGATCTTTGAGGCCATTGCCGGTCAGCGTACACACAATCTTGCTGCCTTCCGGGATTTTGCCGCTTTTCACGTCCCGGATCGCCCCGCCCAAAGACGCCGCCGAGGCCGGCTCACAAAAGACACCTTCTGATTGAGCCAGCATACGCTGGGTCTGCAGGATTTCGTCATCCGTTAGTTCATCAAACCAGCCGCCGGATTCTTTCTGCACATTCCAGGCTTTATCCCAGCTTTGTGGGTGGCCGATGCGGATAGCGGTGGCGACGGTTTCCGGATTATCCACCATGGCACCGCGCAGGAAAGGGGCGGCACCGGCAGCCTGATAACCCACCATTTTCGGCGCGCTGTTGGCAATACCGGCTTTCTGGAATTCAGTGTAACCCATCCAATGGGCCGTGATGTTACCGGCGTTACCCACCGGCAGACAGTGATAATCCGGTGCTGCGCCCAACTCTTCCACAATTTCGAAGGCAGCGGTTTTCTGGCCCTGCAGGCGATAAGGATTGATGGAGTTCACAATGGTCACCGGTGCCTCTTGGGCCACGTCCTTCACCAATTGCATGCCTTCATCAAAATTACCGCGGATTTGCAGGGTAACGGCACCGTACATCATGGCCTGCGCCAGCTTGCCCATGGCTATCTTGCCTTCCGGGATCAAGACAAACGCGGTGATACCTGCACGGGCGGCATAGGCAGCCGCAGCGGCCGATGTATTCCCGGTGGAGGCACAGATGATGGCCTTGCTGCCCTCTTCCACCGCTTTGGTGACGGCCATGGTCATGCCTCGATCCTTGAAGGAACCGGTGGGGTTCAAGCCTTCATACTTAACGTAAATATCCACGTCTTTGCCGATCAGGCGAGGGATATTATTCAGCCGGATAAGCGGGGTTTTGCCTTCGCCCAAACTGATCAGACGGGTATCGTCATGAACAGGCAGATAGTCACGATAATTATCAATCAGTCCGGTGTAGCGTTTACTAGGCATGATTCAGTTTCCAAAAAAGTAAGCGTAATAAATTTTAAATCGGTTGCCGGCATCAGCCGTCCAGGGTTTCCAGTCGAATGCGCACAACATCGTCAGCCAGCACATCCAAGGCCCGAATCTGATCCAGGGCGGTGTTCATCCTGCTTTCCAGTACCTGGCGTACAATCATGATCAGTGGTACCGGGCTGCTGGCATCCGGTTGGTCCTTCTGGATGATCGCCTCGATGTTGATATCGGCGTCACTGAATACGGCCGCAATTTTGGCGAGCACACCGGGCTGATCTTTTACATGCATGCGCAGGTAGAACCCGGTCACCACATCTTCAATGGGCAGGATCGGCGCGTCACTGAGCGAATCCGCCTGGAATGCCAGATGGGGCACACGATTGTTGGGGTCGGTGGTCAGTGCCCGGGCCACGTCCACCACGTCCGCCACTACGGCAGAGGCGGTGGGTTCAGAGCCTGCACCGGGGCCGTAATACAAGGTTGGCCCCACCGCGTCACTTTGCACCATGACGGCGTTCATAACCCCATTCACATTGGCAATCAGTCGGCTTTCCGGAATCAAGGTGGGATGGACCCGCAGTTCCACTCCGTTCTCGGTCTGGCGGGTCACCCCCAGATGCTTAATGCGGTACCCCAACTCTTCCGCATAGGACACATCCTCGCGGGTGATATTGGTGATGCCTTCGGTGTAAGTTTTGGAGAATTGCAGTGGAATACCAAAGGCTATGGAAGCCAGGATCGTTAACTTATGGGCCGCATCAATGCCTTCCACATCAAAGGTGGGATCGGCCTCGGCGTAGCCCAAAGCCTGGGCTTCCTTCAGCACATCATCAAACTCACGGCCTTTCTCCGCCATTTCCGTCAGTATAAAGTTGCCGGTGCCGTTGATGATTCCGGCAACCCAGTCGATACGGTTGGCAGACAGGCCCTCACGGATAGCCTTGATAATGGGGATACCGCCTGCAACAGCGGCTTCGAACGCCACATTCACGCCTTTTTCCTGCGCTGCCGCGAAGATCTCATTACCGTGTTCAGCGATCAGTGCCTTGTTGGCTGTGACGATATGCTTACCGTTTTCGATGGCTTTCATCACCAGTTCGAATGCCACCGTGGTGCCACCGATCAGCTCCACCACGATATCAATATTGGGGTCAGTGACCACGGCAAAAATATCCCGCGATACGGCAACACCGGTGGTATCCACACTGGGATTATCACGCCGTGCCCCGACATGAGTGACGGCGATTTCACGCCCCGCCCGACGCGCAATATCTGCTGAATTGCGACTCAGAACATTAAACGTTCCACTGCCTACGGTGCCCAGACCGACAATACCCACGTTAACCGGTTTCAACTGCCTTACCTCTTTTATTTTTGAATTATACCGACTGCAGGAGGCGCTTGATGCCCCGCACTGCCTGCCGGATTCGTTGCTCATTCTCGATCAGTGCAAAGCGCACGTGATCGTCCCCATATTCTCCAAACCCCAAGCCGGGGGAAACCGCCACCTTGGCGTCCTGCAGCAACAGCTTGCTGAATTCCAGCGAACCGAGGTGACGAAATGGCTCCGGGATCTGCGCCCAGACAAACATAGTGGCCCTGGGTCGCTCAACCTGCCAGCCTATGGCATTTAGGCCATCACACAATACGTCCCGGCGATGCTGGTACATGTCTCTGATGTCAGACACACACTGCTGGTCACCCTCCAGCGCCGCAATGGCCGCCACCTGGATGGGTGTGAACGTGCCGTAATCCATATAGGACTTGATGCGGGCCAGTGCTCCGATCAACGTCGGATTGCCTACGCAGAATCCGACCCGCCAGCCGGGCATATTATAACTTTTCGACAAACTAAAAAACTCAACCGCAATGTCTTTGGCCCCTGGCACCTGCATCACTGAGGGTGCCTGATAACCATCAAAAACAATATCGGCGTAGGCAAGGTCATGAACGAGCCAGATTTCGTGCTCACGGCAGATGTTCACCACCTGCTCAAAGAACGACAATTCCACACATTGGGCGGTGGGATTTCCGGGAAAGTTCAGCACCAGCATCTTGGGCTTTGGCCAACTCTCCCGAATGGCCTTTTCCAGCTCCGCAAAGAAATCCACATTGGCCGTCATGGAGACGTGGCGTATATCGGCGCCGGCAATGACAAACCCGTAGGGATGGATCGGATAGGATGGATTGGGCACCAGCACCGTATCCCCGGTGCTCATGGTGGCCAGCGCCAGGTGCGCCAGGCCTTCCTTCGAGCCGATGGTGACTATGGCCTCGTCCACTGGATCGATTTCAACCCCATAGCGGCGCTGATACCAATCGCTGATGGCCTTGCGCAGACGGGGAATCCCCTTGGATTGCGAGTAACGGTGGGTATCCCCACGCTGCACGGTTTCCACCAGTTTCGCCACAATATGTTGCGGGGTGGGCTGATCCGGATTGCCCATACCAAAATCGATGATGTCTTCGCCGCGGGACCGGGCCTGCTTCTTCAATTCCCCAACAATATTGAAGACATAAGGAGGGAGACGTTGGATTCGGGAAAATTCGGTCACAGGACACCTTCAACCGCGTGTAAATGGTTACTAACTTTGGCCGGAATGCAAAGAGTGTGAACAATACTGATGTGACGCAGGATCGTCAATGGAGACGGAGGGGAGAATTATGGCCCACCGCTGCCGGCGGGCCAGGAACGGACTATTGCAGGCCCAGCTGCTGAGCCAATTGCCCGGCCTTCATATAACCACCCAGTTGACGGCCGTCCTTGGAAAACACAGCCGGTGTACCGCGCACACCGATCTGATGCCCGAGATTGATCTGGTCCTGAATGGTATTCTGTTCGCACACCTTACCGGCAGGCGCTGAAACCGTTTCATTGGACTTGGCCTTGGTCATGGCGGCTTCGCGGTCTTCGGCACACCAGACGTTGACCATTGTCTGCCCCGCCGGGGACTGCAATCCGTAGCGTGGCCAGGCTACATACTTGACGGTTATACCCAGATCATTCATCGCTTTGATCTCAGTGTGGAATTTACGACAATAACCGCAGCTGGTATCAGTGAACACCAACACCTCCCCTTTCTCATCCTCCGTGGCCGGATAGACCACAAGGTCAGTGTCCTGCAGGTTATTCAACGCGTCCAACCGCTTGGCACTGCGGTGGTTCTCGCTGACGTTCACCGTCTGCGCGCCACCAATGTTGAGCAAATCTCCGGTGAACACAAATTTGCTGTCTGCCGACACATACAGCAGTTCACCGCTGCTGGTCTCCACCTGGTATATGCCCTGCACACCGGATTGATCAATCGTATTGATCTTAACCTGGGGGAAGCGGGCAGCGAAGGTGTTCCTGATTACGTCCTGATCACCAGCTGCGTGCGAAACCAACGGCAACGCGGACAGGGCCGCTGCGATCATCATGAATACTCTTAACATTGCTCTCTCTCTGAATTCCGGAATGCCATAACACTGGGGTATTAGAACCCAAGATAGGCCACAAGTTCCAGCCTGTCAGAGGCAAAATTCCCGCCACCGGCAAGAACTCAGCCCCTTGGGTGATGCTGCCGGTGCATTTCCTGCAAGCGATGTTTGGCAACATGGGTATAAATCTGGGTGGTGGAAAGGTCGCTGTGCCCCAGTAACAACTGCACAACCCTCAAATCCGCACCATGATTCAACAAATGCGTTGCGAAAGCATGACGCAGCGTGTGGGGGGACACCTTAGTGTTTATTCCGGCCAAAGCCACGTAATGTTTAACACGATGCCAGAATGTCTGGCGGGTCATCTGTGTACCGCGATTACTGGGGAACAACACATCACTTTCCGGATTCGCCAGCAGACTCAAGCGGGCCTCTTTCAGGTAGCGCAACAACCAGGTGATCGATTCCTCACCCATGGGCACCAGCCGCTCCTTGCTGCCCTTGCCCATCAACCGGATAACACCCTGACGCAGATTGATGTCATAGGTGCTGAGCGCCACCAACTCACTGACGCGCAAACCGCAGGCATAGAGTAATTCCAACATGGCCTTGTCCCTCAAGCCCAGGGGCTCATCCAGATTGGGTGCAGCCAGCAGGGCCTCCACATCCGCCTCACTCATGGTTTTGGGTAACGGCTTACCCAGCTTCGGCATCTCAACCCGCAAGGTAGGATCTTGCGCCATCAGGGATTCACGCACGCAATACTGGCAGAAACCACGGATAACGGACAGGAAGCGCGCCGTGGATCGGGCACTGAACCGGCACTGGTAACGGTGGGCGAGATAGCGATTGAGATCCTGATCTGTGGCCAGCAACAACCCGGGCATACCCGATTTAGTCAGCCATTCGGCGTAGGAACACAAGTCCCGTCGATAGGAGTCCAGGCTGTTGTCACTGAGCCCCTTTTCCAGCCAACAGGCATCCAGATACTGGTTAACAACAGTGGTGGAATCAGACGAAGACATGCCGGCGCTTTCCGCAGGGAGTATTAGGTACGCAAAAGCATAGCAAATTCAGCGCTCTAAGAAAAAAGCGGGGCCCGGTTTACTGGGCCCGCAAGGGCTAATCCGCCTCGCAACTTGCGGATATAAAGGGAACGATAAGGAGATGGAATGCGCCACGAACAAGAATTACGGCCAGTGCGGAGATCAGAATTACAAGAGCAAATGCTTTCATGTCGAATACCCTCTGTTTTTCTTGTTGTTGTGATTGTCATAATACGCCTGAGACTTATAACCACAATACCGTTTCACAGCATTACACCCCATTGGAACAAGGAGGAAACAATTTATAGGATCAAGTTACATTTCAGGTCCTTGAACTACACTTAACTAAAATAATATCGAGGTATGAAAACGGTTTAAGATGCCCCTATTGGCCGCCCTGTTACTTCTGCTCTCAATACCTTGCCTGGCGACCGTTACCATCGACAGCGAGCACGCTGGCCCCATCAATCTCTCCAGTGCAACCCGTTATCTGGAAGACAACAGTAACAGCCTGAATCTACAGGATATTCTGGCGCTCCCTGGCAGCCAGTGGCAAGCCTACGGCGACAACACCTTTTCCATGGGGTACAGCACCTCCACCTGGTGGCTCACTTTTAACCTTGCAAACACAAGCCCCGAGGAGGTCAGGCACCTGTTGGAAGTGGGGTATCCCGGGCTGGATCATCTGGCCGTTCATATGGTTTGGAATGGCAAGATCGACGTTTTCGTCATGGGCGACGCCCTGCCTTTTGATCATCGCCCCATTAAGTCACACAATTTTCTCGCCCCCATCACTCTGCCTGCCCAGGGTCAGGTGTCAGTCTATATCGAAGTTCGCACCAGCAGTGCGCTTCAGGTGCCGCTGATATTGTGGCAACCTCAGGAATATTACCGCCAGGACCGCACTGCAAACCTGCTGCAGGGGTTTTACTTTGGCGTCATGATCGTGATGACCGTGTACAACCTGTTTGTATTTCTGGCGGTGCGGGAAAAAAACTTCATCCTTTACGTGTGCTTCGCGTTCAGCCTTCCCATGTTCATTGCCGGAATCAAAGGTTTCAGCTTTGAATATCTGTGGCCCAACCACCCGCAATGGAATGATTTGGCCATCATCTGGCCCCTGTGTCTGGCGGTACTGTTTGGTGCGTTGTTCACTGAGAGCTTTCTGAAAATAAAGCAACTGGGCCGGTGGGCCACCCTTTTATTTCGGATACAACAGGGCAGTATCGTTTTGCTACTGCTGTTGTCTCATGTGGTGGACTATCAACTGATCATCAGCATATTGATTCCCGCCACCACAGTATCCTGCACCATGGGATTGTTGTTTGGCATGATCATGTGGAATCGCAGTGGTTTATCTGCCAAGTACTACACCGTGGGCTGGTCAGCCTTTCTCTTGGGGGGCATTTCACTGGGGCTGAACAAGCTGGGCCTGATCCCTACCAATCTGATCACCGAAAACACGCTACAAATCGGTTCCAGCATCGAGGTGATACTGCTCTCTTTCGCACTGGCGGAAAGCATCAATGAAGAACGCCGCCTGCGATCAGACGCCCAGGACAACGCCCTGCAGGCAGAGCGGGAAACACGCCGTGCCCGGGAGCAGGCGTTGCGCATCCAGCAACAAACCACAGAAGAGCTGGAATCCCGGGTGCAGGAACGCACCCGGGAGCTGGAAACACTGAATCGACAACTGGCCGAACTGAGCGATACGGATCAGCTAACCGGCCTGAAAAACCGCCGCTATCTGGATCGGGTCATGCACGAAGAAATCACCCGCTGCAGCCGCTATCAACACGATCTTTCCATCATACTGCTGGATGTAGATCACTTTAAACAGTTCAACGATACTTACGGCCACCTGGTGGGCGATGACTGCCTTAAGGCCATTGCAACGTCTTTGGGTGAGAATATCCGTGACGCGGTGGACTGTGTTGCCCGCTATGGGGGAGAGGAATTCTGTGTCATGTTACCCGAAACCGGCCCACAGCGGGCCATGGCCGTGGCAGAGCGTTTGCGCGACCAGATCAGTAAAATGCCCTTCTCCGTTGAGGGCGAGCTGATCCCGGTATCCATCAGTCTGGGGGTAAGTTGCATGGTCAAAGGTGAGAAAGTAACCGGTGAATCATTGGTTTCCCAGGCGGATGAAGCCCTTTATGACGCGAAACAGGCGGGCAGAAACTGTGTCATATTTGCCGAACGCCGGGCACCCTCTTCGAGCTGCGGATCTTCGTTCGAACAAGACCAAAGCATGAACTAAACTCTATAAAACAAACACCGAAAGATAACGAAAATGCGCCTAGCCACCCTGTTGCTCCTTTTTTTCTGCAGTTGCCTGCAAGCGGCGGAATTCAAGCTATTGAAGAACCAGGTACAGCAACCTTTGGCCAGTTATCTGTACTACTACGAGGATGTGCACAGCAGCCTGACCATCAGCGACCTCAAACAATTGCCGGAAACAGAGTGGCAGCATAATAATCGCCAGGCTTTCAACCACGGCTATAACAATTCCACCTGGTGGCTGCGAATCACTATCCAGAATCAGGAAACCATCGAATTGCAGCGCCTGCTTGAAATCAGCTATCCCGTGCTGGATTACATCTCCGTATTTATTTACGGTGACAATCATCAGAGAACGTTGGAGCTGGGGGACAAACTGCCCTTCAACGAGCGGCCCACTGATCATCGAAATTTTGTGATTCCCCTGCAATGGCAATCCAATGAGGAATTAACGCTTTACTTCGCTGTCAGGAGTTCCAGTTCCATTCAGGTACCCCTGACCTTGTGGCAGGAGCAGGCCTTTTTTAACCACGACCGCACCCAGACTCTGCTGCACGGTATTTACTACGGCATCATGTTCGTGATGGTGATGTACAACCTGTTTGTCTACCTGGCGGTGGGTGAGCGGAATTATCTCTACTATGTGTTATTCGTGTGCAGCATGCCGCTGTTTCTGGCCAGCCTCAGCGGATTTGCATTTCAATACCTGTGGCCAAATTACACCCGCTGGAACGACCAGGCCATTCTGGTGACACTGTCGTGCTCGGTGATGTTTGGCTCACTGTTTACCCACAACTTTTTGCGCGCCTATGAATTACGGGGTGCCATTCGCTACGCCGGCTACAGCTTTGCGGTGATCAGCCTCTTGGTGATCATCATGGCGCTTACATTACCTTACAGCATTGTCATCAGAGTGCTCATACCCTTTGCCGGCGTCGTTTGCTGTTACGGTTTTGGGCTGGGCGTGTTTCGCTGGTACAGTGGCGGGCTGTCCGCGAAATACTACACCATTGCCTGGAGCTCGCTGCTGTCCGGGGGCATCATTCTGGCCCTCAGCAAGTTCAATTTACTGCCAAAGAACCTGTTTACTGATTATGCCACCCAGATAGGGTCGGCACTGGAAGTCACCCTGCTGTCATTCGCCCTGGCTGAGCGCATCAATCAGGAGCGTAAGATGCGCTTCGAGGCGCAGCAGGATGCCCTGAATACGGAAAGAGAGCTGCGCCAGGCCCGTGAACAAGCGCTTGAAATTCAAAAGCAGGCCACAGAATCCCTTGAGAATCGTGTGCAGGAGCGCACCCGTGAGTTGGAGGCGCTGAATCAAAAACTGGAAGAACTCAGTGACACTGACCAGCTTACCGGGCTTAAAAACCGGCGTTTTCTGGACCGGATGCTGGAAGAGGAGTACGCCAGAGGGGCACGCTACCAGCATTGCCTGTCGGTCTTGTTAATGGATATCGATCACTTCAAACAGTTCAACGATACCTACGGCCACCTGATTGGCGACGACTGTCTGCGGCAAGTGGCTATCGCCATACGCAATGGATTACGCTGGCCCAGCGATCGTGCCACCCGCTATGGGGGCGAGGAATTTTGTGTAGTACTGCCGGAAACCGGGGTTGAGGGAG
This sequence comes from Gammaproteobacteria bacterium UBA7310, assembly GCA_002471665.1. Lineage (GTDB taxonomy): Bacteria > Pseudomonadota > Gammaproteobacteria > Pseudomonadales > Ketobacteraceae > Ketobacter. Next base: position 80,144 of record DKQK01000056.1, read on the forward strand.
CTTTGCGTGTGGCAGAAAGAGTTCGTGAATCCGTTGCTGCAATGCGATTTCTGGTGAAGGAAACCCCGGTGCCGGTTACGGTCAGTGTGGGTGTGGTGGCACTGATTCCCCCTGCCGATGGCCGCTACACGGATATGCTGTCCATGGCGGATGAGGCGCTTTATCAGTCAAAAGAGAACGGGCGCAATCGGGTAACGCTGTATTGCGAAGAAGCCGGGTATAACCCGGCTTCTTCGCAGCAAACTTAAATTGCCTTCAACTCACTTTTTTACGGCTCATCATCAAGCCAAACAAGCCAATCACCAATAAGGCCATCGTGCCCGGTTCCGGTATTTCCGTGGCACCACGGAGATAGACAGACACGTGGGAAAGCGCTTTGGGAAACTCTTTACCATAGGCCACGCCAGCGGTGGTCCAGTTTATGGTTGAAGACAGCAGCGGTGCTTCCCAGTAATAAATGCTGAAGCTATCCCCTGCCTTGAAGCTGATGGCCAGATCATAGACCGACACCAGATCATCCAGCAGCGGCGAACCACTGAAATTCAGAACACCACTGGTGGCATCAATTCCCGTGACTGAAAACAGGCTGGAATCACCCTCATACTGGCCATCATACTTGGCACCGAACTCCCAGCCGTCACCGCCAAAACCACCCTCATTAAGGATTTGGGTAACGATATTAAACTCATCGCCATTGGTGACGTCGTTTTCCCCCTTATCCAGGGTAAAGGCTCCTGCACAGTCATCCCACATGGGCTGGGTAACCGCCACCGTACAGCTCACGCTGCTCATCTCATAGGCCAAAGCAAGCTGGCTGCTGACGAGTATGCCTGCCGCCACCGACAGGTTAATAATTGTTCGAAGCATGCTGCCTCCCTGTAAACTTATCGAGCGTCTATATTTACCGCTTCTGCTCACATTATAAGCAACAGTCAAGCCAATCCCAGATCTGCCAGCGCAATCAGGCACATAGCCGATGAGCCACGCCACACAACCGCAGCCTGTGTAAATTTAATCGACACTTAGAAACCATAAGCCCTCAAACCCTGTAAGAAAAACCGACACTCTTAAAGCGGCTCCTTCCGCTTCCAGTTCGCTGCTCCTACGTAAATCAGCTGCAACTGCCGGCTCATTTTGTTCTCAAAATCCTGTCGTGACTGGGTACTGGCATCGGACAAATCCAGCAATTGAACGGTGGCAAACGCCATGGTGGAGATGGTGAGGTCGGCGAGCACATCCATCATCGCCGGATCCAGATTGGGGAGCAAACTGAAACGCTGTAAATCCGCCACCAACTCCTTGGCAAAATACTGCAATTCACTGCGTACAGCCTGGCGAATCAAGGCCGTTCCACCGGTCATGGATTGAGACATGAAGATGAAAAAAACCCGCTGGGACACCACGTACTGGCAATACTGCTGTACAGAATCACGGATAATGTGCTGTGGATTAACGCGATTCTGCCGTACTTCCCGCATCAACTGCCGCAGCACCAGACTCAACTCATCCACCAGATTCAGTGCCAGATCATCCAGGTCTTTGAAATGACGGTAAAATGCGGTGGGAACCACGCCCGCCCGCTTGGCGACCTCACGAATACTCAGGCTGGAGAAATGCTGCCCCTCTTCCACCCATTGCAACGCCGCATTCATAAGCGACTGCCGGGTTAATAATTTCCGTTCCTGACGGTTATTCATTCTTCTCAACTCACCTCATATTAGTGTTCAATTGTAAGCCGAACAGCCCCCTAATTGCCATCAACTTCCATCAAAAGCCTCCATTCCACCCCCCTAAAAACCCAACATAAAACAATTTCAGTTCACACATGAACACAATTCATATATTCATAAATCATTGTTTTATAATTACTATTTCTTCATATACATTCAACCCCATGTAAATCTGTTGACACCCGTCCAGGTCATGGTGCACACTTGTTCACATAATGTGAGAGGGAGGCACGACTATGCACTCAACACGCAGCGGTTTTCTCAAGAAAGCGCAAACCTGGATCAACAGCAGCCTGTTCAATACCGATCGCGCTGGCGAATATTTCGAGTACCTTCTGGAAGGTGTTGACCCTATGTGGTCTGCCATCGAGTGCAAGGCCAGGATATTGGATGTCATACAGGAAACATCCGACACCAAAACCTGGGTGCTGCAGCCCAATGCCGGTTGGAAAGGCTTCATGGCCGGCCAGCACATCCACATCACGCTGAGCGTCAATGGGGTTCTGAGCACCCGAACCTTTACCGTTTCATCCTCCCCCTACCAGTGGAAAAACAACGGTACGATTACGCTTACCGTCAAGAGAGTGCCCAATGGCCGTGTGACCGGCTGGATGCATGAAAACCTGAAAACCGGTGACATCATCAGCATCAGCCAGGCCGAAGGTGAATTTGTACTGGACCAGGATGTTGATGCACCCGTTGGATACATCGCGGCAGGCTCAGGCATTACCCCCATCATGTCCCAATTGCGCTGGCTGAGCGCAAACAACATGCCGGTTCCCGCCAAGCTGCTCTACTTTGCCAATACCAGCAAGGATTTCATCTTCGGCAGCGAAATCAAGGCACTGAGCCAGAGCAATCGCCGCCTGGACAGCCACCTGATCGCCAGTTACGACGAAGGCGAAAGCAAACACAAACTGCCACAGTCACCCATTTGTGCCGAACACATCGCGGCGCTGCTGGAAGGCAAGCCGGAACACATCGACCTATGTGGCCCCCACCCGTTTCGGGAAATTGCCAAACAGCTGCTGGCGGATGCCGGTTTCAACCTCAAGCGGGTTCACGAGGAAGCATTCGGACTGCCACCGATAAAAGTGGAAGCGGGTGCTCCGGTTACCGTGCGCTTTACCAACAGCGCCACAGAAACCACCACGGACCAACCTGGCACCCTGCTGGATATGGCGGAAAGCGCCGGGCTCAAACCCAATTCCGGCTGCCGTATGGGTATCTGCTATACCTGCAAGTGTAAAAAGAAATCCGGCCAGGTACGTAACGTGGTGACTGGCGAACTATCAAGTAATGAAGAAGAAGACATCCGAATCTGTGTTTCTGCACCGGTCAGCAACGTAGACATCGAAATCTAAGGACGAGGAGCCAAACTATGACTACTGCTACCCAACCCAATGTTGAACAATTGACACAGGAAGATGTGAAGATCGGCGGTGTGAAAGGTAATCGTCGACTGACCAAGGAACAATATGAAAGCCTGCAGAAGGAATTTGACGCTCTGCGCGAAGAAATCGTCGCAGACCTGGGTCAATCCGATGTGGACTACATGAAAAACATCATTCGTGTACAGCGCTATCTGGAAATCGCCGGGCGTACGCTGATTCACTTCAGCTTTACACCCGTGCCCTTCATGCTGGGAGTGACTGCTCTGTCAGTGTCTAAAATCATGGACAATATGGAGATCGGGCACAACGTAATGCACGGTCAATTCGATTGGGCCAATGACCCCAAGATGCATTCGAAGAATTTCGAATGGGATACTGCCTGTGATGCGCAATCCTGGAAGCGTACCCACAACTATGAGCACCACACATTCACCAACATCATCGGCAAGGATCGGGATTACGGCTATGCTGTACTGCGCCTGTCGGATGACACACCGTGGCACCCAATGCGCAGCATTCAGATGGTGTATTTTGCAGCCTTGAGTATTTTCTTCCAATGGGGCGTTGCGCTGCATGAACTGGAGTCGGAAAGGTTCCGTGAGGGCACCTTCGACCTGGAAGAAAAGAAGCCTTACTTAAAAGGGCTGTTCCGCAAAGGTGCCAAACAGGTATTCAAGGATTATGTATTCTTCCCCGCTCTGGCTGGTCCGTTCTTCTGGAAAGTCATGCTGGGCAACGCGATGGCAAACCTGGGTCGCAACCTGTGGGCCTCGGCCATTATTTTCTGCGGTCACTTTACTGAACAGGCGCAGGCCTTCAGCGAAGCTGAATGTGAGAACGAAACCAAAGGTGAGTGGTACTACCGCCAGCTGCTGGGTTCCAGTAATCTCTCTGGCAGCAAACTGCTGCATATTATGAGCGGCCATCTCAGCTATCAGATCGAGCATCATTTGTTCCCGGACATCCCAGCCAACCGCTATGAACAAATGGGCCCCAGAGTGCAGGAGATCTGCGAAAAATATGGCCTGCCCTATAACACCGGCCCCTTCTGGCACCAGTACAAAACCGTACTGCAGCGGGTATGGAAATACTCGTTCCCCAGCGCGAAGTAAGGATGGCTTTCGGTTGCCACTCATTAATGGTATAGAATTAAACTTACTGATGAGTGGCAACCGAAAACAGGGTTATTGATATGGGAATACTGAACAAAGCTGAATTACTGAAGGATATGATTCAAACCGCCATCGACAATGGCGCCAAAACGGTGGCGGAAGTTCACAAATCCATTGCGGATATGCCGTTTGAAGCCTTGGAGCGATCGGGTCTACTGGACGAAGATGGGCAAAAATTGCGCGACAAAAACCAGCAAACCATCGGCGTTGTCTATGAAAAGATCCGCGAGATCAACCAGAAAGTGGGTGAAATGGCATCAGACATGTTTGAAACCCTGGAGGATGGACAGCATATCTCCAAGGTCATGGATGATAAAGAAAACAATCCCCGATCCTAGCCGGTTTTAATCGTTCCGAATCCGCGTCGGCACTCCCACTACAGCCGACGCGGCTTTTTCACCTCCATTTTGTCCTGATGACATTCATTAACTTTTTGCCCTAGAGCGATAAGTCAACTATATTCCCCGTAACGCGCGCCAAGATTCGCAACGAATATCGGGTTATTTACGCGCGAAACCAGAACAATAAGGGAAGCGAGGAATAAAAAATGAAAAGAACTCTCATAGCGGTTGCAGTAGCTACAGGCATGTTCAGTGGCGCGCAAGCCGCCATGGCAGAGGGCGAAAGCTATGTGGGCGCCCAATATAATCTCTATACCTTCAGCACATCCGGACTGGATGACCTGGAGCCCGATGGCTTGGCGTTCATCATCGGCGGCAACCTTAATGAAAACTTTCAGATCGAAGGCCGCTTTGGTCGCAGCCTGAGCGATGATAATGTCACTGGCGCAGCCTTGAAAGTAGACGAGCACATCGGCTTTTATGTGAAAGGCGGCATGACCTTCGCCGATATGCTGTTTCCCTACGTGATTCTGGGCTACACCAAAGTGGATTATGAATTCTGGGGAGCCTCCATTGACCAGACCGAGTCTGACCTCTCATACGGCCTGGGAGCCGACGTGGAGCTGGGCAGCTTTAAAGTAGGCCTGGAGTGGATGATGCTGCAGGACAAAAGCGACTACGAACTGGAAGGGTTGAGCCTGAACGGTGCCTGGCGTTTCTGATCACCAGGTCTCAACGCTCCCATATGAGCACTGATGTTCTGAAAGGGTCGCATTTGCGGCCCTTTCCTGTTTTCACCGGCTAGTTATTTCACCGGCTACCTAGCCCAGTATCCCAATCCCGACGGCACGGCGGATGATCCCCAGGATGAGTACCCCAGAAGAACGCCCAAAGAAACTGGCCCGAAGGCTGGCCCCGGTGCTTGAGCAACTGCAGCGCCAATCTGTGGTGGAGAGTGTAACCCACCGCCAGCAGCAAAACCGGTCGGACCTCATTGAAAACCTGGTGCAAAGGCAACAGCAGGCAGCACTGGTGCGGGAACTCAATCGTCTCAACAAGGCGGATATCGGCCACCTGCTTAACATGCTGCCCGCCGACAAACGTCACACCGTGTGGCAGGAACTGCCCGATGAAACCGCCGGTGACGTGTTACTGGAACTGAATGATGCCGTGGCGGAAGACCTGATTGAGCTCACGGACGAAGCCCGCCTGCTGTCGATTCTAGGCGCTTTGGACAGTGATGAGCTGACCGAAATCGATAACCTGCTACCACCGGCTGTACTGCAACAGGCGATCGATGCGCTGGAAACCAACGAACGCAATTGGGTAAAGCAAACCATTGCCTACCCGGAGGGCAGCGTCGGCGACAACATGAGCCGGGACAGCCTCGTCATCCATGAATCCCTCACCATTCGGGACGCCATTGAACGGGTACGCTCTGCCCCGGAACTGCCACCACAAACCGACAAACTGTTTGTCACCGGGCACCACCACCAATTGGTGGGCGTAGTGCCGTTAATCGAGCTCATGCGGTACCCTGAAGACACCCTGGTTCGCGATTGCATGGATACCGATGTGGTGGCCTTTTCTCCCGGCGACGATGCGGTAGACGCCGGCCAGGCCTTCGAGCGCTATGACCTGATATCAGCCCCGGTGGTGGATGAACATCACCGCCTGATCGGTCGTCTGCGGGTTGAAACCATCATGGACCACTTACGGGAAGTGGCGCAGAAACAGGCACTGGCCAAAGAAGGGCTGAAGGCGGACACCGACCTGTTTGGCCCCATTCTGGAAGGTGCCCGGGAGCGCTGGCCCTGGCTGATGATCAATTTGCTGACCGCCTTTCTCGCCACCCGTTTCATCAGCCTGTTTGAAGGCACCATTCAGCAACTGGTGGCGCTGGCCACCCTGATGCCCATTGTAGCCAGCGTCGGCGGTAACACCGGCAACCAGACCGCGGCGCTGGTGATACGCGGCCTGGCCATGGAGCAGATACAGGGTGGCAACCTGGGCTATATCTACCGTAAAGAGCTGCTGATCAGCCTGATCAATGGGGTGATATGGGGCTCGGTGCTGGGTCTCTTCGCCTGGCTGCTGTATCAAAACCCGCTGCTGGGCTGTGTCATGATGGGAGCCGTGATGCTGAACCTGCTGTTGGCCGCCTTGATCGGCATTACGGTGCCCATGCTATTGGTTCGCCTGAAAAAAGATCCGGCCATGGGCTCCTCGGTGGTGCTCACCTTTGCCACCGACAGCATGGGCTTTTTCCTGTTCCTAGGGCTCGCGACGCTGATTCTGGTCTAGTCTTTCTAAAGGAAGACAAGAAGGAACTAGGCAAACGCCGCTAAGTGCTTTAGGTAGTCCCGCAGTATGTTTAGAAAACTGATCTTTTTTTCGGGGGCCGTTCTGGCCCTGAACAGCCATTCACTGATGGCGGATACATTCGACGATGCCGTCAATCTGTATCTGCAAGGGTTTGAATACTGCACCGATGCCAAGGATGCGTTAACGGCCAACAACGTACCCCGAGCCAAAGCAGCCCTGGATAAGTATGAGTCACTTAAACAAGAGGCCAGCGGCATCAACAGCACCATACTGTCCACCCAAAAACGTGGCATGGACAGCAACCTCAAGTTTTGTGAACGGGTGGCCACCGATATTGAAATCGCCATCGGCACCCCCATCCTGGATCAAGCCCTGGCCGCCTGCGATGAAGCCAAGAATCAGCTCAAGGCACAAAACCCTGAACAGGCCAACATTTCCTATCAGCGCTTTAACCGCCTGAAGCAGGAAGCACTGAGCACCTCCCCCAGCCTGAATGACCGGTTCAGCATTCGCAATCAAATTCGCAGCTGCAACAGGCTGGAGAAGAAAATTGCAGGCTTCAATGAAAAGCAGGAAGCCCTGGCACTGGCCATCGAAACCGTACTGGAGGAAAGTGAGGCCTATGCAACGTTGTGCCAAACCACACTGCAAACCACAAAGCCCACTGCCTTGAACGCTTCCAACCTGCAGGAAATAAAAAGCGCCGTTAATGCTGCGCAAAAACACCGCGCCGCCGTTATGGCAGAATCATTGGCCTTGGCAGAGATGGATAAAAACCCAGACGATCCCGGCACAATAAGCAAAAACCAATACCTGCAAGCGGGCGATCTTTGCCTGCAGAAATTGAACGCGCAGCTGAGCGGCCTCGAGTCATCCCTGGAATTGGCGCAAAAAGAACTCGATGAATACAACGGCGCCTTGAAACGAGCCAATTCCCAATGCGGGGCGGCACAGAAATTCCCGCTTGCGCAGGTGGATCAGGCGGCTTACGACAAAGCCCGCTCCCAGTACGAGTCTGCTATTCAAACGCGAAACAACGTTCGAGCGGCTCTGGCCAAAAACAATTATTACCAAGCAAACCAACAGACCGGAACAGCCCGCAGCATCGAAAAAAGCCTGGGTAATCTGAATACGTGCCTGGACCAAACCCGCTCACACGTGAGTGCTCTGTTCGGTGCCCTGCCCCTGAGCAAACCGCCCATAGCCAGCGTTGCCAAGCAAAAAGCGGCAGGCAAAACCGGCGGGGTGCCTCCCAGAAAAATTCATGGCAGTGTCAAAATGCTGAATACCACCCCGGAATTCATTGTTGCCTATATGGTGGACGGGTCCCGCCCTCTCCACGACGTTGAAATCGTGATTGATGCCTCTGGCTTTGATCAGCCGGTGTATTTCGTGGGCAGCGGCGAAACCTTTCGCATCAAGAGCAAAGATTTCGCCACCCACCGCATCTCTGCCAGCAGTGCTGCGCTGGATTTTGCCAATAACCTGGCCCGCGTACAGTCACGGCAATCCCGCCAGGCGAAGGTCACCTGGCCGGTCAACAACATGGTGCAAATCCGCAGTGACCGGGGTGATGTCGTGCCCAGCTACATCGCCAATATTCCTTCCAGCAAACCCAGCATCATCATGTTTGACTATGGCTCCGACACGGTCACGTTCGAACTGGATAATCCCAGCGAAGCGGCCATCGGTTATTTACTTGTGCCGGATTTCGACCCCCTGGAAATCAAGCTCTCTGAAGGGGAAATCAAGAGCCTGGCCATCACCCGCGACAACGAGCCCCTGGGCAGCGTGCTGCTGAAAGGCCTCTAGAACTCATCTGGCGCCAATGCCATCATATCGTCGGCGCCGCTGGCAAGCACCGCTATCAGGCTATCCACCCTGGGCAGGATACGATTGAAATAATAAGCACCGGTTTTGTGCTTGCTGCTGGCAGCGGTGGCCTTACTCATCATTTTGAGCCACATATAGCCATACGAGACATAGCCGACCACCTGTAAATAATCGCAGGCGGCCGCCCCCAACTCCAACAGCGATTGTTCGCCACTGGCAACCAGGGTGTCGGTCAGGTTCTGTAACTGGTCCGCCCGTTGCAATAATGCGGCGCCATAATGCTCAAGAGCACTACCCCCACTGGATCTGGCGCACTGCCTGATCTCATCCAGATACGCCTCCATCCACTCACCGCCATTAGCGAACACCTTGCGCTGCATCAGATCCATGGCCTGGATACCGTTGGTGCCTTCGTAAATCTGGGCAATCCGCACGTCACGTACCAACTGCTCCTGCCCCCATTCCCGAATATAACCGTGCCCACCGAACACCTGCTGGCCGAGCACGGTGCAATCCAGCCCCATGTCGGTGAAAAAGGCTTTTGCCACCGGCGTCAACAACGCAACCCGGGCCTGGGCCAATGCCCGCGTTTCATCATTGTCGGCATGCTTGGCGTGATCCAACTGCAATCCCAGATAAATGGCAAATGCCCGTCCTGCTTCGGTGAGCGACTTCATGTTCAACAGCATGCGGCGCACATCCGGATGCACAATGATGGGGTCAGCCGATGCGTTGCCACCGGACTCCGCCAATGATCGCCCTTGCAGCCGCTCCAGAGCATAACGAACAGCACTCTGATAAGAGGCATCACCACACCCCAGCCCCTGAATACCAATCGACAGGCGCTCGCAATTCATCATGGTAAACATGCACTGCAGTCCGCGGTTGAGGTCGCCCACCAGGTAACCCCGGGCAGCATCAAAATTCATCACGCAGGTGGCGGAACTCTTGATGCCCATCTTATGTTCCAATGCCCCGCAGCTGACACCATTTTCACCCTGCAGAGATCCATCTTCCGCCACGGCGAACTTGGGCACCAGAAACAGAGAAATCCCACGGGAGCCGGCGGGAGCATCAGGCAGTTTGGCCAGCACCAGATGCACGATATTATCCGCCAGATCATGATCACCCCCGGTAATAAATATCTTGGTGCCGGTGACCGAGTAACTGCCATCCGACAACGGCTCCGCCCGGGTACGAATCAACCCCAGATCGCTGCCGGCGTGGGGCTCCGTCAAACACATGGTGCCGGTCCAGCGGCCACTATATAGATTAGGCAGGTAGCGCTGTTTCAGGGCCTCGCTACCGTGGGCATCCAGCGCCAGACAGGCACCTGCGGTTAACGCCGGATACAGATTGAAGCCACTGTTGGCGGCGTACATCATTTCATCCACCAGCACTGCCAAAGACTTTGGCATGCCCAGCCCTCCGTAAGCGGGGTTTCCTGTCAAGGCGGATAACCCGGCCTCACTGAAGGCGGAGAAGGCCTCTGGGAACCCGGCTGGGGTCACCACCCTGCCCTGTTCCAACCTGACCCCTTCTTCATCCCCGCTGCGGTTCAGGGGGGCGATGGTGTTGGCTGCCAGCTTAGCCGCCTCCGCAAGCATTGCCCGCGCGGTATCCATATCCAGTACCCCCGCCAAATCCGGCCACTGCTGCCAATGCTGATGCGCTTCAAACACCTCGAACAATAGAAACTCCATATCCTGAAGGGGGGCTTGGTAGTGGGGCATAGGACACCTCATTTGAGAAATTTTGTGAACATTGCAAAGACCTGGTGGCGCAAATTATTGGAATCAATCAGAGAAAAAGCAAAGAAAACACCAGGGAAACGTGCTCACTTGCAAATACATTTGCAATTCCCTTTGTTTTTTTGCCAATATTGCAAATTCGCAAACCACACAAAGACCGCACTATGGGACAACGTAAACGCAAACTCTTCCTGGGCAGCAAACTGCGCCGCCTGCGGGAGCAACACCGCCTGAGCCAGGCCGAGCTGGCCAACAAGCTGGGGCTGTCCCCCAGCTACCTGAATCAGATTGAAAATGACCAGCGCCCCCTCACCGTCCAGGTTTTGCTGAAACTGGGAGGGGTGTTTGAAATCGATCTCACTCACTTTTCTGAGGAGGAGGACGACCGGTTGGTGGCGGAAATCAAGGACTGCCTGGAAGACCCCCTGTTTGAGAACGAGAAAGTGCTGTTGCCGGAACTGAAAGAGATTGTGACCCGGTCCCCCACCTTTGCCCGCCATTTTTTGAGCCTGTATCAATCCTACCTGCAAACCAAGCAGAACTACGTTGGCCTGGCAGAAGGCGTCACCGGGGACGAAGCTGTGCGCTCAATTGAGGGCCCACAGTTTCCCTACGAGGAAACCCGGGATTTTTTCTACTACCAGAACAACTATTTTGACAGCCTGGATCAGGCGGCGGAAACCCTGTTCAAACAGGAGTCCATGCACCACGGTGGCGGCGAAGGTCAGCTCATTGATTATCTGAAGCGCAAACACGATATTCACGTTATCGTTGACGCGGACAGCGAACGCCTGCGCCAGTTTGATGCCCGCAAGCGGCAGTTGGTGCTGTCCAAGCTGCTGTCACTGCGACAACGGATATTTCACCTGGCACACCAGATTTGCCTGCTGGAACATGCTGCATTACTGGACGATATTATTGCCAAAGCCCGTTTTACCAACCCGGAATCCAATGCGGTGTGCCGGGTGGGGCTGGCCAATTATTTTGCCGGGGCACTGCTCATGCCCTACGAGAATTTTCTGCAAAAGGCGCAACAGGAGCGCTACGACATCGAACGCTTGCAGATCCTGTTCAATGTCAGCTTCGAACAGATCTGCCATCGCCTCAGCACTCTGCAGCGGCCTTCCGCCAAGGGCATCCCCTTCTACTTCCTGCGGGTGGATGCCGCCGGCAATATTTCCAAGCGTCAAAGTGCCAGCAGCTTTCATTTTGCCCGGGTGGGCGGCGCCTGCCCACTGTGGAATGTGCATGAAGCCTTTGCCCAGCCCGGCAAAATACTGCGCCAGGTGGCGCAGATGCCCGATGGTAAAACTTACTTCTGCATTGCCCGCACCGTCAGCCGAACCGAGGGCGGTTTCCTGATGCCACAGAAAAACTTTGCCGTTGGCCTGGGTTGCGAAATCGCCCACGCCCCGCAATTGATTTACTCCGCCGGCATTGATCTTAATGACAAGGAAGCCGCAGTGCCCATTGGAGTCAGCTGCCGTGTTTGCGAACGCACAGACTGCCCGCAACGAGCGTTTCCACCCATCGGCAAAAAAATCCACATCGATGAAAATGAGCGCGAATTTCTACCCTATCGATTTGAATCCTGAGCTCCGCTTCAGGCGGCGCTGGACACATGCGCCCTGAGCTCTGACTCAATGTCATCCAGCGCCACAGGTTTCTTCAAATAACCATCCATACCGGATTGCAGGCACATTTTGCGGTCTGCCTCCATGGCATTGGCAGTGACGGCGATAATAGGAAGATTACAAATCGGCGCCTGCATCTCCCGCATTTTACGGGTGGCTTCAAACCCATCCATGATCGGCATCTGGCAATCCATAAACACCAGATCCACCGGCCGCTCCCCCACTCTTTCCAGGGCTTCCTTGCCGTTGTTTGCGGTAATCACATCGCACCCCAAACGCTTCAGGTAGCCCTTGATCACCATCTGATTAACCGGGTTGTCCTCCACCACCAACACCAAAGGCTGCTGCTCCACAATGGCGACATGAGTCTCAAGGGGGCCGGTATCAGCAGGGAAATCCGAGGCTTCGTATACGGGGAAGCAAAACTCCACTGACAGCCCGCCACCGGCGCGGTTTTCCAGGTAAATGGTGCCGCCCAGCAGATTGGCGATAGCCTTACAGATGGACAGCCCGATGCCCATACCCTGGAATTGGCGCCGAAAAGATCCATCCAACTGCTGAAATGGCTTAAATAAATGCTTGATAAGGTGTGGCTCGATTCCGGGGCCGGAATCCTGTATCACCACACTGATACGATCGGGTCGGTGGTTTGCCCCCGCAATACGGGAAACGGAGATCAGTACCGAGCCTTGTGAAGAAAACTTAATGGCGTTGCTGAGCAGGTGCCGGATAACGTGAACGGTTTTTTTCTCATCACAGACCAGGGTACGATCCACCACCTCATCCAGGTGGCACTCAAGGGTCAGGCCTTTGCTTTCCACATCAACCTTAGCGACCGCCACCAGTTTCTCTATGAAAGGGCGCAAGCACAGTGGTGCCAGTTGCACTTCACCGCGCCCGGACATGATTTCACTGAGCTCCAAAATGTCATCAATGGACATCAGCATGGTATCCGCTGACCGGGAAGCCGCCTCCAACCACACTTGTTGATCCGGGCTCAACTCCACTTTTGAAAGCAAATTGAGTGATCCAATGATCCCGTTCATGGGGGTGCGCATCTCGTGACTGATGGTGGCCAGAAACTCATCCTTCAGGCGATTGGTGCGATTGATCTCGCGCAACACCCTCACTGAAATAATCCAGGCCAGTACCAGCAAGGCCACAATAACGAAAGCGCCCAACAGGGCACCAAACAGATTGGCCTGCTTCACGGCGGCATCGGTTTTCCGCAATAACAGGGCGAAACTTTGTTGCCGCTCCGCCAGGGTTCGATCCAGAATGGCCATCAGGCCATCGTAGATCTGATGGGAACGATCAATTCTGATCTGAAAACGCTGCAACTGATCCGGATATTCAATCAACTCCTGAGCCAGCCCCCGCGAGATATCGTAGTAGTTACGAAATACGCCACCTACGTTTGCAGTCAATGTGGTCATTTCGGAATCCAGTTCAGACAACGCATCCAGGCGCCGCTGCACCTGACGCGCAACCTCCTCAGAATCCTCCAGCATGAACGCATCCTCAAGCGCTACCGCGGAGGTCATGATCTCGCGCAGCACCTGAATATCGCGCTTTAAGGCCCGCACCTGCTCAATCACCGGATGTTGCTTATTGAGCAGCTCGTCCAAACGCCGCTCGTTCTGGCCCGCCATCAACACATTGGTCAGCAGGTAACAGAAAAATCCCACCCCCCCAATCAGGGCGATAGACAGAATGTACAATCTAATTTTGGCGTTTTGATTGAATCTCACTGCGCCCACCAGCCATGCCTGGCTTCAGCCTGCTCAACCCTAATTCTAGCAGCCCGATGATCTTTATCCTGTTTCTTGCACCTGCCGCCGCCATCACGGCAGGATTTGACTATGCTTAGGGAAGGAACCAGAAAAATCATAAGGGCAGGCTGTGCGGGTACTCTTTTCAGCGCTTATTTTAACAGTCGCAAGCAACTGTTTTAGTGAGCAAAATTGGCAATTTTCCGGATTTGGATCAATTGGCGTCGGCAAAGTTAACCGGGAGAACTTCCAATTCGGCGAAGCCGACGATAACTGGGATTTCGACAATGACACCCGGCTCGGCGTACAGTTACAGGGCAACCTGACAGAGCAACTGTCCTTCACCACACAGGTATCCAGCTCCGGGCTGGCACTGGGAGGCAATGAATCCTATACCCCCCAGGTACAATGGCTCTTCTTAAGCTACCAGGCCTCACCCAATCTCCAACTGAGGCTGGGGCGTGTGCGTTCCTCCCATTATATTTACTCCGGCACACGGGATGTGGGGTACTCCTACCCTTGGGCCCGCCCTCCCATCGATGTTTACGCTTACCTTTTGCAACCCCTGGGTAACATCGACGGCGGCGACCTGCTCTACACCCTGGACCTGTCCGACGAGCTGGAACTGGACCTCCAGCTGTTTGCCGGCGAAGTGGAGGGCGAAATCCGCGATGTAACCGTGGATGCAAGCCCCACCTACGGCACATCTCTGACCCTGCGTTCGTTGAACTGGTTACTGCGTTACAGTTTCCATGTGGAGCACACCAACATTTCATCAGAGAGCCTGAAAGAGGTCGAAAGCTATTACAAGGATTTCACGGCGCTCACCGGAGACCCCATATTCGAGGCAATCGGCTCATCGCTTTCCGCGGCCGGCACCAACTACCAATACCATGCAATTGGCGGACAATGGGATATTGAGCAATGGGGCGTGATTGCCGAAAAGTACTGGATACTGAGCCCCGACTCCGGCTTTGCCAACGATTCGGATGGCTGGTACCTGTCCCTGCTCTACCATTTCGAAAAGCTGACACCCTATGGTGTGTTGAGCGCGTACGACAACACACTGAACAAGTCCACTTTGCCGCTGATCGATGAGGCGCTGGCCAATTATCCAGTGCCGCCATTCACCACGGTGCTGGAGGGCACCCGGGATTCCATCCAGAGTTTCAAGGCCAAGGAGCGCAGCATCACCCTGGGCATACGCTACGACTTTATGCCCAACACCTGCATCAAATTCGAGGCTCAGCGTTTCAATTTCCTGGCGGGCTCCACCGGGCAGGGCTTTCCCCTGAATGACGAACGTGCTCCACCGGACAGCGCCACGTTATTCACCGTGGTGATGGATGTGGTGTTTTGATGGGACAGCTCATTCGATCCACCTCATTACAATTGATCATTGGGCTGAGCGTTATGCTGTGTGCCGGCCTGTGCAGGGCCGACATTTTTGTGGTCACCAACCAGGACAACCCGGTGCAGCAACTAACCACCAAGGAGGTGCGAAAAGTATTTCTGGGACGACTCCACCTCTACCCCGGGACGGAGCACGAACCCGTGGCCATTGACCAGTCTCAGACCAGCGACCTGTACCGCACGTTTTACGAGAAAATCATTGGCATTTCCCTGCCCAAACTGAAGCGCTATCGCGCGTACTACCTGTTCAGCGGCAAGGGTAAAATCCCCTCAGAGGTGACATCCCAGCAAGCGGTGGTGGACGCCGTTCTGCGCTCAACCTACGCCATCGGTTACCTGAAAAATCCCGGTAAAAACACCCTGCAGCAGGTTAAAGTTCTGTACCGGTCCCCGCTGGAGGACTAGACAAAAAAAGCGCCCCGGATGGGGCGCTTTGATCTGGCGGCGATAAAACCCGATTAATTGAGTTTTTCGCGAATACGGGCAGACTTACCAGTGCGCTCGCGCAGGAAGTACAGCTTGGCACGACGAACCGCACCACGGCGCTTCACGGTAATGCTGTCCACCAGCGGGCTATGGGTCTGGAAAGTACGTTCAACGCCAACGCCGTTGGAAATTTTGCGCACGGTGAATCCGGAATTCAGGCCACGATTGCGCTTACCAATTACCACACCTTCGTAAGCCTGCAGACGAGTACGGTCACCCTCCGTTACCTTCACGTTGACAACGACAGTGTCGCCGACGCTGAACTTGGGCAGGTCCTGCTTCATCTGCTCGTTTTCCAGTGCCTGGATGATTTTGTTTTTACCACTCATGAGAGTTTCCTCAATGTTCGCGCCAGAGGTAGGGCCGAATCGGCACTACATTCACGTCGTTAATAAAACCGTTCAGGACAAGCCATGCTCACCCTTGTATTCGTTTAACAGCTGCTGCTCCTCTTTGCTCAGAGGCCTGCTGTGGAGCAAATCCGGACGCCGCTGCCAGGTTCTGCCCAACGCCTGCTTCAGGCGCCAGCGCCGAATTTCAGCGTGATGGCCACTCAACAGCACGCTGGGTACCGGGCGGCCCTGATAATCCTCCGGCCTGGTATAATGCGGGCAGTCCAGCAAACCCTGAAAGAACGAATCTTCCGCCGCTGAATCCTTGTGCCCCAGCACACCGGGCAGTAAACGTACCGTGGCGTCGATCATGGACATCACCGGCAATTCACCACCACTGACCACGTAATCGCCGATGGACCATTCTTCATCCACCGCCATCTCAATCACGCGCTCATCAATACCTTCATAGCGGCCACACAGAAACACCACGCCCTGTTGTTCGCTGAACGCCTGGGCCGCCTGCTGATCAAACGGCTTGCCCTGAGGCGATACATACACCACTTTGGCCTTGTCCACCCCTGCGGCCTGCAATCGGGACCTGGCATCCGCCACGGCCGCCAGTAAAGGTTCCGCCAGCATCAACATGCCGGGGCCACCGCCGTAGGGTCGTGCATCCACGGTGCGATGCACGTCCTGGGTATAATCCCGGGGATTATGATAACCCAGCGCCACCAGGCCGTTTCTTACTGCGCGTCCGGTGACGCCGTATTCGGTGATGGCTTGAAACATCTCCGGGAACAGGGTGACAATCTCGTACCTTGCCAAACAGGGCACTAGAATTCCTTATCCCAGTCCACAGTCATGGTCCCGGCCCCCAGATCCACGCTGTGCACCACATCCTCCCAGACATAGGGGATCAGGCGCTCCTGTCGGTCGATGCTGTCAGCGGTGGCTTTCACCACCATCACATCATTGGAGCCGGTCTCGAACAGGTGACTGATTTTACCCAGACAGTCACCCTCGAGCGTTGTTACAGTCAAACCCTCCAGGTCGGACCAGTAGTAATCCTGGCCCTGGAGATCCGGCAGCTGCTCACGCTTGATTGCTAATTCACACCCAGTGAAAGCCGGTACCTGATCGCGGTTGTCGCAACCTGCAATCTTGGCCACCAGCCCCTTTCCATGCCGCTGAACACCTTCAACGTGAATAGGCTGCCAGTTACCCTCTCGCTGAATCCAGAGCGGGTTATAGTTACTGATATTGTCCATGGGTTGAGTATGTGAATACAGTTTCATCCAGCCCTTGATCCCATATGGACCAAGCAGTTTTCCCACCACAACCCAGTCGGACATCACAACCACTGCTTACGCAGCAGCGGCTGCTTTTTTCGCTTCTTTAACCAGAGACGCCACGCGATCGGAAGTCTGGGCACCCAGACCAACCCAATGCTCGATGCGTGCCAGATCCAGGCGTACACGCTCTTCCTGGCCACGGGCCTGAGGGTTGAAGAAACCAACACGCTCAATGTAACGGCCATCACGGGCATTACGGCTGTCGGTTACAACCAGGTGGTAGAAAGGACGTTTTTTGGAGCCGCCACGAGTCATTCGAATGGTTACCATGTATCGATTTCCTTCTTACAATCAATTTGTTCAGCGTTTTTAACGTAAAAGCAGGCTCCTGATTCGCCCTTCAGCGCTCAGTAACCTACTGAATTCTTTACTCTTTTCAAGATCTGCTCAGCTAATATGGCAGCCTCGTTCCCAAGCCTCTGCCGGAAATTGAGGGTGTGCAGGGCAAGGGAGGCGCAGGATTTTACGGGAATTCCATGACAAATGAAAGTGTTTTGGGGAGCCGGGTTCAAAGCCCCCCACACCGGGTCGAGCGTTTACATTTTAAAGGGCGGCATACCACCACCGCCACCGGGGAAACCGCCCCCACCCATCATCCCTTTCATGCCGCGCATCATGTTCTTCATGCCGCCTTTGCCGGACATCTTTTTCATCATCTTCTGCATCTGCTTGTGCTGCTTCAACACCCGATTGATGTCCGGGATCTGGGTGCCGGAACCCGCTGCGATGCGCTTTTTGCGCGAACCGTTGATGACATCCGGAAAGCGGCGCTCGTGGGGTGTCATGGAGTAGATGATGGCTTCCATCCGCGACAGTTCCTTATCCGCCACACCGCCCTGCTGGGCCATCTGTGCCATGCCGCCCATGCCCGGCAATTTGTCCAGCATGCCGGCCATGCCGCCCAATTTTTTCATCTGTTGGAACTGCTCCAGCAGATCTTCCAGATCAAAGCCCTTACCCTTCTTGAGCTTCTTGGCCAGTTTATCGGCTTTATCCTTGTCCAGCTTGCGTTCTGCTTCTTCCACCAGGCTCAGCACATCGCCCATGCCGAGAATCCGGGACGCTATCCGATCCGGATAGAAGGGTTCCAGGGCATCCGTCTTTTCGCCCATACCGATGAATTTGATGGGTTTGCCGGTAATATGCCGCACCGAGAGGGCAGCACCGCCACGGGCATCACCATCGGCCTTGGTCAGCACCACGCCGGTCAGCGGTAACGCATCATTGAAGGCCTTGGCGGTATTGGCGGCGTCCTGACCGGTCATGGAATCCACCACAAACAGGGTTTCCACCGGTTTTATGGCACTGTGCAGTGCCTTGATCTCGTTCATCATGTCTTCATCGATGGCGAGACGGCCGGCGGTATCGATGATCACCACATCCGCATGCAGCTTACGGGCTTCACCAATGGCTCGGTTGGCAATGTCCACCGGGTTTTCTTCCGTGGAGGACGTCACAAACAGCGCCCCCACTTCGCCGGCCAGGGTTTCCAATTGCTTGATGGCGGCTGGTCGGTACACATCGGCACTGGTTACCAGCACCTTTTTCTTTTCCCTTTCCTTCAGGTACTTGGCCAGCTTGCCCACCGTGGTGGTTTTACCCGCCCCCTGCAGGCCCGCCATCAGAACCACCGCCGGTGGCTGCACATTCAATTTGAGGGCGTCGTTGGCATCCCCCATCATGTGCACCAGTTCCTGGTTCACGATCTTGATGAACACCTGGCCCGGGCTCAGGCTCTTCATGACCTCCTGCCCGACGGCACGCTCCTTCACCTTGTCGATGAATGCCTTCACCACCGGCAGGGCAACGTCTGCCTCCAGCAAGGCCATTCTGACTTCCCGCAGGGTCTCTTTGATGTTGTCCTCGGTGAGACGCGCCTTGCCGGTTACACTGCGCAGGCTGCTACTGAGGCGTTCGGTCAGGTTATCAAACATAATTCTGTCTTCATTGGCTGCTAAAAACTTGAACTGGCAAGTATAACGCAGCCAGTTTCATTATTGACAGCCTTGTGAGAAACTTAGCCCTTAAACGAAACCGGTAAGGAGCAACACCGCGCCGTGAGTATGGCGACCGTTGCAGGCATTCTGGCCTGCCTTTGCTACGGCATATCCACCGTACTGATAATCAAAAGCCTCAAGACCGATGTTCCGGTTAATCGCCCCGCCCTGCTGGGGACGGCAACGGTGGGCCTGATCCTTCACGCCTATTTTCTGTACGGTGCGCTGCTGCAGGCAAACGGCATTCAGCTGGGGGTGACCACCATGGCGTCCCTGTTTGCCCTGGTCCTGGCCGCCACCGGGACCGCTGTTGCCTATTTCCGCCACATTGAATCACTGCTGGCCCCGGCTTACCCCACGGCCATTGTCGGGCTGTTGATTGCCCTGCTGTTTAACGACCACCTGATCCCCAATCCACACCTGGGGCGGGGTGTCATTGCCCATATACTGTTATCCATATCCGCTTATTGCGTGCTGGCGCTGGCGCTGTCACAGGCCATTTTGCTGTGGATTCAGAACTATCAACTGAAGCATCGACACCTGCACGACGTGATTAATTTGCTGCCCCCCATTCAGACCATGGAAAGCACCCTGTTCGATCTCATTTCCATCAGCATGGTTCTGCTCACCCTGGCCATCGGCACCGGCTTTATCTTCGTGGACGATTTTTTCGCCCAGCACCTGCTTCACAAAACGGTGTTTGCCCTGGGGGCCTGGGCGGTACTCTGGCTGTTGCTGTTCGGGCGCAACCTGTGGGGCTGGCGTGGTATGGTGGCGGTGAAATGGACCATGACCGGATTCGTGCTGCTCACCCTGGGCTATTTCGGCTCCAAGGTGATGCTTGAAGTCATTCTGAATCGCGTATAACAGGCTAAAGATTCCCTTGAACGACATACCCATATCCATATTGTTCAGCATTCTGGGCGTTTTGATACTCCTGTCTGCCTTCTTTTCCAGCTCGGAAACCGGAATGATGTCCCTCAACCGCTACCGTCTGCGGCATCAGGTGAAGAGCAAGGATCGCGCGGCCATGCGGGTGGATGACCTGCTGAACCGGCCGGACCGGCTGATTGGCGTGATCCTGATCGGCAACAATTTCGTCAACATACTGGCATCGTCCATCGCCACCATCATCGCCATGCGCCTGTGGGGCGATGGTGGCATTGCCATCGCCACCGGTGTCCTGACCCTGGTGATTCTGGTGTTTGCCGAAGTGACACCGAAAACCCTGGCCGCACTAAAACCGGAAGCCATTGCCTTTCCTGCCAGTCTGATTCTGAAGCCCCTGCTGACGCTGCTCTATCCCTTTGTGTGGCTGGTGAATGCGATCAGCAACGGCCTTCTGCGGTTAGTGGGTGTCAATGCCGAAGAAATCGGCAGCGATCACCTGAGCCGGGAGGAATTGCGCACGGTGGTAACCGAATCCAGCGCCATTTTGCCCAAGCGCCATAAGGGGATGCTGCTCAGCATCCTGGACCTGGAAGAGGTCACTGTTGACGACATCATGATCCCCAAGCATGAGGTCATCGGCATTGATCTGGACGAAGATACCGACGACATCATCAAGGCTTTGCAGTCAACCCAGCATACCCGCCTGCCGGTCTTTAAATCCGACCTGAACTCGCCGGTGGGAGTGCTCCACCTGCGTAAAATCAGCCGCCTGCTGATGGACGACGACCTGAACAAGGCCAAAATTATGCAGCAGGCGGTGGAGCCCTATTTTGTGCCGGAAGGCACACCACTGCATGTACAACTGGTGAATTTTCAGAAAGTGAAACGCCGCATGGGCTTTGTGGTGGATGAGTATGGCGATGTGCAGGGCATCGTAACCCTGGAGGACATTCTGGAGGAAATCGTTGGGGAATTTACCACTGACTATGCCGCCAGCAGCCAGGATATCCATCCCCAGGAAGACGGCTCTTACATCATTGACGGTATGGCCACCATTCGCGATATCAACAAGGCGTTGAAGTGGCATCTGCCCACCAAGGGGCCAAAGACTCTGAACGGGCTGATCACCGAGCATCTGGAAACCATTCCCGAACACAACCTGTGCTTCACCATCGGCAACTACCGTTTTGAAACCATGCAGATCAAAGACAACCTGGTTAAAACCGCCCGCGTTGCCAGCACCAAAAGCAGCGCCAAAAAGAAGGCTATTTCGGTAACACCATAAACCCCACAGCGGCGGCGACAATCACTACCACCACCACGACACCGATGATCAGCGGGGCCTTGCTCTTGGGTGCCGGCGCCGACACATGCTGCTCCACTGCAGAACTGGTTTTTGGAATAGAGGGTGTGACAGGTTTCGCCGCTGCAGGTGCCGCCCGGGGAATAGGCGCCGCCCGGAACACCGTCGCCTCATCATCGTCCTCATCCTCTTCCACGGCATTGGTGGCCCCCAAGGGCCCGGCCACCAGAAACGTCAAATGGTCGAAACTGATTCTGTCACCGGGCTTCAACACCTGCTCACCGATGGTTTGCCCGTTGACACAGGTACCATTGGAGGACTGCAAATCCACCAGCCGCAGTACACCACCCTTCAGGTTGATCTCGGCATGCCGCCGGGACATATGGGCGTCACTGATCTGGATGTCACAGCTACTGGAGCGGCCAAACACCATGGAACCGTGAATAGCAATGCTTTTGCCCTTCAAAGGGCCGGACAGGGCCATGATGCTCCAGTCAGAACGGGCAGGCGTTGCCGGCTCCGCTTTGTCGGCAGCGGTTTTCGGCTCATTAATCACCAGCTCAACGTTGGCCAGCTTGATCGTATCCCCGGCCCGCAACTGAAAGTGCGCTTTTATCTTGTTGCCGTTAACACTGGTGCCCTGGTAACTGCCTAGATCCGACAGATATAACGCGTCACCATCCTTGCGAATTTCCGCATGCTGCGGCTCAATCCCCTCTTCCTTAATCACAATGTGATTCTTGGGATCGGAACCGAGAGTGGTTACCGACTCCACCAACCAAACGGCAGGCTGACGTTGATCCTTGAATTGCAGCTTTAACATGACCTGAATTGCGCTCCCTGTTAACGCGGGCTGGTTTCACTGGCTGACGGCTAAAGGTGTAAATCCCTGATTAATAACAACAGTATAGATCGACTGCTTGGAAAGCAAAGTGGAATTCGGAAAGCCGTTCTCATTGGGATACACGGATATCTTCTCCCAGCAGGTTTTGCAGTTGACGCTCCGCCAGGCGCACGGTTTTCTCCCCTTCGGCGATGGCCTCCTCGGCACGGTAAAACTCCATCAATCCGATATGCACCAGGCGGGGGCTTAACACCAGGTCAGCGGGATCCCCCGCCATGCGGCTGCGGGTAATACGATCCTGCATGATATTGAGCGACGTTGCCACCACCTCCATCATGCCGGGCGTGGTGTCCGCAGCACTTGCGGTATCTTTGGAACCACTGTCACTGAACATCTGCGACACCTTTTTAAAGAAATCAGACTCCGCAAGCCGGATCTGCTTTTGATCCTCACTCTCCGGTGGCTTGGTGCTCTGTTCGGTAAATTCGTCGCCCACACGGCGGGCACCGCGCATATGCTTACCCACGATCTCGGTATTCAGGTTCACCGCAATCACCACATCAGCCCCCATGGCCCGGCACAGGGACACCGGCACCGGGTTAACCAGGCCGCCGTCCACCAGATAGCGCCCACTACTGGTTCGATAAGGCGTGAACAAACCAGGCAGGGAAATGGACGAGCGAATGGCCTCCGCCAGGTGGCCGTGCTGCAGCCAGATTTCCCGCCCGGTCTCCAGGTCAGTGGCCACAGCGGCGAAGGACTTGTCGAGCTGCTCGAAGGTTAAATCGGGCATATTGTCTTCAAAAAACTGAAACACCTTACGGCCTTCTATCAGGCCGCCACTGAATTTAACATCCAGCAAGCTCACCACATCCCGCCACCCGAGACCCACAACCCAGTCCTCCAGCGCCTGCAACTGATTCGCCGCGTAGCAGGCGCCCACCAAAGCGCCAATGCTGGTACCGGCCACCACATTGGGTTCGATACCCATGTTTTTTAATTGTTTGAGTACACCGATGTGAGACCAGCCACGGGCAGAGCCACTGCCCAGGGCGATACCAATTTTCAGGGGAGGCATTATAAAGACTCCTGTAATGACAAGACCGCACCGCGCCCGGGTAGATACACCGGCACGTCTGCGGGCAACACTGTTTCGATTTTTCGCACCAGCGCCTTCAGGTCCAAACCGGGCGCAGGCTGAGTCACTGTCTGGGAATAGTCATCCCAAAACACATCCCAATGCAATAGTACAACCTGCCGGGGCTGCAAAACGCGCAGCAATGACACCGGATAATCCTGCAGGCGATTGTGGTTGGCAACCCCTAACAGTGCCAGATCCACCGGTTTGCCGTCCTCCGGCAACCCGTGGGGAGGATAACCCTCCATGGGATCTGCCGCCGAGCTCTGATAATACACACGAAACCGGGTTTGCCCTGAAGCCAGAAAATCCAGCACAAAACTGAGGGTCTGCCCCGACTGCCAATCCATTACAGTACGGGGAGATTGCGCCAGTGGCTGGGTTATCCGATCGCTGCTGAACACCCGGCCCAACAGATGAGGCGCGTGGCCGGATAACAGGGGCATGATACGCAGGGAATCATTGATGGCAACCCAGTGACCTGCCTGCCCGTTCAGTGCCACCAGCCGGCCGGGATCGATCACCGACAGCAGTGAATTGCGCAAGGTTTCACTGCCGTACACCTTTACTGTCGAATCTACTTGCGCGGCAATGTAGGGCACATCCATTGCGTGATCATGATGGGCGTGCGCTACCAGAATGGCATCCAGATCATTGGTGGCCGGCAGATATCGATCAATGACATCCTCACGTACCACCAGATCCCGCAACAGAATCCAATCTTTTATGGGCGGGTTGGAAAAGAAAGGATCAGCCAGCACCGACTGACCGGCATTCTGCAGGTGGACACCACCGGCTCCCAGAAAAACCATATTGAGCCAGGCAGGGTCAGCGGGCTGCTCGGGATAGGGCCCGGCTGCAATGGGGATGATGGGGGGTGGTACGGTGAGTGATACGGTGTCAGATTGCTTCTCGCACCCCCACAGGCACAGTACCACGAGCAGGCCCAATGGCAGCAGCAACGGCACCGGACGGCCTACAGTGTCACCTCAACCGCTGCCGCCACCCGACAGGCCTTGCCCACAGCGGTCTCCACATCCGGTGCCAGCGCCAGCGCCACTCCCAGCCGGCGGCTGCCATCGATATCCGGCTTGCCGAACAAACGCAACTGCGTATCCGGCTCACGCAGGGCAGCGGTCAGGTTACCGTACTGCATGGTGGTGGATGTCCCCTTTACCAAAATCACTGCCGATGCCGCCGGTCCAAACTGCCGGATAACCGGAATGGGCAAGCCAAGAATGGCACGGGCATGCAAAGCGAACTCAGACAGGTCCTGGGAGATCAAGGTCACCATGCCGGTATCGTGGGGGCGAGGTGAAACCTCACTGAAAATCACATCATCGCCTTTCACAAACAACTCCACGCCGAACAGACCGCGGCCGCCCAACGCTTCGGTTATGGCAGCCCCCACCTGCTGGGCTTTCTGCAGTGCCGCCTCAGTCATGGGTTGCGGCTGCCAGGATTCACGGTAATCTCCCTCTTCCTGGCGGTGCCCCACCGGTTCACAAAAGGTGGTGCCACCTTCATGGCGTACCGTCAACAGTGTGATTTCAAAATCGAAGTCAACAAAGCCTTCCACAATCACCTTGCCGGCACCGGCGCGGCCGCCCTGCTGCGCGTAGTCCCAGGCTTTATCGATGTCGGCCTGGTTTTTTACCGTACTCTGGCCTTTACCGGAGGAACTCATGATGGGTTTGACCACACAGGGCAGCCCCACCTGCTCAATGGCGGCCAGGTATTCCTCTTTGCTGGCGGCAAACTGATAAGGCGACGTTTTCAAACCCAGCTCTTCTGCCGCCAGGCGCCGAATACCCTCGCGGTTCATGGTCAGTTGGGTTGCCCGCGCGGTGGGCACCACGTTGAAACCTTCCCGCTCCAGGGCCACCAGGGTATCGGTGGCAATGGCTTCAATCTCGGGCACAATGTAATCCGGCTTTTCCTGCTCGATCACCGCTCGCAGGGCAGCGCCGTCCAACATGGAGATAACATGGCTGCGATGGGCCACCTGCATGGCCGGTGCATTGTCGTAACGATCCACGGCAATCACTTCGCACCCCAGGCGCTGCAATTCAATTACCACTTCTTTGCCCAGCTCTCCGCAGCCACACATCAGCACCCGGGTGGCGCTGACAGAAAGCGGTGTTCCAATGGTCGTCATAGTCAGATCCTTATGCATTGCTCTGGCGCAACCGCGCTTCTACATTGCGCAAAATGTCGCGTTTACCCTCGTTGTCCACATAACCCCACTGGGTGATCTCCCGGCCAGAGCGCAGACATCCGATACACACGTCATCCTCGTCGAGGGCGCACACGCCCACACAGGGTGACAAGACTATCTCCGGTTTAACCTTACTACTGGAATCGTTCATCTGTCTGGAAGTCCCGCTGATACCGTTTAAAATTTTCCACGTAATGCAAAGCACTCATCTTGATGATCATCTCGTGCTTTTGGGTCAACTCTTTCACGACTTTGCCCGGCGACCCCAACACCATGCTGTTATCGGGAATGACCTTGCCTTCAGGCACCAGCGCATTGGCCCCGATAATACAGTTCTTGCCTATCTTGGCATTGTTCAACACCACGGCGTTAATACCGATCAGGGTGTTGTCGCCGATTTCACAGCCATGCAGCATCACTTTGTGCCCGACGGTGACCCCCTTGCCGATGTTCATGGGGATACCGGCATCGGTATGCAGTACCGAGCCATCCTGGATATTGGTACCCTCCCCGATGGTGATGGGGTCATTATCGCCACGCACCACACAGTTGAACCAGATGCTGGCGTTGTTTTCCAGAATAACAGAGCCGATCACCGTGGCATTGTGGGCAACAAAATAATCTTCACCCCGTATTTCAACCTGCTTTTCGCCCAACCGATAGATCATGTATTACCTCTTATGTTCTTATTCAACATTACGCGTATCACTGCCCTCGGTGCCGTTGCCGCCGATCACGTTCGGCATCACCAGTTCAAAACCGGTATCGAATATCCGATTGAAGCAATCGGTAATAAAGTACGCGGTCAAACCCCAGATTTCATAACCCTGGTAGTGATAGCAGGGGATACGATAGCGCACCCCCAGATACTCTTTTACGGTGAAATCCGGCGGCGGTGTTTCCAGAAAATAACGCAGCGGTACCCGGAAGATGCTGTCGATCTCATCCTCACTGGCTACCAACTCCAATTGGTGGGGAATAATACCGATTACGGGCACAACTTTCAGTCCCATTTTCGATACTGACTCGGGCATGGCCCCAACCAACTCCACCTGTTCCGGCGGCAGCCGGATCTCCTCGAAGCTTTCCCGCAGGGCGGTGTGGTAGACGTCATCGTCGTCCACATCCCGTTTACCACCTGGAAAAGCCACTTCGCCGGCATGACTGGTCAAATGATCAGCGCGCCGGGTTAAAATCACGTCCGGCTCCCGGTGATCGGTGATGGCAATCAACACTGCTGCGTGGGCATTGTTCAAGACATCAGCAGCGGGCAGATGCCGGGGGGCCTGTGTTCGAATTCGGGACAACCAGTCCGCCATGGTTCCTCCATACCGGTCAACCTGATGTGTACACTGACGTTCCTGTCCGAATATCGCAGGTGACTGAATTTTTTCAATTAAAGCATCAACATGCCGTGAAATGTGAACTGTTTCAAGGGGCAAACCTGCCCTATTGAGAACCAATCAATCTAACCGGAAACAAAATCACTACGCACTGATACAAAGTGTCTATGCCCAAAGTAAGCTGCTGTTTTTTCAGCCTTAGTCGCCAAGGTTATAAGGCAAAAGCTGCTAATAACGGGGTCTGGACAGAATTCGACCAAAAGGTCAAGGCTATACAAGCGGGGCTTTAAGGGTAGTATAGGATTCAGGGAATGCAAATTTTTATAACTTAATTAGTTATTGCGCATTCCAATGAACATTCATTTCACATTGGGGGCAGGAAGCCAATACACCCAGGCGTGATTGGTTAGCTGAAAGAGGTACGACCCATGAGCTACGATTTACCGGAGTTCGACAAGCTTAGGGAAATGGCGCAGCGTGATCCAGAGCAACTGGAGCGATTACGCATTGAACTATGCGACCGACTAATACAGGAAGCACCAGAGAAATACCGCCGTAAACTTCGCGGCCTGCAATTTCGCGTGGACATGGAGCGCCGCCGTGCCAAAAGCCCCATGGCAGCCTGCATCGCCATTTCCGGCATGATGCACGACTCGTTTGATCGCCTGCGTAACACCTTGAACGAAGCCGCCGGCAATGTAACGCCGGGCTATATGGAAAGCACCGCCGACGACGGTGAAGCAGCCAAGGTTTTACCATTCCGCCGCGCCTGAGAGCGTTGGGTTCTGAGCAGAGAACCCTTATACTGGCCATCGTGTTGAATGATGGTCAGTATAACGATGAAATATTGCAGTGAATGTGGATCCGAGGTTTCCTTTGTTATCCCCGAGGGCGATAACCGGGAGCGCCATGTCTGTGACCGTTGCGGTGTTATTCACTACATCAACCCACGCATAATCGCCGGAACACTGCCCGTGCACGAGGGCAGGATATTGCTCTGTCGTCGTGCCATTGAGCCCCGCAAAGGCTTTTGGACCCTGCCGGCAGGCTTTATGGAGAACGGTGAGACCAGTGCCGAAGCGGCCGCCCGGGAAACCATTGAGGAAGCCGAAGCCGAAGTGCGTCTGCACGGGCTTTATACAGTGTTCAATTTACCCCATATCAGTCAGGTATACCTGTTCTACCGGGCGGACCTGGTGGATGGGCAATACGGCGTGGGCGTTGAAAGCCTGGAAACCCGGCTGTTTGATGAGCAGGAGATTCCCTGGGACGAGCTGGCGTTTCCCACCATCCATCGCACGCTCCGGCACTATTTCAGAGACCGCAAGCTCGATCATTACCCTGTGCATTCGGAAGATCTGACTCCCCCCTATCGTAAACCGCAAACCGATTCACAATAATTTCAACGATCCCCGGGCAGCACCCAGCGCCACTGCTACACTCTTAACAGGTGCTGCACTTTAGATACGGGGCGGAATTTGCACTCTCGTGTTTTTCTAAAACTGATTAGTTTAATGCTGGCAACGCTGGTTACCTCAGCGGTGTTTGCATTCGACAACGTACACCCCATTGAACACATCACTCAGGGGGGATATGCCAATCAGTATTTCTCCCACCTGGAAGACGGCTCCTCCTCACTCACCATTGAATCCATGCTGGAAAACACCTACGAAGACCTGTTTTCTCCGGGCGCGGAAGAGGTGCTGAATCAAGGCTACTCAACATCTGCATTCTGGCTCCACGGCCGTTTTCGTGCAGGGGACAATGCGCCCCACAGTACCCGTTTTTTTGCTATTGAATATTCGCTGCTGGATAACGTTGAATTCTATGTGGTGAAGCAAGGCAAGGTCATCACACAATGGCTCACCGGCGATGCCCGCCCCTTCGACACACGCCCCATTGATCACACCTGGTTTCTGTTCCCGGTAGAATTTGCGGCCGGCGATACCCTGGACATTTACATCCGGGTGGAAAGCACCAGTTCGCTGCGCCTGCCCATCAGTATCTGGGAGCCCTCGGTTTTCTATGACCTGCAACGGCCCCGGCTGCTCACCGAGGGCGTTTATTTCGGCATCGTATTCCTGATGTTCTTCTACAACCTGTGCCTGCTGGCCACCGTACGGGATGTGTCCTATTTTTACTACATTACCTACATCCTGTCGCTGGCCACCTTCCAGCTCTGTATGACCGGTTACGGTTTCGAATACATCTGGCCGGATCATCCCCGCATCAATGAATTCATGCTGCCGTTTTCAGTGAGTGCGGTGGGCCTGTTTATCGTCGCCTTCGGCATGCGGGTGATGGACCTGCAGCGCAATTCCCAGTTGATGTATTACCTGTGCTGTATTCTCATGGTGCTGGAAGCCGCCTCTGCGCTGGTGTCGCTGGTGTTACCCTATGAGGTTGTCATCAGAACGGTGATTGCCCTGGCGCTGCTGGTGTCCGCCGTGATGCTGGTGGCCTCGGTACAGGAAAGCCTGAAGGGAAACCCCACGGCCAAGCTTTTCCTGCTGGCGTATTTCACGCTGCTGGCGGGTGCCGTGGCGCTGGCTTTCGCCTCCATGGGCTGGCTGCCGGCCAACTTCTTTACCATGAATTCGATGATGATCGGGTCGGCGGTTGAAATTGTGGTGTTGTCTTTCGCCCTGGCCGAGAGGTTGAACCAGATCAACAAAGAGAAAACCAAGATGGAGCGGGAAGCCAAGCAATATCTGGAGGACATGAATCAACACCTGCTGCAGACCAATCAGCTCAAGGACGAGTTCCTGGCCACCATCAGTCATGAATTGCGTACCCCGATGAACGGCGTGCTGGGCTGCCTGCAACATCTGCAGCAAAGCGGCCACAACGATAAGGCCAATCCCTATCTGAATTTTGCCGACCGCTCTGCCCGCCATATGATGATGATGGTGGACAGCCTGCTGGCTTACACCGAATTACAATCCGGCAAACTGACGGTACAAAATGAGCCTCTGAAGATCCACGAACTGGTGGAACGCTGCCAGCAACTGTTTATCGACAGCTGTGACAAAAAAGGCGTGACCCTGCGGGTGGACATCAGTGAAGACACCCCCATGATCCTGTTTGGCGATCCCGCCCGCCTCAGTCAGGCCATCAACAACCTGCTGGATAATGCCATCAAGTTCACCCATGACGGGCACGTGGATGTGCAGATATCCAGTACCGCTATTCAACCGGAAAGTCGGCTGCTGCAATTGGAAATCCGGGTATCGGATACCGGCATTGGCATTGAGCAGGACAAACAGGAGCAGATCTTCGAAACCTTCCGCCGCGGCACGGGCAATGCCAAGCAGGGGTATGGTGGGCTGGGTATCGGGCTTTCGGTGGTAAAATCCCTGATGGACAAGATGGGCGGCAGCATTGGGTTTGTGTCACAACCGGGTATCGGTTCCACGTTCACCATGTCGCTGCCCTGTCACTACCAAACCAACGAGCTTACGCAGCGTTGCGATGCCCAGAACCAGACCCGATCCCGTGCCACCAAAACGCTTACCATTTTGGTGGTGGAAGACAATCCGGTGAACCAACTGGTGGTGAAAGGCCTGCTCAAGAAAAACGGTTACGATGTACTGAGTGCCAGCAATGGCGCCGAAGCCTTGGAAAAACTGGCGCATCACACTATTGATATGGTGCTGATGGATTGCCAGATGCCGATTATGGACGGCTTTGAGACCACCCGCAGAATTCGCAACTCTGATCTGGATTACCAAAAAATACCCATCATTGCCGTCACCGCCAATGCCATGTCTGAAGATCGCCATCTGTGCATACAGGCCGGTATGAATGACTACCTGTGCAAGCCCATCGACGCCCAGATCCTCAATCGCAAGGTGATCTACTGGGCCAACCGGCCCGCCCAGACCCGGGCGGTGATGTAGAACCGGCCGCCGTCGTTACCCGGCTACACCGGCTCCAGTTTCACCACATCATAGGCGGGCTCTTCGTAGGGATGAGCCGCTTTCAACGCTGCTACGGCATCAGCGATCAGCCTGGACTCGCACACCAGCTCCACCCGATACTCGGATACCAGCTCCACTTTACCCTGCTCACCGATAAAGGGATTGGCACCGGCCAGGGGCCGAAACTGCCCTTGACCCGAGACTTCCCAACAACACTGGTCATACTCGCCTATTTTGCCGGCGCCGGTGGCAAACACCGCCTGCTTGACCACCTCTTTATGGTCTTCCGGTACAAAAAACACCAGTTTATACATTAGCTGTCAGTCCGGGTTTGGACGACGATGTCCGCAGCCAGGCCCTCGCCGCCTTCCTTGCCATCGGCACCCAGGGATTTGAAATGACAGGCATCGCCGTTATCGACCTGATACATGACGAAATCATTACCCCAGGGATCTTTGGAAAAATCAAAGTCGTTGTCTTCTTTGCCGGTGAACAGCTTGCCCAGATCGTTGGCGCTGAGGGGGCACTTTTTCTTTTCGATATAAAAGAACTCAGAGGCCTTGTTGAGCTTGCGCACATGATCCCTGGCCAGCTCGGCTTTGGCCGCATCATTACCGCAGGCGGCAACCAATAAAGCAATTCCCATCAGCGTGCAGGAGGCAACTCGTTGCTTCGTATACATAGGCTTCATCCTCTTTTTGTTATTATGATTGTGGGCAAAAGGTTATCCCAGCCACTTGCGGCCATTACGGAATAGTCGCAGCCAGACACCCTCTTCGCCCCATCCTTTTGGCGACCAGGAGTTTTGCACCGTACGATACACCCGCTCCGGATGGGGCATCATAATCGTGACGCGGCCATCGAGATTGGTCAGGCCGGTAATGCCCTGGGGTGAGCCGTTGGGATTCGCCGGATACGTTTCCGTCACCTGCCCCCAGTTGTCCACATAACGCATGGCGATACCACCGGCCTGAGCGGCCTGCTCAATCTGCGCCAGTGCTTTGAATTCCGCCCGGCCTTCACCATGGGCAACCGCGATCGGTAACTGGGAACCTTCCATTCCCTGCAACAACACGGAATTGGACTGCTGGATTTCCACCATGCTGACGCGGGCCTCAAAGCGCTCGGACTGGTTGCGCACAAAGTGCGGCCAATACTCCGCACCCGGGATCAGCTCATGCAGGTTACTCATCATCTGGCAACCATTGCACACCCCCAGGGCAAAGGCATTATCCCGCTGGAAAAACGCTTCGAATTGCTGCCGGGCCCGGCTATTGAACAATATGGATTTCGCCCACCCTTCACCGGCGCCCAACACATCACCGTAGGAGAATCCACCACAGGCCACCAGGCCATTGAACTCATCCAGCGTTATCCCACCGGAAAGAATATCACTCATGTGCACGTCCACCGGGGTGAACCCGGCGGCGTGAAATGCACCGGCCATTTCGATGTGACCGTTCACACCCTGCTCCCGCAGTACCGCCACCTTGGGCCGGGCACCGGAACTGATCATGGGTGCCGCCACGTTATCCTGCGGATCAAAGGTGAGCAGGGGGGAGAACCCCGGATCATCCACCCGGGCAATCTGATCAAATTCCTGCTGCGCACATTGGCTGTTATCACGCAAAGCCTGAATCCTGAAACTGGTTTCCGCCCAGGCCTGCTCCAACGCAATGCGGGATTCGTCCAGCAGGATGCCATCCCCCTGCCGAATGGTCACCTGAGCGTTGTCCTGGGGTGCCCCCAGATCAAACACCGTCAGGCCTGCACCCTCCGCCTGCTGTACAATCGCGGCCGCGTCCGCCGCACGCACCTGCACCACCGCGCCCAGTTCCTCGTTGAACAGCGCGGGAATCGCATCACCCAAGGCCGCGATATCCACCTGCACGCCACAGTGACCGGCAAAGGCCATTTCGCACAGGGTGGCAAGCAAACCACCGTCGGATCGATCGTGATAGGCCAGCAGCTTTTCGTCCTGCAACAAGTTCTGCATCAAGGCGAAGAACGCCTGCAGTTGAGCGGCACTCTCCACATCCGCGCACTGATTACCCAGCTGCCGGTAGACCTGAGCCAGCGCTGTCGCTCCCAGCCGGTTCCTGCCGTTACCCAGGTCGATCAACAACAGGCGCGAATCCAGCTGCCGTTGCAATTGCGGGGTAACGGTTTTGCGCACGTCCAACACCGGAGCGAAGGCGGAAATCACCAAAGAGAGCGGCGCGGTCACGCTTTTCTTCTCGCCCTGCTCTTCCCATACGGTGCGCATGGACATGGAATCCTTGCCCACCGGGATGGTAATACCCAACTGCGGACACAGTTCCATGCCCACGGTTTGCACTGTTTCGAACAACGCCTGATCTTCACCGGGGTAGCCGGCAGCGCACATCCAGTTGGCGGAAAGGCGTACATCCGACAGTTTTTCGATGCGGGCACAGGCGATATTGGTGATCGCCTCGCCAATGGCCATGCGACCGGACGCCGGCGCATTGATAAGGGCGGCCGGCGTGCGCTCCCCCATGGCCATGGCTTCACCGGTGTAGGTATCCAGGGTGGATGTGGTGACCGCCAGATCCGATACCGGTACCTGCCAGGGCCCAACACACTGGTCACGGGTGACCAGGCCGGTTACCGTGCGATCACCAATGGTGATGAGAAATTTCTTGCTGGCCACTGCCGGTAACCGCAACACACGGTAAGCCGCTTCCTTCACATCCATCACCGACAGATCCAGCGCGGGCAGCTCCGCGGTTTGGGCCTGGTATTCCCGCAACATCTTCGGCGGTTTTCCGAACAGCACCGGCATGGGCAGATCCACCGGATCATTGTCAAAGTGGGTATCATGCACTGCCAGGTGCATCGCCTCGGTGGCTTCACCAATTACGGCATAGGGACAACGCTCACGCCGACAAATGGCGTCGAAGGTAGCCAGATTCTCCGGCGCCACCGCCAGTACATAGCGTTCCTGGGATTCGTTACACCAGATGGCCAGGGGTGACATGCCCGGCTCATCATTGGGTATGGCGCGCAGATCAAACCTGCCGCCCCGGCTGCCATCCTTTACCAGTTCAGGCATGGCGTTACTGAGCCCACCGGCTCCCACATCATGAATAAAACTGATGGGGTTGGCCTCGCCCCGCTGCCAGCATTGATCAATGACTTCCTGGCAACGGCGCTCAATTTCCGGGTTGTCACGCTGCACCGAAGCAAAATCCAGATCCTCGGCACTGGCACCGGTGGCCATGGACGAGGCGGCACCACCGCCCAGGCCGATCAACATGGCCGGACCGCCCAGCACAATCAGTTTGGCTCCCACCGGAATGCCGCCCTTTTCGACGTGCTCGGCCTTGATGTTGCCATAGCCCCCGGCAATCATGATGGGCTTGTGGTAACCCCGGACTTCTTCACCGTTGACCGTGGTCACTTGCTGTTCGTAGGTCCGGAAATAGCCATTGATATTGGGGCGGCCGAACTCATTGTTGAAACCGGCGCCCCCCAGGGGGCCTTCCAGCATGATATCCAGGGCCGAGACGATTCGGCCCGGCTTGCCATAGGGTTGTTCCCAGGGCTGGACAAAGCCGGGGATGTTCAGGTTGGACACGGTAAACCCGGTGAGGCCCGCCTTGGGTCGGGAGCCGCGCCCGGTGGCCCCTTCATCCCGAATTTCGCCGCCGGCACCGGTCGAGGCCCCGGGAAACGGGGCAATGGCAGTGGGGTGGTTATGGGTTTCCACTTTCATCAGGATGTGTACGGGCTCCTGATTGAACTGGTATTCCCGGGTCTCCGGATGGGGGTAGAAACGGCCACCGGAAAACCCTTCGATGACAGCCGCATTGTCCGCATAGGCTGACAGCACCCCCTCACCACCACATTCGTAGGTGTTCTTGATCATTTTGAACAGGGTGTGACTTTGCTGCCGGCCGTCCACCACCCAGTCTGCGTTGAAGATCTTGTGGCGGCAGTGCTCGGAGTTGGCCTGGGCAAACATCATCAACTCCACGTCGGTGGGATTGCGCTGCAACTCCTTGAAGCTCTGAACCAGGTAATCGATCTCATCCTCCGCCAGGGCCAGGCCCAACGCCAGGTTCGCTTGGACTAAGGCATCACGGCCACCGCCCAGTACATCCACCCGCGACAAAGGTGCCGGCTGATCATGGTGAAACAGCGTCCGGGCATCCTCCACCGCGTACAGTACCGCCTCTATCATCCGGTCATGCAAAACGCCGGTGGCCTTGTGTCTCTGTGAAGCTGAGAGCGCAGCGTCTGCCTGCAGGTAATACGCCACGCCGCGCTCCAGCCGCTGCACTTTGTCCAGACCGCAATTATGGGCAATGTCGGTGGCTTTCGATGACCAGGGGGAAATAGTACCCGGCCGCGGCACCACCAGAATCAATTCGCCGACCGGTTCCTGTGTGGCCACGGCCGGGCCGTACTGCAACAGTGTTTCCAGTACCCTGCTTTCGCTGTCCGTAAGCGGTTCCGAGACCTCCGCAAAATGCATATACTCGGCATAAATCCCTTTTACTTCAGAAACTTGAGCCGTCAGCTCAGCAAGCAGTTTATCACGACGGAAAGACGATAGAGCGGGGGCACCACGAAGTTGTAACATCAGGGTCTCGGCTGGCTATTGGAGTGAAAATCAGGAAGCGGGGATTATAAAGGAAGTGGAATGGGTGAGAAAGGCGCAATGAGATCAGAATCGGGGCACCATGGCGATAGCCCCGATCTGCTTAGCCCACATAGCGGTTGACGATGTTCTCCAATTCCTGCGCCGTGTTTTGGATCTCCTTCTGCAGACGCCCCAGCTCAGACGCCTGGGTGGCGCCGGTGGCAGACGCATCCCCCATACTGTGCAGCGTCCGGCTGATAGAATCCGCAGCTGCGGTCTGCTGTTCCACGGCAGCGGCAATCTGCTCGTTCATGGCACTGATGGAACCAATGCCGCCGGTGATCGCCTGCAACGATTCCCCGGCTTTCAAGGCCTGCTCCACGCTGAGTTCAGCCTGCTTGCGCCCCTCTGCCATCACCCCCACAGCGTTTTTTGACCCATCCTGCAGACGGGCAATCATGTCATTGATCTCCTGGGTCGCCTCCTGGGTGCGCTGCGCCAGGGTTCGCACTTCATCCGCCACCACGGCAAAGCCCCGCCCCTGTTCCCCGGCACGGGCCGCTTCAATGGCGGCGTTCAGTGCCAGCAGGTTGGTTTGATCGGCAATACCCCGGATCACCTCCAATATGGCACCAATGGATTCAGTATCCGCTTCCAGTTTCTGGATAGCGGTGGCGGCCCGCTCTACCTCATCGGCCAGCGAATGGATGGAACGGGTCACATTGTTGACCACAGTCTGGCCGCTATCGGCTTCATTACTGGCATCCCGCGCCGCCTGTGCGGCCGTGGCCGCGTTCTGCGACGCATCGTGTACTGCCGCGCTCATGGAAGCAATGGCTTCCTGAACCTCCTGGATTTCACGCTCGTAGTGGGTACTGCCGCCCGCAGAGTGCTTACTTAATTCCCGGCTCATCACCTTGATGCGATCCAGGTTGCCGGACACCCGTTCGAACACCTCCTGGAAATGGGCCATGGTCTGGTTCACTGCCACCGCTGACGCAGACGCCTCGCCCTCCAGGCGCTGGTCCAGCCTGCGCTTGCCGGCCACCAGCTCCTCCAGAAAGACCGCAACACTGTCGTCTGACCGGGAACCATTGCTCAGGATCACTGCCGCAACGACGCCCGCCACCAGTGCGATCAGAACTCCGCCCCCCAGCACCAACCACCCGCCGTCCGCCGCGGAAACAGCCCAGGCCAAATAGCCCAACTGCAACACACCCAATACGCTCAGGGCGCTCAAAATCCGTACGTTAGCAGCCATTTTCCCAAGCCTCACACCTTGAATAGTCACGTTGGTTAAGCTTAGGCAAGGTCCCTCCAAGCTGCAAAAAAGATGAATTGTAAATTGGGTCACATTTAAATTCGTTATTTGTATATAAACGCCTGGTTTTATGCGATCTGTTACACATTGAAATCGACTTTAGGCCCTTATGCGGATATAATTCGTTCACTTTTTATACAAATTTAAGCTGACGAACAGTTCACAGATTTTGCAAGAATTGCCGGCACGCCCTGCAACTCTCTGAAACCGTTACTGTTTAGATTCAATGTCAGTGGGTACAGGGATCAGCCTGCAGGCTAAACAGGGATTCTGTTAATACGACAACGATTTATGAACGCGATAACATGGCTGATCAAAACCATCATGGGTGCCGCGCTGGCAGCAGGATTCCTGCTGGTACCAGCCTGCCAACCCAATTTACCCCTGCTGGAGCAAGTCCGGCAAGAGGGGGAATTGGTAGTGGCCACTCAGGAAGGTCCCACCATGTACTATCAGGAATGGGATCGGGAAACCGGCTTCGAGTTTGAACTGGCCCGGGCCTACGCCGATTATCTTGGTGTCAAACTCAGGATTCAAACCTACAGCGACCTGGGTGAGCTGCTGAAGGCGGTACGCAGCGGTGAGGTACACATGGCCGCAGCCGGCCTCACGGTGACACCACAACGGAGCCGTGAATTTCGTTTTTCATCCCCCTACCAGCAGATCAGTCAACAGCTGATCTATCATTCCGACCACTCAAAACCCCGCACCCTTGATGACCTGATCGGCAGAAAGCTGGTGGTGATCGCCAACAGCAGCCACTCAGAAAACCTTGAACGGCTGCAGCGGGATCATCCCGGCCTGAACTGGGAGGAAAAATCCAACAGCTCTGCCCTGGCGCTGCTCAATATGGTGAACGACGGGCAGGCGGATTATGCGGTGCTGGATTCCAATGTCTTCAACACCTACCGCTCGGTTTTCCCTGAGTTGCGCACCTCGCTGGAGTTAAGCGGCCCTGAACCGTTGGCGTGGGCTTTCTCCAGCACCACGGATGGCTCCCTGTTCACCTCTGCGGAGTTGTTTTTCAATGAAGTCAATGAGAGCGGCGCATTGGAAGAGTTACGCATTCGCTTTTTTGGCCACCGGGAGTTTGACTATGTAGGTGCACGCACCTTTCTGTCCCACCTGGATTCCCGCCTGGTGAAATTCGAGGAGACCTTCAAAGCCTCCGCCAAGGAACTAAACCTGGACTGGCGCCTGCTGGCGGCCATCGGCTACCAGGAATCACTGTGGAAT
The DNA here is from genome assembly GCA_002471665.1 of Gammaproteobacteria bacterium UBA7310. Lineage (GTDB taxonomy): Bacteria > Pseudomonadota > Gammaproteobacteria > Pseudomonadales > Ketobacteraceae > Ketobacter. The sequence goes on from DKQK01000056.1 coordinate 118,499, forward strand.
CCCAACGCCATTTCCCCCACCGGGGTCCGTGGCCTGATGATGCTGACCCGGCGCACCGCCAAGGAAATGGGCGTCAGCAACCGGCGGGATCCGGAGCAAAGCATTCAGGGTGGGTCCCGCTATTTCAAGAAGCTCTACAAGCGCTTACCACAAGCCATCGCCGAACCGAACCGCACCTGGTTTGCCCTGGCGGCTTACAACGTCGGATACGGGCATTTGATGGATGCTCGCCGACTGGCGAAGAAAGACGGCATGGATCCCAACGACTGGTTTGATGTGAGGCAGAAACTGCCCTTGTTGCTGCAGCGGGAATACTACTCGCAAACCCGTCACGGCCGTGCCCGCTCCGGGGGCCAGTCGGTGATTTATGTACGTAATATTCGCCGCTACTATGAAGCGCTGGTGTGGGCAACCGAACGAAACTATCACCGCTATACCCCCACCCCCCAGCGTTTGGTGGCGATGCGCGAAGCACTGGTTCACTGAGCAGGGCTTACCTCTGGCATCAGGATTGCGCCACTAAGGTTTAGCCCTGCTGTTTATGTTGGCGCTTCAGGCGCCGGCGCATTGCAAAAAATCCGCTCATCAGGGCACTGCATTCTGCCTCCAGACACCCCCCCTCATAGCGCACTTTATAGTTCACAAACGGCTGATCAAAGAAGCGTTGCGCACTGACAATGGCACCCGCTTTCGGTTCACGGGCCCCGAACACCACCCGGTCCACCCTGGCATGCAGCAGGGCGCCCGCGCACATGGAACAGGGCTCCACCGTCACATACAGGGTTGAACCGGGAAGCCGGTAATTGCGTTCCTGCTCACAGGCGCGGCGTAACGCCACAATTTCAGCGTGGCTGGTGGGATCGTTGTTTGCAATGGGCCGGTTATAGCCCTCACCCAAAACCACCGCCTCACGCACAATCACCGCGCCAACCGGTACTTCCTGCTCCGCCGCCGCCTGCTGCGCCAACACCAGGGCGCGCCGCATCCAGAGCAGGTCCTGATCAGAGAATGAGTGTTGGGTTGTGTTCATGGGCAGGTTCTACTGTGCCAGCCTGTAGTGCTGAAATGGGAGGGAATAACCGGCAACATATCACGATTGGAAAAACCTGCCAATCAGTGCAGCGGGGTGAGTATGCCGGTCTCAGCTCAACACCACCGGCTGGCTGCGCACCGACGCATAGTAGATCAACGGAATCACCACCAGCACCAGAACGGTTGAAAACAGCAGCCCGCTGACGATGGTGGCAGCGATGGGGCCCCACAGCAGGGACTTGCCGCCGATCCCCAGGGCCAGGGAAAATAAACCGGCGATGGTGGTGGTTGAGGTAATCAGGATGGGCACCACGCGGCGGCGGCCGGCGTATATGGTGGCGTGCAGGGGGCTCATGCCCGATTTCAGGCGACTGTTGGCGGCAGAGATCAGGACGATAGCGGAGTTCACCGAAATGCCCGACAGGGCCACCACGCCGTACATGGAGGTAAAACTTAACGGATTGTTGGTAAGCACCAGGCCGAACACCACACCGATAAAGGCCAGCGGCACCGAAACCAGGATCATCAGGGGTTGCAGATAACTTTTGAACTGGGTGCCCAAAATCAGGTAAATCAGGCCCAATCCCATGGCGAACAGCATGCTGATGCCGCTGAGGTTTTCTTCAATGTCATCCAACACCCCGGAAAAATCCAGACTGATGCCCGGGTGTTGGGCACGAATGGTATCCCAGTAGGCCCGGATCAGGTCATTGGCCGCCACCGCATCCAGCTGCGTCTCATCGATGTCCCCGTTGATGGTGATGGAACGCTTGAAATTGTAGTGGCGGATATTCTGGTAGCCGGAGCCGTACTCTGCCTGCAGCAGCGTACTCAGGCGCACAGTCCCGCCATTGGCGGTAGTCAGGGTGGTGCTCAGCAGAGCGTCCAGATTGTCCTCGCTGCCGGTACGCGCCAACAACCGGATATCCACCTCTTCACCCAGGTTTTGATAGCGCCCGATCAGCAGGCCGTCTACCCGGCTTTGCAAGGCGGCGGTGACCACCTGCGGTGCAATGCCGGCGCGCTGGATGGCGTCGCCATCCAGGGTGAGTTTCAATTGCGGACTGCCGGTTTTGAAATCTGTGTTGATGTTTTTGAAGCGTGGGTCCGCCTGCAGGTGGGCCGAGATTTTATCCACCACCGCCTGAATGTCCTCGAAACGGTCACCGCGAACCTTAACACTCACCGGTTGCCCCACCGGCGGACCATCCTCCAACACCAAAACGGACACCTTGGATTCACCCAATTGCTCCCCCACTGCGTCCTCCACCGCCGCAATCAGGCTGTAGGTGTCACGCATGTCACCGCGAATGGGGTTAAGGCTGATGAAAGCCTGGCTGTAGTTTTCACCGAAATAAGGCTCGGTCTGGGTAAACATGATGCCACTGTAGGCAACAGTGGCCCGCACTTCTTCCGGCTCCAACACCGCCAGAGCCTTGCGTTCCAGTTGTTCGGCAACGGCCATGGAATCGTCGATGGTATAACGGGCCGGGGATTCCGCATTGATGTACAACAACCGGTAGGGGTCGGCGGCAAAAAAGTTCACGTTGATCACACCACCGACCAGCAACAGGACAGCCAGTGCCGCAACACCCACAATCCCCAGCAGGGAACGCACCGGATGACGCATCACCCGGATCAACAACAGGCTGTAGTAATGGCGGATATTGCGGGAAAAGTGCTGGCGTTTGCGCTGCAGTGCCGAGGTTTTGTCAAAGTTAACCCGCATCACGGAAACATGGGCCGGCAGCATCCAGAACGCTTCCAGCAGGCTCACCGCCAGGGCGATGCACACCACCATAGGAATCACCCGCAGAAAATCCCCCATGATTCCGGGCAGCAGCATCAGCGGCAGAAAAGCAGCGATGGTGGTCAGCACGGAGGTGAACACCGGTGCTGCCACTTCCTGCAGTGCCGCCATGGCCGCCTCCATGGCAGAGCCGCCCTGTTGCAGACGATAGTAGATGGTTTCCACCACCACCACGGCATCGTCCACCAGCATCCCCAGGGCGATCACCACACCCAGCAGTACCGTGTTGTTCAGGCTCATGCCCATGGCGTGAAGAATGAAAAAGGTGGCGGCCAGGGTAAAAGGAATACCAATCCCGGTGAGCAGGGCGATACGCCCGCCCAGGAAGATAAACACCACCAGTATCACCAGGCTGAGGCCGATGCCCGCGTTCCACTGCATGGTGCGGATGGCGTCCCGGGTGCTGATGGTCTGGTCGTCCACCAGGGCCAGGTGATAACCCTGGGGAATCACCACCGCCTGCTGCCGCTCGATGAACTGGTTGAGGTTGTCCAACAATTGCAGGGTGTTGGCCTGTTCCTGTTTGGTGATATTGAACATGATGGCCGGCTGGCCCTGATAGTGGGCAAGAATCGATGGCTCGGCGCTGCTGCGATAAATCTCCGCCAGGCTGCCCAGGGGCACCACTCCCTGAGCCGTCACCACCGGAAAGGCTTCCAGCTCATCCAGGGAGCTGCTGGTGCCTTCCAGCCGCACCAACCAACGGCCGTTCGCCGTGTTCATATCCCCAATGGCCACATCACTGAAATAGGCACGCACAGTGTCCGCCAGATCGTTGGGGTTGATGGCGAGCCCGAGCAGTTTTTCCGGATAGAAGGCAATGCGCAACTCCGGATCTTCGCTGCCCATCTTCAGGACTTCGTCCACCCCCGGTTGCCGCTCCAGGGCCAGTTTCAGGTCGGCGGCATAACGGCGGAAGGCTTCGTCAGGGGATTGCGCGGTCAGCACCAGGCTCGCCGTAGGGAATCCGGAGGAAGAGGTGATCTCGCGAATCTGCGGGTCGAGTGCCTCATCAGGCAATTGATCGGTATACACGTTCTGCACTTCACGGCGCAGATCCGCCACCCGTTCCCGGAACTCGGTTTTACTCAGTTGGTTGAAGCGTACCAGAATCGATGACACACCTTCGCGACTGGTGCTGGTCACAAAGCGCAGATCCCGCACTGTACTGCTGATGGTATCCTCAATCGGGTCGGTTACCCGCTTTTCCACGTCGATGGAAGAGGCGCCTGGCAGCGCAGTGGTGATGTCAATCCAGTTAAAGTTGATCTCCGGATCCCGGGCCCGGGGCATTTCCTGATAGGCCAGGATACCGAGGATAATCACCAGGCCAAAGGTAAGGTTGGCCAGTACGTGGTTTTCAAGAAAACGGCGCAACAGGTTCACGGCAAGGGCTCACCTGAATTCAACGGGCCCAGCCCCTTCACCACAATGGGGGTATCCTCTGCCATCGCCAGTGGCGCACTGCGGCCGGGGATGGCATTGGGCAGAGCAATGAAGTGCGCCTTGCCTTGCTGCTTGATGAAAACGCCCCATTGCCCATCCCGCTTCACCACATACTGGGAGGGAACGAAGCTGCGGGGATCGGTCCAGACCAGTTTGCCGGCGGTACCCGGTGGCGGTGTATCACCGTGAAACGCCAGGCGGATTTCCTGATCACGGGTTTCGGTATTCACAATACCACCGGCGCGCAGCAGGGAAACCGGATAGCTCTGATCGGCGACGAACACCAGGTCCGCTTGGCTCAGTTGCGCAACTTCCCGAGGGTTAACCAGGGCGGACAGTTCCAGTTGCCGGGTATCCACAATGGTGATCAGGGGCGTGCCGACGGCGGCCAGTTGGCCCACGTTGGCAATACGCTGGGTAACGATGCCATCAAATGGCGCCTTGATCTGGCAACGTTTCACATCCAGCTGTGCCTGCTGCAAATTGATTTCGGCCTGTTGCAGCTCCGCTTGCCGGGCGATGGCTTCGGCGTTGGCGGTGTCGACGTTCTCCCGGGATGCCAGATCCTTCTGCATCAACTGGGTAGCACGATTCTGCTGGGTTTTGGCCAGATCCAAACGGGCCTGGGTGATGGTGATACCGGCCTTTGCCAGTTGCAGTGACAGATTGAAATCCGTGCAATCCAGTTGCAGCAGTATTTCACCTTGCTTGACCTGCTGACTGACACCCACCGGAATGGCAGTGACCGTGGCCTGCAGTTGGGCACTGAGGGTGGTGTGATTCAGGCTGACAGCGGTGGCGGGCGCCTGGCGGGCGGGATGCTCGGCGATCTGTGCCAGAGTCAGGGTGCGTTTGCTGTCAGCCGCGTACAGGTTGTGGGTCAGGCCGACACCCAGGGTCAGGAATAAAAGACAGAGTTTCCGCGTTGCTGTGGTCATAGAAATCTGAACGTTGAAAAAAGAACTGGCAGCATAGCGAGACGATTATGGCAATGCAACGCGCATCAATAATCAATTACGCAAAAACACCCGGCTGAGGTTTAGCCGATTTCGGTGACCCAAACATTCACTACCATGTTGGTTCCCGCTGGCCCATGGAAAGACCCGGCGATGGGCGGTACGGATTGCGGTAATCTCGCCACCGCGACCGGAATATGCTCTGCCCCGACAATATTACCAATGGTTGGATCAAAGCCTTTCCATCCGGCCCCAGGAATAAACACCTCAGCCCAGGCATGGGTGGACCCGGACTGCCCAAACTGACAGGAGATGTGATCCGAGTAGAGATAGCCGCTGACAAAGCGGGCGGCAAACCCCAACTGCCTGGCCGCCGTGATAAACAGGCAGGCAAAATCCCGGCAGGAACCTGAGCCCCATAACAGGGTTTGTTCTGCTGTCTGCACCCCTTCCTCTTCCCGTCTGCGGTAGTGCATGGATTGATAGATCAGTTGGTTCAACTGCAGCAATAAGGCGAAGGTTTGTATATTGTCGTTGCGCTGCCAAAGGTGGCTCATCCAATTGCTTAGCGCAGGGATTTCACTATATTGAACCGGATTCATATACGGGGCCAACAGCGTTGTATCTTCAAGGTTGTAGCGGAATGGATAATTAACCGCGTAATCCGCAACCAGAAAATCATGGGGCGCCTGATCGTATTTTTGGATGATGACCTCACTTTTTACAGTCAGGTGCTGCGTACCGGTGCTGAAGGTCGCCGCTGCAACGGAATTGCCTTCCACATCCCGATGCCAGCGCAATGTTGCCGCAGGGGAAATATCCAATATCAAGCTTTCTATACGCAGCTCATGCCCCTCCCGAGGCCGCAAGCGCAAGGTGTGAGGCAGCAGTTGAACCACAGCAGAAAAGTCATAATCTGTTTGATGTACAATTTTATAACGATTCATAACTGCCACCAGCACTTTTGCACAGCCCGTTGGGATACACCTTAAACATCAACGCGTGTCACAATGGTTCCCCCTTTTTTTGAAAGGTTCATCACATTCCCAGCCGTCACCCCGGCTATTGAGATGGGCATTGTCGGGCAGGCGTATAAGAGAACAGGATTGTGCCTGCTTTTCATAGCCTCGCTCACAACGCCAGCCATCACCATCATCGTTCAGGTAGGCATTTTCCGGAGGATCAACTTGGAGACACCCCTGCCGGGTCTTTTTGTAGCCACGCTGACATTGCCAATATTTCCCACGGCGATCAAGATAAGCATTCTCAGGTATATCCATGGCGACACAGTGGCCACGTTCCTCTTCGAAGCCTCTCATGCACTCCCAACCTTTATCGTGAGACGAACCGGTTGCATATGCGTTTACCGGGATAATGATTTTGCTGCAGGAGTTATCAAGCGCCTTATAGCCCTGCACGCAGTCCCAGCCCGGGCCATAGTTTGACCCATTCAAAACGGCGTTTTCGGGAATGTCGATTTCAATACACTCGGTTTGATTGCCGCTAAAATCGGCCTTGTCTGCCTTGTAACCGCGCTCACATTCCCACCCTACACCATATTGCCTATCCACCAGGTAGGCATTGGGCGGCACGTTTATCTTTATACAGGTTTCATTTTCTTTCAAATAGCCCCGATCACACGCCCAGTCTCGGCCATAGGCGTTGAGACTGGCGTTTTCCGGTACTTTAATTGGGGCGCAACGATCCCTGACTTTCTTGAAGCCGCGCTCACATTCCCAGCCGTCACCATAGGTATTATGGTAAGCGTTTTCAGGCAGGTTTTCCGTGGTATCGCTTTGTGCCCTCAGGGTTGCAGAGCAGAGCGTTAAAGCAATCGTCATCGCACTGATCTGCAACCATATTTTACTGAGTTTCAATTTCATGGGTTCAATCCTCACTCGTCCAACAAACGAGTTCATGGCGCATCCTGCGTGGTGTAAATTCTTTGCGCACAAAAGATGAAGTCATGATTCGAAATAACTTACTGTTAATGACAGTCTTTTAAAGTGACCCGGTGCTTTGGGGGCGCTGATCATTCTTTGCTTTTTTCGCCGCCTTTTTCTCTTTCTGGGTCATTAAAGGCGCCTTCTTGGTTTCTTTATTACCTTTTCGTTCCTTGCTCATACATTACTCCGATTGCGGATTAAGTTGTTCTATCTTGGCATTCATGCCTTTGAGGTATTTAAAAAGATCGCTTCCGGTCGACAATACGATGGTAGTGTTTTTACCAACGATTTCAGGATAAGAAGCCATTGTGCGCGTGAACTCGTAGAATTCCACGGACTGGGGCGTTTGATTGTAGGCACTGGCGTAGATTTCGGTTGCCTTGGCATCGGCCAAACCACGAATTTCTTCCACTTGACGATAGGCTTCGGACTGGATTTTATTAAGGTCGCGCACCCGATTACCCCGTATTCTCGCCGCCTCGCCATTGCCCTCGGACAGAAACCGCTCGGCGATCTGCCGCCGCTCACTGATCATACGGTCGTAAATTTTCGGCCGTACGCTTTCGTTATAATTAATACGCTTAAAACGTATATCCAACAGCTCTATACCGAACACACTCACTTTTTCAGCCGCTGCAGTGAATATTTCCCGTTCAACCAACTGGCGGCCTTTCTCAATAGGCACCAACGCCCCCACTATGGGGCCTTGCTCAGTGGGTGATGCAGCGTCTTCACCAAGGACAGCAGTATCGATAAGTGGCTCCCTGCCTTTGGTGGTGCGGATAATTTCAATCAGTTCATGTTTGGCCACCGCATTTCGTGTTTCGCTACCCAGAATATCATCCAGCCTTGATTGAGCACTGCGCTCATCCTGCAGGCGCAGAAAATACTGCAACGGATCGACAATCCGCCAACGGGCAAACAGATCGACAGAAATATAGAGCTTATCCTTGGTGGGCATATCAGAGGGTGCGCCATCCCATTCCAGCACACGCTTATCGATGGGATTTACCTCTTGTACAAAGGGGATTTTGAACTTAAGGCCCGCTTCGGTAATGGGCTCACCCACCGGCTTGCCAAACTGGGTAATGATGACCTGCTCAACTTCATCAACGGTGTACATGGCGCTGGCGCCGACGAACACACCACAAAGCAGCACGATTAACAGACCAACCAGGGAAACGTTTTTCATTGTTGCTGCTCCTTCTGCCGGTTCAGATTAAGCAACGGCAGTAAACCCGGCACGGAATCGTCCATCAACACTTTTGAGGTTATCTCCGGCAAGACACTTTGCATGGTTTCAATGTAGATTCGGCGCCGTGTGACTTCCGGTGCCTTTTGATACTCCGCAAACAACGCATTGAATCGCAGGGCATCACCCTCGGCTTCGTTTATACGTTTTAGGCGATAGCCATCCGCCTCTCTGATTCGCTGATCCTTTTCGCCCTCAGCCAGCGGAATCACTTTGTTGTATTCCCGCCGTGCTTCATTTATGAGTTTTTCTTTCGATTGTTGCGCCTGATTCACCTCATTGAAGGATTCCTGTACCGGTCTGGGCGGATTGATATTCTTCAATTGCACCTGATCAATGCTGATACCCATCACGTATTTGGTGGATAACTCCTGCATTTTAATCAGCGCTTCAACCTCAATCTCCTGCCGGCCTATGGTAATTACTTCATCGACCGTTCGATCCCCTACCACCTCCCGCATAACCGACTCTGATACATAACGGAGCGTTTCCGCAGGCTCGCGCACTTCAAACAGAAACTTGACCGGATCGGATATGCGGTACTGCACGACCCATTCCACCAGCGCAGCGTTCAGGTCACCGGTCACCATTTGCGTTTCACGGCCACCGTCGCGAGTGCCCTGATAGGGATCGCGGGCACCGAGTGTGGCGAACCCAAACTCCTGCTTTAGTTGCCGTTTAACCGGAACAATGGTCGTTTTATCAATACCCAGTGGCAGCTTGAAGTGTAAGCCGGGGGGCACTTCTTTGAGGTGGTTTCCAAATCGCTGCACGACCGCGACCGAATCGCTGGGCACAGTGTAATAGGCAGACCATATGCTCAGGGCCACAAACAACAGCAGGCCAATAGTCAGTATTTTCACCAAGCCGGTGCCATTATTGTTGCCAGAGCCGCCCCCGAATAAACCTTTTAATCGGTCTACCGATTCTTTAAGGGCCAACTCAAGATCAGGAGATGATTGGGAAGGAGAGCCCCATGGGGAGCCGGAATCATCATTTTGTGACGGCATTGAAACGCCTTTCAGTAGGAACAGACAAAATAGTCTGTCCAACCTGATATGGGGGTGGAATTCCCGATTGCAAGGCTAGCCCGAGGAAATAGCGCTTATGGCACCGAATACGGCCTCGGCTTTTGCCTTACTGTTGCCTTACTCTCGCTGGTTTGTAACAGCGCCTCGCGGCCCGGACGGGCCGCGAACCTGTGTTGCGCATTGACACAGCATCGCGCCCAGTCTAGTTTCAAGCCATGACGTCCGCCCCCCACTGGATTTTCTTGGCGGAATTCCTTGGCGGATCTGTTTGCTCACTTACTCTGTTGCCTGGCCACCACCCTTGCCAAACCTCGGTGGTTTGCAGCCACTGCCAAATAAGAGGAGACCATATCGTGAACCTGAGACTTTCGCGGCGTCACATCTTAAGGTTTATCGGCAGCGCAGCCCTGCTGGGCCTGGCCCCCTCGATCACGTTTGCCCGCAAAAATCCATTGCAAAAACTCATTCTCTCCAGCGGCGAAAAAATTCCCGCCATTGGCATGGGCACCTGGCAAACATTCAACGTCGGTAACGATCCGCAACTGCGGCGGCAGCGCACCGACGTGTTGAAGAAGTTCTTCGAATATGGCGGCGGCATGGTGGACTGCTCCCCCATGTACGGTTCCTCTGCCGAGATGGTGGGATATGCCCTGAAACAACTGGGCTTTCCAAAGACACTTTTTTCGGCGGAAAAGATCTGGACATGGAACGGCGATGCCACCGGGCAGCAGGTGTCAGAACAGGCTGAAGCCTGGAGCCTCGAGCGTTTCGACCTGATACAGGTGCACAACCTGACGAGCTGGCAGGATCATCTCGCCAATCTGGAAGCGATGAAACAGGCGGGAAAAATCCGCTACATCGGCATTACCACTTCCCACGGCCGCCGGCACCGGGAACTGGAAAAGATCCTGCAGACGAAGGATCTGGACTTTGTCCAGCTCACGTACAACCTCACCCACCGGGAAGCAGAACAGCGCCTGTTGCCGCTGGCCCGGGAGCGGGGCATCGCGGTGATCGCCAACCGTCCCTACGATGGCGGGAGCCTGATCAAACCGTTGCAACGCCATGAAAAGGTACCGGCCTGGGCCGCTGATGAACTCAACTGCCGAACCTGGGCCGACTATCTGCTCAGGTTTATCGTCTCTCACCCGTCGGTCACCTGTGCCATCCCCGCCACCACCCAGGTTGCCCATATGCAGGAAAATATGGAGGCGGGCCGTGGCCCAATGCCCGATGCAAGCCAGCGCCAGCGGATGATAAACGACATCCGCAGCCTGTGAGATTTTAATTCAATGGAAGAATGGTCCACCTACGCCGTCGGTAACTTTATCCCCTTTACCGCAGAGGTGTACCTGCGGCTGATCGAGCGGGTTAATGCCGCCTGGTGGCCCCTGCATCTGGCCACCACGGTGATCGGCATTGGCGCACTGGCATTGGCATTCACCGGTCGCCGCCTTGCGGGCCCCTTGCTGGCTCTGCTCTGGGGCTGGGCTGCCTATGGCTTTCTGCAGCAGTTCTACGTCAACCTCAACTGGGCGAGTGTCTGGTTTGCCCGCGGGTTTTATCTGCAGGCGCTGCTGCTGACGCTTTTAATATTCACCACCCACCAGGGCAGCAAGGTTCCGCCTGCACGTCTCCGGTCGGGGGTGCTGCTGGCCGCTCTAGGTCTGTTTTGGCCCCTGATCTCCCTGATTGGACGGGGTACCCTGCGGCAAACCGAAGTCGTGGGAATCCATGCAGATCCCACCACCATATTTGCCCTTGGGGTGATACTGCTAATGCAGCGCGGCTGGTGGCTATGGGTGTTGCTGCCGATGCCACTGCTGTGGTGCTTGATCAGCGGCCTGAGCCTGTGGGTGCTGGGCCAGTTCCAGGCGGGATTACTGTTGGCCGCGCCGATGACCGCCATACTGGGGTTGTGCTGGAGAACACCGAAAGAGTGACCGGTGCGGTCACTCCCACTCGATGGTTGCCGGTGGCTTGGATGAGATGTCGTAGGTGACCCGGGATATGCCCGGAATTTCCTGGATAATCCGGCTGGACACTTTTTCCAGCAGATCGTAAGGCAGGTGCGCCCACCGGGCCGTCATAAAATCGATGGTTTCCACTGCCCGAATCGCCACCACATACTCGTAACGCCGACCATCACCGGTGACGCCAACGGATTTCACCGGCAGGAAGACGGCAAACGCCTGGCTCACCTTGTGATACCAGTCTGCCTTGTGCAATTCCTCGATAAAGATATGGTCCGCTTCCCGCAGGATATCGGCGTATTCCTTTTTCACTTCACCCAGGATACGCACGCCCAGGCCCGGGCCGGGGAATGGGTGGCGATAGACCATGTCATAGGGTAAGCCCAGCTCCAAACCAATTTTGCGCACTTCATCCTTGAACAGCTCCCGCAGAGGTTCCACCAGCTGCATTTTCATGTGCTCAGGCAAACCACCCACATTGTGGTGGGATTTGATCACATGGGCTTTGCCGGTTTTGGAACCCGCGGATTCAATCACGTCAGGGTAAATGGTGCCCTGGGCCAGCCATTTGATCTCGTTGAGCTTGCTGCTTTCGGCATCGAACACATCAATGAAGGTATTCCCGATGACCTTGCGCTTGTGTTCCGGATCATTTATGCCTTTCAGGTTGCCCAAAAACAGGTCTTCCGCATCCACCCGGATCACACGAATGCCCATGTGCTGGGCAAACATGTCCATCACCTGATCCCCTTCCTTCAGGCGCAGCAAGCCATTATCAACAAACACACAGGTGAGCTTGTCGCCAATGGCTTTATGCAACAGGGCCGCCACCACCGAAGAATCCACACCACCGGACAACCCCAACAGAACTTCATCATCCCCCACCTGTTGCTGTACCCGGGCCACCATATCGTCGATGATGTTGCCCGCCGTCCACAGGGCATCACAGCCACAGATTTCCCGCACAAAGCGTTTCAGCAGCTCACCGCCCTGCTTGGTGTGAGTCACCTCCGGATGGAACTGCACGCCGTAGAGTTTTTTCGCTTCACAGGCCATGGCCGCAATGGGTGCGCTGGCGGTTTCTGCTATGCACGTAAACCCCGCTGGCAGCGCCACCACTTTGTCGCCGTGGCTCATCCACACGTCCAGCTTTTTATCACCGGCGTGATCATCCAAACCGGTCAGCAGCTCACCACCATCCTTTACTTTCACTTCCGCATAGCCGAACTCCCGGTGCTCCGAGCCGGCCACCTCGCCGCCGAACTGGGCCGCCATGGTCTGCATGCCATAGCAAATGCCCAGTACGGGTACGTTCAGGTCAAACACCACCTGTGGGGCCCTTGGGGTGTCATCCCCAATCACGGATTCCGGGCCACCGGACAGGATAATTCCCTGGGGCGCAAAGGCCTTGATGGCATCCGGGTCTGCATCGCAGGCCCACAACTCACAGTACACCCCGATTTCCCGAACCCGGCGGGCAATCAGTTGCGTGTATTGGGAGCCAAAATCCAGAATAAGGAGGCGTTGCGCGTGAATGTCGGTCATGATGAATCGGATTCCGTGGTATTAACTGTCACACAGTCGCTGCTGAAACTGAAAGGCCAGCCGCCCGTCGGCGGGTTCGGCTGGCCATCCTGAGAAATCGGTGATCGGCTTAGGAACGGTAGTTCGGCGCCTCTTTGGTAATGGTCACATCGTGCACATGGCTCTCCTTCATGCCGGCACCGGTGACCCGCACGAAAGTGGGCTTGGTGCGCATGTCTTCAATGGACGCACAGCCGGTGTAACCCATGCTGGCCCGCACCCCACCCATCATCTGATGAATAATCGCGGAGATCGGCCCTTTATAGGGCACGCGGCCCTCGATGCCTTCCGGCACCAGTTTTTCCACCCCCTGGGAGGCATCCTGGAAATAGCGATCGCTGGAGCCCTGATTCTGGGCCATGGCCCCCAGGGACCCCATACCGCGATAGGCCTTGTAGTAACGGCCCTGATACAGCTCCACTTCGCCAGGGGCTTCTTCCGTACCCGCCAGCAAACCGCCGACCATAATAGCATGGGCGCCCGCCGCGATGGCCTTGGCAATGTCGCCGGAGAAGCGGATGCCGCCATCGGCAACCACCGGAATATCACGATCTTTCAACGCCTCTACCACATTGCCCACCGCCGAAATCTGGGGTACGCCAATGCCGGACACGATACGGGTGGTACAAATTGAGCCGGGGCCGATGCCCACCTTGACGCCATGGGCGCCGGCGTCGGCCAGGGCCAGAGCCGCTTCCGCGGTGGCGATGTTGCCACCGATCACCTGCACGTCGGGGTAGTTGTGGGTGACCCAGCGCACCCGCTCAATGACGCCCTTGGAGTGTCCGTGAGCGGTATCCACCACCAGCACGTCCACACCGGCTTCCACCAGGGCATGAACCCGTTCCTCGGTACCGTCGCCGGTGCCCACCGCGGCTCCTACCCGCAACCGCCCCTGATCATCCTTGCAGGAATGGGGGTAGGCTTCGGCTTTGAGGATATCGGTGTTGGTGACCATGCCCTTGAGGCAAAAATCATCGTCCACCAGCAGGATCTTCTCGATCCGGAATTTGTGCAGTAACCCCTTGATCTCATTGGTGCTGGCCCCTTCCTTCGCGGTGACCAGTTTATCTTTTGGCGTCATGATGGCGGAAACCGGTTGATCGTAGCGATCTTCAAAGCGCAGATCACGACTGGTGACAATCCCCACCAGTTGCTCGCCTTCCACCACCGGCACACCGGAGATGTTATTGATCTGGGTGATCTCAATCAGCTTGCCCACCGTGGTGTCAGGGGGTACGGTGATGGGATCACGAACCACACCGCTTTCAAATTTCTTCACTGCCTTGACTTGCCGCGCCTGTTCCTCGGCCGTCATGTTCTTGTGCAGAATGCCGATCCCCCCTTCCTGCGCCATACTGATGGCCAGGCGTGATTCGGTCACGGTGTCCATGGCTGCGGACACCAACGGGATATTCAGGGTAATCTCGCGAGTGAGCCGGGTTTTCAGTTGTACGTCCCGGGGCAGGACCTCTGAATAACCGGGCAAGAGCAGAACATCATCAAAAGTAAGCGCTTCCTGAGCAATACGTAACATGCAGTGCCAGCCTTGTTGCAGGGGGGAATAATTAAACGCGCCATTATAGCAAAGCTCTGAGGCTGTTGAAATATGGCGCTGATGTCCAAAAGCGGGATGATAGTAGTAGATGCCCACGCAAACGGTTGCCTGGGGCTACCGCACAACTCGGCCCAGTAACGCCAGTAACATTGAAACGGGCCACCGGGCTGGTTATTTTGACCTCAAAAACCACTTATAGATGCACAAAAAATCAATATAATCATTTAAGAAAGCTAACAATCAGACCAAGAAAGGCTTTTCCATGCAAATCGACCCGTTCTTCCAGGTTCCCCAACGCAGCGTGAACACCTCTATGGGCGCAGTGGAGGTCCCCGTGCTCTATAAAGAGGGTGATTACAGTATTGCCCTGTTCTGTACCTTGCGGGAACGGGTGGAAGCGCTGCTGGCGGGCACCAGTTTTGTTCCCGCCATGACCTTCGGCCGTTACGCCATAGTGGGCCTGGTGATGGCCAATTTCACCCTCTGCAGTGCCACGCCCTACAGCATCGCCTCCCTGGCGGTGCCGGTATCCAGGCTTAGGGGGTTTCGCCCTATTTCCCCCTGGCGGGAATTATTCTCCAAGGCAGACCAGCGCCATATGGGCTTCTATCTGATGAACTGCCACACCAGCAGTCCCCGCATGGTCGCCGTTGGCCGCGAGGTCTGGGGGCATATCAAATCCCCCTCACGAGTGGAAATGTCGCTGCACAAAGCGACCTTGAATTGCCGTGTTGAATGCATGGAGGGCAACATACCGTTGCTGCAGTTTGGGGGCTACGGGCCACGCATCGGCCAAATTCGTCCAATGGGGTTCAACATGTTCTCAATCCTGAACGATCAGGTCATGCGTTCGATTCTGGACACTCGGGCTCCCTACGATGTGCGTTTCCCTTTTGGCTTCAAGCTGCAACTGGGGGCAGAACACCCCACTACCCTGCCATTGAGAAAACTGGGGCTGAACGGTAAACGCCCCCTGGCGGTCATCAGTACTGACCGTTTCCAGGGTCGCTTCAACGAAGGTGTGGTTATCGAGACGCTGGAACACCCCCACCCCGGTCCAGCCACTGCCACCAGGGGCAGGTTGTCGGGCGGTTCCCTGCAGGTGTAGGCGCCGCTGAACCGGGCCCCATAATCTGACCCTATAGTCCGACCCTATAGTCCGATCCTATAATCTGACCCGATACACCTCCGATAGCGGAATTTTGCGCTCCCGGGCCACCTTCAACGCACTTTGGGTCAACGGGGTCATCCCGTCCCGAACGGCCTGTTCACCTATGCTATCCGCCGGCACCCGTTGGGCCAGCAGCCGGCGCAATTCGGCGGTCATCACCAACAGCTCGTATACCGCCATGCGGCCACTGACCCCGGTATCATGACAAAGATCGCAACCGCTGCCTTTGAAAAACACTTCATCCTCCGCCACCCCCAATACCTTGCGCACGGCGGGGTCGATTTGTTCTTCCGCCATGCAGTGGACGCAGTTGCAGCGCACCAGCCTTTGCGCCAGAACACCAATCAATGAGCTGTTCACCAGGTAGGGCTCGACACCAATCTCAATCAGGCGGGTCACTGTGGTCGCCGCATCGTTGGTGTGCAGGGTACTCAATACCAGGTGACCGGTCAGCGCACTCTCCACCGCCATTTTGGCGGTCTCCTCGTCACGAATCTCGCCCACCATGATGACGTCGGGGTCGTGGCGCAATATGTGCCGCAGGGCCCGGGCAAAGGAGTAACCGGTATCGTGGTTCACCTGAATCTGAGTAATGCCATCCACGTGGTATTCCACCGGGTCTTCCACGGTAATGATATTGACGTTGGAGCAACGAATATGATCCAGCGCCGTATACAAGGTGGTGGATTTACCGGAGCCGGTGGGCCCCGTCACCAGAAAAATGCCGTTATTGCGGGTCAGCAGGTGGCGCAACTCTTCAGCATCCCGGCCATCAAAACCCAGCGCCTCCAGGCTCTTCAAGGCAAACTGGGTATCCAGGAGCCGTATCACCACACTCTCACCGTGAATGGTGGGAATAATGGAGATTCGCAGGTCCACGGTTTTATCCAGATAGTGAATGCGGGAACGGCCGTCCTGAGGCAGGCGGTGCTCGGATATATCCATGTTCCCGACGATTTTTATCCGGCTGACCACCGCCGCCAGCAGCTTTTTGCTAAAGGAACGGATGTGCTGCATAACGCCGTCCACGCGGAAATACAGCTCCACCACGCTCTCTCGTGGGCGGACATGAATGTCCGATGCGCGCCGTGCCATGGCATCGGAAATGACGCTTTGCACCAGTTGCACCACCGGCCGTTCCGTGCCCAGGCTTTCTTCGTTATCCGCATCCAAGTGGAACGGTTCATCGCTGGAAAACACCGCCAGATCATCCAGCGCGGATTGCATTTCCTGGCCGCCGTAGTAAGAGCTGATGGCGTAGGCGATGTCTTCGGACGAGGCAATGCAAAATTCAAGCACTTTCCCGGTCATAAAGCGCAACATATTGATCAGCTCGGTATCCGAGGGATCGGTGACTGCCACCAGCAGACGATCCTTGTCCAGCAACAGCGGCATCACCAGGTGTTTACGGGCGAAATGGCCGGGCACCACACTGACCGCTTTCGGGTCCACATCAAACTGACGCAGATTGACATAGGGCACACCAAAGCGTTGGCACAGGCCGCGCAATACGTCATCACGGCTGACCACACCTTTCTCCACCAGAATCTCGCCCAGACGTTTATGGCTGACGCTTTGATCGGATAAGGCCAGCGAGATTTGCTCCGGCGTGACCAGGCCCAGCTCTTGCAAAATTTCACCCAGGGGCATGGCGGTGTATTTGTAGAACGTCTGTTGATGCTTACGCAATTCCTCGGAATTGGCGATGGGGTCGGAGCAGCGACACTGGGGGCCGTGATCCATCGGTTTGAGCTTGGCCATACATACTCGAATCAATGCAGGAATAATTGAGTTAAGTATGGTCCAGATTCCGGGAATCTCGAGCCTACCGCAATCAAACCCTGACCTGGCTCAGCACCGGGATGAAAACCTCAACGCTTCAACCATTTATCCAGCTTGTCCTGCAATTTTCGTTTGGCCCGCTCTTCTTCGGCTTCCAGTTTCTCCTGCACTTCATCCTTTAACTGTTCGCGATCTTCAGCTTCCAGGCCGACTTTGTCTCCCAGTTCCGCCGCGCCTTTATCCTTAATGGCTTTGGATGCCGCCTGGCTCAGAATCGAGCCCATGGCTTTAATATCCGGCCGGCACCAATCCGCCGGCGCCCCGCTGAGCTGACCATTGCAGCGCACCGGCCAACGGGTGCCCTTGAGGTATTTATTACGCTCAATGGACGACAACACAATGCCAAACTGGTAATCAAACCCCTGCTCCAGCAAATCAATCCTGCCGCTGGCATCGATGCCGCTTTCGCCGGTGAAAAACTCGAATTTCGGCATGATCAGCTGCCCATTTTCCACTTTGGCATCGGCAATGAGTTTGCTGATCTCGGTGTCTTTGCGTAACTGCCTGGGCAGCTTTTCCTGATAATCGGGATACAGGTACTCCACGGTGGACAACTTGTCCCGCAGCGCATCCACCACCACGGCATTGAGATTAACACCGTGTAATACCCCCTGATCCAGGTTCAGATGCAGTTGTCCCAAGGCGGACTGCAACAGCTCATCCACCGTGTTACCGTCCGCCTTTGCATCCAGCGTCAGGGATGCTTTACCCGACAACAGGGAATCGGCCATGAAACGGGAGGAAATCCCGGTCAGCTCTATTTCGTTTATGTCCACGTCAGAGGTGAGCGAGGGTCGGGCACCCCGGGCATCCAAAACAAACCGGCCATTCAAATTGCCCTGCAGCAGTTCGGTACTGAGCTGGGTAACCTGCAGCACGCCCTGCTGTGCCTCCACGCGCAACACCAGATTATTGAGCGTTTCCTGCTGCAGGATGACTTGATTGGCGCGCAGGTGACCTGCCATATTCAAGCCACGCAACAGCTCCACCGGCAGCAATGATTCAGAGGCCGGAGCAGCGCCGCCCGCTGCCGGTTTATCAGTGGCTGCCGCGCCTTCATCACTGGCGGGAAGATAATGATCCACGTTGATGCGATCCAGCAACAGGTCAAAGGTCAGTGCCTGAGTGGTAAAATCGGTGACACCCACACGGCCGCTCAGCGTGCTGCTATCGAGATGCACCAGCAGATCAGAGAGTTTGGCCTGGGTACTGTCGCCACTGAAGGTGAGAGCAAAGTCCGCCGTTTTGAACACATCGGCGCTGGCGGTTGTCGGCATTTCCAGCGCCAGTGCCTGGAACAACACAGGCAGCTTGATTGGACGTGATGACAAGCGCCCCTGATAGGAGGGTTGACTGGTGATACCTTGCGCCACCAGCTCACCCTGCACGCTGACACCCGACGTTTGCAATTGCTGCAGGGTAAACCTGGCCTGATCCTGGGGCAGATCAATGTCCAGCTCAGCGGCGATATCCAGGCTTATCGGGGCCGGCAGAACATTATCCAGGGTTGCATTTATCTGCAAGGGGGCAAGCAGAAAGTGCTGTTTTTCCAGATCCGGCAACAGTTCGCCTTGCAAGCTGAGCGACACAGTGGCACCGCCGGACTGCGCCAGGCCGGCCTCCAGCAGCACAGTTACCGGCTCCTGTGCCTGCACGTTGGTCAACTCCAGTTTGCTGACATTGATGCTGATGTCCGTAGCGTTATCACCGGATGCATCACGATAATGGACCTGGGCGTCCAGCACCCGAACCAGCGGAATGGAAACCTGAGGCAAGGGGCCGGCGGCCTCTTCAGAAGTGGCCTGTGAGGGTGAGGGTGAGGGTGCTGGTGCTTGAGGGTTGACCGCAGCGGCAGCCGAATCCCCGTCGATCACCTGCCAGTTACTCTGCCCCGCTTGATCCACACTGAACCGGGCATCCACCCCCTCAATCTGCAGTTGATCCACCTGCAGTTCCCCGGAAAACAACGGCAGCACCCGGATACCCAGAGCCATATTGGCAACCGTAAGAAAAGGCTCAAGATCAGCGCTGGCAGCCAGTGCGGCCTGGTTGGACTCAAAGCCCAGTATCGGGTAGAAACTCCAGCTCAGATCACCCTGCAAACTGAGCCGATAACCCGTGGTGTCTTTCACCAAAACGCTGATCTGATCTTTGAAATCATTGGGATCAATAATAAACCGAATTAAAACCAGGGCCGCCACCACCACCAACAGTATTGCGGCCAGGCCCAAACCAATCCACTTCAGAATTCGCATGAATGAGGTTTCCTTGTGCACCTGTGATCTTTTTCAAACCAACTGACGTTCAGCCATGAGATACAGTATGCAAAGGTGCCTCCACAACACAACACCTAATCGATGCAATCGTGAATCAGGGGGCAAACAACAACGGTTTGCGACTTTCCCTGCGCGCATGATGATCCCCCAACCATCTGACACAGGCATAGGCAGCGCCCGCCGCTATGGGGTTCATACCATCTTCAACGCAAAGCTGCCGCATCAGTTGATCGGCGGGTTTACGATAGTTATCCGGATCCAGCAGGTCATGCCGCATCAACTGATAGAGCGCATCGTGTACCAACGAGGCCCGCATGAAGCTGGCCACATCCGGGACCCCGGATGGCCCATCCCAGGCATAGCTTCTGGCCAGCATCAGAGTGCCGTCCGGTGCCAGTTGAATGTAGTCTGTAGCAATACCCCGCGCAGGTATAATGGGTGTGCGCAAGGTAAACTCCCCTTCCAGCTGATATTTATAACCTTTTTTAAATGCAATTCTGAGCATGGTTTTGCCCCTATGAAAACCAATTCATTACTACTACTACCCCATTTAACGCTCACCTCACCGCCGGGTAAACCCGCAGACAAACTTCTGTTATTTTCTGGCAATGCCAATGTGTAACTTTTACAAAATCCGCTGTAAACGGCACGCCCAGCCCCCCGCTGCTGCCTAAATCACTTCGAAGTGCGCGGTTTCAAGGCCTGGCCCGGCCATGGCATACTATCTGCAGCTTTCTGAGATACATTAGGACGATACGAGGTTCCGCATGAAACCCAGCGACCTGTTTTCAGAAGATTCCAATTGCTGGCGCCATAGTCTGGCCACCTATATGTGCCCCCTGATCGATTGCGCCAATTACTACCGGGCGCTCTATCACGCCATTGTTGCCGCCCGCAAGAGTATTTTCATCGCCGGTTGGGATATCGATAGTCGCATTGATCTGTTGCGGGGCGACGAGGCCAATGCAGTGGAAGCGCCAGTTAATATCTGCGAACTGCTGGCCTGGAAAGCCCGCCAGAATCCGGACCTGCGGATTTATCTGTTGCGCTGGGATTCGTCCCTGGCGTTCTTCAGCAATCGGGAAATCTGGGCCAAGGAAGTGTGGGAAGAACAGTGCCCCGACAACGTTCAGGTTTGCCTGGACGATACCATTCCCATGGGCGGCAGCCAGCATCAGAAAATCGTCGTAATTGACGACGAGCTGGCATTCAACGGCGGCATGGATATCGCCTGGTGCCGCTGGGATACGCGCAAACACGAATTCAACGACCCCCGCCGCAACGATACAGAAGGGCCTTACGGCCCCATTCATGATGTGCAGGTCATGGTAGCGGGCCCGGTGGTGCTGGAGTTCGCCAAGCTGTTGCGTTGGCGCTGGAAGCTGGCTGCCAACGCCTGCGATAAGGCGATCTCGGCACCGCAGACGTCCCAGGAGCTTCCCGCAAGCTGGCCCCACTTCTGTGAACCACTCGCCCACAACATTCCCTGCGCAATCGCACGCACCATTCCCTTTATGGATGCGGTAGAACCCGCCCAGGAAGTACGGCACATGCTGCTGGACCTGATTCATGCCGCAGAAGAGTTTATTTACATCGAAAACCAGTTTGCCAGTCGCGAGGAAATTGCCGAGGCATTAAACCAGCAATTAAAACGAAAACCACAATTGAAAGTGCTGGTGGTCAGCTCCTACGAACCCAAGGGCACCATGGAATGTGAAGCCTACTGGGCCGGACGCATTGACTTTAAGAACATTGTGGAAAACGGTGTGCGCCCGGATCGAATCCGGATTACCCACTCCTCCGCCCAGCCGGGCTCCGGTGATGCCGCGCTGAAACGCATTCATTCCAAGTTGATGACCATCGACGACCGCTATCTGGTGATCGGCTCGTCCAACTTCAGTAATCGATCCATGACGCTGGACACCGAATGCGATTTGATATTTGCCGCCGACAGCGAACCACAGCGGGCTGCCATTGCTCACCTGCGCAATGATCTACTGGCAGAACACACCAGCCTTTCCATTGCGCAGGTAGAGCGTATCCTGCAACAGGCTCAATGCATTGATGGTTTGCTGCAGGCCAAATCAAACAATCAATACCACTTATCCGAGGTCAATGATCACAAGTTTACCGATCAGACCTGGCAGGATGTACTGGCGCCGATATCCGATCCGGAGGAGCCGTTGGTACCACCCCTGCCCCTGCCCGATGGCAGCCACTTGAATCTGCCCAATCCGCGTAAAAAAACCTTGGTGATCGGCAGCGTACTGATGCTGTTCGTATTACTGGCGGGTGTGGTACTGGCCGCAAACCACTACATCAGCTGGTTCAACAGTGAAAATCTGAGCGCTTTTCTGGAGCAGGCCCGGGGCACCAGTATGGCGCTGCCCACTGTGCTGATCCTGTACGTCGTCGGGGGTCTGTTTTTCTTTCCGGTCACCGTCATGTCACTGGCGGTGGCAGCGGTATTCGGGCCGATCTGGGGGCCGATCTACGGGATGTCCGGCGCCCTCACCAGTGCCGCGGTAATGTTTTGGGGTGGCGAAAAACTGGGAGACCGTGGCCTGCGCAAACTGGGGGGCCATAAGGTTCAGAAAGTGGATGAGGCTTTCAGCAAAAGTGGTGTGATCGGTGTCGCCACCATTCGCCTGCTGCCCATTGCACCCTATAGCCTGGTGAACTTGGTGGCCGGCATCTCATCCATCAAATTACTGCCGTTTCTCCTGGGTACTTTCCTGGGGATGTTACCACCGATGATTGCAAAAGGGCTGGTGGGGGATTCTTTATCGGACCTGGCCACCAACCCTTCCACCCGGTCCATCACCTACCTGGCCATCGGCATACTGATCTGGGTGGGTGTTATCGTGCTGTCGCGGCATTTCGCCCGCAAACTGCAATCCCGCGATGTAAAAGCATGAATCAAACGGACACGCGGCTACGGGTCATCAGCTACAACATCCATGGAGGGCTTGGTACCGACGGCATACACTCTTACGAACGAATCGGACGTTGGTTGGCAGAGCGCGGGGCCGACATCGCGCTGCTGCAGGAATTTGATACCCGCAGCCAACAGCGGGATACGGTTGCCGACATCCAGGCCTTGTGCAGGGATCACTTCCAGCAGTTGCTGCCCTCCCCTACAGTGACAACCGCCCATGGCTGGTACGGCAATGCCATCCTCACCCGTTACCCGGTGCAGGAGGTGCATACCATCGACACCAGCCAGCGCGGCCTGGAGCCGCGCAACATTCAGCAGGCGACACTGCAAACACCGTCCGGCACATTGCAGGTTATCAACACCCACAATGGTTTGCAGCGCATTGAGCGTAAAGTGCAGATCGGCTTACTGAGCGATCATATCGCGGGGTTGGACATCCACATGGGTTTACCCCTGGTGGTTGCCGGTGATTTCAACGAATGGCAGTTGTTCTCGCGGGCGTTCAGCACACTGAATCAATTGCTGACGCCCCATGCCACCGGTAAAACCTTCCCGACCCGCTGCCCCGTATTCAGACTGGATCGGGCCTGGTCTTCCCCGGCGGACATTGTGCAGGCAGCGCGCGTCGTGAAAACACCCGAAACGCGCCGCTATTCAGATCATTACCCCATTGAACTGGAACTGACGTTAGCCGCGGCCAGAGCCCGTCCGCGCTAGTTAACCAGAACGGAAACCGGTACATCCACCCGCGATTCACCTCTGCTAACTTGCACCACCGCACCGTGAATGCCGCGGGGCAATTCGGCGCCAATGATACTGGCACGCCAACTGCCGGTAGCATCAAACTCCACACTGAGCCAATCGGTTTCGCGGGTACCATAGGCCACTGCCACTTGTGGCTCCATGTCCGTCACCGGGTTGCCGTCAATCAACAGCTGCTGCGGCGACTGCACCAGGCCATCACCTTGATCAAAGACGAATACTACAGGGGCCTGTATGCCTTCAGCCCGATCCAGGGTCACCATGGTTTCACCCATGCTGCGGGCAACAATCCCCAGCCCCGGAGACAACCACATGGAGGTCACCACCAGGGGATAACGCTGCAACGTGATGCCCATATAGGTGATGGCCACATCAATATTGATCTGCAGTTCAACCGCCGGCACTGAGCCCATTTGACCGGTGCTGATCAGGGATTTCTCGCCCACGACCGATCTCCAGTAATAATCACCCACCAGCAACACTTCCCCATCCGGCGCCACCAGATCCGCATCCAACGCTGAAAATGTAAAGCCCTGACCGCGGTCGTTCAGTGGATCATAAACACGCCGCAGATTATGAAATTCGACACTGCCTTCCAGCGCCACACCTTCAAGACCGGGCAGGCCCGACAGCGATGCAAACAGGCCACCATACTGGATCACATTGCCATCGGAGAGAAAATATTCCTGGCGCGGCATGGCCGCGGATGTGTGCTGCATGGACACCATCGAATTGTCGCGGACCATCACCTCTGTCTGCAACGTCACTTCGTCACCATCGCTGTAATACCAGGTTACCTGATCGGACACCGGAAAATAAATGTTGCCATCCAGAAGAGCGGAAAAAGGGGGCTCAGGCTCCGGTACATTGTCCGTATTACCGTCATCATTTTCAGATGAAGTGCTGGTGTTGCGTTCTACCGATGATGAATTGGTACCCCCACCGCTGCAGGCTGACACCCCCAGTATCACCGCCAGCAAAAGCAAAGACTTTACAAAATTCATAAGCCATCCCTTGTTCGTGTTCTGATTATAATTTTCTGCGCATCGTGCCACACTTGAGGGCATCTTACATGGGTAATTTTGTATCTACAGACCAACGGAGACGTTAATAAATTTATTAACGCAGCTGGCGCTCATGGAGCCGGATAACCTGCTCCCGCAACCAGACATTGGCCGGGTCATCATCAACCGACTCATGCCAGTACAGATAGTTGGATACCGGTTTCAACTCCAACGGCATGGGCCAGATTTTCAAATCATGATAGTGCTCATTACGCAGTGCATAATTTTTGGGGATAGTCAGTAACATCTGGGTGTGGGCCACGGTACTCAGGGCCACAAAGTAATTCTGACAGCGCATGCCAATGTTGCGATGATAACCCATCCGCCCCAGCTCGAAGTCCTCCACCACGGGGCCACTGCGTCGCGATGACACCACCACATGGCGGGAGTGCAGGTACTGCTCCAGATCCAAGCCCCCTTTCAATGCCGAATGACGCTTGCGGGACACCACCACAAACTCATCTTCAAGCAACACCTTGTGCCGAATATTGGCACCGATGGGCAACAGCACATCAAAGGCCAGATCCAGGCGCCCGGCGGCCAGCTCCGTTTCCATGTCACGGCGGGGAATGCGCACACTGCTAAACTGCATCAGAGGAGCCTGATCTTCCAGCTCGGCCACCAGCTCCGGCAGCAACACTGATTCCACCACCCCGCGCATGGCCAGCACCACCTGCTTGCTGTTGGTGGCGGGGTCGAACACCTGGGGCGCGGCGAAGGTGGTCTGCAATTGCTGCAGGGCTTCACGCACCGGCTGAATGATGGAGCGGGTCACCGTGGTGGGCACCATACGATTGCCGGAGCGCACAAACAACTGATCCCCGTAGGTCTCCCGCAACCGGGCCAGCGCATGACTGACGGCAGGCTGGGTCAGGTTCAAGCGGGCCGCCGCCCGGGTGATGGAGCCCTCACGATAAATGGCATCCAGTACCACAAACAGGTTCAGATCGACTCGACCAATATGCATACAATTTATAACCTTTGATAAGGACTATTCATTGGTTTAATTATGACAAGTCTTCTAATCTAGGCGCAAATCATAAAAAGGAGCCCCGCCATGGATTTCTCTCACTCCCCCAAAGCACAGGAAATGATTGCCCGTGTACAAGGCTTTATGGATAAGCACATCATCCCCAACGAGCTGAAATACATGGAGCAGGTGGATGAACACAACGGTGACTGGACCCAATGGCAGGTGCCACCGCTGATGGAAGAATGGAAAGAACGGGCCAAAGAGGAAGGCCTGTGGAACCTGTTTCTGCCGGATGAGGAATACGGCGCCGGCCTCAGTAACAGCGAATACGCCCCCCTGGCGGAAATCATGGGTTATTGCCCGTTTGCCTCGGAAGCCTTCAACTGCAGCGCGCCGGACACCGGCAATATGGAAGTGCTGGTGAAGTACGGCTCTGAACAACAGAAAAAACAATGGCTTGAACCGCTACTGGCGGGCGACATCCGCTCTGTTTTCTTTATGACCGAGCCTGGCGTGGCCTCCTCCGATGCCACCAATATGGAAGCCACCTGTGTGGTGGACGGTGATGACGTGGTGCTCAACGGCCGTAAATGGTGGAGTTCCGGTGTGGGCCACCCCCACTGCAAAATCGGAATCTTTATGGGCGTCACGGATCCGCAGGCCCCCCGCCACAGCCAGCATTCCATGGTGTTGGTACCCTTGGACACCCCCGGCGTCAAGATCGAGCGCATGTTGCCGGTATTCAACCGCTTTGACGCACCGGAGGGTCACGGGGAAGTGTCCTTCACCAATGTGCGGGTGCCCAAGGAAAACATCATTGCCGGCCCGGGCCGGGGCTTCGAAATCGCCCAGGGGCGGCTTGGCCCGGGCCGCATTCATCACTGCATGCGCCTTATCGGGGCGGCGGAGCGGGGCCTCAAGCATTTGATCGAGCGCTCCCTGCAACGCACCGCCTTCCACAAGCCTCTGGCCAAATTAGGTGGGAACGGTGACATCATTGCCAATTCCCGGGTGGAAATTGACATGGCGCGCCTGTTAACTCTCAAAGCCGCCTACCTGATGGACACCGTTGGCGTGTTCGGCGCCATGACCGAAATCTCCGCCATCAAGGTGGTAGCACCAAATGTTGCAACAAAAGTGATCGATGCGGCCATTCAAATCCATGGGGGAGGTGGTGTATCTAATGACTTCCCATTGGCACTGCTCTATGGCTACGCCCGGGTACTGCGTTTGGCCGATGGCCCGGACGAGGTGCACCGCGGCCTGATTGCCCGTATCGAGTTAAATAAATACAAGTAATACACAAGGTATCAGTAGGCACGATATGACAAATCAGGTAAAAACAGTCGCCATCACCGGTGGCGCCAGCGGACTAGGTAAAGCCATGGCGCTGCGTTATGCCAGGGCCGGTTGGGGTGTCGCCATTGCTGACATTCATGAGGAACGCGGCGCAGCCACACTGCAGGAACTGAAAGACCTGTGTGGCGACGCCTGCTACCAACAGGTGGATGTGCGGGATGCCAGCGCGGTTGAGGCCTGGCGCGACACCATTCTGGAACGCTGGGGCCACATCGATGTGGTGATCAACAATGCGGGCATTGCCTCCCATGGCGGCATCGCGGAAAGCTCACTGGAAGACTGGGAGTTCACCATCGACATCAATCTGATGGGTGTGGTGCGCGGCTGCAAGTTGTTCAGCCAGGTGATGAAACAACAGGGCCACGGGCATATCGTCAATATTGCCTCCATGGCCGGCTTGATTCATTCGCCGGAGATGAACAGTTACAACGCCACCAAAGCCGCCGTGGTCGCCCTGTCGGAAACCATGCTGTTTGAGCTGGCGCCGTTTGGCATTGGCATCACCGTGGTGTGCCCCGGCTTCTTCCAGACCAATCTGGCGGAATCCACCCGCTCACCGGACTCCCACGCCCAGGCACACGTGAGTAAAATGTTGGCCACATCCGACATAACAGCGGATGATATAGCAGACCAAGTGTTCACGGCGGTGGCCGGCAATCAGTTTATGTTGCTGCCCCACAAAACCTACCGCAACACCTGGTATTGGAAACGGTTTATGCCGTCACTGTATAACAACAAAATGGGACAATACGGCGCCAAGCTGGCAGCCATGCGCCGACAAACTTAAAGATTCTGATGGAGTGACTACATGAGTGAAGTGTTAGACCAGGCTGGGCAGGTTCGGGAAGGCGAAGAGCTGGATCCCAAAATCATCACCGATTACATCAAATCCGTGGTACCGGATGTTAAAGGGGAAGCGGTGATTACCCAGTTCCCCGGTGGCGCCTCCAACCTTACTTATTCCGTGAAGTTCGCCAACCGGGATTACATCCTGCGGCGTCCGCCCTTTGGCACCAAGGCCAAGTCTGCCCATGATATGGGGCGCGAATACAAGGTCATGAGCAAGCTCAAGCCGGTCTATCCCTACGTGCCGGAAATGATTTCTTTCTGCGCCGAAGAAGGCAGTCCGTTGGGTTGTGAGTTCTACATCATGGAACGCCTGGTGGGGATCATTCCCCGCAACGAATTGCCCGCCGGCCTGAACCTGACCACCGACCAGGTGCGCAGGCTCAGTGAGAACGTGGTGGATCGCTTCGCCGAGTTGCACAACGTGGATTATGAAGCCGCCGGCCTGCAGGATCTGGGCAAAGGCATGGGTTACGTGGAGCGCCAGATCGGTGGCTGGTGTAAACGCTTTGCCGCAGCCAAGACCGACGACGTTCCTGATTTCGAAAAAATCATGGGCTGGCTGAACGACAACATCAAGCCCCAGGCAAAAGTCACCCTCATACACAACGATTACCGCATGGATAACGTGGTACTGAGCCCGCAGGACCCAACGGAAGTCATCGGTGTACTGGACTGGGAAATGGCCACCCTGGGTGATCCCCTGATGGACCTGGGTAACTCACTGGCCTACTGGATCCAGGCGGATGATCCCGCCGAGCAACTGATGATGCGCCGCCAACCCACCCACCTGCCCGGCATGCTGACGCGGGATGAAGTGGTGGCCCGTTATCTGGATAAAACCGGCCTGCAATGCGACGATTTCCTGTTCTACAAAGTCTACGGGGTGTTTCGTCTGGCGGTCATTCTCCAGCAGATCTACTACCGCTATTATCATGGCCAAACCACAGACAAGCGCTTCGCTGCCTTTGGCCCCGGTGTGGCTGTGCTGGAACGACAGGCAGCCAAACTGCTGCAGGACGCCGGCCAACTGTGATGGGTGATGATTGATGGCTGCCATCTATTTGATTCGCCACGGGCAGGCTTCGTTTAACAGCGATGACTACGATCAACTGAGCCCCGTTGGCAAACAGCAATCTGAAGCTTTGGGTGCCGCGTTACAGCAACGCGGCATCCGCTTTGATGCCGTCTATGCCGGCTCCATGAAACGCCATGCGCAGACCGCCTCAGGCTGTCTCAAGGCCATGGGCTGCACTATCACCCCCACTGTCCTTGCAGGCTTCAACGAATACGATCACGAAGAGGTTCTGCAGCGGCACCGGCCCGAGTTCGGCAACAAACTGCAACTGGCGCAATACCTGTCGCAGCACCCCAATCCGCGGAAAGCCTTTCAGACCGAGTTTGAACTGGCGCTGCATCGCTGGCGGGCGGGGGATTACGATCATGAATACAATGAAACCTGGGAGCACTTCAACCAGCGTTGCAGCGCTGCCCTGAATCACGTACGCGATCACAGCGGCGATGCAAAATCCATTGCCGTGTTTTCCTCCGGCGGCCCCATCGCCATCGCCACCGGACACTGTCTGGATCTGAACGACGAGCACGTTGCCGAACTGAGCTGGTCAATCATGAACGCATCGGTGACCTGCCTGCTGTTCAACCGGGATAAAATCACGCTGCGTTACTTCAATGACTTTTCCCATTTTGATTATGGTGAGGACAAATCACTGCTCACCCATCGCTAAATTATTACGCCATGAGAAAATCCGCTGAGACGAATGGTTCACTATCAGCAGATCATAATAATGGCACCAAGCTCACCCACTATTGAGAAGAGGCCCAACCCATGGACATGAAAAACCCTTTTGACCTCAGTGGTCGCATTGCCCTGGTGACCGGCGCGTCCCGCGGCATCGGCGAAAGCATCGCAAAATTGCTGGCAAGCCAGGGTGCCCACGTAATCATATCCAGCCGCAAAATCGATGACTGCCAACGGGTAGCGGACGACATTAAAAACGATGGCGGCAGCGCCGAAGCCTGCGCCTGCCACATCGGGGATATGGAGCAAATCAGCAGTATCTTTGCCCACATCAAAAATACCCACGGCAAACTCAACATACTGGTCAACAACGCTGCGGCCAACCCCTATTTCGGCCACGTGCTGGATACTGATCTGGGTGCCTATCAGAAAACTGTCGATGTGAATATTCGGGGCTATTTTTTTATGTCGGTGGAAGGCGGCAAACTGATGCGTGAGGGCGGCGGCGGCTCCATTATCAACGTTGCCTCGGTCAACGGCATCATCCCCGGGGCCATGCAGGGCATCTACTCCATCACCAAAGCGGCGGTGATCTCCATGACCAAGACCTTTGCCAAGGAGTGTGCCGGTGCCGGCATTCGCGTTAACGCATTACTGCCCGGTGCAACCGATACCAAATTTGCCTCGGCACTGGTGAAGAATGACGCCATTTTGAATCAATTGTTACCCCATGTTCCCCTCAACCGGGTTGCTCAGCCGGACGAAATGGCCGGCGCCGTTTTGTATCTGGCATCCGATGCCTCCAGCTACACAACCGGCACCAGCCTGGCAGTGGACGGCGGTTACCTGATCGGCTAAATCGATTCATGATCAGAGCATCCCGCCTTACAACGGGATGTTCTAACGCATGCTTTTCATCCTGTTTTTATTCCTTTTGCTTGTATGCAACCCCTGCTAATGCACCCTGGTTATAGGTAAGATCCTGTTACAAACCGCCACGTTGACGATTGCCTGCCATGGGCGCACCATGGGTTCGTCAACGCGCAATGTCGCGCGTGTCGAAATTGATATCACACTGATATTGATCACGACAAGACACAGGAGACTGACTCATGAAAATTGCGTTTGATAAAGACGTGCTGTTCAGCCTAACCAGCAAAGAAGAAGAACAGATGTTGAACAGGCTACATGAATATTTGGATTATATGTATTTTGCCAATTGAAGATGACTGAATTTAAAAAGGGCTCCCGCATGGGAGCCTTTTTCTTGATACCGACTTTGTGCGCATCAATTACAACGCGTTCAACCAGGCGGCCATTGCTGGAAAGGACACCAGCGGCGCCTGATTACCATTAACCACATCAATGTGGCCACTACCGGGCACCTCGATCCAGCTGTCACGGGGATCTTTGGTTTTACCATCAAACAGAATACCCACCATGGTTTCCGTATCCACCAGCGCCGACGACTCAGAAAATACCGCAAATGCCGGCACCGTCATTCTGGACATGTTATCCCCATAGTAATAATAACCATCACCAACAGTACGATCCGGCGGCATCACCACATCACGGTTTTCATATCCATTCTGCCAGTGCTCCCGAAACACACCATTGATCGCCCAATCGGAATACTGGGCCGTCACCCCCATATAAAAACTGGAAATCACCAGCCGCGCGTGAAAATCCTCTACATAACCGTTCATATTTGCCGTGCGCCAGAAATCCAACGCACCGAAAATATTAGCCCACTGCGGCAAACCGCTTGGAAACGCGTTGGCAAAAGCCGTAATCGTCTTAAAGGTCAGATCCAGGGCGCCGGAAACAATAACCGGTGGCAGCAAAGACATAACCCAGGGCAACACGGCATCCAGATCCACTAGCCCGCCCTGCGCCAAGCCGGCGAACATCGAAGGATTATCCAACAGCCAGGTATAGGGGTAGAAGGGAATCCCGGCCGGGTCCAAGCCGAGAAATCCCAGCACTTGTTGATTACGTATCTGCGCCAGCTCAGCACTGGACGTTACGTGTGGCAAATAATTCCCGGCGGCAACCACAGCCGCATCCATGGTAATGCCCTGCAAGTAAAGATAGGCGCACAGCCCCCCGGTGGAGTGGCCGCCGATGACCGGCCGTTTGTTGGTGACTGCGATCACTTTTTCAATGGCCGCCGGCACATCCAACGCACACCAGACATCCAGATTGGCGTTGGGATGCCCGTGCTCACTGTCATAGCCACCGCGACCCACCCCCCGGTAATTGGGCATCCACACATCGTAACCCTGGCGGTACAGGTAATGGGCAAGGCTGAAATATTTGAGATTGTCTTTCTCGATTGCAGCATCCGACCATGCCCATTCCGGGGCGTCATCGGGCAAGCGATAGTTATAGCTGTTGAGCCACGCCGGCGAATGCACATCGAACTGATGATTATTCAGGGTTATACCAGGGAACAACACCACGGGAGTGCCATTGCTATAGGCTGCACCCGGGTCGGGCCGGTAACGACGCATTTTAATATTGATGCCGTCTGCAGTGTTGGCCACATATAAGCCTTCAACGCCGCTACCACCACATGCGGTTAATAACAGAGTGAACAGCAACAGGATTGAGAGGGGCGCTATCCTTAAATCCAGCATGACGGATTCCAGCCTTGTTTTTGTTAGGTCATCTACGGTTGACCACTGTATTTGGGTGTCATGGGTAGCAGGAAGCCGAGCACAAAAAAATGGCCTCTCTGACAGCGCAGAGAGGCCATTTCAAATTGCTTTACTACAAGCCTGCTGGTGCAGGCCTGGCCTTTTTACAGGCTATCCAACCAGTCAGCGATGGCCGGGAATGAAACCGTCGGCGCCTGGTTTCCGTTTACCACATCGATGTGGCCGGAGTTGGGCACTTCGATCCAGGCATCTTTGCTGTTGTAGGTTTTACCATTGTAGATGGTATCCACCATAGTGGCAGTATCCACCAGACCCGAGCTGGCCGAGAACACAGAGAACGCCGGTACAGTCATACGGGACATATAGTCATTGAAGTAGTAGTAACCATCGCCCGGTGCACGGTTAGGTGGCACTACCAGGTTGGCGTTCTCCTGACCATTCTGCCAATGCTCGCGGAACTCACCGTTGATACCCCAATCCGCATACTGTGCGATGCCGCCCAGATAGAAAGAGGAGAACGCGATACGGCCAGTGAAGTCTTCTACATAGGGATCCATGTTCACCACACTCCAGAAATCCAGTGCGCCGAACAGGTCCGCCCAAGCAGGCAGATAGTTGGGGAACGCATCCGCCAGATTACCAATGGTAATAAACACCAGGTCAATTGCGCCACTGGTGATCACCGGTGGAAACAGGGACATGACCCATGGCATCACCGCATCCAGGTCAATCAGAACTTCCAATGCCAGAAGGTCGAAAATCAATGCGTTGTCGATCAGCCATTCATAGGCCAGAATGGGCGAGCCAGCAGGATCAATACCAACAAATGCCAGGGTATTGGCGTTGCGCTCAGCCGCCAGGGCTGCACTGGAGGTCACATGGGGCAGGTACTCACCGGCCGCCACAGTGGCCGCGTCCATGGTGACGCCCTGCAGGTACAGATAAGCACACAGGCCACCGGTGGAATGCCCGCCAATAACAGGTTTCTTACCGGTTACCGCACGCACCTTATCCACTGCCGCCGGGAAATCCAGAGCACACCAGACATCCAGATCCGTGTTGCCGTTGCCCTCTTCACTGGCATAGTCATCACGACCCACACCGCGATAGTTCATCATCCATACGTCGTAACCGCGCAGATACAGATAATGCGCGGTGCTGAAGTATTTCATGTTGTCTTCCTGGATGATGGGGTCGTTCTTGGCCCAGGCGGGTGCATCATCCGGTAATTCAAATTTGTAGCTGTTCAAGTATGGTGGTGTAAACGTATCCCACTGGTGGTTGTTAAGAGTGATCCCGTTCGCCAGCAGAATGGGCGTACCGTTACTGTAATTGTGACTGGGTGATGGACGATAGCGTTTCATCCCAATTTTAACGCCATCTGCGGTGGTGGTATTGTAGAGGCCTTCCACGCCACCGCCGCCGCAACCGGTCAATACGATTGCAACGCACATCAACAGCGCGCTGCCTAATGGTTTTATCAATTTCATAAATTACCCTACCCTAAACTCTGTTGTCTCATTTTTTTTATCGTGCAGTTTTTATTATCCAGCTCTTCACGAGCTTTCCTGGATTGTGTAAACCACCAAATCATCCTAACAAAGATCAGTCCCGGAAATTTGTATCAGTGGGACAGTTACTACAGGCTGTGACCATTTCCAGCCGATATTTACCCAAATAGGCGTAACTTTATGTAATCGTAGCGGATACCTAAGTTTCGGTTCTGTAACGTTTTTCTTGAAAGCCCTATTAAGTCAAGTGATGTAGCGCCGTTATCAGGAATTGAGTATGATGCGGCCATGAACGAAGACATACCCGCCCTACCACAACGACACGTTTTCTCGGTGTCAGAACTCAATAACAGTGTCAAACGTTTGCTGGAACACCAGTTTCCGGCCATCTGGCTTGAAGCGGAAATATCGAATCTGGTTCAGCCCCGTTCCGGCCACCTGTATCTGACGCTGAAAGACGATCAGTCCCAACTGCGATCCGCCATGTTTCGCGGCAACAATATCCGCCTGCCATTTCAACCCAAGGATGGCATGCAGGTGCTGGTACGGGGGCGCTTGAGCCTGTTTGCCCCCCGCGGTGACTATCAGTTGATTATCGATCATATGGAAGAAGCCGGATTGGGGGCCCTGCAACGGGCCTTCGAGCAGCTGAAGGCAAAACTGGGGGCAGAAGGGCTGTTTGAAGCAGATCGAAAGCAACCGGTTCCCACCCGTCCGCGGCGCATCGGCGTGGTAACCTCTGCCACCGGTGCGGCCATACACGATATTCTGTCAGTACTGAAACGCCGCTTTCCGCTGACTGAAGTGGTGCTGTACCCCTCCCTGGTGCAGGGCAGGGAAGCCGTAAATGCCCTTTGCCAGGCCATCGCTGCCGCCAACCGCCGCAACGAATGTGATGTATTGATTGTGGGCCGCGGTGGCGGCTCATTGGAAGACCTCTGGTGTTTTAACGACGAGCAGGTAGCCCGCGCCATTACCGCCAGCAAGTTGCCCGTGGTCAGCGCGGTGGGGCACGAAACGGATTTCACCATAGCGGATTTCGTGGCCGACGTCCGGGCACCGACGCCATCGGCGGCAGCAGAATTGCTGAGTGCCGATGGGCGGGAACTGCTGGACAAGCTGTCGGGCTTTCAGACCTGGCTTACAGAACACCTGCGGCGGCGCTTGATGGAGCAGCAGCAAACACTGGACTGGCTGAGCCGCCAGCTCAAGCATCCCGGCAAACGCCTGCAGGAACACAGCCGGCGCCTGGAAGAGCTGGAATGGCGTCTGCGGCAATCCATACAACGCACTTTGCAACTGCAGCAGAATCAACTGCACAGTGCCCGGATTCGCCTGCACAACCAAAGTCCCGGCATGCAGATCAACACACTGGCCAAGGACATTGCACAACTGGAGGCCCGGCTCAAACGCGGCTTCAGCCAACACGCCGGAAATCGTTCCACGCAGCTCCAGCACCTGGCGCAACGGCTCAACACGGTGAGTCCGCTGGCAACCCTGTCGCGGGGCTATTCCATCACCAAAACCCGGGAAAACACCATTCTGCGCAGCAGTGATCAGGTCCAGCGCGGCGACACGATCCGGACCCAGTTACACCAGGGGGCTCTGATCTGCACAGTGGAGCAAACCGAAAAGCCGCAATAGTACCGGCACCTGCTATAATCAGATGATTCAAATTCATCCGAGAACCAGTGCGAAATGGCATATAAAGGCCCTTCCCTACAGACGTTACGTGTTTTTCAGGTCGCCGCCAGAGAACTCAGTTTCAAGCGCGCGGCGGCTGAACTCAATGTGACCCCATCCGCCGTCAGCCACCAGATCAAAGGGTTGGAGCAACAGCTGCAGTTCAGCCTGTTTCGACGCCTGAACCGGGCTCTGGGCCTGACCCCGGCGGGGGAGGAGTTGCTGCAGGCCGTGGATCTGCATCTGTCGCAGCTGCAGAGGGCGGTGGGGCAGGTCAGCCGCCGCCACGGCGCCCCCGCCATCCGGGCCCATATTCTGCCGTTCATGGCCACCGAAATCGTAATTCCCAGGCTCTACGAGTTCCAGCAGGACAATCCCGGCCTGGAACTGCGCATCGAAACCAGTTACTCCTCCAGTGACCAGTTCACCCTATCCGACTGCGATCTGGGCGTGCGCTTCGGCACCGGCAGCTGGCCCGGACTGATGGCGGAAAAACTCATGAGCCTGCGCGTAACACCGGTGTGCTCGCCTGAATTCCAACGCCAGCACAAAATGAAAACCCTGGCGGATATTCGCGGCAAGACCCTGATCAATCTGCCCATGGAACCCAATCCGTGGCAACGCCTGGCAGAGGAATCCGGCATTGCCCCCCTGCCCCCGCACCAGGAAATCACCCTGGACAATTACCTCAGCAATCTCACCGCCGCGGAACAGAACCTGGGACTTGCCCTGGGGTTGCTGCCCATGGCCTTCCCCATGCTGCAAAAGAACCGCTTGATCGCCCCCTTCGACGTGCACTTCAGCATAGATGAGTCATACTGGGTGGTGTACCGACCGCAGGACGCGCAGCGGCCGGAAGTGCAGACATTCAAACGCTGGCTGATTGGGCTCTTTGCCACCCTGCAGAACAGTTCAGATGAATTTTATTCATTCGAGGCGCAAAAGGTTTCGTTTGTCGCTAATCCACATACCCACTAGCCTCAAATATCCACTTGTGACCTTACATTGAATCTTAACCCGACAAGAGCGTTCATCCGTTATGCTGCAGGACCGCCTGAATCACTATCTGGTTAACCATCCGCTGCTCATCATTGCCTTCAGCCTGGTGCTGGTCGTTGCCCTTGGGGCCGGCCTGCCGCCACAAATCACCACTGATTTTGAAGAATTCTTCCCCGACGAAGACGAAAACCTGGTGGCTTACCACCATCTGCAAACCACCTATACCAACGTGGACAACGTCTACTTTGCCATCGCTCCCAAAAGCGGGGTGGTGTTCGATCAGGATACGCTGGGCATCATCGCCCACATGACCGAACAGGCTTGGCAGCTGCCCTATTCCCAACGGGTGGATTCCCTCACCAATTTCCAGCATACCGTTGCCGAAGAAGATGACCTGCTGGTGGAAGATCTGGTTGTGAACCCCCGCCAGGCCAGCCGGGAACAACTGACAACAGCCAAAGCAGTGGCCCTGGCGGAACCACAACTGGTCAACCGCCTGGTGGACCCCGCTGCCCGGGTGGCCGGGATCAACGTCATCGTTAATTTTCACAATGCCGCCGACAAAAGCACGGCCATACCTGAAGTGGTGCAGGCCGCCCGCGCCTTTCGGCAACAGTTCGAGGCCAAATACCCACAGGCGGATTTTTATCTGGTGGGTAAAGTGATGAACAACAACGCGTTCAAGGAAGCCACCCTGTACGACATGAAAACCCTGGTGCCCATCGCCTTTTTGTTCGCCCTGGCCTGCGTTGCCGCGTTTATGTTTTATGCCAGCGGCAGCGTACTGACCAGCATCATGGGCACCCTGGCCACCTTGACCGTGATCGTCACCTCCGTGGTGGCGGCCATGGGTGCCATGTCATGGCTGGGTATTCATATCTCCCCCCCGGTGGCCAATGCTCCCACCATGATTCTGACCCTGGCCATTGCCGACAGCATGCATATTCTGGCCACCTACTTTCAAAATATGCAGCAGGGCATGAACAAACGCGCAGCGATGGAAAGCAGCCTCAACCTGAACTATCAGCCGGTGATGCTCACCAGCCTCACCACGGTGATCGGTTTTCTATCATTGAATTTCAGCGCCTCACCACCGTTCCGTGATCTGGGTAACGTGGTGGCCATTGGTGTGTTTGCCGCCTGGATCTTTTCCATTGGTCTGCTGCCCGCACTGGTGGTGTTGCT
This sequence comes from Gammaproteobacteria bacterium UBA7310, assembly GCA_002471665.1. Lineage (GTDB taxonomy): Bacteria > Pseudomonadota > Gammaproteobacteria > Pseudomonadales > Ketobacteraceae > Ketobacter. Next base: position 156,115 of record DKQK01000056.1, read on the forward strand.
GCCGTTCAACATCAAGCAACATAAATTGCAACAAGGGGCAAGCAACGATGCATTGGCCAATTTCGTCATTCGGCGCCGCGTACCAATTTTCATTGCCGCCAGTGTCCTGATTGTCATCAGCACTTCCTTCCTGCTGGACAACCGCCTCAATGATGTTTGGGCGGAGTACTTCGATGAGCGCACAGAGGTGCGCATGCATTCTGATTTTGTCCGCAACAACCTGACCACCAACAATACCATCTCCTTTTCGCTGGATTCCGGCGAGGAAGGCGGCATCAGCGATCCGGCGTTTCTGCAAACCAGTGAACAATTTGCCCGCTGGTTGCAGGCGCAGCCGGAGGTGATTCATGTGGCAACCTATACGGACATAATGAAACGCCTCAACAAGACCATGCATGGCGATGATCCCGCCTGGTACCGATTACCCGAAGAGCGGGAACTGGCTGCGCAATACCTGTTGCTGTACGAGTTCAGCCTGCCGTTCGGACTCGACACCAACAATCTGCTGGATGCCGGCAAAGCGTCGACCCGCATCACCGCCACGGTGGCGGACTCCTCCACCGATAACATTCTCGGCCTGCAGCAACGTTCGCAACAATGGCTGCGGGACAATGCACCCAGCGCCATGTACCACCCGGGCACCAGTTCCGACATCATGTTTGCGCACATGGGCTACAGTAACATTCGCAGCATGCTGGAAGGCTCTGCCCTGGCATTGCTGATCATTTCCCTTATTCTGGGCTTTGCCCTGCGCTCGGTGAAATTCGGTCTGATCAGCCTGATACCCAATCTGATTCCAGCGGCGGTTGGCTTTGGTGCCTGGGGTATGCTGGTGGGACAGATTGGTCTGGGGCTGTCTGCCGTGGCCGGCATGACACTGGGCATTGTGGTGGACTATACGGTGCACTTCCTCAGCAAGTACCTGCGCGCCAAGCGGGAGCAGAACCTGAACGAACCGGATGCCATCCGTTACGCCTTTCGCACAGTGGGCACCGCCCTGTTCGTCACCACGTTGATTCTGACCGCCAACTTTGGTGTACTGGCGCTGTCCGATTTTCGACTCAGCTCGGACATGGGGATACTCACCGCCGGCACCATTATCGTTGCTTTGCTGGTGGACTTTTTCTTTCTGCCACCCCTGCTGATGTTCCTTGCCCGTAAACCGTCGTCACAATCGATACCGGGCACCGACGACAATCCCCAGCAGCCTCATTCCACTCCGAAATCACCACTGGAATCATTGTGATCCCGCTGCAAACTGGCTATGCTCGTGGCCTTTAAATCAAGGCCACGGGCAGCCACCGGCATGAGTAAAACTGAGCGCACTGAGTTCAATCATTACCAACACAACGCACCGGAATACACAGAAGACATTCTCTGGCATCGTGTCTATGGTGTGATCGGGGGGATTGTATTGATCATCGCCCTGCTGGGCTTAGGGGCGTACAGTTTATTCAGCAGCGGCAATCCGGAACCCACATTCAATGTGGAGACACTGGCAGCGAGCGGCGCCATCCCGGCTGCCGAAGACAGCAGCACTGCTGCATCACCCCAGGCCGCGCCTGTGACAAAGCCAGTGACGAAAGAGGCACAGGCTAATGCGCCGTTGCTGAGCAGTGAACGGGGGCATGCACAGCAGGTTGAGGATCAGCCGGTTGACGAGACCCAGACTCAGACCCAGGCAATATTGGCGACAGAGCCAGCACCGGCTCAAACTCAATCGCAAACTCAAACCACACAAGCGGATGATGGTACCGCCACCCCTGCCAGTCATGAAGTGCACATCACCATCTTAAACGACGACCTGAGCGCTGCAATTCTGACCGACGCCATGGATGGCCTGGCGCCAAAGAGGCAACTGAGTCACACCGACGAGCTGGGCGAAGGTTTTATCAAACTGTACTTTTATACCGATTTACAGGGCCGCGCGGGGGACACCCTCACCTACAGTTGGTACCGCAATGACAAACGGGTGGCCGAAGTCAGAATTCCGGTGGGCAGTGACCGCTGGCGCAGCCATGCCAGCAAAAACATCAGTGCCAGGATGCGAGGCAACTGGAAAGTGGTGGTGACGGATCACCGGGGTAACAGGTTGGCCGAATCAGAATTCTATTTGCCCACGCCGGCTTCCTGAATCAATGCTGGCTAAAATAGTGCTCATCCAGTTGATGGGCATCCAGCACTGCCTGCAATAATCGGGAGCCGGCGTTTTCCACATCCGCCCCATAGACGATGATGCCATCCTCATGGCCCTGCATGGCGATGATCCCTTCTGCTGTGTCATCTTCCACAACCAGCCTGCGTACGGCATCGGCCATGGCTGGCGTGCCATAGGCAACACTGCGCGGTGTCATCTTCATGTTCAGTTTTTCGGCCCGCTGCCATAGCAATGGGGAATGCACATGGATAACCGTTTGAATGGCAGTGGCAGCCTGATAGAGCGCAGCATGGGTCAGGGCTTCTGACGAGGGAGGTAATGGGCCACGGGCGCGGATACGGTTGCGCCGGACATCGGTTTCTTCCACCAGCACGTAATGTTCCCGGCACAACAACGGTAAGTGTCCGGTCTGGGTGCCGGAAATCACAAAGCTGTCCTGCTCTGCCCGATGGCTCAGGTTGCCATAACCCAAGCCGCCATAACGGGCTGGATCCTGACCGATAAAACCCAGGCGATGCAGGTAGCTTCGCCACACGTTGAGTTCGGCAAACTGGGGGCAGTCGATATGGTGATCCGTAACAAAATCCAGCTGATACTGGATTACGCCTTCTTGTGGTGGGGTGTCAGGTCGTTGTCCCATGCCAGCACTCCGCTTGTAATGCTCGTCTGACGGCTCAAGCCAGCCACCGGGGTCTGATGAGAGGGCCCAATTTCTTGGTCGACTTCAGACCTTAGCGTTTTTTCTTTTTCTTCTCCAGCTTTTTATGATGAGTCACCATGCGCTTTTTCTTGTGAATCTGCCTTGGCGTCAGCGTATTACGGCGCCCGGCATAGGGATTGTCGCCGGTTTTGAATTCGATACGAATGGGGGTGCCTTCGATATCCATAATGCGCCGGAAGGTGTTTTCCAGATAACGCCGATATGATTTAGGCACACTTTCGGTCTGATTACCGTGAATCACCACCAGTGGCGGGTTGCTACCGCCCATGTGGGCATAGCGCAATTTGATCCGGCGCCCGTTTACCATCGGGGGTTGATGATCGGACAACGCATCTTCCAGAATTTTGGTGAGAAACGGCGTTGACAGTTTTTTAAACGCACACTGGTAGGCTTTCTGGATGGATCGATACAGCTCACCCACGCCGGTACCGTGTTTGGCGGAGATAAAATGTATTTTTGCGAAATCCACAAAGACCAGGCGGCGCTCCAACTCAGACTTGATGCGCTCTTTCGCTTCCGCCTCCATGCCATCCCATTTGTTGATGGCGATCACCAGGGAGCGGCCGCTTTCCAGCACAAAGCCCAACAGGTGCAGATCCTGTTCCACAATGTTCTCACGGGCATCCAGCACCATCACCACCACATTGGCGTCTTCGATGGCCTGCAGGGTTTTGATCACCGAAAACTTTTCCACTGCCTCGTTGACACGGCCCCGTTTGCGAACGCCCGCCGTATCGATGATGGTGTAACGCTGACCATGACGCTCGTAAGGTATATAGACGCTGTCGCGAGTGGTACCCGGCATATCGAACACCACCACCCGGTCTTCCCCCAACATGCGGTTAACCAGGGTCGACTTGCCCACATTGGGGCGGCCGACAATTGCCATCTTGATGCCTTTCTCTGCCTCTTCCTGCGCTTCGGCTGATTCCTGTACCGGTTCGGGCATCTCTTCAAAAACGTGATCGATCAACTGGCTGACGCCACGACCATGAGCCGCTGCAATGGCCAACGGATCGCCCAAGCCCAGGCTGTAAAAATCCGCCACCACCACATCCTGATTGAGGCCATCGATTTTGTTGACCACCAGGAACACCGGTTTTTGACGGGCCCGCAGCACCTGCGCCAGCATCTCATCTGCCGCCGTCACCCCCGCCTGGGCATCCACCAGAAACAACACCATATGAGCTTCTTCAACCGCCTGCAGGGATTGATCGCGCATATAGGAATCGATACCTTCCTCGTCACCGGAGATACCACCGGTATCAATCACAATGAACTCACGCTCGCCCAGCCGGGCATCGCCATACTGGCGGTCACGGGTCAGCCCCGGCATATCGGCAACGATGGCGTCGCGGGTCCGGGTCAAACGATTGAACAGAGTGGATTTACCCACATTGGGGCGGCCTACCAGCGCGATTACCGGTTTCATTATTCCTCAACTACCTTATAGGCAGCCAGCTCACCACTGTTGCCCTGCACATAAACGATATCATCATAGACCACCGGCTCCGCCCGCAAACCATCGGCCGGGTCGGTGACGCGACGTAACGACTGGGCCTTCTGGTTGGCAAACTGATAACGCTTGACCCCCACCTTGGCGCGTGCCAGAAAACTGCCATCCCGATAGGAAAGCCAGTAGAGAAACCCTTCAAAATCCCCCACCAGCACGTAACGATCATAAGCCGTGGGGGCACCCAGGCCACGCCCTTTCAAATCGTCCAACTGCCAGATATCGGTACCGGAGACTGAATCCTTGGCGTACAAAACACTGTCTTCATCCACCACATACACTTGGGACAGAAACTCAGAAACGCCGCTGTAGGAAGACAACGGCTTGCTCCACAGCACCCGGCCGGAGGGAACATCAATGGCCGCCAGGCCACCTTGATACGTGACAGCATAGACGATCTTACCGGACACCCAGAAACGGCCATCCAGATCAATCAAACGCTCCAGCTCGGAGCGCCCTTTGGGTTCACCGATCAAGCGTTCCCAGGCCACGAAGCCACTGTCCGTATCCAGTGCCACCAGCTTGCCATTGGCAAATCCCGCCAGCGTAGCCCCACCCATTACCACCGGGCTGCTCTCACCCCGCAAGGTAAGAATGGGAATGCTGGTATCAAACAGCCAAACCGTTTTGCCATCCTGGCGGTCCAGGCCATGCAGGCGACCGTCAATGGTTTGCACCACCAACCGCTCACTGCCGAACGCTGGAGTCGACATGATTTGCCCGCCCAGCGCTTTTTCCCACAGGATGCTGCCATCCTCTTCGTTCAGAACAATGATTTCACCGTTGGCGGAACCCAGGGCCACCATGCCATAGGCCGCACTCACGCCACCGGTGATTTTTCGATCCAAATCCACACGCCATTCACGGGCACCGGTCTTGCGATCCAGCTTGTACACTTCACCATCGATTGCAGCAGCAAAGGCCCAACGCTCCGTCAGCGCAGGCTTCAGGCTCAGATACGCCTCACCCACCCCATCACTGATGCGCGCGGTCCACAGCTTTTCGATATCCAGCTGGGCTTTGAATTGTGGTACGGGGGAAGGGGCCACCACGCTTTCATCACTACTGCAGGCCATCAGCAGCAACGGCAGCAGTAAAACCAGTACTCGGTAACCCATCAGTTCCCCGCCACCAGCAAATTATCGTACTTGAATTTCAAAATGGGACGACTCTGGCCTTCATTCTGGTCGGCACTCAGCTCCATGGCTTTTTTGTAGGCCTCCCGTGCTTTGTCCTGATCGCCCATGGCCACATAGATGTCACCGCGCACTTCCTCGTACGCATCCGCCTGTGAGCCGGGCTGAACTGAATCCAACGCCGTCAAGGCGGCATCATACTGTTCCTGCGCCGCCAGCACCCGGGCCAGCCGCAAATTGGCAATCAAACGGGTAGCCGCACTGCTGGTATGCTCCATGGCCCACTTCAGCTGCGGCGCGGCAGATTCCTGGTCGCCTTCCATGACGGCTTCCTTGGCCAGCATCAATGCACCAAATACAGCGTATTCACTGTCGCTGAAGTCGGTCTTCAGCTGTTCACCCAGGTGGTTCAAGGTTGCCAACTGGCCTTCCAGCTCTTCGGTATTGCCCTGCATCCGGTTCTGATCCGCCGCCGTTGCCGCTTCGATCACCTGCCCGTAGAGCACGGCAGCGGCTTCGCTGTTTTCCTGCTGGCTTTGAGTCCAGCTCTGATAACCGAAGACGGCCGCAATGGCCAGTACAATACCGATCAGCACGCTGTTACCGTTGGTTTGCCACCATTTCTTGATTGCTTCGATTTGTTGTTCTTCTGTGCTGTACACGTCCACGTTATTACTCCTGGCTAATCAGGTTTTCTGCAAAAAAGTTTGATAGTTGATCCTGCATAATGACCACCTGCTCGCGCTGCTCACGCAAAAATTTGACGGCCACCTGCTGATTCTGAATTTCCTGTTCCCCCAACACCAGGGCCACACGGGCTCCGGAATCGTCGGCTTTCTTGATCTGCTTTTTGAACTTGCCGCCACCGCAGTGGCATTGGACACGCAATGCCGGTAATTGGTTTCGCACTCTTTCTGCCAGCAACAGGCCCTGAATACTGTCTTCAGAGATGATGTACACATCCGGTGCCGGATTGATATGGCCAACCACGTCGCAGGCTTCCAGCAGCAGCACCAAACGCTCGATGCCCATGGCAAATCCCACCGCCGGCGTGCTTTTACCACCCAATTGCTGTACCAGCCCATCGTAACGGCCACCGGCACACACGGTGCCCTGGGCACCCAAGGCGTCGGTCACCCATTCAAAAACGGTTTTACAGTAGTAGTCGAGGCCACGCACCAGGTTCGGGTTTATCTCGTATGACACTCCGGCGGCATCCAGCGTTGCCTTCAGTTGCTCAAAATGGAGGCTGGACTCTTCATCCAGGTAATCGTGCAAACTGGGAGCATGCTTCAGTATTGCCTGGGTGGCTTCATCTTTACTGTCCAACACGCGCAAGGGGTTGCTCTCCAGGCGGCGCTGACTGTCGGCATCCAACTGTTCGGCGTGCTGCTGCAGAAACGCGACCAGGGCATCACGGAATTCAGCCCGCGCCTCGTTGGAGCCCAGGCTGTTAAGCTGCAGTGTTACCCGATCCGCAATGCCCAGCGCTTTCCACAAACCCGCGGTCAGCATGATCAGCTCGGCATCGATATCCGGACCCGCCAGGCCGAAGGTTTCCACACCAATCTGGTGAAATTGACGATAACGCCCTTTCTGCGGCTTTTCATAGCGAAACATGGGGCCCATATACCATAGGCGCTGAACCTGGTTGTAAAGCAGCCCATGCTCTTCTCCGGCCCGCACGCAACCGGCTGTCCCCTCAGGGCGTAAGGTCAGGCTCTCCTGATTGCGATCCAGAAAGGTATACATTTCTTTCTCGACGATATCAGTGACTTCACCAATGGAACGTTTGAACAGATCGGTGTATTCCACGATCGGCAGGCGGATTTCCCCATAGCTGTATTGATTCAACAGCTGACGTACAGTGCTCTCAAGGTACTGCCAAACAGCGGAATCCTGCGGCAGGATATCGTTCATGCCGCGGATGGCTTTGATTCGCTTGCTCAATTCTGATGTTCCTAACTCAATTCGCTGACGGAGACAATTAAAAGCGGCCGATTATAAGCCAGATCAGGCTCCGAGTGTTATTTTTACCGGTGTTTCGCCACCTTCAGCGTCCACCTCTTCCGCCTTGGCCCGGATCACTTTTTCCAGCTCGGCAATCAGATCCGAGTTATCCACTTTGTGACTGGGCTTGCCTTCGCGGAAGATCAGGTTATTGGGGGAGCCACCAGTGAGCCCGATATGGGCTTCCTTGGCCTCGCCGGGGCCATTCACCACACAGCCGATAATGGCCACATCCAGGGGTGTTTTAATGTCTTCCAAACGGGATTCCAGCGCGTTAACCGTACTGATGACGTCAAAGTTCTGCCGGGAACAACTGGGGCAGGCAATAAAATTAATGCCCTTGGTACGCAACCCCAGGCTCTTAAGAATATCAAATCCCACCTTCACTTCTTCGACCGGATCGGCCGCCAGAGAGATGCGCAGGGTATCGCCAATCCCTTCCATCAACAGAGAGCCCAGGGCAATGGCGGACTTCACGGTACCGGAGCGCAGCCCCCCGGCTTCCGTCACCCCCAGGTGCAGGGGATTATCGATCTGGGCTGCAATCAGGCGATAGGCCGCAACGGTCATAAACACGTTGGACGCTTTCAGGCTCAATTTGAAATTTTGAAAGTCCAGCTTGTCGAGGATGTCCACATGCCGCATGGCCGATTCCATCAAAGCCTCCGGCGTGGGTTCGCCATACTTTTTCTGCAGGTCTTTCTCCAGCGATCCGGCATTGACCCCGATGCGAATGGGGATGTTCTTGTCCCGCGCACAATCCACGACGGCCCGGATGCGGTCCTCGCGGCCGATATTGCCTGGGTTGATACGCAAACAATCGACCCCCTGCTCCGCCACCGCCAAGGCAATCTTGTAGTCAAAGTGGATATCCGCCACCAGGGGTACAGAAACCTGCTTTTTTATCGCACCAAAGGCTTCCGCTGCGTCCATGGAGGGCACGGAAACCCGCACGATATCCACACCGGCCTCCTCCAGGCGCTGGATTTGGCCTACCGTGGCGGCCACATCGGTGGTTTCGGTATTGGTCATACTCTGCACGCTGATCGGCGCATCACCACCCACGGGTACATTGCCAACCATAATCTGACGGGATTGACGGCGTTTTATTGGTGATTCAAAGTGCATGTTGGACTCCTACCCTAGCTGGACAGGGCGGTATGTTAAGGCTTATTGCGGTGTATTGCCATGCAGGCGGTGCTATTCGCCCAATCGGACCCGAACAACATTATGAGGAGGAACGCGGAACGAAACCGGCTGACCATTATAACGGACCGATACCACATTGCCGTTACCCAATTTGGCCTCCAGGGGAGGCTCGCCGGTAATACTCAGTGACTCGCCATTACGCCGCAGATTGGAGTAGATGAGCGCACCGCTGGCATCCCGGATCTCAACCCAGCAATCGCCGGTGAACGCCATACTGATCTGGCCCTGAGGCGCGGTGACCTGGGAGTCCGGCAGGGCGGCATCCGACGCCAAATCTGCAGCGGCCTGCAGCGCCGGTTGCATCACCTCTGCGGCATCGGGTTCGGGCGCCGGCGTATCCGGGTCAATGACCGGTTCAATATTCTCGGCTTCTGCGGCCTCGGCTTCTTCAGGCATGGGCTCGGATGACACCAGCGCTTCGCGCTCAAGCTCAAGGGAAACCTCGGTATCGAGGCTGTCCGCAGCGGGCTGGTCTGGCGGCGTAACCGGTTCGGCATCAACGGCCGGTGTGGTCTCGATTACAGCCTCACCCTGTGGCGCAGCCGCGTCTTCTGCCAACGGAGCAACGGCCTCCGGTTCACCGCTTGCGGGCCACAGCAGATAGGCCACCATCACCACCACCAAACCCAGCAGTCCAAACCGCAACGGCGTGGCGAAACGGGGGGCGGTACGGGGGGTCTCAATGGGCTGTACCGGCTGTGGCTTCCCACTGCCGGTGATGGCTTCATAGGAACGGACCAGCTCTTCGCCACCGATCCCCAACAAGCGGGAGTAACTGCGCAAATAGCCCTTCACGAAGGTGGCGTTGGGTAAGGCGCGATAGTCATCGGCTTCCAGCGCCTTCACCACACCCGGGGACAGATGCAGGGCGTCCGCAGCTTCATTGACCGTCAGGTTTGCCGCTTCCCGGGCCCGTTGCAAGCGCGCCCCCGGGGAGGAAGCCAGCAACTTGTCGACCCCGCTTCCATTATCCGGCGAGGCGTTTGCAGCTGGTTTTCCGGGCAATGCAGTCATAACTTACAATGATGCCTTATATGCTTTGTATTCATCCGAGCCAGGGAACAGGTTTTTTAACGCAAGTTCATAACTGGCCAGCTTGTTCTGGTCGCCCAGCACCCGTTGCAGGCGTATTCCCAACCACAACTGTTTTGGTGAGGGTTTGGCAACCGATTCATGCTTTTTCAGGTAGCGGGCGGCCATCATATTGTTGCCCTCCGCCATCGACAATTCAGCCATCTCCAGCAAGGATACCGGCAGGTTTGGATTCAACTGCAACGCCCGGTTGAACGCCGCTTTGGCAGATTCAATGTCGTCTTTTTCCAGGTAGCAGATACCCAGATTCTCAAACGCCTTGTAACGCCGGGGGTAACGATAATCCTTGGTCACCCGCTCCAGCTGTTTGATGGCATCGTCGTAGCGCTTTTTCTCAAACAGGTAAGCCGCATAGTTATTGCGTGCCTGGGAAAACTCCGGATCCACCGATAACGCTTTATCGAAGTGGCGGACCACTTGCTCATCTTCGCCTTCCATGATGTAAAACAGAGCCAGCGCATTGTTGACCGCTGGATCATCCGGCGCAATTTCATAGGCGCGGGTGAGGGTGCGATTGGCGTGCTCCATCTGCCGCAGTTTCATATACTGGGTACCGGCTTCCACATAGTTGCGAGCGGCCTTCGCCGGGTCACGGTTCTGGGCAAGTGGATCATTGGTCTCAGTAACGCATCCAGCGAGTCCCTGCCCCAGCAGCAACCCCAGCAACATTGCCTTGAATATCGTTCTGTACGGATCCAGCTGCCTCAATTTCTCCATCCTTTTTTTGTAGATCTATCAACAAACACGCAAGCAGCCTGCTGCAGTATCAGGAGCCTGCCTGGTGTACCGGTATCTTGTTATTTCCTTGTGCCGCGACCTTGGCCCGCCACTGGGCCGAACGCCGGGTTCGATCCTGAACCTTGCCCACCAGCTGACCACAGGCCGCATCGATATCATCACCGCGGGTGGTACGGATAGTGGTTACGAATCCTGCTTTCATCAGCCTGTCCTGAAACGCCTTGATACGCAAGCCATTTGGGCGCTTATATCCGGAATCGGGAAAGGGATTAAACGGAATCAGATTGATTTTGGAAGGCACATTTTGCAGTAACGCTATCAACTGCTCCGCGTGCTCGAATTTGTCGTTCACCCCATCAATCAGCACATATTCCATCGTTACCCTGCGCGTGTCCGGGAACCTGTCCACATATTCACGGCATGCCGCCATCAATTCCGACAGAGGGTACTTTTTATTAACAGGAACAAGCACATCACGCAACTCATCAGTGGGCGCGTGCAATGAAACCGCCAGGGCTACGTCTATACGGTCATACAGCTCGTACATCCTGGGCACTACTCCGGACGTGCTCAAGGTGAGGCGTTTCTTCGCCACACCATAACCCAGATCATCCTTCATCAATTCCATTGCACTGATGACGTTCTCAAAATTCAGCAGGGGCTCCCCCATGCCCATCATCACCACATTGGTAATGTTGCGCACGCCCCGGTTTTCCGGCGCACCAAAGGAACGTTGTGCGATCCAGACCTGGCCGACGATTTCAGCCACGGTGAGATCACGATGAAAACCCTGCTTGCCGGTGGAGCAAAAGCTGCAGTCCAGGGCGCACCCCACTTGCGAGGATACGCACAAGGTACCGCGCTTGCCATCCGGGATAAATACCGTTTCAACTTTGTTGCCCTGATCCAGCTCCACCACCCATTTGCGGGTGCCATCATTGGAAAAATGCTCCAGGGCAACCTTGGGGCCCCGAATCTCTGCCAGCTGAGCCAACTTACCGCGCAGCGCCTTGCCCAGGTTTGTCATCGCTTCAAAATCATCAGCCCCAAAGAAATGAATCCACTTCATGACCTGGTGGGCACGAAACCGTTTTTCTCCAATGGACTCGAAGAAATCCTCCATTTGCTGACGGGTCAACCCCAGCAAATTAACCTTGTTCGTGCTGTCATTTTGAACAGACTCGGAACTCATGATGACACCTGTCTTGGGCCTGAATAGCCCTGTTTAGATATGACAAATGGAGTCATCAAGACTCCATTTGTCATTAAGCGTAGCGTAAATTGCTGTTTTCAGGCAATTATCGGGTGCGCGGACACAATTCGCTTTCGGCGAAGAAATACGCAATTTCACGGGCGGCAGAGGTTTCTGAGTCGGAACCGTGCACGGCATTCTCATCAATGGTTTGAGCGAAATCGGCGCGGATAGTTCCCGCCTCGGCTTCTTTAGGGTTGGTGGCCCCCATCAGTTCACGGTTCAGTGCCACCGCATTCTCACCTTCCAGTACCTGCACCACCACCGGCCCGGAGGTCATGAACTTCACCAAATCAGCAAAGAAAGGGCGCTCTTTGTGTTCGGCGTAAAAACCACCGGCAGTCTGCTCTGACAGATGAACCATTTTGGAAGCAACCACTTTCAGACCGGCTTTTTCGAAGCGGGTCAGGATTTCACCAATAACATTCTTGGCAACTGCGTCAGGCTTGATGATGGAAAAGGTGCGTTGTACCGCCATGGGTTTCTCCAAATTATATTAAATTTCAAATGGTTAGAATAAAAGATCGTGGACGTTTCCGTGGCAACAGCCCAGCTTCGCCGCGATTATACTCAGGTTTTGTGGCAATGAATACAATCAGCCCCGCAGGCGGCTCACCGTGTCGGTGACACGCTGGATAGCAAAATCGATTTCTTCTTCAGTGGTGAAGCGCCCAAGGGAGAACCGCACCGAGGACAAGGCCAGCTCATCGCTTATCCCCAAACTCTTTACCACATAGGAGGGCGCCACCGTGGCTGAATTACAGGCGCTGCCGGAGGACACCGCCAGGTCATCCAGCGCCATCATCAGGGTTTCACCTTCGACCCCGGAAAACGCCACATTTAATATGCCACATACCCGTTGCCGGGGGTGCCCGTTCATTCGCACCCCTCCCAGCGGTTCAATACCTTGCCACAGGCGCTGGCGCAGCTGTTCGATGCGGGCGGATTCCTGCGGCCACTGCTGTTGGGCCAACTGAAACGCCTCCCCCATGCCCACAATCTGATGGGTTGCCAGGGTGCCCGAGCGCATGCCTCGCTCGTGGCCACCACCATGAATCTGCGCCGCCACGCGCACCTGGGGATTGCGCCGTACGTACAATGCCCCCATCCCCTTTGGCCCATAGACTTTGTGGGAAGACAGGGACATCAGATCCACCGGAGTTTGCTGCAGATCGATGGCCATTTTACCGGCACTCTGCGCCGCATCCACATGCAACAGCACACCACGCTCCCGGGTAATGGAGGCTATCGCATCCATGTCCGTGATGGTGCCCAACTCGTTGTTCACCTGCATCAGGGATACCAGCACCGTATCGTCCCCGATCGCTGCGGCCACGGCATCTGGTTGTATAATGCCATCCTCATCCGGTTGCAGATAGGTCACCCGGCAGCCCCTACTCTCCAGATATTGACAGGTGTCCAGTACCGCCTTGTGCTCAATGGCCGAAGTGACAATGTGATTCCCCCGCTCAGCGTAGGCCTCCATTACCCCTTTGATGGCCAGGTTATCCGACTCGGTCGCACCGGAGGTCCAGACGATTTCCCGTGGTTCCGCGCCAATCAGGCCGGCCACCTGGCGGCGCGCCGATTCCACCGCCTCTTCTGCCTGCCAGCCATACAAATGCGAACGGGAAGCCGGATTGGCGAATATGCCAGCCAGAGTAAGGCAATGCCCCATCTTTTCCGCAACAACAGGGTCAACTGGGGTGGTGGCAGCGTAATCGAGGTATACCGGTCGCATGAGAGAGATCAGAAAATGAAATGAGGGCGGGATTATAAAGCAGGCTGGCGGACCGGGCAAAAATCATTGACCGGTTCGCACCAGGATGCACCCTAATTGATTTCGCTTAAGGGTACCCGATCGGAACCCTTACTGTTGCGTTCCTGCTGGTATTTGTCCTGCCGTTCGGCAACCGCCCGCACTTCTTGACGGTCGACCAGGTTCTGCAGGCTGATACCGGACAGAAAATCATGCAATTGCTTGCTCAGATCCTGCCACAAATCATGGGTCAAGCAGGTTTCCCCATCCTGGCAATCACCGTTCCCGCTGCATCGGGTGACATCCACTTTTTCATCCACGGCATCAATGATTTGCGCCACGTAAACCTGGGCGCCGTCACGACTCAAACGATAGCCTCCACCCGGCCCCCGAACACTGGAAACCAGATCATTCTTCCGCAGTTTGGCAAACAGCTGCTCCAGATAGGAGATGGAAATACCCTGGCGCTCGGAAATATCTGCCAGGCTGACAGGCCCGGTTTTCGCGTGCAGCGCCAGATCCAGCATGGCAGTCACCGCGTACCGACCTTTGGTGGTGAGTTTCATAGATTGGGGGCCTCCAGTAATACTGCCACTCTGCCGCAACAGAGACTGACCCCCATTTTGCTATCTCCTACTATTTCAGTCAACTTTTGATGAGGTGGATGCCGGACTCTCTTTCGGCTCTTCCTCAAACAGCTGATCCCGTATCTCCGGCAGGGATTTACCGCAATCGGACCCTAATGCCTCCAAGGCCTTGCCCATGGCATTGACCTTCTGATCCACGGCATGCATATGATCCAACATATTCTTGATGGAGTGGGCAATGGGGTCGGGCATGTCCGGCGTCATCCCATAGGCATCAAAGCCTATTTTACTGGCCATCGCCTGGCGCTTGCGCTCCTCTGCGCAGTCACCATCCCCTTCTTTGCAGATGATACGACCGGGAATGCCCACCACGGTGGCCTCACCGGGCACATCCTTGGTCACTACGGCGTTGGAACCCACCCGGGCGTTCTCACCCACCGTGATCGGGCCCAACACCTTGGCCCCGGCGCCTACCACCACTCCGTTTTTCAGGGTAGGGTGACGCTTGCCTTTGTTCCAGGTGGTGCCCCCCAGGGTAACACCGTGATAGATCGTAACATCATCGCCCACTTCCGCCGTCTCGCCGATCACCACACCCATGCCATGATCAATAAAAAAACGACGGCCGATGGTGGCGCCGGGGTGTATTTCAATACCGGTTAGCCAGCGGGAGAAACTGGATATAAAACGGGCGCTTAGTTTGAAATCCATTGTCCACAACTTGTGCGCCAGCCGGTGCATCAACACCGCATGCAGGCCCGGGTAATTCAGCAGCACTTCCACACTGGTGCGGGCTGCCGGGTCTCGGTGAAACACCGAACGAATGTCTTCGCGAATGCCTTCAAACATGGGGGGTCCTTGAGTTTACCCTGTAGCTAACTGCCCTTGATGCGTTTCTGTACTGTCGACAGCACACCGCGCATCAGATTCATTTCCAATCGATCCATGCGGGTGCGCATAAACAGGCGCCGCGCCCGGGTCATCAACTGTTTGGGATTACTGGGGTCAAAAAAGCCAATATCAAGCAGCGTTTCTTCGAAATGCGTCATAAAGCGCTCCATATCCTGCGCCGACACCAGTGGCTCATCCCAGTCCGCAAACTGTAGCGGCATGGAGGGCTTGGATGGTGGGTCTCCCTGCTGCTGCCCCTGGTGGCGCGCCAACACCCCCATACGCATTTCGTAGCAGATCACCTGCACAGCGGCCGCCACGTTCAACACAGAGTACTCCTGGTTACCGGGAATACAGATGTGATAATGGCAGCGTCGCAGTTCTTCGTTATTAAGGCCAGCGTCTTCTCTGCCAAAGACGATGGCAATACTCGCACCCTCGGGCTCATTCAAGACAAGCTCAGAGGCTTCTCTGGGGCTCATTAGGGGCCAGGGAATGGTGCGCATGCGTGCGCTGGTACCAAACACCATCTGGCAATCTGCAATGGCCTCATCCAAAGTATCCACCACTTTGGCCTTATACAAAAGATCCGCGGCGCCCGTGGCCCGGGCGGTGGCCTTGGCAGTAGGAAACTCCCTGGGAGCAACCAGCACCAGATCCGTCACCCCCATGGTTTTCATGGCCCGGGCCGCCGCACCTATATTGCCGGAGTCACTGGTATTGATCATAACAATGCGGATTCGATTCAGTAATTCCATAGGGCTTCGCTAATCTGTCGTCAAAGTAATGTTTGAAAAAGGCGTCGATGGTACCAGATTTTACTGAAGGTGGCGGGCGCTTTCTGCTATCATTCGGCGCCACAGCCTGTCTGTACGTTCTTTAAACTCAATGAAGGTAGCCGATCCATGCATCCCATGCTGAACACCGCCCTGGGCGTAGCCCGCACCACTGCCGAAATGATCTATAAGGCCTATGAAAAGGTCGACACGATCGATGTGGAAGCTAAGGGTACCAACGACTACGTGACCCAGGTGGATCGGGCCTCCGAAGCACGCATCATCGACGGGCTGCAGAAACGCTATCCGCAGCATTGCTATCTGGGGGAGGAGAATGGCCTGATCGAGGGTACGGATAAAGATTACGTGTGGGTCATCGATCCGCTGGACGGCACCACCAACTTTATTCACGGTATTCCCCAGTTCGCCATATCCATTGCCCTCAAGGTGCGGGGCCAACTGGAGGTGGGTGTCATCATTAATCCCGTTTCCAAAGAGGAATTTACCGCCGCCAAAGGCCGTGGTGCCCAGATGAACGGCCGCCGCATGCGGGTCAGCAAACAGGCCAAGCTGGAAGGCGCCCTGCTCTCCACCGGTTTTCCTTTCCGCCCCGACCAGGCCAAAATCCTCGACGGCTACATGGGCATGTTCCGGGATTTCACCCGTAACACCGCCGGAATTCGGCGGGCCGGGGCTGCCGCCCTGGATCTGGCCTATGTTGCTGCCGGCCGATACGATGGTTTTTGGGAGTTCGGCCTGTCGGAATGGGATATGGCCGCCGGGGCATTAATGGTGACCGAAGCCGGTGGCCTGATCGGCGACCCCAGGGGCGGCATGGATCACCTCAAAACCGGGGATATCGTGTGCGCACCGCCTAAATTGTTTAAGGCAATGCTGCAAACCATTCACCCGCATATGCCGAAGTAGAAAAAATTCGCTATACTGAAAGTAACGCGGCAGGAAATGGCCGTCCACAAGAGGGATTTCAGTATGAACTGGCAAGAAATCAAAACGTCGCTGGCGGCCTTCTTTCAGAGCTTTGCACTTCCCTTCGTGCAGCAGAATGAGGTGGAGCTAAAGCCCATACCCATACCGGTAGAGGCCAATCGAGAAACCCGCAGACTACAGCAGCACCGCTACTGACTCTGCAGCGGTCTCTTCAGCTAAATTTCAGCTAAATGCCAAACATCAAAATATAAAGTCAGCACAAAAAAGCCAGCGTAAGCTGGCTTTTTTGTTGGAGCTCTGCCGGCCGGTCAGGGCACATCATCCACAATGACTTCCTGCTCCAGAAAATCCTCACGGCTGATGTTCTGCACCAACAGCAAATTACTGGCCACATAAATTGAGGAGTAAGTACCAATCACGATGCCCACGATCAACGCCACTGAGAACGCATAAATCATCTCGCCACCCAGCAACGCCAACGCAATCAGTACCAGCAAGGTGGTTAAGGAGGTAATCAAGGTTCGGCTCAGGGTTTGATTGAGGGAATTATTGATGATGCCTTGCGGTGTTTCTTCCCGGTCCTTGCGGAAATTTTCCCGCACCCGGTCAAACACAACAATGGTATCGTTAAGTGAATAACCGATCACCGCCAAAATGGCGGCCAGCGCCGTCAGATCAAAGGTCAAACGGGACACGGAGAAAAAGCCCAGCGTAATAATCACATCATGAAACAAGGCAATCACCGCTCCCACCGCAAACTTGAAGCGAAAGCGCAACGTAACGTAAATCAACATCAGGCCCAGGGCGATGATCATGGCGATGCCGCTTTTATCACGCAGCTCTTCGCCCACCTGCGGCCCCACAAACTCCACCCGCATCAGCTTCACATCCGGCGAATGGGCCTGCAACATTGCCAACACCTGGCTTCCCACTTTGTCTTTGTCTTCACCTTCAATGGGCGGCACCCGCACCAACACCTCTTCCGGGCGACCAAAATGCTGCACACTGGCATCTGAATAGGCGCTGTTTTGCAGAACCTCTCGAATGGGATCCAACTGGGTTGGTGAATCGTATTCCACTTCAATCTGGGTTCCGCCGGTGAAGTCCAGCCCTAACTCCAGAAAATTGGTGGTAATGGAAACCAGCGAGCCGATCACCAGCACGATGGAGAAGGCACCCAGTATCTTGCGGGGCCCCATAAAATTAAAACGGGATGATGTCGCCATGGAGCCTCCTAAATACTCAGTTTCTGCAGCGCGCGGCCGCCATAGATCAGATTAACAATGGACCGGGTGCCGACAATGGCGGTGAACATGGAGGTGAGAATCCCGATGGACAGGGTCACCGCAAAGCCTTTCACCGGCCCGGAACCGAAAGCGAACAACACCAATCCCACCAGCAGCGTGGTAATGTTGGCATCAAGAATGGTCAGAAAGGCACGGTCATAACCGGCATTGATGGCGGCGTGAGGCGTGACGCCATTGGCCATTTCCTCCCGAATACGGGCAAAGATCAGCACGTTGGCATCCACCGCCATACCCACCGTCAAAACGATACCAGCCATACCGGGCAGCGACAGCGTAGCCCCGGGGATAACCGACATGAACGCCACCAGCAGCAACAGGTTCAGCACCAGTGCCACGTTGGCAATCATGCCAAACACTTTGTAGTAACCGATCATAAACAACAGCACCAGGGTAAAGCCCACCACCAGCGACATCAAACCCGCCTCGATGTTCTGCTGTCCCAGGCTCGGCCCCACCGTCCTTTCTTCCACAAAATACATGGGCGCAGCCAAAGCGCCGGCCCGCAGCAACAGTGCCAGCTCTTTTGCTTCCGCCGGACTGTCCAGGCCGGTGATGCGGAAGCTGTTGCCCAGGGCACTCTGAATGGTGGCGACGTTGATCACTTCCCGGGTTTCCTTGGTGAAGACTTTTTCAACTTCTTCACCGTCGATCATGACCTTGCGTTTTTCCGGTTCCAGCTCGATGAACACCACCGCCATGGAATCTTTCACGTGCCGGTTGGTGGTTTTAAACATGCGCCGGCCACCGACACTGTCCAGTTCGATGTTGACCTGGGCGCGACCGTTTTCGTCATAACCGGTGCTGGCACCCACCACACGATCGCCGGTAACGATGACGTCTTTTTTCAATAAAACCTGCTGCCCGGTACCGCGCATGGCAAGAAACTCTGACCCGATGGGTGCGCGCCGCACCGACATGGGATCGTTTTCCCAATCCACCATGCGGAATTCAAGATTGGCTGCACGACCAATAATCCGCTTGGCCTCCGCGGTATCCTGAATGCCGGGCAACTGTATCACTATGCGCTCAGCACCCTGACGTTGCACCACCGGTTCCGCCACACCCAACTCATTGACCCGGTTGCGCAGGCTGGTGAGGTTCTGGCTGATGGCGTAATCCTTGATCTCTTTTGTCGCCTGCTCCGACAGAGCAAGCAACAGGGTAGTGAGGTTGTCGGCCTGCTCCTCCTGGATCAGGTAATCGCGAAACTCTTTTTGCAGCAGACTGCGAGCCTGCGATACACGCTCCTCGGTGGTGAAGGAAAGGCGAATCTGGCTGCCTTCCAGGGTGGCCTGCTTATAACGCACTTTCGCTTCCCGCAGACCATCGCGGATATTATTAAGGTCGTTTTTGAGTTTGTTCTCGGTGGCTTTGGCCATATCCACTTCCATCAGGAAGTGGACCCCACCACGCAGGTCCAGGCCCAACTTGATGGGACCGGCACCGATGGACGACAGCCAGGCGGGCGTATTGGGCGCCAAATTCATGGCTACCACGTAGTCTTCACTTACGGCTTTCTGAACAACTTCCTTGGCGCTGATCTGATCATCCACATTATCAAACCGGATCAGGGCAGAGCCCTGCATCAATTCCGACCGTTTAACGGTAACACCGGCTTTCTTCAGGGATGTAATTGCTCGATCCAGCACATCCTGCTCGGTTTCACCACCGGCTTTCTTGGCGGTGATCTGCAATGCAGGGTCATCAGGGTAGAGGTTTGGTAACGCGTAAATGATTCCGAACAGTGCCACAACCAGCACTAACAGATACTTCCACAGCGGGTACTTATTCATGGGGAAACCCTATTGTTTTTCTTGGTCGGTCCTGACGCGCCACCGTCCCTGGCAGAGCTCACGAGATGACGATTAAATGCTTTTCAGAGTGCCTTTCGGCAAGGTGGCGGTGATGGCCGCTTTCTGGAAGGTGATTTCAGTGTTGTTCGCCACCTCAACCACCACGTACTCCTCCACCACCTTGGTCACTTTACCCATCATGCCGCCGGAAATGACCACTTCATCCCCCTTGGACAGACCTTCCATCAGAGCCTTGTGCTCTTTGTTGCGCTTGGACTGGGGGCGGATGATCATGAAATAGAAGATCGCCACCATGAAGATCATCATGCCCCAGAAAGTCAGGGGATTGCCCTGTTGTGCAGCGGCACCACCGTTTTCGGCCATTGCTTCAGCGATAAAGAAACTCATATTTACCTCAAGTTGATGACATTAATTGGATGCCAGTGGCGGCACTGGTTCGCCCCGCCGCTGGTAGAACTCCGTAACAAAGCGCTCAAATGTACCCGTTTCAATGGCCGTGCGCAAACCATGCATCAGGCGCTGATAGTAGCGCAGGTTATGAATGGTATTAAGCTGGCAGCCAAGGATTTCCTTGCAGCGGTCCAGATGGTGCAGATAGGCCCGGGAAAAGTTCTGGCAGGTGTAACAGTCACAGCCCGGCTCCAGGGGCCCGGTATCCGTTTTATGGGCCGCATTACGGATTTTGACCACACCGTCTGCGGTGAATAAATGGCCATTACGGGCATTGCGGGTGGGCATCACACAATCGAACATATCCACACCCCGGCGCACCGCCTCCACGATATCCTCAGGCTTGCCCACGCCCATCAGGTAGCGCGGACGATCTTTAGGCATATGGGGCTGCAAATAGTTCAATACGTTGAGCATTTCCTCTTTGGGCTCACCCACCGACAGGCCACCGATGGCGTAACCGTCAAAACCGATGTCCGTGAGCCCCGCCAACGACTCCAGGCGCAGGTTTTCGTACATGCCACCCTGCACAATACCGAACAGGGCAGACGGGTTCCCTTGGTGGGCATCTTTGCTGCGCCTGGCCCAGCGCAGAGAGAGGGCCATGGAATCCCGCGCCTGCTGCTCGGTGGCGGGATAAGGGGTGCACTCATCAAAGATCATGACAATGTCCGACCCCAGGTCTTTTTGTACCTGCATGGATATTTCCGGGGTCAGGAAAACCGGGCTGCCGTCCACTGGAGACTGGAATTTCACGCCTTCTTCGGAGATCTTGCGCATTTTACCCAGTGAAAAAACCTGGAAGCCCCCTGAATCAGTAAGGATAGGGCCCTGCCAATGCATAAAATCGTGAAGATCCCCATGCAGGCGGATGATATCGGTACCGGGTCGCAGCATCAGGTGGAAAGTGTTCCCCAGTATGATGTGGGCACCGATATCACCGATATCCCTGGGCAGCATTGCCTTCACGGAACCGTAGGTGCCCACGGGCATAAAGGCCGGCGTCTCCACCACACCACGATCAAATACCAGGCGGCCACGACGGGCGCCGGCGTCAGTACCAGCAAGCTCGAATTTCATAACATCCAACTTTTTATCACTTAATGTCCAGAAATGGGGTTTCAGGTCTACAGGATCAGCATGGCATCGCCATAACTGAAGAATCGATACTCCTGCGCCACCGCATGGTGGTACGCGTTCAGCACCGCCTGCTGCCCGGCAAAGGCGCTCACCAGCATGATGAGGGTGGATTCCGGCAGATGGAAATTGGTGATCAGACCATCCACCACGCTGAATGAATAGCCTGGATAAATAAAAATATCGGTGTCCCCTTCAAACGGCGCAATCTGACCCTGGTTGCAGCTGGCCGCCGTTTCCAGTGAACGTACCGAGGTGGTTCCCACCGCGATCACCCGCCCACCACGGGCCTTGGTGCGGCGAATTTTGTCCACCGTTGCCTGGTCAACCTGCAACCACTCTGAGTGCATCACATGATCGCGGATATCGTCAGCCCGCACCGGTTGAAAGGTGCCGGCACCCACGTGCAACGTAACATAGGCACTGTCCACACCAGCCTCTGCCAGCGCCGACAACAGGGCATCGTCAAAGTGCAACCCAGCGGTGGGGGCGGCGACAGCACCGGGCGTGGACGCATACACGGTCTGATAGCGCTCCTGGTCCAGGCGTTCGTCTTCCCGGTCAATGTAGGGGGGTAATGGCATATGTCCCACCTGCTGCAACCAGTTCAGAAGATCTCCCTGCAGGGATCTCAGGCAAAACAGATCACCACTACGGCCTTCCATCAGCAGGCTGTCGGCGCCCTCCACCAGAATCCTGCTCCCCGGCTTCGGCGCTTTGCTGGCCCGCACATGGGCCAGACAGCTGTCGGGGCTGGTAATCCGCTCCACCAACACTTCCACCCTGCCGCCGGTTTCCTTGCGCCCGAAAATGCGGGCCGGGATCACCCGGGTGTTGTTGAATACCAACAGATCCCCCCCTTGCAACCAGCGCAACACATCCGTAAACCGTTGATCCTGAAGGGCGCCTGATTGCCGGTCCAAACACAGCAAACGGCTCCCGCTGCGTTCCGGCATGGGGTAACGGGCAATCAATCGCTCCGGGAGCTCATAGTGAAAGTCAGCGCGCTTCATTAATACCGATTACAGACTCAGCCAAAGGGGCCGCGATTATAGCGGTTTCCGGGATTCTCTTAAATGGCTTGTTGACGCGGCAGAATCCATTGATATAATCCCGCCTCTCTAGTACGAGACACCGTGCCTGGGTGGCGGAACTGGTAGACGCGCCGGATTCAAAACGCACTAAATTATGTTTAAATACAGTAACTTAGTTAATTTATAGTAACTGCACACCACTACACACTTTTCAGCTATACTACACATCGTATTGGCAGCAACATAGACGATGAACCCATGGCTGAAACGAAAATCCCACACCCCAATATCAAGAAGCTTCACCTGATCAAACGGGATAGGAGCCGCTTCTTTTACGCTCGGTTTTTCCATAAGGGCGAACGCCAACAAATCAGCACCGAATGCGATAACCAGAAAGAAGCCGAAAAGGTTGCTGAAGCTTGGTATCTCGAACAACAAGCCAGAATCATCAATGGCACCCTGCCTACCCGCGAAACCAAAGAAGCCGAAAAGAAGCCCACCATCAAAGACGCTTCCATCATCGCTATTAAAGACCTACGCCTAAGTGTTAGACGAGAAGAACACAGCGCCGAATACTTGCGCGGTGTCATTATGGTGATGAACAAGCACATCCTTACTCACCACTGGCAAGACGTGCCTTGCGAAGAAGTCACCAATGCCATGTGGAAACGCTACCTACGGGAAGCACAGGCTGAACGTGCCAAAAACGACGAAAAGCCCATAGCCCGTAGAACCTTCCACCAAATCCGAAACGCTTTGAGAATGTGCCTTAAAGTGGCTGAATCCATGGAGTGGATAACCAAGGTTCCAGACTTCACCGCCGACAGGGGAAGTCATCAAGAAACAGCCGGTAGAGCATGGTTTGAACCGAAGGAACAGCGCACCCTACTAAAAGCCCTTGACGAAAATATTAAAGACCTTGAGAAAACCCGGCACCATGAAAGCGCCAAAGAATTACGCGACTATGTAGAGTTCTTGATGTATACCGGGCTACGTGTAAGCGAGTCGAAGAACGTCAGATTCAAAGATATTCAAGTAGCTTATACCGACGATGAAAAACGGCAGTCTACACTGATTATTAAGAACATTAAGGGTAAGCGTGGGGTTGCCTATGAATCCATTAGCCGCCCCGAAGCAGTAGCCACATTCGAGGGGATAAAAAAACGCCGGGGCATTAAGAACCATGGCAATTGTGATGAGCTGCTTTTTCTGGAACACCACCGCACTGGATTCAATGCCCTACTCACTCGGTTAGGCATGAAATACGATGACCGAAACAGAAGGCGGGACTTTGTGAGTCTTCGCCATACCTACATTTGCAACATGATCAGAAATCAGGTTAGTGTTTATCTGATTGCCACCAATTGTCGCACCAGTGTAGATATTATTGAAAAGCACTATGCCAAACCTATGAACGTTTCACTGAACGCCGGTGAGCTGATAAAAGATGTTAAAAACAGCCTGTTAATCGAAGAAAGCAAGGTTAATAGACTGTTTTAATGCGGGGCACCAAGTGTGCCCCAATACCCACCATTAACCCCAGATAGATTTAACCTTGTCGTACAGTCCAGAAGTTGGGGCTTCGGTTTCTACCTTGGTCTTTTTCTGACGCTTCAATTCGGCAATCTGCAAATCAATAGCCCGGTTTTCCTTCCACCGATTCATGGCGCGAAGTGATTTAGCCACTGCCGCCCGGTGTATTTCCTTTCGCCGTTCTACTACACCCGCACGAGTGGTCTTAATCAGTACTTCGAGAATTTCACGTTCAAAGGGCGTAATCATGTGCTCACGGCAAAGAACGTCCAAGCGTGGGCTTACCGGGTCTTGTGATAACAATTCATATATGGCTTCGATTTCACTCCATGTGATTAGCGTGAAATACTGGTTATAGTCGTTTTCCTTCGATAGAGAATCAATCATAAGCTGAAATTCTTTCGGCTCTTCGGTTTTAAATTTACCAAATTCTTTAATCATCGTGATTACCTTTAAGTTTTGATTTTATTCGTGCAAGGGCTGTAGTGTGGCGGTTTACTACTCGTTTAACGCGGTTCACATTTGTATGGTGCTCGGCTTCGATTTTCTCCAATTCGTGCTGGTCGCTGGTCAAAAGTGCCTTTTTAATGCGAAATAGAAAATCCAATTCCACCTTGTTAAACCTTTCGAGGAACATTGAAACATAGGTTCCACTCTCACGTGACAAGTCTGAACTCATGTCAATGAGGTATGTTGAATAGGCTTTAATTTGTGACCACGAATAACGGCATGGTATGAACTCACCGGTTGCGGTTAGTCGGTTGAGTTCTTTAATTACTGCCGTTTCAGTTTCAGTACCGCGAATCTCCTGTAAATGACGAATCATTTTAAAACCCCCTTTGGCATAGAGACCGACTTTTGCCGTTCCCATTGTCTGTAGCGCATTTTTAAGCACTGGTAACAATGGTTGAAGGTATTTCGGTCACTGGCTTTGTAGTCTGGATTCGTAGACATTCGACTTACAAGCCGCAACACTGATTGCCACTTTTCGTGAGAATCCGGCTTATGTTCAGCAACAATCTCAGCCGCTAAAACTTCTGATTTATCGTCAAGCATTGAATCCGTCCTTTAGTAGTTGAATGCAACGAAGGTTTACACCCTTGTCAAAGTTGCTTCTAAAAGTGCCGTAACTTTGCACCCTGAGCTTTTCCATGACCCGTTGGCGGGAATAGTCAGAAAGCAATTCTTCGAGGTATAAACGGGCGGCACTATCAACCCGCTTACGCTGCGCTTCTCGCATATCAAGATAAGACTTCATAATCACAGCCCATCAATTGCTGTCTGAACCGCAGCCGCTTGTTCTGGCGTCAATGCCAAACTGAGAAGCGCATTCACCAGTACTTGATTAAGGCGTTCGTTCTGTTGGTCTGCATGTACATCGAATGCCGTGAGGTCTGTTAGCAGGTCGAGACTGACCGTAGCGGTTGCAGTTGCATCGCCATTGCCAGAACCGGAACAATCAACGGTCGCGACCGAATACCCGCTACCCGCATTTGTAATAGTGATTGTGTCGATAACACCACCCGTTTCGGTTGCGACTTCAGCAGTCGCGCCTTGTCCGTCACCGTTGATAACCACAGGATCACCGACCGAATAAGCGGAACCACCATCAGTAACAGTGATTGAATCAACCACTGAGTTTTTAAATTGCGTGAGAATGTTCTGGCAGTAACGGTCTACCAATCGAGAATTTAAGTTGCGTTGCATTGGGTAATACTCCTGAGTTATTTGTGTATTACCTTTATTTAGCCCTTTTCGATTTTGTCTTAACCGAAAAGTGAACAGCCTAAAAATGGCTGAGATGGTGGGAATCTTTGATTAACTCAGAAATGGCAATTTTCAGGCTCAGAATTCACACGGGGTTTTCAAATTGGCAGTATTTGAACCCATGTTGAATTGAGTCTTTTCAATAAATGCAGCAATTTGGCAAAAAATTCACACGGTTTTTGCAATTTAGGGGCTGAATCGTGGTGATTTTGTGGTGTGGTGTAGGAATTTGGTTATTCTGAAGTGTGTTTTCACATGACCGAAAAAGTTTAAGAGAAACTGGCTATTTTTCGATTTTGGAAATCATACGGGTTCATGATGGTTGAATAGCGGATTTTGCCGTTGTGTTGAAGGCATGTAAGCCCGTTGATTAGAGGGAATGACGATTCAACCCGGTTCAACACTGTTTCCCACAATGCCAGACCATTCAGCACCGTGTCACCAGTCAAGCAATCGTCATTCTTTCAAATACCGGTACACACTCGCCTTGCTCAATCCGTATTCCTTCATTAAATCTTTGATCAACACCCCAGCTTCACGCTTGGTTTTAAGTTCATCAATTTGGGAATCATCAAGCTTTGCCTTGGGTCCGAATTGAACACCATTGCTCTTCGCTTTCTCGATTCCTTCCATTTGCCGTTCGTGCCGTAACGCTGTCTCGAATTCGGCAATGGCGCTTAGCATGGTGAACATTAATTTCCCGGTGGGTGTGCTGGTATCAATCTGTTGGTCAGTTACTACAAATTGAACACCCCGTGATTGGAGGTCATCAACGATCTGGTGAAGGTGAAGCGTTGAACGCGCCAAACGGTCCAGCTTAGTGATTACAAGGGTGTCACCCTCTCTTAGGTAGCGTAGGCACTCTTGCAGCTGGGGGCGCTGTGCGGTGGTTCCTGATAGCTTTTCTTGAAAGATACGCTCACAGCCGTATGCCTTGAGCTTGTCCTGTTGTACTTGTAGCTTTTGCCCGGTGCTACTCACCCGGATGTAACCAATAGTTGCCATTGTCTCAAGTTCTCTTAAGGGTAGTGAGAACCTTATTATAAGACATGATTTGAGACATAAAAAGCCAATGTTTCAAGAAGTACACAATTTGAGACGGGGGGGGATGGTAATCAGGTGCCACATCCATGTGGCGTCAACTATCTGAATGAGCACCCAATCGCGCTACTGTAGGCTTAGGAACCATCACGGTGAGTACTCATTGGTATATAGCCTGACAGGATTTGGTCAAAATCGGCACCTATTCACCCATGATGGCTATCAATAATTAATCGTTGATAGCTATTACTAATAATTGACCGTAAGTCATTGATTTTCCACGATGTTGAATTGATTCAACTATAACCTATTGATTTTATTGTATTTTTTATTGACCGGCATTCTGATTGGTGGTAAATTAGACAGCATCATAGTTGTGATGGTTGGGGCGTTGTAACAAGCTCACAGCAGCACTATGAGCACACTACATCCGAGGATTTACAGGATGAATACTCAGCTATCAGAAAGACCTTTAAGCCCCACCGAACTACAAGACTGGTTTACAGACCTGCTCACAGATGACGACCTGTGCGAACCTCTGTTTATACGCACTGAACTATCAGAACTCTACGCATTCGCTCAGCAACACAGTGCCGAAATTCTGCAAGGCTCGAACATTGCAGAGCAATTCCTAAACTTTTCAGGCGATCTCACCCAAGCGGAATTCCGAATCGTTGCCCTATTCGCCATGGGATTCGAGAAGGACGACCCCACAGTAGTGGCACTGTATAGCACATGTGTTGAGGCTACTGACCGGTACATCAGAGAGCAGCTGAAGCCCTACGGTATGGACTGGCTCAAACCACAAGCAGCTTGAACGCGATATAGCCACCATCTAACCCGGTTTGCAAAGTGTTGACCGGGTAAATCACTCGAAAAAACATTTTTTACGGTTGAATGACCGGGGATAAACTCGCCCAGTGATAAATAGTATGAAGAATTACAAATTGGAGGCATAGCAATGGCTATCAAAAAAACGAGGTCAACATTTTCACTGTCCATACCACTGGATAAACAGATTCGTGAAATGAGTGAACAGACTGGAATTCCGGTCAGTCGCATTGTGAACACTGCTTTGGAAGCATGGCTGAAGAAATGCGGCGAAACTACCAGAACCAACGCCATGGCGGTGATTGGTGAGCGGACATAAAAAAGCCCGATTGAGGGACCAATTCAATCGGGCTTTTTGAGCTTCACTAAAAACAACAAACCAAACTAATTTTCATTTGAGATTTACATCATGCGACTGAAGAAAAACAACAAAAGAATATCAGCATGGATACGATTATTTATACACATAGAAAAACCCGCTTAAATTTTACCAACGGGTGTTGCGGAAGCGGAAAAAGTCACTCTATCTCTGAGTTGATAGCCAAACGCTCATCAGTTCGGGTACAGGTTTGTGTTGGTCTCACCGTTGAGCTATTAAAACAGTGGCGTGAAATGTTGGTTAACGCTGGTTGCCCTGAATCTCGAATATCCACTATTTACACTGAACAACAAAACTGTGAACCGGTAACAAAACGAATTAACCAATGGCTTGATAATCATCAGGATTACCCCGGAATTTTGCTTATCACTCACAAAGGGTTTGACCTGATTTCCGAACAAGACCACCACCTTGATTTTGCGTTAATTTCCAAGGATGAAATAGACCTCTACATTGACGAAATGCCCAGCGGCTTTCATATCTCAAAACTGAAAGCTCACAAAATACCCGATTTAATAAAGTCGCGGTTGAAACTTGGTCAACGTGTTTCAAAATGTGCCGATGGCGATTATGTTGCATTAGTTGAACCGGTTTCCTCAACATTATTGCAAGAGGAACTAAAAAACGAATCTCATCTATTCCCTTCGGATAACAAAGACCTTTCACGATTCGCGAAATTAATGCACTCAGTGTTAGATAGAAAAGAACGAGTAATGATTCTTGAATCACAGTGGGAAAAAATCGGTTCGTTTGTTGAGCGTGATGACAAATCTGGTGCAGCCACTGAATTTTTAATATTCCAGAACCCGGCACAGTTTCGCGGTTATCACTCGGTGAACTTCATTAGTGCCGATGTTGAAACCTCTTTATTTACCGATATTGTAAATTATCACCACGGCTTCAGGTGGAACAAACTCGCACTGCAACTGGTGAATGATGGCAACCATACGCCAGAAATGTTGCAGCGGGTGAAGATATACCACGTTCTGGATGATGACGAACGTTTCAATTCAAAAGAGTTTTTGAAAAACAATGGTGATTTTGTTGATAGCCAATTTATTGCCGGACTAAAAGCAATTGGTTCTAATAAATTTGGCATTTGTTCCAACAATTTCAGGTTGGTTGACGAAATGCCCAATAGACCAATATTCGCGATTGGTGGTCATGAGGTAATTAGTTCTAAATCTCACGGAATGAATAATTATTCCCACCTTGACGCACTGGTATATGACATAGCAATCAATATGTCACCAGTGGTTAACAAGATGTTGCATTCCTTCGGCATTGATACCTTTCAGGATATGAATGTGAATACCTTGTACCAAGTCGCCATGAGAACATCACTAAGAAATCCAGTGGCAACCAAGGACGTGAATATTCTGGTAGTTGATAAACCAAGCGCCTATGGATTAGCTGAAAAACTTGGTGGTGGTCAAGTTCGACCTATAAGTGACCTCATTGGAACTCATGGAGGATTTCAACACCAGTTGGAACAATCGACATCAAGACCGCGTGACAACGGGCTTCAGCCCGGTGGTGCGCGACCCCAAGAACAGGTAACAACATTGGCGGCTGGTGTTGAAGGTGCCACCGGCGCTTCGCTTGGTGACACGTCTTCATTGGTGGGGAATGAAGATTTCCAAATGAGAATCATTCCTAATGCACCCAAAACAAGGAGTCTTAATATTTCTAAGGCTTCCCCATTTCGGTGCATTGCGAACTATTCTCATTTAGACCCCGGTTGCAGTGCGTCATTCCTCACCACCAAACCACTAAGCCGGAAACTTGAGATAAGCAAAGTCAATGACACCTTTGAACTAAAAAATTCGTTTATTCAGAAGTCGAAGGACAAAATTGCTACTCACTTTATCCCCTGCAATTTCCAATATGTTCACCACCGGTCACGATGGAAGCGTGACCGCATTGAGTTTGTTCAATCCAACATGGCAGTGTTTGAGGTATCAAAAGCCGATTTCAAAAAAGATGAACTACAGAAACTGTTTAACCCCAAACGCGGTAAAAAGGCTTTTTTACTTGGTGAGAATACAGACCGGTTTCAATTGGTGTTCCTGCTTAAAGACGCTGTGAGTTCATCGATTGAATTACAGGCTTTAGCTAAACCAATTGCCGAAATTTTAGGGAATGATGTTGCTACGGTCAGTAAGTGTGAGTTCTTTGACTGTTATGAAGAATTCAATTGTGGGAAAAATAGAGACATTCTACGGCACGGACTATAAAACCACTGTTTTTCAAAAGCCATATATACAAGTAGTGAACAATTGGAGAACAACACAATGGCTTTTGTAAGAAAGAATTTCAGTCTCGAACCTGACATGGTTGAACAGATTACGGCTTTATCAAGAATGACCGGGTTTAAAGTTTCTGAACTGGTGAACGCGGCTATAGGTGAATACCTTGAAAAACCCAGAGATAAAATCGTGGTCAAGAAAAACGGCATTACCAAGACATTCGATATTGAGTGAGGTAACGCTATGCACCACTATGTCTACCAATGCCGGTTTCAACATCCTGAAACCGGCGAGTGCTTCGACAAGATTGGAAGAAGTGGCGACCTTCAAAACCGATTACACCAACTGAGATTTCATGCAAAACCCTACATCATGGTTCGCGCATGGTGGAAGAACGTTAGAACCTATGAAAACTCAGTAGAATACGAATCAAAAATATTGAAGGCTAAATCAAGAATCCAACATTCGCCAGAATTTGAAATCGTTGGCAAGACTGAGTGTATCCAGCCTGTATATACACCACCGGAATGGAAGTGGGTGAAAGGTAGCAAATATGGGGTTCATAAAACATCACTTATGGAAAAGGGATTTTGTAAGAATACACCGATTGAACTACAAAAAATTGGGTTTACTAAAAGCGCGATAAACAAAGACCGAGCGTCAATAGTCAAGTATCTTATTGGAATTAGTGTAATGCTTGATGTTGAATACGTCGATAAACACAGAAACAAAAGACGTGGACAATATTTTGTCCATGATGAAGAAAAGCTGATCGAATACTTGGAAAGTATCGGCGCAAAATCAATCACGTTAAAGCGCATCGTGAGGAATCGGATATTGGCACAGACAAACTTGTTCTGTTCACAACAATCAGAACCTTCGCGACCATCTTTCAGAGAATGGCGGTCACGATAACACCCGCATAAAAAAACCCTCTCACGGACAGGACACGGAACCGTGAGAGGGCTTAAAGAGACTCACACAACTTCGCGGAAAGTGCGTCTCAACCAATGAGTGTCACCGAGGGACGAGGAACCCAAACACTCACTGTGCAACCATGAGTGGGGGACAAAGCCACTCATGGTTACAGTCAGTATTTAGCATCATTATCAGAACTGGCTTTTCTCACCTCGACTAAATATTGATACAACTAAAAGTCGAGGAGAAAAGCAAATGTCAGAATCAATTCCAGCAGAAGCAATCGAAGCTAAAAAATCAAAATTCGTAGACGCCGCCAAACAAGCAATTCTTGCCCGATTGCGTCCAGTCATTGAATACAAAATTCGAGAAGCTATAGCACCCGGAACAATCACCGACGAACAAGAGTTAAATCAATACTACGTTGACGAAGCGGTGAACGAACATGAAGCCAGTGGAAAAACTCATGGGTTCAAATCATTTTCTGATTTTGCTGAAGAACAGCGCGGGGTACAATAATGGCTTACCCGGAACCACCGAAAACAAAAAATCTAATGATCCGCGAATTGTCGCCTCAGCTCAAAGCCTTGTTTGACACCTTCGTCGAACTGGAACAGGTAGACCCCAAAACTTTATTTGAGGGTATGCTGTACGACTGGTGTCAAAAATTTATGGAGTCTCGCGCCCGTGCGGTCGATATAGACCCCGAACTGGTCGAGGCACTGGAGGCAGGATTCGAACAGTGCTTCAGGTCTACCGTTTTGCACCGTGCGCGGTATCAAAGTATTAATGCCGTACCCGAGCATGAACGTGATCAGGTTTTGAAAAAAATGGTAAGGGAAAAATAACAGTGACGACAGAAAGAAAACTAAATGTGGCTTAATATTTGTGTTAATGAATTAATACAGGTGCAAAGAGATTCAAAAAGGTATGTCAGGATCAGAGGGAATACAGCTAACACAGTATTCTTCAGTTAGCTTCTCTGTAAAAAACTCTTTTGCAGTGGCTTTCATGGGAATAACGCTGTCTGTGTTCACGGCTAACTTTTGCGCAACCTCTTCAACCATTTTTTCAGAATCAGGCGAGACATTGACTATCCTTTTATTCTTATCCCGCCTCAAAGCTTGGCTTAACAGCTTATTGATATAGTCATCACTGAAGCTATAGCCAACAGTAAAGATCAGTTTTAGCGAAGGGTATAACGTATAGTTCCTTAATTCATGAACATTAAACAGATACGGGTCATTCGAGTTTAGCTTGGAGTTCACGCCAAATATCAAATCAGGGTCATCTACAACATAGTCCCGTTTAATTAAATACTCTTCGGCTTCACTTTCCCGCTCCCAGTCGATTGACCCATGGAGTTTATAAACATAAAAATCAGCAACGGTATTTTCATGCTGTTCAAACCTTAGCGCATCCCATATCGCTGTATCTGGATCAAATCCCAGCTCGACATTGAAACCAGCATCTTTCAAATTTGATTCTAACAACAGATCATAATTAAGGGTAAAAGCCCTAAGCGCCGGACCATATTCACGCTTAAAATTTCCTAATCCCTGCAAATATGAACCTTTTCTGTTGTCTTGCTTGACCCATGAAGTTAGCTTTTCTCGGATTTTCTGATTCAGGTCGTCAACTCGTTGAAACTTATCTCCCGCCACTTGAATCAAGTGCGTATTCCAC
Organism: Gammaproteobacteria bacterium UBA7310; assembly: GCA_002471665.1. Classification (GTDB taxonomy): domain Bacteria; phylum Pseudomonadota; class Gammaproteobacteria; order Pseudomonadales; family Ketobacteraceae; genus Ketobacter. Next base: position 189,051 of record DKQK01000056.1, read on the forward strand.
GCACCAATAAAGGGATAAAGAATATTGCGGTCTTTTTTTCCCAGCTCCTCAATTACACCCAGTATTTCTTCAATACCAACTGAAGCATCAAAGCCACCCTTCAAGCCGCGCTGATATACAATTGAACTTTTAATCAGATAGTAAAGGTCTTTCAGATCAGCCCAATCATTACTCAGGTGTTCTTCAACTTTGTTATCCATTTCCATAGCCGTGGGGATGTCAGCGTCACGACTCGCACCTGCGCCAAGAAGAAAAATAACTGATTCTGGTTCTAAGCTCACAAATTATTTCCCCTTATAGGAACCAAGGTTTAACAGCTTCGTTATTAATTAAACTCAGATCAGAAAGACCATCGTATTTAATAAATCGCTTCATAAACCGAGCGATCAGGGTAGAATAATAAACAGATATAGGCTGTGCTTTTGAATTAAACCCTCGCCAGTTCGCACCAGTCAGGTTTAATATGTCTTGCAGGTATGGACCGTCATCGCGCCAGTCATCACCGCTACGGTATAAAAATTGAATATGCAATGGCTCCGACACACGCCTATTTACAGCCTCCTTTCCGAACTGTAGACCTTCGGTCCAAAGTAAATATTCTGAACCGCCTAAATTCACCAAAGTACTCTCATAAGGGATTTTGGTATTGTGTGCACTAAACCCAAAGTACTTGTGTTTTGTATTGACCTTTAAGACAGTAACAGCAAACTGAATATTTCCCTCGGCTGATCGAACAGCACCTTCAATAGCTTCTATCTCATCACGGCTAATCTTATACGGGACATGAATAACGCACTCGTTAATACCCGCATTTTGTTGATTCACTATCGTTTGAACAAGTTCAGATTTCAAAGACGTTAGGTAATCGCCCTTATTTTCTGACATTGAAAGTGGTTGAACCCGGTAAAATCTCCCCTGAGTATCTAAACACACAGAATACGCCGTGTATTTTTTGATTGACCCGTCAGGGTTCTTATCGTGCGCACTACCGATTCCGAAAATCAAACAGTTCTTGTTCTTCGGCTCCAACAACCATGGAGTGCCGCCAAGCTTACAAAAAACCTGCAAACCAATGTTCGCAATTGACCATTTTAATTGTTCTTTATTTCCCATAGTCTCTTGTCTAATAGACTGAGACAAATAACCGCTTTGAATTGCATTGTATTTGATGTGTGAGTATACCTTCTTGTTCTCTTCTTCAGATAAGCTTGAAGGCAGAAACGCCAGAACAATAACATTATTGTTTTCCGCTCCTTGAAGTTGTTTAGCAACAGCATCTATTGTGTCTATACCATTGGTATCAAAATCAGGAATTACATGATGAGTCACATTGTGTTTCGATATATGAACTCCAAACATGTCATTTAAGCCGGGGAACATTCCGTGAAACAGCTTTCCATACAACCCCAAATACACGTCTCTTGCCAGATGTCGTAAGTTTTCGGGAAAGGCAAATAAGAACTTAACTTCACCATTAACCCGCTCAAAGGGTCCATTATTTTTTATTCCCATATACTGAGAATTAGCTACACGCCCGTTGCCAACAATGTATTTTTTAATATCTAAAGTCGTCGATGAAATGCTGGACAGCTCACTTGAAATCTCAACACCTTCGGTGAGATTTTTAAATTTGGGTAAAAACTTAGATATGAAATTGTTGGTTATTCTGAACTTGTCGCCATAAAAAAACCTATTTTGGCGATACTTTGCATCAAGCGATAAACTTAGGCGCTGAACCTCTCGATTAAAAATCTGACCCTGAGCGGCTTTGAAGCGATGCTGAACTATGAAGCCAAATTGTTTTTTTGCTGACAAGTAGTAAGGGGACAGACAAACTAATGTTTCACCTTCCTTGTGCATATCGACAATGAAATCGACTTCTCTTGAGAAGGTCTTTTTAGGTTTTCTCCAATCTTTTAATTCACCGTGTTCTAAACGTTCAATTAATTTATTTAGAATAAACTGTTTAGTTAGGTTAAGGTTTTCGAATGCTCCAATGTGTGAGGTATTGAATCCCTCTTTTTCAGAAAAGCTAACATCAAAAAATTTTCTATGTTCACCTTCACCGAGCTTATATCTGAATTCATCGTCGGCATTTTCAAGACTGCCATCACTGCATTCCTTTGTGAATATCGGAATTTGAAAATCCTGATTAACCAATGGTAAGAAATTCAGATATATTTCCATAGAAGGTCAACCCCTGCTTCCTCCGATATTACAGATACACCTCCATGCAATATCAGTAATAAAAAATTTATAGAGACAAGCATCACCAAACCACTCCACCCGACAAACCTTTAAATCTACCTGTAAGGGTCTGACTTAAAGCCGCCAAACCTTCGCCGTTGTTCAGGTACTTGGCGTAACGGTGATGCTTCAAATCAAAAGGAATGTCATACTCTGATTGAGTAATGGGCACTACATGCTTACCTAATGTGTGAGCAATCCCAGCCTCATAAAAAACATTAGGGTTCTTTCCAGTAAAATCACATACCACAATGAGTGAACGGAATATAAGCGAAAAGACATCCTGAATTACTGTTGAGTGATCCCATATATCATCAGCGCGAACACATTTAAAACCGGCGCTTGATGCGGCTGCTTTTATAGAATCATACACGGGAGTCATCGCCATATCGAAAGGCATCATGACCGAAATTAGGCTGTTATCAATCTCGCCTTCTGGGACTTGAAATATATTCGGTGAAAAGACTATTTTTCGTCCTTGGGTTTCTTGGCTGGAAACATACTCCCCGGTTTCCGGGCAAATTGAATCAACATATTGCTGAACAATTGCCAATCTTTCATAGTTATCACCCACCATACGGCGCAGAAATGTAAGGGCTAAGCCTTCATAATCTTCATCACCAAACCCCAAGCTTCTTAGTAGTCGCGGGTGTCGTTCTACTTCGTCCATCATATCTACCAGCGCCCCAAGTTCACGCCAGTTTGATGAACTGAAATTATCTACAACACGCTGTTTGAGCTTTACAAGTTCTGGTCCAGATAGCGGTGTATTCATGGGACGACCTATGCGGACTTAATACCGGCAAGTGAAATTATTAGGCTTTTGAACTCTTCATAATCATCACCGGTGCCAGACTCTAACGCTGAAATTCTAAAGAACTTGTTAGTCGTGGGTGACTCTCGAAATGCCATTTCAATGTCAATTTTATCAACATTAACCACAGTCCAGCATTCAACATAACCTTCAGCCTTCGCTTTTTGGTGGCTTTTCTCGGCTTCACCCACTCGGTTATGGATATTGGAAAAGTCCGTGCCGCCCTTAACTTCAATTGCTATGACATTCCTATACTTGCCGGGGCTTATTTCCTCACGTATGACAATATCTGGATCAGGGGCAAACTCGATAAGCACACGCCGGTCAGCCGCGTTCTTGATTTCGATTTTGCTGGTAGATGAATTAACAGCCGCATGTTCCACAATGTCATGAATACTCTGAAATACAGTGACAATTGCCAAACTGCCTTTTTTGTTATTGTTCCCACCACGCAACTGCGGACCAACCGTAAGAATGGTTAAGTCATCAAGCAACTGTTTGCTCACGCGGTCGCTACCAATACCGTCAATCAAACCCTGAGCACTACCAACAAGAGCCGCGCAAAGTTCAGAAAGTGATTCTTTGTTTTTGGGCGTTAACACCCCGCGTACTTCCATAGACTTAAAGCCAGAAACACCGAACTCTTTTGTATAGAACTCTTTCTGACTAAACCCCAATAACAGCCGATAATACCCAAGCATGTGCGGGTTTTCTTCCAACACACAAGGAACGGGGAACACCAGCTCACCACGCAACCCATGCTTAGCCAGTGCTTTTAAATAGTCGCCAGAAACATATTCAGCCAATTGCGAATCAATATCCGCAATTTCCATCTTTTCAATCGTGTTTGCTAAAGCATCTTGCAAATACAAACTACGGATTTGTCCAAGAGCAAATGAAAAATCAATCTGCAATTCCGGCTTTGGTATGTCAATCATCAAGCCACCTTAATAATATTATTTTCTTTTATACTCAGTCTTTCGGCAGCAAGAGACACGTATTCAGGGTTTAACTCAATTCCCACATATCGCCGGTCAAGGTCTAAACAGGAAACCCCAACGGTGCCAGAACCAAAGAACGGGTCAAGCACATAATCACCGGGCTTTGTTGACGCTAATATACAAGGCTCAATCAATGACTGGGGGAAAGTTGCAAAGTGAGCGCCGGGGAACCCTTGAGTTTTGACATTCCAGACGCTACGGCGATTTCTCAACTTACCGTTAACACCAACCTCTTTAACTGACTCGCTGTCATAGTAATAACGCTCTGATTGCGTCAGCATGAACAGGTATTCATGGGAGCGTGTCGGTCTATCCTTTACACTTTCAGGCATGGCGTTAGGCTTGTTCCATACAATGTCAGAACGCAGATACCAGCCATCTTCCTGCAAGGCAAACGCCAATCGCCAAGGTATGCCAATCAAGTCTTTGGGTTTTAAACCTTCAGGGGTGTCAGGGCGTACCGTCATAGCCCGTGCCGGGTTCTTTTTGTCCGGTGCACGGTAGCCACGGTTGCCACTGGTGAAACCATCACCGATATTCAGCCACAAAGTACCATCAGGCTTTAGAACCCGTTTAACCTCAGAAAATACTGCCACCAAGTGGTTAATGAACTGGGGGAGAGTTTCTTCAAGCCCTATCTGCCCATCATATCCATAGTCACGTAGCCCCCAATATGGCGGGGACGTGACCACACAGCGAACAGAGTTTGAAGGCATACGCTGTAATGCATGTACAGCATCACCTTCCATGATCAAAGAATCATCAAGCTTAAACTTCTCAGGTGCGGATACTTTTTTACGCTTCATAGTTGTTGTCTTTATCCCCTGAATCGAAAAGTTCTGATTGAATACCCGTGTGGTGCTCTTCAACGAACTTGCGCATATACTGGCGCAGCACCTGAGCGGCTGGAAGGTCAAGCCGTTTGCAGGTGTCTAAGAATTCGCGGTGTAGCTCAGGCTCAATTCTGATTCTGAGTGCTGAAGATTTGGGCATCTCGTGCATCCAATGTGTACACGTTTGTGTATCCGGATGATACACCCACACAGGGCATAGCGCCAATTTGATGGGTGCCAAAATTGCCCTATAAAACCGGTAGATAAAGCGATTGAGCAAAATGCAACCAACCCGACTACTGTATATCCATTGAGTGGTTTTGAGAACGAAAACACCACTTTGTTCTTGTCAAAATCGAATTCCGCCGGTAATATGCGCCGCCTGAGTGCCAGTGTGGTGAAATTGGTAGACACGTCGGATCAACACCGTGTCTTAAATAAAGGGTCCGCCCTGTCAGCAATGACAGGTGAAGAAATTGGGTGAATTGCTGGAAGGCTAAAGGTTCATATAAACCCATGCTAATCAGCAGCCAAGCCGCCAGAGGCGGAAGGTTCAACGACTACCTGAGCTATAGCGATATGGCTTAATAACAGGAAGTAGCTCAGAAGTAACAACTGAGTGAAACAGCGCCCAACACCCCACCGGGGTGATGATATAGTCTGGCTACCATGAAAGTGGATAGGTTTGATGTCAAAATCCGATGCCTTCACGGGCGTGGCGGTTCGAGTCCGCCCACTGGTACCATTATTTCAAAAGCCGGTTCATAGTAACCGGCTTTTTTGTATACGCGAACTGTGTAGACTGCACACTAAAACTACACACAAACTTTAACCTATTGATTTTAGTGCCTTTTTACTGGATTCAAAATCCGGTTCTGGAAACAGAGTGAGAGTTCGATTCTCTCCCTAGGCACCACTCCTTAAGACTCTCATGACAGATTCTTCCGACAATAACGCTCAATCCTCTGCCATCTCCTATGTGGAATACCCATCGGCCGGCCTGTTGCGCCGACTGGCCTCCATCGTTTACGACGCCCTGATTGTCATTGCCTTGTGGTTTTTCATCACGGCGATCTATTTGGGGGCAACCGGCGTGGATACCCCCCGCAGCAGTACCGATCTGCAACTGACTCTGTTCCCCTTGTTGATGGCCGCCACCTTCCTGTTCTACTACTGGTTCTGGTCCCATGGCGGGCAAACCCTGGGCATGCGTGCCTGGCGCCTGCAGGTGGTGGACGCCAACCTGGATGGTCGGCCGGTTAATTTTTTTCAGTGTCTGAGCCGTTTTCTGATGGCAACGCTTTCTTTGGGCTGTTTTGGCCTGGGTTATATCTGGGTGCTGTTCAGCGCCAGTGGTGACAGCTGGCACGACAGCCTGTCCAACACCCGAACCCTGGTATTGCCCAAAGACATCAACAAGAAGATCGTACCGGCCAAACGCTGACGGATCACACTCGTTTCAGCAGATACACTCCGATGGCAAAACTCACCACCAAAGGCACCAGGGCAGCCAAAAACGGCGTCAGGCTGAAAATGATGGTGACGTGCCCCAGGAACTGCTGGGCGTAATGGAACAATAATCCCACAATCACACCCGCCATGATACGCTGCCCCATGGTGACAGACCGCAGCGGACCAAAGACGAAGGAAATGGCAATAAACACCATCACCAGCGTGGTGAAAGGCTGCAACACCTTCTTCCAGAAAGAAAAGAAATAGGATGTGCTTTCCAGTTCCTGGGAATCCAGGTAAGTCGCATACTGAAACAAACCGGTGATGGAAAGATAATCCGGCTTCAGTACCACCACCGACATCACCTGCGGTGTGATCGAGGTGTTGTCCCAGCGCAATGTGTCAAAATGTTCGGACTCGGTACCTTGCTCACTCATACGGGTCTGACGCACTTTTTCCAGCGCCCAGTGGTCCCCCTGATAAATTGCCCGCTCCGAAAAATCCGACCGCACCAGCACGTTGTTTTCATCAAACACAAAGCGGGAAATACCGAACATCACTCCATTGGGCTGCACCACCTGAATATGGGTGTATTGACCGCCTTCGCGATACCAGTATCCGTCGCGGGAACCAATGCTTTCACCCTGATAAAGATGCCGTGCCTTCTCCGATTGGGCAAACTGCTCGGTCTGCGGAACAATGTACTGCCCCAGTGCCAGGCCAAGCAACACGATCCAGATCACCGGTTTGGAGGCGGCAAACACAATACGGGCAATGGACACACCGGCGGCCCGAATTACCGTTAATTCACTGGTGTTTGCCAACGAGCCCAAACCGATCAGGCACCCGATCAACGTGGCAACCGGCATGAAATCGTAGATTCGGCGCGGCAGCGTCAGCAGAATAAAGATCAGCGCTTCCTGCGCCTGATAGCTGCCCTTGAGGTCATCCAGCTCCGCCAGAAAGGCAAACGAGGCATCCAGACTGATCAACAAAAACAGCACCATGGATACCGAAATCAGTACGGTTTGGCCCACATAGCGATCAAGCAACTTCATGTTGCGGCCCCCGACACCCGATCCATCCGCCGCTTGGAACGCTTAAGCAGAAATTCCGGCCAGTAATTGAGGGCAACCCCCACCAATGCGAACAAGCCATGCACCCAGAAAATACCCAATTCTGGTGGAATACGGCCTTTCTCAATGGCGCCTTTCACCGCCATCAGCAACGACAGGTATGCCAGATACAGCATGATCGCAGGCAGCATTTTCAAATAGCGACCCTGCCTGGGATTCACCTTGGACAACGGCACCGCCATGAACACCACAATGGGCACCATCAACATCAGCGACAGCCGCCATTGCAGCTCCACCCGTGCTTCGATACTGGCATCCGCCAACAGGGCCCGGGTTGATTGATCTTCAATCTCGGTTTGTTCGATGGCTTCCAGCTTGTTCTCCAGTTTAACGGTGTATTCCCCGTAACTGGAGCGCCCGAACTGAGAGCTGCCCGGGTCTACCTCAAAACGCTCACCATCGGACATCACCAGATAGCGGTTGCCGCTGCGATCGATTCGGTAGCGCCCTTCCGCCGCCCGCAACAGCACCACTTTGTCGTACTCCTCATCGCGCCGCTCCCGATCATAGTTAACAATAAACAGATTTTTCATGACGCCGGCGCTGGAGTCGATGTCTTCCACATAGGTGACCGTGCGGCCATCGGAAGTGGAATGGAAACGCCGCGGGCTCAGCACATCCAGGCCGGAACGGCGTTCCTGCTCCATAATCAACGCATTAGCCTGCTGGGAACCCCAGGGCGACAGATAAAAACTGAAAAATCCAATCACCAGTGACATGCTCAATGCTGGTATCATGGACAACGCCACCAAACGCTTCTGACTGACGCCGCAGGCCTGTAACACCACCATTTCGTTTTCCAGATACATTCGCCCATAGGACAACAAGATGCCAAGAAACAGCCCCAGGGGCAGGATTAACTCAAGAAAATCAGGCAGGCGATAAGCCATAATCATGAACACCGCGGAACCTTCCAATTTACCGACAGCCGCCTGCGACAGGTACTTCAGGAACCGGCTGGAAACCAGAATGAAGGTCAGCACTGAACTCACCGCCAGGGTGGCCCAAAAAAGTTGTCGCGATAGATATCGATAAATAATCATGGAAAAGGCGATGCTTACTCTGGAAAATCAGCAAAATTTTCGTTAGTAATGTGGTTTAACGGCCATTATCCAATAAACATATTCTTTTGTCTTGCGGGGTTTGCATGGACTTCAAAATCAAAAAAGCCACACCGGAAAAAACCAAAACAGACGCCCTGGTTTTACCAGTATTTGAAGGCAATGTTCTGGGCAGCTGCTGCGATCACTTCAGCGATGCCACCAAGAAAGCGCTCAACGCGGTCATGGCCAACGGAGACATCAAAGGTAAGCCTGGTGACTCACTGGTGTTGACCGCCGTAGCAGACTCTGTAGCCAAGCGCATCATACTGATCGGCCTGGGCAAGGCCGGTGAGCAGACTGAAAGCGCCGTGCGCAAGGCTTTCAGCGCCGCCGCCAACGCGGTCAATGGCACCTCCGCCAAGGATGCGGTGCTGGCCCTGGACGATATTCAGCTCGAAAACCGCGACACTCAGTGGCTGACCCGTCAAGCGGTGGAACTGTTCGCCTACGCCAACTACACCTTCAACGCCTTCAAAAGCAAAGACAACCACAAGCAGCTGGCCCTGAAGAAGCTGACCTTCCTCACTACGGTGGACAGTAAGGGCGTGGAAAGCGGCATCAAGAGCGGTGCAGCGATCGCCAATGGCATGTGCTACACCCGCGATCTGGGCAATACACCACCCAACATCTGCAATCCCACCTATCTGGCCCAGGAAGCCAAAAAACTGGCCAGAGAGTGCAAGGCACTGACCACCACCGTGCTGGATGAAAAAGCCATGAAGGCACTGGGCATGGGGGCTCTGTTGTCGGTCGGCAACGGCAGCGACACCCCTTCCCGCCTGATTGTGATGGAATACAAAGGCGGCCCCAAGAATCAAAGCCCCCACGTTCTGGTTGGCAAGGGTATCACCTTCGATACCGGGGGTATCTCCCTGAAACCGGCACCGGATATGGATGCCATGAAATGGGATATGTGTGGTGCCGCATCGGTGTTCGGCACCATGCGGGCGGTAATCGACATGGCATTACCCATGAATGTGGTGGGTGTGGTGGCGGCCGCGGAAAACATGCCCAGCGGCAAGGCAAGCCGGCCCGGTGATATCGTCACCACCATGTCCGGCCAAACCGTGGAAATCCTCAACACGGATGCCGAAGGCCGCCTGGTACTGTGCGATGCCCTGACCTATGTGGAGCGTTTCAAACCGGCTTCCGTGGTGGACATTGCCACCCTCACCGGCGCCATCATCGTTGCCCTGGGGCCCTTTGCCAGCGGCTTGATGAGCAACAGTGAAGAGGTTGTGGAAAACCTGCAGGCCGCCGCTGATTACACTCAGGACAAAGTCTGGCGACTGCCCCTGTGGGATGAATATCAGGCCCTGCTGGACAGCCCGTTTGCGGATATCGGCAATATCGGCAATGCCGGCCCGAAGGCAGGTTCCATCACCGCAGCCTGCTTTCTGTCACGCTTCACCAAAGCCTATCCCTGGGCGCACCTGGACGTGGCCGGCAGCGCTTTCAATGGCGGTGCCAACAAAGGGGCCACCGGGCGCCCGGTGCCCCTGCTCACTGAATATCTGCTGCGCCAGGTCAAGGCATGACGCGGGTCGATTTCTATATTCTGCCGGAAGACAACCGTATCTCGCCGCTGTTGTACGCGGCGAGACTGGTGGAAAAGGCTTTCCGACGAGGGCATCAGATCTACGTGCACACGCTGGATGAAGCCCAAACCCGGCAGCTGAGCGATGCGCTCTGGCAACGGCCGGATTCCATACTGGGCCATAGCTGCGGCCAAACCACAGAGCATCAGCCGATCCAGGTGTCCCACCAAGGGGAGCCTGGCGAGCATGGGGACGTCATGGTGAACCTGGCGGGCACCATACCCACCTTTTTCTCCCGCTTTCAGCGGGTTGCCGAAATTGTACCGGGGAAACCGGAATCCAGGTCACAAAGCCGGGACAATTTTCGGTTTTACAAGGAAAGAGGCTATGCTTTAAAGACGCACAACATTTAGCTAGTGGTAATGAGACATGAGTCAGGGCGATCAAAAATCTCTTATAAATCAAGAAGAAAAAGACAAAATGCTGGATGACCTGGAATCCCTGAGCCAAATGCTGGACGACGATCCGGATGCAGAGGCGGATAGCCAGATCATTCCTGAGGACATTCCGGTGCTGAAAAGCTTCGTCGATGACGTCCCCGTACTGAACGAGTCCATGGACAATGACGCCGAAGAAGAGCCGCCCGCCGCGGACTCCGAGGCCGGCGCAGGCGATGCTGAGCCCCCCACACTGCAGGCCACCGACACCATCGACCTGAATGCCGCCAGCTTCAACACCCACCCTGCTGGCCACAACAACAGCAGCCGTCAGCAGGCACTGGACATGAGCTTTCTGGATAAGGATCCCCTCGACATCAGCGAGCGGGTACGCAGCTACCGTCAAAACAACACCCAAGGGTCAGTGGCTGAATCGCACCCCACAGTGGCGCCGGCCGCCGAGAAAGCCGAACCCATTGCACCAAACCCGCCACAGCCCGCCAAAGCAGAGGAAGTAACACGCCCCCTCAATCGCTTCCAGACGTCTTCCGGCTCGGAAAATCCGTTTCTGCCCCGCTCCACCCTGGACAAAATCCGTGAAAATCACGCCTGGGAGCAGAACCGTGGCCAGGATAATGATGCTTCCGCCCAATTACGCAAGCTGTTGCAGGACAACCCTCTGAACAGAGTCACCTTCGATGCCGGCTCAAAAGAAGCCCAGGCACTGAGACAGAAGGCCAGCCAGCTGGTGAATGAGGTGATACGCGCCAACATGCCCCGCCTGGAGGCGGAATTACGCATGAAACTGGAGCAGGAGGTGGACAGAATGTTCAAAGAGATCAAGAAAAATCCCCGCTAGATCGGTATACTTGTCGGCCCACCAGGTTTGGCACTCTGTAGCCGCTCGGCAGGCAGGATATTTGACTCAGGAAACGCCGTGAACCCACCCCTGGAAGCTCGATGGCCGCACCATGCGGCTGACGTTCCTGAGTCAAATATCCTGCCTGCCCCGCTTAGTTCAGTTCCAAACCCGGCTTCTTAATTTTGCGCAGTTAAAGACAAGAGACACCGGTGACCATGGAAAAAACCTTCAACCCAAGCGACATTGAAACCCGCTGGTATGAAACCTGGGAAGAAAAAGGCTACTTCAAACCGTCCGGCCAGGGCGACGCCTACAGCATCATGATCCCTCCCCCCAATGTCACCGGCAGCCTGCACATGGGGCATGCGTTTCAAGACACCATTATGGACACCTTGATCCGTTGTCAGCGTATGCGCGGCAACAACACCCTGTGGCAGGTAGGAACCGACCACGCCGGCATTGCCACCCAAATGGTGGTTGAACGCCAACTGGCGGCGCAGGATATTTCGCGCCACGACCTGGGGCGCGAGAAGTTCCTGGAAAAAGTCTGGCAATGGAAGGCCGAATCCGGTGGCACCATCACCCGTCAGTTGCGGCGGATGGGGGCCAGCCTGGATTGGTCCCGGGAACGTTTCACCATGGATGAAGGGCTGTCCAATGCGGTGAAAGAGGTGTTTGTTCGACTGCACGAGGAAGGCTTGATCTATCGCGGCAAACGCCTGGTGAACTGGGACCCAAAACTGCACACTGCCATATCCGACCTGGAAGTGGAAAACGTCGATCAAAAAGGCAAGTTGTGGCACTTCCGTTACCCGCTGGCCCATGGCGCCTTAACCGCTGAAGGCCTGGATTACATTGTGGTGGCCACCACCCGCCCGGAAACCATGCTGGGTGACAGTGCAGTGGCCGTGCACCCTCTGGATGAACGCTACCAAAACCTGATCGGCAAAACCGTACTGCTGCCGCTGGTGAACCGTGAGATTCCCATCGTGGCAGATGATTACGTGGAGCGGGAATTCGGTACCGGCTGTGTCAAGATTACGCCGGCCCACGATTTCAACGACTACGAAGTGGGTAAACGTCATAACCTGCCCCTGATCAACGTGCTGACCATTGACGCCGCCATACGCGAGCGGGCAGAAGCCTTCAAACAAAACGGCGAGGTGGACGAGGTAACCGACACCACTCTACCGGCAGACTACGCCGGTCTGGATCGCTTCGCCGCACGCAAGAAGATTGTGGAAGACTTCGAGGCAGAGGGCTTACTGGAGAAAATCGACGATCATGCCCTCAAGGTACCAAAAGGGGATCGATCCGGTGTGGTGGTTGAACCCTTCCTTACCGATCAATGGTATGTGAAAGTTGCCCCGCTGGCAGAGCCCGCCATCAAAGCGGTGGAAAACGGCGACATCCAGTTTGTACCCAAGCAATATGAAAACATGTACTTTGCCTGGATGCGGGATATTCAGGACTGGTGTATTTCACGGCAGTTATGGTGGGGGCACCGCATTCCCGCCTGGTATGATACCGATGGCAATGTGTACGTGGGCCGCAACGAAGCAGAAGTGCGCGAAAAGTACCAACTGGATGCCAATCTGCCCTTGAGCCAGGATGAAGACGTGCTGGATACCTGGTTCAGCTCGGCACTGTGGACCTTCTCCACGCTGGGATGGCCGGAAAAAACGCCGGAGCTGGCAACCTTCCACCCATCCAGTGTTCTGGTGACCGGCTTTGACATCATCTTCTTCTGGGTTGCCCGAATGATTATGATGACCCTGCACTTTATGAAAAACGAGGATGGCTCCGCCCAGGTGCCGTTCAAAAAAGTGTATGTCCATGGTCTGGTGCGTGACTCAGAAGGGCAGAAGATGTCCAAGTCCAAAGGCAACGTGCTGGACCCCCTGGACATCATCGATGGCATCGACCTGGACACCCTGGTTCAGAAACGGACCACCGGTATGATGCAGCCCCAAATGGCGGAAAAAATCGGTAAGCGTACACGCCGGGAATTTCCCGAAGGTATCGCCTCCTACGGCACCGATGCCCTGCGCTTCACGTTTCTGTCACTGGCCTCCACTGGCCGTGACATCAAGTTTGACACCCATCGCCTGGAAGGCTATCGCAACTTCTGCAACAAACTGTGGAACGCCAGCCGCTATGTAATGATGAACACGCAAGATCAGGATTGCGGCCTGAACCAGCATGAAGTCGAGCTGAGTGTTGCTGATCGCTGGATCATTTCGCGGCTGCAACACACTGAGCAACAGGTGGGCAAAGCCATCGATGAGTTTCGCTTTGACCATGCCTCCCAGGCGCTGTATGAATTTGTCTGGAACGAATACTGTGACTGGTATCTGGAGCTGTCCAAGCCGGTGTTGAACGATGCAGACAGCACTGAGGCTGCCAAGCGCGGCACAAGGCGAACACTGGTGCGCGTTCTGGAAACCATTCTGCGTCTGGCGCATCCGTTCATGCCTTTCATCACCGAAGAGATCTGGCAGCAGATTGGCCCCATGGCGGGCAAGGCGGATGCAGAAGCAGGCGATACCATCATGTTACAGCCGTACCCGCAGGCCAACACCGAACAGGAAGACAGCGCAGCGGAAGCCGATATCGAGTGGATAAAAGGTGTCATCGTCGGGATTCGTAATATCCGCGGCGAAATGAACATTTCCCCCGCCAGGCAACTGCCGGTGTTGTTGCAAAAAGGCACGGGCGAAGATGAAAGACGCTTCAATGCCTATTCCGGTTTTCTCAAATCACTGGCCAAACTGGAAAGCCTTACCTGGTTGCAGCCGCAGGATGACGCCCCCATGTCAGCCATCCAACTGGTAGGCGATATGCAGGTATTGGTGCCTATGGCCGGCCTCATCGACAAAGACGCGGAAATCTCCCGACTGCAGAAAGAGATCGACAAGCGCGAGCAGGAAATCAAACGGGTGGAAAGCAAACTGAACAACCCCAAATTTGTCGATCGCGCACCCGCCGATGTGGTGGAGAAAGAAAAGCAAAAGATCAGTGAACATCAGGCGGCGCTGAAGGAGCTGCAAACCCAGATGAACAAGATCAAAGCGCTGTAGAGCCGGGTTGCGCAGCCTATGACTGACAAAGAGGTGCTTAGCCAGGAAGCCGCAGCGGCGAAAAACTTTAACGAGTTTTTTCGTCAATGGTGGTTTTCGGTGTCGGTAATGTTGCTGATCTGCCTGACCACGTTGCTGCCTGACCACATCATTCAGCAACTGGCCCTGATTCATGCACCGATCAGCCACGGCGAAATCTGGCGCCTGGTTACCAGTCAGTTTGTGCATCTGGGGTTCAACCACACCTTGCTGAACCTGGTGGGCTATCTGATCGTTGCTGCCAGTTTTCGAGAAGACATCACACCGCGGGAAGAAACCATCGCATTAGGCTTCAGCGTAATCGGTGTAGGCCTGGGCATTTATTGGTTTAACCCCGACATCGCCTGGTACGTGGGCTTATCCGGAGCCATCTATGGCATCCTCACCCACTACTTGATCGTAGGCTGGCGGCGCAGCCCCATGCTGTCTGGTTTTTTTGGCGTATACCTGATCGGTAAATTCGCCTATGAACAGTTTATATCAGGGCCTGACACCGTGACCGCTGACATCATTGGTGGGGCCGTTGCCATCGACAGCCATCTGTATGGTGCCCTGACCGGGCTGGTGACCGGCAGCGTATCATTACGCTGGTTTCATTCCAAAATCAATAACGCAGGAAGCAATGGAACTGCAGGCCAGGCTTAAACAGTTTCAATCACCTCAGGTGCGGGATTTGGCGTGGGCCATCCTCAGCCCCAGCCTGATGAAAACCACCGATCACTCGCAGCATTTTTCCGATGTGTTTTTTCAACAATCGTTCTCCGACATACTGCCTCACCTCCAGCAGTTGGACCAGCACCCCGCCCCGTTGATAAGCCATCTCGAACACACCACCAATCACCGGCTGGGCCCCTATTTCGAACGCCTCTGGCTCTACTGGCTGCGGCACAATCCCCGCTATCGCTGTTTGGCCCACAATGTGCAAATTCAAGAGGACGGAAAAACCCTGGGTGAGTTCGATATGATCGTGCAGGATCTGGACTCCGGTGCAATAGAGCATTGGGAGCTGGCTATCAAGTTCTATCTGGGTATTCCACCGCTCAACAATGAGACCCACTGGTTCGGCCCCCATCAAAAAGACCGCCTTGATCTGAAATACCACCACCTGGTTGAAAAACAATTAAAACTGTCGACACAGGCGCTGGCAAAAGACTACTGCCAAAAACAAAGTTGGAATATTTCACGTACCAGGCTATTAAGCAAAGGTCGGCTTTTTTACCCGGTAAACGCCGAGTACAGCCGCCCGAACAACATCGAGAAACACCATCTTACCGGCCGTTGGATGACGCAGCCTGAGTTTGCACAGCAATTTGGCAAACATGAACACGTGCGTTTCCATTGGTTGAATAAAGATGAGTGGATGGTATTGCGAGAGCGAGAGGCAAAATGCTATGAACATATTCAGGAACGCTTCTCACAGCAGCGTTATCCGCATCCAGTACAACTGTTGGTGAGTCAGTGGCAGGAGAAACCGGTGCGACTGTTTGTGGTACCGGAAAATTGGTTACAGCACGCACTCGCCACCCTGGAGGCATGACCATCCGATGTCACCGCGGCCCTTTTACAATCCCCGCTGCGCGCATCAACTCTCCAGTGTAATGAATTCAGCCCGGTTCCCACCACTGCTTTTAGCCATGTACACCGCACTTTCGGCGGACATTAACAATTCCCGATATTGCTCCGGCTTCTGCGGTAAAACCGCTGCAACCCCCACACTGACGGACGCCTGAACCTGCGCCACACCAAAATCAAAGGGTTGCTCCGCCACCATCTCCACGACTTTCCTGGCCAGGTGATCTGCGCCCTTTTCATCCGTGCCGGGCAGAATAATACCAAACACTTTGTCCCCATATCGGGTAATACAGTCAGCCGGGCGGGATATGAGACGTTCAAGAATAGACGCAACGTTTTTCAAGCACTCGTCCGACGCCACCACACCATAGTCGGCGAGAACATCCCGATAGTTATCCAGCTCAACCACAATCAACGACAACACCTCACGCTCACGATAGGAACGATCCCACTCTTTGTTCAAGGTGGTAATGAAGCTGTTTTCGTTGCCAACACCGGTGACGGAATCAACCTGATTCAACTGTTCAAGCCGCTTGTTCATCTGCGACAATTCCGACAGGGCGTTGTGCAGATCCCGCGTTCGTGCCCGTACATTCTTCTCCAACTGTTCAGAATTCATTTTCTCCAGCTCCAAGGCATGCTCTTTTGCCATTAAAGCGGTACGCTCCATCTCACGGGCGTGATCTTCCACCTGTTGACGTCTGATCCGTTCCTGTTTAAGCCTGCCGGCCAACGCAAACGCCAGTAATGCCAGTTCAATGACTGTACCCACCTCGGCACCGTGCTCGGTAACGATGTTGCGCGGGATCAAGCCCAGTTTGTTGAGCGCCAGCAGTAGCGCTCCCACCAGAAAGGCAAACCAGGCAATGGAGAAAAAACGGGCATCCTGCCGCCCCTTACTCCAGGTAATCCAGCCCCCCACCACCGCCAGGAACGTCGCCGGTATCACCAGGGTCACCCCAAAACGTATGGTCCAGAATTCATCAATGAAGGGAACCGCAAGCAACGCCAGTACCGAGAGCACCACCAGAAAACTGTAGATCCTGAAGTTCCAGGCCAGTTTGTCACGCATTTCGAGGAAGCTGTTCACAAACAGAAAGCTGGAAATCAGGCAGGCATGCAGCAATACTCCGGTGGCCTTGTTCTGCCACCATACCTCTCTGGGCCACAGCAGCTGAAAGGCAAACCCCTGCTGGACAAATTGAAACAGCCCCATAAGAAAGGTAAACATCACGTAGTAAAGGTAGGTGGTTTCCCGGGTGGATAGAAACAGGAAAAGGTTATAGAACCCCATTACCAGCACGAAACCGAAAAATAACCCATGGGCCAATACCCCATGCACTTCATGCTCCAGCAAGGCCGTTGCATCCATCACCGTTACCGGCATCTGTACCGCATAAGGGCCGTTAACGCGGATGTAAACCGACACGACCTCACCAACACCGACGGTCAGCGGGACAATAAAGTTTCGATGTTGAACCGGACGGGCGGAAAATTCAAAGCGTTCACCCAGCTGAAAAATATCCACCACCTGATCGCCCAATAGCAAAAAGATGTCCAGATCACGTATCAGAGGATAGTCGAGTACCAGGCTCCACTCCGTGTTAACACCCTGATTACGAATATCAAAGCGAAACCATACCGGGTGGCGGTGATAACCCAAATTAGGAATGTCCACCGTGTTCTCTGACCATTGGGCTACCGGCGTCTTCTGTACAGAATAAACGGTGTGACGGCCGTTTTTGTCAAAGAACCACTGCATGTGGGGCCCGGCCCCATAAGTGGATTGCCCCTTGCGCAGCACCAGACCATCGGCAGCAAAAGCAGTACTGCCGATGACACTGATAACCATGATGGCGGTATAACTGAACGCCAGAAAAATAGTCCGACCCAAACAGTGACTCCCTGTCTTGCTATGCACCGTCATAGTAGCAGGAAATGCAAATTGAAAGCAGTACCACGTCAGCAACCTGGACTAATCGGTTGCCTGCCCGGCAAAATCATGATTCCATGTGACACACTCTTGCGAAAGGCACATCTATGTTGCAACCAGGACGCTACCGACATTACAAAGGCAAAGACTACGAGGTCATCGGGGTTGCCCGCCACAGTGAAACCGAAGAGCCACTGGTGGTGTATCGAACCCTATATGGTGAATACGATCTTTGGGTCCGGCCCTATCGCATGTTTACCGAAGAAGTCACCGTCAAGGGCGAGGCCATACCCCGTTTCCGCTTTATTGGCCCGTTGTGAAACAACAGGCTGCCTCAAATCTACAGTTTGTTCAGAACCGAACGCATCTCTTCCACGCTTGCCGGGCCATCGGAATTCAGAGTGTTGTTCAGGTATTCAATCAGTTTACGAAAGCTCTCGTCGATCTTTATACCCTCATTAAACAGCTCACTGATTGAGGTAACCCCCATTTGCATGATGGAGGAAAAGGTTTCTTCCTGGGATTCGGTCAGATCCAGAAACAGGATGGCTTCATCCACCCGCACCGCCATGTCTTCAACCAAATCCGCACAGCGCCGCATAACTTCCTGATAACGATTGTCCACCTGTTCCATCACATCCTGCATTTTAATGGACATACCCTTCATAACATCGCGCTCCACCTCCAGCATGCGGCTGCTGTCGATGGACTTGACTCGGGCATCGGCTCCCTGTAACAAGGCAAACACGTTATCCTTGATGCTACCAAAACGCTTCTCGTCTTCCGGCATATTCTTCACCAGCAACGAGACCTCACCATAATTCATAACACAGCGACGGCCAAAGTCCACATAGCGCCCCCCATCCTTCAGTTCCCATAGCAATCTCGATTCAAGGTCCTTGGGTAAGCCGTTTTCTTCGCTGTTCTTAGTTTCAAATGCACTGCGCAGCTGTAGGCTGCAGCTCAATTGATAGTGCGACAAGGTACGAAACAACAGCATGGCCAACTCATCCAGATTGCTGCACTCATGGCAATGCACCAGAAACTGAATATTGACGCCCAAATCACTGGTATCGGACATGGCGCTGAACGCCATCTCGTTGGCCTGTTTCAGACGACTCTTCAGTTGCCGGTTGGCGATGGTATGGAACACTGATTTATTCAGGCGGGCCAATAGATCCTGCTTGCTGATGCTGGCCTCAATGATGTCATCCGCTCCGGCATCAAAGTAGTCCATTGCATCCAAGCGGCGGTTTGCGGCGCAATAGATGACAATCGGCAGATCTTCGAATCTATCGTCACGCTTCAGGTGCTGACACACCTCCAGGCTGCTCTCCGTATTGTCCGTCATGTCAATGATGATCATCACCAGGTCCCCCTCTTCGGGGCAAAGAGCCTGGGGTGAATCACTTACGGTGACAGAAAATTCATCACTCAGCAGTTCCGCTAACAGACTGCTGCCTGTTGGGTTGTATATGGCAGCCATCCGGGTGGAATTCTTTGACACAAATGCCTCCTGCAATCCTACATTCCATTAGCCCCTCAAAGGGAAACAGGTACCTGAGCATAAGGATCAGGCACCTGTTGAAAGCTTAGACATAAAACGTGGAAATCGCAGCTTTTGGATCAGGCCTTGAGTGGCATCCCCGGCAATGACGCCCATTGGTCCGCGCTGGTCATCGCCACACGGGCGCTGATTGCGCACATGACGGCTTTATATTCCTCGACAATGGCTTGATCACAAGGCAGGTGCGCCAAAATGTTCATTGAGGCACTCTCCATCATCCAGATCAGGGAGTAATATACTTTTGGGTCGAGGTGCACCGCCTCCATCTCGAAGTACTTTTCATCAAATAATTCAACGATATGGGCCAACAGTGTTTCACGGTGGGCGGCCAAGGGTGACCCTGCCCGGCGGGCCTCTTCGGTCATCATTCGAACCAGGGGGCCGAGGTGGGTGTGGTAATCAAAGTAGACTTCAACACATTGCACAATGAACTCGCTCATGGAGCCGGATTCCTTGCGCACGGCCTTGAATCGAACCACCAGTAATTCTGCCGCGACCTGATAAATGCTCTCCAACACGTCTACTTTGTTCTTAAAATACTTATAGAACGTTCGGCGGGAGATATTCGCCGCATCCAGCAAATCCTGTACTGTGGTTTCTTCAATTCCCTTACTGGTGAACACGCCAATGGAATTGAAGAGCACATCGGCTTTTGCCCCTTGCCCAGGAACCGGGAAGTTGAACTTTTCTTTGGCTTGGCCGAGCTCTTTCTGCGTGGCCTTCAGCAGAATATCCACAAACGAAAGATCGTCTGGCTGCTGTACGTGTTGTTCCATTGCTGAAAATCCCCCAACTACTACTTAACGAAACGGGTTTTGCTAACTATTTTAGGCTTAAAAGTGAGCCATTAACAGAGCAATCATAATACTCTTATAAATACAAAAAATACACTTTGTATATACCGAGACAATTGTAGATCTATGCCTCAAAAGTTCCACAGGAAAACGGTGCCAATGCAGTTGAGATCAGCGGGAATCGCCAATAAACTGCCTATCCGAATACAATAATAATGAGCAGTATCCCATGCCTGAACACTTTACCGGCCGCCGAAATCTCATCTTTCTTGCCACGTTTTTACTCTGCATTCCGGCGCTGTTCACCGGATTCATGGGTGACGACTACCTGCACTATGCCCTGCTGAACGCCGATCTTCCCATCGCAAAGCCCGATGATCTGTCACTTTTTGGTTTATTTTCGTTCATTAACGGTGACCCGGAGCGAAACCGCTTGCTTATGGACTATAGCCTGATTCCGTGGTGGACCTACAGTGAGCTGAAATACGCTTTCTGGCGCCCGCTTTCCGAGCTTTCGCACTGGCTAGATTATCAACTGTGGCCAAACCAACCATGGTTGATGCATCTCCACAATATTGTCTGGTACATGGGAGCATTGGTACTGATCGCCAAACTGTACCAGCGCTTCCAGCCCGGCGAAGGGGCAGCGTTACTGGCGCTGTTCCTCTATGCCTTGGACAGCTCCCATGGCTTTACCATCAGTTGGATATCCAATCGCAATGCACTGCTGGCACTGTTGTTCGGTCTGCTGACACTTTATTTTCATTGCCGCTGGCGGGACGAGAACAGATCCATCCTGTTGCTATGCGCTCTGAGCAGCCAGCTTATGGCGCTCTTTTCTGCGGAGTTGGGGATCTCTGTCTTTGGCTATATTGGCGCTTATGCATTATTCATGGATCGAAAGGGCCCGGTGAAAGGCGTGCTAGCGGCCATTCCTTACTTCGTTGTTATCGTTATCTGGTGGGTAATCTATAAAGATGCTGGCTTTGGTGCGGCACACGCGGATGCCTATTATGTGGACCCCGCCACCCAGCCCACCGCGTTTGTCGTGGCCGCCATTGAACGCCTACCGGTTTTGCTGGCCAGTCAGTGGGGATTGATACCGGCGGATCTTTACACCCTTACCCCTGGGCATAAGCAGGCCTATTCCGTGCTTTGTGGGCTTTTCCTGCTGTTTGTTCTGGTTCCGGTTTGTGCACTGTTGCGCCGCAATAAAACCACGCTGTTCTGGCTCTGCGGTATGGTGTTCTCCATATTACCTGCACTGGCCGCCTCCCCCTATGATCGTTTGTTACTGTTCCCGGGTATAGGGGCCGCCGGGTTACTGGGGCATTTTATGCATATGATCTGGGTGAAAAAGGAGCGCCCCGGCAATACCGCCATGAGGTTCTATACGCTTACGGTCTTCGGCATACTGGCGTTGTTCCATCTGATACTCGCCCCCCTACTTCTACCGGTTATGACTTACAGTACCAAGATCATGGCTGAGGCGGTCTCAGATAAGCCATCCTACTTTGATGCAGTCGAAGACATCGCCAATAAGCGACTGGTTCTGTTTTCACCACCCTTGGCCTCATCACTGGCTATTGCCGGACTGCGCTTTTATCGCAACGAACCCATGCCGGAACGCATCTGGACCATTACCACACTGGAGGGCGAATTTAATACCAGGGCTGACGGGCATAAGATGGTCATCACCCGGGAAGGTGGGTTTATGGCAAACCCCACTGAAGAATCCGTACGCAACCTGAAAAAGTATCCGTTTAAAAACGGCGACCGTGTGGAACTTTCAGGCCTGACCATTGAAGTTTCAAAAACCGGCTCAACTGGCAGACCAACAGAATTAACGCTGCTATTTGATAACCCGGTATCCAGCGATCAATATCAGTTCCTGAAATGGAACCCGGCAGTGAACCGCTATGAGAAGTTCGAGATCAACTGATGGGCTCCAACGTTAGAAAGCATATCGCAAGGTGATGTCGCCATTCCTGCCCGGTGCAGGATAGTCGTATTCAATCCGTGTCCAGCTGGGAGAACGCCACTGAGAATCAAATACATTGCGTAAACTGAAAGCCAGTTCGCACCCTTGCCAGAGATTGGTGCGGCGTACTGTCAAATTCCAGACCGAGTCACTTTTCACCGGAGGCCGATCATCACCTGGCTCTCGCTGTATCCGGCCGAACCAATGCATCTCAACATTGGCGTGCCAGTTCGATGACAGCACCCAATCTGCCCGTGCGTAAGCCTGATTATTGGGGGCAAACCCCACGTCATCATCAACTGCTAAATTATTAGCTTCCTGATACGAATAATTTGCGCTGAGCTGTACATTTTCTCTTAATTCATGGCCAAGCTCCAGCTCAACCCCCCTGCCATTACGCTCACCAACATTGGCGGCCACCAGATCATCTCCCACTCCGGTAGGCTCGTAAAGAATCATGTCTTTAATCTTGTAGTAAAAGAAATTGAAACTGTAATAACTGCCAGCCTCCAGTTGATGGTGGAACGCCAGCTCGTAAGTATCGATAATCTCTGGATCAAGATCCGGGTTTCCCAATACCACTGGATTGGAAATAATATACAGTTCAGACAAACTGGGGGCTCTGAACGCCCTCCCATACAGGAGTCTTGTCGTCCAGGAGTTCGTGGTTTGCCACACTAAAGCCACCCGCGGGTTGATCGTATCTCCAAAATCCGAATAATGATCGTAACGAAGCCCTGACACCAGCTGCCAATCTTTATTTACTTGCCATTCATCCTGCAGCGAGAGGAAATACAATGTCCGGTCCTCTTCTGGCAACCAGACTTCATCGGTATCACTGACATCGACTAGGCCTTCTGGCTTGGGTGAGAAATCGGTTTCAAAATTCTTTTCTTCGGTTGTTTCATACACGTCACCATAGGTAATACCCGCCGCCACTCTCAAGCGATGACCGTCCCAACCACTGTATATACCGTATTGCTGTAACGTAACCTGGGTTTCCTTATTGCCTGGATTGCCAATAAAACCATCGGGAAATGCCCCACCAAAAGCACCCTCCGGGTATAGCAAATTATTTTCCTTGGGCTCCTGCGACGCGTAATAACCACTCACTTGGGAGACTAGAGTTAAGTCGTCATCCAACAAGGTCGTAGTGTAAGACAGGTCCAGGTTCCCAATATCAGATCGATAACTGGAATTGGGGTCCAGTGCGCCGGCAACGCCATCACCAGACTCCAGGTTATTGCGATTTTGATACCCAAACCGTACACGCCACTCGTCTTTACTAACGTCCACCCTCAGGTCCACATTGTCGTACCCGGTGTTTATTGGCCCCGGGGCATTTGAAATATCAGTGCCAAGCCTAGCGTCCCATGAGGTCTGGTCATCGGATTCAATGATTTCCTTATGGCCATCCGTGGTGCCGGCTTCCAGACTGAACATCACATCCCAGTTACCCACCTGGCCACCATACTGAACCCAGGCATCATAGGTATTGAAGCTACCACCCCGGAACCCTACTTGAGTACCGGCAATATCCTCGCTGGTCTTGGTAATCACATTGATCACACCGGCAAACGCATCAGCACCATAGAGCGCAGAACCCGGGCCCCGAATCACTTCAATGCGCTTCACCGCTTCAACGGGCATACCGCCCCACACGTTGCCTTTGTTACCGGTGGGCAGTGATTTCTGAGGAAAACCATTGATCATCAACAACGCCTGGGGATTCAAGCTGCCGTAGATCCCGCGGAATATGTAGGTGGGAGCATAACCTTGCTCTGAGCGTCCGACGTACAAGCCAGGCACCGACATCAAAGCATCTTCAATGTCTCTGGCCCCCATATTTCTTAGGTCATCGGCGGTGATGACCGTGACAATGGCCGCGGCACGGTTAAGCGGGGCCGGGCTGCCCGTGGCCACCCGGGTAATCTGCACGTTCATCAGTTCGGCGAGCGACAAATCCCATAGTTCGGACTCAGTCTGACTCAGTGCTTGATCGGACATCGTAATTGCGAGCAATAACGTGGAGACACGTTTCATAGATAACTCCCTGGTGCCATATCTGACAAGGCTGGAAGCTCAATTACTACTCATCCCTGAAACCGAACTGTTTTCCAATTGTCATTATGGAAACACGTACAGTGCGTGCTTACCTTTATCCATTATTCAGGCACCCCATATAATCCAGGAAGCCATTTTTATTCCTTTTTAATAATCTAGCAGCATTACACCGAAATGCAACGAAACTAAAATGAGATTCTAAGTTTCTCATAGAAACCCGGAACTCGAATCGCTCTCAGGCACACCGAAACACGTCACCATACCCGTTCAGGTGGGCCGCAATAGGCTATCCCATCACAGGTAACCGGAAAAAAGCTCCCTTCTTTTCTCCTTTTCGCATCCAGATAGCAGGGCACCATACCTGCGACAAACACCAACGTCAGGAATAACTGATATTCTTCCGTTGATAAGCCCATATCCGCCATGGTACTGGCACTGATGGCTGCAATATTCAGAGACAAACCACGCGTTTTCTTCAAGTAACGATGCACGTCCAAGGCCAACTTGAAGTATCGCCCTTCATCCAGGCCAAGTTCTGAAATCACATTCAATGTATGAGCGACACGTTCATCCAAGCGTACCAATGGCCTGCCGTAGCCAAACACTACTTTTCTCTGTGCCACTTCCGCCTCAATCACCTGTTCGAGCGCCTCACCTTCATCGATCTTCTTAGCCGCCCGATAGAAGAAATCCATTGCCCTGCGATCGGGCTTACGACCGTAAAGTCTGGCTTCGGAAACAGCCAGGCCGGCTACCAGGGACAGCGATGGCGTAGAACGGGCAGTTGCTGCCAACGCTGTCACCTGATTGGGCCAGATAGCCGCATCCGGATAGCTGGTAGCCACCCACATGAAATTCAGGTAGCGAATCTGATTCTCAGTGAACTCTTTTCCGGTAATGGCGTACATGAACACGCTTAACCAGTCTTTTTTACCGAGTTCATGATGCAGGTCCTGCCCCCGCATCACCACTCTCTCGGCCAAAAACGCCTTACCGAGCGCCCCTTCCAATGTGCTTACCGCACCCATCAAATCTTCAATACTCATAGCTCAAACCTGCTAATGTCCGGCATGGGAAACGCGCCAGGATCATCACTTAAGTGTATCGCCGGGCCATAGGCCGGAAATTTCTTCCAGCCAAGGTTTTCCTGTTCCAAAGCGTGTACTGCTGCTCCTGGCAGCCTCAGCATCAAATACATCATGATGGATTGAGAGCCGGATAGGCCAAGATCTGAAAAAGCGGCAGCTGCGACTGCTGTCATCGCCAACGGAAACCCTGTCATATGCTCCAAATTCTCTCGGTTCTGACGGAGCCAGCCAAGATTGGATTCAGGCATCAGGTCACCCAGCAACGACAAAGATTGCTGAACAGGGGTCGGGCATGAAACACCATGCGGATCGAAACCCGGCGGATGTTCTATTGGAGACCATACGTCCTCCTGGTAACCTTGGTTTGGGTCACTCAGATACTCTTTCCACTTTGACAAATCACGTCCTAATCGCTGCCACGCCTTTACCAGCAGGAACACCTCGTGAGATCCACCATACTGTCCGGCACCGACAGCCAGTGCCGCTATCAGTGAAGCGGCATCAACCGAGCCCCCAACGCCCCCATTCATTGCCGCTCTGACACTGGGTTCACGTGGGCCGGGATTAGCTAATGCAATGGCCAGCTTTTCAAACAACACAATCTGTTGTCGACAGGGTTTATCGCCTGAAAACAATAACAGAATATACTCAGACCAAGAACTCTTGCGGATCACTTCCCCGTAAACATCATAACCATGAGCCAGGCAACGCCTGGCAACAAATGGGTTATCGCTTTCAGGCTCTTCATACCAAACAGCAGAATGGAATTTAAATGGTTCAGACATAAATCTCTCCCTTATCGGCACCGCTCAACACGCGCATGCGATTACCCATGGGTGGCACTTCCGTAGCATCAATCCGCACGTCCAACAGACAAGGCCCGCCATGGGCAAGCAAATGGTCTAAATCGATCTGCTGTAAATCTTCGAAAGAATGAACGGGATAGGCTTGAACCCCCATGGCCTCTGCCATTAACGCAAAATTCACCCGAGGCAATTCAGTGCCGATATTCTCAGCGCCGGCTAGATTTTGCCCGTGCCGGACCATACCAAGACTGGAATCATTCAGAATAATAAAAAGTACGTTCAGATTTTCTTGCAGGGCCGTAGTGATCTCCTGACCACTCATCAGCGCACTACCATCCCCGGTAATACAAATAACCGGTTCGCCTTTTGAACCTGCCGCCGCGCCAACCGAAGCCCCAATGGCCCACCCCATGGAAGAAAAGCCAATGCCGATATGAAAAGGGCTACGACCATTATCCAGTGTTTTCTGAATTCGCCAGTAGTGAATAGCCCATAAGTAACTGCTGCCACTATCTGCGTAAACACGGGCCTGCGGCGTTATGCTCTGACTCAAATACCAGAACAACGCTTGAGGTTTGATGGGGCTACGCTTGTCAACACAGTTCACCCCTCCATCAAGTGTGTAATTGGTCGGTAACCCACTGGAAGACAGCTCACATAAATCCCAGCGAGAGGATTTTTGGACATTCAATCTATGATTGAGACGTTTCAGCAGTAATCTGGGGGAGCCCAGGATACAGCGTAACGCACTGGTTGAACGACTTAAGTGATCCGGGTTGTTTGAAATATGGATCAATCGCTTGCGATCAAGCCCCGTGGATTGATCCCAGCCGCCAGTGGTAATTTCATCCAACGCGGTGCCAATCACAACGATACGTTGGGCATTTTCCTGCAGCATCGCACTGCGGGCGCTATAATGCCCGGCAAACCCGAATACACCCCGATATAAACGATGGTTCTCGGGAATTAACCCTTTCGCCCTAGGTGTTGTCACAAGATTCCATTGCCGGGATTCAGCCAATGCAAGAATGTCATCTACCGAATTGGCGCACCCCTCACCGACAAGAATCGTGACAAACTTCTGGTCGCACAGCTCATCGTAAAGCAACCTTTCTGCATCGTAAGTGGGCACAACCTCATGATCGATAAACGCCCATAGATTGCCACTACACCCTTCCGAGTGCACCTCAGTGCGCATAATATCCACGGGCACGCTCAGGTGCACCGGGCCAGGAATATTGCCCATTGCATGGCTTATAGCCATCACAAGCTTTCGTTCCAACTGTGCGGGATGAGAAATCAGCGTATTAAAACGGGTACAGTCCTCAAACATCTTGACCGTATTAATACTGGTACATGAGCCTTCCTGGAGCGCTCCCATACCAAATGTATGCAAAGATGGTTGACCGGTTATGGCCAGTACTGGTGTCGAATCTGCGTAGGCACTTGCAATACCTGTCAGCATATTGGTTGCACCTGGGCCTGAGGTTGCACAGCACACTCCTAGCTTACCTGTTTCCCTGGCATAACCTTCCGCCATAAACGCAGCACCAGTTTCATGGCGCGCTATGACAGCTTTTGGACCTCCATTTCTTTCGCTACGAGCGAGAGCATTGTAAAGTGGTTCTATTGCTCCGCCGGGTACACCAAAAATGTATTCGACACCTAATCTCTCCAAATAGCGGAGAATCAGATCGCCGTAATCATTCATTTTGGTTTCCTACTACGTCTAACTAGACAAGGAAGCACTACCTTACAGGGTTTGGAACGATTAAACCTTCACCAGCGAATAAAAGAAACAAATTAGTGCAGCTTTTGAACAAAGCAGACACTTCTAGACTAATTAGTCTTACAAAGAGCAAAACTCGCACGGTCGTTTTCAATTCCATGGTAAGCGTCCGGCGATTACCCTTTTGTAGGCGCACCCCATCCATGAGGTAACAGCTCGCCGATACGGCTAGCTGGCTGAGTCGGCAGCCGGGTCAATACATCCTTCAGATACGCATAAGGATCATGCCCGTTCATCTTCGCCGACTGAATCAGGCTCATGACGTTTGCCGCTCTCTGGCCACTGCGTAAGCTGCCAGCGAACAACCAGTTGTTACGGCCCAATGCCCAGGGCCGGATCTGGTTTTCCACCCGATTATTATCGATGGGTACAGCCCCCTCTTCGCAGTAGCGAATCAGCGCAGCCCACCGTTTCAAGCTGTAATCAATGGCTTTGGCTGTCGCCGACCCATTCGGCACTTTTTGGCGCTGTGTTAGCAGCCATTGGTGGAACGTGTCCAGTAAGGGTCTGGCATGAACTTGTCGATAAGCCGTTCTGGCATCATCTGACAGGTCTTTTGCCTGACGCTCTATCTCATATAGTCGGCCAATCTGCTGGAGCGCTTCGTGAGCCAGCGTGCTCTGATTCGCCGCATGCAGGTCAAAGAACTTGCGCCGGGCATGGGCCATGCACCCGATTTCCGTGGTGCCGTTCTGGAAGCTGGCTTTGTAGCCGGCGAAGTCGTCACACACCAGCTGACCCTGCCAACCTTCCAGGAAGCGTCGCAGATGTTCGCCCGAGCGGCTGGGGGCGAAGTCATACACCACGCTGTTCAGCCCGGAGAATTCCGTACTGGTGTAGGCCCAAACATAGGCCCGATGAGTTTTCTTTTTCCCGGGCGAGAGCATGGCCACCGGTGTTTCATCCGCATGCAGTACGCCTTGTTCGTGCAGCAATGCCCGCAGTGAATCCACCAACGGTTGCAGGGCAACGCCGCAGCGGCCAACCCAATCTGCCAGCGTGGAGCGCGCTATCTCAACACCGGCGCGAGCAAAGATCTTTTCCTGTCGGTAAAGCGGCAGGTGATCGCCATATTTAGCCACCAGTACCTGCGCCAGCAAGCCCGGGGCAGGAATTCCTTTATCAATGACTTGCGGTGGTACCGGGGCCTGAACGAACGCTTCACAATCCGGGCAGGCCCACTTGCTGCGCACGTGCCGTTCTACCATGAAGGTGCCTGGAATGTAATCCAGCTTTTCACTGACGTCCTCACCAATGCGCTTTAGTTGGCAACCGCAGTCGCAGAGTGTGCTGTCAGGATCATGCGGGATAATGGCGCGAGGCAGTTCCGGTGGTAGCGGTGCCCGTCGAGGCTGTGATTTGGGTTTGGGGTCGCTGCCAAGTGCCACATCATGCTGGGCCAGTTGCTCTTCGATACCAGCCATGTCTTCATTGATTAAGTCGTCTAGCAGACTGCGCTGGTGAGGGTTCAGTGCTTCACTGGTGCGGGCAAATTTATGGCGCTTGAGAATCGCCATCTCGTACTTGAGCTTGCTGTTTTCAAGCTCAACATGTTGGATGGTCTGGGTTTTCTGGGTGATCAGCTGATCCTTTTCCTGAACCTCTTGCAGCAACTGAGAAGCCAATTCCCGGAGCTAGTCTGATGAGAGTTCGTTGAGGTTCGGTGCCGTTTTCATGGCACCGAACTATGCCACCAAACTGACTTAATTTACAGGATCGATATCGCATTTTGCCGGCCTGCCTGGTACCAGGGTAGTCCTACGACCAGTGCCTGCAGTTGCTCCTGGTCCAGCTCCAGCGGATCGCGCTGCCAGCATTTGGCGGGAACGAAGCGCCCCTGGTGCAGGCGCCGGGCAGCTAACCATAACCCAAAGCCATCGTGCACCAATACCTTTATCCGGTTGGCGCGTTTGTTGAGAAACACGTAGGCCTGATGGGGCTCGGCAGCCCCGAACACCTTAACGACCCGGGCCAGGCAAGTGTCCGGACCTGCCCGCATATCCATGGGCTCTGTGGCCAGCCAGATACGATCAATCCGGATCATGACTGGAGCGCCCTGAGCCACGGGATGGCCTGATGTATCTGCGACAATGGCCAATGAACGGTGACTGATCCTGCCTCAATCCGGACGGTCTCGCCTGACGCGGCGTGCTCCGGTAAACTGAGAGGGATGAATTCCCGGGAGGGCGTTTTGCCTTGCAGATCTCTTCGCCACTTATGAATCAGGTTGGCATTGAGTTGGTATTCCTGAGCTAATGACGCTACCGATACACCAGGTTGTGAGGCAAGATCCACTATCTTCTGCTTGAATTCTGGTGGGTGGTATCGGCGACTTCCCTTAGCGGGTGCGAGGAGTGAGCTCTCTCTTATATTATCCATAGTAGTGTCCACTTATTTTTTAGTGGACACTATGGTCAAGCAGCTAAGCAGGCTTATCCAGATGGGTTTGCCGGACGGTTACAT
>DKQK01000067.1 GCA_002471665.1 Gammaproteobacteria bacterium UBA7310
CCTCATCGAGGTGGTAAAGTCCCTCCACGAGCGGGTACAACAGATGGCGGACCACCGTATCGAACAGGCTCGCCAGGAATTCGAGACTTTAAAGGAAGAACTCCGCAAAGAGTTGACCCATGCCAACAACACCATCACGCAACTTACTGCCCGACAACGGGACCTTGATAACCAGATAGCACGAATTACCGAGGAAAAAAGCCTGCAAGACAAGTCCCTGGAAGACGCACGTGTCAGCCTGGCAAAGGCCGAGTCTCGGCGGGACGAAGCTCTTACGCGAGCCAACGACTTGAAGGAGAGTGTCAGTGAGCTCAAGCAAGAAAGCCGGGATATCCGCGATCATTTTGAACATTACCAGCAGCGCACTGCCGAAGACCGCCAGCAAGAGCGCGAACAATTCCGTTCAGTTAACCAGGGGCTGAAGGATCAGATCCAGGATCTGCAACACCGGCTCGCCCAGGCTGAGTCGAGAGCGTCAGAGCTGATTGACACCAATGCGCAGTTACAACGACATGCGGATGAATTAAATCAGGCCAATGCGGCGCTAAATAGCGACCTGAAGGGAAAGATAGAAGATATCCAGAACCTCAAACACGAGCTTGAAGAAATCGTGACAAGGTGCCGGGAATACCAGCATAAAAATGATCAATTGGCGGAAAACATGGCCGTGCTCACCACTCAGAAAGCTGATGTCGAAAAGCAAGTGGCCGTCTTATCCCAAGCACTGGAGACCACAAAAACCGAATTGAAAACCACCCAGGATAAAGCGGCGTTTCTGACCGACGAGAATAAGGTCATTCTTCAGGAAAAGGCAGTGATCCAAGGGCAGTTTAAACAGCTCCAGGGTTCACTGTAGGTGTATATATATCGTCTTTCTGGCGATTTAATGAATGGTGTAATCGTTGTGAACAACCAAACTTGCCAAATTTGTCGATTCTTCCACAGGGTCCGTTTTAAGGAGGAACCCAAGAAAATAGGCAACCCAGCTCCACAAATGCCCGCCAGATGAATTGTCATGATTACTTTTTAATTCAATAGGTTACAGGCGTAGTGGCTAAATTCAACGCTTTTACCGGCCGAATGCAGCCGAACCTCAAATACAGGGATTAACGGCTATCAAACGGAAACCTACGGTTACGAGGGTGCCACAGGATTCAAAACCGTAGGTTTTCGTTCAAATGCCCCCGCTGGTCCAAACCGAGGGTACGTCATTACCCAATTTGATCTGGGAGTGGCGCCTTAAAACTGCTCACCGCTGGCTGTCTTCGGATGTGGGCAACGATATCTCCATCGCTGAAATTGCTTTTCGGATTGGTTTTAAGAGCCCGGCACATTTCAGCAGGCTTTTCAAAAAAGTATACAAAGTCACGCCCCGGGAATTCAGGGCTCATCGAGGTTGAGATACTGGTGGCCGCTACTGATTAATGAGCGGGCTGTGACTGCAGGGAGCCCAGCCGCAGTAAATTGATTGCACCAAGCAATACCAGTGTGCCACCCAACAACAGGAATCCGGTAAAGCTGTCGGTTAACGAGAGCATGTAGCTGAGCAGGCCTGAGCCAAGACCAATTGAGAGCCCCACTGCGGTGGTCAGCAACCCCATCACCGAGCTGTAAATATGCATGGGAAAATAGCACGCGGTCACATAGGCAAGAATATCGGCCTCTGCGCCGAACGAAAGTCCGATGAGTATAATAGCCATGCCGAGTATAGCAATCTGGGTGGCGTCCGTTGCCAGAATGTAGCTGCCAATACAGGGTAAGCCCATACCAATGGCAGATACGATATGTGTCGGCCATTGGTCTAATGCAATTCCTGCGATAATTCTACCCAATATAACCCCTATAGCGAATACCGAGACCATATATCCGGCTTGAGCCCCGCTGACACCATGATCCGCCAGCATGATTTTCACTTGTGAGGTGGCCAGCGCATGAGTCAGGCTGCAGAGAAACGCACTTAGGGCGATTATCCGAAAAGCAGGATTGACAAAGATGGCCCGGTAATCCTTGCGTGCGCTGTAGGCGGGTGCTCCGGCTCGGGGATTTTTCCTTGTGGGTAAAAACAGCAAAGCAAGTATTCCAAACAGCGCCGTGAAAGCAGCCATGGTATGCAATCCGGATCGCCAGCCATATGCATCAATGTGGGTTGTTAACAATGGGCTGGCGACAGCACCGGTAATGGCTGGTCCGGCGGCGCAGATTGCCAATGCCAGACCCCGACGCCGGGAAAACCTTTCTGCCACCACCCGGCAATAAACGGTTGCCGTGGTCGATGCGCAAAAGATCACTTGCAGAAAATGAATGGCGTAAAGCACGCGGACATCGCCTGTCATCCAGCTCATTAGTACAAAGCTGATTGGATAAAACAGAATACCCAGAAGTGCAACATTGCGAACACCAAACAGGTCGGCCATGCGGCCGATAACAGGAATCCACAATACCGTTATGATTGAGATGGCACCATTGAGGGCGAAATCTGCTTTACTCCAACCAAATGCATCCAGCAGATATGGGCCGAAGATATTATTAATATAGGCGTTCAACCCCAGCCCCGAGCTCATTCCCGCGGTTGCTGCCAGTAGCGCAGTCCAGCTGGATTTGAACTCGTTTGAATTTGTCATCATGCCCTATTCCTGTTGCTGACCGCAGCGCTGTCCGAGCTGGTGAGGTGTACAGTAAACCAGCTTTTATTAAACATCAATGTTGTGTAATAATAAACAGGTAAATAGCAACCAGGCGGTTTCACTCACAGCCGCTATGGCATTCTATTGATTTGCCACCCGGAACCAGACACACCAGTGAATAGAACCCAAGTGGGCGCGTTTGCACCACTTAGATACCGCAACTTCCGTAACATCTGGACCGCCAGTGTTGTCTCTCATTTCGGGCATCTTATCCTGGGTGTGGGTGTTGCCTGGGAAATGACAAGGTTAACCGATTCACCCACCATGGTTGCGCTGACTCAAACAGCGTTAATGCTACCTTACATGCTGGTTGCACTGTTGGCAGGTGCCATGGCCGATATGTTTGACCGGCGCAGAATCGCTTTGATATCTCTCGGCTTTTCGATTATTACATCACTCACTTTAAGCGCCCTTGCCTTCTCTGATATTGCCACACCCTGGATGTTGCTGGCGTTTACCGTGATGATTGGTTGTGGCGTTGCGTTTTATTCCCCATCCTGGCAGGCATCAATACCGGAGCAGGTGCCGATCCAGGCTTTGCCAGCTGCTATAGGATTAGGCACGGTGGCCTACAACGTCGCGCGCAGTGTCGGCCCGGCTCTCGGTGGCATTATTGTGATGGCATTTGGAGCCAACTATGCGTTCGCTGTGAATTCTATCCTCTACATTCCTTTATTTATTGCATTCTTTTTTTGGCGCCGTGCCGTCATTCCTTCACGTTTACCACCTGAAAGAATCGGGCGGGCTTTGGTGTCAGGTTTGCGGTATGCCAAGCACTCCTCCCCTATTAAACGCGCACTGGCGCGTACCGGTGTCATGTGTATTTGCATAGCCTCCGCCAATGCCCTGGCGCCTTTGATCGCTAAGGATGTACTTGGCGCTGGCCCCGATGTCTATGGCTTGCTGCTCGGTGTGAGTGGCGTTGGTGCGGTGCTGGCAGGGTTGGCAGTTAGCGCTGTGCGTCGACATAGTGCTACGGAAAATTCACTGAGATGGCTTGCATGCATCGGTGCCGGCGCTTTGTTTTGCGTTGGTTTGAGCCAGAGCTTGATCCTGACCTGTATCGCATTGTTCGTTGCCAGTGGCGCGAGTATCCTTGTGGTGTCTATTCTGAATATTACTATACAGCTATCAACACCGCGCTGGGTGGTGGCTCGTGCCTTATCCATGTTCCAGACCTGTACCGCCGGAGGCATCGCCATGGGGGCCTGGTGGTGGGGTGAATTTGCTGCTCACTATTCTGTGCAGTTCGCTATGCTGGGGTCTGCAGGGGCATTGTTGGTTACTGTTCTGTTGGGTATGTTGATACCTATCCCAAAGGATATCAGCGAAGCGATTGAGCCAATTAAGATACCGAATGAACCCAAACCTACGTTGAAGCTGTCCTTGCGCTCAGGCCCGATTGCGTTGGAGTTGGATTACGATGTTAATCCTGAACAGGCAAGGCTTTTTTACAATGCAATGCTGGATATGCAACAGGTGCGGTTACGCAATGGTGGCTACGATTGGTCATTGGCCCGGGATATAGAAAACCCTGCACTATGGACCGAGCGGTTTCATTGCCCGACCTGGGGTGACTATTTACGCATGCGATCCAGATACACCACAACTGATCTGGATGTACATGCAAAGGTGAAAGCGTTTGACCGGCAGAGTGGCCACTACAAGATACGCAGAAAACTGGAGCGACCAATTGGATCAGTGCGATGGCAGGCGGAAACCCTGGATGCAAAGCAGGAGCCCTTGGATTACGCAGGCCCCTGAGATATAGGGGCCGAAGTTACGCTTTCAGGCTCAGTTGACCGATTCCGGTGTTTCATCCTGGCTGGCCGCTTGATCCGCCGCGGATTCTGTCATGGTCCGGTTCGAGGCGGATTCCTGATGATGCCAGGTTT
Source organism: Gammaproteobacteria bacterium UBA7310 (assembly GCA_002471665.1). Classification (GTDB taxonomy): domain Bacteria; phylum Pseudomonadota; class Gammaproteobacteria; order Pseudomonadales; family Ketobacteraceae; genus Ketobacter. The sequence continues at coordinate 4,580 of DKQK01000067.1, forward strand.
TGTTGGCCAATACCATGAGCGCTGGCGCCACCAGATAAGAAGCCAGTAAGGCCAACATAATACAGACTGCGGTGATGATTCCAAAGCTGGCCATAATAGTCATTTGTGCTGTGATGTAGACAAGAAAACCCAGGCTCAATACAACCGACGTTATCAGCATCGCCCGCCCGGTTGATTGCAAAGTGCGTTCTATGGCATATGCAGGATCCCCTGTTTTTAGATACAGTCTGCGGAAACCATGCATAAAATGTATGTTGTCATCAACGGTTAAACCGATTGCGATGGAGCCGATCAACATTGTCAGCATATCCAAACGTACACCCAGAAGTTGCATGGCAGCCAGTACCGTCAATATAGGCAGTAGTGAGGGAATCATGCTGAGTAATCCGAGTTTCAGGTTGCCGATCAGCAAAATCATCATAAAGGTAATGGAGATGGCAGCAAGTCCATAACTTTCGGCCGTGGAAACCAACATTTTGGCAAAGGTTACACCCATAATGGGGGTCACCCCAGTGAATGAAAAACTGACGTTGTACGGGTCAAGTGCCTCTTTCAATCGGTTTTCCAGCTTGGTTAGTAGCGCTTGCATGTGCACGCCGTCGAACCAGGTGGAGGTGACAGTGAGACGCGCTATCCGGAAGTCTTTATCAACCACATTATACAGGTCGTCCGGCTCATCCATTTCCACTAAGAACAACTCTTGGCTTATCAGGTTGGGATCATTCGGAATGGAGTAATGCGCTTCATCATTATCATGTAACGCTCGATTGGTTTCTTTTATGATGTTGGTAACGCTGATTGCTTTGGCAATGTTGTAATCAGCGGTATCCCAGTCCACCACCTCCTGTTGAAATTGATCGACGGCCCGCAGAAATCCGGGATTGAGGATGCCCCGGTCAGTTCCCGTATCCAACACGATTTCAATGCTGGTGGTTGACCCCATTTTTTCCTCGTACTTCTTGATGGCAATGGTGTATGGGTTGTCTGGGGGCAACCAAGACAAGGGATAGTGGCTGAACTTGAGTTGGCTGGCAATCACTATGCTTCCCACCAATAGAAAAACACCGGTTATAACTATCGGTTTGGCGAAACGCACTGAGGTGCGGGCACACCACCCCAAAAAACGGTGCATGATTTTGTTTTCATCCTGGTGAAGGCGCCTGCGTTTTATGGGGGCCAGGGCAATCAGGCAGGGTAAGATGGTTACCGATAGCAAAAATGCCACCAACGATCCGAGAGCCCCATAAATACCCAGCGCGGACACCATGGTGAGATCGGAGGTTGCAAATGACATCAAACCTGCCGCTGTGGTGATGCTGGTGAACAACATAGCTAATCCGGTGTGCCCGAGGGCTTTGGCCAGTGCGTGGATTTTCTCGTCACCCTCATCATATTGTCGATAAAATATGGTCAACAAGTGAATGCTGTCACCGACACACACCGCCAGCAGAAAGGCCGGTAGAATCGACGTGCTGACCTGGATGGGTGTGCCGAAAATGGCCATCAGGCTCATGGTAACGGTGACACCGAACAGCATGATTACCAGTGGTAGCGCAACGCCTGATATCCGCTTGAAAATCAATAGCAAAACGATACCGATAATCAGGTTCGCCAATCCGGCCAATACTATAAAATCCAGGCGGGTCAGTTCCGAAAGTTCAAGAGAGATCGGCATGCCTCCGGTGAGGTCTATCGGGGTCGCCATGGATTGGCTGTATTGCTCCGCTATGCTTGATAATTTTTCATAAGCAAGCAGCATGTCAGCCTCTTCCAGGTAGCGTCGTTGCAACTCACCATTATTGTCTTTTTCATAGTTAAATGAATTAAGCCGCACAATCAGTGCGACCATCTTTCCGTCTTCTGAGATTAGAAAGTTCTTATAGTTTTCGCTGTTGAGGGCATATTCTTTCAGTTTTGCGATCTCATCAGGATCTGTGGGCAGTACTTCAGGCAATAGCTCATCCACGTAGAGCGTGTCGTCTTTGCCATGGGTATGGCGTGCATTGGCGAGGGAATCAACCGTGGCGATGTAAGGCACTTCATCCATCAATTGCTGATGTAGCGCGTGTAACTGAGTGGCAAATTCCTGGGTGTATGGGTCTTTGGTCTCTACAGTTATGACGAAGGTTTCATCCCGGCCAAAGATCTCCTTGAAATCCACGTAAGATTGAATCACCTTTGAATCTTTAGGCAAAAACCCTTCGATGCTACTGTCTTGCTTGAGGTGACCCAGTTGGGAAGCCAGCATGCCAATAATCAGCAGGCATCCCAGCAACCAGCGCCACGGGTGATTGCCCACAATCAACCCCATCTGCTCGAATCCGTCTTCGACCTTAGATTTCCAGTTGGCTTTTTTTGAATTCATTTTATTATGGCCTGTATGTTACTGTGCGGTTTGCTTTTATCTTGTGCTGGTTTTGAGGCATTCAATTTACTTGCTTTCAGTGTCCCTATGGTACTGCGTACCAGAAGCCACCTCTTTACTCAAACAGTTTTCGTAAAGACGGCTGGTGCACTTTATAAGATGCCGTTCTTGGAAGCTCGGAAACAAAGCGCCATTTCACCGGTATGTGGGTGGCGTTCAGGTGGCCTCTGAGGTGTTCTTCCAGTGCATGGATGCTGGGTTCTGCGGCTTTGGATTTAAGCTCCAAGGCGGCGGCCGGCACCTGACCAAGCCGATGGTCGGGAATGCCGATTACCCCAGCGGCTGCTATGGAGGGATGTAATAGTAACGCCTTTTCAATGGTTTCCGGCAACACCTTGAAACCCCCGCGCATAATGGCACCGTCATTGCGTCCACACAGAAACAGGAACCCATCTTCATCGATGTAACCAAGGTCGGCGGTTCGAATCCAATGAGCCCCCATGCGGGGCGAAACCACTTCCAGTACCCCCACCCCACCTGCATCCAGCAACGCGCCGGTATCTGGATCGACGATTCTGATCTTCGCCCCCGTCATGGGTAGCCCGACGCTACCGGGTTTTTTCTGTCCCCAACGGGCGTATATTTCTGGAGTCATGCTGACCACAGGGCCACCAAACTCCGTTGCACCATAGGCAATGAGGATGGGCACCCCGTAGCGCTCCTCAAAAGCTTTCTGGACACCTGGATCCAATGGCGCAGACCCTGAGCCAATCATCTTCAAACAGGCAAAGTCTTCCTTCGGTAAATCTGCTTCCAGCAACATTTGTACCGCTGCCGGTGGCAATCCAGCCGCCTGGGGGCGATAGCGTTTCAGGTGATCATGCCAGCCGGACACGCAGAATCGATCGAGCAAAACGCCTTTTTGTCCACGCAGCAACGGTGCGATGATGGAATGCAACCCGGTGATGTTTCCCACCGGGAAATACATCAGGATCGGAGGCAGCTGCTCTGGGTCTAACCCCTCTGAGGACGGCGTGCGCCTGCCTCCCACAATATGTTCAGCGACTGTATTGTAATCCAGTGCAAACGGTTTTGGTGCCCCGGTGGTGCCGCTGGTAAGAATCTCGATGGCCGGTGCACTTACCCGGCTGGCTTCGATTGCAGCGTGCTCAAGCCCGGGTACCATACGGGCGTTCAGGGGCGCGCGTTTATCGCCATCGAAGAGCGCAATGCCGGCGATGCCCTTTATCTGCATCCTATGCTGGAGTTCGGTGTTGAAGGTTTCCTCAGCCGCAATAACCACCGAGGGTCTGACCCGTTCCAGTTCCCGTATCAGGGAGGCGGCAGACTGAAAGGGGTAGACCATCCGAAAGGCATAGCCTTGGGCGATTAATCCCAGGTAAGCCGCCAAGGCAGACGGCCTGTTCTTGGCGATCAGAACAAGCTTTGAATCGGCCTCAGCGCCGCTTTCCCGAATCAGGTCGTTGACCTGGTTGGCAACCTGGTTGAATTCACCCCAACTAAACCAGCGTCGTTCGTACTCAATGGCTGGTTGATGGTGTGGACGACTAAGCACTTTGGTACTGAGCTGTTGTAGGCCGTTGGTACCCATATCTTATCGCTTCCGGTAAAACAGCCTTGAAGGCCGCCTCAACTCAAACCTACAACGGGGATTCCCGCGCCATGCACTGCAGCGCTCAGGTCTGAGGCCAGGAAGCCCACCACATTGGCCAAATCTTCCGGTTTCACCCATTTACTATGATCAGCATCGGGCATCCCGTTTCGATTATTCGGCGTATCGATAACAGAAGGCATGATGCAATTGACATTAATATTCTTATCCCGCAACTCATCTGCCATGGTTTCGGTCAACCGCAGTACCGCGCTTTTCGATGCAATGTAGGCTCCCAGTTGGGCAACACCTTTTTGTGATGAGGCGGCCGAGACATTAATGATCTTGCCACCACCCTGCTTCAGCATGGCCGGCACCGTGGCCGCGGCAGTATTCACAATGGAGCGGGCGTTGAGATCGAGCAGAAAGTTCCAGGTGGCATCGGTGGTTTCGTGCACCGCCTCGCCCATAATGAAGCCCCCTGCTATATTGGCCAACACATCGATGCGGCCGAATCGCCCTATTATCTGAGCAAACGCGTTGCTTGTTGATTCACGATTGGTTAGATCGCAGGACAACAGGATCTCCTTTTCCTCGTTACTGTTCGGAAACGCTTTACTGAGCAGTTCATCGCTGTAGTCAATCAGGGCCAGCTTGGCATCCGCTTTGCGAAAGTAGTCTGCGATACTTTGACCAAGCCCCCCCGCTGCGCCGGTAATGACCACGATTTTATCGGTATAGTTACTCATAATGACTGACTCCATAGGTAGGGCGTGTTTCAGGATTTAGGTTCTTTGCCTGCCTGTTTTAATTTCTCCAGATCCACGAGAACCGGAAAGCCACATTGCGCTACCGCATTGCCATGGCCCAGAGAATGAATATCGAATACATTCTGGATGGCCGTATACTGACCCATTACATCCAGGGTCTGATTAACGGCACGTTTTGCCATTGCCAGTCCAAACGCCGGCATTTTTGCGATCTGAAGCGCAAGTTCCATGGCGCTGGAATCCAGCTCAGCCAAGGGAACAACCCGGTTCACCATACCTAGCTCCCGAGCTTCTTCTGCCGTGATTGTGGAAGCAGTGAACAGCATCTCTTTCGCTTTGCGGGGCCCGAACTCCCAGGTGTGGCCGTGGTATTCCACCCCTCCAATCCCCATCATCACCACCGGGTCCCTGAACTTGGCATTGTCGGCCGCCAGGATCAGATCACAGGGCCAACATAACATCATTCCTGCCGCAATGCAGGATCCCTGAACCACCGCAATGGATGGCTTTGGTATGTCGCGCCATTTGCGGCTGAATCCAAGAAAATGCTTACGTTCATGCATGTATAATTTCATCATGCCTGCTTCAGCCTTGTCCTGCTCGAACTGAGCCTGAGCATTGCTGTTGGACATGTCGTGCCCGGCGGAAAAATGTTTACCGTTGGCCCGCAAGATGATGACCTTAACCTGATCGTCTTCTGCGGCTTGGTCCCAGGCCTTATCCAGTTCAATCAATAATTCCCGGTTCTGTGCGTTGGCCTGTTCAGGTCGATTCAGGCTGATGACGGCGACCGGTCCCTCTACGGCGTAATCAATAGGGTTGCTTTCTTGGCTCATGATACTTGTCCTTGCAATGCATTGGGTTGCGGCGAATGTCGTTGTTGGTGTGGTTATTATCTTGGCTGCATGCGAATTGCACCGTCCAGGCGGACAGTCTCGGCGTTTAAGTAACGGTTGCGAATCATTTCCAGTGCCATGCTGGCGTACTCGTCAGGATGCCCCAGGCGGCGCGGATAAGGCACCATGGCGCCCAGCGCATCTTTCATTTCCTGAGGTGCCCTTGCCATGGCCGGAGTGTCGAAGATACCGGGTTGAATCGTATTAACACGTATCGCTTCCCGTGCAAGGTCACGGGCGATGGTCAGGGTCATACCCACTATACCCGCCTTTGCCGCAGAATACGCGGCCTGCCCCATCTGACCTTCCGAAGCCGCTGCCGAAGCGGTGTTTACAATAACACCCCGCTCCCCGTCTGCCAGATCCAGTGTCATCATTCCTGCAGCAGAGCGGGTGATACAGCGAAAGGTACCCACGGTATTCAAGCGCAAAACCCACTCGAACTGGTCCGTGGGAAACATTTTGATCTCGCCGGTTTTTTTGTCCCGACGCACCGTTGGAATGGCGTTGCCTCCACCGGCACAACAGACCAGCACTCTTTCCTGGCCATTGGCTTCGCGGGCGTGGGTAAATGCCTGATCAACGCTCTCATCAGACAGCACATCACATTCACAGAATACGGCACCGGTTTCCTCAGCCATTTGCATGCCAAGATCCTTGTTCATATCGAATATGGCAACCTTTACACCTTGTGCTCGCAGCGCCTGGACAGTGGCCAGGCCAAGCCCTGAAGCGCCACCCGTTACCACCGCCGCGAGCGTAGAATCGATCTTCATTGTATTGGTCCTTCGCTAAAAGCCTGCAGTCTAGTTTTACAAAATACATTGTTAATTCAGGGCTTTATGTGCATGCCCTGTAATCATGGCGGCCATGGTGGTTGCGCCAAGTGATTATATACAACAGTGTTGTTGTTTAGTATTATACCTTGAAAATCTCGTATAAATCCAACGTCTTTATCGCTGGACACGCACTGCAGAGGAGCCGAAGAAATCCATGACTCAAGTAATGAAAGGCGTGAAAGTCCTTGAGGTTGCACAATTTACCTTTGTACCGGCAGCTGGCGCTATTCTGGCTGACTGGGGGGCTGATGTGATCAAAATCGAGCATCCGCTACGCGGCGATACCCAGCGTGGTTTTGTTAATATGGGGGGAATGAAAATCGACCCTCAGCGCAACACCATGATGGAGCACGCCAACCGCGGCAAGCGTAGTGTTGGCATCGATATTTCCAACCCGGAGGGGGTTGAGTTGCTGTATGAGATCGCCAAAACCGCAGATGTCTTTATTACCAATTATCTGCCCTTTCAACGCCAAAAGCTCAAGATTGATGTAGAGCACATTCGGGCAGTCAATCCAGACATTATCTATGCCCGCGGCAGCGCATACGGTGATAAAGGCCCGGAGCGGGACACCGGTGGCTTTGATGGTACCGCCTTCTGGTCCCGCAGCGGGGTTGGACATTCCATGTCGCCCGCCGAACTGGGTCAACCTCTGGCGCAGGGGATTGCGGCATTCGGCGATTCCATTGGCGGCATGAACATCGCCGGAGGGGTGGCCGCAGCACTGTTTCATCGCCTGCGAACCGGTGAAACCAGTGAGTTGGATGTATCGCTGCTCAGCACCGCCTGGTGGGCTGCCGGCTCTGCGGTGGATTTGTTTATTGAGAAAGGCGACATCGTGCGCAATCGCATGCCCCGTTCAGGTGGCAATCCAGGCAATCCATTTACCGGAAATTACTCCACTGCAGACGGCGGTACCATCAACCTCTGCATTATTACCCCGGGAGCTTACATCCGGGATACGTTTGCCCATCTGGGTATTCCTGAAGCCGCTGATGACGAGCGTTTTTCCACACCCGAGGCCTTGATGAAAAACTGGAGTGATGCCAGTGACCTCATCGCTGCTGCATTTGCCAGCCAACCGTTCAATTATTGGCGCCAGCACCTTAAAACCATGAAGGGTCAATGGGCACCCATTCAGAGTTTGTTGGACCTTGCCAGTGATGAACAGGCGCTCGCCAATGATATGCTGTTTGAAGTTGAGTCGGTGGATGGAGGCGCTCCCATTAAGCTGGTGCGCGGCCCTGTGCAGTTTAATCATCAATCTGTAACCAACACCCGGGCACCTCAGGCCTCTGAGCACACCGAAACCTATCTGATGGAATTGGGCCTGGAGTGGGATCGTATCGAGCAACTGAAGTCCAAGGGTGCCATTGCCTGATGCCTGATGCCTGATAGGACAGATCAACATAACTATAACGAGAGTATTATGAAGCCAGGAACGAAACTTAAAAGCGCAGTTTGCGAAACCGAAGTCATGGTCATTAAGGGAAGCGATGCTGTAGTTCATTGTGGTGGTCAGCCTATGTCGGAATCCCCGGAGCGCACACCGGATGCCCTGGACGCGGCCTTTTCTGAAGGTACCAAAGTGGGTAAGCGTTACGTGGATGATGGTGGTGCAGTTGAACTGCTTTGCGTAAAAGCAGGAAAAGGGTCTCTGTCGATGGCAGGCAACCCGCTTCGCATTAAAGACAGCAAGCCTTTACCATCGTCTGACTGAAGGTTTTCTAATGAATATATCGCTGATTCTGCAGATGGCCGCGGAGGCCGAACCCGATCGAACGGCATTGGTTTGCAACGGGCGCCGATGGACCTATGGCAGCTTATGGCAGGCAGCCAACGGCGCTGCCGTTAGTATCAGTCGTAGCGGCTGCTCATACGTGGCACTGCTTGATGAAAGCAGCGAAGCCACTGCTATTGCACTGTTTGGAGCCGCCCTGGCAGGAGTTCCCTATGTGCCGCTTAACTACAGGTTAGCTGATGCCGATCTGGCCGCCCTGCTGCACCGGATCAAGCCTGCGTATGCGGTGGGGGATGTTGAGCGTATTGCCCGTCTCGACCCGGAAGGAAGTCATCGTTGCCTGCAACGTGGGGATTTTGTCGCTGCTGCGGATTCCATCACCGAGCCGTTCGAAGAAAAGCAACTTGAAGATGGCGCAGTGGCCGCGCAGATATTTACCAGTGGCACAACCTCTGCGCCCAAGGCCGCGTTGTTGAAACATGAAAATTTGCTCTCCTATATACTGGGTACAGTGGAATTCGGCTCCGCAGATCCAGAGGAAGGCAGCTTGGTGTGCGTGCCACCCTATCATATTGCGGGTATAGCGGCTTTATTAAGTTCGATTTATTCATTACGAAAAATAGTGCTGCTGCCGGCTTTTGATCCGGATGCCTGGTTGACACTGGTCAGCGAAGAAAAAGTAAGTAATGCCTTTGTTGTGCCCACCATGCTGTCACGCATTATTGGTCGTATTGATGAAAACGATTTGAAGCTCGATCTTTCAAGTTTGCAGGCCATTGCCTATGGTGGCGGGCCCATGCCTTTGTCGGTCATTCAACGGGCCATGGAATTGTTTCCGGAATGTGGATTTACCAACGCCTACGGTCTGACTGAAACCAGTTCAACCATCGCCCTGCTAAGCCCCGACGATCACCGAGCGGCATTCGCTTCCACTGACCCTGCTGTGCGTATGCGCTTGGGATCAGTGGGTCGCCCTTTACCGGCGATAGAACTGGAAATCCGCGATGAGGCAGGCCGTGTACTGCCTGCCGGTGAGCGTGGCGAAATTTATGTGCGTGGTGAGCAGGTATCAGGTGAGTATCGTGAACGTACCGCCCTTGATGCCGAAGGCTGGTTTGCTACCCGGGATGCCGGCTGGCTTGATCACGATGGGTACTTGTTTCTCGGCGGGCGCGCGGATGATGTCATCGTCAGAGGCGGTGAGAATATTTCGCCGGCGGAAATTGAGGAAGTCCTGATGACCCACCCGGCCATTGCTGACGCCGCGGCAGTAGCTGTACCTTCTGCGGAATGGGGGGAGGCAGTGGGCATTGCGGTAACCTGCAAGCCGGATAGCACCATTCCTGATGATGCCGAACTCAAGATGCTGATAAAAAATCGGCTGCGTTCGTCCAGGGTTCCGGAGCGCGTTGCTGTTCTTGAGGCATTGCCCTATAACGAAATGGGGAAACTGTTACGTAGAGAAATCAGAAAGCTGTTTAGTGAATAACGTTAAGACTCTACAGCCACCTTATTCAGGTTGTCAGAATCAGGTGGCTGTGTAATCTTAGCTATGTTTGATTAAACACGTTCAATGATCATGGCGGGTGCCATTCCTCCTGCCGCACACATGGTTATCAGGCCTCGCTTCAGGTCCCTTCTTTCCAGCTCATCAAGCACTGTGCCAATCAAAACCGCGCCGGTTGCACCAATAGGATGACCCAGAGCAATGGCGCCGCCATTGACATTGATTTTGTTCCGATCGATGTTAAGGTCGCGTATAAATTTTTCAACCACTACGGCGAAGGCCTCGTTGACCTCCCAAAGATCGATGTCGGCTACGGTTAAGCCCGCTTTGGCCAATACTTTCTGTGCCGCTGGTACGGGTGCGTTTAACATCAGCGTGGGGTCGCCCCCCATATTGGCGGCGGCTACCACACGGGCCCTTGGTTTCCACCCCTGTCGATTGGCATAAGATTTTGATGCCATCAGTAACGCTGCCGCACCGTCAACAACGCCGGAAGAGTTACCCGGATGATGAAAATGGCCGATTTGCAGATCAGGATAGCGACGGTTTATCAGTTGCCGAAAGGTTGTACCTTCGGCATTGGCAGGCAAATCAGCAACCTTGGCAAAGCTGGGTTTCAATGCCGCCAGATCCGCCATGGTGGTTTGTGGCCTGGGGTGTTCATCACGGTCCAGCACAAGCTTGCCCTGGTCATCAAACACCGGGACAATGGACTTGTCAAAACGCCCTTCTTCTATGGCCATCGCTGCGCGGCGCTGGCTTTCCAACGCGTACTCATCCAATGCCGAGCGATCAATACCTTCCAGGGATGCAATGGCATCGGCACACAAGCCCTGATGGGATTGTGGGTGACGGGCCTGTAGCCGTGCATTGCCGGAACCAATTCCTAAGGATTTGAAACCGGCTTCCATTTCTTTCATGCCAAGTGCCGTTATCAGGGACATCATTTCCGTGCCACCGGCAATAATCAGATCTTCAAACCCGGAGATCAGCTGGCCCGCGGCCAGGTTGGCAGCACTGAGGCCACTACCGCAAAAGCGATCCAACGTTATACCGCTGGCGCAGACATCAAACCCGGCATCCAATGCCGCCATGCGCCCCAGGTCACCACCCTGCTGCCCCTTTTGGGCACTGGTTCCCCAAATGACGTCATCAACTTCTTTGGTGTTTATGTTGTTGCGTTCCTGGAGGGCCTTGAGTACAACAGCAGCCAAATGTTGAGGATGCATGTTCACCAGAGCGCCCTTGCCTACTTTTCCAGTTCCGCGAGGCGTTCGAACCGCATCGATGATAAACGCTTCGGACATGGTTTTGCTCTCTCTTCAGTTTAAAGGTCGTAATATCCCATGGTACAGCAAGGCGGGAGTACGGGCTCCCGCCTCCGTTTGCATCAGGCGGATTGCAGTTTCTTGCCTTCTTCGGCATGGTGTTGGAACATTTTCACCAGATCACCGGAGGTAATCCGCCTGGGTTGTTCCCCCTTTGCCAGCGGGCTGGCGCCACCACAGGAACGGGGCGTGGTGTCGACTTTGTCTTTGGCGGCCCGGGCGCGCAGCGCGCCTACCGTGAGGTCTTCTTTTTTAATGTGTTTAAACGGATCGAAGTTGAACCACTTCATCGCATTCAGATGGGTGATCTTATCAATTTGTGTATCGGTCAGGTGGCTCATCTGCTTCCACAGATGATCGGGACATTCTGGCCAGAGAGTGTCGGAATGAGGATAGTCACATTCATAGGCGATCAGATCTTCATTCAACTCCCCCAGATTCTTGAGGCCGTAGGCATCGTCAATGAAGCAGAGCATAAAATGCTTTTTGAACATTTCACTGGGTAACATGCCGCTGAAATGATTGTGGGTCCAGAATTTGTGACGGGAATGAGCAAAGTCCGCCCGTTCCAGAAAGTAGGGAACCCAGCCAATACTGGCTTCAGACAAGGCAATTTTCAGATTATATTCGTGCAGGGCACTGAGATGCAGCCAATCGGCAGCACCCACCGCGCTGGACATCGGCATGGTGGTGATCCAAGCTTCAATAGGGGTTTCCATAGAAGCGTGCGGCACTGGGTTACCAGCACCAATATGGAGACACATGGTGATATCGTGTTCGGCGATGGCTTTCCACATGGGTGTCCAGTATTCGTTATGAACACTGGGCAATTCCTGCTTGGTAGGGTTCTCGTTCAGGGAAACAGCGGTACACCCTTTTGCCGCGATTCGCTTGATTTCAGCAACGGTTGCGTCCATATCCCAGGTCGGCAAAATTGCGCAGGGGATGAATCGGCCGGGGTAGGCACCGCACCACTCATCTATGTGCCAATCGTTATAAGCACGCAGGTGCTTCAAAGAGAGTGCTTTATCCGGTGCCCGATGGAAGCGGCCTCCGTCAAAACCCACACAGGTCCCAAAGTTGAGTGACGCCGCAACCCCATTCACGTTCATATCGTTAATGCGTGCATCTACGTTGTACACGCCTTCACGCATTTCTTCCAGTGAATTGGGCTCCATACCATATTCTTCCAGGGGGCGCCCTACGACAGCGTTCAACCCCACTGACGGCATATACATACCCTGATAGGTCCAGTAACTCTTGCCATCCTCGTCGGTATTGAATTTAGGAGCCGTTTGCAGGTCTTCAGCAGACAAGTGCTTGTCGAACATATCGGGGGGTTCAGTAATGTGATCATCAACGCTGATAATCACCATATCGTTCATTTCCATGATTCCTGTCCTCAAGGTTACTCATTTTGGAGTTATTATTTTCAAACTCTGTCTATGCGTTGGTTTAACGTATCCTTACTTCTTTCACTGCGCTGTATTGAGTAAGCGGCGGCGAAGTCTCTTTGCTAAAATCCTGGATGCCTCCTACCCTTCGCGCCAGTTTTGCGCGTTCCGGTTGAAAGGTGTGGCAACTGGGAGGCATTCTGGTGGCATCGGATTGTTCTGCCAGTGGAATGACTCGTCCATTGGCGAGTATGTTGCCCCACTGCAGGAGCCGGGCCGGTTCCTGTAATTCCGGTGCCAGAGTGTCGATCCACGATCGCAGTTGGTCCAAACGAATTCCGGCTGCAGCTGCCGGCTCGGTAAGATGAAAGTTTTTTTCGATCCAATGTAACAGTAAACGGCGGTTGCTATAGATGGCTGCCTGCCGGGTATGATCTATAGGGTCGGAAACCCTTATATCGTAGATCGTAGGGTTCTCATCCAATGCATGAGCCGCACCCAACACAGCCAGATCGTAAAGATGGGTACAATTGATTTTTTTTTGCCCCTGTCGGGGGAATTCACTGAGCTTGGCTCCGCTGAAGGTTTGTAATAGCTGAGTGGTGGCACCCGGACAAGTGGACCAGGGTGCCCGGTGCATATCCGCTTCAATATTCAGAACCCTACCCTGGTTGTGGTGAAGCACTACACTCATACAGTGAAAATCATCCTCCAACTCTGCTATAACAGCATTCTCTGCAACACTATTCTGTACAACAGAGCGGGATGCTGGTGTGATGCGGATGCGACGCCAAAAGCCGTGATCGATCATCATTGGCATTAATCCCGGGCCAGAAGCAGTGCCGTTGCCAGCGGACCACCGCCTGAGGTGGCCACTGCCAGTTTGGGATCACCCTGTACTTGCCGCTCACCACCCAGGCCACGCAGTTGAACTACGGCTTCGTGAGCGAAGCCAAATCCATGGAGGCGGCCGGCCGCTATCTGTCCGCCAAAGGTATTCAGCGGCAGCTCACCGTCCAGTGCAATGCGGTGACCACCTTCGATAAACTTTCCACCTTCTCCCACTTCGCAGAAACCTAGTGCTTCAAGCCAGCTAACGGCAAGGAAACTGAAGCCGTCATAGAGCTGGGCGATGTCCACATCTGCGGGTTGATAATCAGTCCGGGCCCACAGATCCCTGCCGGTGGCATAGGATGCCATCCACTGAGCTTGATCCCAGCTGTGCCGATCCACGCTACCCGCCATGGCGGCGATCCTGACAGGTGCACAGGTCACCTCATGGAGTGAACTGCCCGCGGATACGATCAATACGGTTGAAGCATCGGTAAAACGATCGCAATCGTACAGGCACAGTGGGTCAGACAGCATGCGTGAAGACAGGTACTGGTCCATGGTCAGGGGTTCACGTACCAGGGCACGGGGGTTTAGCATGGCATTGGCGCGGTCGGTCAAAGCAATCTGTGCCAGTTGTTCCCGGGTTAAACCATACTGTTTAACGTGGCGCATGGCGTACTGAGCAACCCAATTTACCGCGGACAGCGCATTAAAAGGCGCCGTCCATTGACTATGGCCATCCACCCGATCACGTCTGGATACGGGGTACTCCTCAGGGCGGTCCATGGCCGCTGCTTCATACACTGTTCGATAACAGATAACGTGGCGCGCCTGTCCACTGCGAATGGCACCGACAGCGGCGACAATGGCGCCCAGCTGGGAACTGATTTCGCCGCCTCCGGCATACCAACGGGCCTGGATGCCGAGGGCATCAATGAGTTCGTCTGCGCCGATGGGCGAGAACCCGGGCATTTGAGGTACGCGGCCCGGGTACGTAGAAACACCATCAATTTGATCGATACCGAGGCCTGCTTCATCCAGTGCTTCCTTGACTGCGTCCACCGTCAACAACAGAGGATGGCGCGTCAGCTTGCGACCGATCTGTGATTGTCCGATTCCGGTTATGTAAGCTTCCGCATAGTTCATGGTTTACTTGGCCACTTTTTCAAATATTGGTAGAAAAACATCATCCTGCTGCAGAAAAGTCACCTGAACCTGGTCACCGATATCCACCTCGCTGACATCACATCCCACGATATTAGTCGTCAGGTAAACACCTGGTGCGTCATCCAGCGCAACCCGAGCAATAACGAAGGGAACATCCATTTGTGGGTGCCATTGCTGGTGGTTAATCGTGAATGTATCAATGACACCGTTGCCCGATACGGCTTTTGATTTGAGATTTTCAGAAAGGCAGTGGCGGCATACCGGGCGTGGCGGGTGTATGAATTGATCGCAGTCTGCACAATGTAAAATGCGTAATTCACCAAGCTCACCACCTGTCCAAAAGTCGCGATTGACTGAATCTAATCGAGGCAAAGCACGCATTTTCTCGTTAACTCCCAATGTGTCGACCTGTATTCAGCACTCAGATCTTTTTTATTAATAGACATCACTGATGATTACTATAAAGCATGGCTGCGGGTTAGTCCACCGGCATCGACAGCGTTGCGCCTGCAGCTAAGAGCGCTAGCATTAACCCACTGATTCCCCGGTGGGTTGCTGATCATCAGGGCCTGCAGGGCTGTGCCAGACTGCGTCCAATTGCAGTTGCATAAGCATTATTTTCGCCACTCAAATGATTGTTCAAAAGTGCACGTTTAAGAAACAGATGGCAGGGGTGTTCATCTGCCATGCCGATTCCTCCATGCAATTGCAGGCAATCTTCCGCCAGGGATGAGAACATGGACGTAGCACAACATTTTGCCGCCATGGCATGGGTTCTTGCGGTATTGGAATCCAATGCCGTCGCATCTGCCAGTGCCGCACTCAGCATGGCCTCCGCTGCAAGGACGGATGTTTTCAAGTTCGCACAGCGGTGCTTCAATGCCTGGAACATGGCTAACGGGCGCTTGAACTGCACTCGTGATTGCAAATGCTCCACTGTTAATTCCAACAGGGCGTTGGCCCCTCCGATTGCGTCAGCGGACAAGGCAAAATCCCGTAATGAATACATCCTTCGGGTAAGTTCTACGGCTGACAGGCCTTCTGCCAGCACTATTTGTTTGCTTAACTCAATATCAGTTAGTTGCACTTCAAACAGGTTGCGGGTCTGATCCCAGGTGGGCGTTGGTATTATTTCAACCCCGGTTTGGGCCGGCTCAATCAATACGATACATTCTCCGGCGGAGGTGGCCACCAGAATTTGTCGGGCCTGATCTGCAGCCTGCACCGCTATGGCGGTACCGGTTATGCGGTTGTCGCTGAGTGTAATGTCGCTGTCGGCAAGGGGTGTTGTAATAAGTTCACCCGAGATTAATGATTCCAGCAATTGATCCCGCGCATCGGCTTGCGACTGGCTGATGATGTCTGCCGCCAGCATGGCCGGCAGGTAAGGGGCGGTTGATAAACCCCGCCCTAATTCAGAATGCATGATGGCAGCGCCCTTGATGCCGGCTTCCAATCCGCCCATATTTTCGGGCAGCGAAACCAGAAGCCAGCCCAATTCGATTATCTGCGACCAAACCACATCTTCCGTAGCAGCCAGCCCAAGATCATGCATTACCCGACGGGCAGATTGCTGCAGTTCTTCCAGTTCCACCATCATGCCCTGCCCTCCACCCGTTGCCAGCTTTTCGGCTCCCTTGGCATGCCAAGCATCCGCTCTGCGATGATGTTGCGTTGTACTTCATTGCTGCCACCGGCAATCGACCAGTTGTAGGAATTCATAAAATCAAGTGTCCAGTTTCCGGTTTCCTGTGTGGCACCGCGCATAAAACCGGTATGGTACTGGCCCTGTATACCACTCACTTGTACACCCAGCTTGGTAAAGTCACGCAACACCTGGGCGTAATATAATTTAACAACGGAGGCATCACCCACTTGCTCGGTCCCTGAAATACGCTTCATCAGGTATTGGTCGGCCAAAGCGCAGCCTGCGTCCACTGCGATGCTCAGTTTCCCCAGCGCCTGCAGGGTGGTGGTATCGTTTTGCAAACCCTGCGTTTCAATGGTGCGTACCAACATAGGCAGCGCATATCGCAGGCGCTGAGTCAACTCCACCAGAGTCAAGCCCCGCTCTGATGCCAGTGTTGCCTGTGCTACCGCCCAGCCTTCACCCTCGTTACCAACTCGATCTGCCACGGGAACCCTGACATCATCAAAAAAGATCTCAGCAAATTCGTCATCACCTGTAATTTGGGAGATTGGTCGAACGCTCACGCCAGGGGTTTTCATGTCCAGAAGCAGGTAGGTCAGGCCTGCCTGAGGTGGCCCGGAATGATCCGTTCTGGCAAGCAGCAGGCAAAAATCAGCATACTGAGCCATGGTCGACCAGGTTTTTTGACCATTAATAATATAATGATCACCGTGCAGTTCCGCTTTGGTGCGCAGCGATGCCAGATCGGACCCGGCATTGGGTTCTGAAAAGCCCTGGCACCATATCTTGCCATCCAGAATACCCTGTAGATATTTGTCCTGTTGTTGTTCTGTTCCGTATTCGAACAGGGTACAGGCCGCATGGTACAATGCGACGAAAAACAGAATCAGACGGGGTGCATCCGCCCGCGCAACTTCTTCAAATATAATTTTCTGCTCGGCCAGCGAGCGGCCGCCGCCATGCCAACCTTGCGGCCAGTGCGGTGTGGCATACCCTGCCTGTGACAATTTGCCAAACCATTCACGCTGTAGGGAGACGAATTTTTCCTGCTCCACGTTGGTCATTGTGTCGCGCCAGCCCGGAGGAGTATTCGCCTGCAACCAGGCCCGCACTTGCTGACGTAATTCCGACGTACTTTCATTTGAGGTCATACTGCTGCCTTCACATTGTGGCCGTTGGCGGGATTAAGCTCACACTCAGAGAGATAACGCACACCGGTAAGCGCCTCTGAAAGTTCCCACAGCCGCTTGCCGAATACCGGATCCTGGGCCAGAGGATTGAGTTTTGCCTTGCCGATGGGGCCTTTAATTTCAAACAGGCCAGTGGGGCCGTAGTAATCACCGCCCTTGGCGGTGTCCGATGTTGCGGCATAAACTATTTTTTCTGCAGCGTCCGGTGCTGTACCAACAACCCATTCCTGCATCTTGTCCTGATACCACTGGTGGAACGCATTCTTAGGTGCGGCTGCCCCATTCTTCTTGCCCACATCGGTCGCCGCAAAACCCGGATGAGCACCCAAAGCCATAATCTTCCTGCGGCTCTGTTTCAAACGCCGATCAAGCTCAATGGTGAAGCCAGCAGTAGCGATTTTGCTCTGTGCGTAGGCCCGCCACAGGTTATACTCGGTGCTTTCCCAGTTGGGGTCATCAAAGTTAAGCTTGCCAAAACGGTGAGCCAGGCTGCCTACATTGACGATGCGAGTCTCCGAATCCGGATTGAAACAGGGCAATAGCAGCCCTGTGAGAGCAAAGGCGCCCAGATAGTTGGTGGCCATATGCATCTCATGCCCAACACTGTTACGGCTTAACTCCCGTGTGACTATTCCGGCGTTATTAATCAGCACATCCAAACTACCGATTTTCTTTTTAAAGGATTCCACGCAGTGCAGGATGGAATCCGGTTCCGATACATCAACAGTCAGGATCGTGACACGGGCATCGGGTACGTTTTGCAGAAGCTCCTCCCGCGCCTGTTCGGCTTTATCGAGGCTTCTGCAAGCCATAATGATATTGGCGCCTTTGGCTGCCAATTGCTGGGCCTGGAAATAACCTATACCGGAGTTAGCCCCAGTGATAAGTACGTTTTTGTTTGAAACATTCATTGTGATTCTGCCTTCGCGCTTGTGCGGACGCACCTTTATTCAATTGTTATATCAATTGTTGCCGCATAGAGTCTGCATTATCGATCAGCCGCATTATTCTGATTTTATTAGGGTTATTTAGGATAAATTCAGTTTGTTATAAGGTTTTTCCCACAACAATGCAGCGCCTGCATGTTCAGTTCAAATTACTCCTTAATCTTTGTGCCACAAAATACTTTAATAAACAACCCTGTTGACCAGTAAATGTGGTCGGTGCTAGCATGGATTGTTATAAAAATCAGCCGCCGGCAAACGGTGAATCCCAGGCTGCCGGGTTCAGGCCGCGTTACTGGATTTGACCAAAAACAATGATCAATATTGCGTTGGATTGCTTTCCTGCAACCCGGCTGGCTCCGTTGTCAGTCAAAACCCCTAAGCGACTTAGAGCTATATAATTCGCTCTGCTGGAACATCAGGTTGACCCGGGGGCGGGAGAGTGTTGGCTGGAAGCGTCCAGCAAGGGCATGCAGTGACAGCGTAAAAAAGAATAAGGGGAAATGCTCTCCCCCATCCGTGGACACTATGGAGTCGCCATTCAAATGAATCTACATCTCTCAGACGATCAACGCATGATGCGTGAAAACTTCGCTCGCTTTCTAACAGAAGAAAGCAACATGGAGCGCGTGCGTGCGGCACAGCCTGCAGGATTTGATTCGCGCCTGTGGCAAGGGTTGGCGGAAATGGGAGCGTTTTCCATGCGCGTGCCTGAAACGGCAGGGGGATTGGGCCTTGGTTTGTTTGATGCCCTGGTGCTGATGGAGGAAGTGGGCAGAACATTGGCCTGCGGACCCATAGCGGAAACCCTGATTGCTACCCGACTGTTAGCATTGGTGGCCGCTGACGCGCAGGCTGAACTGCTGGACAAATGTATCCGTGGGGAGGCAATCGTCACCTTCGCATTTCACGATGTTGCCGGGCAACCAAAGCAATGGGTGGCCGGTGGTGCGGTGGCCGACTATGTGATCGCGCACAAAGGCCGCCAACTCCTGTTGGTGAGTCTGGGTGATCACAAGACTACCGAGCGTGAAGCCAATCTCGCATCCACTCCTTTGGCAGAGATTGATATCGGCAAATCAGCAACCAGTATCTTGTCGGAGAGTAACGAAGACCTGGCCGTATTTAATCAGTGCATGGAAGAGTGGAAATTACTGGTGGCCGCCGCACTGTCCGGATTATCGAGGGAAGCTGTCCATCTTGCTGCAGCATACGCCTGTGAACGCGAAGCGTTTGGCCAGCCTATTGGCTGCTATCAAGCCATTTCACATCCACTGGCAGACCGGATTACCGATATTGACGGCGGTAAGTACCTGGTTTGGAAAGCAGCCCATGATATTGCGAAGGCGATTCCAGAAGCCGCTGCAGAAGTATCCTTGTGTGCCTGGTGGAATGCGAAAACCGCAGGGTCAACCGTGGCTCATGCCCTGCACACCTTTGGCGGTTACGGTTTGACAACGGAATACGATATTCACCTATACAACTTGCGAGCGAAGGATTGGTCGTTGGTGCTGGGTGATCCGGAGCGACTGCTGGAGGAAGCCGGGCGCCGGCTTTATGCCGGTGAAACCACAGCTCTGCCCGATGTGGGCGATGTGTTCATTGATTTTGATCTGGGCGATCAGGCCCGCGAAATGGCGGCGGAGCTGGATGCAGTCTTCACTGAGATTCTCACACCGGAATTAAAGGCGAAAGCCCACTACTCCTTTGATGGCTTTGATGCCGGGGTTCATAAAAAACTGGCAGAAGCCGGTTTGCTGTTCCCTGAATGGCCCAAGGAGGATGGAGGTCGTGCCGCGCCGCCCTATGCCATGACTGCCCTTTCCCATGTATGGGAGCAACATCATTGGAGCCATCACGCAGTGGGTACGACTTCTATGGTAGGTACGATGATCCGGCGCTTTGGCAGTGATGAGGTAAAGCGCGACGTATTATCAAAAATAGTATCAGGAGATGTGATTTGCAGTTTGGGTTACTCCGAACCCCATGCAGGCTCCGACGTGTTTGCCGCCAAAACCCGGGCCACCCGTGATGGCGATGGCTGGCGTATAGATGGCTCTAAAATGTTCACCAGCGGTGCCAACATTGCCCAGTACGTATTGATGTTAACCCGCACCAATACCGACGCTCCAAAACACAAAGGACTTACCATGTTCCTGGTACCGCTGGATACTCCCGGTGTTGAGGTTCAACCGGTGTATACCTTTCAGGAGGAACGCACCAACATCACGTATTATGAAAACGTAAAAGTTCCAGACAGCTATCGCCTGGGGGAAGTGGACGCTGGTTTAAAGGTGATGGCGGCGGGCCTGGAGCTTGAGCATGGCGGCGGCAGCTTCGCCAGTCACCAAAAGGCGATGGTGGATGCTGCAGCTGAATTGTGTCGCCAAATCCGCTATCAAGGCAAGCCGCTGATTGAAGATCCGGCGGCGCAAAAACGCCTGGCGAAATCCATGGCGCACTTCTATCTCACTGAAATGATTGCACGCAGATCGTTGTGGGCCGTGGTTGAAAAGCTACCCAATCTTGCATACGGCCCCATGGCGAAGTTGTTTTCCTCAGAGAAGTTCAAGGAGGATGCTGCAGACCTTCTGGATCTGACTGCTCCCTACTCGCTTTCCAAGCGTGCAGGTGCGGCGGCTGAACTGAATATGTGCTATCGCCATGCACAGGGTACAACCATCTACGGGGGCACCAGCGAGATCCATCGCAGCATGATTGCAGAGCGCGCATTGGGATTACCCAGAAGCCGTGCCAAGTAAATTTTCCACCCATTAATATTACCAGGGCTCATGCACGATGGAATTTCAATGGAATAAAGAACAACAAGCATTTCGCGCTACCGTACGCGAATTTCTTGACCGGCATTTGCCAGACAACTGGGAGCGCATTGCCCATGGCCCGGGATCCACTGCGCAAAGTCACTTTTCCAGGCAGTTCTGTGCCAATCTGGCGGCGGCTGGTTTGTTGGTACCCCATTGGCCGCAACGCTGGGGCGGGCAGGACGCGGATGCCTGGTCGGCCTTTATTCTGGCAGAAGAAATGTGGGCAGCCGGTGAGCCCCGGGGTGGCCAATATATGAATGTGAATTGGATTGGTCCCACTTTGATGCGGTTTGGCTCTGAAGCTCAGCAGCGTCGCTATATTCCACCAATGGCACAGGGAGAGACGCTCTGGTGTCAGGGGTTTTCTGAGCCGGAAGCAGGTTCTGATCTGGCGTCACTGCGGACTAAAGCTGAGCGCAATCAGGATCAGTACTGCATTAATGGTCAGAAGATCTGGACATCGTACGCGGCTGAAGCGGAAACCTGCTTTCTTCTGGCGCGAACCGGTAGCGGCAAGAAAGGTATTTCAATTTTTCTGGTACCGATGGACACACCGGGTATCACAGTGGTGGAGATCCCAAGCCTTATCGGGGAAGGCGACATCCATGAAGTATTTTTCGAGAATGTAATGGTGCCTGCCAGTGCCATGCTGGGTGAGGAAGGACAGGCCTGGGACATAGTGCGTACGGCATTATCGCTGGAGCGCGTGGGTATTCCCCGCTTTGCCCTGGCGTCAAGAATGCTGCGACGTGCAATCGCCATGTTAAAGCAGCGTAATGACTTTCATCATGGAGCCGTGACCCAGGCGGCCCGTGCCCATGCCGCTTGTGAGGCTGCCCGCCTCTTCAGTTATGAAATTATCGATCAACGACAAAAAGGCAATACTGTTGGCGCTGAAGCCAGTGTTGCCCGAGTTGCAACCGTTAATGCCGAGCGCATGGTCGCCGAATACGTTGTTGAGCACCTGCCCGAAGCCCTGGCCGGTGGTGATCCCCTGCTGCTGGCCCATCATCAGCGCGGTATAGTGGCGGGTATTGCATCCGGTGCCGCTGAGATTCAACTTAACCTGATTGCCACACAACTGCTGCAGTTACCACGGGAGCCGCGTTAATGGACTTTTCTCCAAATCCTGATCAGATCGCACTTAACAGTGCACTGGATAAACTGGCAGAAAATTTCAAGACACCGCCCACTGACTTTCGTCGATTTGCGTTGCTTGACAACTCACTGGACCAGGCATTGGAAAACGGTGGATTCTTCGAGGCAGCGAACATCCCTGAACTGGGGCCGGTGTCAGCAGCGATGATGGTGGAGACACTGGCGCGACTCCCCTACACGGCTGAAGTGGCGTTATCCATGCTGGTTCGGCCGCAGCTTGAGGGCGACTGGCCACGGCCGCTGGCACTGGTTGAGAATGGGCGCCCGGGTCGGTTCGTCGCTGAGGCCGCTACCCTGATCATTCTGGATGGTGATCAGGTCGGCCTGCTCAGCGCGCCAGCCGGTGCCACAGTGAAGGTAGAATCGCTTTTCGCTTATCCCATGGGAAAAACCAAAGAACAGCTTGCTTTCACACCGTTGGACAACACGCAAGCGAGTCGCATACGAACCTGGCTGCGTGTGGCGTTGTCGGCTGAGGTGGCGGGGTTGTTGCAGTCAGCGCTGGATGCTGCCACCGAACACTTGCGCCTGCGCAAACAGTTTGGCCGACCCCTGGGAAGCTTCCAGGCAGTACAGCACCGTATGGCTGAGTGTGCCGTGCTGACCCGCGGAGTGCGCCTGTTGGCATTGCAAGCGGCTTGGTCGGGCGATGCGGGAGACGCAGCGGTCGCAGCCTTGCATGCCCAGGAAAGTGCGTCACGCGCTGTTTACGATCTGCATCAGTTTATGGGGGCCATGGGCATGACATTGGAGTTCCCTTTGCATTTGTGGACATACCGATTAAAAGCCCTGCTCTCTGAGTTGAACGGCCGAAGCGCGCAAGCACATGCGGTGTCGGAGTATTGCTTTTTAGATAACAGTGAGAAGTCGGATGACTGATTCTACCCTGCCCCATTATCAAACGTTGAGAATTGAACGCACGGACCGCCTACTCACTGTAGAGATGAACCGACCGGAGCTATTGAATGCGGTCAATCTGCTGATGTTGACAGAGCTATCCGAAGTATTTATCTATGCGGCATCCGATCCGCACTCTGATGTTGTCCTGTTGACCGGTGCAGGCAGGGCATTTTCGGCAGGTGGTGATCTGGAACACATTGCCGGCAACGCCGAGCACCCTGAGCGTTTCGAGCACGAAGCGCGTCTGGCAAAAAAGATTATCTTTTCCATGTTGGATCTTGAGAAGCCATTGATATGCCGTCTTAACGGGCATGCTGTGGGGTTAGGGGCCACCCTGGCATTAATGTGTGACGTGATATTTGCAGTGGATTCTGCCAAAATCGGCGATCCCCACGTTGCCCTCGGGCTGGTGGCCGGGGATGGCGGTGCTGCAATCTGGCCGCAGCGCATCGGCTTTGGCCGCGCCAAGGAATACCTGATGACGGGAGAGCTACTGAGCGCCCCCAAAGCTGAGCAAATCGGCTTGATTAACCACAGTGTTGCCGCCGCAGAGCTGGATGATCGGGTTGATGCCTTCTGTCGTCGTTTGCTGGAAGGTGCGACCAAAGCGATACGCTGGACCAAAGTGCTGGTCAATCAGGAATTGAAGCGGGTTGTGCATTCGGTATTAGACACCGGCTTGGCCTACGAGGGGCTCAGCGCGCATTCGGCCGATCACAAAGAGGGTGTGCGGGCCTTACTGGAAAAACGCAAACCGGTCTATGGCCGGTCGCCGGAGCCCGAGCCAAAACAATAAATTAAACACTGATCCGGGAATTATCATAAAATCCATGCGAATTATTGCTGTACTGTTGTTACTCGCCCCGTTTTATTCCTTTGCTGAACCGGTAACAGCCGGCGAGTCCAATCCACTGGACACCATCACAGTGACCGCAACGCGGGTAGAAGCTCCCCTATCCACCCAAAGCAGTAGCCTAAGTGTGGTCACCAAACAGGACATCGAACAGGTTTCAGCAGTACATATAAGCGAACTTATGGTTCGGGTTCCCGGTGTCTGGATTACCCGTGGCAACGGCCAGGAACACCTTACGGCGATCCGTTCCCCAGTGCTTACCGGAGCGGGGAGTTGTGGGGCTTTCTACATGGCGGAGGACGGTGTTCCCGTCCGCCCTACTGGATTCTGTAACGTTAATCAGCTGTTTGATACTAATTCTGAGCAGGCACAGCGCATTGAAGTGTTGCGGGGGCCCGGTACGGTGCTGCACAGTTCAGATGCAGTGCATGGGGTGATCAATGTCATAAGCGAAGCACCTGTGCCATGGGGCAGCGAGCCTGAGACTTCGTTTCAGGTTGAAGCGGGCCCCGATGACTATGGGCGTGTAAAGTTAGGTACCAGTGACAGAATAGGCCAGGTTGGTTATCGGGTTAGCGTGAACGGTGCCAGTGATCATGGTTATCAGGATGACTCAGGCTTTGATCAACAGAAACTCACAGCCAGGCTGGATTACGAGGGGGCACAGTGGTCCAGCTTCAGCCTGCTTAATGTAAGCAACCTCAACCAGGAAACGGCCGGGTATGTTGTCGGTGAAGACGCTTACAAAGATGATCAACTGCGCAAGCAAAACCCCAATCCGGAAGCCTATCGAGACAGTCAGGCTGTCCGTTGGCAGACGCATTTTGAACGTGTTTTGGAAGACGACAGCGTTCTGATAGTAACGCCTTTTGCCCGCCATTCGGAAATGGATTTCCTGATGCATTTTCTTCCGGGACAGCCGATCGAAGAGAATGGACAGAACAGTGCCGGTGTGCAAACCACCTATATCAAGTCGATCACAGATAGGCTGCAAATTACCACCGGCATTGATATGGAAATCACCGAAGCCTTTCTCAAGCAGTATCAACCAACTGAATCCCTTTGGTTCCTGCCTGCGGGCCAACACTATGACTATGAGGTGAATGCGCAGTTAGGCGCAGCTTTCTTAAGCACAGAATACCAGTGGACGGAAAAACTGGGTGTTATCATGGGTGGGCGCTATGAACAACTGAGGTATGACTATAACAATGGCATGATAAGCGGTAATACAGATGAGGAAGGAAACCAATGCGTCAGCCCGAGCTCTGGAGCAACCGGTTGTCGATATACCCGCCCTGAGGACCGCAAAGACGATTTTGAAAACACCTCCCTCAACCTGGGCTTGGTTTACCGTTTCAGTGATGCCCTTATTGCCAGTAGCCGCTTCAGTCATGGTTTCCGCGCACCACAGGCAACCGAGTTGTATCGGTTACAGTCTGGCCAGGAGATCGCCAATCTGGATTCTGAAGAAATAAGCAGCATTGAAGTGTCCATTAAGGGCACATTAAACGATTTCAGTTATGACCTGGTTGGTTTTTACATGACTAAAGACAACGTTATATTTCAGTCAGCGGCCAGGCAAAATATCGATAATGGTGAAACGCGCCACTATGGTTTGGAGTACCAGCTTTTCTGGCCGTTTTCGGATCATTGGTACATCAATGCAGGTGGGTCCTTTGCCCGCCATCAATACACCAGCGATGTTTCTGCTCCCGGTTCCGATCCAACACTCAGCACTGACGGCAACGATATGGTTTCGGCGCCCAGCCATATGGGCTCGGTTCAGGTCGCCTGGCAACCGAGCTCGAAAACCAGCCTGGAATTGGAATGGGTTTCCATGGGTAAGTACTATACCGACCTGGAAAATGACCACCACTATGATGGGCATCAGCTGCTTAACCTTCGATTGCGCCAACAGCTCACCAATCGTGTGAGTGCAGGGCTGCGATTGTTGAATCTCACTGATCGCTATTATGCCGAACGAGCGGATTACAGTGGCTTTGCCGGTGACCGCTATTTTATTGGCAAGCCCCGTTCGCTGTACGCTGATATCCGGGCCACATTTTGACGGTATACTCGGTTTACATGGCGTTGTGTGCGCTATTGGACGGTGAACTGAAATCGCGAATCATGGTGTGCACGGAGTAAGTTGCAAGTAAGCGACCATCGATGGCAAAGATCTTGCCAATGCCCTGGGCCTGCCCTCTTCCCGCATACACTGCGTCATTGACGTAAAGCATCCACTGGCTGACATCGACGTCATCGTGGAAGTTTATATCCGTTTTCAAGGGGCCGGTGGACAAGGATACATGCGCCAGCGCCTGACTGAGTCCCGAATGGGGACGCATTGCCGCCGCGATGGTCCAATGGGTGGTGGCCTGGGTCATTAACGCACAATGAAGATACGGCTTATCCGGTGCGTCACGGAAGCGAATCCAGGCGTACAGCTCCGGTGGGCCAATATGATCCAGATCGTTGGTGTAGGCCCCGTCGACAACGCGAATCTCGCGCCCGGTTACTTTCATATCGATGGGTACTGCGTTGTCCGGTCCAGCCACATCCGGCATCGTCATGGTATGACGAATGCGGTCGGCCGGTGTATTATCCATCAACACAATCCCGGCGGAGCGAAGTTGATTATTCTGCACGGTTTTTACGTCCAGGGTCGAAAAACTACGCCCCGCCCGTACTACGTCAACGTGAACCTCCATGGGCAAATCGAAGCTGGCCGCTTTGCTGAATATCATGGACGCCGAGGTGACCCGTTGTTCCGGGATTGTTTTCGAGGCCACCACAATCGCCTGAGCTAACTGGTGGCCGCCCTCCACCACGCTGCGCCGTTGCTTATCCTTTTGCAACTCGATGATGGTGCCGCGCGGGGGATTGGGGTAAGGATCGCTACCATAGCGGTTCTCCGTCGCGGGCTTCACGTCAAGCAAATGCACCAGGTCCTGCTGGTCACCCCAGATCGGCAATCTGGTAGCAACGGAATGCTCCTGATCGCCGCTCCAGCTTTGCAGTAATTCCACTGCAAGCTGTTCTGTATCAAAGGAAACGTAGCCTTTGAGTCCATCAACCTCGGGAAAGGGATCTTGATATGCCCAAGCTATGTTGTCGAGGTCGGGAGACGCCTGCTTTTTCTTTACAGACCAGTAACCTGCTTCACCTTTAAAAGGGCAAAATGTGATTTGCTGCGAAGGCTCCAGTAACGCCCAGTTCACATCACTCTCTGGAAAATACAGCCTGTCATCATGCTCGGATTCTTGCACCAGAAGGCAGGCTTTACTATAAGCAAGCAGTTGGCCATCAGCAGTAACTCTGCCGGTGGACCGACAAGGCTTCAATGCCACCCGGTAATCTGGATACCGGCCCCATGCAGAATGCCGCACACTCATAAAGTGACTCCCTGAGAGCGCGGACAGGGATTGTCCGGGCCCCGTTATTTTTTTGGTTTTTTATTGCTGCCCACTGCAGTTAGCTCAGGCGCTTTCACCGCAACAAATCCGTGCAAGGTCAGGCGTAATACCTCATTGCCGAAACGCTGCGCCATCTGTTTACGCATTTTTTTGGATTTGGCGTGTGAGTCGACCCACACTGGCCAAAGGAAGAATCCCGATAACATCAATACCGCCAGGGCTTCAATGTCGATGTCTGGCTCACTGACATCACTGTTGGCCAACCTTTCGATCGCCTGAAGAAAACGCTTATAGAATACGTCTTCCTTTGGATCTTTCTTGGAGAGCAGATCGAACAGCCAAATGCGGCTGCTCTCCGGATTCTCCACAGTGTACAGTGCCATGCGCATGGTGAATCCTGCCATGCGTTTTATAACATCAGGCAGATGTTGAAGATCAGGTTCCAGATCATCATCAACGGGTTTGTCGCCTGCTTCAGATTCCTCGAACACCGCTTCTAGCAGTTGATGGCTCACCCGTTCCATTGTTGCCTGGATCAGATCTTCCTTGGCCAGGAAGTGCTGATAGGCAGTGCCGCGATTGACACCCGCCAGATTCGCAACACGGGAAACACTCAACGCTTCTGCCCCATCCTGTGCCAATATCGATTGAGCCGCATCCAGAATTGCCGTTCGAGTGCCTTCCGGATCTCTTCTGCGCCGCTCGCGAGGTTTTGTTTCTGCCATTTGGGAATCCCATTTTATGAGTCATTCAAAAAGTCAAATAATCATCGAAGTGTAACATGCTATGAACCACTTTTCATCGAATTAACCCAGGCATGGATGCAGCCGAAAGACCCATGGACGGCACCGCGATTCATGGGCATAATAGTCAACAATGTTGTATTGTACAATAGTGGAGGCGTTTTCTGTTTCATAACGTGATAGCGCCTGCCGCTCATTAAATTAACCCAAGTCAATCAGAGACAGAAAACGCCATGCAATTGTCAGAGACGCAACAGGCCATCACCGATGCCGTGCGGAGCTTCGCTCGCGATCGACTTCGCCCCTGTACATTCCAGTATGAAGCCGATGGTGGATATCCGCCTGAACTGTTTGAGGAACTTGCCGGTCTTGGGCTGATGGGGATGACCGCACCTCTGCAGGTGGGTGGAGCCGGAGCGGACTACGTTTCCTATGCCCTGGCATTAATGGAGGTTGCGGCCGCAGATGGCGCCTTGTCGACTATTTTGTCGATCCAGAACAGCCTGATCGTATCGGCGCTGCTGAACGACGGTGATCAGGCACAACGTGAACGTTTCCTGCCGGATCTTATTAGTGGCCGCATGATCGGTGCCTTTGCCCTGACCGAAGCGGATGCCGGTTCAGACGCTGCTGCTCTGCGAACCAAAGCGACCAAAGCGGAAGGTGGATACGTTCTAAATGGCTCGAAACAGTTCATCACATCCGGCAACATTGCCAAACTGGCCATTGTTTTCGCCGTCACTGACCCAACCGCGGGGAAAAAAGGAATCAGCAGCTTTCTGGTACCCACTGATCGCGCAGGCTACCAGGTCGATAAAGTCGAGCATAAGCTGGGTCAATACGCTTCAGACACCTGCGCCCTGCGCTTTGAGAATGTGTTGTTGGAGCCGGAGCTGCGCCTGGGTGAAGAAGGCGAGGGTTATCGTATCGCACTGTCCAATCTTGAATTTGGACGTATTGGAATTGCGGCGCAATCCATTGGCATGGCTCAGGCGGCGCTGGATATCGCCGTTAATTATGCCAAAGATCGTCAGTCCATGGGTAAACCCATTATCCATCATCAGGCCGTAGGGTTTCGTCTTGCTGATCAGGCGGCGCGTCTTGAGGCTGCCCGTCAACTGGTGCTTCATGCCGCCAGCGTGAAAGATGCCGGGGCCCCCTGTTTAAAGGAGGCTTCCATGGCCAAGTTGGTTGCGTCTGAAACCGCTGAGGCTGTGTGCTCGGCGGCCATTCAAACCCTGGGTGGCTATGGTTACCTGGAGGAATTTGGTCTGGCCAAAATCTATCGGGATGTGCGGGTCTGCCAGATTTACGAAGGTACCTCAGATATACAGCGCATGGTGATTGCTCGCGCTTTATAAAACGGCGCAGTGCTTATGTGTCCAAGGGCGCTTAATCCAAATAGAAATAATATCAGGAGTAAAACATGTCATCAGATCCAGTGGTTATTGCCGCCTATGCACGCACGCCAATGGGCGGTTTGCTGGGGGAGCTAGCGACGGTTAAATCCACTGCCCTGGGTGCAGTAGCCGTTAAAGCCGCGGTAGAGCGGGCCGGTGTCAACGCTGATTCAATCGATCGCATCTACATGGGCTGCGTGCTTCCGGCAGGATTAGGCCAGGCCCCTGCCCGTCAGGCGGCTTTGGCAGCCGG
>DKQK01000073.1 GCA_002471665.1 Gammaproteobacteria bacterium UBA7310
ACGGAAAATCCCCAGGACCCCAAAGGGGTCAGCTGGCCTTGCTTCAGCAGCGTATATTTGTGTTTTCGCCAGTGTTCCCCGTCGATCAGGTCGGCATCGAGTGCCCGGTATTTAATGATTTCAGGCAGTGTCAGTTGGCCATTCAGGCGATCGGGAATCTGTTGATAGAGGAACCACTCATAACGATCTAACAGGATATTGCCTGCACGATCCAGCAAGAATTCGCGTATTTTTTTTGATAGAAACCGGGTGTCGGCGTTTGCAATTGGGCCTGGGCGTTGAGTTCGCCTTGTGCATTCGCCAAGGCCGCCGCTAGGTGCTGGGTGCCATCGTTTCCTTCGAAGCGCAGACATAGGAACAAATCTCGTAGCAAACCTTTACGTAGACTGTCTTTCTCGTCGTAGTACTGCCACATGGATTCATCGACCGAGCGCCGCTGCTCATTCAAAAATAGGCAGACGGATTCCAGATCCTTTTTTGCCAGCAGGCCCAGTGCTTTTTGTCTTACGGTTGCAAACGGTTGCTGCAGATCAATGCTGTCATCAATAAACAAATGCAGTACAGCCGCCGCTTTGCTGACATTTTTGGCTGCTCGTTGCCAATCCTGATAAACCGCATCCTGCGCATACTCCTTTGCTTTATGTTTGGTCTGTCTGACATGATGCACAAAGCCATCAGCAATACGTTCCAGAGCCTGTTGCCATCGCGTTTGCAGATAGCACAATAAATATAACCGTTGGTTGCCTACGGTTTGCCGTTTCAGTTTGGCACCGTAGTAGTCGACTTTCTCCGCCAGGTGTTGTTGATTTTTCTGCGACAGCGATAGCATACCCAAAAGCTGATCCACTTCCGGTATCCAATGTTGGATATGGCGATAGACAACCAGTTCCTTTTCCAGCTCGGTTCCGGTGAAGTTGCGAGCTGATTGTCGCAACTGCCGAAACGGCAGTGGACCTTCGCCGTTAACTAACTCTGTCAGCACCTGCTTAAGCTCGTGTGACATTGCACACTCAAGCTGGGCTGCCATGTGTTCCTGCTCATCTCCCGCTACCTGACTGATTATCTTCTGCAGCGTGCTGTAAGCAGGGATCGCGATCTTCTGTCCCGCTAAATATTCAATGGCCGCATCGAAGAGGTGCCTTGGCGCTGTCCAGGCTCTGGCTTGCTGGGATAGGTAGGCACTTAACGCAAGTCCGTGTTCTTTGGCATTCCAGCGCTGGTAGTTGCAAAGCTGGAAGATACGTTGGTAAATCCGTTCGTTCTCTTTGGGCGTGAGATTGAAAGGCCTACAGCCCGGTCCCGGTAAAACGGTTTGATGAACGTATTTGAGGTCCTGCTTGATCTGATGGAAACCGGGACTCAGCGCCACCGGCTTGGCCTTAAAATAGCCCAGCAGCACAACCAGCATATAGCGCTGGCCCCGGTGTCGGAGGCCTTGGGCGACTGCCCGTTCCTTATCGTTTAGCGCACAAATGGGGATCTCGAAAAAAGTAATACCCTTCTGGAGGCCACGAATGGCAAGGCCTCCAGAGCACTTTGTCGTTTTTGGACGGAAAATCCCTAGAACCCCTATATCCGAGTTGAGATGGATTCGAAAGTGAAGAAGAAAGTTAAGCAACAGGCTAAGCGCTGGTTCCTTATGTTTGATCGAGTGACTCGCGAAGCTTCTATGGACAACCCACTCACCAGTGAAGAGTTTTTTTCTGCAGAGAAAGAGCTCAGTCAGATGAAAGTAGTATGTCCCTTCCTAATCAACCGAAGCTGTAGCATTTATTCTGTTCGACCAGTGGCTTGTCGTACCTATGTTGTCGATGACAGTCCCTCGGTCTGCGAACAAAACCCAGTGAGAAACACGTTACCCAAGGCTCACGAAATCTACAAAGAGGCCTATGACAAACTTCACAACCTGGTGACACATACTCAGATGAGACCGCTAGTGTATGCGGTTTCTGAAGCCCTTGGCTTAAAGATTAAATTCAAGCCTTTGTTAATGTCCGCATACGTGAATAATGATGCCGAATACAAGTTGCCTGCATTGGGCGGCATGGTGGAATCTTAGCACCTTCATTCATGGTATGAGAAGTGCGAGAACAACTACAGGCCTTCCCACTCTAACCGATGATCCTGCTGAATCAGCTCCATCCAGGAGGGACCCTTGGTGTGGCCGGGAAAGTGTGGGGGCACTCCCGCCTGCTCAGCAAACTCAGGCCACTGACTCACCTCTTCAAGGATTTCTCGGATAATGGTCTTTGCTTTAGTTGGTCGAATGTCCGCATGCCGCGCCACTGCCAATAGATCGTCCGTCACAAAGTGATTACGCTTACCGTTGACGGTCATCTGGTGCTGGCTGGTCCAACCACTGCCATTGCAATAGGTAATGTCATAGGCGGGGGAGAGTGACCAGATTCCGGCTTTGTCCATTAAAAACGCAATGTTCTTGGTGTGATCGTCCTGATTGCGGGCCACGACGTTAAACACAACCCTTCGAAAGAATTGTTCAAATTCCGGCTTGGGCAGATCCAGATCCCGCATCACACCGATGGCTTGTTCGTAGGAATAGGCGCCAGCCTGGTTAAAGTCATAATGCGCCAACCCACAGAGGGACTGCATATGGATCTTTTCGCCACCGTCTTTACGGTCAAACCGTCGGGTCATAAAATGAGAACGGCCGTTTTCCTTAAAAATACGGCATTCTGTCATGTTGATGCCACAGGCGATGGCCATTAGATAATAGGCGTATTCCACTAGACTATAGCCTTTGGGATCTGCTAATACTTCGTGATCCCGGTTTTCTTCCACCCCGTCGAACTTCAATAACCAGTAACCAAAGCCGGCATCGGTTTTCACCTGTCCGGAACGCACTTCCTGCGTATCCGGGTTCCATTCAATCACCGCTTTAGCGCGGGCGCCGCCGGCCGAAGTCCCGACCGAAATAATCTTTTCCAGCGCTTGCTTCTTGTTGGCATCCGCCCCGGCCAAATCCACAGCCATGGCTTGCTTGGCACTCAACGCTTCATTAGCCAGTCTGACCAGTTCCGCGATCTCGATGGGTTGGGCCGTTTCATCCCAGGTGGCTATAGCAGGTTGGAACTCCAGAGCACCCATGCCCCGTGAACCGATATAACTGAGGCGCTCCAAAGGACTGAAACTGTCCGGGGAACGACCCTGGCGTTCCAACCATTGATTGATCAGTCGATTACCAAATTTGTCCGGTAACGAGTCGGCCAGCAATCCCGGCAGCCCTTTGAAGGTTTCCCGGTTTAGTGTGGGAAAGGAAAAGGATCGGTTGCTCAATGGCATCATGATCGGGGAAGGCTCGATACCCGATGTTTGAAATGCCGGGTCATATTCAAAATAGCCTCGATCATTGGTCCAAATCAAGGTACCGATTTGTCGCCCCCATAACAGCACTCGGGCGACCGCTTGAGTAGTGTCTGCCATTTAATCATCCCCCCAGGTCCAGGGCTTTTTATTGCTTCCTTCATGTGTACTCTGACCGGAACGGGAAGCTCGTTGTCGGGTTTTTGCCTGTAACTTTTCAATCTGTACCAGGGCCTCGGCCCGGGGTGGAGGAGCCGGCAGAAACTGATCCAGTTCCTCTAGCTTGCCCAACGCCCGGAGAACGGCGACCACGTTCAATAACCCCACACTTTTTGTACCATTTTCCAGGTTATAGAGGGTGCGCTCAGTAATACCGGCTTTCTCCGCCAGATCCACCATGGTGATATTCTGGCTGAGCCGGGTCGCCCGGAAGCGTTCTCCAAGCCATTCCAGGACTTTTTGGTTGCTCAGATGTGATATCGACATAAAAGGAAATATATTGCCGATTGAGATCGTTTTAGGTTTATATAAGAACTATATTTCCATTTCTAAGTACTGTCAAGCTCGTGGGATGAGCGCAAACTATAAGCAACCACCTCCAGCTTAACGGGAACCGTCCCACCTAAACCAAAGGCTTCGTCACGTTCAATAAAACCCAACCAGGAAAAATACCCAACCTCACCATCGTGCCGCAGAATACCCACCACTTCCCCAGACCGCTCCCGATCCAGCAGGATATTCCGGTAATTCAACTTACGTAGGAGCATTGGCATACTGAATATACTTTACTGTTTTGGTGACTGGTAATATATACAGTGTAATGCTTAGGCTACTAAGGAGTGAAATGGAAGTTGGGCCATCAATAGTATTATAAATAACAAAAGCATTGAGGTTTATGTGACTTTAATACTAAACGTTCTTCACAAAGATATGTCTGTTTTAGCCGCAGAAATAATGGCGAGAGCAGAGTGGTCAATTTCGCCGATGTCCTTTTCTTCCGTACCTCTTGGAAAAGGCTACGCAGTTCATGACTTCAATAAAGTCACAATAAATTCAAGTAGGACGCTGGCTCTAGGTATCGCAGGCCTTACGCAAGATCATGGTTATACTCAGAAGATTGAGCATAGTGAAAAAATCGATGACGCGTTACAAGCGATTCGAAAGCACATCGAAGGTTTTGTGCCTATCTATGATCGCGGCAAATTAAGAAAATTGTCCCAGTTTAGTGCTAATGAGGGGATGGCTCCAGAACCCCATTTAGCTAGATATTTTCGAGCCCAGTAGCTCAAAATGCGGTTAGTTCCAGACGCTCTTCGCTGAGTCAGTCGCAGGCTGGATCATGCCTTGCCTGTCACCACCTCCGCTGAATTGGTAGTGTGTCATCGGCAAGTGCTTCGCGCGCCAAAGCATCTCCAGCGAAGTTGAGGGTCGCAGCATGGGTGCGTCACCATGACGATCAAAGTAATAGCTGTTCGAGGTAGCACAGTTGTGGTTCAGGAACACAGTCCCCTGCTGGCGCTTCTGTATGTCCTGGAAGTAACTATCATGCGCCTCTTGCCGAACCTCGACTCGCGTTGCTGCGCGCCTGTGGGACTCACGAATACACCTCGACAGGTGAATCGCGTTACCCTCCACCATTTTGAAATAAGACGTACCGATCAGGGCGTAAGGGCCGAGCATGATGTAGAAGTTCGGATAGCCCGGTATGGTCAATCCCTCGTAGGCTTGGTAGCGATTGTCATGCCAGAACTGTCCAAGGTCGGTGCCGTTGCTCCCGATCAGTTCGAAGGAGGGGATATTGCCTTTCTCGAATGTCTTGTAGCCGGTGGCGAGCACAAGTACGTCAATGGGGCGTGACTTGCCGTCGTTAGTGGTGATTCCCCTGCGGGTGATGTGTCGAATCGGTGTTGTCACCAGCTCGACGTTGTCCTGCGCGAAGGTTTTGAAATACTCGTTGGAGAAGGTGGGGCGCTTGCAGCCAAAGCCATAGGCAGGGCTGAGCTTCTCCCAGAGATCCTGCCGATCAGGAAGTTGTTCGTACATGTTTTGGAGGGCAGCCTTCTCGCAGGCACGCACGATCCAGGGAGCTTGGCGGTAGTAGATTGCGGACAATACCATCAGGGTTTCGCTGGAAGCGTCCGTTACACTGCGAATACCTTGCTGTAAAGCAGGTGAGGCGCGAAATAGGGTTTTTAGCCAGCCCGGCAAGGTTCGATCCGGCTTTTTTAGCACCCAGATAGGTGTTCGTTGGTAAACATCAAGTTGGCGGACCTGTCGAGCAATTTCTGGCACCAGTTGCACCGCGGTAGCTCCGGTGCCGATGACCGCGACACGCTTGCCCTTCAGGTCGATGCCCTTTGGCCAGCGGGCGGTATGGATGATATCGCCTTCGAAGTTGTCGAGACCCTCGATGTCGGGTAATTTGGGCGTGATCAGCCCCCCCCCTGCGGAAACCAGATGTCGCGCCCGCAGGGTTTTGCCCTGTTTCAATGACAGTACCCATAGGTCATTGTGCTTATCAAATCGGGCCTGTTGCACTTCGATGCCAAAGCGAATGTGTGGGTAGATCCCGTATTTGCTCGCCACTCGACGAGTGTATTGATACAGCTCGCTGCCCGGTGCGAATACCCGCGACCAGTTGGGGTTCTGTTCGAATGAGAACGAGTAAGTGAACGAGGTGATGTCCACGGCAATTCCAGGATATCGATTGTCACGCCAGGTGCCACCGACATCATAGCTGCGCTCGAGGATAAGGATGTCGTCGATACCGTCCGCTTTGAGTTGGATAGCGGTTCCAATCCCAGAGATGCCGGCACCCACAATGATGACTTCGTGGTCAGGGCGCGCCGAATGCATCGATTCCTCAGGTGCAAAGGCAGTCATGTTCATGCGACGGTCTCCTGTACGTTGGAGCAAGCCGGAACGTCGTTACCAAAATCGTGGCGATTTTGAGCTTTAACCGGGGCACTGCGTAACTGCGCTTGTACGAAGTTGATCAGCCGTTCGGTGTCTTTTCGTGCTTCCGGCAGCAGTAGCCGCAAGATCGGCCAGACGTGCGGCATGTCTGGTCGCGATAGCAGTTTCACTGGCACGCCTGCCTGGCGTGCGCGTTCGGCCACGGCATAGGCATCATCGCGCAAGCATTCCTCCTCGCTCACCGTCAGCATCAATGGGGGTAGCTGTCGGTAATCGCCCCGGCAGGGGGAGGCATAGGGGTGCAGCGGATCGGCGCCCTGCAGATAGAGCTTTGTGGCACCATCGATCATTGCTTGGGAAAGCATCGGATCGGAATCGTTGTTAGCTTGCCGGGACATCAACTCGCCGGTGGCATCGGCACCTGGAGAGATGGCGATGGCACATACCGGCATCGGAAGTCCCTCGTCACGCGCACGAAGTAGTGTTACCAGCGTCAGATTACCGCCGGCAGAGTCACCGGCGACAACCAGTGGCCGAGAGTCCTCAATCAATTCACGGTAAACGCACAGGGCATCGTCCGGTGCGGCCGGATAGGGATGCTCCGGAGCAAGCCGGTAATCGGCAAGAAAAATGCGCGCGTTCAGCGCCTGGGCCAACCTGCCACAAAAGTTGTGGTAGGTGTCGAGGCGGCCACCGACAAAAGCGCCGCCGTGCAGGAAAAGCAGCGTTACGGTCGGAGTGGCGGTGGTCAGCCACTGTCCTGGGATATCGGCGACACGCGAATACCTAAGGCTAACACCGCTTGGCAGCAGTGCGGGTAACAAAGGCGCATTCATAACCTTACGCAAATGACAAACCAGATGTTCGGGATCCTGAATATCGCGTTTCATCACAACGCGGAAAAGGGGCTTAATAATTTTTGCAGGAAGTGATGCCATTAGTGTCTCCTAATTCAGTCGGCCAGCAGGTGATAGGTCTCACCCACGATACGGGTGTACAAGCGAGGCATGAGGCGTTTGAAACGCCAAGCCATGCGGCCATCAATTTGCGGCAGCATATAAAGTTCCCCACGATCCAGCGTATCGAGTGTTTGTCGGGCGACCTTGTCGGCTGTGATCAGGGCGAAGCGGGTCATGGCGGCACGGGCAAACTCTCGGCGCTTTTCCGGCAGTTTGCCATCATTGACGATGTTGGTGGGTACCACGGTAGGACACAGTGCTGTGACGTTTACGCCAGTGCCAGCCAGCTCGGCGGCCAGTGTTTCCGACAGCGCAAGTACACCTGCTTTGGTGACGTTGTAGGTGCTCATCTCCGGCGCAGCGCCAAACGCGGCGGCGGAAGCGACATTAATGATGCCGCCATAGCCGAGATCCCGCAGTTTCGGCGCAAAGAAATGGCAGCCGTGAATGACACCCCACAGGTTGACGTTCATACACCAGTGCCAGTCTTCCAGAGATACCTCGCCGATGGGGCCGCCCAGACCCACGCCCGCATTGTTAATTACCAGTGTCACCGGACGGCCTAGTAGTTTCTCGGCTTCATCGCTGAGGGCGGCCATCTCTTCTGCATCGCCGACGTCACAGCGATGGGGAATGGCCTTACTTCCTAGCGCCTGTATGCTGGCGGCGACCTGTTCGGCTCGTGCCTCATTGATGTCTGAGCAGATTACCACACCCCCACGGCGCGCCAATTCATACGCAAAGCTACGGCCAATACCACTGCCAGCTCCAGTGACAACAGCGGCTGCGTTGCGGGAAGGTGGTAAAGGTTGTTTCGTCATAAGAACTCCTCAGGCGGGTTGCGCCACTGGATGCAGACCGTCGCCTATCCGAGGGCCGGACTGGTGCTTCCGTACCGCCTCGAACGCCTTGTGGGTGTCGTTGGTTTTCTCGTAAACACGCTTCCAGACCCTGATAATCTCCCGATTGTCATCATCCCAAGGGTGGAAGGTGGGGGAGAAGTAGGGAAAGATGCCTGCCAGCACTTTGGACAGAATGCCCGGTTTAAGGAACAGA
The DNA here is from genome assembly GCA_002471665.1 of Gammaproteobacteria bacterium UBA7310. Classification (GTDB taxonomy): domain Bacteria; phylum Pseudomonadota; class Gammaproteobacteria; order Pseudomonadales; family Ketobacteraceae; genus Ketobacter. The sequence continues at coordinate 8,253 of DKQK01000073.1, forward strand.
ATCCTGGTCATGTAGGCCGCTGAACGCAGGTTGAGGATTTGCTTGTCCTTATAGAGCAGGAACGCCTGATTGCCGACCATGAGCGGAAAGCCGAGAGTGATAGCCAGCAGCATGCCGCTGGTGCGCAGGCGATAACTACGCAGGCCGCCACCGCTGGCGTCGACGAACACATCAAAGCTGACACTCTTGTGTTCAGTTTCCTCAACGAAGTGCCAGTACAGCATGGCACGTAATTCAGGATGTGTTTCATCGAATAGCTCCGGGTGCTCCAGCAGCACCGCGGAAATGATAGCAGTGAAATGCTCGAACGCCGCCGCAATAGAGCTTTGCATGTCATCGCTCAGGCGATGCTGGAGCTCCTTGCGAATGTGCTTGAAGATCCCCTCGACCTTGTCGATAGGGACGCCCTGTTGCACGCATATGGCGTTCATCTCGTCATGCTCACGGGCATGGATGCGCTCCTGGCGGATGAACTCCAGCGCGGCCTTGCGCACTTCCGGGTCGCGCAATTTATCGAGCTGACGCCGTGCTGAATTCATTACCCAGCGCTCCCCATCCGGCACTGCGGCCAGAATGGCATTCATCCAATGTGTACACCAGGGGTCTTTGTTAAACCAGTGGCGCGCGACCGTCTCACAGTTCATTGGGAAATGGATGTCGCGCGTTACAACTTCGTCATAACCGATCTTTCGACTTGCCAGCGCCATTTGTCTGTTCTCCTAGTAGATTTCTTCATACTATTTAATTGGTCGACCAACCATATTATGTGTCTTGGTGACCTAATGGTCAAGCAGGTGTTAAACAAAAGGGTGGAAGATGTGTGTATTTGGCACAAAAGAAGGATCGCTTTGAGAGTTGCTGATCAAGTGGGAGCGGGGTTGTAGAATTGAAAAAGGTGCGCTACGGAAACATATCGACTAAAATCATCGGCTTGCTTACGCAGGAGGATGAAGTGAAAAAGAAAAGAGAGCCCCAGCAAGTAAAAGGGTCTGACCGCGACTTTGTGTTAAATTCTGCCGCTCGGCTGTTTCGAGAGCAGGGCTATGATCGGACGACGGTGAAAGAAATTGCCGAAGCATGCGATTTGCTGCCCGGAAGCCTTCATTATCGCTATCAAGCCAAGGAAGACATTCTTGTTGATCTGATGCGGCTGGGCTTGGAGCATGCTTCGAGCGCTGTCTACAGGGCGGTGACAAGCGCAACAGATCCTGTAGAGCAATTACGGCGAGGAATAAATTCGCACCTGGAATTAGTAGTCAGTGGCTCGGATATGGTCTACGTGCTGCTGTTTGAATGGCGTTCCTTGCGCGGTGAAGCACGAGCGGAAATGATCGAACTGCGTGACCGCTACGAGGCATTATGGGGCGCTATGCTTAGGTCTCTTGCAGATGTAGGGGTGCTACGTGAGGATGTTGATCAGGATTTGCTGCGCCTTATCGGTCTTGGAGCACTCAACTGGGTAGCAACCTGGTTTCGTGAAGATGGTCGCTATTCGCTTGAGGAGATAGGTGATTTCGTCTGGCGAGTGATTCGCGACGCGGTGCTTAAGGATTAGGTGCATAGTTCAGACTTAACCTGAGGGTTTCATTTTCGAAGAAGTGAGGATCTCGGCGGTTTTAACAGAAGCTCATCTACTTTCCAAACGAAACGCCAATGCGTAAAGCGCTGGCACGAAAAAAAGCGTAATGGCGGTGCCTACAATGACACCACCAATCAGAACGTACGCCATCGGCCCCCAGAAAATATCGGTCGTCAAAGGGATGAACGCGAGTGCAGCAGCCAGAGCGGTTAACACCACCGGTCTTGCGCGCCTGACAGCCGCCTCGACGACCGCATCTGACGGCAGCATGCCATCCTCAAGGTTATCGCTGACCTGCTGGGTTAGAATTAAAGTATTGCGCATTAATATTCCCGCCAATCCGATCAGCCCAAGTAAGGCGACAAATCCGAAAGGCTGCTTGAAAATCAGCAGTGCTACGACCGAGCCAATGACGCCCAAAGGTGCTGTTAACAGCACTATCACAACACCAGGAAAACTTCGCATTTGCAGCACCACGCAAGTTACCATCAGGGCAATCATCAGTGGGAAAACCTGATTTATAGAGTCCTCTGCTTCTTGTGAACGTTCCAGACTACCCGCAATATCAATCCTGTAACCATCAGGGAGCGCTGCATGAATTGATTCCAGATCCGCCCATAATGCTTTGGTGACATCTTGTGGCTGCGCATTCTTTACCTCCCCGCGAACAGCCAGAAAGAGCTCTCGATTGTGTCGTCGAATCATGGCATCTTCGTAAGCCAGTTTCACCTCGCCCAGATGCGAAAGTGGTATCTTTTGACCCTGTTCATTGCGGAGTTCATAAATGGGTGGCTCATTTTGGGCTCGCTTGGCACCCTGGCCGCGAACGTAGACATCAACAGTTCTGATGTCTTGTCTGACCTCAGCTATTGGAACTCCATCTGTTCGATATTGCATTTGTTGAGCAACTGAGAGTGGTGTCAATCCCATTAGTCGAAGGCGCTGTTCATCTATTTCCAGCTTCAATGTCGGTACACGTTGATCCCACTCCAAATGCGGATTGACGACGTGAGGGTTGTGGGACATGACCTCCCTGACTTGGTGGGCCACTTTCCTTAAGGTCGCAGGGTCTTGTCCGACGACACGGAAGCTGACAGGCCAGTCAACTGGCGGCCCGAACAACAGGCGTCTGATACGAATACGCGCCTCGGCAAAAGTACCATTGGCAACATGTTGGTCTAATGCAGCAATAATTCGGTCACGCTCAACCGGTCCCGTCGTTGTTACGATTATTTTAGCAAACGAAGAGTCCGGATGCTCGGGGTTGACCGAGATGAAAAAACGTGGCGCCCCGCCACCGACATAACTGGCGTAGTTTTCAACACCACCCATGGAATCTAATAGTTCTTCAAGACGTTTGACGGTCGTATCCGTTGTCGTGACCGATGTACCTGGTGCTAGATTCACATCGATCAAAATTTCGGGCCGATCCGAGCCTGGGAAGAACTGTTTTTCCACCGGCCCTACCATGCCTGCGACGCTTAGCACTAACATCGCAAAGGTAATAAAGACCACGGTCCGCCGATGGCGAACACACCACGTAATCAAGGCCCGTAGATACTCGTACACCCGGGATGACTTGTAGTGATCGCCCATATTGCCGGGTTTCTGCTTGGGTGCACGTAAAATCTTTACGCCCAAATAAGGGGTAAAAGTAACGGCCACCAACCAACTGATAATGAGCGAAAAAGCCAAAACCCAAAATATATTGCCAGCGTATTCACCTACCCCAGATTTGGCAAATCCAATCGGAACAAAACCAAACATGGTAACCAGAGTGCCGAATAGCATAGGCGAAGCTGTCGCATTCCAGGCATGAGTGGCGGCACTTACTTTACTCCAACCTTCTTCCAGTTTTACCAACATCATTTCAATCGCAATGATGGCATCATCAACCAATAAACCCAACGCGATGATTAGTGCCCCTAAGGTAATACGATCCAGATTGATATTGGCGGATTTCATCAGCACAAACGTCAGCCCCAGGGTGATTGGAACAGCGATACCCACGATCAAACCGGCGCGCAGTCCTAATGATAAAAATCCAATACTCATCACCACGATTACGGCCACCAGAAACTTCACCTGGAACAAATTAACTGCCGCTTTAATGGCATCCGTCTGATTGGTGATTTGATCCAGTTCCATACCCAAGGGAAGCTCAGCTCTTGTTTTGCTTAGAAACGCGTCAAGGCGTTCACCAAATACTAATCCGTTTTCACCCTTGTTCATGACCACGCCGACCAGTATTGCATCTTCTCCATTGACACGAGCAAAATACGACGGTGGTTCCTCGTAACCTTGCGTAATGACGGCAATATCACCCAGCCGGATTAGATGGTCACCGGCACGGATAGGGACCTGTGCCAATCGCTGAGGATCAGACAGATCTGAATCGAGCCGAAACCTTAGGCGCGGCCCGGTGGTGTCAATCTGACCGGCCGGGATAAGCGTATTGTATGCTCTTATCGCGTCGAATACGGCTTGGGATGAGATGCCGCTGTTCGTCATAACAACGTTGTCTAAATCGACATAGACTCTCTCTTCGCGCTCGGCGATCAAATCGGCTTTGCGGGCACCGGGAATGAGTTGTAATTCATCTCGGAGCCGCTCGGCGTAACGTGTTAATTTTCGCACCGGAAGGCCGGGCGCAGAAAGGCTAAATAGGCTGAAATACACATCGGAAAAGTCATCATTGACGATCGGCCCTATAACCCCTTCAGGCAAATGTGAAGACAGATCCAGCATGCGCTTTCTAACCTGAAACTGTAGTTCCGGCGTTTTATTTTGTGGCGTGTAATCATGAAATCGAACCTGGATATCAACCCGGCCTGCCTTGACTGTCGTTTTGATTTCGTCAAGATATTCAATTTTCTGGATGCTCTTCTCGATTGGGTGAGCCACTTGCTGTTCGATCTCTGCAGGAGTGGCACCTGGCCAGACTGCTGAAACCACTAACATTTGTATTGTAATAGAAGGGTCTTCCGCACGTCCCAATGAAGCAAAAGCATAAGCCCCTGCGAACACGGATAAAATCAGGAAATAAAGAGTAACTGATCGCTCTCGTACTGCAAGTGCCGATAGATTAGGAAAGCTCATTGCGCGTATTCTTTAACAGGAATCCCTGGTACTAGCAGATGAGTACCTAAGGCGATAACACGATCACCAGTCTTAAGGTCTTGCCCTTGAATTTGAGCTGAGATAGGCGTCACCCCAACCACCGCAACGGTCTGGGGTTGGGCCTGTTGATCGACAATTTGCCAGATTTGGGTATTACTTCCTCGCTCATCCAGTGCCGCCAGTGGAACTGAATAGACCTGTGTGGGAGAGTCAGGGACCATCATGCTGACCCTGACCAACATACCCAACTGTAATTCGTTACCAGAGGACTCAATCTGATAACGAGAACGCCAGGTTCTGCTGTATTCGTTAGCCGCGCCAGCGGTTTCACGAAGCTTTAGTGGTATGCGGGCATCATCGATATGGGCTAGCGCTTCTGTCGGTGGAAAAACACTCCTGGGTAGGAAAACTTCGATCTCTAACTCGCGAGTATCAGCCAATATTCCTAGGGGTTGTCCAGTCTTTACCACTTGCCCCGGCATCCCTGTGACATTCACCAAGATACCTGGCCTTGTAGCGGTTAGGGACGTATGCTGAAGCGCAATTTCTGCTTGTCGAAGTCTAGCCTGGGCAGCCTCTTTTCGCGCTTGCGCTGCACGTTTGGACAACAAGGACGCTTCAAATATACTTTGGCTAATACTGTTCTGTTCGATCAAGCGGCTGTCCCGAGCGAGGTTGGATTCCGCGTGTATCAATTCAGCTTCAGCAGCTGTCAATTGGGCCTTTGCAGCCTCCAGGCTTTGTTCAAATTCCCTTGCGTCCAACAAGAATAATGGCTCGCCGGTTGCCACAATTTGACCGGAGTCCACATACCGTTTCAGAATTCGGCCACCTACTTGAAAGGCTATAGCAACCTCTGTACGCGCCTCTACTGTGCCTGTAATCCCTTGAGGCACGGTCGTAGAATGCTCTGACACTACCGCAGTGTATACTGGATGGGGTCTGTTCAGTACAGTATCTAAGTGAGAGGACTCCTGACAGCCATACAGTGTTAACAGCGAAAGAAAGAGAGCTAGACGCATGAAAAGTAAAACCCCGGCAATTAATGAACGTGAGCGTACACATAGCATATCGGGCCATGGTAAGCAGAGAAAACACACACAGATAGCCGTGCTGCGTTAATAATTGCGAATCATCCTGGGAGGTCGATCTGAATAATATGCATTAACTTTCATGTTTGCCGCTATTGGCAATATGGTGAAATACCAGACATCGAGGAACAATGGTTAGCGTCCTTAAGCTCTAGCTCCAAGAGGGGAGCCTCCACTAATTGCCGGTCGGTTGAAGATACATTATTTGGCTTCGAATCATTTGATTCACTCACAACACTAACAAGAAATACGTTTATCGCTGTTAAGCAGCTCAGAATGGCAATGAACTCAAGCACAATGATCCCCCCTTTTGAAGATAAACGTAAAGTAGCGCACATCCAGAGGTTGGTCAACCACCCAATGACCGTGCAACAAGTCTATAGTATTGAGGATGAGGAGAAGAAGGGGCAAATAAGCAGACACCTACGCTACATGGCCACCTGGCTCAAAATCGTGGGTTTTCGTTCAGATGCCCCCCCGCTGGTCCGTTATGCCGTCGCAGAGTCTGACAGAGGAATTTTGTTTCTTGCTAAAATGTCCTGGTATAGTATTGATATTTGGTTGGCCACCCAATAAAATATCCGTAGAGGTTGACACCCTGTGAAGGCTTGTACGGAGGCCCTTTATGATGAACGCGATACCAATAAAGCCACGAAAAGTAACCTTTGATGTGTCTACTGTTCCACGACATTGGAATGGTGGAGACCCTGTGCTAACTCGTTTCTTTGATGCCCTGTCAGTGCATTTCCCCGAGGGTGAACGGTTTTTTATCCAGTCGGTACGGAATTTCCAGGATCGGGTAAAGGAGCCAGGTTTGCGTGAGGATATTCGCCACTTTATTCGTCAAGAGGGGCAGCATGGTATTGTCCATGATCGCTTCAATGAGGTGATGGTTGGGCAGGGTGTTGATGTTGACAAGATTACCAGCAATCTGCGGCGTTTCATTCGCTCGTCACAAAAGTACTTGCCAGAGAAGTATCAGCTGGCGATGACTGCGGCATTCGAACATTTTACGGCCACTCTGGGCGAGGCAATGCTTAAGGATGAAACTGACATGTTTACCGAAGCAGACCCTGTGATGAGGGCGATGTTTCTCTGGCATGGTGTGGAAGAGGTTGAGCATAAGGCAGTAGCCTACGACGTCTACCAAACGGCGGCGGGCGGCGGTTATCTGTCACGGGTCTCGGCGTTGGTAGTGACCATGCTAATGATTCATCTGGTGGTCGGGCCAGTGTTCGTGAACATGTTGCGTCTAGATGGCGCCATGCGCCAGCCTGGGGTGTTGATGCGTGGGCTGAATCGTCTCTATGGCCGACGTGGTATTCTAACTCGAATGTTGCCTGAATTCTTGGCCTGGTTTCGCCCCGGCTTTCATCCTTGGGATACGGGCATGCCAGAGAAAGTGGCGGCATGGCTGGAAGAGTATGGGGATCATGGCGACCCAATGCGTGCATCCGCTGCCGTTTACGGAAGCTCGCCGATGAGCGAGGCAGCCTGAGTGGATGGCGAAAAGGCGGTTATGACTCACTGCCATAGGCCGGGCAGGCACTGTGGCAGTTCAGCAATACGTGACTTACTTGAGTACCATGGCTTATTTATGAGCGAAGCTTGCTGTTTCGGCCTTGGGGCTGGGCTCGGTATTACTTACGTGGAGATACCAGGCTCCAGTACCCCTTTCATTGTTCATGTGCGCTCAATGGGGTTCGAGGAGAAGGTGTTTAATACCTTAGAGGTTCCCTTTTCTTGGACCAGTTACAGCAACAAGCCGTCTGCCAGCACCGATCTCTACCAGGCATTGCATGAAAACCGACCTGCATTGCTTTTAACGGATATCTATCATCTGCCTTATTTTGGCAGTAGCACGCATTTTCCAGGGCATGCCATTGTGGCATGGCTCCGCAACGAAGAGCGCAACGAGGTGCTGGTTAGCGATACGGAGCGCCCGGATTTAATTGCGGTTGCGGCTAAGAACTTGGCTGATGCACGTTTCTCGACCGCGCCACCCTTCATTCATCACGGTAACATGTTCGCGCCTCACGCCATTGATTCCAGTGTAACTCCAGAACGTGTGCGGCGAGCAATCTTCGACAATGCCTACGCGTTGGCTAATGGAAACCGTTTTAGCGGGCTTGCGGCTTTGGATACCTGGGTTGATGCGCTACCACGCTGGTCAGCGGAGGAAAACTGGCGATGGTCGTTGCGCTTTGCCTATCAGGTGATCGAAAAGCGCGGTACAGGTGGCGCTGGATTCCGTGCCATGTATGCCGATTTTTTGGAAGAAGTGGGAGAAATGCTCCCCGCTGTAATTCATGCGAATTTAGTAGAATTAATGCGCAGTGCGGCAGCGAGTTGGTCTGGTTTGGCTGAGACTTTGAAACAGGGCTCCGAGTCAATGGTGTTCCCCTTCGTTGAAATAAAGAGCGCCATTAATCATGTAAAGATGCGCGAGTCACATTACGTGAAGTATGCGCTGGATGTCCTGGCCTAAGTCACAGCAAATCCATAGGTTCTTGGATGCAATTAATTATATAAGAAGTTACCAATGATTGAGGAAGATACCTTGGCGGCGGATCGTAATATGACCATCGCCGAAACATTTTTTGGAACATCTCATCCCTTGTTCAATGCGTTTGGTGTACAGGTGGAAGAAATCGGCAAGGGGCGAGCAGTGATGAGTCTTGCCTGCCGTCCTGTCCTTTGCAATCGAGTTGAGGGTGTTCATCGCGGAGTGGTAGTCACGTTGCTAGACACCAATTGTGGGCTGGCGATATTTTCGCGACTCGGTGATATGCGTCCGATTGCCACTATTGATCTTCGTGTCGACTTTATCAAGGAAGCGCCTAGCGGGGAGGGTATTTTCAGTGAGGTGGAGTGTTATGCGGTGCAGGGTGATATAGCTTACGTCCGCGGGCGCGCTTACGCGTGCTCTGATCACTCTTTGTTGGCTTCGGTGTCAGGCTCCTTTGCTGTTGGTACTCTTGGTCCAGCGTTTGATTCAGCGATGAAAGAAAGGAGCTAGGAAATGAGTGAACCAACTGTGTTTGAAGCTCCACGAATGAATAAAGTGCAGAAAGAGATGCTTGTGAATACCCCTTTTGTGGAGTTTCTGGGGCTTGAAGCGGTGGATTCGGATAAAGGTATAGCTTATCAATTGTCTTTCCGTGAGGAGCATATCGGCAATACACTGCTACGCACTTTTCACGGAGGCATTCTCGCTAGTTTTGGCGAAATCACAGCGGCCCTCTATCTGGTGCAATCGCTTGATCTGGATAAAGAACCTTCGTGTAACAGTATGACCTTTGACTATCTCCGTCCCGCGTTTGCTGGGAGCATTCGTGCCGAGCCTCGCCTTATCCGTGCTGGCAGACGTTTTATCGTTGTTTCTGTCGATATCTATCTGGAAAAGAAACTCGTCTCAATCGGACGTTTTATCTACACCCGTTAATATAAGGAGCTTGTTGTGATCATATCACAGACTTTGCGCCGTGCCGTGCAGCAACATCCCAATGGTACTGCGACGATCTATAAAGATAGAAAGCAGTCATGGCGGGAGTTTGAAGGCCGCGTGGCTAGACTTGCCGCAGGCCTGCTGTCATTGGGGATAGAAAGGGGAAGCCGCATTGCGATCTTGTCTCTCAATAGTGACCGCTATCTCGAATATTTCTATGCGGTGCCCTGGGCTGGTGCCGCCCTTAATCCCGTCAATATTCGGCTTGCTCCCCCGGAAATCGCCTTTACTCTTAATGATTCCGGCTCGTCAATCTTGTTTGTGGATGACACCTTCAGTGCGATGCTACCGAAGTTGCGTCCGCTGCTTGATAGTGTCGAACATGTGGTGTTTATGGGCGACGGGGAGTTACCGGAAGGTTGTGTTTGCTACGAGGCGTTGATTGACGCGTCAAAACCTTTACGGGATCTCAGCGAAGGCGGAAAGGAGCTCGCCGGACTTTTCTATACCGGGGGTACCACCGGCCGGTCCAAAGGCGTGATGCTGAGTCATGACAACCTCGTTTTCAACGCGCTTAATGTGGTGCCGGAAATGAGTTACGGGCCTGACACTATTTATATGCATGCGGGTCCGATGTTTCATCTGGCTGATATGGCAAGCACCTTTGCAGTAACCCTGGCCGGTGGAACCCACGGGATTGTGCCACGTTTCGAAGTCGGCGATGTGCTGGGCTTCATTGAGCGCGAGAAAGTCACACACACGCTACTCGTACCTACAATGATCAACCTTCTCGCGTCGTCCGGAAAAATAAAGGATTTCGATGTCAGCAGCGTGAAGCGCATGCTGTATGGCGCGTCGCCGATGCCAGAGGCAGTATTGATCAGTGCCATGGAGCAGATGCCGCACGCCTTGTTTGCCCAGGGTTATGGGCAGACAGAGGCTTCACCCATCATTACCGCGTTGGCCCCGGAGTTCCATTTGCCGGGAGGCGACAAGCTACGAAGTGCGGGCAGGGCTGCGCTGGGTGTCGAGGTTGCCATTCTTGACAAAAATGATGTTGAGCTACCGCGTGGTGAAGTCGGGGAGATCTGTGCCAGAGGTGGGAACGTTATGCTCGGTTACTGGGGAATGGAGCAGGCATCGGCCGAAACTCTGCGCAACGGCTGGTTGCATACCGGTGATCTCGGCTATATGGATGAAGATGGGTTTGTCTTTATCGTCGATCGTAGCAAGGACATGATCATCAGTGGTGGAGAGAATATCTTCTCTGTCGAAGTGGAAGGCGCCATCTACAGCCATCCTGCTGTGCAGGAATGTGCGGTAGTAGGGATTCCCCACGACGAATGGGGCGAAACAGTGCATGCCATCGTGGTGCTTTGCGAAGGTCATACTCTTAAGGAAGATGAGCTGTTGGTCCATTGCCGGGAGCGCATTGCGGGCTACAAGCTCCCTCGAAGCGTCGAGTTTCGAAGCGAGCCATTGCCCATAAGTGGTGCCGGTAAGATTCTCAAAAACGAACTTCGAGCTCATTACTGGCGGCAGAAGGAGCGGGGGGTCAACTGAACCACTGTTTTCGCTAAGATCAATTACTAGCACGGAATAAACCATGAATCTTGAATTTACACAGGAAGAGTTGGATTTTCAAAAGTCCATACGCGCATGGATGCGGGAAAACGTACCTGAAGAGCTTGAGCGCGTGTCAGCACTTGGCAATATGCCAACCAAGTCGCAGCAGCAACAGTGGGAGAGGAGTTTGGGTAAACAGGGCTGGCTGGCGCTAACTTGGCCAGAACAGTACGGTGGGCCAGGCTGGACGGCGACGCAGCGCTATATCTTCGATATTGAAAGGGCGATGGCCGGAGCGCCGCCAACCAGCCCCTTCGGTGTCGCCATGGTAGGCCCAGTTATTTATACATTCGGCTCGCCGGAACAGAAGGAGAGATGGCTGCCTGGGATTACCAGCGGCGAGACTCTCTGGTGTCAGGGATATTCTGAGCCCAATGCCGGGTCGGATCTCGCGTCGCTTAAAACCCGCGCTGAACGCAAACAGGATCACTATCTGGTCAATGGACAGAAGATCTGGACCACGCAAGCGCATTGGGCAGACATGATGTTCTGTCTCGTCAGAACCGACCCCGAGGCAAAGAAGCAACAGGGCATCTCTTTTCTGCTTATTGACATGAAGACACCGGGCATCGAAATTCGCCCCATTTATTCTATTGATGGGCACCATCATCTCAACGAAGTATATTTCACCGATGTCGAGGTACCTCTGGAAAACCTGGTTGGCCAGGAGGGTATGGGCTGGACCATAGCCAAGTTTCTACTGACACATGAGCGTACCACGATAGCTGGCGTGGCCGACAGCTATTATGCGCTGGCACGGATGAAGCAGGCGATTGAAGATGTACCCTATTATACCGACAAGCCATCGGCAAGGCGGCGTATGGCCGAACTCGAAGTCGAATTGATGGCGCTGGAGTATACCAACTTTAGAACCGTTGCAGCCACAGACGAGGGTAAACCCTTCGGACCGGAGTCCTCCGGGTTGAAAATCAAGGGTACGGAACTGCAGCAAAAGATGTCTCAAGCCATGGTTGAGATGGGGGGGTTGATGTCGCTTGCCTGGGATAGCCCTTCGGTAGTGGGTAACGAAAGCTTCAATAATGCTCCCCGGCGTTACAATTTTTTACGTGCTTGTACGATTTATGGCGGCTCAAATGAGATTCAAAAGAATGTGCTTGCCAAAATGCTATTGGGATTATAGGGGGCGATAGTGGAATTCAATCTTTCTGAAAACACGACAATGGTTGCGGATACAGCGAGGCGCTATCTCAAGGATCACTATGGTTTTGTTACCTATAATGAACAGTTAAACCAGGCCAGTCATTGTGATCCGGCACGATGGCAGCTAATGATGGAGCTTGGGTGGTTGGGTCTCCCGTTTCCCGAGTCCATCGGAGGTTACGGTGGCGAGTTGATTGATGTAGCGATGATCGTCCGGGAACTTGGAGCGGCCTTGTGTCTGGATCCTTATGTGGATTTGGTAGTCGCTCCCGGAAAAATGCTCGAATATATTGGAACCGAGCGCGCTATCGTGGTTTTACAATCCATAGTTGAAAACGATGAAAAGGTGGCGTGCGCGCTCTATGATTGCCATGCCGGTTACAGCGTTCATAAACCGACTGCATCCATCAGAGATGGAAAATTGTCAGGCCAGAAGAGTTTTGTTCCTGATGGTGGCTGCGCGAACAGAGTCATAGCGACAGCAAGAATCGGGGATGAGCTAGCATTGCTCCTCGTGCCACTTGAAAGCTGCGAGATCACGCGTTATCGGGCTCTGGACGGTAGTCGATACGCAGATCTGGTGTTTCATGACATTGAAATTGATGACGGAATGATTCTCTCGCGTGGCGCGGAGACTAGCCGTGTTATCAGCCAGGTTATTGCCTGGCTTCAGGCCCTTGATTGTGCGCGGATGTATGGCGCTGCCAATGCGCTTTATCAGCGTACCCTTGAATATGCAAAGACGCGTAAACAATTCGGCGCAGCCATAGGTAGTTTTCAAGTTATTCAACACTATCTTGTGGACATGTTTACTGATCTCCAGCAATTGGAGTCAATGTTATTCATGGTCGCAGTGAAAGCAGAGCTAGGAAATGCGCAAGAACGAGATCGCGCGTGCTCGGCTGCGAAGGCCTACTATGCCGAAAAGGCGGTAAAGATCGCTCAGCAAGCCATCCAGATTCACGGTGGTATTGGGGTCACTGAAGAGCTGGACATAGGCCACTACTTTCGTCTTATGACCCACTGTTCATTGACTCATGGACATCGCGACTTTCACATTGATCGTTTGGCCTCACTACGCGAGGTAAATGGTTGTGCATGAATTTGATTTCATCGTTGTGGGGGCGGGGTCCGCTGGCTGTGTCCTAGCCAATCGATTGAGTGAGTCAGGGAAGTTCTCGGTTTGCGTGCTGGAAGCAGGTCCACACGACAATAGCGGGTTCGTGAACGTGCCATTCGGAGTCATCGGACTGATCAAGGAGGGAAAGCGCAACTGGGGTTATGATACCGTAGCGCAGAAATCGCTTGACAATAGGCAACTTTATTGGCCACGTGGAAAAACCCTCGGTGGGAGTAGTTCGATCAATGCGATGGTTTACATTCGAGGGCAACCTCAGGACTATGATGCATGGCGCGAGTTAGGCTTGGATGGTTGGGGTTGGGAGGATGTGCGACCGCTCTTCAACGCTCACGAGAATAATGAGGAGTACCTGCCTGATTCATGGCACGGTAAAGGAGGACCGTTGAATGTCACCCGCGTCAGGGATCCGAACCCGCTGACTGAGCTGTTTATTCGTGCCGGCCAGGAGCTGGGCGAAAAACGTAACGATGATTTCAACGGCGAAACCCAGCGCGGTTTTGGTCGGTTCCAAGTGACGCAAAAAAACGGGCGACGCTGGAGCGCGGCACGGGCGTTTCTTGATCCGGCGAAGGAACGAAAGAATCTGAATATTCTGACCGATGTAATGGTCTCCCGAGTTCTGATCGAGAATGAGCGTGCGACGGGGGTAGAATATATTGATGCGGCGGGTACTTCACACGTGCTTCGGGCAAAACGTGAGGTTGTTCTTGCAGGAGGAGCTATCAACTCCCCTCAGTTGCTAATGCTTTCTGGCATTGGTGATCGTGACCATCTACAAAGTGTTGGCATTGATTGTCTAGTTCATTCTCCTGAAGTGGGTCGCAATCTTCAGGATCATCTCGACATGACTATATCGATTCATGATCGCAGCCGGCAGTCGATTGGCTTTTCCCCTTACTTCGTACCGCGTTTGCTGCGAGCGTTCTACGATTACTTCCGCTATCGGCGCGGGTTTCTTGCCAGCAATGCAGCGGAAGCGGGGGCGTTTGTCAATGTGGGTGGCGGCTCTCGTCCGGATGTCCAGTTGCATTTTCTGCCGACATTTTTACGTGATCATGGCAGACAGCTGACGCCAGGCTTCGGTTGCACGATCCACGTTTGCCAGTTGCGACCCAAAAGCCGGGGATGGATTCGTCTGGCCGATAACAATCCTGGTAGCGCACCACTAATCAATCCTTGTTATCTGTCCGACGATGATGATCTCCGAATTCTGCGTGAGGGTGTCAAGTTGGCTCGCCGGGTATTCCACACCAAAGCTTTCGCTAGAGCTTATGGAGGCGATGATCTGCCGGCTAGCAATGTCGTTACTGATGCCCAGATAGACGCTGATATACGTCAGCGTGCTGAATCCATCTATCATCCGGTGGGCACCTGTCGTATGGGAGAGGATAACCTGTCAGTAGTGGATAGCCGATTAAGAGTCAGAGGTGTGTCGGGATTGCGCGTTGCTGATGCGTCTGTAATGCCGATACTAATCAGTGGCAACACAAACGCGCCTAGTATGATGATTGGCGAAAAAGCAGCAGGTTGTATTATTCAGGACAGTGCGTGATGACATAATTGAATAACAGTGACTTGTTTAACTGCAACTCAAATAAAAAGGATATTATGAAATTAAACCGTAAGCTAGTGGCAATTACAGGTGGTAGTCGCGACATTGGTGTGGCATTAGCAATAGCGCAGGGAATTATTGAAACTGAATTCTTGAGATGAATGCCTGCAGAAATTCTGGAAGGCATTGCGAAGATGGTTCCACTGGTGGAAATATAACAAACGAGGTCAGTATGTCCCTGGATTTCGATGGAGCACGTTTACCCAACCCCTATTTGACCGAAGATCACGAGGCCTGGCGCGATCAGCTGCGTAAGTTTATTGATTCCGAGCTGATGCCCTATGCCAATCAATGGGAGGAGGATCATAAGGTTCCCGATGAGATCTTCCCCAAGGCTGCTGAAGTGGGCATGTTTGCCGTGGGTTATCCCGAGGCCTACGGCGGCCTGACTGAAGGGTTGGATGTATGGCACGGCAATATCATCTATGAAGAGTTGGCGCGTCTTGGTGCCGGTGGTGTCGGTGCAGCTCTCACCGTGCATGGTATTTCACTGCCTACCATTTTGAAACTGGCCTCCGAGGAAGTTAAGCAAGAGGTTGGCCCCGCTGTAATCAGTGGTGAAAAGCGTATTTCTTTGGCGGTGACCGAGCCCGGTGCAGGTTCTGATGTGGCGCAATTAATCACCACTGCTGTGCGCGATGGCGATTTCTATATTGTTAACGGCTCCAAAACCTTTATCACTGGCGGCATGTACTCCAGTTGGGCCTCCACCGCCGTCCGTACCGGTGGAGCAGGGTTGGGCGGTATCTCTCTGTTGTTGATTCCTCTCGATGCCGAGGGCGTTAGCCGCACGCAGCTGGATAAAAAACAGGGCTGGTGGGCATCCGATACCGCGACCTTATACTTCGACAATGTGCGAGTGCCTGTAGGCAACTTGGTGGGCAAGGAAAACGAAGGTTTTAAAGCCATTATGGGCAACTTCAATCTGGAGCGTATGCAGTTGATTGTGTCCATGGAAGCCTTCGCCCGCGTCTGTCTCGAAGATGCAGTAAAGTGGGCCCAGGAGCGTAAGACCTTTGGCAAGACCTTGTCCCAGCATCAGGTGATCCGTCACAAAATTGCTGATATGAAACAACGCATAAACGCCACTCAAGCCTATATCCAAGTATGCTCCAAACAGTTGATGGATGGTAAGCCCAATGCTGGCGATATCGCAATGTGTAAGGTGCAGGCCAGTCAGACCATGGAATTTTGTGCTCGTGAGGCCATGCAGATTATGGGGGGTATTTCCTATATCCGTGGCAATCGCGTGGAGCGTATTTACCGTGAAGTGCGCGTCAATGCCATTGGCGGGGGATCGGAAGAAATTATGCGTGATCTAGCGTCACGTCAGTATGGGTTTTAATCACGAAAAGCCTTATAAATGGCCCCTCATTCCCGCGAACACCGGAATAACGCAGATAACTAAAGCGCACACAAAAATATAAAGGATAACAACAATGACAATGAAACTGCCTACATTTAAGTAATTGTTTTTTCCCGTAAGCAGAGCAGGTAGCCACAGACAATTAAGCGAGAGAGAATAATTATGAGATTTACTGAAGAACACGAAGCAATACGTAATACCATTGCCCAGTTTATTGATAAAGAAATCAACCCCTACTGTGATCAATGGGAAAAAGACGGTATCTTCCCAGCTCATAAGCTGTTCAAAAAAATGGGCGACCTTGGTCTTCTGGGGATCGCCAAGCCAGCCGAGTACGGCGGCATGGGATTGGACTACAGTTATCAAATTGTGTTCTCTGAAGAGCTAGGTCGCATTGCCAGTGGCGGTGTTTCCATGGCCATCGGTGTGCAAACCGATATGTCTACACCGGCCATGGCCAAGTTTGGCAGCAACTACATCAAGGAAGAGTTTCTTTCAAAAGCCATTGCAGGTGATGCAGTATGCTCAATTGCTGTGAGTGAGCCTCACGCCGGTTCTGATGTGGCCAATATTAAAACCACCGCTGTAAAAGACGGAGACGACTACATCATCAACGGCACCAAAATGTGGATCACCAACGCCACCCAGGCGGACTATCTGTGCCTGCTGGCCAATACCGGTGGTGACAAGCCTCATAAGAGCAAATCTTTGATCGTCGTGCCTACCAACACCCCGGGTATTTCATTCTCGGAAAAGCTCGACAAATTGGGCATGCGTTCTTCCGATACTGCACAGATTTTCTTCGACGAGGTGCGCGTCCCACAGAAGAACCTGATTGGTGAAGAGGGCATGGGTTTTACCTATCAGATGATTCAGTTCCAGGAAGAGCGTTTGTATTGCGCTGCGGGATTACTGAAGTCCATGGAACACTGCATTAACACCACTATTGAATACACCCGCGAGCGCCAGGCGTTTGGTAAGCCGCTGTTGGATCAGCAGGTAATTCACTTCCGTCTGGCGGAGTTGCAAACCGAAGTAGAAGCTCTGCGTGCGTTGACCTATGACGCGGTAGAGGGCTACATCAATGGCATGGAAGTGACCTTGAAAGCCTCCATGGCGAAGTTGAAAGCGGGGCGTTTGGTGCGTGAAGTCACAGACGCCTGCCTGCAGTACTGGGGAGGTATGGGCTTCATGTGGGATAACCCAGTTTCCCGCGCCTACCGTGATCAGCGTTTGAGCTCTATTGGTGGTGGTGCCGACGAAGTAATGCTTGGCATTATCTGCAAGAAAATGGGCACCTTGCCGCGCGCTTAATTTAGCAACAGGTTATTAGCAGGGTTAGTTCATGGGAATTGTTGAATACAGAGATTCATTAACTTACTTCCAGTAATTGCCAACATATACATGGTGAGAAAATCAAATGCCGCTGCATTCCGCTCAACCAAACTAGCATTTATGGTTTTTCTGTTACAAAAAAATGCCTCCTTTAGATAAAGGAGGCTTCAGAAA
Source organism: Gammaproteobacteria bacterium UBA7310 (assembly GCA_002471665.1). GTDB lineage: Bacteria > Pseudomonadota > Gammaproteobacteria > Pseudomonadales > Ketobacteraceae > Ketobacter. The sequence goes on from DKQK01000073.1 coordinate 25,906, forward strand.
ATGCACTCTAAAGAGTGGCACAAAAAACGGCTCTGTCGCATATATAGCTTTTGCCATTTCAATTTATAGAGCAGGTTAGTCATCTACTTCGCTCCGGATAGTGGGTTGGAAAATTAAGCGGACAGTCGAAACAAAAGAAGGCGACCGGGGTCGCCTTCTCAGTATAGGGCAGGACGTGTTTCGCGTTGCCCCCATATCAGTGTCAGAAATACTGTTGGTACACCAGGGGGCCGAATGCCACCAGCACCAGGGCAATACCCATCACGGTTAGCGGCAGCACATAGCGTTCGTGGCGAATCCAGAAACTCATGCCGCGGGTATCCTCTTTGGCTTTCTCTATTTCCTCTTCGCCCACCACTTGCCGTGTCAACAGGTGGTTCACGGCCACCGGCGGGCTGAGGTAACCCAGTTCAAACGCCACCAGGGTGATCATCCAGAAATGCAGGGGATCGATACCCTGGCTGTAGGCCGCCTGAGCCACAGTGCCGGATACCAGTACGATGGCGCCAAAGGGATCCATAATCATCCCGATGAAGACCAGGACAATGACCAAGGCAATCATGGCCGTCCAGATATTGCCGAAGAAATCACTCTGTGCGGCGACTTCCTCGAAAATACCGGAATCTTCGATTACACCACCTACGGTCAGGCTTAACGCCATAATGGAAAGCAAGGCACCGATATGGACCGTGGTATCAGTCGTGGCGCGACGTACGGAGTTTTCCAGTGAGGTGGCACGCTCTTCACCTTCATAGGTTTCATGTTTGTCTTCATCCGGTGAATGTTTGACCTTGGATTCCAGTACCAGGACCAGCAGCAGCAGCAGGGGCAGGATCGCGGCTGTCATCAGTCCATCCTGCTGGTACATAAAGGTCGCAGTGGGTATCACTAACAAGAGCAGCCAGGGCAGCAGTTTTTTGGTGTCCTTAACGACAAATTCGTATACCAGCAACAGTAGGATGATCATGGGCAGAACCACCGGCGCGGTGTGTTCGTCCAGGTGGGCATCCAGCAGGAAGGCGTAGGCGGC
>DKQK01000050.1 GCA_002471665.1 Gammaproteobacteria bacterium UBA7310
ATCAGGCCCCGTTGCCAGCCAGATGGAAGATTACCGTCTGCAAGCCATTAAATGGGGCGTGGACCTGGAAATGAAGGTGTACACGGACGAAAAAATTGCCGCAGAAGACCTGAAATCAGGCGCCTGTGATGCCGCTGGTATCACTGGTCTGCGTGCCCGTGAGTTTAGCAGTTTCACCGGTACCCTGGACTCCATTGGCGCCATTCCCGATGAAGACCACATGAAAGTGGTTCTGCAATATCTTGCAGATCCCAAACTGGCCAAGCTGATGATTTCCGGTGAATACGAAATTGCTGGCATTCTGCCCGGTGGTGCCGCTTACCTGTTCACCAATGACCGAACCATTGACACCGTGGCGGAGCTAGCGGGCAAGAAATTTGCTGCCATGGATTTCGACAAGGCTCAGGCCATCATGATTGAGTCCGTTGGTGCCTCCCCCGTGTCAGTGTCCCTCACCAACTTCGGCTCCATGTTCAACAACGGCAGCGTGGACATCATCGGGGCCCCTGCCATTGCCTATGATGCACTGGAACTCTACAAGGGCTTGGGTGATAAAGGCGCGGTGGTGAACTTTGCCATTATTCAGCTGACCGCTCAAATTGTTGCCCGCCATAATCGCTTCCCTGAAGGATTCGGCCAAAGCTCCCGTGGTTATGTCTGGAGCCAGTACGGCAAGGCAATGGATGTGGTGAGCGCTGCGGAAAAAAGCATCAACCCCAGCTACTGGCTGGATCTTCCTGATAAAGACAAGGAAGGTTATATGGAAATGTTCCGCCAGTCCCGCTTAACCCTGCGCGACCAGGGACTATATGACGGGAAAATGCTGTCATTCCTGAGTAAAGTGCGCTGCAAGAAAGATCCAGCACTGGCAGAATGTACTGCTAAAGATCGCGAATAACCGGTTCCGGTATACAAAAAGAAGCAGGCTTGGCTAACCGTCAGCCAGCTTCTTTTTACCCTGTCAACGAGCAGGCACAGGATACAACGCTAGATAGTGTAAAAGTTCGGGAATTCATTGTGTGATCTATGGCACACAATGCCTGACACTCTTATAACTTATAATCTGGACCTTTATTTTTTCGACAGTATTTGTAGTGCTTGTACTGCTGTGATTTAACTTTCTGACTTTTGAGGGATTAGGCTGTTTTCCCTATATTAGGCCCCATACTATTGCAGTCTGACAAACCAGCACAGCAAAAATCACAACAAGTGTTTAATCACAAAAATTAGATGTGGTGGGAAATGAACATAAACTTTCTGGGACGAAATCCACGTGAGTGGCTGTCCTCATTACCGGTTTTTATCATTCTTCTCGGGGTACTCGTACTCAGCATTGGAGAAAACCTGAATTCGCAATTGAACAAACTGGGTAATCATATCTGGCCCGACTATCACATCCTCCGACTGGACGTTCCCGTCCCCTCCTGTGATCCCAATATTGATATCGAATCTGAAGTCCAAAAAATCGTCGCCCAGAAAAAGCAGGAAGCCGCTGATGACCCGTTTGGCGGCATGTTCAGATCTGAAGAAGTAAACGAAGGAGCCATCCGGGAATCCCTCGGCAAGCAGGCTGAGTTGTGCCGTATGAAGCATGAAGCCGCGCAGAAGACCATCGAGCAGAAAACACCCAATGTAGAGCGATTTGTTGCGGTGGATATGGCGCTCTCTGCCTTGTCCCAATTCCGCCGCGACAATAACCAGATTTTCCTCGCCATAGTATTCTTTGTCTGTGCCCTCACAGCAGCCCTGACCCATCACCACATCGGTCTGCGGCCCATGCAGACAGTGATGGATTATCGTTTCGGAATTACAGCTCAGCTCATTGCTCACGTTTCGTTGGCCTACTCCTCGTACAGTTATCTCACCAATGGCTGGGCTTCCGGCGCCCTCATACAAAACGAACATATTCGCTGGTTCTATCTGTTTGGCTTCAGTGCGCTGGCGTTGGTATCCCTGTTCCAGTTGTTCACCATTCCAAAAACAGCCAAGCCCGTCGGCAGCATCGGTAAAGCACTGCTCTCCGTGCCATTATTCGCCTATATGTCCATCAGCTCTGCCCGTTTCTTCATTTTTGAAACCGGAAACCCGCAGGGCATGGTGCTGTTCGCAGACAAAATTATGGATCAGGCCTCCCTGTTCCTGAACATCGGACTTTATATCTGGGTGGGTATGCTGCTGAAACAAACCTACCTGGGTGAATACATATTCCGCATTTTCAAACCCTGGAAGCTGCCGCCGGAACTGCTGGCATTTGTGGCTGTTGTGATCATGGCGGTACCCACAGCCTACACCGGCGCCTCCGGTATCATCATCATCGCCATGGGCGCGGTTGTGTACGCCGAGCTGCGCCGAGTCGGTGCCCGCCGCAATCTCGCGCTCGCTGCCACAGCCATGAGTGGTAGTCTTGGGGTGGTATTGCGTCCCTGTCTGCTGGTGCTCCTGATTGCCATGCTCAACAAGGAAGTCACCACTGATATGATGTACGGCTGGGGCGTAAAAGTATTTTTGCTAACCTCCTTCCTGTTCTTCCTGGTGTCACTGATCGCCAAACAGGGGCCCATGAAAGTTGCCCCGATTTCGGAAGCCCTGTTTCCCAGCCTGCGGGCATTCCAGCCGCTGGTTCCTTACGTTTTGATTTTTGTGGTTACCGCGGCCGCCTACGCCTTCCTGCTGGAT
>DKQK01000049.1:0-19101 GCA_002471665.1 Gammaproteobacteria bacterium UBA7310
CTGCACCTCGGCCACCGTGTAAATACTGCCGTTGGTGGGGGTGACGATGGCATCGACCTGCTGCAGCACAGCCGCTGCCTGTTGCGCGTAGGCCTGTAATTGATACTGGGCACGAAACGTATCCAGGGCAGAGGGTTGGCTGCCGCTGCCGATGATGGTGCGGATCACCGGCAACAGGGCGTCTGGTGCGGATTCAATTAAGGCTTGGGTTGCCAGATAGCGTTCTGCCACCCAGGGGCCCTCATACAGCAGCCGGGCCGCGCTGCGAAAGGGTTCAAAATCAATCTCCACCAGTTCGGCACCCAGATCACGCAACGGTTGCAGGCCGGCGGTAAACAGGGCCTCGGCTTCGGTGTTGCCGAAAAAATTCAGTTGCGAGGCAGGGGGTACCCCAATGCGCAGGGCTCCGCTGTGTGAGTTGAAATAGCGTTTGCTGTTGGCATAGGGGTTGGCGCGGGCGTAAGGATCCTGCGGGTCGAACTGAGCGGCCACATCAAACACGGTATTGGCGTCGTCCACCGTGAGCGCAAAAATGGAAACGCAATCCAGGCTACGGCAGGCGGGAACCACGCCCCGTGTACTGAGCACGCCCTTGCTGGGCTTCAGGCCCACGATATTATTCAGCGAAGCCGGCACCCGTCCGGAACCGGCGGTGTCGGTGCCCAATGAAAAGCTCACCAGTGCCTTGGCCACGGTGACGGCCGAGCCTGCACTGGACCCACCGGATACGTATTCGCTGTTGAGCGCGTTATGGCATGGGCCCCAGGGCTGCGGCGAACGCACACCCACCAGGCCGGTAGCGAACTGATCCAGATTGCTTTTGCCCAGGGGCAGGGCACCGGCAGCCAGCAACTGCTGGACCACAAACGCGTGCTGCTGCGGTGTATAAGTGAACGCCGGGCAGGCTGCGGTGGTGGGAATGCCGGCCAGATCGATGTTGTCTTTAATGGCGAAAGGGATGCCGTAGAGCGGTAATTGCTGCGGGTTTTTGCCTTTCAGTGCTGCCAGATACGGCGCGAGTTCCGCCTCGCTGAGCAGATGTATCCAAACCGGATTGCTTTGATTCAGCGCCAGGTTGGCCTGGCGCAGACTGTGGATTAACTGTGCCGGGGTAAAGTCACCGTTGGTGTAGTGATCCAGCAAACCGGTGATGGTCATGTTAATGGTGGTGAGATCCAACATAATGGCTCCTGCTACGAATCCTGCTCCAGAATTAAAAGAGGTTGGCCGGCATTCACCTGCTGGCCCTGTGTGCGACACAGTGATTGCACTGTTCCGCTTTCCGGTGTGGTGATCTCAATTTCCATTTTCATGGATTCCAGCACGCACACCACCTGCCCGGTGCTGACCCGATCCCCGGCGTTGACTTTCCATTGCCACAGGTTGCCGGCAACATGACTGTCGATGGCGATGCAGCCCGGGGCCAGGGTCTGCTCCCCCGCGGACTGGTCCTGGATAGCGGGTTCGGAATCAAAATGAAACTGACCGCTGTCGATCCAGTGCTGTAGTTCGGTTTCAAAGGCAGCATTGCGGCGGGTGGTGAACTGCTCGATGTCCGTTTGATGCTGTGCCAAAAACGCCTGGTACTGTTTCAAGCTGAAACTGGTTTCCTCAATCTTCAGCGGATAGTGTCCACGGGGAAACTGGTGTCGTATCGTTTTCAGTTCATCGGCGCTGACTTCATAAAATTTTATCTGGTCAAAGAAGCGCAGCAACCAGGGCTGTTCAAATTCCGGGGTTTTGCGATAGCGGTTCCACATTTGCAGGGTGCGGCCCACAAACTGATAGCCTCCCGGGCCTTCCATGCCGTACACGCACAGGTAAGAACCGCCGATGCCGACGGAATTTTCCGCAGTCCAGGTGCGGGCCGGGTTGTATTTGGTGGTGACCAGTCGGTGGCGGGGGTCCAGTGGTGTGGCCACCGGTGCACCCAGATACACATCGCCCAACCCCATCACCACATAGTGGGCATCAAATACAATGCGTTTGACGTCGGCTATGCTGTGCAAGCCGTTGATCCGGCGGATGAACTCGATATTGCTGGGGCACCAGGGGGCATCCTTGCGCACCGACTGCATGTATTTTTCGATGGCGATGCGGCAGGCCTCGTCATCCCAGCTCAAGGGTATATGAACAATGCGTGAGGGCACCGTCAGATCATCGTGGCGCTGCAGCTCCTGCTCAGCCGCCTTCAATATCGCAATCAGATCATCCAGCAGCAGTTGCAGACTGTCGTAATGAATCTGTAGTGAACGGATGCCGGGTGTCAGTTCTTTCAGTGCCGCCAAGGCCGGGTTGCGGTGCTTGTTGTCCTGCAACCACAACATCAGGGTGTGCACCATAAAGCGCAATTCAATATCCAGTTTTTGCGGGCCGTATTCCACCAGCAGATATTTGTCGCCGGCGGGCCGGTATACCACCTGTACGCCGTTTTGCTCCGCGCTCAATGTGCTGTGAATGGGATCCAGCGTTGACAGAGGGGCCGGTTGTGGCACAAACGGGTCGGGCGTCAGGGTTCGCAGCTGTTGCCGTTGCGCCACTTCCATCGCTTTGGCGGTGTCCTGGCTGACCGGTACAAACTGAATCTTGTCGCCTGCCCGCAACTGGCCCAGTTTCCACAAATCGGCGGTCACCACCGTAGCCGGGCACACAAAGCCACCCAAAGAGGGGCCGTCGGGGCCCAGTATCACGGGCATATCACCGGTGAAATCCACCGTACCGATGGCATAGGCGTTGTCATGAATGTTGGAGGGGTGCATGCCGGCTTCGCCACCGCTGCTGCGCGCCCACTTGGGCTTGGGCCCGATCAAACGCACGCCGGTACGGCTGGAGTTGTAGTGCACCTCCCAGTTGGCGGCAAAAAAATTCTCGATATCATCACCGGTAAAGAAATCCGGGGCACCATGGGGGCCGTAGGTGACGTGCAGTTGCCACTGGGTTTGGATGCTGGGCCGCAGTGCCGCGGGTAAGGTGGGTGATGGCAACGTGCCGGTGGGGTTGCCGGCGGGTTGCAGCATATGCAGCACGTCGCCGCTGCGCAGGGCCCGTCCACTGAAACCGCCAAACTGGCCCAGGGTAAACGTGGCCCGCGAACCAAGGTACAGGTTGCCGTCCAGGCCCCCGCTGACCAACAGATAGGCGCGGGCACCGGCGCCTTGCACCTTACCCAGTTTCAATACCTGGCCTGGCTGTGCCTGTTGCACCTGCCAGCAGGTCACCGGCGCTTCATCCAGCTGAGCCTCCAGCGTCGCGCCGGTAATGATAAAGCGCACCGCCTGATTGAATTGCAGGGTGGGGCCGTTCACTGTGATCTCAAGGCCCGCGGCCTGTTCCGGATTCTGCAACAGGCGATTGCCCAGTCGGAAGGAGTAGTTGTCGAAGGGGCCGGACGGGGGCACACCCACATCCCAGTAACCACTGCGCCCGGGATAGTCCTGGATGGTGGTCAGGGTGCCGGGCAGGATGACGTCGATGGTGGCCGGGTGGTACGCCAGATCGTTGAGGTAGCGGGTATGAATGCGGCCTTGTTGAAACACCTCTGTCTGGAGAATGGTGTGAACATAGTCGATGTTGGTTTCAATGCCCTGAATGGTGCATTGCTGTAGCGTACTCTGCAGTGCCGCCAGCGCCTGTTGCCGTGTTTCGGCCCAGGTGATCACTTTCGCCAGCATGGGATCAAAGTAAGGCGACACCTCCAGACCGGCACTGATCCAGTGATCAATGCGCAGTTGCCTGCCATCAGCCTGGGGCAGTTCCACCGCCGAAAGCAGACCGGCACAGGGCTGGAAGTTGCGCTGTGGATTTTCGGCGTAAACGCGGGCCTGTATGGCGTGTCCCCGGGGTACCAAGTTGTCGGTCAGTGTCTCCAGGTCTGTCAGTTCGCCGGCCGCCAGTTGCACCATCCACTGCACCAGATCCACACCATAGATCTGTTCGGTTACACCGTGCTCCACCTGCAGTCGCGTATTGACCTCAAGAAAGTAAAACGTCTGTGCTGACTGATCGTAAATGAATTCCACGGTGCCGGCGTTGCGATAGTTCACCGCGCTTACCAGTCGTTTGGCCACGCTCTGCAAAGTGTGGCGCACCTCATCGCTCAAATTGGGGGCCGGGGTTTCTTCCAGGACTTTCTGGTTGCGGCGTTGGGCGGAACAATCCCGCTCACCCAGGGCCACGGCTTTACCCCGGCCATCTCCAAATACCTGAACTTCAATATGACGGGCGTGCTCAATGTATTTTTCCAGGAACACACCATCGTTGCTGAAGTTATTGACGCTCAGGCGTTTCACGCTGTCAAAGGCGCTTGTAAGCTGGCTGCGGTCATAACAGGTTTGCATGCCGATGCCGCCGCCACCGGCGGTACTCTTCAGCATTACGGGGTAACCAATGTCTTCGGCGGCGTCCAGCGCAGCCTGCAGCGTGGTCAGCAGATCCGTGCCCGGCAACAGGGGCACCTGGCTGTTGCGGGCCACTTCCCGGGCGGTGTGTTTTAAGCCGAACACCCGCATCTGTTCTGCTGTGGGGCCGATAAAGGCAATGCCACAGGCTTCGCAGCGTTCGACGAATTCAGGGTTTTCACTGAGAAAACCATAACCCGGGTGCACGGCGTCGATGGCGTGCTGCTGCATGATGGCAAACAGTTTGCCTTGGTTAAGGTAGGTGTCTTTGGCGTTGCCGCTTCCCAGGCTGAAGGCACTGTCAGCCTGCTGCACATGCAGCGAATCAGCATCCGCTTCGGCGTAAACCGCAACCGCGTGGATACCCATTGTTTGCAGCGTTCGTATCACCCTTACCGCAATGGCGCCTCGATTGGCAATCAGAACTTTCTTCAACATATCAGGTCAATGGCGGGTCGTCCCGCTGTGAGTAACTGAATCAGGCCGTCCTGATCAGTGGTGAGTCGGAGGGGTTGCGTTACTGATCCCAGACCAGTATTTCCACCGGAGTGGGGTTATAGCCATTGCACGGATTGTTAAGTTGAGGGCAGTTGGAAATCAACACAATCACGTCCATCTCGGCGCGCAATTCCACGTATTTTCCCGGCGCGGAAATACCATCTTCAAAGGTCAGGCCGCCTTCACTGGTGACCGGAACATTCATGAAGAAATTAATATTGTGGGTGATGTCCCGTTTGCTGAGCCCCAGTGCTTCATGTTCGGCAATGGCCAGCATCCAGCTGTCGCGACAGGCGTGCATGCAGCGCTTTTCCAGGTCATAGCGCACCGTGTTGCTCTCGGTGGCACAGGCTCCGCCCAGGGTGTCGTGGCGGCCGCAGGTGTCGGCGACGATGGTCAACATGGTATTGCCCAGATTGGACAGTAATTCTGTGCCGGCTGTAAGATAAACATTGCCCTGCTCGCGAATGGTATCCATGGCACTGTAGCGCTCAGAGACATCGGCGGCATTATAAAACAGGGTGTCGGCGGCCTGGTTGCCTTCCAGATCCAGAATGCGAAAGATCTGTCCGGCCTCTACGATCTTGAGAAAATATTCCCCGGCCGGGACCACTTCACTGAAGACGGCAGTGGATGCTTGTAATGGGCTTTCCACGATCATGCTGTCAGCCTCCTAATGAAAAAAATGGTAGAGACGGTTGTTCTCAAAACCGCGCTGGTTTTCAGGGCGCAGGTTCTTGCAGAAGTCGTCGTCGCTGACCGGTGGCGCCGCCATCATTTCGCAATGCACCGGCCTGTAGGGGTAATCCGAAGCCGGATTCAATGGGTGCGGGCAAGTGTGCAGAATTACCAGCGTGTCCATTTCAAAACGCAGGGTGACCTGGGCACCGGCGCGGGCCGCGCTGCTGTCCAGGCTCAGGTTGCCGGCATCGTCCACCACCACTTTGCTGAACAGATTCAGGTTGGATGCCAGATCCTTACCATTGAGGCCGTACTTGGCCAATTCCACCAGAAAACTGTCATAGCCATTCTGGTGCCATTGGTTGCGGGCTGCCTGATAATCTTTTTCTCCCCACTTTTCGGCCACCATGGCTTTGTTGCTGTTGCCGCACACGGTGTCGTGCCAGCCGAAACTGTCTTCTACAATGGAGCAGAATATGCGCCCCATATCGGAATACAGACAGTTGCCCCGCGTCAGTTTGAAGGTGTGTTGACACTTCAGGGTGTCCGGTGCGTTGTATTTTTCCAGCAGGTCTTCCGGGTTGTAAAACATCATTCCCAGATTGGCACCACCCTCCACGTCGGTCAGGCGTAAGCTGGTACCGCGGCGCACCCGCAGCGACCAGTGGGCCGCAGCCGGTACCGTGTATTGATAAAGGATTTCCGTCATGGTGTTGCTCCATCCAGTTCAGGTTGAGATTGGTCGCTGTTTGATTGCTTCAGGGCGGCGGCCGTTGCCTGCACATCCTCTTCGATAATGTTGCCGGCGTTGGGGTCCACCTCGCCGGCGGGCACGTCGTAGGTGATGCGGGCACCGAAGGCTCCCGGTGCTTGTGGGTCAAGGCGATCCTTATCGAATACCCACAGGCGGGTACCAAGGTAGAAACCCTCTTTCAGATCATGGGTGATCATGAAAATTGTGAGTTTGTAGCGCCGCCACAGATCCTGCACCAGCAGGTGCATGTCGGCACGAATGCCCGGGTCCAGTGCGCCGAAGGGTTCGTCCAGCAACAGGATGCGGGGTTTTTTAATCAGGGCCTGGGCGATGGCCAGACGTTGCTGCATGCCACCGGATAGCTCATGGGGGTATTTGTCAACCGCATGGCTGAGCCCCACCGCCTTGATCATGGCCATCGCCTCTTCTGTCGCCTGCTGTTTGGCTGTGCCGAACAAACGCGCCAACAGTTTACTTTTTTCAAACTCCTTGGCGGCCACCACATTCTGCAGTACGGTCATATGGGGGAACACAGAGTAGCGCTGGAACACAATGCCCCGCTCCGAATCCGGTTCATAACGCAGAGCTTCGCCCGCGACGGTAATCAAGCCCCGGGTTGGGGCCTCGGTGCCCAGCAGCATTTTCAAAAACGTGGTTTTACCGCACCCGGATGCGCCCACGATGGTAATGAACTCGCCTTCTTCCACCGTGTTGTTGATGCGTTCCAGCACCACCTGATCGCCGTATTCCTTCCACACATTATTAATGGTGATGTAGCTCATGATCACGCTCCTTCCGGGGTTTGTGAATGGAACCAGGGATACAGCCGTTTGGACAGCACGCGCAGCAGGTAATCGATGGCAAAGGCCAGTAGGGTGATCCACAGCACATAGGGCAGGATCACATCCATGGACAGGTAGCGGCGTACCAGAAAAATGCGATAACCCAGGCCGTCGGTGGCGGCGATGGCTTCGGCGGCGATCAGAAACAGCCAGGCCGACCCCAGGGACAAACGCACGCTGGCGATCAGCCTCGGCATGACCTGTGGCAGCACCACGCGCACAATGATCTGCCAGGTGTTGGCACCCAAGGTCTGGGCCTTAATGATTTGTTCAGCGGGAATCTCCAGTGCCCTTTGCTGCATGTCACGAATCAGAAACGGGGTAATGCCGATGGCAATCAGCACGATCTTGGACAGCTCACCCAGGCCAAACACAATGAACAGTACCGGCAGTATCGCCATGGGGGGCACCAGTGAGATGGCCGTCACCAGCGGCGAGAGGTTGGCCCGCACAAAGGGAATCACGCCGTTCATCACTCCGATGGTGAGCGCAATCAAGGCACTGATTCCCACACCGATGCCCAGCCGTTCCAGGCTGCTGGCGGTATCCTGCCAGAATACGTACTCGCCCGAGCGTTTACTGGGCTCAAACGCCATACGCTGCATGGCGTCAGTGAAGCTGCTGAACGCAGGCAATAGTTTATCGTTTGGATTTTCCGCCAGGCGGGCGTTGGAGGCCCCCACATAAAACAGCAGCAGAATCAGAAATGGAATAACGCCCAGTAACCAGCGAAACGGTTTGGTGGGATGTTGATTGATGAGCTTTTTCATACAGAACCCCCAGCACAGTCGGCTAACATGAGAGACAGCAATTGTCACAACAGCAGTGAAGTGCCCAGGTACCGATTCAACACCGGTACCTGGCGCTGGCTTTACAGTTTGCCGTCGGCCGCCATCTTCATGTAAGAGGGATCAAAGCGCAGTTTGATGTTGCTGTCACTGCCGAAAACGCCGGAGGGGGTTTCGATGCCGATAAAACCGGCATCAGGTGCACCTTCTCCCAACAGGCCGTGTTTGAAAGAAAACTCGGCCACATATTTCATGGTGGTTTTCAATTGCGCGCTGTTGGTAAAGGTGACGGCTTCGGCGGGGGTGTAAAACATTTTGGTGGAGGCCAGCTGAGCCTCGTAACCGGCAAGATCGGTGCCGGATGCTTTGCCCATGAATTCACGGGCGGCTTTGCCGGCGGCGCTGTCGGCACTCATGGTGCTCATGATTTCATACCAGGCACCGACCAGTGCCTTGCCAAAATCGGGGTTGGCCTTGAGGGTCTCGGTGTTGACCACCAACAGGTCAATGATCTCACCGGGAATTTTACCGGAGTCGAAAACCTTGGTGCTGTTGGGCATGGCTTCGATTTCGCTTAGCAGCGGGTTCCAGGTCACCACCGCAGTAACATCGTCAGTGGTGTAGGCTGCCACCATATCGGCATCGGAGGTGTTGATGACCTTCACATCTTTTTCTGTCATACCAACGGATTCCAGGCCACGGGCCAGCAGGTAGTGAGATACACTCAATTCCACCAGATTGACGGTTTGGCCCTTGATGTCTTTGAGGTCTTTTTTACCTTTGAGCACCACGCCATCATTGCCGTTGGAGAAATCACCGACGATCAGAGCAGTGGAATCCACGCCACCGGCGGCGGGAATGGTCAGCGCGTCCATGTTGGTCATGCTGCAGCCGTCGTATTGGCCTGCCGTGTATTGGTTGATGGATTCAACGTAATCGTTGATCTGTACCACTTCGATATCGATGTCGTATTTGTCGGCCCATTTTTTTACGATGCCTTTTTGCGCGCCGTAATCCCAGGGCATCCATCCAACGTAGATGGACCAGCAAATTTTAAAAGAGTCTTTAGCGTTGGCGAGGGGAGCAAAGCTCAACAGAGCGGTGAGAAGACAGAGAACAGTGGTGATGCGCTTGGTCATGGTTAACCTCCTGAAGGTTACACGTTTTTAATACAGAGGAGTCAATGGCATCGTGGCCATGCTTGCCTCCCGGGCTTTTGTCCCGCCGTGTAACCTCTCCGCCGCCTGATGTTGCTGCTACGACAGTCTGAGGTCGACAGCTCTCGGACCAGTCACCAAATCATCAGTGCCCTGAAAATTTGATCGGAACCCTAGCTGTCCATTGTTAGTGCGCCAGATTGTAGTCAGAGCCAACAGCAAGATCAAGATGCCATTGATTCCTCTGATGTGGTCAACGATTATTTAGCAAGGGCTATGCCACGGGAGTTACGGGCAAAAAATGCCCTTAAACCGTTGTTTTATTGAACGATCGGTAATTGGCTCGCGCCCCATTGGTGCGGTGCAGGGGGTAATGTTTTCTTTTAGTGCGTAAACTGGGTGGTGCAATAGGCTTGGTTAACACAGGTGCAAACGATGTTATCTCATACTGATGCGCGCCCTGGTGCAGGCGTGGCACTGGCGTGGCTGGCCTGGGGGGCCGCGTTGTTGCCCTTCCTCACCACCCACATCAGCTTTCTGCTGGCGGCGGGTTTCGAGCAAGTGCCCTGGTGTGTTCCCTATTGGGACAGCTGTACTTCGATCAGCGCCACCGGCCGTGGGCAGCCGGCCAAATACGTGTTCAAACTGGGCATGATTCCGGCTGCGTTATTGACCGGCACCCTGTGGTGGGCATTGCAGCGTTGGTGCCGTCAGTTGGGAGTCGCAACCGGCAGGGCAATGCCGGTGGTTGGCGGTGTTGCAGCGCTGAGTCTGGTGCTTTACACCTTGGCCTTGGGGGAAGTGGGGGATGGCTTTCGGCTGTTGCGACGCATTGGCGTTGTCCTGGCGTTTGCGTTCACTTTTATTGCCCAGGTGATGTTTACCCGTTGTGTCCGGGAGCTTGCCCGGCGTGATGGTGATGCCCGCTGGCACAGGTTTTACGGCTGGATGATGCGTTTACTGGGCCTGTTGTTGGTGGTGGGTGTGGTGAGTGTGGTTCTGGATGCGCTTTTGGCCGACGGTTACGACACCATGGAAGATGCCTTTGAATGGTGGATGGCGCTGTTGCTGAATGCGTATTTTGTGTTGGTGGCGTTGTTGGTGCAACGGGCGCGGGTCTATCTTGATGTGGTATCGGCGGGTGGCCCGCGATAGCTATCAATGCGCTTTAACCAGCCCGGCAACCAGACCTCCTGTTCAATCGACCTGCCGGATAACCGGGCCCGCTGGGTTAGCACTGCCGCGGCGGCATCGGCAAAACGCTCGTGGGCGGAGTGCGCATTGCCGCCGTTCATGCGGATCAGCACCTGCTTTAGCCCCCAGCCCTTACCGGCATAGGCCTCGCTGGGGTTTAGCCCCTCACCCTTGAAATTGACATAATCAATCAGGCTGTACCAGCCCAGCCAGCTGTCGCACAGTTGGGTCAGTTTGCGCTGCAGGCCCGGGCGTTCGGCGCTCGGCACCTGTTGCATCAGATCCGGCAATGCCTGTTGCAGGCGCTGCAGCAGAAACGCAGTTTGGGCATCGGTATGCCGAGCCAGAAATGCCTGCAGCGCAAGCACGGGTTTGCTGTCGCGTTGTTGCAGAAACGTGGCACGATCAGGCCAGGGCGCTGTCAGGGGGTTCAGCTGATCCAACCAGCGGGGTAATGTCACCCGCTGTTGATTAAGGTGCTGCACCAGCAACGGAAAGCTTTCGGTGAAGCGGGGTTCAACACCCTCTGGATACCAGATGAAGTGGCCAATACCCAATGAAGGAAAATCCTCACCGGGGTTCCAGTCCACCAGGCACTGGGGCTGTCGATTGCACTCATTGCGATAGATCAGATCACCAATGCGGGTCAGTTCGCCGGGGGAAGGGGGGATTGCACAGGGGTGGTCAGCGCCGCTGGCGTTACCGCACAGCAGCAGGAGCGCGGCAATGAAAACAGTCGGTCTGGGCACTGCCGTGGCCGGGCTGATTACTGTGCTGTAGCCGCGCTGGCATTGCGCGCTTTCATCGCCTCCGGTACCCGCTTGGCAACGGTTTGCACGGTGTAATCCAGTGAGGCGCGCAGGGCGGTGAACAATTTCTTGCCGGAGGGGCTGTCGGCAAATTGCAGAAACTCTTCAATGGTTTCGTCACTGACGGTTTCCAGTGCCACTGTCTGTTGCAGCAGCAATTGCTCGGCGATCCTGTCCTGCATGGTGGTTTTAGTGGCATCAAAACTGGCGTGCACCTGCTGAAAGCTTTGTGTCTGGTTGGGAGCGATCATGGTGCCCAGGCCGGTCATAAAGGCAGCCTGCAGATTTACCATCATATCCAGGGCAATGTCGTTGGCGCGGGTGGATCTTGCCATGTGCTGGAGCAACTCAAGCCGTTGCGGTGGTACGTCGGCCTGTTGGGAGGCCAGCACTTCGCCCATTTTTTTCAGGGTCTCGGGTTTGGTGGCGTGCTGCTGCGCACCGATCAGGGCGCGGGCATTGTCACTGCGGTACCACTGCATGGCGTCCAACAGGGTGGGGACATCCAGGCGTTTCATTAAATCCTTGGCCAGGATGTCCAGCATTTCCTCAGGCTGGAACACCGAAACCAGTGATTTCATCAGTGGGTTGACAAAGGTGCTGGCGGGGTTGTTGGGGCTGTCGGCGGTTTTGTGCAGCGCCTCCGGAATCTGTTGGATGTGTTTATCCAGCCCGGTGGCGGAAATCAGTTGCTGAACCTGGTTCAGGTCAGGCTTGGCAGGTTGCGCAGCGGCCAGGTGAACGCTCAGCAGCAGCGTGATACAGGTCATAACAAAACGCATAATCGTTCCTTAGTTACCGTTTTTGGTGCCGGCCAGCACTTCTTTTTCCAGTGACCAGAGGCGATCCTGTCCCCACAGTACCAGGCTGCCGTATTTAAAGGCCGGTACGCCCCACAGGCCCAGTTTGCCCAGCTCTTCGTTGTTGCGTTCGGCCTGCTTGCGCCAACGGTCGGTGCCGAGGAAGGTCTCTGCTTCCGACCAGTCCAGCTCCGCCCGCTCCACTATTTTCCTTAAATGGCTTTTACGGGTCACGTCCAGGCCTTCCGACCAGATGCCACTCATGACCGACACCACATACTCTTTATCCAGCCCCTTTTGTTGGGCGAACTCGAAGAGTGCCATGGCATTGTAGATTCCGTCACCCAGTGGGTCACAAATTTTACCGAAAGGCATGTTGTACTTTTCCGCTTCCCGCTTGGCGTCGATAAGAATGTAGCGGCGTTTGGCTTTGGGCAGGGCGATGCCGCGGCTGACCATGGGCAGCACCGGTTTCGGAATCACCGGGATTTTGTACAGGTCTGCCAGTTTGAATACCCGATCCGCCGCCAGGTAAGAGTAGGGGCTGCGGAAGGAGAAATAGAAATCCAGGGTTTTGACCTGCTTGGGGCGGGGGCGCAGGGTATTGTAGCTTTGCAGCACATGCCGATACTGGCGTTGATAGTCGGCCAGATCCCCGGTGACCCGCCGCATGCCCGGTTTGTTCAGGCGATCCGCCAGGTGCGCCAGTCGGTCCAGGCCCCAGTACCATTCACCGCCGTAGTACAGCATGGCGGAGTTATAGTGGCCACGGGCCTGCAGCTCGGCGGTGGCCTGGCCCAGCAGAGCGCGGGCCTCACTGTCTTTCAGGCTGCCATAGCGTTTGGCGGCACTCTGGAAGGTGGTGGTGCTGCAGCCCCACAACGCGCTGGTCACCTCGGTGACCAGGTGCAGCAGCTTGGGCCGGTTTTGGTGTTTGAGCAAAATGGCAGACGCTTTGAGGGCATCCTCCTGGCTGGGCAGGCTGGCGTTGTCAGGAAACACCAGATCGTGCAGTTTGGCGAGGCGCTTGGCGTCCTGCAGCGCGTAGTTGGCCTGCAGTGACTGATGTGGGTTGGTTTCTGCCGGCAACTCCAGCACGAACCGGATTTCCAATTTGACTTTGAAGTCTTCCAGGAAGCGGGGCAGGGCTTGCAGCAACAGCAGTGAATAGGGATCGTTCACCCGATGGTAGAAGATAACCGTATTCAGCGACGGCAACAGGCGTCGTTTTACTTCAAACCAGCCCCGTCTCAGGTTACGGACGTTCGGGCTGGTTGCCATCTTCGCAAAAAATGGCATGAGCATTCTGCTTAAAGTCATGATGTTTTGACGTGTTCCCCCAGTCCGTATTCTGCGGCACTGTAATGTATAACGTTAACGCTCCGCTGTCAGACGCTTAACAAATACCTTTGAGTTCCGCTGGTAATTGTACAGGGATTGTTTGTGTTGTGGCAGTTCTGATATGGCGGCACTGCTGAACCCCCGTTCCATAAACCAGTGTGCGGTTCGGGTGGTGAGGACGAACAGGGTATGCAGGCCGAGCATGGCGGCGCGCTGCTCAATGGCTTTCAATAAGGTTTCACCCCGGTTGCCCTGGCGGTAATCCGGATGCACCACGACGCAGGCCAGTTCACCGCTGTGTTCTTCCGCAAACGGGTACAGGGCCGCGCAGGCAATGATTTTGTCATCCCGCTCAATCAGGGTGAAATGTTCAATTTCGTTTTCCAGTAATTCGCGGGAGCGTCTCACCAGTACGCCCTGCTGTTCCAGGGGCTCGATTAATTCCAGCAGGCTGGCCACATCATCCACACCGGCCAGGCGCACGTTCTCGTAGGTTTGCTGGGTGAGCAGAGTGCCGGTGCCGTCCAGGGTGAACAGTTCCTGCAATAAGGCGCCGTCGTTATTGTAGCTGATGATGTGGGCGCGATTGATGCCCTTGGTGACCGCATCGCGGGCACTGATCAAGGTATAGTGGGGTGCATGATGGGCGTTGATCAGGCCATTGGCTTCGGTGACGGTGAGTTCCCTCACCAGTTGGCCGTGGTCATCCAGAATCCCTGCCTCGCCATTGAAATAGATGATCTTGTCTGCCTTGAGGCTGGTGGCCGCCGCTTCGGCCACCTCTTCCCACAACAGGTTGAAGGCTTCACCGGTGGGGGAATAACCCAGGGGTGACAGCAGCACCAGATGGCCATCCTGCAGTTGCTGATGGATGGCATCCTGACGCACCCTGCGCACTTCGCCGCTGTGCTGATAGTCGATGCCGTTGTGCACCCCGTAGGGTTTGGCAACAACGTAGTTGCCACTGGAAACCACGCTGTGATCCGGGCTCAGGTGGGCGGCGGCCATGCATTGCACCAGTTGGCTCTGTACCTGGATGGCGGTGCGGCCGATGGCTTCCATGACCGCCGGCAGGCTGGCCAGGTCGGTAACGCGACGGTGGTGCTCAATCTGAATGGGGAGCAGGCTGTCCTGCAGGCGTTGATCAATCTGCGGTCGTGCCCCGTGAACCAACACCACGCGGATGCCCAGGCTGTGCAGCAAGACTACATCCTGAATCAATTGGGGAAAGCGCGGCGCTGCCACCGCCTCACCGGGAAACGCCACCACAAAGGTTTTGCCACGGTGGGCGTTGATATAGGGCACACTGTTGCGGAACCAGCCTACGTAGGCGCTGGTGGCGTCGGTACCGGGTGTGTTTCCCGCCTGTTCAGTTTGCATGCTGATGCTGCTAAGCCTCCGATTCGTCAGGGGTTATCTTATCCTTGCGTCGCCCCTGATCTCAATCATCCGTCAGTAATTTTGTATTGCCACCCACGGCTGCGGTGTTAACGGAGATGGTTTTTTCATTGGCCAGGCGCAACAGATAGTGGGGTCCGCCGGCTTTCGGGCCGGTGCCGGACAGGTCCTGGCCGCCAAAGGGCTGGGAGCCCACGGTGGCCCCGATCATATTGCGGTTGATGTAGACATTGCCCACCTGAGCCCGTTGGGCCACGGTTTCACAGAACTGATTGATGCGGCTGTGCACACCCAGAGTGAGGCCGAAGCCGGTGCGGTTGATCTGATCCAGCAGCTCATTGACTTTGTTGGCACTGAAAGCAATCACGTGCAGTACCGGGCCGAACACCTCTTCGTGAAGCTCGTTGATGTCTTCCAGTTCGATGATGGTGGGGGGCACGAAATAACCCTTCAGGTCGGGCAGTTTGCCTTCATAGAGAATGCGGTCCTGGGAGCGGAAGCGTTCGATGTGCAGCATCAGCTCAGCTTGGGAATGGCGGTCGATCACCGGCCCGATGTCGGTGTCCCATTGCAGTGGATCACCCAGCGTGATGGTATCCAGGTAACCGGTGAGGGTGGCCAGGGTTTTGTCTTTTACGTCTTGCTGGATGAACAAAACCCGCAGCGCCGAGCAGCGTTGCCCGGCACTGTCGAAGGCCGATTGCACAATATCCCGCACCACTTGCTCGGTAAGGGCGGAGCTGTCCACGATCATGGCGTTCTGGCCGCCGGTTTCCGCAATCAGGGGAATAATGGGGCCATCCCGTTCGGCAATGTGGCGGTGGATCTGCTTGGCGGCGGCGGTGGAGCCGGTGAACATCACCGCCCGCAGCGCCGATTCCTTAAGAATGGTGTCTTCCACCAGTTTGGCCGGTGCCAGCAGGCATTGGACCACCTCGGGGGGAAATCCCGCCCCGTGGAACAGTTCAATGGCACGCTTGGCAATCAGTGGCGTCAGGGTGGAGGGTTTGGCGATCACGGTATTGCCTGCCGCCAGGGCGGCCGCAACCTGGCCGGTAAAAATGGCCAGGGGAAAGTTCCAGGGGCTGATGCACAGAACCGGGCCTTTGCCTTCCAGCACCAGGGTGTTTTCCTCGCCGGTAATGCTGGGCAAGGGTGTGGGTTCAAACAGCTTGCGCGCCTGGTTGGCGTAGTAGCGCAGAAAATCCACCGCTTCCCGTACTTCACCCAGGGCGTTGCTCAGGGTCTTGCCGGCTTCCTGCATGGAGATCAGCATCAGTTCCGCGTAATGTTCCTCATACAGGCGGGCGGTGGCTTCCAGTAATGACGCCCGTTCCTCCACCTCCTCAAAACGCCAGTGGCTCCAGGCTTGCCGGCTGCGGTCAAAAGCGTGGTGGCAGTCCTGGCGCCCGGCCTTGCGATAATAGCCAATCACCTCTTCGGGGTTGGCGGGGGACGGCACCGGGGTGTGCTCGCCTTCCTTAGCGGGCAGTTGCGGCGGTTGCCTGAGCAGTTCCTGCATGGATTTACTCAGGGTTTGCAGCGCTTTCAGGCTTTCCAGGTTAATGCCGTGGGAGTTTTTCCGCTCAGGCTGGAATACCCGGTGTGGCAGGGGAATGCGGGGGTTGCGCAGACGCTCCATGGCGCGGATGTTGGCGCTGGGCTCCTCGATCAGCCAGCTGCCGTCGCTTTGTGCCAGCTGTACCTGGCGCACAAAGGAGGTGTTGGCACCGTTTTCCAGCAGGCGGCGCACCAGGTAGGGAAGCAACTCCTGATAGCGGCCCACCGGTGCGTAGATGCGGCAGCGGGCGTCGTCGTAGCTTTCCAGCAGGTGGTCATAGAGGCTTTCCCCCATGCCGTGTAAACGCTGGAATTCGTAGTGGGTGACGTTGTGTTGCCGGGCCAGCTCCAGAATACTGGATACGGTGTGCGCGTTGTGAGTGGCAAACTGGGGATAGAGAAAATGCCGGCCGCTGAGCAGCATTTGGGCGCAATACAGAAAGCTGAGGTCGGTGTGATCCTTTTGCGTGTAAACCGGGTATTCTTCCAGGCCCATCTGTTGGGCCTGCTTGATTTCGGTGTCCCAATAGGCGCCTTTCACCAGGCGCACCGGCACCTGACAGTGCTGGGTTTTACTCACATCCATCAGCCATTGAATCAGGGCCGGAGCCCGTTTTTGATAGGCTTGTACCGCCATGCCCAATTTACCCCAGTTGCGCAGGCGATTATGACCGATGGCGCGGGCAAACAACATCAGGCTGGATTCCAGACGCCAGGATTCCTCGGCGTCGATGGTGACGGCAATGTCTTTTTCCTGGGCCAGCAGCAGCAGGTCCATCAGGTGCGTGTGCAACTGATCCAGGTTTTTGCCCTGACGCAGTTCGAAACGGGGGTGCAGGGCCGATAGTTTGATGGAAATGCCGCCATGATCCTTGCGCGTTTCCAGCTTTTCACTTTGATGACTGATGGCATGCTCGTAGGCATCCATATAGCGTTCAACATCGGCGGCGCACATGGCTGCTTCACCCAGCATGTCGTAGGAATGGGTGTAGCCCTGTTCGGTTTCCTGCGCGCTGCGTTGCAGGGCTTCCTCAATGGTTTCGCCGGCCACAAACTGCTGGCCGATGACCATCATGGCCTGGCGAATGGCACCCAGCGCCAGGGGTTCCCCCAAGCGCCTGATCAGGCCCTTGAGGCTGTCGGACAGCCAGTTGCCGGGCAGTTGTTCCTTGGTAAAGAGCTTACCGGTAATGAGCAGGCCCCAGGTGGAGGCGTTGACCCAGCGGGCGTCACTGTGGCCAAGGTGTTCGGCCCAGTTGCCCTGTCGTAATCGATCCTGCAGAAAGCGCTCGGCGGTGTCCTGATCCGGAATCCGCAACAGGGCTTCCGCCAGGCACATAAGCGTGACCCCCTCTTTGTTATCGAGTCCGTACTCCTTGAGCAGGGTTTCCACGCGCACCCCGGGTTTGGCATTGCGAATCGCCACCAGAAATTCACTGGCCTGGGCTTTGATGCGGTCCCGGGAGGCGTTGTCCTGTGTGTAACCCATGAGCAGTTCCTGCACAGCGTCTTCCTCGTTGCGCAGATAATGGGTTAACAGGTTGTCCGGGAGTGGAAATTCCAATCCCATGGATGATGGGGCTTTACAGCGTGCCACGTGTGTTCCTGATGTCCAAAGCAATGTTCTATAAAGACATTTTGGCACAGGATGGGCCAGGGTGTGAGGAATTTACGGCTTTTGTTTGGGATCATTGCCCCAGGTGTCGGCGATACTCCCCCGGGGTTTCTCCGGTCCAGCGTTTGAAGGCTTTGGTAAACGGGCTTTGTTCTGAAAATCCCAGCAGAAAGGCCACATCCACCAGGGACATGTTGGGATCGTTCAAATAGTGGCGGGCCAGTTGCTCGCGGGTGTTATCCAGCAGTGTGCGAAAGCTGGTGCCGCTTTGTTCCAACTGATACTGCAGGGTCCGCGCCGGTACCTGCAGTTCGGCCGCCACCTGTTCCAACGAGCAGCGACCACTGCTGATCTGCTGGCTGATGATGTCCCTGATAGAAGCATGTAACTCATCGGGGCGCTGCAGATGTTCCAGTTGTTGAATCACCTGGGACACCAGGATGCGGTGGGCATCCGGGTCATGGTAGGTGATGGGCAGCTGCAGGTAATTGGCGGGGAATATCAGTTGGGTGATGGGCTGCCCGAAACAAACCGTGCCACCGAACAGCTGTCGGTAGGGTTCGATGTCTACCGGTGTTGCAAAGGTAAAATCCACATCAGCCACCAGATCCCTGCGCCCGGTATGGCGCCGGGCAAAGGCAACCCAACTGGCCAGAGACACCTGCATCAGAGCCGGGTGCAGATGTTCCAGGCGCGGTATCCATTGCAGGCAGACGTTGTCTCCCTGCATGATCAGTCTGCTGTCGTTGGCATCATCAATCAGGCGCTCATAGCGCACCAGCATGGCGGACACTTCCCCCAGGTTTTTGCAGGTCATGGCAGCGTAGGCAAATACGCCCCAGTGTTTGGGGATCAGCTCCTCGGCCAGGTGCAATGGCAGGCAGGGATCGGCGGAAACGGCAATGGCTTTGGCCAGCAACTCACCCCACAGCACCACTGAAATCCGCTCGTTGAGTGAGCCATCGTCCAATTGGTTGCGCAGTTGGGGTGTAAAGACCGCAGCCGTGTCCAGTTGATGGTTCTCCAGGTAATCCAGTAACGCCCTGACATAGCCGGTGCGAACGGTACCGGTGGCGGCATTTTGCATCCCGATTCCTTGTGTAGTGTTTTATTTTTATTCGTTTTTACTGAGTTACGCATCACGCGTGGCCGCATATAACAAGATGTGGCCGCTAAGGAGTATAAATCATACCCCCTATTACAGCCTTTTTGTACAGTAAAAAAAGATTGCGCCATTGATCTATGGCGTCCGGTTTCCATCAATACG
>DKQK01000049.1:19501-58360 GCA_002471665.1 Gammaproteobacteria bacterium UBA7310
AAATAAATAAGGAGTCAGCCTGTGTTTACCTTCATTGGTCGGATGCTTGTTGTGGGTTGGGGAATAGTATTGATTACCGGCTGTGGGGCCGGATCCTCCGGCGGAGGCGATGCCTCTGCCGGAGACAACGAACCCCGCACCCTGGTGCAATCGGAGTCAGGCGCGCTCAACGATACAGTGGATAATTTGCCGGTTATTGAGGATGAGCAGGCCGCTGCGGTGGGCGGCAGCGCCTTGTATGACCGCCCCGCAGATTATCCCCGCGTGCACATCGCCCCCATGCGCTACATTCCCATCTCATCCGGCCAGCAGCTGGGGATGCGCCTGGCCCTGCCTGCCGATGAGCAGGGCAACCCATTGCCGGGTCCGTTCCCGGTGATTCTGGTGCAAAGCGGATACAACATTGGATTGATGTCATTCGCCGCGGCGCCTGGTGGTGTAATGCTGGGGATTCCCGATTCCTATCTGGTGCGCCGCGGTTACGCCATGGTGTCGGTGGATGTTATCGGGGGAGGGATTTCCCAGGGGGGGTGGGAGCTGTTCGGCACCAAAGAGCAGATCGGCTACGGCGACACGGTGGATTGGGTTAAGGCTCAACCCTGGTGTGATGGCAACATCGGCGTGGCCGGAGCATCGTATATGGGCATCACATCGCTGTTTACGGCACAGCAACGGCCGGACGACATCAAAGCCGTGTTTGCCAGTGTACCCCTGGGGGACGCCAAGCGCGGCATCGTGGGTACCGGTGGCATGCTCAATGCCGTGTTCATGGGAGAGTGGATGACCTTGACCCATTTGACTTCAACCCAGAATATTCCCTTGATGTTGCTGCAGCCCGAGCTGATGACAGAGGTCATGAGTGCCACCCGGGAGCACATCGATCATATCGATAATTACTATATTCCCCTGATTGAAAAAGCGGTGAACGGCGATCCGGAAATGGCTTACGACACGCCATTCTGGCGGCAACGGTCACCGCTGGAAAACATGGACCGGATTCAGGCTCCCACCATCATCACCGGCGCCCTGAATGATTTGTTTCAGCGCGATGCGCCCCTGTTGTACGAGGCACTCAAGGATCAGGTGGATACCCGTTTGATGTTGTTTGACGGTGATCACCTGAGCAATTTTATGCAGGGCCTGCCCGGTACCGAAAAAACCAGCCCGTTATTGCATGTGATGCTGCAGTGGTTTGATCGTTATCTGAAAGACATGGCTTCCGGCACGGAATCGATTCCACCGGTGACCCAGTATGTAAAACATTTCAAACCCGGATTGTGGCAGGGCTTTATCACGGCACAGGATTGGCCCCATCCGGCCGCCGAACCCCAGCGCTGGTATCTGCACGGTGATGGCGGTTTGTCGCAGCAGGCACCCTTTATGGATGAGCCGGTGCGCGACATGGCGGCGGCACCGTTTGCGGATTACGACTATGGCAAAAGTGATGACGGTGGTTTTCTAAAATTGGATATTACCCCCAATGATGGTTCGGATTGCTCGCTCAGTTATGTGCAGTGGACTCTGGGGGTGGCGGGGCTCACGGATATCCGCTCCTGTTACTGGGATCACCGTGTACTGGAGGCGTCGGCGCTGAATTATGAGACTGCCCCCATGGCAGAGGATTATGTCATTGCTGGTCCACTGCAGGCGGATCTCTGGATCTCCAGTACGGCGGCGGATGCAGTGCTGTCGGTGCGCATTGGTGAGGTATTACCCAGTGGCCGCGTGGTGCCGATCACCAACGGTTTGCAATTGGTGTCTCTGCGCGCGGTGGATGAAAGCCGATCCCGCTATGTGTTCGGGGAGATGGTACAGCCTTATCATTTTCTTACTCAGGATAAGGAACAAATGCTGCAGCCCGATGAGGTGGTGAAAGTATCGGTGGAGATCTTTCCAACCAGCGTCATGATTCGTGAGGGGAGCAAGCTGCGTATTTCCATCAGCCCCAGCAATCAGGCCCAGGGGGTGCTCAATCTGGTACAGCGGGAGAATGTAAAAGGGGGGGTGACCACGCTGCATCACAGCGTGGATTATCCATCCAGCCTGGTATTGTTAAACGTGCCGATGTCGGTGTTGAGCGATTAAGTTTCAAGCCCTGTGATCCAGTGTTTGCTGGATTATCTTTGGCGGAGTGATGGCCTGTTGCCGGTCACTCCGCCTTTTTTGTCTGGTGCCTGATGTTGTTCGGCCCATGGCCGGCTCAGGATGAGGGTTCGACGTTGCCCTCGAAAGCCGCAGCTCCGGTTTGCGCCGGGTTGTCGCCAAACAGCTTCAGCAACAGAATCGGCAACAACACCAGATCCACCAGTAGCGCGCACACAATGGTGATGATGGTGATCAAACCCAGATCCTGGTTGGGAATAAAGTCAGACCACAGCAAGGCCGTGAAGGCAATGGCCATCATGGCGGTGGTGAGCAACATGGCCACGCCCACCGTGTCCATGGCGTACTGTACCGCCTGATAATTATTTAAATGCAGTTGCTCCCGGGCATATTTGTATTTCGCCAAAAAGTGGATGGTGTCATCCACCACGATGCCCAGGGTGATGGTGATTCCCACCGACATGCCGAATCCGATTTTGCCGCTGATCAGTGCCCAGATGCCGAAGGCCATGGCAGCCGGAAACAGATTGGGCACCATGCTGATCAGGCCCAGCTTCCAGGACCGGAACAGGGCAATGAGCAGCAGTGAGATCATAATCAGCGCCAGCACAAAGCCTTTCGACAGATTGTTCACGTTGCTGTATTGCATGTGGGCGAAGGCCAGGTTGGCGCTGCCGATGGTGGCTTGCCTGGTGTCGAACTGATGCTGGTCCAACCAGAGCTGAATGCGCTGCTCCAGATCAATCAGCTCCTTATCCGACAGTTGATCGTATACGGCGATGACCCGGCTTTCCGAACGGTCAAAGTTGATCAGATTACTGAGATCCTGGCCAAACGGCAGCGACATTTCGTACATCAGCAAATATTGCGACGCCAACTCACGGCTGTCGGGTACCCGATACCATTCGGCGCTGTCTTCGTGCAGGTTTTTATTCAGGGTTTTCATGACTTCCAGCAGCGATGTGGTAAAGCGCAGTTGCGGGTTTTCCTGCAGGTGTTGTTCCAGATCCTGCAGCAGGTTCAGGTACTGCGGGTCGTAAATGCCGCCGTTTTCCGTGGCCGGAATACTGATGTTGACCACCACGGAACCACTGATGCGCTCGATCATGAAATCCATGTTACGGCGCACCTCCAGATCCTCATCGAAGAATTCCACAAAATTATCATCCAGGCGGTTCATGGGGATGAGTGATGCCAGCGACACCATGATCAGCACAAAGCCAATGATGATTTTGTTGGCGTGGGGTTGATACCAGCGGATCAAGCCACCCATGTTGGGCATCCTGGTGACACCGCGGGCTTTACTCGGCAGATAGTAGATCAGCGCCGGCAGAAAGGTCAGCGAGGCCAGCATGGCGTACAGGATCCCCACTCCGGCGGCGGTGCCCATATGAGCAAAGGGCGGGGATTCGCTGAAGTTCAGGGCAAAGAAACTGATGGCGGTGGTGAGGCTGGTGAAAATAATGGGGCTGAAGTTTACCTCGACGCTTTTTTCCAGGGCGGCCTTTTTATCCAGGCCCCGGGCCAGGCCCTGGGCGTAGTTCACCATCAGGTGAATGCAATCCGCCATGGCGATGATGATAATGATCGACGGCGTGTTCACCAGAATGGGCGAGACTTTCACGCCGCTCCACAGCACGGCACCCATGCCGGCCATGATGGCCAACAGCGCCGTCACGATGCAGGCAAGATTTGCCACCAGATCCCGTAGGGTAAAGGTGAGAAACAGGAACACCAGCACCAGGGCAAAGGGGAAAATGGTGCGGCCGTCCTCCTGCACAATGGCCGGCAGAGAGGTTTCCACGGCGACCCCGCCCACCACCCGAAAATCAATGGCCGGATACTGCTGCTGCAACCGGTCGACGTATTGATGCACGGTGTCAATCACGTCCACCGCTGCCTGGCCGTTGTCCTCTTCGGGAATATTCAAAATCACAGACACCAGCGACAGGCCCCCGTCGCGGGTGACCAGATAATCTTTGACCCCGGTTTTGCCGGTGGCGTAGCGTTTGCGTTCCAGCAGGTCCTGTGGCGACAGGGCGTCCACATCGTCCACCAGAAAATCCACGGTCAATTCATCGCCATTTACCCGGGTGTAAAGGTGGTTGCTGAGGGATTCCACCCGCTGGGAGTGGGGTATGGACCAGCCGAATTCGGTCAGTTGCTGAATGGCCTTTAAGGTGTCCGGGGTAAACACATTGCCGCTGTGGGGTTCCACCAACACCATGACATTTTTGTCGCTGGTGTAGTCCTCCTCGATGCGGATCAGGTCATTGAGGTTTTTATCATCGGGTTTGAAGAAGTCTCTCTGGTTGGCAGAGAATTGCGCGTCCTTGGCCCCCATTCCCAATAGCAACGCCCCCAGAACCACCAGCGCCATGCTGGTGAAGCGATGATTCATTACCCATTTTGCCCATATTTTAGCCAACACGATGACTGCCCCCCAACACCTTTTCTTGGTATATACCGTATATAAGCTGGGACATAATAATGTGAATGTCTTGGCGGTGACAGCGCAGGAACGGACAGAAAACTGTGAAATGATGCCACCCGGTTTGGGGGTGGCAGGGTGTGAGGGGGTGGCTTCAGTGGCTGGCGGCTTTGGTGGCGCGATCCATCTTATCCATCAATTGCATGCACAGGGCAGACAGCACAAAACCCATGTGCACAATCAGCAACCACATTAGTTTGTTCTCCGCGGTACCGCCTGCATCGGGGGTGTATTCCATATAGGCTTTCAGTAGATGAATGGCTGATATCGCCACAATCGATGCAGATAACTTCAATTTCAGCGAGCCTGAGTCCATTTTTCCCAGCCAGGAGAGTTTTTCGCCGCCTTCATCAATGTCGATTTTGGAGACGAAGTTCTCGTAACCGGAGAACATCACCATCACCACCAGGCTGCCCACCAGGGTCAGATCCACCAGGGTGAGGATTTTCAGGATCAGGGTCTGCTCCGGCATGGTGAGGATGACCGGAACGATGTGGGCCAGCTCCTGAAAGAACTTGAAGGCCAGCACCAGCAACAACAGGCTGAGCCCGAGATAGACCGGGGCCATGATCCAGCGGCTGGCGTAGAGGGTTTTTTCGATCAATGATTCCATGGGAAAACGTATCCTAGAGACCGGGAGATGGGGCAAAAGATACCGGATTTTTTGGGTGTGGTCACGATTCTGATAGAGGAATGATGCGGGAGGTTGGTTTGGATAAACGCTTGAGACTACAATTGTTTTAATAGACCAAACACGCTCGGACCCAGCAGGTGAGTATAGAGCGGTGGTGGAGGGCAGGGCATGCGTTAGCCTGAACTCCAGGATCGCCCTCTGATTCCACTGCGCTTCCAACCAATAAAGAGCAATCATTGTGACCAGTATTCATAAAGGCAAAGCCAGTTTCCTCCAGCCCAGTATTCGTATTGATGTGCGCTGGGCACTGGATGGATTGTTCGAGGACGGCCGTATCAGTGAGCGGGATATGAACTTTGTCTCCGGTCAGCGGCGGGAAAAGCAGGAGCTGAACTGGAATCCGCTGCAGTTCATTGCCAAGTTCAATCTGGACGATCAGCAATTTGAGCATCGCAAGCTGGACCTGGACAATCTGACGGAATGGCTGGCCAAGCGTGCCGACCAACCCCTGTACCATATCGATCCGCTGAAAGTGGATGTGGGGGCCACCACCGCCGTCATGTCGTTTCAGTTCGCCGAACGCCATGAGATTCTGGCGGTGGCGGTGGACGACGACACGGTGACCATCACCAGCGGCCAGCCTTTCCTGAATGAATGGGAGCAGGGGCTGGAGCAGACCTTAAAAGGCAAGCGCATCAGGCGGGTCATCACCAATCCCGCCGATATCCGCCGGTTCACCCTGGAATTCTATAATCTGGCCCGCTCGGTAAAAGGGGCTGCCGGTGGCAAGGGGCCGTCCAACGTCACCAACTTTGAGCAGCTGCTGCAGTTGGGCGAGCTGACCTCGCCGGATGCCAATGATCAGCACATCGTAAAAATCGTGGACTGGCTGCTGCAGTATGCGTTTGACCAGCGCGCCAGTGATATTCATCTGGAACCGCGCCGGGAGCACGGCAATATTCGTTTCCGTATTGATGGTGTATTGCACGATGTGTATGAACTGCCCGCCCCGGTGATGGCGGCGGTGACCAGCCGCATCAAGATACTGGGGCGCATGGATGTGGCGGAAAAGCGCCGCCCCCAGGATGGCCGCCTGAAAACCAAAAGCACCGAAGGGGATGAAGTGGAGTTGCGTTTATCCACGCTGCCCACGGCATTTGGCGAAAAAATGGTGATGCGGATCTTCGATCCGGAGGTGCTGGTGCGCTCGTCGGCGCAGATGGGGCTGGCGGATGACGATTATGAGCGCTGGAACAACATGGTGACCCAGCCCAATGGCATCGTGCTGGTGACCGGCCCCACCGGTTCCGGTAAAACCACTACCCTGTATTCCACCCTCAAGCAGCTGGCCACCCGTGAGGTGAACGTTTGTACCATTGAAGACCCCATCGAGATGGTGGAACCCTCGTTCAACCAAATGCAGGTGATGGACAATGTGGACCTGACCTTTGCCGACGGTGTTAAAGCCCTGCTGCGTCAGGATCCGGACATCATCATGGTGGGGGAAATCCGTAATCTGGAAACCGCCAACATGGCGATTCAGGCAGCGTTGACCGGACACCTGGTGATATCCACCCTGCACACCAACGATGCCCCTTCCGCCATTGTGCGGTTGACGGATCTGGGGGTGCCTTCCTATATGATTTCGGCCACGTTGCTGGGGGTCATGGCCCAGCGTTTGGTGCGTACCCTGTGCCCGCACTGCAAACGGGATACCTATGTGGATCCGGATGTCTGGCATAACCTGATCCACCCCTGGAAAGGCAAGCAGCCGGAGAAGATCAAATCGCCGGTGGGTTGTCTGGAGTGCCGGAAAACCGGTTATCTGGGGCGGGTGGGCATCTACGAGGTGATGCCGCTGTCCCAGGAGCTGAAGGACATGATCAGCCACGACGCCGAACTCAATGAATTGCGCAAGCAGGCCATGAAGGAAGGCATGCGCACCCTACGTTTGAGTGGTGCACAAAAAGTGGCCGCAGGGCTTACTACGCCGGAAGAAGTGTTGCGGGTGGCACCGGTTGTGGGGGGCGCCTAGCCGGCTTTGTTATATCGGTTTTCCTAAAGCGTGAAACCGTTGCTAGAATGGGGGCTCCCTTTACTGCAGACTTCTCGTCAGGAAGATGAATGTGCTGAGGGAGCCATGGGTCGGCTCAGCAGTCTGATATAAGAATAAGAAGAGTATAAAATGAGCACCCTGCTGTCGGCGTTTTCACCAGTACGCAATTTCAGGCAACTGTTTATCCGGCCAAGCTCCAACTTTCCGGTGTTGGATGGTTTCCGTGCCCTGTCCATGTTGATGATCATGGTCTTCCATACCTTCAGTATTTACTCTCTGTACCATCCCGATGTGGAATTGATCAATATGGTGGAGGCCAGTACCTGGTCCGCCTGGATCTGGAATGCCGACAAGAGCGTCGACATCTTTTTCGTGATCAGTGGTTTCCTGATTACCGGTATCCTGTTGCGGCAGATTGATCGTGAACAGACCATTCACTTTGGCAACTTCTATTTTCGGCGTTTTTTGCGTTTGAGCCCTGCCTACTGGCTGGTAATAGGGCTGTACCTGCTGATGGGGTTGTCCACTGCGGACCCGGAAGCCCGTGCCCAGTTGAAATTGGAAAGCCTGTGGGCCAACCTGCTGTATGTGAACAACTTTATTCCCTATCAGGATCAGGCCATGAACTGGACCTGGACCCTGGCCATTGAAGAACAGTTCTATCTGGTGTATCCCCTGATTCTGTTGTTGCTGGTTAAGTACACCCGGCAGCCGTTAACCGGCTTGTGGGTGCTGATGGGGCTTTCCTTTTTGATCCGGTTTCTGGTCATCGTGAGCGATGAACGCATTCGCACCATGTCCGGCAGTGACCTGGCCCTGGATGAGGAATTCCATGCCCATCACTTTTCCGTGCTGTATGACAATTTGTATACCCGCTTCGGGGCCTTGCTGTGTGGCTGTATTGCCGCGTTCTATTACTTTCATCATGAACCCGGCCTGCGCCGGTTTCTGAACTCCTTTTGGGGCAAAGTGCTGGAGTTTGCCAGTTTTGGCATCATCATTCTGTTCTTATGGTTGCCGGTGCTGAGCCGGGAGATGAACGATCATCCTGCCTTTACCGTACTCTATCAGACCTTCAGCCGTAATCTGTTCAGCGGCGCGGTGGCTTATCTGGCGCTGGTGTGCCTGGAGAAAAGCTATCTCAGCCGGGTGTTGAACCTGATCTTCTCCAATCGGTTCTGGTACCCCCTGGCGCAGCTTTCCTACTCCATGTACCTGCTGCATATCTTCCCGATCCTGGTGTTGGTGCAATTGGGTGTCAATGCCATGCAGCAGTATCCGGAGCGCTACGATTACACCCACTGGGAAGCCATGAGCCTGATCTGTCTCTACGCCACCGGGCTTACCATTTTAGGATCCGTTGTCATTTACCTTATTATTGAACGCCCGATCATGAACCTGAGGAAGTAGTTTGAACCTCCTGCCATTGGATAAGAAAATCGTTGGGGCGCTGTTGCTGGGATTATTACTGGCCCTGCCCTCGTTGTGGGTGGGTATGCAGCTGGATGATTATTTTCACTGGGGGCTGGTGACCCAGCGCAGCCAGGTGTTGCAAACCGTGAGTCCGGCCAGCCCCTATGGCCTGTTCAGTTTTGTGGATGGCGACCCGGCACGGGTGATGGATTTGATGAACCTTGGGCTGGCGCCCTGGTGGACCTATCCCCAGGTGGAATACGCTTTCTGGCGCCCGCTCACCGAACTCACCCATGGTCTGGATTATTCCCTGTGGCCACAACACCCCATGCTCATGCACGTGCACAGCATGTTGTATTTTGGTTTGATGCTGGTGTTCGGGTTTCGCCTGTTCCGAAAAATCCAGGGGGATTCGGCGGCCTGGGTGTGGGCCATGTTCCTGTTTGCCCTGTCTTATACCCATGGTGTTCCGGCGGGGTGGCTGGCCAACCGCAATGCCGTGCTGGCGGTGCTGTTTGTGATTTTGACCCTGTCGTCCCATCACCGTTGGCGTGAGGGCAACCGTAGTCCGTTGGATTTTCGCTCCAGTATTTTCTTTGCCCTGGGGTTGCTGTGCGGGGAGATGGCGGTGACCGCGGGCGCTTACCTGTTCGCCTATGCCATGGTGCTGGAGCGGGGCCCGTTCCGGGATCGTTTGTTCTCGTTGCTGCCCTATGGCGTAATTGGTGCCGCCTGGTTGGGGATGCGCTCGTTGCTGGGCTACGGTGCCAGCGGCTCCGGTCACTATATCGATGTTTTGCAAACGCCCGGGCTGTTTATTCAGACGCTGGTGGGGCGCGGCCTGGACCTGCTGGGTGGTTTGTTCTGGGTGGTGCCGCCTGAACTGGGCTCCGGTTTGCCGGAGATCCGCCGGCTGGCCTACCTGGGATTGTTCGTGGGGTTGATGTGGGTGGCCTGGCCGCTGTTGAAAACCGATCGCCGGGCCCGCTTCTGGTTGCTGGGTGCATTGTTGTGTCTGGTGCCGGTGGCCAGCACCATTCCCCATAGCCGTTTGTTGATTGCCGCCAGTGTGGGGGCTGCCGGGTTTTTGGGATTGCTGCTGCAGGCCTGGCGCACTGCCGGTCTGGCACCATCCGGCGCACGCAAAGCGGCGACCACTGTGCTGGCCGCAATCCTGGTGGTGTTGCACCTGGGCCTGTCCGCCCTGTTGTTGCCGTTGGAAATGGTGTCCATGCGCATGGTGGGGGACAACTATCTGAACAGTGGTGCGCAATCCTGGGATCTGAGCGATATTCCCCGGGAGACCACGCCGATTTTAATCAATCCCCCCCTGTCCAGTGCGGGGGGGTATATCAATGGGGTGCGGGCCTATCAGGGCTTGCCGGTGGCTGCGAAAACCTGGTTGTTGGCGTCCGGCCTGCAGCCGCTGACCCTCACTGTGCTGAACGATCACACTCTCGATTTGTACAGCCCAGAAGGGCTCTACGACCCCGTGCAGGAAGGGGTTTTGCGGGGGCCGCAGGCGCCCTTTGCGGTGGGTGACAGCGTGCAGCTGGCGGGCATGATTGTCACGGTAATGGAAGTCCGTAACGGGGTGCCGCTCAGGGCCCGTTTCCAGTTTGCTCACCCCCTGAGCAGTGATCACTACCGCTTTTCACACTGGAACAGCGGCCAGGTGGCGCCCTGTGTGTTACCGGGCAAACAGCAATCCATCGAATTGAGGGTGGATTCCGCCCACTGTGCCGGGCCCTGAGCCAGCACCGGGCGCTCTGTTGCAGATCATGGTGTCGTGACGTACCTTGGCGGATAATGTCGGGCACTGTCGACCCGAATTGAAACTCGCGCCCAATTTATAAAAAGGATCGTTGCCCCCATGACTCTGTTTGCTCCGGAGCGCTTTCCGGATTCTGTGCAACCTGCTCTGCAACCCAACCTTGACCGACTGCAGGACGCGTTTGCGGAAGCCGATCTGATGGCGGCCGTGGCGGCACTGGACACGCAAACCCTGCGCCAATTGGAAGCCTGTGTGCTGGCCAGTGATTACGTGGTCGACCAACTGGTGCGATACCCCCGGTTGCTGTTGCAGTTGGTGGACAGCGGGGATTTGCTCAGCCGCTACGGGAATGACCGATATCGATCTGCCCTGCAGACTCAGTTGGCAGGCGCCCAGGATGAGGCGGCCTTGGCCAGGGTGCTGCGTCAGTTCCGGCGCCGGGAAATGGTGCGCATCATCTGGCGGGACAGTTGTGGTCTGGCGGATTTTCAGGAAACCGTGGGCGACCTCAGTCATTTGGCGGATGCCTGCATTGATGGGGCACTGGATAAACTCTATGGCTGGATGGAGCCGGAGTTCGGCTTGCCGTACTACCACCCATCGCCATCACCATCGTCACAACAGGGCCAGCCCATGCCCATGGTGGTGCTGGGCATGGGCAAGCTGGGTGCCTGCGAACTGAACCTCTCCTCTGATATCGATCTTATGTTTGCTTATGCCCATGAGGGTGAAACCCGGGGTGGGCGCCGCTCCCTGGCCCATCGGGATTTCTTTACCCGCTTGGGGCAGAAGCTGATCAAGGCATTGGATGAAAACACCGTGGACGGCTTTGTGTTCCGGGTGGATATGCGCCTGCGCCCCTATGGCAGCAGCGGGGCTTTGGCGCTGAATTTCCGCGCCATGGAAAGTTACTACGAAGAGCAGGGGCGGGAGTGGGAGCGCTACGCCATGATCAAGGCCCGTGCCATTGGTTCCGATAATGGTGACGGGGATGAATTGCTGCGGCGGTTGCGACCGTTTGTGTATCGCCGCTATGTGGATTTTGGTGTTATTGAATCGTTGCGGGAACTGAAAAAACTGATCAATCAGGAGGTGCTGCGCAAGGGCAACGAGGACAACGTCAAAACCGGTG
This sequence comes from Gammaproteobacteria bacterium UBA7310, assembly GCA_002471665.1. Classification (GTDB taxonomy): domain Bacteria; phylum Pseudomonadota; class Gammaproteobacteria; order Pseudomonadales; family Ketobacteraceae; genus Ketobacter. The sequence goes on from DKQK01000049.1 coordinate 31,105, forward strand.
CCGGCGGTATCCGCGAAGTGGAGTTCATTGCTCAGGTGTTTCAACTGATTCGCGGTGGCCAGGATGTGGCATTGCAACAGCGCAATCTGATGCAGGTGATGGGCATCATTCGCGATCTGGAACTGCTGCCCGCCGCCGTCATTCAGTCCCTGTGTGACGATTACGTGTTGCTGCGCAATGTGGAACACCGTATTCAGGCGTTGCAGGATCGCCAGACGCAATTGCTGCCCACCGACCCGCTGCAGCAGGCACGCATCGCCGTGGGCATGGGGTATGCGGATTGGGCGGGCTTCTACCAGGTGTTGGGGCAGGCGCGGCAACGGGTGCGCAGCCATTTTGATGCCTTGATTGCCGCGCCGCAGGATCAGGATGAGGTGGTGGTGCGGGATCAGGCGGTGGCATTGTGGATGACAGAACAGTCCGGTGCGGAAGGGCAGGAGGATTTGCAGGCACTGGGGTTCCGAGCGCTGGAGTCGAGCTGGCATCTGTTGCATGAGTTTCGCACCAGCCGTCAGGTCACCCACCAGCAGGCAGTGGGGCGGGAGCGTCTGGACAAACTGATGCCCATGCTGATCAATGCCTGTGCCCAGCAGGCCGATCCGGACCTGACCCTGCAGCGGGTACTGCGGCTGGTGGAAGCCATCCTGCGCCGGTCTGCCTATATTGCCCTGTTGGTGGAAAACCCCCATTCCCTGGAACGTCTGGCCATGCTGTTTGCTGCCAGCCCGTGGGTGGCGGATACCATTGCCCGTTACCCCATGTTGCTGGATACCCTGCTGAATGAAGCAACCCTGCTTAACCCCCTGGATGTGGACACCCTCAAGAACGAACTGCGCCAGGTGCTGCTGCGCATACCCGAGGACGATCTGGAACGGCAGATGGACGCCCTGCGCCAGTTCAAACACAGCCATGTGCTGCGGGTGGCCGCCTCAGAGATAGCAGAAACGCTACCTCTGATGAAAGTGAGCGATTACTTAACCTGGCTGGCGGAAACCCTGTTGCAGGCGGTACTGGAGCTGGCCTGGCATCAGATGGTGGATAAATACGGGCGCCCGACGCGGGCAGACGGCACTCCCTGTGAGCAGGATTTCATCATCGTCGGCTACGGCAAAGTGGGGGGGATCGAGCTCAGTTACAGCTCGGATCTGGATCTGGTGTTCATCCATGATGCGGATTCCAGCGGCGTCACCGACGGCGACAAGAGCATTGATAACAACGTGTTTTTTGCCCGCCTGGGGCAGCGCATCATTCATATCCTGACCAGCAAAATGGCCTCCGGTGAACTCTACGAAACCGATATGCGGCTGCGGCCATCCGGTAATTCCGGCTTGCTGGTGAGCTCCCTTAAGGCCTTTCAGGATTATCAGGAAAACAACGCCTGGAATTGGGAACACCAGGCCCTGGTACGGGCTCGGGTGGTGGCCGGCTGTCCGCGGCTGGCCCGGCGTTTCGCCGAGGTGCGGGAAGCCGTGCTGTCTCGGCCCCGGGATGAAGCGCAACTGCGGCAGGAGGTGGTGGCCATGCGGGAAAAAATGCTGGGCCATCTTAGCACTTACAAGGAACTGGAACTGAATGAAGCCCGCTTGGCTGCCGACTGCAGCTTCGATCTGAAGCAGGATCCCGGCGGCATTGTTGATATAGAATTTCTGGCCCAGTACCTGGTGTTGCGCTGGTCGGCCCAGAAGCCCGCCATGACCCGCTGGACCGACAACATGCGCATTCTGGACAGCGCCCTCGAACAGGCCATTCTCAGTGCCGAGCAGGTGACTGCCCTGCAAAATGCCTATTTGCTGTATCGCAGTCAGACCCATGCTCTGGCCCTGCAGCATGGGAGCGGCAAGGTGAGTGCGGAACAGTTTGTGGAACAACGCCGGCAGGTACGTGAAATCTGGCGTAAAACCTTCAATTAATGTGATATAGTTGCGGGTCCCGGTGGCCCGTACCCTGCGGGCTCCGGCTATAATCCAGTACGGCTATAATCCGTAGAGGAATCCCCAATTTTTGAAGGAGAAGTAGATCATGTCCATGGCCGACCGTGACGGTCTAATCTGGTTTGACGGAGAAATGGTTCCCTGGCGCGATGCCCGGGTGCATGTGCTGACACACACCCTGCATTACGGCATGGGTGTCTTTGAAGGTGTCCGCGCGTATGAAACCGTCAAAGGCCCGGGCATTTTCCGCTTGCAGGAACACACCGACCGTTTGTTCCGCTCCGCGCATATCATGAACATGAAGATTCCCTTCTCCAAAGAGCAGGTGAACGAAGCCCAGCTGGCGGCGGTGCGGGAAAACGATCTGCCTCACGCCTACCTGCGACCCATGGTGTTTTACGGATCAGAAGGCATGGGCCTGCGGGCCAATAACCTCAAGGTGCACATGATTGTGGCGGCCTGGGAATGGCCTGCCTATATGACCCCGGAAGCCAAAGAGATCGGTATCAAGGTACGCACTTCGTCCTATACCCGTCATCACGTCAACATCACCATGTGTAAGGCCAAGGCCAACGGCAACTACATTAACTCCATGCTGGCGTTGAACGAGGCGTTGTCCTGTGGTGCCGAAGAAGCCCTGTTGCTGGACCCGGAGGGCTACGTTGCCGAAGGCAGCGGTGAAAACGTCTTTATCGTGTATAACGGAAAACTCTATACACCGGAACTGACTTCCTGCCTGGATGGCATCACCCGTGCCACGGTGATCACCCTGGCGGAAGAGCTGGGCTACGAAGTTATCGAGAAGCGCATCACCCGTGATGAAGTCTATGTTGCCGATGAAGCCTTCTTTACCGGTACCGCAGCGGAGGTGTTGCCCATTCAGCAGTTGGACGGCCGTGTGATTGGTTCCGGTAAGCGCGGGCCCATCACCGAGCAACTGCAAAAACTGTATTTTGATCACGTCATGGGGCGCACCGACAAGCATCCGGAGTGGATCAGCCTGGTTTAAGGCGGCAACCATTGTGATCATCCTTAAAAACCGCAGGTGGTGAACCTGCGGTTTTGTTTTATGAACGATCCTGAATTAAGCAGCACAACGGGCAGGCACAGCATGAAAGACGCAACATCCCGCGTATTATGGGTGGTGACGGATGAAAAGCCGGGCCATCGCAGCCAGCAGGAAGGGCTGGTGGAGCGCTTGCAGGCGCTGGCCAGTTTCGACGTGTTCTGGTTGAATGTAGAGAGCCTGGATATCTCCCTGCTGGATGTGTTGCTGCGCCGGCGTATCAAGCCCGAGCTGCCGGCACCGGACTGGATTCTGGGGGCGGGTGCCGGTACCCATAGCCTGATTCTGAAACTGAAACGAATTTTTCGCGCCAAAACCATCTTGTTGATGCGCGGGGCTTTCCCCATGGCTTTGTTCGACGCCAATATCACCCCAGTGCACGACAACCCGCCCAAACGCCGCAATGTGCTGCCCACCACCGGCGTGATGAATCCGGTGGTGCCCCGCTATGAAGGCCGGGATGAGCATACCGGTACCTTCCTCATTGGCGGTGTCAACGATCATTACCAGTGGGATGACGCCTGGATCATCGAACAGGTGGCACGCATTTGCCGGGCCCAGCCCCAGGTACAGTGGACCTTGACGGATTCACGCCGCTCACCGGACGCATTCTTGCCGGCCTTGAAGGCGCTGGCGTTGCCTAACCTCACGCTTATTTCCTACCGGGATACCCAACGGGGATTCATCAAGCAGCAGCTGGACACCACCGGGCAGTTGTGGGTGACCCGTGACAGCGTGTCCATGGTGTATGAGTGCATTACCTCCGGCGCCCCCACCGGATTGCTGGATTTGAAACCGCTGCGTCAATCCCGGGTGGTGAAAGACATGGATAAATTGTTGCAGCAGGGCTGGGTGCAGGACTATGCCCAGTGGGACATACAGCAGCCATTGCCGGTGACGGAAACTAAATTGTGGGAAGCGGACCGGGGCGCCCGCTGGCTGCTGGATTTTTTACGCTAGCGACGAATGCGCGAGTAGAATTCCACGTATTGTTGCACGATGTGATTTTTGCAATAGCCCTCAGCGTACACCCGGCTGCCGCCTTCGATCAGGCTTTGCCGTAAATCCTTGCTTCCCAGCACCCGCAGAACCGCTTTGGCCAGGGCATCGGCGTCATCAATGGGGGTGATCAATCCACTGACCCCGTCGGTAATGGCTTCGCCGGGACCCTGGGAATGGGTGGCCACGATGGGGCAGCGGTGGGCCCAGGATTCCATCACGATGGAGCCCAGGCCCTCGTGCCGTGACGGGCACACAAACAGGTCGACGCTGGCCATCAAGGTGGTGACGTCGTTGCGCCACCCCAGAAACCGCACCCGTTCGTTCAACCCCAGTTGCCGGCACAACGCTTTCAGGTTGGCCTCCTCCGGCCCGGCGCCCGCCAGCCAGAGGGTGACCTTTGGCATTTGCGTCATGCTGTGCAGCAGGGTGTCGAAGCCCTTGTTTTCATGCAGGCGCCCCGCCGCCAGAATCAGGGGTTGATCCGCAGGGGTATCGAAGCTGTCTCGCGCTAACGGCGTTACCGGGGTTTCGTCGGCAAAATTGGGGATATAGACCACCTTGTCTTTGGGGAAGCCGCCGTCGATCATGTGTTGGCAGATGCCACGACTGATGCCCACCCAGTAATCCGCATGACGGTAGTATTTCAACTTGTAATAGTGCCCCAGCCGGTTCACCAGTACGTAATGTGGGGAGGCTGGCGTAGTGCCGCTGGCGCGACTCATCCAGGTCATGACAATGTCGGGATCGTAGGCGTTCAGTGCGCTTACATAGCGACGTTTACCCAGCAGGTCCAGCTTGCCGCCGAAGCGGAAGCCCTCGGTAAGTACGCTGTTCTCGCGCAAGGCAGCAATGCGGTGAGCGTGATCGCGGATAAAGGCTTTTTGCTGCAACTCCGGCCGTTCATTTAAGCCACTTACCAGGCGCACAAAAAAGTTTTCGGCACCACCCTGTTCGGCACCCGCCAACACCTGGGCTATGCGGATGGGGTCGGTCATGGTTTTTCTCCGTTTATTCGGTCATTGTCCAGGCCATTGTGATAGAGCTGGCCGTGATAGCCCGGGAAGCGACCGGTTCCTCGTTGTGACAGTAATTCCTCGATGCGCTCCTGCAGATTCTGTATTTTACGTTGCGCTTTTCTGCGCCGGTAGGATAGGGGTTGCAGCCAGTCCGGCAGCATATTGGGTGCGCCCAGCCCATCGATGATCACCAGCCGCTGCAGGTTGCCGTTGCTATCCCGCTGCACCACCAGGTTATGCAGAATCAGATCCCGGGAGGGCACGGCCAGTTCAAGCCACAGCCGGGAGAACCGGTTGACCACCTGCTGGCATTGTTCTGTGTAACCGTGATCCCATAGGTACTGTTTCAGGGTATGGGAGATGGGGCCATCGGCGTCCCGAATCAGTTCCGAGGTAATGCCACGCCCCATGTCGGTGTCTTCAAAGCCGAAGCAGCGGCTGACCAGGGTGAAAATCTCATCGCCGTAATGATCGTGTAGCCGTTTCATCACCCTGAACTCCTCCAGGTTGTCATCGAAACTGGAGAGGGGACGCAGATTTTTGGGAAAGCGCTTTTGCGCGCGCAGTTTGGTCAGCGGCCGATCCGGCCGCCGTACTTTAATGCAGCGATCCGGGTGTTGTGGATGCACAAAACACAGCCGGTTGCCGCCACGGGCGAAGGGTTCCAGAGCGGACAGCTGCAACGTCATTTCATGGTGCCGTTTAAGTGAATATCCCGTGCCCATACATAGTCATGGCTGAACGGAATCTGCAGCGCCGCTTCCAGAATGTATTGCGCATAGAGTTTGGAATTCATCTCGGTATGAAAGAACTCCCGTGCCCTGGCGGCCCAGGCCTGACGCTTGGCATCGTCGTGATGGAATTCGCGGATTTTGCTCAGCAGGTCATCCTCATCCTTGAAATATACCGCGCTCTCCGCCGGCAACAGCTCATCAAAACGGGGTTCGGCGCTGGTGAACTGGAGAATTCCGTTACCAGCCAGCTGTGCCATACGGGCGGAAGAGTACCAGTAATCTCCTTCCTGGCGGTTCAGGTTGAGGCCCATCCTGGTATTGGCCAGGGCGCGATCGTAATCACGCCCCCACACCGGTGGCTCACCGAAGCTGCCATAGGTTTTAAAATTCATCTCGTCAGCCAGGGCGTCCTTGAAGCGCTTGATCATTTGCAGGCGCTGGGTGAAGTCGTTGCTGTTGCTGCAGAACAGCAGATCGATGGCGAGGTCTGTGCGGTTGGCGTTATTGAGGTTTTCAATGGCGGCGTCCACCGGGTTGGGCATGTGATACACCCGGGCACCCAAGCCTTCAAAGGGGGTAAGTTCGCGGCGGCCGGTGGAGACAAACACCGCATCGGTGACACTGGCCCGGTGTTTGATCCGCTCCACGTTGCTGGGCACAAACAGAGGGTCGTTGTTGCAATGAATCACCGCGCAGTCAGGAAAGCGACGTTTGATGGCCAGCAATGTGGCATTGCTGATCATGTCACAATGGCCGGCAATGACCAGATCCGGTTCAAAGGCGTCCACGGTTTCCAGCAAGCGGCGATTGGCCTTCTTGATACCCAGTTCCCGAATGCCGAAGGGCGCTTCAAAGGCCGCCACATCCCGGTCGCTGAAGCCCTGGGTATAGTGATCGTTCTTGATCAGGCCGAAGGTCAGCTTCTGTGCCCAGCTGACCCGGGTTTTGCCGTAACGGCGCAGCTGCTGGTAGGCGATGTGCAATACTCTCATGAATGCTTCTCTTGTGGCGATTCCAGGCCGATGACACCGGGCTTAATCCGGGTTTGATCGGGCGGCATTATAACAATGCCGGCGGGCCGGGATAACCCATCAGCAAGGCCGGTGGGTGGCCAGCAGTTGACGATAGACCTGCAGGGTGGCGTCAACCTGGCTTTGCAGATAAAAATCCCGGGGTAACGTAATGCGGTAGTGCGCATGGAGGACGTCGCTGACCCGTTGGGCAAAGGCTGCAATGTCATCCGGCGTAACCAGCCCCTGGGGAAAGCCCGCGCTGAGGGATTCGCTGGCGCCGCCCCGGTCCCAGGCCACCACCTTGCAGCCGCAGGCCAGGGCTTCCGGTACGGTGCGGCCGAACGGTTCGGCCTTGTTCGACATATGACAGGTTACCGCCGCAAGGCCGTAAAACGCCTGAATGTCCGAACGGTGGCCCACAAAGGTGACTCTGTCGGCCAGCCCCAACTGATCCCGCAGCGCCAGCAGTTCCTCCAGGTAGTGTGCTTTATCCGGCTCCGCTGCCCCCACCACCACTCCGTGGCACGCAGGCTCCAGCGTCACCAGCTTCGCCATCATGTGCAGAAAATCCTCCTGACCTTTCCAGCGTGAGAGCCGGCCGGGCATGAGGATGACATTGAGATCAGCCAGTTGCGGGTAGTCAGCCAGCAGCTGCTCGCGCCATTGCCGGGTGCAGGCGTTGGCGTTGAAGGCGGATGGATCCAGCCCGCGATAGATGCGGGTGATGACGGCGGGGTCCACATCGTAGTTGTCCAGAATATAGTGGTGCACGCAATCAGAGATGGCAATCAGGCGCTCACCCCTGGCCATGATGGCGCTGTACGGAGTGACGGAGTACATGCCGTGAAAGGTACTGACCAGGCCGGGCCTGGTGGCCGGTGGCATGCGGCGCCAGGCCAGCCAGCTGATCCAGGCGGGGATGCGGGAGCGTACATGCACAATATCCGCGTTCAGTTTCCCCAGCAGCCTGCGCATGGGGCGTACCTGCAGCAGGGAGGCCAAAGATTTTTTGTGCACCGGCATCTGGATGTGCTCGGTGCCCTCAGCCTCCAGCTGCGCCACCATTCTGCCGCCACTGGAAATGACGATGGAGCGATGGCCCAGCCGCACCAGTTCGCGTGCAAACTCCACCGTGCCCCGCTCTACCCCGCCGGCATTGAGGGCGGGCAGCACCTGGACTACGGTGAGTGGGCGATCCTGTTCGGTAGCCGCCAAATCCACTGACCGGGGTTACTGTATCGGCGCCAGGGAATCGCCCCGGGCGACGGCGTAATACATAAAGCCGGCGGCCTTGGCATCCGCAGGGTTGTACAGGTTGCGGCCATCCACCACCACGGCATGGTTAAGCTGTTGCTTCAACCACTGAAAATCCACGGTGCGGAAGGCTTTCCACTCGGTGCAGATTACCAGTGCATCGGCGCTTTTCAGCGCCTCGTTGCGGGTGCCGCACAGCATCAGGTCGTCGCGGCTGCCATAGATGCGCTGGCACTCTTCCATGGCTTCGGGATCATAGGCCTTCACCTTGGCACCGGCGGCCCACAGGGATTCCATCAGGTTGCGGCTGGGGGCCTCCCGCATGTCATCGGTATTGGGTTTGAACGACAATCCCCACACGGCAATGGTTTTACCGGCCAAATCACCCTCGAAGGCTTTGTTGATCTTGGCAAAGAGGGTTTCCTTCTGGCGATTATTGACGTTCTCCACCGCCACCAGCAGCTCAGGATTGTAGCCCACCGATTGCGCGGTTCTGGCCAGGGCCTGCACATCTTTCGGAAAGCAGGAGCCCCCGTAGCCGGCACCGGGGTAGATAAACTGATAACCAATGCGGGGGTCGGAACCAATGCCTTCCCGCACATGCTCAATATCCACCCCCAACAGCTCTGCCAGTTGCGACATTTCATTCATAAAACTGATTTTGGTGGCCAGCATGGCGTTGGCGGCGTATTTGGTGAATTCCGCGGCGCGGATATCCATGAACATCAGTTTGTCGTGTACGCGCATGTAAGGCGAGTAGCAATCCCGCATCAGTTCACGCACGGAATCAGAATCGGTGCCAACAATGATGCGGGCACCCTTGGTGAAGTCTTCCAGGGCACTGCCTTCCTTGAGAAATTCCGGGTTGGAACAAACGTCAAAGTCGATACTGGCGCCGCGACTGGCCAGTTCGGAATCGATGGCGGCTTTCACTTTTTCGGCCGTACCCACCGGAACCGTGGACTTGTCGACCACCACCTTGTAATCGTTCATGTGCTTGCCAATGGTCTTGCCCACGGCCAGCACGTATTGGAGGTCCGCGGCGCCATCTTCATCCGGCGGTGTGCCCACGGCGATGAACTGCAGCACTCCGTGGGCCACGGCCTCTTCTGCCGATGTGGTGAAGTTGAGGGTGCCTTCTGCCACGCAGTGTTTCACCATGGCTTCCAGGCCCGGCTCAAAAATGGGTATAACTCCTTGTTTTAATTTGTCTATTTTGTTCTGGTCGATATCCATGCAGACAACTTGATGGCCTACATCGGCCAAGCAGGCACCAGTGACCAGTCCGACATAGCCGGTTCCGAATACAGTGATTTTCATGAGCGGATTCGTACCTTTGTAAAAAATGGGTGTGGTGATGCGGGCTAAATCCCTTAGCGGGGTGTCGCCTGAAACATGGCGCAAAAGGATACTGATCATTGGCCGTAAAATCCATGCCAGTACGGCCGTGAAAACCGGAAATTATAACAATTGATGGTCGCTGGTGTAGAATGCGCAGCCATTGTTTTGCCCGCACCTGGAGACAAATGGATACTATCGCGGTCTGTGTTTGCACCTTTCAACGGGAAGCGCTGCTTGAGGCATGCCTGTCCAGCGTTGCCGCAATGGCGCTGCCGGCGAGCACCGCAGTGCATGTGGTGGTGATCGATAATGATGCGCAGGCTACATCCCGGGATTTTGTGGAATCCTTGCGGGGCCGCTTTCCGTTGCCCCTGCACTACGAATGTGAACCCCGGCGCGGCATACCCTGTGCCCGCAATCGCGCCATTGAGGTGGCACATGCGTTGAAGGCGGATTATTTTGTCTTTATTGATGACGATGAGCGGGTAGAGCCGAACTGGCTGGTCAGCCTGGCGGATTACTGTCGTGAAAAAGGCGGTCAGGCGGTTATTCATGGCGCGGTTGAGCCCATGTTGCCGGAAGGTACCCCGGCGCATATCCAGGCCGTTTATCAAAAGAAGAACCGGCCCACAGGGGCGCGATTGAGCACCTGTGCCACCAATAATGTCATGGTGCCGGTGCGGGTGACCCGGGAGCTGAATTTGCGCTTTGACGAGCGCAATCCGTTGGCCGGAGGCACGGACACCATATTTTTTACCCAGGCGGTCAGGCAGGGTATCGAAATCTATGAATGCAGGGAAGCGTTGGTGAGGGAAACCATTCCGGCCAGCCGTGCCACCCTTGGCTGGTTGTCGAAGCGGAAGTACCGGGCCGGCATCACCGAGGCCTGGCGCAAGCGGCAGGGCGGACGCAGCGGTTTCAGTATTGTGTTGTCGGCGTTGTTGCAGTGCCTTGTGGAGGGCATCAAAGCCGGGGTCACGGGGCTGTGTGGGCTGAAACACCTGCGTAATCGTTTTTGGCTGAAAGCCTGCCGGTCCGCGGGGGTGATGGCCGGAATGTTGGGGGCAAAAGTGGACAGTTATCGAAAAATCGATTCCTGAGGGGAAAGCGTGGCGATCAGAAATGTCGTACTCTATTCGCAGACCTTGCCGCCTGTGCACGTAGGGGGCATTGAAACCAACGCATTCTATCTGGTGCAGTATCTGAGCGGCAAAACGTCGCTCAACCTGTCTATTGTAACGGCCACCAAACGTAAGTTTCTGCTGCGCTCCACTCTGCCTCTGCAGTACGGCAACGTCCGTTGCAAAGCGCACCTGGTTCGCAAAAAAGTGACGAAAGACCCTGCCAGAATCACCGCATATTTGGATGCTTTGGGGTTTAAGCCGCAGGAAACCGTGGTTTACCACAACAGCCTGGATCTCTATAAATCCTACGCTGCGCTGAAAGCCAGAGGCTATCATCAGGTGGCCCGATCCGGGGGTAACGATTTATCGTTTCTGCAAAAGAATGCCGGGGATACGCGGAGTTTCTGCACCGCGTTGGCGCAATTGGACAGGTTGTTTGTCAACAGTGATTATAGCCGGTTGCGGGCTGAATCAATCGGCTTGTCCACTGCGACCCTGCACGTTGTGAAAGGTGGTTGTGAGGTGGTGGGCCGGCAACCGATGCAGCGTGAGCAATTGGGGTTGCCGGCAGACCGCCCGCTGATTGTCAGCTGCGGTAGGCTGGTTGATTTCAAAGGTCTGGATGATGCCCTGTCTGCCATTGCTATTCTGAAAAAACGCGGTAAAAGGCCGCTGTTTGTGATGGTGGGGGAGGGCGCGCTGGAGGCGGATCTGAAGCAGTATGCTGCAGAACTGGGTATCGATTCCTGCTGCCATTTTGTGGGAAAGTTGGAGCCGGCCAGGGTGTTTGATTACTACCACAGTGCCGATATTTATCTGTCTTCTTCCAAAGAGGTGGTGCGAAATATCGACGGCTTCCGTTATACCCACACTGAAACCATGGGGCGCAGTATATGCGAGGCTCAGGGGTGTGGCCTGCCGGTGGTGACCACCGATGCGGGCGGTGCTCCGGAGATGGTGCTGGACGGTAAAACCGGGCTGGTGGTTCCACAAGGTAATGCGGATGCCATGGCTGTAGCCCTGGCATCATTGATTGATGATGCCAGGGCGCGTCGGGCCATGGGGGAGGCGGCGCTGCAATACGCCAGGCAGCAGTTGGGGTGGGATGCGGTTTTGGGGCAATATGTGAAGGTTATGACCTCACTGGCGTAATTATTCACCCTGCACTTTGCGGTAAGAATCTACTTTAATACCCCAGGGGCCCAGGCCTTCGCCCAGTTTTTGACAACCTTTGAGCCAGCTTTTCAGGTATTTGTGTTTTTTCAGTAAAGCCAGGTACAGGCAGGATTTTAAACTGTATTTGAGAAAGGCAACGCTGCGTTTCAGTGTATGGATGGCTTTGGGCAAAGTGCCCGCAAATGCAATGTGTTCACCCATGGTCAGGCCGATCCTGAAGTAGCGTTTGGATAGCCATGCTAGGCGCAGTCTTTCTGCGGGCACGTCTTCGTTGACCACGGCCTCATCACAGTAAATCAGTGGTACACCCAGGGCATGGGCTTTGCGGAACAGTTTGCTGTCCGTGCCGCCGGCAAAGGGGCGCGATTCATCAAAGCGCAGGTTATGCTCAGAAAACAGAGTCACTGGAACCAGCACATTGTTCGTTCTACACATGTGTAATGTACTGCCGGTGGCAATCGGTTTACGTTGAAAGAAAGGCAGATAATGTGCCGGAGTGCCGGGGGGCAGGGTGGAGCGCACACTGCCCTGGATAACGGTGCCCGGCGGTTGCCTGTTGGCGTAGTGCCAGATGTTGACAAGCCAGGATTCGGTAAACCATTCATCATCGTCCACAAAGGCGAGGTAATCCGCCTTGGCTTGTTGTGCAATTTGGATACAGTGGTTACGGGCGAAGGGGATACCCAGGCGAGATTCATGGTGGTAATTCACCTTATGATCTTGGGAATCATAGCTTTCGACCAGCTCACGGCAGGTAGGCTGGGTATCGTTTTCAACCACCTCCAGGCTCAACGACAGGTTGTCCGGGATGCTCAGGCGGGTGAAGCTGTCAATCAACTTGCTCAGCATCTTGGGGCGTTGGCGAGTGCAAACGCAAACAGCGATATAAGGGAAAGGGCTCTGGGGTGGCATAATGTATTGGTGTGATCGTTGAAATGAAACCACATTTTAGCAACAATTCGCGGTTTTTGGGTATGAGGTTATGGCCTGGGCAGTATCGAAATTAACAGAGATTACGGTGAATGTCGTACACTTGGCGATGTGAAATAACGGTATGTCCCCATCAAACGGTACAATTCACTTCGGCGGCAACTGTATTCATGATGTCAGGGGCGCTGCTGTTGATCACCACGTTGCCCCCCGGTATCGATTGCGGGGCAAATGTGAAGCGTAAAACTGAAAAAAGGAAGCGGCAAATCCGCTTTATGTGAATGAATGAGTGAACCCATAATCACGATAAACAAATCCGGCAAGGGCAGTCTGAAAACCTATCTCAGGATGCTTAGATACCTCAAGGGGCTGATTGGGGCATTTTCCCTGAGTATCATAGGATTTCTGGTTTTTGCTGCTTCCCAGCCCATGCTTGCCAAAACAATGGAGCTGATCATCGAGGCCATCGAAGCGAAGAATGATCAGGCGCGCTGGACCTTGCCTGCCTTCGCCGTAGGTGTTTTCCTGTTGCGTGGAATCGGCATGTTCATGGGTACCTACTTTAACGACTATGTGGGCGCCACCGTCATCAAGAAAGTACGCCTGGAAATATTCGACAAATTAATGGTGTTGCCCGCAAGTTATTATGACGGTATCACTCAGGGTCAGCTGTTGCACCGCCTGAGTGGGGGCGTGAGCAGCATCCGGGGAGCCATTACGAACGCACTGAAAACCATTGTTCGCGAAGGGTTCACCATTGTTGCCCTGTTGGGATACGTATTTTATTTGAACTGGCAGCTGTCGTTGGTGTTTTTGGGGGTGGCCCCGATTCTGGCTTATATGGTGTCGTATACTTCGAAGACCTTCAGAAAAATTGCCCGCAAGGATGAAGGTGCAATGGGTAAGGCTATGCAGGTGTCGAAGGAAACCATCGGTAATTACGGTGTGGTGCGCGGGTTTGGCGCGGAGGTGTACGAGAAACGCCGATATGAGGGAGCCATTAATCAAGCCTTTAAAGCCCAAATGAAGATTCGGCGCATTCAGGCTGTGTTTTCCCCGCTCTCCCAGGTGGTTATTTCGATCGCGGTTTCGGTGATTATTTTCCTGTTGCTGGATCCCACCATTCTGGCTGCCAATACAACAGGTGAATTGGTCGGCTATTTGACTGCCGTTGCTCTGATTCCGAAACCCTTGCGTCAATTGAGCGGAGTGTCGGTCACCATACAGCGGGGGATTGTCGGTGCCGAGTTGGTGTTCGGTGTGTTGGATGAGGCAGAAGAGACCGATCAGGGCACCTATGTGACGGAAGGGGTCGAAGGGGGCATTCGGGTTGAAAATTTGTCGTTTAAATATCCTTCCACCGAACACAATGTGCTCTCGAATATCGGGTTTCATGTGGAGCCCGGCGAAATGGTGGCCTTTGTTGGTAAATCCGGCAGTGGGAAATCAACCCTCATGAGTTTGCTGTACAGAACCTATGATGTTGAGGCTGGTAAAATATTTCTCGATGATGTGGATGTGAACGATTACCGGCTGTCCAATCTGCGACAGCATATTGCCACGGTGAATCAGAATATCGCTTTGTTCGATGACACGATCAGGAACAACGTTGCTTACGGTGATTCGGAATATTCGGATGAGCAGGTGATTGCAGCTCTGAAAAGTGCTCATGCCTGGGAGTTTGTTGAAGGGTTGCCGGATGGTTTGGATACCATAATTGGAGAGAACGGATTGAAGTTGTCAGGCGGTCAGCGTCAACGCTTGTCTATTGCCCGAGCATTCCTCAAGGATGCGCCTATTTTGATTCTGGATGAGGCGACATCATCACTGGATAATGAATCGGAAGCGAAAATAACCCAGGCCATTGAGGCACTGGCAAAAACAAGAACAACACTGGTTATTGCTCACCGTTTGTCTACCATCATGAGAGCCGATCGTTTGGTGGTGCTAAACCAGGGTAGTATAGTGGAGCAGGGTGTGCATTCTGACCTTATAGAGAAAGGCGGAGTCTACGCTGACCTATTTCATGCAGAATTCGAATAACAGGTGGAAGCAGCCTTGTCCCCGACAGAAAACGAAAATCATCGCCCAATAATTTCCTATTGCGTCACCTGTATGAATCGGGGTGAGCAGTTGAAAAAGACGCTTGAATATAATCTTGAGATCATCAGGGAATATTCAGGCCAGGTAGAACTTTGCCTTGTGAATTTTATAAAAGATGCTGAAGGTGAGGCGATACACAATTGGTTGAAGGGGTTGGCTGGCCGCGAAGGTTTTCGCTATTTCTTCAGTAGAAATCTCACTGTATGGCATGCCTCGGTTGCAAAGAACACGGCCCACATGCAGGGAGCGGGATGTTTTTTGGTTAATTTGGACTGCGATAATTATCTGAGTCGCGGTCTGGTGGATGGCCTGCTGGGGCTGCCTGATGATGTGAGAGACAATACCGTGTTTTCCGGGTTTACAGGGGGATTTAGGGAGGAAATTACAAAACATAAAAGCAAGTCCGTCCGTCTACGGCAGGCGCTGGCCTGGTTACTGGCCTGTTTGAAGTCACGGCAGCCGGGTGTGCGCGGTGTCAAAAGAAAGCCTGTTTTATTACGCAGTGTTCGGCAGGGATCAGACCGCCATTTCAATGGAACCTATGGGCACATTGGTTTACCCGCCACACTATTCCATTACCTGGGTGGATATGATGAATCGTTGCCGCCTATGGGCGGGCAGGATAAGAACCTGTTGTGGCGGGCCTACAATATAGCGGGGGTTACCCTGACCCATATTCCTGTGCCTCAGGATTGTATTCCGGTTGAGAATACCAAAATAGAATCCATGAAACACACGGATCTTAGCAGTGGCTGGTCCCAGCTTCAGCTTGAAGGTACGGCGCTGACATTGAATGCGATACGTGACCGGCGTCTTATCGCAAATAACGGATGCCCGGGCGGAGTTGCGGTGGAGAAATGTAAATGATTTACTTAAGGGATTGTGTGCGGGGTAAGGTTAATGTCAAACAAAGTAACGATTCAGGTTAATCGGGTTTGAATATTCTTCATGTGGTGCGAGACTTTTCACCGCTGTCTCAGACATTCGTATACGATCTGATCTGCAACCTGTCGCAGAGTGAAACCTTGTCCCCTAAGGTCTTGTACTATCGTAACAGGATGCTGGAGCAAGAAAGGCCACTTGATAACGTACACTCCTGCAAATTGGTAGAAGAGGAATCCATTCTTCGATTGGAACGGCTGTGGTTGAAGTTGCGCAACCGGAGCTGGCGTGCGCTTGCATTCTCCCGATATATCGAAAAAGAGAACGTAGATCTTATTCACTGTCATTTTGCCTGGTGTTTGTGGGAATGCTTCGAGCGCTTTGATCAGGCGTCTGTGTTGAAACGGCCCATGTTGGTGTCCGTGCATGGTACGGACATAAGCAAAAAAATGTGTCATGGCAATCATCTGGCAAAGTTTGAATTGATGGCAAGCAAGCCCAACCTGTTCTTTGCTGCCACTACCCCGTTTTTGATGCACTCATTGTTGGCATTGGGGGTGAAGAAAGAAAAAATCTTTATCATTCCAAACGCACTTAACCCGCTGTTTCTGGCCCCTGCCACCACAGCCTCTACCCCACCTGGCAGTGCTGGCTTCAGAGTGGCGTGCAATGCCCGTTTCGTGCCCTGGAAAGGTCACCGCTTTCTGATCGAGGGCTTTGCCCGGTTTGTTAACGAAGTTAATGATAATGCGGAACTTACATTGATTGGCGAGGGTGAAACAGAGCAGCAGGTGAAGGAGCAAGTGCAACGGTTGGGATTGGAGCAAAAGGTTCGATTTCTGGGGGCGGTTCCCCACGCCCACATTCCTCAAATTGTGGGCAGTCAGGACGCGTATGTACAACCGTCCATCAAGGATGAGAGCACAGGGCAGGTGGAAACCTTTGGCATTGCCGCATTGGAAGCGGTTGCGCTGGGTGTTCCTGTGGTGGTAACGGATCAAGGTGGTTTACCCTATGTTGTTGGGGAAAGTAATGAGTTTGCCCGAATAGTTGCCCAGCAATCGGCGGACGCGATATTCGGTGAGCTGGCTGCGATTTATCGTGCCGGAGACTTGAAAGCCCGTATGCGTCCCTACTCGCGTTCGCGGGCCGCGCAATACTCGCAGGAAAGGCAGTTGGAGTCCTGTCACTCCGTCTATGAGGAGATCAGTCGCCGCTGTGTCAGGTGATGTTTTATGGAGGGCCTTGGTTTGCTTTAACCGATGTGGTGCCGAATCGATAACCGCTTGCGTTCAGTAACGCCGCACTGCAAATACCAAAAAGCAGGACGCCGGTTTTATAAAACATAAAGGATTCAAATATATTGGCAACCAGCCAGAGTGTGCCGGCTGTCAGCATGAAAGACGAAACGTCAGCAACACCGTTCTTACGACAACCGGAAGTGATGGTCGCAACAAGCCAGCCGTACAGGCACAGAACTAAGGTGAAGCCAATAATGCCGTTGTTGACCAGGGTTTCCAAATAGCTGTTGTGCAGGTGGCCGAATTGGCTGCGTATCGTATCCGGGAGTACCTTGGATTCTTTTATGGCCAGCAGTTTTCCGTTCTCCCCCCAGCCCAGCCACGGGCTTTGCTTGAACCAATGCAACCCCTCCACCCAGCTGTGCAGGCGTATGCCAGAGTTTGAGCGGGTTGAAATATCCTCCAGATTACCTGTCAAAAGGGCGTCAGCAGCATCAAATGCACCTTGCCAGCGTTGAGAAAATGTGTCTGACAGAAAGAGCGCTGAGCTGCTGAGGCAGGCGACAAGCAACACGATGACTCCCGTTTTGTGATTGCGTTTGTTTGCCCCGGGGGTGAGAAATAAGCGATGGATCAGAAGCGCTGCCATGCCAATAAAAAGCCCGAGAAGAACGCCACGGGTATTGGTGATCGCAATAATGCTGATGCAGTAGGCACTCACCGCTGTAAACGCCATAATGATTTTCGAGCTTGAATTGTCAAAGTGCCGGCGGGCGCGATTGAAAAATACGAGCAATGCTATCAATAAGGTCGCAAACATCAACGCCGGATGCTGTGCGTTGCGTAGTCCAAACCCTGATCGTTTGGCTTCGATAAACTCAGATAGCCCCTCGCCACGGGTAAAAGGCATGATGCAGAGGCCAACAAAAAACACAAACAAGAGCATCCAGGGAGCGCGATTGTTGGCTTGCAGTATCCAGGCAATGGGAATAAACAAAAACAGATAACCCAGCCGTTTAAAGTCCGGGTCCGACTCCGCGTATTGGGGAAAATTGTTCTTGCAAACCATCCAGGAGGCTATCTGTATCAATATCGCGGCACCGAATAGGAAGAAAGCCGGGCTGCGCCAGATTTGTGGCAGATGCCACAGTATGCTGATGATGCTGGTGATCAGAAACAGCTTGAAGGCGGGTTGGCCCAGAGTGGGATTGTTAAAGTAGAGAAAGGTACTGCAGTACATCAAGTACAGAGAAAACAGGTTAAGATGTTTTTTGATTTCAGTCCCGGTCAAAGCGCTCATGCGTATGCTGTCTGCTTAAAATAGTGATGATGAATACCAGCTTGATCGGAACCGCAATGCAGGCGTTTTCAGACCAATGTGTGCGGATTATATCAATAACCCTGGTTGTCTGGATACTGTATGCGGACATTCAGATTGTGCCGGTTAGGCAGGTAGTATCAGTGTCTCAGGCGTTCGCTACGGCCGGGAGTTGACGTGGGTTTAGTGGCCGGTGTCAGTTCACTACGATGTCGCAGATTGTACCAGCGCCGCATCACACTCCGAAACAACTTATACAAGCGCCAGCCCACCGTAACCGAAAGCCTCTTGTCAATGCCTCCTTTGGTTTTGGTAATGTTCGATGGCCCGCCCAACTCGTAAATGGCGTGGGGTTCAATGCCGTAACAATTGAAGTCGAACACAAAAAAGCTGTCATAAAAACTGTCGATGGGCATAAAGATACGGGCGCCGGATTTCACGATCCTGCGCATGCCTTCACGGTTCACAATGTAGCCCTGAGTGCCCAGGGAGCCTCGAATGGGGCGTACCAGATTGAATTGATCATTCAGCGCCTGCACTACCTTGCGCTTGCGGATCTTCAAGGCCATCAGGCGCACCAGATGTGCGGTGTCATCCAGTTCCAGAATGCGCCGCATGGCGTCCCCCAGGCCTGGTTCAGCAACTACGTCGTCTTCAAGCAGCGCCACGTGGGATAGGCCGTTTTCATAAGCCTGCTTGATCAAACGGTAATGAGACAGATAGCAGCCTACCTCGGAGGAGGTCAATTTGGCGCGACGGTGCACTAGCGCCAGCTTCTGCGATAATTTTTCGCCGGGCTGCAGTGGGGGCATGGCGTGACGACCGTCAATCGCGCGCGAAATTTCGGCATCGAAACCTTCTGCGAGCAAGGTTTTCTGCAGCGCCAAGGCGACGGGGTTATCAGGATTGAGCGCGATGATCCAGGCTTTAAGTGGCATGATGTAAACAATATTGGAAATATTTATGTTAATGGGGTGGCAGTATCGATAGTTATTTGGTGTCACGCAAGCGGTGGTAAAAAATTATTGAGGCAATCACTTGGGCCTCCTCCGGGCAACCATTATACTGCCAGGTACCATCATAATCTGGATCGAAAATGCTTACCCGTTGGCTATACACTCTGGCATTTTACCTTGCTGTTCCAATTCTGCTGCTGCGTTTGCGCAAAAGAGTGAAGAAGAATCCTGCTTACCGGGAGCGCGTTGCCGAGCGCTTCGGCCTCTATCCGCCGGGCAAGCCACTGCAGGGTGCCTTATGGTTCCACACTGTATCGGTGGGCGAATTCCTGGCGGCAAAACCCCTGATTGATCGAATTGCCCAGAGCTATCCGAATGCCCCGATTCTGATCACCACCATGACACCAACGGGCTCGGAGCGGGTGCAACAGGCCTATTCGGAGCTGCTTGCCAGCGGCAGAATTCATCACGTCTACCTGCCGTACGACCTGCCGGATGCCCTTAATCGTTTCCTGAAACGCTTCAACCCCAAGCTGCTGGTGATCATGGAAACCGAGCTATGGCCCAACATGATCCACTTTACCCAGCGGCGGGGTGTTCCCATCATCGTGGCCAATGCCCGCCTGTCAGAAAAATCGGCCGAGGGCTATCGCAAGATTTTGCCCCTGTTCCGCCCCATGATGCGGGAAGTGGCCCTGATTGCGGCGCAGTCGGATGCCGATGGCGAGCGCTTCGTGGAGCTGGGGTTGCCACCGCGTCACCTGCAGGTAACCGGTACCATAAAATTCGACATGGACATCAAGCCGGATACCCTGGCCGCGGCGCAGGCTTTGCGGGAATCCTGGGGTGGTTCGCGCAAGGTATTCATTGCGGCCAGCACCCACCAGGGTGAGGATGAGCAGGTATTGGAAGCCTATCTGTATTTGCGCAGTGAAGTGCCGGAATCGCTGTTGGTGCTGGTGCCCCGTCACCCGGAGCGGTTTGAGGATGTGGCGAAGCTGGTGGAGGCCCGTGGTCTGAACCTGAGCCGCATCAGCCAGCAGGAGCCGGTGACCCCGGAAACGGAAGTGGTGCTGGGGGATACCATGGGTGATCTGTTGACCCTGCTGGGGGCATCCGATGTGGCCTTTATCGGTGGTAGCCTGGTGCCGGTGGGCGGTCACAACATGCTGGAATCCCTGGCCATGGGGACACCGGCGTTAACCGGGCCTCACGTCTTCAATTTTCAGGTGGTGGCGCAGATGTTGGGGGAATTGGATGTTTTGAAGACAGTGACCACTCCGCTGGGGCTGGGTCAGGCGGTGGAATCCCTGTTCAAGAATGAAGAAGCCCGCTACGCCCTGGCCAAGCGGGGTAAGTGTGTGGTTGACGAAAACCGGGGCGCCATGGACCGTTTGTTTGGTCTGATTTGCCAACAGATAGTCTGAGGGTTCGGTTGCTGCCATCTGGCACACTGGTTATAGTTGCTGTTCAGCTTTAACGGGAAAGATTCCCGTCCATTTTTTGGAGAAACCCGGATAAATACAGCGGTTTTTACTCCACTTGCAACGATAGAGACCACCATGAGCGCTTATTCAGACGATTTCCTCAGCCAAAATGCCAAGGTCGATGAGGCATCCATTCAGCCTTTTCCCAATTCCCGAAAAGTGTATGTGCAGGGCAGTCAGCCGGACGTGCGGGTGCCCATGCGTGAAATCTCGCTCAGTGACACACCCACGGATTTGGGCGGGGAAAAGAATCCACCGGTGTTTGTTTATGATACCTCCGGTGCCTACACCGACCCGCAGGCGACCATTGATGTGCGCACAGGCTTGCCGCCCATTCGTCAGGGCTGGCTGCAACGCCGAGCAGATACTGAACAGCTCACCGACCTTACCTCGGCTTATGGTCAGCGGCGCAAGAATGATCCCATGCTGGCGAATCTGCGCTTTGACCACATCCGCAAACCGATTCGGGCCAAGTCCGGGGCCAATGTCAGTCAGATGTACTATGCCCGTCAGGGCATCATTACCGATGAGATGGAATTTGTTGCCATTCGCGAGAACATGAAACTGCAGGATGCCCGCCAAAGCGGTGTGTTGCAGAGCCAGCACCCCGGGCAACCTTTTGGTGCCAGTATTCCCGATGAAATCACCCCGGAATTTGTACGCCAGGAAGTGGCTATGGGGCGGGCGGTGATACCGGCTAACATCAATCACCCTGAGCTGGAACCCGCCATCCTGGGGCGCAATTTCCTGGTGAAGGTTAACGCCAATATTGGTAATTCGGCGCTGAGTTCCTCCATTGAAGAAGAAGTGGCCAAGATGACCTGGGCCACCCGTTGGGGTGCCGACACCGTGATGGATTTGTCCACCGGCAAAAATATTCACGAAACCCGTGAGTGGATCGTGCGTAATTCGCCGGTGCCCATCGGCACGGTGCCCATTTATCAGGCCCTGGAAAAGGTGGATGGTGTACCCGAAGAACTCACCTGGGAGCTGTTCCGCGATACCTTGATTGAACAGGCAGAGCAGGGTGTGGATTACTTCACCATACATGCCGGCGTTTTATTGCGCTATGTTCCACTGACCGCCAACCGTCTCACTGGCATTGTGTCCCGGGGCGGTTCCATTATGGCGAAATGGTGTCTGGCCCATCATCAGGAAAGCTTTCTCTACACCCATTTTGATGAAATCTGCGAAATCATGACCGCCTACGACGTCACCTTTTCCCTGGGTGACGGCTTGCGCCCGGGTTCCATCCAGGATGCCAATGACGAGGCCCAGTTCAGTGAATTGCGTACCCTGGGTGAACTGACCCACAAAGCCTGGGAACACGGTGCACAGGTCATGATTGAAGGCCCCGGTCACGTGCCCATGCACATGATCAAAGAAAACATGGAAGAACAGCTCAAGCATTGCAGCGAGGCGCCTTTCTATACGCTGGGGCCGCTGACCACGGACATTGCCCCCGGTTATGATCACATCACCTCCGGCATCGGAGCGGCCATGATCGGCTGGTACGGCACGGCCATGCTGTGTTATGTCACACCGAAAGAGCACCTCGGCCTGCCCAACAAGGAGGATGTGAAGGAAGGTCTGATTACCTACAAGATCGCCGCCCATGCGGCCGATCTGGCCAAGGGCCACCCCGGTGCTCAGATTCGGGATAACGCCATGTCCAAGGCCCGCTTTGAGTTTCGTTGGGAGGATCAGTTTGCCCTGGCGCTGGATCCGGACACCGCCAAAGCCTATCACGATGAAACCCTGCCCAAGGAAGCCCATAAAGTGGCGCACTTCTGCTCCATGTGCGGCCCCAAGTTCTGTTCCATGAAGATTACCCAGGATGTGCGGGATTACGCGGCCAGCCAGGAAGCGGAAAAGGCCGCCGAGGCCCGAGAAGCAGAGCAGGGTATGCTCGAGAAATCCCGTGAGTTCAAAGCTCAAGGTGCTGAAATCTATAAGAAAATCTGATGTCAATCCACAGGTGGTAAAAATAGTGAGCGCCTGAGCGTTGTTCTCGTGGGCTATACTGACTAGCCTTAGGGTAATGCTTTAGTGCAGTTCGAAATCAGGTATCAGGTGTATTCATGGATCGAAACGAAGGGCCCTGTTTTGGCCACGACGATGTGGAAGTGGCGGAAAAACGGCTGGTGTACGACGGCTTCTTTAAGATGCAACGCTATCGGTTGCGCCATCGGCTGATCGAAGGGGGCTGGAGCCGAGAGCTTACCCGGGAGTGCTTTGATCGTGGCCCATCGGTAGGGGTGTTGCTGTACGACCCCTACAAAGATGCGGTGGTGTTGCTGGAGCAATTTCGTGTTGGCGCCCTGGAAGCCAATGAGGGCCCCTGGCAGCTGGAGTTGGTGGCCGGTATTGTGGAGCCCGGTGAAACCCCGGAAGACGTGGTGCATCGCGAGGCCATAGAGGAATCCGGCAGTGATGTGCTGGATCTGGAGTATATCTTTGAATACTACCCCAGCCCCGGAGGCTCCAACGAAAAGCTTCACCTGTATTGCGGTGGGGTGGATTCCACCGGTATTGGTGGTGTGCATGGCCTGGCGGAAGAAGGCGAGGACATCTGGGTGCAGGTGTTTTCACGGGAGGAGGCCTGGCATATTCTGCAGGAGAACTACATTCACAACGCGGCCACGATCATTGCTCTGCAGTGGCTGCAAATGAACTATCAACGTTTACAGGAAAAGTGGCAGTAATCACTTGATGAATCCCAAAAAAAAGAACTACATACCCAATCTCAGCAAGCTGATGAGTGATTGCGAAATCAATTACCATCGTCTTATGCGCCTGCTGCCTGAAATCGATGAGCAGGAGGAGTGGTGCTTTGGGGTGGATGCGGATTCAGAACAGCTCAGGCAGGTCAGTATTCATGTGGTGGAGCGCAGCAAGTACACCACCACCGTGGCGGTGGTACAGGAATCGTTGCTGGAAGATTGGGTACCCAAACCCACGTTAACCGTCCGGCTATACCATGATGCCCAGATGGCTGAGGTACTGTCCTTTCAGCGCAACCGCTATATCCGGCAAAATTATCACTATCCCAACGAAAAAATGTTCCAGCCAGATGAAAAAGCTCAGCTCAATGCGTTCCTGGGGGAGTGGCTTGAGTTTTGTCTCAGGTCCGGACGGGCGCTGGTCAGGGTGTAATGTGATGGGCTGCACAGAGTCGAAAAATGTGAAAATTCACAGAGAGTTGAGATCGATTTTGTTGCAATGGAACCTGCCGGTCGTGTGAAAACCCGTTATACTGATCAGAATGCCGCCTGCTTTATACGCTTCACTGGTTGAGGTGTGTGCGGGGGCTGGCGGTTTATAGGCTGGTAGTTTATAGCTATCTAATGACAAATAGAATGGATTGACCTTTGGTTAGAGACACTACCCAACCATCAATTCGTATCGTTCAACTCTCAGACTGTCATCTGTTCAAGAGTACAGAGGGCAAGTTGCTGGGCCTGAACACAGAGCAGAGTCTGGCGCTGGTCATGGACCTGATTCAGGATCAGCAGCATGCTATTGATCTGGTGTTGGCCACCGGGGATCTGTCCCAGGATGGCAGTAGCGAATCCTATGCCCGCTTCCACCAATGGATGGAGGCGTTCAGCTGCCCGGTGTACTGGCTGCCCGGTAATCACGATCTCACTGACATTATGGCCAATCATCAGGCCGCCCAGCGCATGAGCCCCTGTGTTATTGATGCCGGTAATTGGCAGATCATCATGCTGGATTCCACCATTCGCGGCAAAGTGCCGGGTAACTTTGCCGCATCCGAGTTGCAGTTTTTGCAGCAGGCACTGCAGGCATCCACCGGCAAACATGTCTTGATTGCATTGCATCACCAGCCGGTGCCGGTGGGCAGCGCCTGGCTGGATCAGCAAATCGTTGGTAATGCCGCTGAATTCTTCAAAGTGGTGGACCAGTTCACCAATGTGCAAGCCATCATCTGGGGCCATGTTCACCAGGTGTTTGAAACCCGGCGTAACGGTGTACAGTTGATGTCGGTACCGTCCACCTGTGTACAGTTTCTGCCCAATAGCAAGGATTTTGCGGTGGACAAGACCAGCCCGGGCTACCGCTGGCTGGACCTGCACGCAGATGGCACCATCGGCACCGGAGTCTCCCGGGTGACCGGTGTGGATTTTGTGGTGGATTACAGCGTCAAAGGCTATTAGTCTGAGCCCCATGGCAGAACGCTTTCATCTTTTTTATATCCATGGTTTCAACAGCTCCCCCCAATCGGCCAAGGCCCGCATTCTGGGTGACGCGGTGGCGGACGATCCCCGGGTTCAGTTGCATGTGCCCGCTTTACCCTATGATCCCGGCCAATCCATTGCCATCCTCAAGGCCGAAGTGGAACAGTGTCTTCCGGAACCCGTGGGCTTGGTGGGCAGTTCCATGGGAGGTTTTTACGGCACCTGGCTGGCGGAGCATTATGCTCTGCCGCTGGTGCTGGTGAACCCGGCCATTCGCCCGTTTGAATTGCTGCGGGATTATCTCGGAGTGAACGAGAATGTGTATACTGGTGAGCGTTACGAGTTCACCGAGCAACACATTCAGGAGCTACGGCAGCTGGATATTCCCCAGGTCAGCCAGCCCGAGCGTTACCTGTTGCTCACCCAGACCGCCGATGAGGTGCTGGATTACCGGCAGGGCGTGGCGAAATTCGCCCACAGCAAACAGATCGTGGAAGAAGGTGGCTCCCACGGTTTTGACGGCTTTGAACGCCATTTACCCACCCTCTATTCGTTTTTCAACCTGACACAACCGGAATAACCCAATTCTATGGCAGACAATAATTACACCTCGGAATCCATTGAAGTACTGAGTGGACTGGACCCGGTGCGCAAACGCCCCGGCATGTACACGGATACCACCCGCCCTAATCATCTGGCTCAGGAAGTCATCGATAACAGTGTGGACGAAGCCCTGGCCGGTCATGCCAGCAAGATCGAGGTTACCCTGTACAAGGATGGTTCGCTTGAGGTGACCGATGACGGCCGCGGTATGCCGGTGGACATTCATCCCGAAAAGGGTGTGCCCGGTGTGGAAGTGATTCTGTCCACCCTGCACTCCGGTGGCAAGTTCTCCAACAAGAACTATCAGTTCTCCGGTGGTTTGCACGGTGTGGGGGTGTCCGTGGTGAACGCCCTCTCCACCATGCTGGAGATTACCATCCGGCGGGATGGTAATGTTTACCGCATGGGATTCAAGAACGGTGACAAAGCCACTGAGTTGGACATCATCGACACCTGCGGCAAGCGCAACACCGGCACCTCACTGCGTTTTATGGCGGATCCAAAATATTTTGATTCCCCCAAGTATTCCGTGGCGCGGCTGTCTCACCTGTTGCGGGCAAAGGCGGTGCTGTGCCCGGGTCTGCACGTTAAGTTCACCGACCAGAACAGTGGTGAAGTACAGGAATGGTGTTACGAGGATGGCCTCAAGGATTATCTGTTGAGCGCCAACCGTGGCTGGAACTTGTTGCCGGAAGAACCCTTCATCGGTGCCATGAGTGCGGACACCGAAGCGGTGGACTGGGCCGTGCAATGGCTGCCTGAAGGCGGCGAGCTGATCACGGAAAGTTATGTAAACCTGATCCCCACCGCCCAGGGTGGTACCCATGTGAACGGCCTGCGCACCGGCCTGCTGGAAGCCATGCGTGAGTATTGTGAGAATCGCAACCTGTTGCCGCGGGGTGTAAAGCTCACGGCGGATGACGTGTGGGATAAATGCACCTATGTGTTGTCGGTAAAAATGCAGGATCCCCAGTTTGCCGGGCAGACCAAAGAGAAATTGTCATCACGCCAGACGGCGGCGTTTGTGTCCGGTGTAGTGAAAGACGCGTTCAGTCTGTGGTTGCATCAGCATACTGCGGAAGGGGATGCGCTGGCGGATCTGGCGGTGAGTAACGCGCAGAAGCGCATGCGCGCCAGCAAGAAAGTGATACGCAAAAAAGTCACCGCCGGCCCGGCTTTGCCCGGTAAGCTGGCGGATTGTTCCAGTCAGGATTCCGAGCGCTCGGAATTGTTTCTGGTGGAAGGGGATTCCGCCGGTGGCTCTGCCAAGCAGGCCCGGGATCGGGAATTTCAGGCGGTAATGCCCCTGCGCGGTAAAATCCTCAACACCTGGGAAGTGGATTCCACCGAGATACTGGCATCCCAGGAGGTGCATGATATTTCCGTGGCCATCGGCCTGGAGCCGGGCTCGGATGACCTCAGTAATCTGCGCTATAGCAAAATCTGTATACTGGCGGACGCTGATTCCGATGGCCTGCACATCGCCACCCTGCTATGCGCTCTGTTTGTACGGCATTTTCGACCGCTGGTGCTGGCCGGTCACGTGTATGTGGCCATGCCGCCCCTGTACCGCATCGATGTGGCGAAAGACATGTACTATGCCCTGGATGAAGACGAAAAGCAGGGCGTACTGGATCGCATCAAAGCCGAGAAAAAACGCGGCAATATCCAGGTTACCCGCTTTAAGGGTTTGGGCGAAATGAACCCCTTGCAATTGCGGGAAACCACCATGACCCCGGACACCCGCCGTTTGGTGCAGCTCATTGTGGAGCAGGGGGATGACACCAACGAGGCCATGGATTTGTTGCTGGCCAAGAAACGGGCCGGGGACCGCAAGGAATGGCTGGAGACGAAAGGAAATCTGGCGGTGGTGTGACGGT
>DKQK01000075.1 GCA_002471665.1 Gammaproteobacteria bacterium UBA7310
GAACAGGTTCACAATCTGCCGGGGTGATCTGGTTTCATACTCGTAGAAAATATTAGCGACAATGGTGTCTTCCCCGTTGATGCTCATGTTGGTTAAGCCGCTGTAATGCAGCAATCGTGGTGCTTGCCCTGAGGCTGTGGGTAATTGGTAGGTGAGCAAAATTGGCTCCACCAGCCAGCGCAAGAGTGGATTGGTGGGGGCAACCTTCAGCTCGATGGTGGTTTGAGTGCTGGTCAGCGGCTGCGCGTTAAAACGGAACCAGTCCAGCCGGGCTGGATTCAGAAAGTTGAACTCTACCGTTTGCCCCGCCATCAGGCGCGGTAACTGATCCTTCAGAAAGGCGTCGAAACCGGCATCGGCCACCACCGGTTCCTCCACCGTAAGCACTTTTTCCTGCCAACGCTGATCAGCCTCACGATGCCGAACCCTGACCCTGCCTTCGCTTATCCAGTGCAGGGATTCTTCATACGCGGCGACTTTATTGTCGAAGGTGAATTCAGGGGCATAGGGGTGTGCTTCATAGTCCAGGGTTTTGGTGGCCAGTAATTCCTCGTTGGGCGACAGATAGCGAACCTGGCTTTGTTGCAAATGACCCTCGGCGTTATACACCTGATGATAGGATTCCACGTAGCGCAGATTTTCACGCCGGGCATCATAGGCATAGCCGAAAATGGTATCCGGTTGCGCAATCAGGCCATTGCACACCAGACAGCTCATGCCTATCAACATTGGTTTCAGCAGACTGTTTGGCATTATTCAGGTCCTCACCGGGTGCTCGCGGCCATTCACTATGACAGCCGCCCCAAAACCGGTTGTCCGCGATAAAGTGGTTTGGCAAACAGCATTTGCACATCACCTATCACGCGCTCTGCAAAGCCGCCCTCGCAGTAACAGAGGTAGTAATCCCACATGCGAATAAACTCTTCGTTGTACCCCAGATCGCGAATCTGCTCTATGTTGTTAAAGAAACGTTCCCGCCACAGGCGCAGCGTTCGGGCATAGTGCGGGGTGATGTCTTCCATGTGTTTGAGTTCCAGATTGCTGTGACGGCCGCTGACTTCGGTGAGGGCTTTGATGGATGGCAGGCAGGCCCCCGGAAAGATGTATCGCTGAATCCAGTCAATATCGTTTTTGGCTTTTTCATAGCGTTTGTCATCAATGGTGATGGCCTGAATCAGAGCCAGCCCGTCTTCCTTGAGCAGCCGCCCCAGGGCGCGAAAGTAATCAGGATAGTATTGATGACCTACGGCCTCGATCATTTCAATGGAGACCAGTTTGTCGTATTTCCCAGTGAGATTGCGGTAATCTTCCTGCAGCAGAGTCACCAAGTGACCAACGCCTTCCCGTTGAATGTGTTGGCGGGCGTATTCATACTGCTGTTGAGATATGGTGGTGGTGGTCACACGGCATCCGTACTTTTTCGCAGCGTAAGCGGCCATGCCCCCCCAACCGGTGCCGATTTCCAGAAGATGATCACCAGGTTGCAGATCCAGCTTTTCACAGATGCGCTTCAGTTTGTAGAGTGATCCTTCCTGCAATGACGAATCCGGGTTGGGAAAAATCGCCGACGAGTACATCATGGTGGGGTCGAGGAACAGTTGGAACAGATCATTGCCCAAATCGTAGTGTGCCGCGATGTTACGGCGCGAGCCTTTTTCGGTATTGCGATTCTTCAGGTGATAGGCAAGCTGGGCGGGTTTCGTCATCAGCGCAAATCCGGAGTCCACCCGCTCTACGGTTGCCAGGTTCAGGCTCATAAACCGGATCACCTTTGTGGTATCCGGAGAAAACCAGTCACCACTCATATAGGCCTCACCCGCGCCGATGCTGCCGCCCAACAACATGTCCACGTAGCAGCCGGGATCTTTGATGTGCAGTTCTGCATGGACCGCGTCTGGGTCAAGGCTGCCGGTAAACGTATGGGTACCTTCGCTATCGATGATAGAGAGGGTTCCATATTCAACCTGTTTGAAAAGGTTGAATATAAGGCTTCGGCAGAATTTTTTCATGCCTTTCACCGGGGCCGCTGTTGCCATCGTTGTAGTGTTCATAGAGTGTGATCCTCGGAAGGTTGGGGATGATCGTGAAACCGGGCGCCTTTGCTCCACAGCCTGAGCGCTTGCCAGTAGATGCTGAAAATGGTTTTGATGGTGACGGCGGGAAACCGCACTAGAATTTTATTCAAATTGAATGAAGTGGCTGCCTGACGATGCAGTTTTAATCCGGCGCTGAAAATCAGGGTGTCTTCCCTGAAGTTCGAAATATAGAGACTGAGATCCTGGTCTGGTGGTGATATTTTCCATTGATAGGTGCAGTCCATGCCCAGAAAGGGTGACACATGAAACGCTTTTTCGGTGGTGAAATTCTGGGTGGTTGTGGTGCCTTCGGCAAAGGTCAGAACGTAGGTGTGGCGTTGATTCCAGGGCGTGTTGCTGACTTCTGCCACCACATATTTCAATTGCTCATCATCATAGCAATAATAGAAGGTTGCAGGATTGAAACAGTAACCCAGGTAGCGTACGTGGCCCAGCATAAACACTTTCCCGTGAAATGCCTTGCCGGTTTTGGTTTCTATTTCTTTTTGAACCGCGTGCTTCAAACTCGGCGTTTCCGGATGCAGATAATCATCGCGATGGAAGCTGGCCCAGTTAAACCGTTCCATTGACCAAAACCGGGAGCGCTGAAAAAAGTCTGCCAGCTCGTCCAGATCCAGGTACACCATAAACAGGGGATATTGAAACCCGTGGCGAACCTGATCGTTACGCCGGTGCGTTATGACGCCTTGATAGATTGCGCTGCGCATGGAGGTACCACGTTGTCGAAGTCTACGTTAAGGGACCGGGCGACCCGGATTGCACTGTTTACCCCGTCTTCATGGAAGCCGTTAAACCAATAGGCGCCACAGTAGAAGGTGTGTTGCTTGCCGTTGATCTCATGGAAGCGGTCCTGAGCCTGCATGCCTTCTAATGTGAAACCGGGGTGGCTGTAACGATAGCGGCGCAGGATTTTGCCGGGGTCAATCAGTTCATCCTGGTTAAGGCTCACACAGAATGTGGTGTCACTGTTGAAATTCTGCAGGATGTTCATGTTGTAGGTGACCGTGACAGGTTGTTCTGCCTGGCGGGGTATCATGTAATTCCAGGCGGCCCAGCCCCGCTGATTGCGTGGCAAAAGGCGGGTATCCGTGTGCAGCAGCACACTGTTGTCCTGGTAGGGAATCGCACCCAGAACCGTTTTTTCTACTACTGATGGCCGCTCCAGCATCGCCAGTGCCTGGTCGCTGTGGCAGGCGAAGACAACCGCGTCGAACTCGTGACAATCACCATAGGCATCGATCAGGGTTACGCCACGCTCGTGTCTTTGCACGGCATCAATGGTGTGATTGATGTGTACCGAGCCGCTGAATCTTGCTTTCAGCGCATGAACGTAGCTGCGCGAACCGCCGCTGATCACGCGCCACTGTGGGCGGTTGTCAATGGACAGCAGCCCGTGGTGGTGGAAGAAGCGAACAAAGAACGCCGCCGGAAACGCCATCATGTCCGACTCTGACGCAGACCAGATGGCCGAGCCCATGGGAATGATGTAGTAACGGCAGAATTCCCTGGTGTAGCCGTTGGACTGCAGGTACTCACCCAGGGTGACACCGCAGTCCAGCAAACCATGTCGGTAGTCCTCTATGGCTTGTCTGTTGAAGCGCATGATGTCCTTGATCATGCGCCAGAAGCTCAAGTTGATCAGGTTGCGGCGTTGGCAGAACAGGCTGTTGAGGCTGGCCCCGTTGTACTCCAGCCCTGTTCGGTCGCAGCGCACGCTGAAACTCATTTCCGAGTCCTCGCTGGCGACACCCAGGTGGTCCATAAGACGGATGAAGTTGGGGTAGGTCCAATCGTTAAACACAATAAAGCCGGTATTTACCGGGAACACTTGCCCCTGTGCCTCTATGTCGACGGTGTTGGTGTGGCCGCCAAGGTAGTCTTGCTGTTCAAACAGCGTGACATTGTATTTTTGCTGCAACAGGTAGGTTGTGGTCAGGCCTGAAATGCCACTGCCGATCACGGCAATATTGCTATAGTTCATGTTGCATGTTCCTCGACAAACTGCTGGTAATGCGATGACGTATAAGGTGTGGTGTTTGTCGCAGGCAGCGCAGTATCCAGGTCAGGCCCTTGGGGAAATCAATGTTGTATTGGCCCCGGTTAAGGCCTTGGATAATGCGCTGGGCTGCGGCATCCGGTTGCATCAGAAAGGGCATGGGAAAATCATTTTGCCGGGTTAGCTCGGTATCGACGAAACCCGGATGGATGACGCTCAGGGAAAAACCTTCCGGTGTCAGATCAGCAGCCAGGGATTCCATGAACTGTGTGACCGCGGCTTTCGAGGCACTGTATGCTTCCGCTCGCGGCAAGCCCAGGTAGACTGAGCTGCTGCTCACTGCAACAATGTGAGGTGTTTCAGAGCGGCGCAGCAAATGCAGGCAGGATTCAATGGCATAGACGAAGCCCATGTAGTTGGTTTCGATCATGCGCAGGGCAATGCTGCTGTCGAAATGGCGTACGTCAAGGTATTCACAGTGGCCGGCGTTGGCCAGCAGCACATCCAGTTTTCCAAAAATCTGCTCGATGAACCCGCACACAGATGCCAGTTCAGCCGGTTTGGTTACATCAGCCTGTTTGATGACAATGGCCGGATATTCCCGCTTTAATTGTTCAAGTTTTTCCTGGGATCGGGAGGTGGCAATTACGGTGTTGGTTTTTGCCAGGCGAATGGCCAGCGCTTTACCGATACCGCTGGATGCCCCTGTGATCCAGATAACCTTGTTTTCCAGTAGTCTGTTCATGCTGTCTCCATTGCCTGGGCGGCCTTGAATGCTTGTTTCACGTGTTCAACCGAGCTTTTGTGATCCACAATGGGCAAGGGATAACCCACCAGCTGACGTTCCATGGGTGAGGGGTCGTGGATTTGTTTCGGCCCCAATTGCGCAAGCTCAGGTACCCAGGCTCTGATGAATTCACCCTGGGCATCAAAGCGCTGCGATTGCCGTATCGGATTAAAAACACGGAAATACGGTGCTGCATCGGCCCCTGTGGAGGCAGACCATTGCCAGCCGCCATTGTTGGCGGCGTAGTCGCAGTCGATCAGCCTGTTCATGAAATACGCCTCACCCAGCCGCCAATCAATAAACAGCTGTTTGGTCAGGAACATGGCCGTTACCATGCGCAGGCGATTGTGCATCCAGCCTGTCTGGTTCAGTTGTCGCATGCCTGCATCCACCAACGGAAAACCGGTTTGTCCGGATTGCCATTGCTGCAAAAGCGTCTGGTTTCTGGACCAGGGAATGGACTGGGTTTTGGGGTTAAAGGCCACACCTTTACTGAGCTCGGGATAATGGAACGAGAGGTGTTTGTAGAATTCTCGCCAGATCAATTCACTCATCCAGGTGAGCACACCCTGGTTGCCTGAATCCCATTCATAGTGGTTGGCGTAGAGGGCCTGGCGCAGGCAGCTGCG
Organism: Gammaproteobacteria bacterium UBA7310; assembly: GCA_002471665.1. GTDB lineage: Bacteria > Pseudomonadota > Gammaproteobacteria > Pseudomonadales > Ketobacteraceae > Ketobacter. The sequence continues at coordinate 5,509 of DKQK01000075.1, forward strand.
CAATGAAATGGCACCCACCGCAAGGTAGGGAGACAGCTGACTGGTGCAGTTCAAGGCCGGAAAGTCGCGGGTACTTTTGTAGCGCTCAATGGCCTGTAGGGTGAACTTATCCAAGCGCTGATGGGCCTGCTTGCTGCCCGCTATCCAATGGGCATTGGCTGCGGTTGGAGCCTGCCAGGACAAAATTTCCTCATCCGGTGTGGATTCCATACCGATGGCGCGGCGTGCGCCGGGAGCGGGCAGCGGGGCAAGGTTTGATTGTGCCGCCCGGTGTATCCAGGCGCGCTTGAACGGTGTAAAAACACGGTAGGGGGTGTCTTCACCGGTGAGTACATCGGTCGGCGCCAGGATGGTTTGATCTTGGTGGAACCTGAGCTGTGTATGTTGCTGCAGAAGCGCCCGGGTTGCGTGTTGATCCCGTCGTGCTTCATTGAATTCCAGTTCACTGTTGGCGTGCACGGTGCGCACACCGTATTGTCGAACCAGCTTGCTCAGCACCTGGACGCTGTTATCGTAGTCGCTGCCCAGCAGTGCAACCAGGGGAATGTTGAGCCGGCTCAGGTCGTGCTTCAGGTGCACCAGTGTTTCCAGAGTGAAGCGCAACTTGGTGTCACCGACCTGATGTTTGCGCTGTTGTTCCGGGGTGTAGATATAAATGGCAATCACGGGATCGTCGCCGCTGCAGGCGGCGGCAAGAGCCGGATTGTCATCGATGCGCAGATCGTTGCGAAACCACACAGCCTGGGTCATTGGGTCTCTCCTAGTGGATGTGGCTGCGCAGCCCCAGCTCGTGGGGGTACGGGGCCAGGTAGAATTGCTGGAGAGCGTACTGGTTCTGTTCAACATCCCGCGCCAGGTGGTGCTTGAGCAGAGCAATGGGAACAATCAGTGGTATTACCCCTTTGCGGTAATCTTCGATGCTGGTGAGCAGTTCGTGCTTATCCTGCTGATCGAGTTTTTTCTTCAGATAGCCCATCAGGTGCTGGAGCACGTTACAATGGGTGCCGCGCTCAGGTGGTGTAGCCAGGGCCGTCATCAGTCCGGAAATGTACAACCGCGCTGTTTCCTGCAGTGTGTCTTTGTCCAGCTTGGCAATCAGCCGGCCCAGCTCCCGATAGGCCTTGTAGTTCCGTGACATCACCAGATATTTATGGCGGCTGTGAAATTGCACCAGGGCGTTGGCGGTCATACCCTGCTTGGTCAGTTGTTTCCAGCGATGCAGTGTGAACACCCGCATGATGAAGTTCTCGCGTAAACCGGCGTCGTTGAGCCGGCCCGATTCCTCTACCGGCAAGAGCGGCCTGTTCTCCATCAGTGACCGGCTGAACAGGCCGCGGGTTTTATGGACGGGGTTACCGTTGGGCAGGTACAGTTTGACGCCGTAGGCACCGCAACTGGGTGAGTTGGGGGTGGCAATAAAGCCGCAGATGTCCGGCTGTGCGGCAGCGTACTCGTTGCCCCGGGCAATCAGTTTGGCACTGTAATCCCGTTCTGGGTCATCGGTTTCCACCGCCCGTACGTCACCGTCGTAGTCCACCAGGCGAATGGGCTTGCGGGGCACACTCATGCCGATTTCCACTTCCGGGCAGGTGGGAACAAACTCGAAGTATTCGCTCAGTACACCGGTACAGAAGCGGTTGTGTTTGTGATCACCGTTATAGCGGACGCTGTCACCCAGCAGGCAGCGGCTGATTCCTACAGGGATTTTTGCAAAGGCTTCTGTCATTGGTTTGTCCATTTAGTGTCTTAGACGAAACCAATTATAGGTAGTTTATGTGTCTTTTATCAAAGTATTGTCTATAAATTGTCTATCTGCTGGGTGAGAGCAGCTAAGTGATTGAAAGACAAAAAAAAGCCGGCGGAGCCGGCAATGGAATTTTGCGGGAATAGCAATGTCAGGTTTTGTACAATGAACGGGCTTTGGATTACGCGAAATACATGTTTTCGAGGTATTCTTTCAGAGCGTTGAAGCTGGTGGCTTCCTCTGGGTGTGTGATTTCAAACAACAGCGTTGCGGATTCCTTGAGTGTCATATTGTGCCTCCAGGCAAGTCTGTATGGAATATCAGCGAAATGATTGATCGCAATATGTATACAGCAACGGCCGTGCCAGTCAGCTATGCTTGAAAGATAACGTAATGAATTAAAAGCAAAAAAGGCAGTATTTGGATACAGGCTGAGGCGGGCTATGGCCCGGCTCGCGGTGTATTTGAGGGCAGCCAGTTCAGTTTCAGTTCACAATGGGTGCATTAAGGTGTGCAGAATGTTGTTTGAGTTTTCCCCCTTCATGAAAGTAAAACACCACATTCTCGGTTTGGCTTTGATGGTGCTGTTCAGTGCAACGGCGTTCGGGCAAAGTAAAGTCGAGCATTGGCTGCTGGCGGAGGTCAGTTCTTCCGATGCGGCGCAGATTGTTATTAAGAAAACCGGCGGCAAGGTACTCAAGGTAACGGAAGAGGAAAGAAACGGGCGCGGGGTATACCGGGTCAAGGTGTTGTTGCCGGAAGGGCGGGTAAAGACCGTGTTCGTAAGCAAGGAAACCGGCGGGATTGGAGGCTAGATAACCGTGCGCGTATTGGTGGTAGAAGACGAGCAGCACCTACGGGAACAGTTGGTGACCGTGTTACAGAAAAAGGGCTACAGCGTTGATCAGGCCGGGGATGGGGAGGAAGGTCAGTACTATGGTCGGGAGTATCAATATGATGTTGCCATTGTTGATCTGGGCTTACCCAAACTCAGTGGTATTGAGTTGATTCGTGATCTGCGCAGCAGGAATATCAATTACCCCATTTTGATTCTCACCGCCCGCGGACATTGGCAGGATAAGGTGGATGGCCTGGAAGCCGGGGCGGATGATTATGTGGTGAAACCTTTCGAAGTGGAGGAGGTACTGGCGCGCCTGAATGCCCTGATCCGGCGTTCTGCCGGTCACGCCAAACCGGTGGTGTCGGTGGGCGGTATCGAGTTGGATACGGCCGCGCAGAAAGTGTCGTTGCAGGGCGCTCCGGTGGAACTCACCAGCTTTGAATACAAAGTATTGGAATATCTGATGCTGCGCCCGGGCGAAGTGGTTTCAAAAACAGTGTTGACCGAGCATATTTACGCCCAGGACTTTGACCGGGATAGCAATACCATTGAGGTGTTCATTGGCCGCTTGCGCAAAAAACTGGATCCCGACAATCAGCTGAAACCCATCGAAACCCTGCGAGGCCGTGGTTACCGTTTTGCACTGGAGGCATAAATCTTGTTGTCTCTGAGAGTCCGGTTTGTGCTGGCGGCAGCATTGATCCTGGCGCTTTTTTCCGTCAGTGCGGGCTGGATACTGCGGGAGTCTTTTCAAGCCAGTATCCTGGACCGTGCCCGTGAACAGTTGAAGCTGCAGATGTTTGGGCTGATTGCTACGGTCGATTATGAAGCCGGGCAACTGGTGATTCCTGATACGTTGGCGGATCCCCGGTTTAATCAACTGAACTCCGGGCTGCTCGCCACCATCCTGCATCAGGGTAAACCGGTATGGAAATCACGCTCGGTTTTGGTGGAAGTGTTTCCGGATCCTCCCTTATCTGAACCCGGGCAATGGATTTTTCGGCAGGTACAGGATCAGTCAGGTAAAAACTACTATCAACTTTCCATCAGCGTCTATTGGGAAGAGGATTCTGCCGCGACTCCTTATACCTTTGTGGTGCGTGAATGGGATCAGCCTTATGTTGCGCAAATCAAAAGTTTTGAAAATACGCTCTGGGTTTGGTTGGGTGGTTTGGTGGTGGCGGCGATCGTTCTGGTTTTTGGCTTGTTGAACCTGGGGTTTCGTCCGTTCCGTCGATTGGCGTCAGAGCTCAATGGTGTGGAGCAGGGGCGCCAGCAGCGCATTGATCGAGTCTACCCCCAAGAAGTCATGCCGGTGGTGAACAATCTCAATCGTCTGGTGGAGCATGAGCGCTCGATGCGGGAACGCTACAAGAACAGCCTGGGTGACCTGGCCCATAGCCTGAAAACGCCATTGGCGGTGTTGAAAGGGCTGGAGCTGGAATCCCCGCAGACATGGGCACAGCAGGCGCAGACGTTGCGTGACCAGGTGCTGCGGATGGATGAGATCGTCAATTATCAGTTGAAGCGCGCCATATCGGCGGTACCCCAGGTCAGTGGGCAAGGGGCAGTGTTGTTGGACATGTATGAGCGGATGAGCAAGGTGCTCACCAAGGTACACAGCGATAAGACCATTCAGTTTGAGCAGGATATCCGCTCAGGTTTGCGCATGCCCTGGGATGATGGCGATACGCTGGAGGTATTGGGCAATCTTATGGATAACGCCTGCAAGTATGGTGGTCATCGTGTACGGGTCAGCGGGCGCATTCAGGGCGGGCAGATCCGGGTGGCGGTGGAAGATGACGGCCCCGGAATAAAAGACGGAGATGAAGACCGAATCCTGAGGCGGGGGGTAAGGCGGGATGAACGGGAAACCGGCCAGGGTATTGGCTTGGCGGTGGTGGCCGATATTGTCTCGGCGTCCGCCGGCACACTCACTATCGAGCGTTCCAGCCTGGGGGGCGCCTGTTTTCTGATTCGGCTTCCTCTTAATTGGTGAGTACGGCCATGGTCAGTGGGCGTCGGTGTCGTAGCTGAGCCAGCGGTTGATCGCAGCGATCAGAATAGCCTGGTTGAACGGCTTCTTGATGTAATCATTCATACCGGCACTGATGCAGTTTTCCCGGTCACCGGGGTTCGTATTTGCAGTTACCGCGATGATTGGAATGGACGCATTGCGGTTGTTCAATTGGCGAACCTGGCGGGCGGCTTCAAAACCGTCCATGATCGGCATCTGGCAATCCATAAACACCAGGTCATACTCACGTTTTTCCATCATGGTCACGGCTTCCTTGCCATTACCGGCGGCGAATACCTGGAAACCCAGCTTTTTCAGCTGGCCTTCCATCACCAGTTTGTTCACATAGTTGTCTTCCACCACCAAAATGTCGATTTTTTCCGGTTTGATGGTATCTGAAATCTGATTGGCCTGGCGGTATTGATCTTCCGCCGGCTTGAAGGCCAGAGTCAGTACCACCTGTGTCCCCTCATTGACGACGGAGCGGAATTCCAGCTTGCCCTGTAACAGGGTCACGATTTTCTGGCACAGAGCCAGGCCGATACCCAGCCCGCCTTTGCGGCGGGTTAGGGAGCCATCGGCCTGTTTAAATGAATTAAAGATGTCGGATTGCAGGGATTCCGGTACTCCGCACCCGGAATCGCGGATGACGAACTGCAGCTTTTCCAGCTCATCATCGCCGGATTGCAGGTAGGTTACCTCGAACCGGATAAAGCCCTGATCGGTAAATTTGAAGGCATTATCCAGCAGGTGATCCAATAGCAGGCGCAACTTGTCTTCGTCACCTGCCAGCGTCATGGGGATTTTGTTATCCAGTTTGAAATCGAAATCCAGATCCTGCATCGACGCCCGCCCCCGGTAATGCATGGCGATTTCCTGCAGACATTCCTTAATTCGAAACGGGAACTCATTGGGTTTGGCGATCCCGGATTCCAACTGGGTGTAGGTCAGAATGTTTTCAACCATACCCATCATATCGCGGCTGGAGCGGCTGATGGTACTCAGGTATTTGACCTGTTCAGTATTGAGATCCGTGTGCTCAAGTAATTCGTAGGCGCCAAATATTCCGTTCATGGGAGTGCGCAGTTCGTGGCTGATGGTGGAAAGGAACTCATCTTTAAAGCGGTTGCTGGCAGCCAGTTTGGCGTTGGTTTCTTCCAACCGGTGTTTTGCCTCCTGTTCGACCTGGATGCGCTCCGCCTGCAGCACATTGATGCGGTCGCCCAGCGCCAGCCCTAACAGGATGGTTTCCACCAGTGCGCCCATGTGTACGCTGAACAAGGTGATTTTATTGAGTGGAAACACCCCGGATATGGTCAGCACCCAGCAGGCGCTGCCGATGATGACACTGATCCAGGCAGTGAGGAAAAAACGCGCCGTTTTCAGCCCCCGCATCAACCCCAGGGTGCCAGCAGACAGGCCAGCAAAGCAGAATATTATCGTCAATAGATTGGCGGAATTGGGCAGCATCAGTTTGCCGGTCAGCAGGATCAGTAGGATGTCGATACCTCCGATCAGAATCAGAAAGCTGAACGCTTTGTGGTGCAACGGCATGTTGTCGCGGGTGTTGAGAAACTTCTGGCAGAAGATGGCACCCATGCAGACGCTGAACAGCGTCAGAATGAAATGGATTCGGTAGGAAGCCAGGAACTCGTTGCCCATAAACAACATTTCCCGCAGCAGCCCGTCATGGGACAGGGTCCATAACCCCAGGGAAGTGATGTAGGCCACGTAGTAGAGATAACTGCTTTTACGGGTGGAGAAATACAGAAACAGGTTAAACAGGCCCATCACCAGAAAAGCGCCGTAAAACAGCGAGGACAGCGCCATCATTACCCGTTCGCTTTTTAACTGGCTGTTGGGGGTGCGCAGATGCATGGGAACGAACAGGGGAGAATCGCTGTTGACCCTGAGGTACAGCGTTTGCCGGTCATGGCTTTGCGGAATAAGGAAACAGGGGCGGGAACAATGCAGTTTGCTGGTCATGGGGTCGCCGTACCCCGACATTTGTTGATCCAGCAGTGTGTTTTCGGCAAAGCGGTACAGTGTGATGTGTTTGAGGTGCGGGTAGCCCAGCTCCAGAATCATGTCTGAGTTGCCCTCAGTGAAATCCAGATCGAATCGGAACCAGAATACGGAGTGGGTTCTGCCCAGATAGGGGGTTTCCACAAACAGGGGCTCAAATTGACGATCGAAGTCCGTTGACCGGACATCCTCCACCAGCAGGGTACCGGAAGGATCCTCCAACATACGCAGATGCCTGCCCAGAGGCAGGTTATTCACTTCGGCGGTGGGTATCGGCGCGAAATTGGAAACGGCACCTGCAAGCGCGCTGGCAAGCATCAGTGTCAGGAACAGTAACGGTTGGAATATGCGAGAATTCAACATGCCCCCAGGCACTCTCTGCAATTGCTCATCTTGTGGGTCTGTAAGCTCAAGTTGGTCTAAGTCTAGTAAAAAAAATCTTAAGTGATCGAAATTTAATGTTTTTTTTTGCAAGATTGTCAGTGGATTAGCCGCAAAATACATAAAACAACGAAAGCTGTTTACAACCATTTCATCAAGTGTTTTTATTAAACCAGAAAAGTGAAGTAGTTCTCATTTTTCTGTTATTAATTCAATCAGTACACAAGGATCTCGGGATGCCACAAATTCAGGACTCTCGTTACTTGGGTGGTGTGAATGAAATTACCATCATCACCACCATCAAAAGGGGCCGCACGCCGGAAGGTGTAATGACCTACAAGCAGCGTCTTCAGTCAGTACTGGAATCGGTTTTAAATCGTGAATTGAAAGGCATTCCAACGCCGATCCGGCTGGTGCAGACCATCCATTTTGCCCGCTGGGTGATCTGGACGGAGCCGTCTTCAGGAGAGGACAAACTGATTTTCACCTCGAACTATGACGGCAGCATGTGGCAGTACCTGCGGGATTTCTCCACGCTGATTGCCGATGACATGGATCGGGTGTGGAATAATTGTGTGGGTTACCCTGAGCAAGGTTGCCGTGACTTTGATGCGTTTTGGCACTACGTTAAAGCGCATCAGGTTGAAACCACCGCTTTTTATGCCGCCATACCGGACGAGACTCTGCTTGAAAGGCAGGCCCTGCGCCGCTTCAAATTAAATTTCGACGCTTTCATGGCGCAATGGCAGGCAGATGATCGGCTGAATAAAGGTGATGATTTCAGGAAAGCCTTTGACCTCTTTGTGTTGAATAATCAGTCCTATCTCAATTCATGATGACGAATTCGGAGCGCGACCGTGAACCCGGGGAAAAACCAGCTTCAGCTTGATGATATTCAGGCGCATCTTATTCGCAGCGCCCGGCCCTCTGCCGCCCGCTACTTCTTTCTCACCATTACAGATCCCGTGGCTTTTGCCGGCTTTCTTGGCCGCGAGGATTTTCAGAAATTAGTGATTTCGGATCAGGCGCTGCATACCGATGGTGGAGCAGGATTAAGCAGCCCTTGTTTTGTGAACGTTGCGTTTACTTACAGCGGATTGGATCGCATGGGCTTACCGCAGCATTTGCTGGCGCAGTTTCCGCCGGCCTACCGGGACGGGATGGCCAGACGCTCGGCTTTCATTGGCGATCAGTGGGGGGATGACCCCCGACAATGGGAGGGCTTTTATGGCAGTCGTCATATTCATGTATTGCTGGCGGTAAATTACGTTCCATCACTGGAGGACGACTTATCGATTCCACCGGAAGAATGGAGTGAAGCGGCTCAGAAACAGCATTTCTCCAGGATTGAGCAAACCCTTACCGGGTTGTTGGCCGGGGGCAGTGATTTCCCCGGGGCACAGTGCCTGGCTCAGGAACAGGCTCATGTGATCCGTTACCAGCGGCGAATTCGGGAGCATTTCGGCTTCACCGATGGGGTGTCTCAGCCGCGTATCAACGATGGTATGCCCGGTTGCGCCATTGGTGGAAAAAAGGCTTCTGCGGAGGCGGATTGGGAGCCTTTGGCGGCGGGTGAGTTTGTGCTGGGATACTATGATGAACTGGGCTTGAAGAATGACAAGGCGGCGGGGGAGGGCAGGCTTAATCCCATACAGCCCAGGGCAACAGACCCGGCCAGGGCAGCTTACCAGAAGATAACCATGAACGGCTCGTTTCTGGTGTATCGCAAGCTGGAGCAGGATGTGGCGGGGTTTCGCGACTATTGTGCCGGTGATGACGAGCTGGCGGCCAGGCTGGTGGGGCGTCAATATGATGGGACTCCGCTGGTATCGGGTCATCCCGGTCCCAAGGATAACGCCTTTGACTTTGGCGATGATCCTCGCGGCGAACATTGTCCTTATGCCTCCCATGTGCGCCGTGTCAATCCCCGCCTGACCCTGAACGCCGGCGTGAACGACGGCACGACGCTGGTGGACCAGCATCGTATTATCCGGCGCGGCATGCCTTATGGCTCTTTTATTCAACCTGATCAATGCCATAAAAGTGCACCGGTGGAGCGGCGGGGGTTACATTTTTTCTGCTACAACGCCCGTATTGACTCCCAGTTTGAATTTATTCAGAAAAACTGGATCAACAATTGTGATTTTATGCATATGCCGAGTCCTGTGCTGGATCCGGTTGTCGGCTGCCGCCCACAGAATGATCCCGGACAGTTTTCGTTTAATGCCGAACGCGCACCAGTGTTCGGTTTGAAACAATATGTGCAGCTCAAGGGCGGGGAATACTTTTTTACCCCCGGCCGTCGAGGCTTGCAGCAGATTGCCGGGCTGGCGCAACCCGTTGACCCTTTTATCATACCCAAACAGCATATTGATGCCTTTGATCCGCTGGCGTCGGACCCTTTGGATGTGGCCCGATATGTGGATGCAAGCGGGCTGATAGCCGGTAAACGTTTTACCAAACTTAAAGTAACTGCCGGCGACGTCACTACGCCGTATTACTATTTTGCGCACCCCGAAGACGTTATAAAGATATTGTCGCAACCGAATGTGTTTACCAATGATCATTACGCCCGGCGAATTTATGGATTGACGGAGAGCGCAATGCTGCTATCGCGTCCAGACTCAGCGCAACGGCAAAAGTTAAAGCATGATACGATCGCGCAACTGGAGCATACGGGTTTTGTTGATCGCCTGAAGCACATCATAAAGCCCGAAATCGAAGCCATTGGACAGCGCTTTCGGGCTGCTGGTCAGCTTGATCTGGTGGAGGATGTTGCACGCCGCCTGCCGCTGGTGGTGATCAAGGGTTTCTATGGCGTGGCAGCGCCGCAACCGGTTATGGGGGAAATCCTTTCTAAAACACAGGTGGCACATTTCTTCGATAAAACCCATTTTGACGAGTTGCCCTTGTTGTGGCAGCAACGTTACGCCGACTATGGCTTCAAGACCACACCGGATGAAACGCTGTTGTTCTGGGTAAGGATGCTGTTCCTGGAGGTATTTCTTAACCAGTACAATGTGGGGTTTATTACCCAGCTGGCAAAAAATGCCACCAATGAGCTGTTACCGCACCTGGAGCAACAAATCCAGCAGCGGCTGCATGCTGAGACAAGGGGCGCCAGCATGATGTCGAGATTTATCACACTGTATCGCAATCAATATGGCCTGGAAGGGAGGCAACTGGTGCTTGCTGTCCGGCAGAGTATATTGGAGTTGATGGTGGGTAGCACGGATACCACGGCGAAAGGCATCAGTATGGTGGTGAAGACATTATTGGATATTGGCAACGATCTGCCCGGTGGTTTCAGGTGGGTGATTGGTGGCAATACGGATGCACAAAATCTGCTGCAACACTGGCTGGCTGCCGATGAACGGGTCAGGGCAACGCTTGATGCCAAATTCGATCAGCTGCTCAACAGTGTCATTACCACCTGTTTGCGTAAGAACCCAGTGGCACCGTTGCTGCCACGCTACTGTACCAGTGGGGCCACCTACACCACCTCAGCAGGTGAAGTCATTAATATTGAGCCGGGGGCGGTGGTGTGTCTGGTATCCCAGGTTACACTGGGGGCAAACCTGAAAGGGGGTGTCCCGCCTGAGCAAGAGCGGTTTATCTTTATGGATGGTACTCCCCATGGCTGTATGGGGCACGAAATTGCGATGCTGGAAATTCGTGAGGCTCTGAAAATGTTATTGGCAATCCCACAGGTGCGGCCGGCCGCCGGCGCCCACGGTGTAATGACTGAGAAATACAAAATGCCGGCACGGATGATGTTGCGATGCAATAGCTAGCGTACTTGGTTAGACGATTTTTTCTTTGAGGAAGGCGAGCTTGTCCTGAAAAATGCGGCTGTCCGCATGGGCAGCAAAATCATTCGCCAGTTCAAGGTAGACCAGACTGTTGTCATGGTCTTCCCGAGTTCGTAATTCCTCTGCTGAGTATGCCGCAGCGGTATAGCCTAAAAGCAGCATGCCTTTCTGTTTGGCAATGTCCAGAGCCAAGTCGATGAGTTTGTCGGCCTGCAACTGTTGATCCATGGCATTGTGAACCTTTGCCAATGTCAGGCAGGCCCAGCCATGGTGGGCTTTTTCATTGGTTTCACTGGTTACGGTAAAGGCTTTTCTGGCGTACAGGTGAGCCTTGTCGGTGTTTTTCAGTGCCAGCTGCAGCTCCGCCATGGATTTGAACAGGTAGAACCAGGTGTAGCGCCCACCTTTACGGTAACAACTTGGTTGCACCGCCTGCTCCAGAATTTTTTCAGCCAACAGAAGTTCGCCGCTGCCAATGAGGGCTTCGCCCAGTTTGGCCGAAACCGCAGGCACCATGGTATGGATGGCAAACTCATCACAGATGGTGAGTGCGCTGTCAAGAATACTGCGGGCACCGTTATAATCGCCCTTGGCCAGCAGATAGTAACCATAGGTATCGTAAATCATGGCTTTGGAGTAGGGGTGCTGGGCACCTTCGGCAATCTCAATGCCGCGCTGAATCACCTGCTCCGCTTCTGCCAATTGCCCCAGCTCCACCAGGCTGTTGCCGTAGAAGGTGCGGCAGAACACACTGGGGTAACCACTCCAACCCAGACGGCTTACCTCCATGTCACCGCTCAGTACTTTCAAAATACTTTGTTCCAGGCGGATGCAGTTGTCGAAATCCCCCATCGCGTGGTACACCATGGCCAGGTTGTAGTTGGCAGCGATCTGCAGCGGCGCATGTTCTATTTCCCTGGCCAGTTCCACTGCCCGGCTCGAGGCGCTGAAGGCCTCGCTGTGTTTTCCCACCATCCACAGGGCATTGGTCAGCTGGCACAGTATTGAACAGGTCCGTTTAGGTTCACCCACGGCATCACACAGCTTTTCGGCCTCCTTCAGGTCCCGTACCAGGCGATCCTGTTCCCCCAGCGGAATCAGTGCGTTCATGCCGACGGCCAGAAAGTCGATGCGTTGTCCCAGCGTATCTTTATTCAGTGGCAGGTGGCGCAGGGCTTCCAGGCCCCGGTCCAGCAGCAGCACGGCCTGATGGTGGGAAGAGCGCCCGATGGCGTGATAGCAGGCTTTTAAATAATACTCCACGGCCTTGTGCCAGTACTGCCCGACATAAGCGTGTTCCGCCAGGCGATAGACATGTTCTTCCAGACGTTCCTTATGCAGTGATTCAATGGCATTGACCAGGCTGGCGTGAATCAGCCGCTTACGTTCTCTGGGGATGGAGTCGTAGGTCACCTGATGCACCAGGGCGTGCTTGAACTGGTATTCATCACTGATGCCTTCGGTGGTTTTAATAACCAGTCCGCATTGCACCAGTTCATCAATTGCATGTTTTGCGTAATCCCGTGGAATGTCGGTGATGTAATCCAGCAGGCCCGTGGAAAAGCGCTGACCGATGGCGGAGGCGGCCTGCAGAATATTTTTCGCCAGTTTGGAGCGTCGGTCGATACGGGTGGAGATCACCGAATGGATGGTCAGAGGCAGGGTTTCCGGCAGGTTGTTCAAACCGGAAGTATAGTGGCCGGGCTCACCCCAGATCAGATTGCTGTCCATCAGGTGGTGAATCATTTCTTCGATATAAAGCGGGTTGCCTTCACAGCGGCGGCTGATTTCATCCCGCAGAGTGGTCAGGCTGCTGTCTTTACCCAATACCCCTTTCAGATAGTCATTGGACTCCATATCGGTGAAGGGTTTCACCTCCAGCAGACTGACGTTGTCATTGAGCCAGCTGGCCTGGTATTCCGGGCGATAAGTGACAATCAGCATGATGGCGTGTTCGTGTACGGATTTTACCAGTTGCTCCAGCAGTGTCTGGCTTTCTCCGTCGATCCAGTGCAGATCCTCCAGCAGGATCACCATGGGTTTGATACCCGCCAGCTCCTCCAGCAGGGCACGCAGCGCCTTGCGCGCCCGTTGACGCTTCTGTACCGGCTCCAGATTGTTCCAGCTCTGATTTTGAATCGGTAGATCCAAGAGAAAATGATAGGCCGACAGGTGCTCGGCGAAACCGGCGCTCAGATTTGCCACCCGGTCCCGCAGTTTTTGCGCAATATCCAGTTGTGAATCGGAATCCTGTACGTTGAGCCAGCAACGGATCAAATTGGAGAAGGGCAGATACGCGGTACTGCGGTTGTGAGAATCACAGGCGGTGGTGAGTACCTGGAACTGGGTTGGGTTCACTGCATACAGAAAGCGGGTGACCAGCCTTGATTTACCGACCCCAGGTTCAGCGCAGATGGCGACACAACGGCCACAATGATCCCGGGTTTCCATCAGGTTGCGCTGGATCAGTTTGAGTTCGTTATCCCGGCCAATAAACGGCGTGTCGCCCAATTTACTCTCGTGACCGTCATCCTGCCGTACACGGCTTTGTAGCTGATACACCTCTACCGGCTCATCCAGGCCTTTAACCTGAACCGGGCCCAGATCGATAACCTTGATGTGCTTCTGCGCGGCATGGAACGCTTCGCGGGAGATCACCGCAGTATTGGGCGAGGCCAGAACCTCCATGCGGTGAGCCAGATAAACTGTGGGCCCCAGCGCCTCGTAATCCACCGAAAAATCGTTATAGAAGGGCTTCATCAGCACTTCCCCGGAGTGAATGCCGATGCGCACTGCAATGCCGGTGCGTTCGTACTCGGCTTGCACGGATTTCAGCATGTCCAGGGCGGCATAGCAGGCGCGAATCGAGTGGTCCTCGTAGGCGACAGGTGCCCCAAAAATCACCATCATGCCATCGCCATCCACCCGGTTGATCATGCCGCCGTAGCGGTGAGCGTTTTGTTTCAGGGATGAAATGGTGGGGTCCAGGTAATCGGCGCTGTCTTCCGCTTTCAGCTTATGGATCAACTGAACGGAGTTGGTGATGTCAACAAACAGAATGGTGACTTTTTTCAGTTCCGGTTGCAGATCCTGGGTGCGGGGCGCAGTGAATCCACCGTCGGAGTGGTCAGTTAATTGGGTCAATGTGCTGCCACATTGATAGCAGAAAGCGTGAAACGCGGGATTATCCGATCCGCAGTTTGGGCATCGCATGGGGAATTTCCGAATCCTGTCCGCTAGACTCGTGCAGCGTGCTGGCACCATTGACCCATTGCTTGCGAGCTGGGCCTCAATTAATAGTCATACTGACTACCCGGTTCAGTATAAACCGGGAACAATCGGATTCCAATGGCTGAAATTAAGCTTGAATTTGACAGAAAATGACGGGAAATCCCTGGAAGTAGGACGGCACCGGGGCGGTGATGGCTGCTGGATTGCAGTTTGTAACCACCACAAGAGCGTCACCGTTGGGGGTTCGGGAGGCCCGAACCCGTACGATACCTTCGTATTTGAGCCAACCTTGCGCCTGTTGCAGGGCAGACTGGAGATCGAGTTTCACTGCTTGCATCGCATTACCATGTCGAAAGTTATGTTCTCACACACTACCCCAATAAAGCCGGACCCAATTGCCTTTAAAAAAGTGTTGGTAAGGGGCTCGCATCCCTTACCAACACGATACTGGCCGTTTCAGAGCGTCCGTACTCATGGCCAGTTGGTGCTCGCATAGTTGTGAGTTCCCCAAACAAGACGTTCGAGGAAGGCGCTTAGAACTTAGGGTGCTCGCGGTGTTCTTAAGCGCCTGATTTACATGGTAGTAGTATTTGTCTGGATTTTTTATTGGCAAAATACCGAAGCATTTTGTGAAAAATTACCAAAATGGCAACGGGTGTCCCAATCTGACTACTCTGTGCCGGTTTTTCTGACTTGTCTATCAGGGCTGGTGGCGGCGTGCAGCAACATATCGTTCTCCAGCGTCACGGCAGCGTAAGAGGCCAGGCCTTTTACCAGCGGCTCCAACTGGGCTGAAAAGGGGATGACATCCTGATTGAAAGCGTTGCGGGCGTTAATCAATTGCATAACACCAATGACTTCCTGGGCGTGGTTAAGCAATGGCACACTCAGGAACGATTGTGAATGATAGTCATATTGCTGATCAAAACGCTTCATTCCTGAGAAGTCGAACGTTGTATTGTTATAGGCATCGTCAATATTGACCACCTGCTTGCTGATGGCGGTGAAGGTGGCCACGTTCTGCAGATTGGGCTCGCCATTATCTTCCAGTAAAAGCGGATCAATGTCTTTGGCTTCGGATTCAAAGGTGGTGAACGACAGATTCAACGAGTTGTTTTTCAGGGCAACGAATTCCAAACGTTTGGGGGGATCTTCCCGATACCAGTAGATGGTACCGCCGTCGGCCCGGGTGACCCGCATGGCCTCATCCAGAACCCGTTCAAAGATTGCTTCGGTACCTTGCGGTTGTGACAGTCGAACCAGCAGTCCACCCTCGGCATGTTCCAGTTCGGCACTTTCCAGAATCGTTGCCATGAGGGCGGCCAGCGATTCGATGATGGCGATCTGAGTTTCGGAGTAGTGTGCCACGGTACCGGACAGCGGGTTCTGTGGATTCACCAACTGGATAACCCCCAGCACCCGCTTGCCGGGTTTAATCACGGGAACCGACAGCACCGACCGGGTACGGTAATCGAACAGGTCATCGAAGGCTTTGATACCACAAATGTTGAACTGGCCGGAACTGTAGACATCTTCCACACACACGGACTTGGCCTGCAGGGCACAGTATGCGGCGATGCTGTGGGTTTGATTGTTGTCCGAATCGGTGGTGTGGATGCGAATAGGGGTAAGGGCTGATTGCCCGGGCTCGCAAAATTTCTGGGCCAGTCCCAGGGATTTGTTTTGGATCATGGCGTAATCCAGCCGTGGACCCGCCTCATCCTCTTCCAGCAGGTACAGGGTGGCACCATCACAATGGGTGATTTGCTGGCACTCGTCCAGAATATTGCTGAACAGCTTCCACTTATCGGTCTCGGTGGACAGCGATCGGGTGAGGTTGATCAGCCGCCAGAAGAAGGCGTCTTGATGAAAAATGGCCATTGGGAAACTCCTGCAAGGTCCGGTTTACTTCAGTTTAGTAGCTCTGGGGATATTGCGGAGTTTGGGGCTGTTATTTCCCTCACATCAGGGCTATTGCTGGGCGATATTTGAGCGAAAGTGTGATGGCATTCACGAGCATCGAAAACGCCTGATGATCAGCAAAACGATTAGGTTAAGCCCTAACCAGTTGCAGGCACCACCACTGCCGCCTGATAACCGACTGCCTGTACCTGAGCTTCTGCCGTCAACCACGGCAATGGTTTCAGTCAGTATGTTGTTGCTGTCGGTGACGTCAAAGTCATCGGCCGAGATGACCGCCACCTCATGGACGATTTCCAAATTGCTGAGGGCCGCCTGAATCTCCAGATCCAGATTATGGCTGGTGGCCCCGTTGATTGAGCAGGTATAGGTGGTGTTTGAGTTGCCGAGCGCACAGGGTGTGCCATCCAGGGAAGCGTCCAGAAAAGTGGCAGCGCTGCTGTTGATGTTACCACTGACCCGCAGGTTCGCGGAGCGGTCACTGCGGGATTGAACACTGATGGCGTAGGCGGTATTGAGCACTCCCGCTTTTTGCGTTTCTTCAGGATTGCCGGCATCCGTTGTGATGGTGGCGTCCACCGGGAAGTCGAAACAGTTCTCGATGGTGGCGATGGCATTGAGGTTGGGGGCCAGCACCTCCGCGGAGCAAGAGGAAAAGGTAGAGGTATAGCTGCCCAGTTCAGGGCCCATAATAAAATCGGTGGCTGAGCAGGCGCTGGCCGGCGGATCATCGCCATCGTGCAAAAAACCAAAGTTATGGCCGATCTCGTGCGCCACCACCAGAGAGGTGAACGCAGCCCGGTTACCGCCGCTGCCGATAATCTGGGAGGTGCCGATGGCATAACCGGTGCACAGCAGGGGAATGTCCGGGTTGGGGTAACTGGCATAATTAGTGCCGTAGGTGGGGCCCAGGGCCAGGCCAACCGCTCGGTTTGCCTCGGAAAAATAGGTGCGGCCGCTGATGAAGTGCAGGATTGAGAAAACGTTGGGATCAAAGGCACTGGTTTGCCCTGCCACCCGCTTTAATTCCATATCATCCAACACGGCATCAATGTTCGTACCGCCGGTAAACACATCACCGGAGCCAAAAGCCATGCGCAACCGGTTGAACACAATGTTGAAATTCTGTTTGTAGATGAGGTCGACATTGGCGGCAATGGCCACGGCCTGTGCCTGGTATTGGGCGCCGAAACTGTCCTCGAACGCATCATCAAAAACCAGGGTCAGCTCACCCACCAGACAGACACCGTCGATCTGCTCCAGGCAAAAGCTGTCGTAGTCGATCTGCAGGGATTGCGCCATCAGGGAGCGGGCGGTAATGCCGAAGCTGCTTTGCTGGTCAGGCGCCGGGCTTTGCAGGTCTGACGGGGTTTTATAACCGCATTGACCGAGGTTCATATCCTGCTGTAACGCCCGTACCGCCATGGCTGGGCGTACCGGTTGCGGAGCGGTGGATGGGGGTGGTGCGGTGTCCAGATTTTCGATCAGATGCAGTTCACCTTCATGAATCAGCAGGCCCTGCCATTGGCCGCCTATGTAGGCAACCCGGCCTTCACTTTGCGGGTAGTTGCGGAGCTGTGCTGAGTAAAAACGGGCAGAGGGATCGTTAACCTCTATGGCAAAACGGCTGGGGTCGGAGGGTACCAGCACCAGTTCCAGGGTTTGGCCGTTTAGGGTGATGTAACGGGTTTCGGCGCCGACCCCGGGGCTGGTTGCCAGAACAGGTGCCGCCCAGATCAACAGGCTGGCCAGGAGCAAGAGGGGGGTATTGATTGATTTGAATTGCATTGATGATCCTAGCACTGCCTTGTGACTGGTAATTATTCTGTGTTCGATGATGACCCAGATTGCCGCGCCTTATCCAATATTTTTTTGATGATTCGTGAACTGGCCACAAATCCAAAGGACCCGGTGACACAGGTGGAAGCCCCAATACCGCCGGCGCAGTCCAGTCGTACACTGCTGTTGCCATGGGTGGCCGGGCGGGTGGAGCAGACACTGCCATCGGGCTGCTGAAACATCACCGGTTCATCGGAATACACGCATTCGATACTGAAACGTCGTTTGAGGTTGCTGCTGTATCCGTGCTCCTGGCGCAGTTTCTTGCGCACCAGAGCCAGTAACGGGTCCTGTTCCGCCCGGGTAATGTCGGCATAATGGATGCGGGTGGGATCGGTTTGACCGCCGGCACTGCCCACCACGTAGAGCGGAATCTTATTGCGTTTACAGTAAACGATCATCGCCACTTTGTGTTTTACGCTGTCGGTTGCATCCAGTACAAAGTCGTAGCCCCCAGCCATTTTTTCGGCAACGTTGGCGGCGGTCACAAAATCCATATCCGGATGGCACTGTATGTCGGGATTGATTGCCCGCAGGCGCTCGGCCATGACCTCCACTTTGACGCGGCCGTATTGGCCGCTGGCTGCATGGCTCTGACGGTTGGTATTGGATACGCAGATTTCATCCAGATCTATGAGGGTGATCTGGCCGATCCCTGAGCGGGCCAGGGCTTCCGCTGCCCAGGAACCCACACCACCGATACCCACGACACACACATGGGCGTGCCGGAGAATGGCCAGCGTTCCGGTTCCGTAGAGACGTTCGATTCCACCAAAGCGGTTTTGGTAGCTATCAGACAGCATGGACGACACCTGGGTCCTGAATGGTAAGGGGCGGGCAATTATAGAGGAGGGGGCCAGGTAAGGGTAGGTGCAACGAATCCTGAAAATCGCTATAGTTTTACAGTTGTCGAAGTATAAATGTTGAAGAGGGAGCCGTTCCGGTGGATAACCGCAGATTGACCAAGGCTTTTAAAGCGCTGTCGCACCCAAACCGGTTGCAGATTTATCAGGAGATCTTGCGGCGGCGTTCCATGCCATCCAGGAATCTGGCTGGATGTGCCTTGACGGACTTCATCAATGCCCTGAATGTGGGGGCACCCACGGTGTCACATCATATCAAGGAGCTGGTGAATGCCGACCTGATCAGTGTGGAGCGGCAGGGCAAATACGTGACCTGTTTCCTGAATGAAGCGATGTGCGAAGATTTACAGCGGTTCTTTTTAAGCAAGTCCCCAGTGGATGCCAGCGAGGTGAATCAGTGATGCAATATAAGGGCTTTGTTCATCCGGGTTTTAGTGCAGTGGCGTCTGAATTTGTAAAGCAGATTCCTAAAGACGAACGCAGTGGTTCGGCATTGGCAGTGTATTTTCAAGGGCGCAGTGTGGTGGATATCTGGGCCGGCAAGCGGGATCATCAAGGCAATCCCTGGCTGGAAGATACCCTGGCACTGTCGTTCTCCACCACCAAGGGTGTGGCGTCGGTCATGATGCACATTCTGGTGGATAAGGGCTTGATCGAATACGACAAGCCGGTGGCCTATTACTGGCCGGAGTTTCAGGGTGCCGGCAAGCAGGAGATCACCATACGACACCTGTTGTGTCACCAGAGCGGCCTCTACAACATCCGTGACCTGATCGACGATGCCATGCTGATGGTGGATTGGGAACATATGATCGATCGCCTGGAGAAGGCTACGCCGGCTCACCGCCCCGGCACCAGTCATGGCTACCACGGGCTCACCTACGGCTGGCTGCTGGGGGAAGTGATGAGCCGGGTGACGGGCAAAAGTTTCCCGGAGTTGCTGGAGGAACTGTTGGTTGTGCCGCTGGCACTGGATGGCATGTATGTTGGTTTACCTGAGCAGCAAATGGGACGCAGAGCATTGCTCGCGGGCTACCCGGCGCAGTCGCGGCCACCCGCCAGTCAACCCCGGCAGCGGCGCAAGCCGAATCCGTTGAAGCAAGTCCGGGGGCAGATGATCAAAGGCGCTTTCCGGATGATGGGGTTTGACCCTGACAACATTGCCGCTGGGCTGGCGCCGAGGGGGATTGGTCGTTTCAGCTTTAATGACCCCCAGGTTGTGCAAAGTTGTATTCCTGCCGCCAATGGAATGTTTACGGCCCGCTCATTGGCCCGCATGTATGGCGCTATTGCGGAAGGGGGCGAGCTGGAGGGGGTGCGCATTCTCTCCAGTCAGCGGGTGCGGGAAATGGCCGCTATCCAAAGCCGCCGCATCGATCGCGTGGTGCCCATTCCCATGCACTGGCGCCTGGGGTTTCATCGTGTTTTTACAACAGGGCCCCGTACACCGGAGGCGTTCGGTCATTTTGGTTGGGGTGGTTCGGGGGCCTGGTGTGATCCCAGCCGTCGTTTGGGGGTTGGATTCATTGTTAACAACAGCAGTGGCACATCGCCGTTTGGAGACACCCGGATTGCCCGCCTGAATGGCGCCATTATTCGTTGTGCCGAGCAGATTGAAGGCAGGCGGGGTCCTTTTCGCAACATCATCACGGATCGTTTTTACGATCTGGTGAATTAACGGGTCAGGTCCAGCGCTTCAATTGGTTACCTTCAGCATCGCAGAATCTGCCCAGTACCAGGACGATGGCATCGTAAAATACCCACAGACCCAGGCCTCCCAGGGTGAGCATCTGTAATATACCGGTGCCCACCTTTCCCACATAGAAACGGTGTGTGCCGAAGTAGCCGAACACCAGGCACAACAGCAGTGCCGGCAGAATTTTACGGCGCGAGACAGGGCGTTTAGGTTCGGCTGGCAACAGCGCACTCCTCGTGGCGGAAGCATTCAATCAGGTGGTCGTTCACCATGCCCATGGACTGCATGTAGGCGTAGCATATGGTGCTGCCCACAAAATTAAAACCATCCTTTTTCAGTTGCTTGCTCATGGCGTCTGACTGGGGGGTACAGGCGGGTACCTGTTGCAGCTTGCGCCAACGGTTCTGGATGGGCTCACCGTCGACGAATTGCCAGATATAGTTGGAAAAGGTGCCGTGCCGCTGGACTGTTTCAAGATAGGCCCGGGCATTGCGCACCGCGCTGTTCACTTTTAACCGATTGCGTATGATGCCGGGATTTTGCAGCAGCTGTTCCACTTTTCCAGGGGAATAGCGGGCGATTTTTTCCGGGTTAAACTGGTCGTAGGCGCGACGGTAATGTTCCCGTTTGCGGAGTACCGTAATCCAGCTGAGCCCGGCCTGGGCTCCTTCCAGAAGCAGGAATTCAAACAAGGTGCTGTCGTCAAAGCAGGGTACCCCCCACTCTTGGTCATGATATTGTTGATACAGCGGATCGTCACCACACCAGCCACAGCGTTTTGTTGTCATGGCATATCCTGTTTGAAGGGCGGACAGGCATCATACCCAAAATCCGTGCAAACAGAAAAAAAGCCCCGTCATCGCGGGGACGATGCGGGGCAGTATTAGCGCGGTTTTCAGTTGTTATAGTTATTCTCTCGAAAGAGTGAAGTTAGGAGACAGATACTATATCTAGTTATCGAATAACCAGTAATCTACAAGATAGACGGCGTTTAGGGCCTTATCAAGGCGGCCTCTGGTGGAAAAGCTGTGGATAAAGTGTGATTTACCTGTGGGGTGTAAAAATTTTGCCTAGCTCAATTAGCGTCGACTGTTATACCCTAACCAACTAAATTTATACGGTGCGCTTGATAAAACTGGCGCAGTTGTCGTATACAACCTATCTTTGTATGTAAGTTGTTAAAAAAACATAATATTTTTATAGGCATAGCAGGTTCAAGAGGTCGCAGCCCATGCGCACAGACACCACAGAAAACAGCCAGCCCTATGTAATTATCGTCGAAGATGACGAACGTCTGGCTGATCTGACGGCGGAATATCTCCGCAGTAATGGAATAAAGGTAGAAGTAATAAATGATGGCAGCGTTGCCATCAGCGCCATCATTGATCGTCAGCCCGATATGGTGGTTTTGGACCTGATGTTGCCCGGAGCGGATGGTCTGGAAGTGTGTAAGAGTGTCCGCGATAAATTTCGCAAACCCATTCTGATGCTGACGGCGCGCACTGATGATGTGGATCAGGTGCTGGGGCTGGAGATGGGGGCGGATGACTATGTTGCCAAGCCAGTGAAACCCCGTGTGCTGCTGGCACGCATTCGCGCGTTGCTGCGCCGGGCCGACAGTAGTGATGGCAGTCAGGAGAAAAACGCCGCAGAAGCCACGCAGAATCGCCTGGAGTTCGGTGATCTGGTGATAGATAACAGCGCCCGGGAGGTGTGGCTGGGTGGTGATGCCGTTGACCTCACCAGTGCTGAATACGACCTGTTGTGGTTGTTGGCGTCCAACGCCGGCACCATCCTTTCCCGTGAGGAGATTTTTGAGCGTTTGCGCGGGATACAATATGACGGACAGGATCGTTCCATTGACGTGCGTGTATCGCGTATTCGACCCAAGGTGGGCGATGATCCAATGAATCCGCGCCGTATCAAGACCGTGAGAAGCAAGGGCTACCTCTTTGTCCGGGATCTCACCTGATAGATTGATACACCTGTTGTGAAGGTTGTAGCCTTTTGAACAGCATATTTCTGCGCATATACGGCGGCATGATCATGGTGTGTCTGGTGATCGGTGTCGCTTTTTATCTGTCCCTGGAAGCCATCAACTTTTTCCGTCTGCAATATTTCCGTACCGCGCTGGTCACCGGGCCGGTACAGTTAATTGCGGAACTCACCATCAGCCAACCGGAAGATTACCGAGCCCGCTGGGTGGAAGAGGTGGGTCGTCTGCTGGATTCTCGCATGAAACTGGTGCCCCGCGATCAGGTTCAATTGAGTAATGCAGAAGTGAGTCAACTGCAACAGAACAAGGTGCTGGTACGGATTATTGATGAGTTCAACCGTGAAGGGGAAGCCATTGTCGCCATTCCCTTTCAACAGGGAACCCGTTATCTGGTTGCCCACGGTGAATACCTCACGGAGCAACAAGGCCGTGGTATGGCGGAACTCATTTCCCAGTATCTATCCCGTTATCCGGTGAGTGAGTGGAACGGGCGTCTGGCACAAATCAATCAGACCTTTGGCTTTCCGGTGCGCCGTATCGCACCTTTCGAAGTGCGCCTGGATGATGAAAAGAAACATCGTCTGTTTAACGAAGAGCAGGCAGTGGCCAATTTTGCCGGCAACCGCGGCAACAATACCCAAATCACCGCCTACAAGTTGCTGAATGAAACCGGTGAGGTTCTGCAGTTGGGGCCGCAGAACATGTTCAACTGGTATCCGTTCGAACTCATGGCGGTGATGGTGGTGATTGCATTGGGGCTCGTGGGTTTCGCGGTGTACCTGCTGGTCAAGCCTCTGGAAAACCGGTTGTCCGGTCTGGAAAAAGCGGTGCTTCGTATTCGCGGTGGCGACCTCAGTGCCCGTGCACCGGTGGAAGGTTCCGATGCCATTGGACAGTTGGCCGGTACTTTAAATGGCATGACAGAACACATCCAGCGCTTGCTCAATTCACAGAAAGAGCTGACCCGAGCCGTCTCCCATGAGTTGCGCACGCCCGTGGCCCGTATCCGGTTCGGCCTGGAAATGTTGATGGACGCCGACAATGACGAGCAGCGCCTGCGGCAGGTGGAATTGATCGATCTGGACATTGAACAGCTGGATAAACTGATCGATGAAATCCTTACCTACTCCAAATTGGAGGAAGGTACCCCGGTGCTGGATTTCGTGATGATCGACCTGGATAACCTGATGCGGCGGGTGGAACAGGAAAGCAAAGCGTTGTCCGGGGATAAAGAGGTGGTGTATGTAGCCCCGGATTTACCGGACGAGCGTTGCTACGCCGAAGGTGAGGAACGTTATATCCACCGGGTGGTGCAGAACCTGGTGGGCAATGCGTTGCGTTATGCCCAGGGCAGGGTGGAGATCACCTTTTCTGCCATGGGGGATGTTTTTCGCATCGATGTGCACGATGATGGCCCGGGTATCCCGGAATCCGATCGCAAGCGGGTGTTTCAGCCCTTCACCCGTCTGGACGACAGCCGCACTCGTGCATCCGGCGGTTATGGCCTTGGCTTATCCATCGTGAACCGCATCGCCTATTGGCACGGCGGCCGCGTACGGGTGGGGGAAAGTGAATTGGGCGGTGCCAAATTCAGCTTTCTATGGCCGCGACTGCAAAGTTTGCGTGAATCCAATTAATCGTCAATGTCGACGGATAGAATGCCGCGCAAATTTTTATGACTGCAGGTGCGGGCGGTATGGATGAATTCTTCCATATAGGGGGCATCCACGTGATCATCACGTACCGCGGCGTACAAATTTGTCCAGATCCCCTCTTCCCCCAGTGAGCGTGCCACCACGTATCCTTTCGCCAGATAATCAGTGATGCCCCAGTTGGGCAGGGCGCACACGCCACGCCCGGAGGCCACCAGCTGAATGATCATGATGGTGAGCTCGGCGGTGCGGGTGCTGGCAGGCATTACGTTGGCCGGTAACAGAAAATACTTGAAGATATCCAGTCTGGAATGCTCCACCGGATAGGTGATCAGGGTTTCGTTGGCCAGATCCGACGGCATGATAACCGGCTTTGTGGCCAGGCGGTGGTTCTTGGCAACACACAGCAACGCCTCATATTGAAACAGCGGTAGATAGCGAATACCAGGCAGGCTCTGCGGGTCGGAGGTGATGACCAAATCCAGCTCTGCTCGGGCCAGCGCAGGCAAAGGATCAAAATTAAAACCACTGATCAGGTCGATTTCAACGTCGGGCCAATCCTCACGGTATTCATCGATGGTCGGCATCAGCCAGTCAAAACAGCTGTGGCATTCGATGGCAATGTGCAGTCGCCCCTGTTTGCCTTCCGCTAGCCGCACAATGTCCTGTTCCGCTTGCTCTACGGCCGGCAACATCTGATCCGCCAGTTGCAGCAGGCGTTCCCCCCCCTTGGTAAATTTGATGGGTTTGGACTTGCGGATCACCACCGGCTGGCCCAGGCGGTCTTCCAGCTCTTTCAATTGATGGGAGAGCGCCGACTGGGTGAGATGGACCTGTTGTGCTGCGTCCACCAGTGTCCCGCAATCCCGCAATGCGGCCAGGGTGCGAAGGTGTTTGACTTCAATGCGTGCCATGTTGTGTCCGGGTGCAAGGTGGTAGTGAAATAGGGTTGAACGGTATTGTTGCCCAGTTGAGGGATAAAAAAAAGCCGGGCTTGTGTCTGCCCGGCTTCACTGACAAGCCAAAGCCGGTGTGGTACCGGCCAAGTGAGGTTTGGAGGTTAAACGGCTTGTTGAAATGGTTCGCAACCGTCCGCGGCGGGAGAGGTGGCAGCCTGCTGTTGCGTGGTTTGGATGTGCAAAGTATCGAGAAAGGCGTCCAGTTCGGTCACCTGATGAGGGGTGAGGCGCAGGCCCAGTTTGCTGCGGCGCCAGATGATATCCGCTGCGGTGTTTGCCCATTCATGGTTTACCAGATATTCCACTTCCCGTTGATAGAGGCCGGCGCCAAAGTGTTGCCCCAGGTCAGCTGACTGGTGACACCCCTTAAGGAGCAAGTGGATACGCGTCCCATAAGCATCGCACAGGCGCCGGCACAGGCCGGCATCAAGCCACTCATACTGGTGCTGCACCAGCGCGACCCAGACCGGGTACTCGGTTTCACCGATATCGCCACCGGGCAGAGCGGCTGTCTCGGCGGCAGGTGATGCGGGAAAGTCCAGATACGGCTGCAGTGCCTTCATGGCGGCTAAAGCCAGGCGGCGATAGGTGGTAATTTTGCCGCCGAAAACACTCAGTAACGGTGCCTGTTGCAAGCTGTCGGCCTCAACTTCCAGGGTGTAATCCCGGGTCATGGCGGAGGGTGAATCCGATTCATCATCACACAGTGGGCGCACACCCGCATACTTCCACAGGATGTCCTCGGGGCCGATTGTCTGCTTGAAATGCCGGTTGACGATCTCCAGCAGGTAGCGTTCCTCTTCTGCATCCATTGTCACGTTGGCGGGGTTACCGGTGTACGTCTTATCCGTTGTACCAATCAGGGTGAAGTCGTTCTGATAGGGGATAACAAACACGATGCGCTTGTCTTCGTTCTGCAGAATATAGGCCTGATCACCCGGGTACAGTTTACGGGTTACAAAATGGCTGCCCTTGATCAGGCTGATTTTGCGTGGCGAGGCGGCCTGCAATTGCTGTTCGATAAAGGTTTGCGCCCAGGGGCCGGCGGCATTCACCAACGCTTTGGCAGTGCAGTGGAAAGTTTGGCCGGTGGCCGGATGCTCCAGTTGAATGTGCCACCGGCCGTTCAGGCGGCGCGCACTGACGCAACGGGTTTGCACCAGAATATGCGCACGCTGTTGCGCTGCGGCCAGCGCATTGGCAATCACCAGACGGGCATCATCCACGCGGCAGTCATAATACTCGAAACCTCTGCTGATGCGGGAGTGCAGTGGATTATGTGGCTGGTGGGCATCGAACTTCACACTTTTTGAGCCGGGAATCCGATTGCGGCGGGTTAAGTGGTCGTACAGGAACAGGCCGCTCCGGATCATCCAGGCCGGGCGCAAATGCGGCTGGTGGGGCAAAACAAAGCGCAGGGGTTTGATCAGGTGGGGGGCTTTATGCAGCAAAACCTCCCGTTCAGCCAGTGCTTCCCGCACCAGGCGAAACTCATAGTGTTCAAGGTAGCGCAGGCCGCCATGAATCAATTTGCTGCTGGCGGAGGAGGTGGCCGAGGCCAGGTCATTCTGTTCACACAGGGCCACCGACAGGCCGCGGGCGCTGGCGTCGGCGGCGATGCCGGTGCCGTTGATACCGCCACCCACAATAAAAAGGTCATAACTGTTTGATATTAGGGGGTTCTCGTCGGCTGGGGCAGAGGCTGCCCGGGGTGAACGGACCTGCATGTTAGTCACACCTTTGTAAGCAAATAGGTTCATTGTCCAGTTGAAATCAGTCTATTTGCTTTCGTTTGTTTTCGCAATAGAAATAAAACGAAGATTTTGTGACAGTGGCGCGGAGGGCTATACCCACTTTCGAAGGCATTAACAGCCGTTTCACTCTTGTTGTTTCAGTTGGTCGATGCGTTGCCTGACGGCGGGGTCATTGGGGGCGATGGCTGAAAGCTGCGATAAATAGGGCCAGCTTTCAGCCTTGCGCTGGGATTTCTCCAGGTATTGGACCAGTGCCATCAGAATATCGTAATGGTTGGGCCAGCGTTGATTGGCGACCTGCAGGGTATCGATGGCAGCGCTGGTTTGATCTGCCGCATCCAGGGCCACTGCATATACGTAGAAGTATCGGGCCTGGCTTGGTTCTGCTTCAGTGGCCCTGCGTAAATGCCTGATGGCCTGCGCTTTCTGATTGTCGCGAATCAGGAACAGTCCATAGGCATGCTGGGCCGCTGCGTTGTCTTGATGGGCTGACAGTGCCTGCTTGAGATAGCGGTGTTCCTGTTCGTTATTGTCCAGGCTGCGATAAATGGCGGCCAGATTCAGCAGGGCGGGTAGGTAATCCGGGGCGATGGCCAGGGCCTGCTCCAGTGTGGTGATGGCGTTGTTGCTGTTGCCGGTATGCAATTCAATGGCTGCCAGGGATGCCAATCCGCCGGGCAGGTCGTTGCTGTGGGCAAGCTGGGCCCGGTGTTCGTCCAGGAGCGTCTGTAACACCAATGCATCGCTGGATGCCAGGTGGGGCAAAGCGGGCGCCAGTTGCCGGGCAATTGAAAAGCGGACGTCTGCGGAGGCGTCATTGATGTGGCGGCTCAGTACCGTCCAGCGCATGTCCAAAGGCAGCACCTGGCTGGCATCCACCGCGGCCCGCCGCATGAGCGCATCCCCGGACTGCAGTTGCTGTGCCAGGGTTTCCACCGTGAGTCGGGCCGGTAGGGCCGAGGCCAGATCCAGCAGGGTGGCTCTGCGGATGGAAGGGTGCTCGCGATTGTTGATGTAATCGCTCATGGCGCGCAGGGCAAGTGCATCGGACTTGCGTGCTCTGCTGTTCAGTATGCCAAATTCAGTTGCTGGGTTTGGCCCGGTCAGGGCCGGCTCCTGATGGCACTGTTGGCAGGCATTGGGTGCATCTGTCTGTGGCTGCGCCGGGATGCTGAAACTGTGATCCCGGCGTGGGTCGATGCCCATATAGGTGGTTGCTGGCATGTGGCAGTTGATGCAAAGGCTGCCCGCTGAATCTGCTTTATGTTGATGGTGCGTTGCAGTGTCGTAGACGCTGCCGGCGTGGCACTGGCTGCAAAGTCCGTTACCCTGGATTTTGATGTCACCACTGTGGGCATCATGGCAATGGGTGCAGGTGACGCCCTGTTGATGCATCTTCGATTGCATGAATGATCCCAGTACAAATACTTCATCCCGAATCTGGCCGTCGGCAAAGTACAGCGGGTCGTGCAGTAAGGTCAGCCGATATTGATCGTGATAGGGTCGGGCCGGGTCGGGCTCTCCGATGATCTGGCGTCGAGAGTGGCAGCCGCCACAGGCGTTGATCTGCTGTGCCTGCTGGGTTTTTGCTGTTGTCCGTGATGGTGCCCGGGCAATGCCGGCGTTCTGTTTGAACTGAAAGGAAAGCGGCGGTGCGAAGTGGGTGGTGAGCCCGGCCCCGGGTTTAGATTGCAGCTGTCCGGCCTGGGCTATGCGAACATGCTCGGCGGCAGGGCCGTGGCAGGCTTCGCAGGCAACGTTCACTTCCTGGTAACGGGTTTGGTATTGCCCACTTGCCGGATCGTAGTTTTTGTCCAGGCCGGTGGAGTGGCATTCAGCACATCGACTGTTCCAGTTATTCAGGTGCCGGGTCCAATGGAATTCACTTGCCGGATCGTTGCTGTGGTTTGAGTTGGGGTAAAACCAGCGTTGTCCGCCCTGGTCCCGGGGCCGGCTGTCCCAGGCAATGTCGAATGCCTGCAGTTTTCCGTTGCCGATATCCAGCAGGTATTGCTGGAGGGGGTAAAAACCGAAAGTGTATTGCACCGGATATTCCCGGGTCTGCCCTTTGTCTTGCAGCGTAATGATGTAGTTGCTCTGCCGCTTGGAAAAAGTAGCGGTGATGCCTTCGCCTGCAAAGGCCGTCTGGTTGAAATCGCCCAGCACCGAATGCTCATCAGGCGGTAACATGGATTGATAATGGTGTGACTGGCGCCATTTGCTGTACTGCTGTGGATGGCAGTCAGCGCACTGTTGGCTGCCGGCATATTGCCCATGGACCAGGCCTGGTATAAGTAGGAGCCACAGACACGCAAGGATCAGATGCTTCATATAAACAGTACAACAATGCCTTCTAAGTGCCGGTAATCGGATGGGGGCGTGTTTTGGTGAGCAGGTGAGGGGCGTGCCCCCTCACCTGTCAGGTATTAATGGTTCAGAGTGTTCTTGAGGGATTCCATGGCTTTGTCCACGGTGAAACTGGCGGCTTCCTGACGGGGTGGAAATTCCTTGAAGGTTTTCAGGAAATTGCCAACGTAGGCCTGCGCCGGTACCAGGAGATAAGCGCGATCCAGTAACCAGTCATAGTAGGTATTGGATGTGATCTGTGCCTGCTCGAATGGGTCGCGTCTGAGGTTGAAAATATAGGGTACGCGCAGCGGGACAAAGGGTTCTTGCCACACCCGCAGCGTGCCCATGGCCTTTTGCTCCAAGAATACGGCTTTCCAGTCGTTGTAACGCAGGGCAGTCAGGTCTCCGTCATCGGAGAAATAAAAGATTTCATTGCGTGCTGTGGTGTCTGCTTTGCCGCTGAAATAGGGTATCAGGCTATAGCCGTCCAGGTGGACTTTATACTTGCGGCCAATGGAACGTACGCCACCCTCTTTTAAGCGTTCTTTAATGTTTTTACCCCCGGCGGCTTCTACGAAAGTGGGAAACCAGTCCATGTGATGCACGATTTCATTGGATACCATGCCGGGATCAATCAGACCGGGCCAACGGACCATGGCGGGTACGCGCCAGCCGCCTTCCCAGTTGGAATTCTTCTCATTACGAAAGGGGCTGGTGCCCGCGTCGGGCCAGGTATTCTTGTGGGGGCCATTATCCGTAGAGTAAAACACCACTGTGTTGTCCTTGATGCCCAATTCGTCCACTTTCTTCAACAGCATGCCCACATGACGGTCGTGTTCTACCATGCCATCTGAATATTCATCCTGCCCCGATATGCCGCGCAGTTCTTCTTTCACGTGGGTGCGGAAGTGCATGCGGGTGGCGTTCCACCACAAGAAGAAGGGTTTGTTGTCCTTCACGGCACGGGCCATAAAGTCCTGGGCGGCTGCCACCGTTTCATCGTCTATGGTTTCCATGCGCTTTTTGGTCAGTGGCCCGGTGTCTTCAATTTTGCCGTCTGCGTAGGAATGTATGACCCCCCGTGGGCCGAATTTCTTGCGAAACTCCGGATTCTTTGGGTAGTCCTCGTTTTCAGGTTCTTCTTCAGCATTAAGGTGGTACAGGTTGCCGAAGAACTCATCGAATCCGTGATTGGTGGGTAGGTGTTCGTCCTTGTCCCCCAGGTGGTTCTTGCCGAATTGCCCGGTAACATAGCCATAGGCTTTGAGAATACCGGCTATGGTGGGATCTTCTTCGCGCATGCCCAGGTCCGCGCCGGGCAGCCCCACTTTGGACAATCCGGTACGGTAGACGCTTTGCCCGGTGATGAACGATGAGCGGCCGGCGGTACAGCTTTGCTCGCCATAGTGATCGGTGAACAACATGCCTTCGCTGGCGATGCGGTCAATATTAGGGGTTTGGTAACCCATCATGCCGCGGGAATAGGTGCTGATATTCCAATAGCCGATGTCATCCCCCCAGATCACCAGAAAATTCGGTTTATCTGCCGCGACGGCCCCATTCATTGCGGTAAGCGTAAAGGCCGCAAGCAGCGTTGTGACCAACTGTCTGTGAAGTGCAAAGCGCATAACCGTTTCCTTTTATAGGTTGTGTGAAGTGAACCTTTCCGTTTCCTGCGATGTAACAATTCAGTCAATGAAGTACGATGGCCTGTTTTTCATTGCAGTTTAATGGCAAGCAGCCAACTTTTGGAAGCACATGCCCTGAATATTCTACTCATTGTCTATTTACTGGTTGTGGCGATGCTTCTGCAGAACGGAGAGTGGTTGTTTTGTGAGCAGTGCGCTTGTGGTTAATTTCGCTATTGCCTGAATGGGTTTATAGTGAACCCGCAAACGATTGGTGCAGGGCGGGCGCATGCAAAAAGGAGCGATAAGCGTATGAGTCAGGCGTTAACGATGGGTATGGGAGGGTGCAGGAAAATCTGCATGGCAACGTTAATACTATTATTGCTGCAGCAGACGGTGTCGCAAGCGGCCTGGGCCCAAAGCAGCGCAGCCGCTGATACCCGGCTGATTCTGCAGATCACGGTGGACCAGTTGCGTGGGGATTTACTGGATCGATATCAGCGACATTTGAGCCGGGGCGGATTTCAGTACCTCCTGGATCATGGCATTCATTTCAGAAACGCTCACCATAACCATGCCAACACGGAAACCATTGTCGGTCATACCACGCTGGCCACCGGCGCGCATCCCGCCGTGCACGGTTTAATAGGCAATCTGTGGTTTGACCGGGAGCAAGGGGTTGTGGTGTACAACATCGAGGATGCCCGCTATCCACTGCTTTCCGCCAATGCGGATGTGGATGATCAGACGGAGATCGACCCAACTCAAAAAGCGGCACGCACGGATGGACGTTCGCCGGCTGCCATCGCCGTGTCGACCTTTTCCGATGAGCTAACATTGAAAACCGCCGGCCAAGCAAAAGTGTTTGCGGTGTCGGTGAAGGATCGTGGCGCTGTTTCCATGGCGGGGCACAGTGGCAAGGCATTCTGGTTTTCCAAGGCAACAGGCGAGTTTGTCAGCAGCCGATTTTATTATGACGCTTATCCCGATTGGGTAACTGCCTTCAACCGGGCGCTGCCCACGCGCCGTTATCACAACGGGCAATGGAAGCCATCCGCTGCCCTGGAACAGTATCTGTTTGCCGCGCAAGATGATCAGCCGTGGGAAACCGATCTTGCCGGATTTGGACGCCGCTTTCCCCATGCCTACGGCGCCCCCGGCGAAAAGTATTTTACCACCAAGCTTACGGTCAGCCCGGCGGGTGATGAAATGACGCTGGATTTTGCCACACAGATTATCAGCCATGAACAACTGGGCGTTGACGCCATACCGGATTACCTTTCGGTGAGCTTTTCCTCAACCGATTATGTGGGGCACCTGTTCGGGCCATCCAGCCTGGAAGCAGAAGATAATTTTTTGCGTCTGGATCGAACGTTGGCCAAGCTGCTGTCGTTCGTGGATAGAAAGGTCGGATTGAAACACACGTTAATCGTATTGTCGGCTGATCACGGGGGAGCGGAAGCTCCGGGTACGCTGCAAGCGCAAGGTTTTGATGTGGATTATGTGAATCCGGAAGAGTGGGACAAGCATGCGGCCATTGTGGACATCAAGCAACAGTTTGGCATCCGTGCAAAGTTGATCGACAGTTTTATTCCACCCTATATTTACCTGAACCCGGAGGCCGTTGCCCAGGCCAAGGCAACCCGTTTGCAACTGGAGCAGGCAATCGCTAAACGGATGATTCAGCTGGATGGCGTGTATCAAGCCTATTCCAGTACTGCCCTGACCAATGGGCAGGTATCACGCACCCGGGTTGCTGTTGCCGCCATTAATAACCATTACCCGGCGCGCTCCGGAGATGTGTTTGTGGTGTTCGAGCCCCATCGTTTTGTCAATCATTTCGATGGGCTGGCGGTGGCTTCTCATCATGGTTCGCCCTGGGGCTATGACACCTATGTGCCGATCATTGTGTCCGCACCGGGTTTGAGTTCGATGCAGGTGTACCGCGCTGTGTCCACACGGGATATCGCGGTAACCCTGGCCCAATGGGCCGGTACCAATCAACCTTCGGGTGCCAGCGGTGATGTGTTGGTGGAAGTGTTTGAGGGCTTGCGGTAAGCCTTACTTCAATAATTTTGTTTGCAGTGTGCTGGCCGGCGCACCAATCCAGCGTTCCGCTGATTGTTGCAGGTCGTTCAAGTCTACCTTGCGTTTCTTCATAAGATCGCGGGTGACATTGTCGATGGTGTATTTGCCCTGACTTTTTTGCCGGATTTCCTGATCCAGTGCCTCCATGAGTACTACTGCCCGCGCGGTTATTCGGCCGGTGGAGTTTCGTTTGCGCAGATGGGTCACTTTACGCCCCCATCGTTTTTGGTTGGCGATGATTTTGGCCCGGCGTTCATCGGTGATGCCACCGGAGCGATACAGTAATTCAAAGGAATAGAACTCAGCCAGCCCTTCGGCAATCCAGTCATCGTTGCCGGCGTCGGTTTTGGCACCACGAATACGGGTGATCATATGAGTGAGTTCGTGCATCAGCGGACTG
This sequence comes from Gammaproteobacteria bacterium UBA7310, assembly GCA_002471665.1. Taxonomy (GTDB): domain Bacteria; phylum Pseudomonadota; class Gammaproteobacteria; order Pseudomonadales; family Ketobacteraceae; genus Ketobacter. The sequence goes on from DKQK01000075.1 coordinate 38,704, forward strand.
GTGCCGTTCTCGCTGACCACCGGCCGATCCGCATGCAGGAACAACGAATTGGGCCCGGACAGTCCACCGCGCCACATGGGGTCACCCATACCCACCACCAACAGTTTGTCCGGTGTTTGCACAAATGCCCGTTGCAGTTCCGGCCATACGAAGGTAAAAAAAGTCAGCACATCCATGCGGCGGACAGCGCTGTCTTTGGGGGCACTGACGGTAATGGCGGTATCGCTGATGTCTCCACGCCGGGTTCCCAGGGTGCCCGCGATCATCCAGCCGGTGGGGCGATCGAACTTGCGCTCGGGGTTATTGATGCGAAAGGTGTTGCCCTTTTTACGTGGCCATCCGGTTTCGACGCTGGTCCAGTGGGGCGGTAACACAACATCCAACGTGGCCACGGCGTAGGCACCGTCTTCGAATCGGGTCTTTACCGCGGGAAACAGATCATCGCCGCGAAATATGGCCCAATTGCGGGTCATCAGAGCATCGTATTCCCCCGGATCCCGTTCGTGATTGATTTTCACTTTGAGGGAAAGGCTGGCGCTGCCTGCCTCTGGCTCCCACAGTACTTCGGTTGCTGACACCATCAATTTGCCACTGGCGGTAATATCCTCATAGCGTTCAGGCAGGTTGTCAAAGCGTATTGAACGCAACAGCTCGCCTTTGTCCAGCGTGATGGTAACCAGTGCCTGACCGCTTTGCGGCAGAAACTCGAGGCGGTACTCAAGCTGGTAGGGCAGACCCTTTGCCTGCAGGGCGCCGGGCAGGAGCAGATACAGGGCTGTCACAAGAAGCATCAATAAACGGGTGGGGGCGTGTACGGCGGATCGCATCATGGTAGGCTGACCGGGCTAGAACTTCA
>DKQK01000044.1:0-4318 GCA_002471665.1 Gammaproteobacteria bacterium UBA7310
TTTCAGGAAGTGCTGGCCATGGCGGAAATGCTGGGTAGATGCCCGCAGAAACTGCTTTTGATCGGGGTGCAGCCGGAAGAGCTGGAGGATTACGGCGGCAGTTTGCGGCCCTCTGTAAAAGCCCAGATTCAACCGGCATTGGAGATCGCCGTTGCCTACCTGCAGGAGCAGGGTATTCAGGTCTGCCGGCGATCAGGGCAGGCCACCGCCGAAACCCTTGCCCATCACAGTATTGCCCTGAATGACTATGAATCCAGGCGCCCCAGCGAAGAAGACGCCTGCCGGTTGGGAGACCCCCGGGTACTGCAATCCGGCCAGGTGGTGTTTGATCCCAAAGCCGTCACCGCAGAACCGTTGTCTTACAGTGTGGATCTGGACAAGCGGAGGCAGGACTGATGTGCATTGGGATTCCCATGCAGGTGGTGTCTGCCGATGGGCTGTTGGCTTTGTGTCGGCAGGAAGGCGCAGCTGTGCCTGAAGAAGTGGATTTGTCCCTGGTGGGCCCCTGCGAACCGGGTTCCTGGTTGCTGGTGTTTCTGGGGGCGGCCAGGGAAATCCTGGATCACGAAACCGCCCAACGTATGCAGTTGGCGTTGCAAGCCTTGAATCAAACCATGAACGGGCACGGGGATATCGATCACCTGTTTGCCGATCTGGTAGGCCGAGAACCCCCGTTGCCGGATCACCTGCGAGCGGCGGTGGGCAAGCCTGTGGCAACCTTGAATGATGGAGAAGAGTAATGTCGGTACTGATTGAACGCCTGGTCTCACAAGTGGGGTGCCCGGTCGCGAATCTGGATACCATCGATGCACTGGTGGCCAAACACGAATTCCTGGTGCTGTTTTTTACCAACGACCCCGCCCGCTATCCGGAGAGCAATGATGTGGCCATTATCCTGCCGGAGATACAACGGGCCTTTCATGGCCGCTTTCAGGTGGCCGTGGTGGATCGTGAGAGTGAACAGGCCCTGAAGGAACGCTACCCCTTCAACCAATGGCCGGCCCTGGTTTTTTTACGGCGCGGTACCCAGCTTGAGGTGATCAGCAAAGTGCGGGATTGGGCCGAGTACCGGGCCCTGATCAAGCCCTTGCTGGAAACCGACTTTCAGCCCGCCCAACGAATTCCCAACGTCAGTTTGTCGTGAGGAACTAAATATGAGGAGCCAAACATGAGTGATTCAGATCGTATTCCGGTGGTGTCCTATTTCGGCCCGGGTTCGCAACCACAGGAATTCGAAGAGTCGTTTCAATACCTGAGCATGCCCACGGCCATGACAACCTATCACCAGCCGCAGGTGCCGGAACCGGAAGATGCCGGCCACATTGAGCCGGCATTGAAGCTGCTGCAGCGGGTGTTGCTCGGCTTGCAGCACTATCCCTCTAAAGGCAATGCCTTGTTTCCGCTGTCCGGACTGAATCAGGACAGCTTGCGGCTGGTGAATCAGATGATGGGGGTGGGCGAGGTGAGTGCCACCATCGGCGGTGCTTCCCTGGAATCTTCCCCCATTCATATTCAGGAATCCGTGATGGCCGGTTTGTGGCGGGTGCAGCAACGGGATGTGGATGACAATCTGATCTGGGATGGCCTGGAGGTGGGCGCTGTACCTGCTTGCGTAACGGAGCTGGCATTTGCCGATGCTGCCGCCAGCCTGGATACCGACACCAGCAATTTGCCCACCGGTGTGATGAACGTGCCTGCGCTGTTGTCAGAATTGGCGAACAAAATTACGGAGCGGGCGCAGGATGCGGCACAAGGGCAACCCGCCCATGTGATGAATCTAACCTTACTGCCGTTGAGTGATGCGGATCTGTTTTGCCTGGGTGAACGTTTGGGGGTAGGCCCGGTGACGTTTTTATCCCGTGGTTATGGCAATTGCCGGGTGGGCAGTACCGCCTGTAACAACGTGTGGTGGATTAAATATTTCAATTCTGAAGATGCGCTGATCCTGAACACCATCGAAGTCACTAACATGCCGGAAGTGGTGATGGCCGCGCCGGAAGACATTGCAGACAGCGCCCATCGTCTGCAGGAAATTCTGGAGATCTACCGGTGAGTGGCAACGCTTCTTTTGAAGGCTCCTCATTTGAAGGGTCTTATGGCGGGGATGCCAGCCGCCTGCAGGATGATTCCATTCTGGAATGCAAGATCTGTTGGTATCGCTACCAGCCGGAGCAGGGGGATGATGTCTGGCAGATTGAACCGGGCACACCGTTTTCCCAGCTACCGGAGCATTGGCGTTGCCCCCAGTGTGATGGGGCAAAAAATCAGTTTATGGTGGTGAGGTAAGCGCCATGACCTTCACCGCCACATTCACTTCAGAACAGCAGGTTGTCAGCACCCTGGAAGCCACTTTTGCCCAGGTGCAGCAACGCATGGATGGCTTGCCGTTTTTGAATCCCCGGTTACAGGTTCGTGCGCTGGGCTTTCAACCCTGGCAGCAATACTGGTTGGGGGTGATGGTGACACCCTGGTTTATGAACTTCATGTTATTGCCGAGGGAAGATGGCGTCAGTGTGCCGCGCTTTGGCGAAGCGCAATCGGTAAATTTTCCCTGCGGGTCTTTTTCCTTTATCGCCGGGCACGAGGGTGGTATTGGCCGTTACTTGAGCTGCTCGTTGTTTTCCCCGGTGCAGGAGCTGGAGAGTCAGCACCTGGCGGAAGAAATCGCAATGGCATCGCTGAAGCAACTGTTGACTGCCGAAGCATCCACGGCCGAATCGTCTATACCAGCAGACTGCAGTGCAGAGCCACCCCGGCGCACATTGTTTCGGCGCATTCTGGGTCAGCAAACAGATAAACAGCCCATTCAGGGGAAAGCAGCCAAATGAGTCAGGCGGGCGCTTTGCATATCCGGTTTGGGCGCGATTCCGCAGCGAATGCATTGTTGTCCATCGAATCCACCCGCCCCCAGGGGCTGACCCGCTTGTTGCAAAACCGCACCATCGTCGAAGCTCATCAAGTGGTGTCGCTGTTGTTTTCCGTGTGTCGACGGGCGCAAACCGTTGCCGCATCCCGGGTAGCCGAGCAGTTGATGGGCGTCACTGTGCCTGCAGAGCTGGAACAGCATCGTGACCAGATGCTGCGCCTGGAACTGCTGCACGAACATCTGTGGACGCTGTTGGTTCAGTTGCCGCCGCGCCTGGGCTTGCCCCCCCGCACGGATTGCATGGCGGAAGCCAGCCAGATTCTGCGCTGTGCCATGAGCGGCATGGACCGCAGGAGCGTGCTGTCCGGGATTTTCGGCATCAAGGCGGTTGCCGATGATTTACCGGCGGTGATGGATCTGGCCGCTTGGGCAGGGCAGTTATACGAGTCGTTATTTACCGGGGGGAACTGCCTGGCCGATGAGTTGGTGGCGGCAACCCGGTTGCAGGATTGGCGCAGCGATTACCATCTGTGTGGCGTGCAATCCTTTTCTGGAGAAGATCTGGTCAGCCGCTTGATTGGTGATCCTGCATTCAGCCATCAACCCCAGTGGCAACAACAGCCCAGGGAGACCGGCGCCGTTGTGCGTCAGGCCGATCGCGCGCCAGTGTTCCAGGCCTTGCAGCAGGGCTGGTGCCTGCAACCCCGGTTGCTGGCCATTGTATTGGAAGTGCAATGGCTACTGAAATGGCTATTGGCTGGCGCCTCCAGAGCGGCTACCGGCAAAGAGGATGGCGGTGTAAACATCAGCAATGGCAATATTGAGTCCGCTTCACCCCGGTTTGCCCTGACCCAGTTGGAAACCGCCCGTGGCGGCCTGATCCACGGTGTGGAACTGAACCCCGAGCGGGAACGCATTGCCCGCTACTGGATCATCGCGCCTACTGATTGGAACTTTCACCCGCAGGGCGTGCTGCATACAATGGTGGAAAAATTGCCGGAAACAGAAGCAGAGCAGGCCCATCAGCGGTTGGCGTTACTGGTGATGATGATGAACCCCTGTGTGGGCTGGGAGGTACAGAGTCATGCATGAAATGTCCCTGTGTGAATCCGTATTACAAATTGTGGAAGAAGAAGCCGCCAGGCAGCGCTTCAGCAAAGTGAAATGGCTGCAGTTGGAAATCGGCACGCTGGCGGGTGTGGAGGTGGAAGCCATGCGCTTCTGTTTTGATGCGGTCTCCCGTAACAGTGTGCTGGAAGGGGCGGCGCTGGATATCGTGCAGCCGGTTGGCCAAGCCTGGTGCATGCAGTGCGCCAAAACCCTGCCGCTTCGGGAACGCTACCAACCCTGCCCGGAGTGCGGTGGTTATCAGTTACAGGTTACCGGCGGGGATGAAATGCGAATCAAAGAATTGGAGGTGGAGTGATGTGTACAGTGTGCGGTTGCGGAGAA
>DKQK01000044.1:4709-12089 GCA_002471665.1 Gammaproteobacteria bacterium UBA7310
GAACATTCTCACGAACATAACCACCACCATCACTACGGTTTGGGCCCGGCCCGGGCTCATGCCCCGGGATTGGATCAGGCCCGCATGGTGCAGATCGAAAAAGATATTCTCGGCAAGAATGATCAGTATGCCCGCTCCAATCGCGCCCGCTTTGCCGAACAGGGAATTTTCACCCTGAATCTGGTGTCCAGCCCCGGCTCCGGTAAAACCACATTACTCACCCGAACCCTGACCGATCTGAAAGGTAAGTTTCCTTTAGCGGTCATCGAAGGCGATCAGGAAACCTCCCAGGATGCGGAGCGCATCCGTGCCACCGGTGTCAACGCCATTCAGGTGAACACCGGCAAAGGCTGCCACCTGGACGGACACATGGTGGGCCACGCATTGGAAACCCTGCAACCGCAACCGGGCAGCGTATTGTTTATTGAGAACGTGGGCAATCTGGTGTGCCCCGCCGCGTTTGATCTGGGGGAGGCCCACAAAGTGGCGATCCTGTCTATTACCGAAGGGGAGGACAAACCCATCAAATATCCCGATATGTTTGCCGCTGCTGATGTGATGCTGCTGAATAAAATCGATCTGCTGCCCCATCTGGATTTTGATGTGGAACGTTGCATTGAGTTTGCCCGCCGTATCAATCCCGCTATTCAGATCATCAAAGTGTCCGCCAAAACCGGCGAAGGCATGGAGCAATGGTATCAGTGGCTGACACTGAATCGGCAAAGCCGCCTCATCGGGCATCCGGCCTTTGCCGAAGGCGCCAACACCGCCGAGGATACCCGTCATGCCTGAGCTGATCGATGCCCGTTCCGGTTTGCCCTCGGTGCCCAAGCCCTTGCCCACGGTTCTGATTCTGGATGACGAACAGCGCTCGGTGGAAACCCTGGCGCGTATTCTGCAGGATGAGTTCGATGTGCATTGTGCCACCACCATCGAGGAGGCGGAGGCCATTCTGCAGCGGGAATGGGTGCAGATCATTCTCTGTGATCAACGCATGCCGGAGATGACCGGTGTCGAGTTTCTGATGCGGGTACGGGAGCAATGGCCGGAAGTGATTCGCATGATTATTTCCGGGTACACCGATTCCGCCGACATCATCGATGCGGTGAACGATGCGGGCATCTACCATTTTATTACCAAGCCCTGGCAGCCTGCTGATCTGCTGATGAAACTGCACAATGCCGCCCGACTGTTCCGCCTGCAGCGTTTGAACGAGCAACTGTCAGTGGAATTGAAGCTGCGGCCGGAAACCCTGGCCGACGAGCTGGAAGAAAAGCGTCAGTTATTGCGTGCCCGTTTTGACTGGAATCTGGGGATTGTTCGATCCCCGGACAGCGCCATGAATCATGTTTGTGAGATCATCCAGCATGTGGCCCCGTTCAACGTGAACGTATTATTGACCGGTGAATCCGGCACCGGCAAGGAGCTGTGTGCGCGGGCATTGCATTACAACAGCCTGCGTCAGGATGGCCCCTTTGTGGCGGAAAACTGCGGTGCACTGCCGGATGAATTGCTGGAAAGTGAATTATTCGGTCACAAGCGCGGCGCCTTTACCGGGGCAGTGGATGACCGGGTGGGATTGTTTGAACGGGCCGACGGCGGCACGATTTTTCTGGATGAGATCGGCGAAGTGTCACCGGCTTTTCAAGTGAAACTGCTGCGGGTGTTGCAGGAAGGGGAGATCCGGCCCTTAGGCACCAACACCCGCCGGAAGATCGATGTGCGGGTGGTGGCCGCCACCAATCGGGATCTGGAAAAAGACGTAAAAGAAGGCCGGTTTCGGCAGGATCTGTACTACCGCTTAGCCACCTTTGTGGTACAGCTGCCGCCACTGCGGGATCGCGCCATGGATATCGAGGCACTGGCCTACGCCATTCTGGAGGAATCATCCCGCCAGTTGGGCAAACAGGTCAAAGGTTTTACCGAAGAAGCCATTCACTGTTTGCAGGCCTATGACTGGCCCGGCAACGTGCGCGAACTGCAGAACGAAATCAAACGAATGCTGGTGCTGGCCCATGAGGATACCCTGGGGGCCGACCTGATCAGCGCGCGCATTGTGTTGGCCGCGCCGGAGGAAGCCCAGTCGGATCTGGAATTGCTCACCGGCATCGAAGGCTCACTGAAGCAACGGGTGGAATCGTTGGAGGCGCGCATCCTTAAGGAAACCCTGATTCGTCACCGCTGGAACAAAACCCGCGCGGCGGAAGAGCTGGGTTTGTCCCGCGTGGGATTGCGCAACAAGCTGGAGCGCTACGAACTGGAACAGATTCCACAGAAACCCCAAACGGCTCAAGGATAGAGCGCCATGGAACGATCTAAACCGCTTATCCATCAGGTCACCCTGCCGGATGCATTACCTGAAGAGGTGGGGGAAAGCGCGTGGATTGAAGTGATTCAGCGCATGGATGACATCTACGCCGACCTGGTGGAACATCAGGTGGCACTGGAAGATAAAAACACCGCCCTGGAAGCGGCCTACCGTGAATTGCACCGCACCCATGAAGAACTAAAACAAACCCAGCGGCAGCTGATCCAGGCCGAGAAAATGGCATCCCTTGGCCGCCTGGTGGCGGGGGTGGCCCACGAGCTGAACAATCCCATCAGTTTTATCCAGGGCAATGCGTTTGCGTTGGAGGGTTACAACGCCCGCTTGCAGGGCTTTTTTACCGAACTGGAACAGCTCAATCACCCGCCGGTGAATCAATTGCGGGAGCGCAACCGCATCGACGCCATCCTGCGGGATTTAAACCCCCTGGTGGAAGGCACCAAAGAGGGGGCAGATCGGGTTACCGAGATTGTGCAGAACCTGCTGCGGTTTACCACCCCACAGAAGCGATCGGTTGCCCCCTTTGATCTGGCGGCATTGATTCGTAATTCCATGCAATGGGTGTGTCGCAGCAATCGGATTGCGGTGCAGCAGCATCTGGAAATACCGGAATCACTGGAAGTGGCAGGTTACGAAGGCCTGGTGCACCAGATTCTGGTGAACCTGATTCAGAATGCCATCGATGCGGTGGAGCCGGTGAAGGCTCCCTCGCTGTGGGTCAGCGTTAAAATGGATGATCAAATGGTTGCCATTACGCTTCGCGACAACGGCCCCGGCATCAAGCGTGAACACCTGGCCACGATCTTTGATCCTTTCTTTACCACCAAACAATCCGGTAAAGGCACCGGGCTTGGCTTGTACATCAGCTATCTGCTGGCCACGGAGCAATGCGGTGGTAATCTCACGGTGCAATGCCCACCACAGGGCGGCGCTGAATTCACCCTCACCTTACCCAAAGTGATAACACAAGCCATCACCCAGAATGGAGGCACGGCATGACGTCAAAAACGCTGTTGTGGTTGCAGTCCGGTGGTTGTGGTGGTTGCAGCCTTTCATTACTGAATGCAGAGAATCCGCACCTGCTGGATCGCTTATCCCAATCCGGAATTGACCTGTTATGGCACCCCAGCCTGAGCGAATCCAACGGGCCGGAATTCCTGGCGCTCATGGAATCCATCTGTGATGGCGAGCAGGCACTGGATATATTATGCCTGGAAGGCTCCGTGATGATGGGGCCGAACGGTACCGGCCGTTTCCATTTGCTGAGTGGTACCGATCAACCCATGTTTCACTGGTTGGAAAAGCTGGCCGCCCAAGCCAAACAGGTGGTGGCGGTGGGCAGTTGCGCGGCCTTTGGTGGTATCACCTCGGCGGGGATCAATATTGGTGAAGCCAAAGGATTGCAATTCGATACCGAACAACCCGGTGGCCTGCTGGGGGAACAATGGCGCAGCCAATCATCATTGCCGGTGGTAAACATTGCCGGTTGCCCGACCCATCCCGATTGGGTGACCGAAACCCTCACGTTACTGGCGGCGGATGCTTTGCATCAAAACCAACTGGATGAATACAACCGGCCCCGTTTTTACACCGATCACCTGGTGCACCACGGCTGCCCCCGCAACGAATATTACGAATACAAAGCCAGTTCCGAAAAGCCTGGTGATCTGGGTTGCATGATGGAACACATGGGCTGCCTGGGCACCCAGGCCCGGGCGGATTGCAATATCCGCCCCTGGAACGGCAGCGGTTCCTGTTTGAAAGGCGGATACGCCTGCGTGAATTGCACTGCACCGGGCTTTGAAGACAGCCGCCACAGCTTTATGGAAACACCCAAGCTTGCCGGCATTCCGGTGGGCTTGCCCACGGACATGCCCAAGGCCTGGTTTGTGGCGCTGGCCTCCCTGGCCAAAGCCGCCACACCGCAACGCCTGCGCAAGAACGCCGTGGCGGAGCGCCTGATCTACCCACCCGGCAAAGAGCATAAAAAATCATGAGCCTGCCAACGGGAAACACATTATTGGGGCCGTTAAACCGGGTGGAAGGGGATCTGGAAATTCGCGTGCAGGAGGCCGATGGGCGCGTGCAACAGGCCTGGGTGAATTCACCGTTGTTCCGTGGCTTTGAAGTGATTCTGCAAGGCAAGCCACCCCTGGATGCATTGGTCTACACACCCCGCATCTGTGGCATCTGTTCGGTGGCACAGTCCGTTGCCGCCGCATCGGCTTTGGCAGACTATATGGGGGTGGTGCCCACTGATAACGGCAGGCTTGCCACCAGCCTGACGCTGGCCTGTGAAAACCTGGCGGATCACCTCAGCCATTTTTATTTATTCTTTATGCCGGATTTCGCCCGCACCGGTTATCAAAAACAGCCCTGGTTTGACGCCATCCAACAACGCTTTCGTGCCCAGGTGGGTAATGTGGTGAATCAGGTGTTACCGGCGCGGTCCGCCTTTATGCAGATGACCGGTATCCTGGCCGGTAAATGGCCCCACAGCTTAAGCCTGCAACCGGGTGGCACCAGCAAAGCCCTGGGCAGCAGCGAGCAGGTGCGCCTGTTGATGATGATTCGCAGCTTTCGCCAGTTTCTTGAGCAGGTGTTGTTTGCCGACAAGCTGGAAAACGTTGCGGCGCTGGAAAACCGCGAGCAGCTGATGGCCTGGGCGGCGTCCCATGCACAATCGGACTTCGGCCGCTTTTTGTCTTTGGTACAGCCCCTGCAATTGGATCAGCTGGGGGTTACCCGTAATACCTTTCTCAGTTACGGCGCCTATGACATTCCCGCTAATAACAACCGGCATTTGTTCAGGCAGGGCGTGGCCCAGTGGCAGAAGCCATCTCTTAAAAGCGGTGGGCTAAAAATAAAAACCCTGGATACAACATTGATTGAAGAAGACATCGCCTATAGCTGGTTGGTGGGGGAGCGCGCCCATCCCTATCAGGGCACTACCCAGCCCGATGCCGATGTGCCCGGTTATTCCTGGTGCAAGGCGCCCCGATTGAATGGTGAAGTGGCAGAGGTGGGCGCCCTGGCGCGACAGGTGGTGAACGGCCATCCCCTGTTATTGGATTTGGTAAAAAGCGATGGCGCTGGTGTGATGAGCCGGGTGGTGGCGCGCTTACTGGAATTTACCTTGGTGGTGCCCGCCATGGAGCAATGGTGTCAGCAGCTGCAGGTGAACGAATTATTTTGTGCCGAGCAATCCCATCAGCCTGACTCCGGTAAAGGGCAGGGCTTGGTGGAAGCGGCCCGGGGCAGCCTGGGCCATTGGATCAACGTAGTAGATGGCCGCATTGCCAACTACCAGATCATTGCACCCACCACCTGGAATTTTTCACCCCGGGATCAGCAGGGCATATGCGGGCCCTTGGAAATCGCATTGCAACACATCGAATTGAAAAATGCCGGACATGCCGCCCAGCTGCATGAATGCCTGCCCATTCAGCATGTGATTCGTTCCTATGATCCTTGTATGGTTTGCACGGTGCACTGATGGCGATGAACTCGATGCAACAGGATTCTTTACAACCCGGCTCGTTACAACAGCCCGTGCAAAAAACCATTCGGGTCAGTGGTGTGGTCCAGGGGGTGGGTTTCCGGCCTGCGGTATGGCATTGGGCGCAGGAACTGGGATTGACCGGCCACGTCTGTAACGATGATGACGGCGTGTTGATTTGTTGCCGTGGTGCCGAGCGCGCGGTGGAAGATTTGCTTCAGCGTTTGCAATCCTCGCCGCCGGCACAATCCCATATCAGCAAGATCGAATGCTGGCAGAGCGATGCTCCGCTGCATGGCGAGGGATTTAGAATCGAAGAAAGCCTTCACGAACATCAGCAAGGCAAATCAAAACCACAACTGAAAACCGGTGTGTCAGCGGATCTGGCCACCTGCCCGGATTGCTTGCGGGAACTGTTTGATCCCGATAATCGCCGTTACCGTTATCCCTTTATCAACTGCACCCACTGCGGCCCGCGCCTGAGTATTGTGCGCAGCATTCCCTATGATCGGGTCAACACCAGCATGGCGCTGTTCCAGCAATGCCCGCACTGCCAACGGGAATACGATGATCCCGCCGAGCGCCGCTTTCATGCCCAGCCTAATGCCTGCCCGGTGTGTGGCCCCACCTTGTGGATCACCGATCAATCCGGGGCTGCATTGGATGGTGATCCCATCGCGGTGGCCCAGGCCGCGTTGCGGGCCGGTAAGATTGTTGCGGTAAAGGGTGTGGGGGGATTTCATCTGGCTTTGGATGCCGGCAATGAACAGGCCGTGGCAACACTGCGCCTGCGCAAGCGCCGCCCCCACAAACCCTTGGCCGTGATGGTGCGGGATCTTGAGGTGGCCAGGCGTTATTGCCATATCTCCGCTCAGGAACAAACCCTGCTGCAAAGCGCAGCGGCCCCCGTGGTATTACTTGGCGTGCACACAACACCCAGCACCGGCATTGCACCGGATCAGCAACGCCTGGGTGTGATGCTGCCGCCTTCCCCATTACACCACCTGCTATTGAAAACGTTTGATACTCCGTTGGTGATGACCTCCGGCAACCCCAGTGGTGAACCTCAATGCATCAGCAACGACAGCGCGCTGGAAAAACTCTCCGGCGTGGCGGATCTGTTCTTGTTCCACAATCGGGATATCCTTAATCGGGTGGATGATGCCGTGGTTCAGGTAATTGATCATCAACCGCAAGTGATGCGGCGGGGGCGGGGTTATGCCCCCATGCCGTTGCCGCTGCCGCCGGGTTTTGAAACCGCACCGGCTGTTCTGGCGCTGGGTGCCGAAATCAAAAATACGTTTTGCCTGTTGGGGCAGAACAAAGCGGTACTGTCCCAACACATGGGTGATCTGCAGGATGTGTTAACGCTGGCGGACTTTGAACGCAACCTGGCCCTGTATCAGCAGGTGTATCAGCATGAGGCGCAATGCATCGCCGTGGATGCCCATCCCCAATACCACTCCGGCCGGGTGGGGCGCATGGTGTCGCAGCAATTGAATTTACCGGTGTTGGAAATCCAGCATCACCATGCCCACATGGCGGCCTGTTTGGG
>DKQK01000017.1:0-22619 GCA_002471665.1 Gammaproteobacteria bacterium UBA7310
CTGGGCAGTGCCAGCCGCCCGGGGATCGTGTTGTTCGATGAGGTGGAAAAAGCCAGCCAGGAGGTGGCGCGCAGCCTGATGAATGTGTTCGATAATGGCCGTTTGCGTTTGGCGTCGGGAACCCGCGAGCTGTCATTCAGCAACTGCCTGGTGTTTATGACCAGCAATCTGGGGGCACAGCAATGGCAACGTCGACAGGCTGCTTCCCCTTGGCAGCGTTGGTTTCTCAGCCGTCGGCAATCCAAAAGGCATGCCCATTTCGAAGCAGCGTTGGCACAGCACTTTGATCCCGAATTTCTTAACCGCATAGATCGTATTGAATTGTTTGCTCCCATCGGAACCAACCATGTTCGTCAGATCGTTGAGTTGGAAGTAAGAAAGCTGAATCAACATCTGGCCAAGAAACAAATTGTGTTGCAGGTTGAGCCCGGGGTTATTGAGCTGCTGGCTCAGCGGGGTTTTGATCCACAGTACGGGGCCCGTGCCCTGCGCCGCTGCGTGCGGGATCAATTGTTGGTGCCATTGTCCTCATCCTTGCTGGCTGGCGGCGCCTTGGCTCCCGCCAACCCCGGCGCTGCCGGTCGGGGGCCGTCGCGTCAATGCGTGGTATCGCTGCAGGCGAATGGCATTCATTGCCAACTGGCTTAGAAAGTTTGTTTGGTATGTAAATTGCTCTGATCCCTGTTCCGGGTCACACAGGAGGTGGCTGGGGGGAGTGCTTGATTCTCCCGCTGTTTCAGGGATGGCTGGTGATTGATTTTGAGCATGGGGATATGGCGGCAAGGCAGAGAATATTTCGCGTCCGGCGTCAATACAACCAATGGGTGGCCAACGAAACCCTGGAAGATTACGCGCTGCGTTTCACCGCCAAAAGTGCACGCCGCTGGTCTGCGGCCCGGGTCAGCAACACGGCGTTGGGCGCGATCTCGTTTTTAGCACTGGAGGCCATCGGCGGCGCCATCACCCTCAGTTACGGGTTTACCAATGCCGCCATGGCGATAATGGCAGTGGGCTTTCTGATCTTCATTACCGGGTTACCCATTGGCTACTATGCTTCAAAATATGGCATTGATATCGATTTGCTCACTCGTGGTGCAGGCTTTGGCTATATCGGCTCCACCATCACGTCTTTAATCTATGCCTCCTTTACATTTATCTTCTTTGCTCTGGAAGCAGCCATCATGGCCATGGCGCTGGATCAACTGTTCCAGATCCCGTTGTCCATTGGCTATCTGATCAGCTCCCTGATTGTCATTCCCCTGGTGACCCACGGAATTACATTGATCAGCCGTTTCCAGCTCTGGTCCCAGCCGCTTTGGGTCTGTCTGCAATTGCTGCCGTTTATTTACATTGGCCTGGATGATATGACCTCCGTGGAGGACTGGACCCAATTCACCGGCACCGAGGAACAGGGCGGCACCGGTTTTAATATATTGCTGTTCGGTGCTGCGTCGTCGGTGATTTTTTCACTGATCGCGCAAATCGGTGAACAGGTGGATTTTCTGCGCTTTTTGCCCCCCAAAGAAAAGGTGTCACCGATGCGCTGGTGGTTTGCCATGCTGGTGGCGGGCCCCGGTTGGATCTGGGCCGGGATCCTGAAAATCTTCGCCGGTTCGTTTCTGGCGGTACTGGCCCTGGGGCATGGTATTCCGGTGGAAGATGCGTCCGACCCCACCAGTATGTATCGAGTGGCCTTTGGCTACATTACCTCTTCGCCGCAGATCGCGCTGGCGATAGCCGGCATCTTTGTCATTCTTTCCCAGCTTAAAATCAATGTGACCAACTCCTATGCCGGCTCTATTGCCTGGTCCAATTTCTTTTCCCGTCTGACCCACAACCATCCCGGCCGGGTGGTGTGGTTGATCTTCAACGTCATCATCGCTTTGCTGTTGATGGAACTGGGAATTTACAAGGCGCTGGAGGAAATTCTCGGTGTGTACGCGATTGTCGCTGTGGCCTGGGTGGGCTCTCTGGTGGCGGATCTGATCATCAATAAGCCCCTGGGGCTTAGCCCTGCCACCATCGAGTTCAAGCGCGCCTATTTATACGATATCAATCCGGTTGGCTTTGGGTCCATGATACTGGCCACCCTGGTGGGCATCAGCGCGCACATGGGCAGTTTTGGTGAAACAGCGCGGGCGCTGGCACCTTATCTGACGTTGGCATCATCTTTTGTGTTTGCACCGTTGATTGCCTGGGCCACCGGTGGCCGCTACTACATTGCCCGTGAACCGGAGCGCATCGATACCGATAACGGTATGGCCACCTGTTGTATCTGTGAACACAGTTTTGAAGCAGAGGACATTGCCCAGTGTCCGGCCTACGGGGGGCATATCTGCTCTTTGTGTTGTTCGCTGGATGCCCGCTGCCAGGATCGTTGTAAACCCCACGCCCGCATGTCGGAGCAGATGCTGAGTTTGTTGGGAGCCGTGCTCCCGGAGCGTATTGTGGCACGCATGAATTCGCGCTTTGGCCACTTTATGGCGTTGATGTCGCTCTGTTCATTGTTCATCGCCCTGGTATTGACCATGGTGTACTTCGAGATGCCGGTGCCTGATGAAACGGTGCGTGACATCATTGGTGTATTGCTGTGGAAGGAATTTTTTATCTCGCTCATCGTGGTGGGCGTTGCCTGCTGGTTGTTTGTATTGGCGCACGAAAGCCGCCTGGTTGCGCAGGAGGAAACTGAACGGCAAACCGAACTGCTGCAGCAGGAAATCTACGCCCATGAACAAACGGACCTGCAATTGCAGCAGGCCAAGGAGATGGCCGAAGCTGCCAATAAGGCCAAAAGCCGTTATCTCACCGGTATCAGCCACGAGCTGCGCTCGCCACTGAATTCAGTAATGGGCTACGCCCAGTTGCTGGAGAAAGATGAATCCATTCCCGAGGGGCGCCGTGAGGCAGTGGGGGTTATTCTGCGCAGCAGTGAACATCTTTCCGATTTGATCGAAGGGCTGTTGGATATTTCCAAGATAGAAGCCGGGCGCCTGGATTTGCATCGCAATGAGGTGCGCTTTTCCAAACTGATGGATCAGTTGGTCAACATGTTCCGCTTGCAGGCAGAAGCGAAGGGTATTGCGTTTGAGTACGTTTGCCACAGCCGCCTGCCGGAATACGTCGCCACGGATGAAAAACGCTTGCGTCAGATCCTGATCAATCTGTTGTCCAATGCCATCAAGTTTACCCAGCAGGGTAAAGTGACACTGGAAGTGCGCTATCGCAATCAGGTGGCTGAATTTGTGGTGCGGGATTCCGGAGTCGGCATCAGCCCGGACAATGTAGAGAAAATTTTCAAACCCTTTGAGCGTATTCGTGAGCCCGGTGTGGCGCCGGCACCCGGAACCGGGCTGGGCCTGACCATTACCCGCCTGCTCACCGATATCATGGGGGGGGATCTTTCATTGCAGAGTGAGCCCGGGGTGGGCAGTCGTTTTACGGTGGCGCTGATGCTGTCCAGTATTGCCAAACCCTCGGTGGCACCGGCACTGGAACAAACCATCCGCAGTTATGTCGGCGCAAGAAAAAAAGTACTGGTGGTGGATGACGATGAAACCCACCGCACGCTGGTTAACAATATTCTGGAGCCCATCGGCTTTATTGTGGCGGAAGCCAAGGATGCGGAAGAGTGTTTGGCGCTGATCCCCCATTGGCAACCGGACCTGTACCTTTTGGATATGAACATGCCGGGTATGAATGGCTGGGAGCTGGCCTGTCGCCTGCGGGAACAGGGGGTCAAGGTGCCGATTGTGATGATTTCCGCCGACGCGCGCGAAGGTCAGCATGAGGAGGGCGTGGTCAAACCCCACAATGATTATCTGATCAAGCCGGTTCGGGTACAGGCGTTATTGGAGCGCCTGGGTGGGTTGCTGGAGCTGCAGTGGATCTACGAAAGTGATATCAGTATGCCCCTTGAGTCGGCACCGCAAACCCTGGCCGGGCAGGATTTGCCGGACCCGGACATACTGGTTCAGTTGCAGGCCATGGCGGAGATTGGTCATCTGCAGGGATTGCGTAAAAAACTGGAAGAGCTTAAGCAGGATGCAAACACCAGTGAGGCCTTCGTCCGTTATCTGGAAGCGGCGATTCGACAAGTAAGGATGGAGAATATTCTGAAATTACATCAGGTGAAGTCAGCATGATCCCTAACGAGAATAAATCAGACGTCGTACTGGTGGTGGACGATTCCGCAGAAACCCTGGGTATGTTAAGCCAGGTGCTGGACGAAGAGGGATTGACGGTGCTGATCGCGTTGGATGGAGAACAGGCGATCAATATCGCCGGCAAGATGACACCGGATATTGTGTTGCTGGATGCCATCATGCCCAACATCGATGGCTTTGAAACCTGTCGCCGAATGAAACAGGATGCCAACCTCAAGAACACACCGATTATTTTCATGACCGGCTTAAGCGATACCGAGCACATCGTCATGGGGTTGGAAGCCGGTGGCGTGGATTATATAGCCAAACCCATTAACCCGCAGGAGTTGGTGGCCCGCATGCGGGTACATCTTTCCAACGCCCGTATGACGCAAAGCGCCAGAATGGCATTGGATACCGCCGGCCAGAATATCTTTACGACGGATTCTTCCGGTCAGATGCTGTGGGCGACGCCGCAGGTGTTTGCCCTGTTTGAGGCCGCGTTGGTGGACAGCAAATGGCTGGACTCCATTCTGGCGCCCTTATTGCGGGCCTGGTTGAGCCGGCAGCCGGAGCAGGGCCGCAAACTGCCACTGGATGCACCGCTGAAAAAGCTGCAATGCAAGTACCTGGGCGAGATCAACACCAATGAGCACCTGTTTCGTGTCTTTGAAGAGGACGGGGGCACAGATGAAGATGCATTGAAGAAGGCATTTGTCCTGACCGATCGTGAGGCGGAGGTGCTGTTATGGATTGCCAACGGCAAGACCAATCGGGAGATTGCCCAGATTCTGGAAATGAGCCCGCGCACGGTGAACAAGCATCTGGAACAGGTTTTCAGGAAACTCGGTGTGGAAAACCGAACAGCCGCAGCATCTGTGGCCATTCGCCTGCTCAGCGAAAGCGGGCGCCTGGGCTGATCGGCACGGGCTTTACCGAAGTATGTTCGGCCCTTTCGTACAATCATTGAGCGTTATGAATCGTTATGCTTGGCCCACAATAACAATAGGTGGGACAACGTATGTTGCTGGATTTTATTTGTGGTACCGGCCGCCGGGGCGCATCTTTGTGTGGTGCAGTATGGCTGTTGGCAATGGGCCTTTACGGTTGCGGCGGCGAGCCGCAAGTGAGCACCAGCTATGGTGTAGTGGCCGGTAAGCGTGACGGCAACGTATTGGAATACCTGGGGATTCCCTATGCCCAGCCACCGCTGGGTGAACTGCGCTGGGCAGACCCGGAGCCACCGCAGCCCTGGGATGGCGTGCGGGATGCCAAACTCAAGGGTAATGCCTGCATCCAGTGGGCCACGGGTATACCGGCTTTTACCCCCAATGAAGATTGTCTCACCCTGAATATCTGGGTACCGGCGGGGGAAGGCTCCCATCCAGTAATGTTCTGGATTCACGGTGGCGCCCAGGCTGCCGGTTCCAGTAATGAATTGCAGTACGATGGCCGCAAGTTGGCACAATCACTGAATGTGGTGGTGGTCAGTGTCAACTATAGGCTACTGGTATCCGGCTTTTTCGCATTGCCGGCACTGGGGTCGGGAGAGGCTCTGTCCGGCAACCAGGCCATTAAGGATTTGCAGGCGGCGTTGCGCTGGGTACATGAAGAGATTGCTGCCTTTGGCGGTGATCCCGGCAACGTCACCGTGTTTGGTGAGTCCGCCGGTTCCACCAATACCTGTGCCTTGCTGGCATCACCCAAAACCCATGCCCCCGAGCGATTGATGCATAAGGCCATTATGCAAAGCGGTGCCTGTGACACACTGGGGATCATGACGCAGGAGCAGGCGCAGCAGGAGGGCATGAAGCTGTTGGCGGAATTGGGTTGTCTGGATGCGGCAGAGCCGTTGCAGTGTGCCCGCGCTCTGCCCATTGCGGCCATTCGTGATGTGATAAAATTCAATCTTTTTACTTCCTTCGGTTGGCTGTTGGAAGAATGGCCTTTCCGGCCTGGCCTGGTGGTGGATGGTGATGTATTCCCCGCCAGCCCGGTTGATCTGGTGACGGAAAACCGCGGTTACGACATTCCGATTCTGCTCGGTACCAATAAGGATGAAGGCAGTTTGTTTGCCGGGTTTCTGGCGCACCCGGATGACGCAGAGGGCTATGCCGACTTTATGGAGCAACGCTATGCCGGGCAGGGCGACGACATTGTCGCACTCTATCCGTTTGCGGATTATCAGAATGCCGGTTCTGCCCACGCCGATATGCGGGGTGATCTCATTATGAAATGCCCCACGTTGAACATGGCGCGCCGCTACAGCGCTTTCAATGATGTCTGGATGTATTCTCTGGAGCAGGATGTATTCAGTGTGGTGATGGAAGTGATCGCTCTGGGATTCAAGAAGAATGCTCCGCCATTAGGTGTGTTTCATACAGCGGATATCGGTTATCTGTTTGAATTTCCGTTGTTGAGCGCCATTCTGACCCCGTCCGATCGCACCGTGCGGGATCTGTTCCAGCAGGCCTGGGGTAATTTTGCCCGCAACGGCAATCCCAATGGTGATGGAGTACCGGTATGGAATGCGTTTGATCCGGCACTTAACAACTACCTGGTAATCAGTGGCCAACCTGAGAATCGCACCGATTTTCGCCAGGGTGCCTGTGACTACTGGTTTCAGGTGGGTTACGGTTTCTAATCCCATTGGCTGGCCCTGACCGGTGCTTCGAGTAAGGCCAGCCACTCCTCTTATGCGCCCCTCCCATGGGCCTGTTTTGCGCGCTATTCAATCAGCGCTGCGCTCTCCATTACCCCCTCAGCTGCTTTTTCCGGGGCGCTCTCCTGAAGACCCTGGAACAGATCACAAAAAAACTTAAAAAAGTTTGTTTCTCCGCTTTTAATTTGCGTTGTCTGGCCTATCCTCAGGGAGTGGTTCCTCAGTCTGTACAATCGTAGTTGCCTTTTGATAGTGCTTATGAACTCGTAGTGCTTTTGAATCAGTAGCGCCCTTGCATCAGTAGCGCCCCTAAAAGTAGTAGTGCCTTAAAAGACATGATTTTTCCGTGGTTTTTTCCGTTTCTCCGTCGTTGTCCCGCCGTTCTCTGCGCTGTGCTGGTAGGCATGTGGTGCCTGTATCCGGGTTCGGCATTTGCGGTGGTGTCCAGGGAAGACAAGGCCGTGATGATTCCGGAATTGCCATCCCAACAGCCAAGATTGCAGTATCAATATCTCGATCTGGCCGTGTCCCGTCAGGATCTGTTGTTTGCCAACTTTTCGCGCCCCGGTCGGGCGGCGGAGATTTATGACCGTAAGGGGGCGTATCGCGCGCAGGTGTTCACCTATCGTGGGGCCGATTCCCGTGGTTTTGCGGCCGTTGCCAATCCGGGAACCCCCAGCGAACTGAACTACGGCGGGACGCTGGCGGTGGGCGTAGGGGAACCGCTGGAAATACAGATGGGCTACATCGGTGGCCGATTGCAATGGAGTGAAGAAGATTACCTGTTTAACCCGCCAACGGAGCAGGAAGCCAACAGCTGGAATCTGGGCGCCCAGACACAATGGCTGGATAATAGCCTGCGCACCCGCATCGAGTATGCCAGTTCAGAGCAACGCCTGGAAAACCAGAACAATGCTATGGAAAATACCCTGGGGCGTGCCATGACCGCCGAAGTGTCGGTGTCTTCTGATGGTGTGTTCAGCAGTGGCTGGTTGGATCGCTGGCAGGGCACCGCGTTGTACCGTGCGGTAGATCGGAATTTCTACAGCCTGGGGAATCTGGAGCCGGTGAGGGGCGTGGATATGGCCCAGCTCCAGTTTCAATCGGAGTTTCGTGGCCTGGGGGTGGCGCTGGAATGGAAGCAGGAAGGCCACTGCGATGCAGTGGGTATGACCCGCTTTGATCCCACTTTGAACCGCTCCGGGCTGCAGTTGAATTACCAGTGGCAGAATCCCTTTCCCTTGCCCCTGGGCAGGCCAATGCTGTCGGCGCGCTATTATCATGTGAGCCAATGGCAGACCCATGATGTGGTTGCGCTGCAAGGCTACGAAATGTTGCAGGAAGCCGATGAAGCGGGTGTCAACCTGAAGTTTGACTATGAGCAGTGGCGCTGGAGCGTTGATTATTTGATCAGTGAACAGGATCACCGGCGATTGAGTCTGGATGCCTCTGTACAGGACTGGGAGCAACCCTCTGATCAGGTCCATGAAACGGCTGAATTGTTGTTGGGATGGTCACCCACCAAGCGATTTTGGATGAACCTCAATGCGCGCTGGAATGATCAAGTGGAAACGGAATTTGCCAACCGACAACAGTATCGAAATTATGGAATGCAAGCATTCATTGGTGATTTACCCCGTAACCTAAGCATGCAGATGGAATACTATTACGGTGATCATGCCCTTTCCCAAGGGCTTGGTGATGACCTGGCCACTCAGTTTCGCTCACATTCCGGTAATGCGCGCATTACCTGGCAAGCGGTGCCGGAACGGGGCCGGCAGCCGGCGTTGGATATTTACCTACACAGTTCATTTAATCGTCAATTTGATCTGGCCAACGACATTGAGTTGTCACATTGGTCGGCAGCGGTGGGCATTGAACTGTTCTGGGGGCAGTACTGATCATCCCGCTTATGCGGTTGCTGTAATTTTGTCGCAAAAATTTGAAAACTATTCAATTGCTTAAGCAGGCTGAGCCCGCTGTTTCCACCTTACGCCTCATCTATCGTGATTAAAGTCGGGATGTGGTCGCCAAGGCATCTGCGCTGACGGCTATTTCCGCCTTTTTGATTGAACGCTTTCCGGTATGGCAAAGAAATTGCTCCGCATTTCCCGGCAGAGGAACCTGCCAGGTGATCTTCAGTCAGATGAAGAAGACAGCGAATCGAAGTGGAGCAAGCGACGTAGTGTATTATTCTCGTACAAGCCAACTGTTAGTTCTGATTCTGCTCTGGTGTTGTGCCGGCCCGTTGCGGGCCGAGGGCCGGATTTCTTCCACTTCCGTACCGGAGCCGGTGTCGTTGGACACGTTGGCTAAGGTGGCGCTGTCGCTGGCGGATAAGCCCTATGAGGAAGATGCGGACACCTTACCGGAATCACTGACGTCACTTACCTATGATCAGTATCGAGCCATACGCTTCGATCCGGAAAAAGCCCTGTGGCGTGAACAATCTCCGTTTGAAATTCAATTCTTTCATCCCGGTTTTATTTTTCGTAACCGGGTGAAAATCAATACACTGACCCCAGAGGGGAGCGTGCAGCCATTCCCCTATTCCCGATCCAACTTCACACTGGGCAAACCGGTGGCGGATCTGAAAATTGAAAAATCAGAGGCACCGGGCTACGCCGGTTTTCGTGTTCACTATCCGCTGAACTCCAAGAACTACAAAGACGAAGTGGCAGTATTTCAGGGCGCCTCGTATTTTCGGCTGGTAGGCCCCGGGCAGGTGTATGGATTGTCGGCTCGAGGTGTTGCCGTGGATACCGCGGAAAGCAGCGGCGAGGAGTTCCCGCGCTTTGTTGAGTTCTGGTTGCAGCCGCCGCAGAACGAGACCAATACACTGGTGATGTATGCGTTGCTGGACAGCGCATCACTGACCGGTGCTTACCGCTTTGAACTTACTCCGGGGGTCAATACCGAGATGTTGGTGGAGGCCAGGCTTTTTGCCCGCAACGACATTAACAAGTTGGGGCTTGCGCCTTTAACCAGCATGTTTTTTTACGGGGAAAACAGTGTAGTGGGTGAAGATGACTATCGGCCTGAAGTGCACGATTCCGATGGCTTGTTATTGGCCACCGCAGACGGCGAATGGATTTGGAGGCCGTTGAATAATCCCAGCACCTTAAGCGTGGTTTCCTTTCAGGGTAAAACACCCAAGGGATTTGGTTTGCTGCAACGTGACCGTCGCTTTGAACGTTATCTGGATGCCGAAGCCCATTATCATGATCGGCCTGGTGTGTGGATTCAACCCCTGGGAGACTGGGGCAGCGGGCGCGTGGAGTTGGTGGAGATTCCCACCGACAGTGAAACCAATGACAACATCGTGGCGTACTGGGTGGCCGATAAAAAAATCCGTAAAGGTGATGCTGTCCAGATTCGTTATCGTATGAGCACCGTTAACCAGGGGCCGGGTCATGCCGAATTGGCAAAGGTGGTTCGAACCCGAAACGGATGGGGTTACATTCCGGGCCAGGAACGTCCGCCTCAAACCCACCGCCAGTTCATTGTGGAATTCCAAGGGGACGCCTTGTCCCAGCTTGGCGATGAACAAGAGGTTGAAGCGGATCTAAGCGTGAACGCAGGCAAGGTGAGTGATCTGGTGGTAACGAAACTGGCGGCTACCGGTGCATGGCGGGCGTCATTCAAAGTTCAAACCGAAGAGGACAAGCCCGCGGACATGCGTTTGTTCCTGAAGTTGCGCAACCAACGGTTAAGTGAGGTATGGAGCTATGTCTGGAATGCAGGTGATATCCCCGAATGAGGTCGAGTCTTGCGCGCTTAACGCGCCCTTGCCCTGGTTGCGTCGGGTACTGTTCTTCGCGCTGGTGATGGCGTCTACCCTGGCAGGGTCGGCGTTGATGCTGGATATCCTGCGCCCTAACGGGTTGCTCCCTCTGGAGATGGCATTGCTGTGTTTATTCACCATCAGTTTCGCCTGGATTGTGTATTCGTTCTGGAGTGCAGCCCTGGGGTTCATCCTGAATCTCATGCACCTGGACCCGTTAACCCTGCGCCCTTTGCCTGTGTCACCGAACGAACACGACGCATTCACCCCCTTGCCGGTGAGAACGGCGGTGGTGATGCCGGTTTATAATGAAGATCCGGACCGGATTCTGGCGGGCTTTGAAACGAACCTGCGTTCGTTGGCGCGCACCGGACAAATCGCCCACTTTGATTTCTATCTGCTAAGTGATTCGCAGGATCCCGACATCATCGCGGCTGAACGGAAAGGCTGGCGGGCATTGCAGAAGCGCCTTGGCCAGCTTGGCCGTTATACATTCTATCGGCGGCGTGTCCGCAACGAGGGGCGCAAGGTGGGTAACATCTATGACTTCTGTCAGCGCTGGGGAAATCAGTACGAAAATATGATTGTACTGGATGCGGACAGCATCATGACCGGTCGCTGTATGTTGGAGCTTGCCCAGGCCATGTTCGAAAATCCAAAGCTGGGTTTAGTGCAGACCGTACCACTTCCCATTCGCCAACAAACTCTGTTCGGTCGTTTTCTGCAGTTCGCCGGTACTTTGTATAGCCCGATGCTGGCAGCCGGTATGGCGTGCTGGCAAACCGACAGTGCCAACTATTGGGGGCATAATGCGATCATTCGCATCGCTCCGTTTATGCAGCATTGCACGCTACCCCGTTTGCGCCACCGCCGAGGGCCGTTCAGTGGCGACATTCTCAGTCATGATTTTGTTGAAGCGGCGCTATTGCGGCGTGCGGGCTGGCAGGTAGTGTTGAGAGCGGATATCAAGGGCAGCTACGAGGAGCTGCCTTGTAATGTGCTGGACTACGCTGTGCGGGATCGGCGCTGGGCCCAAGGTAACATCCAGCATCTGGCTTTGCTGGGGGCTACGGGCTTTACCTTTATAAACCGTCTGCATCTGTTCTTTGGTGCCGTAGCCTATATCAGCTCACTGATCTGGATGTTGATGCTGGTGTTGAGCAGCGTGGATGCCGTGCAGCGTGCGTTGTCCAGTAATCAGTTCTTTTCACAGCAATATCAGCTGTTCCCCGATTGGCAGATCTCAAAGAGTGATCAGATCATCTCCCTGTTTGTGCTGACGGCAGCATTGTTGTTCCTGCCTAAGGTTATGGGATTATTGATTGGATTGACCCGCAACAGTGATGAGTACGGCGGGCGTCTGAAACTGTTCACCAGTGCCATCCTGGAAGCGGTATTTGCGGTATTGATCGCACCCCTGATGATGATGTTTCACAGCTATTTTGTCCTTGCCATTCTGCTGGGAACAAAAGTCAACTGGAACGCCCAGCCCAGGGAGGGGCGAACCCTGAGCTGGCAGGAAACGCTGAGGAAAACCGGGCCGCTGTCTGTGCTGGCACTGGTGTGGGGAAGCGTAACCTATGTATATTCACCGCTGTTTTTTTGGTGGTTGAGCCCTGTGTTGGCTGGGCTGGTGTTGTCTGCCCCTTTGGTGCGGTTCAGCAGCGCAGTGCAGCCATCACGCTGGTTGAACCGGGTTGGGTTGTTGGCCATTCCTGCTGAAATCAGGCCCAAGCCGGAGTTTCAATTTCTGTCCTGGCGGTTGGGTAAACCAGAGCCGGTATCTGTAGCGCGCACCCGGTCGGCGCTGGCCATTGCCTGACTCCACGGGGTTCCGTTTCAGCGGGCGTTACGCAGACAGGCCAGCACCAATGCCCAGAATTCGGAAAAGTCATTGACCACCACATCCGGCTTATGCGGATAGCGCTGGTTGCCGGGGAAAATTGTGTGCAGCCAGTTCAGATCCCATTGGGCGCCGTTGAAAAATACGCCGGTGAAACCACCCACCTTGGACGCAATTATATCGGTGGTACTGTCACCCACGTACCAGATGTCCATAGCAGGTTCGCGACCCAGCTGTGCCGCTGATTCAATTAACTGGTCCGGGTGTGGCTTGCGGTTCACCGTATCATCACCGCACACCATGGTGTCGAACAGATCGGCCCAGGTACCGTTTTCCACGGCTTGCACTTCGTGTTCAAAAAATTCCCGGTCACGGTTGGTGATAACACCCAATTGCAAACCCAACGCTTTCAATCCAACCAGCACACTGCGCACCTGTGGTTCAAAGGGCAGCACTGTGCCAAAATGATTGCGGTAGTGCTGGTTAAAAATTTTATGGGCGATTTGCTTGGCTTCCATATCCTCGCCGAACAACACCTCAAAAATATCAGTACGGGAGATTTTACGATCGGCTTTGATTTTTGGGTGTAACTGCGCATATTGGCGTACATAGTCCACCAGCCTGGCATCATCCGGCGATTTGCTTTGCTGTGGATCTACCATGCGTTGTAATAATCCATGCTCGCCCAGTTCCGGCAGCATATCATCCACTGCCCGGTACATTGCATCCAGGGTGTCCACCAGTGTGGCGTGCCAGTCAAACAGAATAATGGAAGGTGGTATCAGTTGCGCAACTGAAGGATGCCAGTCCGGCTCTATGTGTTGCGGAGGGGGTTCGGGAGCAGGAAATGCCGGAGGCCGGGCTTTGCTGACGATTTTCTCAAAGGCACTGGGGTTATCCCGTTGCACAGCTTCCAGCAAATCCATCAACTCTTCAAAGCTGTTGATGATGGCGTCGGGCTGATACCGGGGATCATCACCAAATAATGTCTTAAGTTCTTGCGGAGTACGGCAACCGCCGTTGTAAAAAATCGCAGTGACACCGGCTTCGCGTCCGGTCACGATGTCCAGGTAGCTATCACCGATATACCAGGTTTCGGGCCGTGGGTAGGTATCGATTTGGGCCAGGGCATAGCGAATCACCTGAGGGTCAGGTTTGTAATAGGTGACATCGTCCGCACAGGTGGAAAGATCCACAAGCCGCGGCCAGGAACCGTCATCCACGGTGCGCAGTTCGTGCTGGAAAAATTCGCGGCTGCGATTGGTGGCCACACCAATGGTGATTCCCAGGCGCTTGATAGACGCCAGATACTCCCGCACACCCTGTTGAAAGGGCTTTACCTTACCGAAATAATTGCGATAGCACTTATTATACGCCCGGTGCGCCAGGTTTTTGGCATCGGTGTCATCACCGAAGATGGCATTGAAAATTTCCGTTCGGCTATTGCGCCGCTCTGCCAGAATTTTGGGGTGCAGGCGGCGAAACAGACGGATGTAACGCACCAGTTTTTCATCGTCCTTGTTGAGGCACTGCTCCTCCGGTTGCAGCCGGTCGATCAGGTGCAGTTCCTCCAGTTGCGGCAACATTTCTTCCAGGGCGGCGATCATGGCGTCCTGGGTGTCCACCAGGGTGCCATGCCAGTCAAACAGAATGTGCTTGGGAATGGGCAAGCTGGTGCTGTTGTTCATGTTGACTCCTGGCTGATGCGGTAACCTGCAAAGTATAAAGCAGTTTGTTGATGGGGGCACAATTGGAGCGCTGGAGATAGCAGAGTAACGGAAAGCTTGATTCGATGAATATACTTGTGCTTAGGTGGTAACAGTGCAAGTTGCCACGTTGTCCGGAGGCCCCCATGCGACTAATTACCTTGTCAATATTGTTGATTTATAACCTGATGCTCGGCTCCGCATGGGCCGACCCCGGCAGTGAATGGGAAAGCGTGAGATCAGCGCAGGATCCAACCGAGGTGCGCACCTGGGTAAAACCGGTGGCAGGCGCCGCGGTAAAAGCGTTTCGTGGTGAAGTGGATCTGGATCATTCCTGGCTGGAAGTGCTCACCATTCTGGACCGGGTTGACCTGTATCCGCAATGGGTGTTTCGCTGCACGTCGGCGCGGCGGGTAGAGGGTGGCGGGCTGTATTTGAACTTCAAAGCAGTCTGGCCGGTGTCGGATCGTGACGTATACACACACAGCAAAGTGCGGGTGCACGATCAGACCATTACCATACTCACCGAAAATAAAACCGTAATGGAGCCCCGGCATGATGGCTATGTACGCATACCCAGACTGGAGAATGCCTTTGATGTGATACCTTTGCCCAGCGGAGGAACCCGCGTGATATTCACCACCTACGTGGATCCCGGTGGCAGTGTGCCGCGCTGGTTGTCCAATCTGATTGCAATAGATGGACCGTTGCAAACGTTGCAAGGGTTAAAGCAAGTGCTTCAGGCACATGGGCCCGGTGATGAGGCGCGCCTTGATGCATTGTCAGCGATTTACGAACCGGTAAAAAGCCAGCTTGCGCAGCTGGAGTGTGCGCCTTCCAATGCCGTCTGTTAGTGACCGAATGCTATTGCGCCCCTGAAAGGGTGCGTCATGAACCTGAATGGTGCGAGGCTGAATTTGACTGATAAGTTTTTTTCCGCGGTGCTCTCACTCTTCGAAAATAATGGTTGAATACTCTTCACAGCCAAATAAAAGCAGAGTAGTATTTGCTCGAAAAACAAAAACAGATTAATCATAAACAGCTCGTAATTTTTTTATTTTTTGTTGGAGTGTGCTGCGTGCCCGCATGCTTTCCAAGAATCGATCTGCAGTTCGGGTTGATTTCCACATTACGGGACTGATCATCGACTATTACTACAATTATAGAAGTGACAGTTAACATGGATGGTTGTGTGTGGGATAGCAAAGTGATTCCGGTCGCTTTGAAGATCAAGGATTCGATTGTTGAGAATATGCTGAGCAGCGTATTGGAATCGATCGATAGTGTCGTCACGGTAGGCTACAACTACCGTAGTTATGGCAACCCCGACACCGGAACCGGTGTTGTGATCTGTGAACATAACGCCGTTAAAAACGGTGCCCGCCTTCCCTTTTGCAATGAAGGCCTTACCAGTGGTTGGCCCACTTTATTTGTTGGCGAGCCGTTAAAATGTGAGCAGGTTGTGCATCTCCTGAAAACCGGTGTTGCCGGTTATCTGTTTCTTCCCCAACATCTACCCTATCTGCAAAAAGCCATCGAAGAAGTCGCCCGTGGCGGGCTTTGGTACAGTCGTCAGGTTCTGGGCATGGCGTTCCGTTCCACTGAACCGGTGGTAGAGAAGGCATCCATACTAAGTGAATGTCTTACCCCCCGTGAACAGATGGTCGCCGATGCTGTTTGCGGTGGTTTGCGCAACAAGGATATTGCTTGTCGCTTGTGTATCAGCGAACAAACGGTAAAGCTTCATTTAAGCCGTATCTATCAGAAACTGTCGATCAGTGGTCGCGCAGAGCTGATTGTTATGAGCATCAACAACTAATCAGATAAAGAAGAAGGATCTCAGGGTTATGAGTGAAGAGTACTGCCTCACGGGCTTCCGCTTGCTGAATTCATCCATATCGCATATCAATTCTGTGGCGCCGGAAAAAGCCATGAACCTGCCGGATTACTTTCAAAGTAATGATGTGGAGCATGAGCAAACCGCATTGCATAAATCATTAAAATCAGAGCTGCCCAGGTACTTGTCGGTGTTGGAGTCTGCCGAGTGCAGTTTTGAAGAGCGTTATCTTGCTGCATCTGTTATCAACGCGCTGGGAGATCCGCGTATTCAACCACTTGATCCATCCATGGTGGATATTCCTGCCAGCACCTTTCGCTTGGGAATCACTGCGGAAAAAGCCCGCGCAGTGGCACAGGAGTTTGCCGATATCGGGGTGTTGGAAGAGTGGATACTCAAGGAGACTCCGGAGACGGATGTGGCGTTGTCGGCGTTTCGAATCGGGCGCTACCCGGTCACGAATCTTGAGTACAAACGGTATATGGACGAGAACAAATATGCTGAATGTCCTCCCTATTGGCGGTACAAGGTTTTTCCCGCTCATTTAGCCAATCATCCCGTACATTCAATCTCTATTGATTCCATCAATGCCTATATAAACTGGCTTAATCAAACCACGGGAAGGGCGTTTCGGTTGCCGACGGAGCCGGAATGGGAATTCGCAGCCAAAGGCCCTTGCGGACTGGAGTATCCCTGGGGTAATCAGTACCAGAAAGATTGCGCCAATACACTGGAAACCGGGCTGATTAATACCACACCGGTGGGCTTGTTTCCGAAGGGGCGCAGCCCGTTCGGTTGTTTGGATATGGCCGGCAATGTGGAAGAGTATACGTCGAGTTTCTACTTCGCCTATCAGGGGGATGCCCTGATTCAGGACGATCTGTATGTGGAGAATGGGCCCTATCAGGTCGCCCGCGGGGGTAGCTATATGCGCTTTCGTGATCTGGCAAGAACCACCCGCCGTCATGGCCGGTATGACTCTGAGCTTTACGTGATGGGCTTCAGACTGGCAGAAGACATCCGCCGGAATTAGTTTGTAGTTGGGTTACATTGGACTTGCTCAAACCAAAAAGAATAAGGAATTGACAATGAACGCAACAGGAAGTCGCCCGCTACATGCCATTCTGCATCATTTATTCGGCTTCGTGATACGGCACAAATGGTTTACGTCGGCCTTGATAGTTGCAGTTGTGTTGCTGTTTGGATATCAGTTGACCAAGCTTACGTTTGATAATACGCCGGATGGGTTTTTCATGGAGGGTGATCCCGCCCTCCAGCATTACGAAGCGTTCAAGAATCAGTTCCAGTCCGATGAGTTCAGCCTGATATTGCTGGAAGCCCCCCCGGTTTGGGACAGAAAACTAATCGAGGCTATCAAGGCTACTGTCGACAGTATTGAAGCCGTTGCCCACGTCACCCGGGTGGTGTCCATCACCAATATAAATCACATTGAGGCGCAGGATGACGAAATCGTCATAGACAGCCTGTTCAGGGATGCTTCGGATAAAACAGACTATCAGCAGATACGGCAAAAAATTCTGTCTCATCCCCGATATCCGGGGCTGTATATATCAAAGGACGGACGCCACATCGCGATTCTGGTGGAAACCGAGATCATCAAGAATGAACTTGACTATAAGATTGCACTCACCGCCGACTTGCGCCAGATACTGACTCAGGGTGGGATCGCCGACTACCATCCGAGAATCGTCGGTGCCCCCATTCTGGATGCCGATGTCAGGGTCATTATCAGCCAGGAGAACGGCATCTTCACGGCAGCCTGCTTTACGTTGATCATGTTGGGATTCTGGATCGTATTCAGGTCTGCCTATGCGATGCTGATGGCGGCGGCCATTCTGGCAACCAGTGTGGTTGTCACGTTTGGAATGATGTCCGCACTGGGGTTTCCCTATACGGTGTTGACGCCCATCGTTCCCACTTTTCTGATGTCGGTGGGTATCAATGCGCTGGTGTTTCTGCTCACTGGGTTCTGTTACGCTCGCAGCCGGCAGGAGTCCCCTTTGCAAGCGCTGGAGGATACCTATGTGGAGGTGGGCAGTATCAGCTTGTTGACCATGCTGACCACGTCCGCAGCCTTGTTTGCCTTTTCGGCGTCAGATGTGAAACCTGTGCTGCATGTGGGCGTTATTATGGGCGCCGGGCTAATGGTGATGTATGTGGCCACCATGCTGTGGTTTCCGGTGTTTCTGGGGTCAGGCGCGCAAAAAAAATTGAAACTGGGCGGTGCTGTGCTGAACCAGCGTGTGGCATTGCTGGTTAAACTGGGTGAATGGGTTATCCGGTATTACAAATCAATATTCATCGGCTTTATCCTGATTTGCGCTGTGGCCCTTGTTGGGTTGTCACGGCTGGAAACCGATTTCCATTACCTTGGAATGTTTAAGGAATCAACGGACATACACAAAGATTACCGTTACGTGGATGACCAGCTTCCGGCCAGTGCCTCCATCGAGATTGTCATTCGTGGCAATGATCCGAATACCATAAAACGGGCTGATGTGTTGCACAGCATGGATCGCTTCTCCCGCCATATCGAACAACACAGTGAACTGCCTGTTAAAGTCTATTCGCTTGCCGATGTGGTGAAAGAGTTGAATCAGGCATTCCATGAAAACGATCCGGCCTTTTACCGCATACCAAGTGATAATTCGGTTATCGCACAAGAGCTGTTTTTATTTGAATCCAGTGATCAGGAGGAGGTGAAGCAGCTGGTTGATTTCCAGTATAAGACCGCGCGGATCACGATTCGGGTTCCGAATGTGCCGGACAGCCGCTACCGCACCTTGATCACCACCATTGAGCAGGCCAAAGCCCTGTACTTTGAACCGGATGGGCAGCCGCAGGTGGCTACAACAGCAGAGGATCTGGCCAGGCAACTGGAATCGGCCGGATTACCGGAATTGGAGGTTACCTCCACCGGGTTGGTGGATTTATGGGTTACGATCGATGACTACCTGACGCAAAGCCAGATTACCTCTGTATCACTGGCGTTTGCTGCTGTAACAATCATTATGATTGGAATCTTTCGTTCTTTGGTGATGGGGGTTGTGCTGGGATTGCTGAACCTGAGTGTGGTGATCCTGGTGTTGGGCCTGATGGGTGCCACAGGAATACCCCTGGATCCCTATACCGTGCTGATTGCCAGTATCGCGCTGGGGATACTGGATGATGATACGATGCATTTCGTGAAATCAGTTCAGGAGGATATGAACGCGGGAACCAGTATGGAACAGGCTATTCGCAATACCTATTCCCGGGCCGGCCAGGCAATGTTCTACACAACCGCCATCCTGGTGTTGAGTTTCAGTATTAATATTTTTTCTGATATCGCCAGTCTGACCAAGTTTGGTGTGTTGATATCGTTGACCTTGTTATTGGGGCTGATTGTCGAGTTCCTGATAACGCCAACGCTGATTTTGATCTTCGGTTCCCGCCTGCTTAACACGCATCAAGCCGATTTGCCCAAGGTATCGGTCGTAAAGGGGTGATCAGCCATGAAATGCAATGCTATCCGGGTTAAAGCTGGCGCGTTAGTCCGACCTTGGAGC
Organism: Gammaproteobacteria bacterium UBA7310; assembly: GCA_002471665.1. Lineage (GTDB taxonomy): Bacteria > Pseudomonadota > Gammaproteobacteria > Pseudomonadales > Ketobacteraceae > Ketobacter. Next base: position 19,544 of record DKQK01000017.1, read on the forward strand.
CTGTGTCATGTCCGATAAGAACGTTACCGTAGACAGTACGGATGCTGTATATATGGGCAAAGCGTTGGAGCTGGCCCGGCGCGGACTGTTCTCAACGCGTCCCAATCCACGGGTGGGTTGTGTTGTTGTCAAGAATGATAAGGTGATTGCAGAAGGTTGGCACCAGAAAGCCGGTGATCATCACGCAGAGGTGTATGCCTTGATGCATGCCGGCGCCGATGCCAGCGATGCCACATTGTATGTCACATTGGAGCCTTGCAGCCATTACGGTAAAACACCTCCCTGTGCCAGGTCGGTGGCCAAGGCGGGGCTGAAGCGGGTGGTAATCGCCATGCGTGATCCCAATCCGCTGGTTGCAGGTCAGGGCATTGCCTACCTGCAAGCGCAAGGTATTGAGGTGATCGTTGGCGTGTTGGAGCGTGAAGCCAGAGAACTGAATGTAGGCTACATCTCACGAATGGAACGGGGCCGGCCTTGGGTGAGGTGCAAGCTGGCCATGAGCCTGGATGGCCGCACCGCGCTTTCGTCCGGTGAAAGCAAATGGATAACCGGGGAATCCGCACGAGGGGATGTGCAGAGATTGCGGGCGCGATCCTGTGCCATCGTTACCGGCGTCGGCACCATAGAGCACGACAACCCTTCAATGAACGTCAGGCATGATCAGATGGCCGTGGATTTTAACCACTATGCCTACCCGATCCCGCCGTTGAGAGTCATTCTGGATAGCCGGTTGCGGGCCTTACCGCAGATGAAGCTGCTGACGCATCCCGGGGAAGTGTTAATTGCCACAACGGCCGCTGATCACTCCGTGTCGAAATGGCGGGATGTGCCTTCGGTAACGGTTGTCCAGACCCGATCTTCCGCAGCGGGCGTGGATCCTGATGCGGTCATTGCGATGTTGTCCTCCCGGGCCATTAATGAAGTGCTCATCGAAGCCGGAGCGTGCCTGAGCGCCTCGTTTTTGAAGGCCGGGTTGATTGACGAGCTATGGGTGTACGTTGCCCCTAAGTTGATAGGCAACTCGTCGCGGAATCTGTTTGATCTGGCGGAGGTGGACAGTTTACAGAATGCCCACCAGTTGGCGCTGCATGAGGTTTGCAGCATGGGTGACGATGTGCGTCTGGTTTACAAAACAGGCTGAACGATCCTGCCGCCGAGCGCCATTAGGCGCCGGCTTGCATTGATGACTCGTCGCGGAGTTCAACTGCCAATCGTTCTATCTCGTCAAGGGCAGTTTGAACGTGACTGAGGTGGGTACGGAAAGAAAGCACGCATAGGCGTATACCGAAATTCCCCTTTACCTGTGTTCCCATCAAGAACACCGCGTTGCGGCTGTTGATCGTCTCAAGCAACCTTTTATTCAGGCTCGTCAGCTGCTGGTGGGAGAGCCCGGGCTGATAGAAGCGAAACACCAGAACAGAAAGGGTGGGGGGGGCGAGTAATTCTATCGCTGCAATGCCGGCCAGATGCCGGGCTGCATAGCGGGCCAGTTGAAGTTTCTCTTCCAGCATGGCCTGGAAGGGAGCAACGCCATGAAGTTTGAGAGGAAGCCAGATCCGTAACCCCCGCCACGGTCGGCTTTGCTCAAAAGTGTAAGAACAAAAATCCACACGTTCGCCTTGGTCCTGCAGCGGGCCGTAGAAATCGGCATCGATATCGTGCGCGTGCTTTAGCTTGGCCCCGTCTTTAACCAGTAACGCACCGGTTCCATAGGGCATAAACAGGGATTTATGTGGATCGAGCGTAATCGAATCGCACTCTGACATGGCGGCAAGAATGGGCTTGCCTGATTCGGCAAGGTTAAAGAAGCCGCCATAGGCGGCATCCAGGTGCAGCCAGAGTTGCTCCTGCTGCGCGATAGCGGCGATGGCGCCAATGTCGTCTACTGCTCCGGTGATAAAGGTGCCTGCGGTGGCCACAATACAAGCGGGTTGCCAGCCCTTTTTTTTATCTTCATCTATAAACTGGTGCAGCTGTGATGACTGCATCGTGCCCAGTGCGCAGGTTTCAACTTCACGTATGGCATGGGGAGGAAAGCCACACATCTTTGCTGCAATGCGGATAGAGAAATGGACTTGGTCGGATACGTAAATTCGTGCTTTGCCCATATCCAGCTTTCCGGCATAACTTTCACGGGCGGTAAACAACGCAATTAAGTTGGACTGGGAACCACCGCTGGTGAGCAGTCCCATGGCGGTGGCCGGGTAGCCCGCCATCTGGGTAATCCAGCGAATCACCGACAGCTCCAGCTCTACCGCAGAAGGAGCAGATGCCCAGCGACCGGTAAAGCGGTTGACGACTCCGGCAATCAAATCGGCGATGGCAGCCTGAGGCAGGCCACCTCCGCCAAAAAAACCCATAAATCCCGGGCTCGTGGTGTTGTAACCCGATGGCACAACGGTGGAAAAAAGCTGATCCAGCGTACTGTTTATATCGGCGGGGGCATGGGAAACAGCAAGTCCGGAGCGGTCGCCGCTATCGACACCTTGACAGCTATCCTGCTCATTGATCGAGCTAAGAAACTGCTCAAGGTAGGGGATGGTGTCGTGGATGATTTGTTTGACCTGGATGGTGCTCAATTCCAGCTCTGATCCTTGCTGCGGCAATGAACCGGGAGTGGTCCCAGCCTGTGGTGGGTTCTGATCGCTGGGTTTCATAGAGCAGCTGCCAGAGAATGCTTTGCAGATGAGCGGGCAAGGATCTCAGCGTCGTTCCATTCTTCCGTGGTGGCCAATGATGGGAAGATGGTATAGGTGGACTGATGTTGGTTTTGTGTTGCAGCCACCGCTTCGGCGGCGATTAGATTGGCGGCGGCGGATGAGCCCAATTTGATTCCCTCCGTTTGATAGAAGGTCCACATTCGCTGCAGACAATCTTCGTATCGGATACGGAAGTGGTGCTTCACCTGGTGCTCGTTCTCCCGCACAAAGCGCTGCTTGTTGCCAAACCCCAGGCCGCCGGAACCGCTGAATTTCTTGTGGCAATTGGGCGGGCACACATCACCATAGGCCAGTTCGTCCGGATTGGTGGCGTACAGTGCAATTTGCGGATTCACCTCGCGCAGGCGCTGGTATAC
>DKQK01000017.1:23007-40303 GCA_002471665.1 Gammaproteobacteria bacterium UBA7310
GGAGCCTGATTCAAAATTTCGATGCCGGTGCTTTGGTAGTGGCATTCCAGGTTCGCTGAATTTTCATGTTGGAATAAGAATGCCCAGGTGGGATCCGCTTCGTAGACGGCTATGGCTTTGTTGATGACACCCAGGAATCCTTCTTCCCGGTCCACCAGTACCGTATCTGCACCATAGTGTCGGATGCTGTTGATGATGGAGGCAGAAGTTGCTTCGCTTAGTATGAGTCTGCACTCCAGCCCCAACAGTCGGGTGATCAAGGCCAGAGACACTCCCAGGCTACCACCGGTGTACTCCAGTATCTTAATGCGCTCCCCCGGCATTCTGCCGCGCAGTTCGTTCATCACCAAATGGTACGCCACCCGGTCTTTAATGGAGCCGGTGGGATTTTCCCACTCGCATTTGGCAAATACCCGGCCCCGGTTGGAGGCGTTGGGGATCTCCAGTAGGTTGGTATTCCCCAGATTGGACTCAAACTCGGCAATGGTTTCGAATGCCAACATGCGATCGGCTCCTGGCGTAACGGATGAGTGGAATGCAGATGAGCACTGCCGCGCGTGCCGGCAGTGCAATAAAGTCCATAAAGTCCATAAAGTCAGCTTCGGTTAAGAATGACGGAAAAAAACGCTCCGAATATATATTCCCTGGAGAAGCGGCAGCGCTTGTCCTGGATTAAATTATGGAACATACCACTGCTGGCGATGTGTTTTAGCCGATTGCCGCCGTAATGATTGGTGATGCGCTCTATGATGATTTTATAGATGAATTTCCCCAGCGCGGTAGAAGGATACTTGAGATCAAAGATGATGATTTGCGATTCATCTTTCAAATACTGCTCCAGGCGGCTATAGACGTCATAGGGGTTGTCGTTGAGGGCAATTCCCATGGAGCAGAATACCGCATCGAAGCTATGTTCAAACTGGGGATCCTGAAAGGTGAGTACATCCGCTTCGATGAGCGTGACATTGTTGATGCCATCTTGTTTCAAATTGCGGCGGGCGACATCCAGCATGGCTTTGGAAAAATCGACCCCGATAATTTCGCCTTCTTCACCGATAACATCCAGAATAGGCTTGAAGTCCTGTCCGGAGCCGCAGAAGAGCACCAGTACCCGGTCACCCTTACCCAGATTGGAGCGGGCCAACAGCTGCCTTTTGATCATAAATGAAAATGGCGAAAATCCTCTTTTATTATAACTCTCGCCACCGATTTTGTTGTATAGATCAACGATTTCCGTGTTCATGTCCCTACCATCCTAAGTTCAATAAGACCGAATCAGGCTATCTCACTGATCGTGTTTTCAGCGGGGCTTGTAGTCTGCGCTGTGTCGGATTTGCGTCTGGTTTCCACATGAGGTATGACTTCTTCCTTGAATCGTCGCATGGACTCTATGATCTGCTCTCGCCCACCGCCCAGACTTTCAAAGCCGCAGAGGAAGTGTTCGACACCGGTTATTTCAACCGTTTTGTTCAGTTTGTCGATGCACTCCTGAACCGATCCGATCGGATTGATCTTGAAGTTGCTGTCAACGCGTTCCACTACGGGATACTCACCGGCAATGGCATTTTGCTCCCACTGCCTTGCATACCACTCATAGCCTTTCATATTCATGTTTTCCTTTCGGAAAATCATGCTGGCACGTACAAATTCCTCCTGCCATTTGATGAGCCGGTCCCGTGAGGCATCCACTATTTGTTGCGTGGTGTCGCCAACACCGGCCAGGCAGGAGATAGAGTGATCAATGTTATCCACATCATGACCATGCTCATAGGCAATTTCATTGTAGAGATCAATCTGGGTGCGCTTGGCATCATCGTCAAGGAAAAAGTTGATCATCATCGGCAGGCCGCGTTTTGCGGTCCACTCAATGGTGGACGGTGACTGCGCCACTACATGAACCGGAGGGTGGGGCAGGGTTAACGGTCTGGGAAACAGTTCTATCTCATCGAACTTGACGAACTGCCCATCGAACTGACTGTGGCGATTGGTCCAGGCCGCCTGCATTACATCCACCCACTCATCCATCATGTCACGGCTGTTCTCCATGTCCACGCCGAACACTTTGAAATCCTTGACAAACACACCCCGGCCTATGCCGAAAATAAAACGGCCGTTGCTCATGTTGTCCAATAGCGCCACCTGCTCGGCGAGCCGCAGCGGGTGTTCCAGAGGGATAACGCTGATGCCGGTGCCCACTTTCAGGTTCTTGGTCTGAGCCAGTACGTAAGCGGCCATGGTCATGGGGGAGCCGCAGATTCCGTAGCCGGTGAAATGATGCTCCAATACCCATGCTTCATCGTAGCCCAATTCGTCTGCCGCCCGGCCATAAGCCAGAGAATCCTGTAGCACCTGCTGGTGATTGTCCTCCGGCATAGCGCCGGCAATTAACCAAACTCCCCATTTCATGCGATATCTCCTGTTACCAATGTAGTTACGCGGCACTGCTCTCAGTTTCGCGTGTGGTTTTTCGTTGTATCCGACGCTCCAGCAGAGCCTGTTGTGTGATGACCTCGAAAGGGGGAACGCTGGGTGTGCCCTCAATTTGGTTCAGGGCAAACAACTCTTCCATCAGGTATGTCAGAAAGGTTTGTGCCACCGCTGCGTTGCGCCCCAGGTCATGAGGTGCTCTTTCCAGCGTCAAGAGTTTTCGCGGCCCGCCATCTCCGGCGGAGAAGGCCTTGTGTATGTCATCTGAATTGACCCAGGGATCGTCACTGCCGATAAAATTGATCAGTGGCTGCCGAACCTGTTTGAGCGTATCGATGCAGCGTTCCAGTGACCACCACTCATGTTCCTGGGCGTCCTGTATAACCCCGGGGCCGATTTTGCGACCTTCAAACTCCAAGTGATCCGGTAACTCTGCAAAGCTGGAATAGTCTTCCTTGAACACCTTACTGAAGGTGTCCCGAATGTTGGTGACACCCACCGCGGTGATCACCGCTTCGATGCGGGGGCTTTGGGCAGCCAACTCATAGGCCACCCTTGCGGTCAGGCTGGTGGCCACCACGATTACTTTGTCAGAACCGGTGTATCGGCAGGTCCAGTCAACGGCTGCCCGCAAACTCTCCAGGCTGTCGCTGAGTGTAAAATCCCAGATATCCCCGTCACTCAGGCCCACATGGTTGACCGGATCGTAGCGGCTGACAAAGAAACCGTTATGCACTCCGTAGGTGGCCAGTGAGGTAAAATGGTGCATTCTGCGGGCAAACCCGGAGCCAATAACGATGGGCAAACTATGCTTGTTGTGCTGGTCGGAGGACAGTGTCCAAACCGCGACCCGGCGACCATCGCCGGTGTGTGTTTCGTGGCTGTTAAACATCATCTGATTCATTATCGGTCTCTTCTGTCGGAACCAGCGCACTGGTTTTTCGGTCTATCGCCATGGCACAACCCCGCGCTGCTGCGCGGGTCAGCCTGCGCACCACCTCCATGGTTACCCCCTCGCGACCGCAGGGGCAGGTGCCTTCGTACACCCGGCCGACGTCATCGGTGACGATAAAGGCCGGGTAGCTGGTGGCGGACGCATCAAGATAGGATAACAACCCCAGTTCACCGCTTCTCTGCACGCTCAGGTCATCGGCATGCCGGGTGCTGGCGTATACCCAGGGTGGAACATGCTTGCGATGGGCGGAGCACTCAACGAAGGCGGTGTTCAGTTCAACCTGATTGAATATATCGCGCACCTGTGCATCGGAACTCAGGCCAAACACCCTGCACACCCGTTCATTGAACGCGGCGCGGGTCAGTTCCATTCCCGAATGGCGTTTCCAGCCGCCGGCGGTTACCACCATCAGTCGGTCCTGCGCTGCGATATCGAGTTGCCGGTGTTCGATTACGTTGGTGAGCTCGATTACCAGAAAGGGGGCACCCACCACGATGATGTCCTGGTCGCTGTGATGAAGGGTGTCGATAATACGGTCAATGGCCTGCCGTGATTGGAGCGTGCCGCTTGCAACGAAGTGGGTGGTTGGGTGAATGAGTTCGATCAGGCTCATCACGTACAGGAACCAGATGTCCCCCGCTTCATTGCGAGTGGGGCCAAGGTGGACAACATCCACCTGGTCTTCGTGCCATTGGCCGAGCATCTCCATTCCCGTGTGTATGGAGCCCAACAAACGCTCCAGGGATTTTTGGTCCCTGCCCACTTTGCTCTGGGTTCCCCGGGTGCCACTGCTCAAAGACCATTTCTCAATCTGCGCCACCGGCAGGCTGGTGAGCGTCTGTTCCTTGAATGCGGACACGGGAATAACGGGAATGGTATCCAGCGCAACATGCTCGGTATCGATGTTCTTCCTGGCGACAAAGTCCGCGTACTCTGAACAACCGCGAATATGTTGGTGAAACGCCGATCTTACGAATGTCTCCCTGATTTCGCGCTGTGTGCTGAGCGGCAGATCAAGACTCTCGCCGCCGAAGATGGTGTAGTCCAGATCATCGGTGGCCGGAACACTCTGGTGCTCCAGCAGATCTTCGCTGTTGATATTCAGTTGGGTCACGGTATGAACTCCAGAAAACGGTCTTCCTCAAGGAATCTGGTTTGATCTACCGGAATGGCGATTCCCTTGATGTTGGCCTTGGACGGTAGCTCCATGGAGGCCATCCGTACCAGGCGCTGGAGTGGAAATATGCCGTCGTGGGCACCGCCCACCCGGAAGATATTGTTCATGCCCAGCTCCACAATTCTGCAGGCGCCCTGCCGTGTGTAGCGATCCCGTACCGCTATTGCCAGATCGGCCGGATACACGGCAACGGTTTGGGTGTGGCGATCTATATAGGGCTCCACCTCTGTCAGCGTATTGATTGCATGCAAATACACGGTGCGCCCCAGAGGATGGATATCTGATTCACCGGCAGGGGCGGCGATAATGGTCCAGGCACCCTTTGCAGAGCTTATGGTTTTGGAGCAGCTAAAATCGGATTGCAGCCGGCTTAATGAAACACCGGCACGCTCATCAAAACTGTGCTCACCTTTGGGCAACAGTAACTCGATATTCTCAAAGGCGGCTGCAAGGTGTTCCATCAGATCATCCGTATCGCCTTCGTAGTAAACATGCTGAATCGAGAAGCAGGCCCGCTGGTCATAGACGGATACATCGTGTGCCAGCGCTCGGGCAGCTTTCTCCAGATCCGCATCGCCACCAATTACGGCCAGACTCCGTTTGGGGCCAAAGGTGAGCAGCGCACTGTCCGGTGCCGCGTTACGTTTGGCCCATTCAATGGAATCGGTAGCTCCCCACGCGCAAACCGCGTTTGCACTTGCAACCAGCTGCCGATGGTGAGCTTCATCTTTTCCGCCGGGCCAATGGACGACGCTGAGTGAGCGTGTAACCGGATGATCCCGGTCTACATCCATAAAGCTCAGGGCCAGGGTGATGGGGGTGATGAGATCATCTGAGGATGCTTTGACGATGGAAACATTCTTGGTGATGATCGCGCGGATGATCGAGACCACAGAGGACAGAGGCACATTGCCCGGTACCAGATGAAATACTTTACCGTGCGGCAGCGCCCGTATATAGGCTTCCTCGTTGGGAATCCAGTCTTCCAGCATTTGCCAGCCGCCAAGCTCCGCCGAGAGTGAGTCATAGAGCCGGAAATGCGATGACAGGTTGAAAGCGATCCAATTGGCTTCCGCTTCTGCCATGGCTTCAGAGTAGCCGAGAAACTTACACAAGTGCCTTATATACAGGCGACGCCTGGAGTACTCCGGTGACTTCCAGTTATGGCCGACGTTGTGCAGGAACGAAATGATCTCGTGAATCGAAACATCCGCCAGAGTGTCACCTGGCAGCGACTCCAGATGATCCGCGATCACGGTATCGAGGTATGGTAGATCAATGTGTTGATCTGTTCGGGTCGTTATACGCTGGTCATCACCGCTGGTTCTATCAATGCGGCGTCCAGCTATCACTATAGGTAGGCGCACCTGATACCCCCGGATGCAATAATGTTAGCCAATGGACGTAGATGATATAGGGCGGTTTTAAAATGATATATATATCCATAGTCATATTCGAAGCATGAATATATATCCTTTGGCGTAATGCGCCGCGATCAAATTGGAAATACCATGCCTTCCATCAGAATTGATGTTCATGAAAAGCGGATAGTCAAAACTCCGTACGAGGTTAAATTATGGAAGATGTGATAGATCCGGTTGCAGTCAGGAAACCGGTAGCCGGGCAGGGGGCTGGGCCTGTTGCGCAAACGCATAGTTCAGGCCAGCCAAGTCTGGATCAATCCACCGCCTCAAACTTTGTGCGTCACCGGGGGCCGGTGACCAGCACAGCCGATATACCCGGGCGCCGTATTGTGGTGTCCGGCGGCTATGATGGTGCGGTGGCCTTGTTTGACCTGGATGCGGATTCGGTAACTTTGTTGGGATACCACCGGCACTTGGTAAATCAGGTGAGCGTGGATCAGATAGGTGGGCAGCGGGCAGCTTCCTGCTCTTCAGACTACTCCGTGTATATCTGGGATCTGGAAACCGGGCAGAGAATTCAGGTTCTGCAAGGGCACGCCGACGATGTAGAGGATTTCATTTTTGTCGATACCCACACCGGTGTATCGGCTTCCCGTGATCGCCGGATCATCGTATGGAACCTGGAAACCGGTGCCATTCGTCATATTCTGGATGCCCATGAGAAAGACGTACTCTCGCTCTCATACAGTGACGGGCTGTTGTATTCGTCGGGTGACGATAAAACCCTGAAAGTATGGGATGTGGAACAGGGCCGTCTGCTGAAAAGTTTTGGCCCTTTTGAATTGGAGACCGATACCTGCGCGATTGATCCCGCCCGCGGCCGGGTGGTGCTGGGTTGTGATGACGGTATTGTCAGGGTGATCGAAGTCAACAGTGGCAAGATTGTCTGCGAGATCGAAGCCCATTCATCCGGTATCAAAAAGGTCGCCGTGTCACCCACAGGGGATATTCTGTCGGCGGCCTATGATCAAAAGATTATTATCTGGTGTGGTGAAACCTTTGCCCACAAACTGACCTTGGAAAACGTCAAGCATAAATGGGAGCGATCCTTCAGTTTCTCCTATGATGGTAGCCGGATATACGCGGGGACCTTCGATGGCACCCTGTTGATGTGGAATGCGGTGACCGGTGAGCTAACAGGGGAAGCCGGTTCTGACGGCGAAGGTAATGCCTGCTTTAACCGGGTTGCTGCCACGGATAACGGCGCTGTGGTAACAGTAGCAGACGATGGTTGGATTCGTTTGGCGGCGTTTGATTCAAAATGGGCCCGCTGGATGAATCGTACCTGTCCGGGTAGTGGCAGAATGCTGATGAATGCGGTGGCCATTGATAACCAGGGTGGCCTTGTTGTATCCGGCGCCCATGATCAGAAGCTGCACCTGTACAGTGTTGATCGATACAACCTGGATAACCACATCGAAATTGAATTGAATGAAGGCCCCATTAATTTTATCGACATCGCCACCCAGGAAGGCTATGAACAGAATGCCTTTGTAGCCTGCTACAGCGGAAAAATAGTCTGCGTGACCCATTCTGGTGAAGTGCGAGCCAGAATGCAGATTCACGAGGGGGCAGTAAAATCCGTTCGCGTCCACCAGCATGAAAAACTGGGAGTAAGCTGCTCTGCAGATGGAACCTTGTGTTCCTGGACCTTCGATGGCGAGATAGTTAATCACTACTTGGGTCATTCAGCCATTATAAATGATGTTGCCTTCTCTCCTGATGGTGACCGGATTGCCAGTGTAAGCCGCGATTTTTCCTTGAAGGTCTATGGTTTCTCCGATGCAAAGCTTATCGCGTCAATCGAGCTTGGCCGCCGTTCTTTGAAATCAGTCTGCTTTGCCTCACGGAATGTGGTTTTGGTGGGTGATTACTGGGGCGGGTTATTTCGTGTGGATTTACAGAGTGGAAAAGTGGAACGGCAGAAAATTGCAGGCAACGGGCTCAGCAGCCTGACCCGCAGTGGCAACAAGCTGTTTGCAGCATCCTATGATGGCAGCATCTCTGAAATTGATCCATCGAATCTAGGTGTTGTGCATCGTATAGAAGCATTGACGCAATGTTTGAATCAAGCAATGTAGGGATCTTCGAATGAATATTGAGGATAGGATAGGGCAGCGGGAGTTTGGCATACTGGCGCACACCAGATTACCAATTTTGACCGGGAAGATGGTTGACGCGGTTGTGTTCGGTACTGAGGCAGACAACCCCGATGTTATTGTGCTGATCAACAAGAAACCGGATGTGGAATCGGATCAGGCATTGGTGCGTTTACATAGCGCCTGTATCACCAGTGAGGTTCTGGGATCCACGAAGTGTGACTGCGCAAGCCAACTCAATCTGGCAATATCCATGATTTCAGAGTCTGATTGGGGCATTCTCGTGTACCTGTTGAAACACGAAGGGCGGGGCATAGGTCTGGTCAACAAGATCAAGGCCTATGCGCTGCAGAATGAGGGAATGGACACAGTGGATGCCAATGTGGCGCTTGGATTTGGTATTGACGACCGTGACTTCTCGCCGGCGGTGGAGGCACTTAAGATACTGGGTGTAAAACGGGTTGAGTTGCTGTCCAATAATCCTGAGAAAGAAAAGGCCCTCGATTCATCCGATATCCAGGTGGTCCAGCGAATATCCATGGATGTGCCTATCAACGAATACAATCGCCAGTACCTTTTCACCAAGAAGCAGCATTTTGGGCACCAGCTGTTTCGGGATCCTACGACCGAATTTCTGTCACAGGCAACCTCCATTGATGTGTTTGAGTTTGAAATTTCCCGGTGCGAGCATGGTGCCAGCGCGTTGGCCATGCAAATCGGGATGGCTGATTCAGGATCTGAAACCAACCCTGAAATAAACAGGGAGAACGTCATCGCCCAGGTTGCGAGTGCCATCAGGCGTTGTGACTGCGTTGGTGATTCACCTATCTCCAGAGTTGAAGATGATCGCTTTATACTGTTCCTGCCCAATAAAGAGATTGGGGCCGCACACCAGGCGGCTAAAGAGTTGCAAAAAGCCATAGCCAGAATAATCCTGCCAGGCCAGGCTGAAGGATCGGGCTCGTCATTGCGCATGAACTTCGGCATCGCCCATGGCCCGGCAGGTGAAAGCGCGGCGGCTGTAGTGGTGGATGCCATCAGTGCATTGGATCTGTCTCTGAATGGTGGAGATCCGATCATGATTTACAATGAAAGCCGTGCCTGTTCGGCGTAAGAGATAATTCTTTCTATAGGGGGTAGCAATGCCAGGTCAGGATGAAATACTCGAGAAAGTGATCGAGATAATCAGGGACTCAATGTATGTGGAATCGGAGATTACCGCAAACAGTCACCTGATTGAGGATCTGCATGCAGAGTCGATGGATGTTGTGTGTATCGGCATGGAGCTGGAAGAGGCGTTTGGTGTCACCATTGAGCAGGCTCAGGCTGAAAAGTTGCAGACCGTTCAATTAATCGTGGACTTTGTCCGTGAATCCATGGCGCAGGCTGAAAGCGCCGGCTCAGCGGTTGCGGAAACCGCCAACATAGAGGCATAGGTGGATTAGCGTTATGCGAAGGGTGGTAGTCACAGGGCTCGGTGCTTTATCAAGCTATGGCCAGGGTGTTGACACACTCTGGTCTAATCTTTTGCAGAATAATTCGGTGCTGGAGCCCATTCCGGGCCACTGGGATGATTATGCCAATTACCGCTCGAGAGTGATAAGCCCTTTGCCGGATTTTGATTATCTTGCCAGTGGTTTCAAACGGTATGAGCTGCGATCCTACGACCGGGTGGCAATGAATGCCATTGTTGCCGCCAGAGAAGCCATAGAGCATGCCGGATTTAATCTGTCTTTAACACGCCCTAAAATTAATGGCTTCAGTATTGATGGCCAGGATCCCACACGGGCAGGCGTTTACTTTGGTACGGGTGTGGGCGGTGTCAACAGCTTTATTGATAATATCCTGCACCACTACTGTTATGAGCCGATCAAGTCGATTGCTACTCATTATGGTGCCGATGAACAGTACCAGAATCTGCACGCTGACCTGAACCGGATGGTGCATCCGAAACGGGTGGATCATTTTGCGGTTCCCAGATTTATGCCCAATGCGCCGGCAGCGGCGGTCGGTATAAAAATGGGCACGCAGGGCCCCGCGCAAAATTTCAGCCTGGCGTGTGCCTCCGGCACCGCCGCAATCGGGCGGGGTTACCAGGATGTGCGCAGCGGTAGTGTGGATTTAGCCATTACCGGTGGCGTGGAGTTTCTGAGAGATCCTGCGGGGTCCATGTTTCGCGGCTTTGATTTAGCAGGCACTTTGATGTCTGGAGACGACTTGCCGATGGATGCCCTCAATCGGCCGTTTGATAGAAAGCGATCGGGATTTTTGTTCAGTGAAGGGGGGGCTGCATCGTTGATTCTTGAAGAATATGAACACGCCGTGGCCCGCGGCGCCCCCATTATCGCCGAGATTTGCGCCTACGCTGAGACCTTTGACGCCCACAGTATCATGAGCATCGAAGAATCCGGATCTCAGATCAGGAGACTGATACAATGCGTGACAGCGGATGCTGGATTGTCTCCGGCGGACATCGACTACGTTAACGCACATGGTACAGGCACCACGCTCAATGACGAAATCGAAAGTGCTGCAATTGAAAGTACGTTCGGTAACAATGTGCTGGTGAATTCCACCAAAGCGCTGCTTGGCCATACGATTGGAGCCAGTGGCGCGTTCGAAGCGCTGGTATCGGTGCTGAGTATCGCCCACCAGACCACCCATTGTTGTCGTAACCTGGATGAGCCCATCCGGGATCTTAATTTTGTGCGAACCCAGGATAACCACACCATTGAAACGGCGTATTCACAGTCGTTCGCCTTTGGCGGACATAACTGCGCGCTGCTCTTTGCCAGAAGTTGAGCCCCCGTTTTATGAGCCTGATTCAGGATAATCCATTCGGCGCCCACCAGATTCTGCAGCTGTTGCCGCATAAATACCCTTTTGTCTTTATTGATCAGGTGCGATCTCTGGACCTGGACAACAAGACCATTCTCTGTGAAAAGCTGGTATCACTCAGTGAGCCCAGCCTGCAGGGCCATTTCCCCGGTGACCCCATTTTTCCAGGGGTATTGATCATCGAGGCCCTGGCCCAGGCCAGCGGGATTCTTACCGGCTGTTTAGAGCACGGGATACACGGCGATGTGGAGGACTTTGACTCACTGTTGAGCACCTTTCAAAAGGCGAAGCTGTATCTGGTGGAATCCAACGTGCGAAACCATAGAAAGGTGGTACCCGGCTGTGTGCTGCTACTGAAAGCCAAGGTCTCCCGTCAGAAAGAGAACGTCTATCGTTTTGAAGTGGAAGCCCAGGTGGATTTTGAAACTGCCGCACGGGGTTTCATCATGCTGGCGCTCGACCGCTAAACCCGGGGGAATGCAGCGCGGTATGAAAATCGGCCGAGGTCGTTTATGATTCAGATGGGAACCGCCTGGCTGCCGTCAGTGTTGAATACTCTCGGATAGGATCAAGGATAAGCACATGGAGAACAGGTACCGGATACTGGTAGAAGGGGCCCTTTCCGGCTTCGCGCACGTTGCCAACCATAAAAGCCAGCAGTGGTTTAATGCGCATTTTCCCGCTGCAGTACTGGCCGGGGTATCGATTCTAACGGAATTCACGGATCTCACCGATGACTGTAGTGCGGGCATCGAGCGCAGCATTCACCATGTTATAGATACTCACCAGGAATTCTTCGCCTGCTCCTTATTTGATGACCATCAATTTGAAACCATAGCCCCTGATGTGGCCTGTTCCAGATTAGAACAGGCGTTACTTGATAACGCTCGATGCCTTACTTCTTCCGGGCATGGTGTGATTTTTGGAACGCTGGGCATAAAATTCATTTTGGCGTTGGGAAAACCGGTTCCTTCGAACATTATCGAAGCGCTGGAAACCATCATTGCCTGGACCGAAGAGGATAATCCAAAGCGATATTATGGCGTAGCGGACTATAAAGCCCAGGCGGTTGCGTTGGGCGAAGTTGCCTCTGTCCATGATGTCGATGCCGCCATTGACGTTATCCTGGCGAACCAGGATTGCGTTTTCCCGGATCAGAGCATTGCCGGTGAACATTATTTCTTTACCGGCGACAAACTTCACGAGTTAACCCACGCTCAGGCGCTCCATTGGCTTAACCAACTGGGTTATACCCAGCTGGCCAGCGCGGGCCTTGAGAACCTGAAGCAACAACTGGTGTTGAATCGCCAGGCACCGGACAAAGGGGAGTGCCACCGGTTGCAGGTTTACCTGGACCCATTTATGGAAGCGTTCTGGACGCGGCCCTTTTCCGATCCTCACCACATTAAACTGGCCGGTGCCGTTATGGAGTTTTCACGGCGGCGTAACCCCAGGCAAGCAGCCGGATTTCTTAAGGATGTGGCGGTTTATTGGGAATTGTTACCCTAAGAGATTTGCTGCTGCACGCATTAACCGTCGCCAGTGATTACATGGATTTGTTCACCCAGATTAATGACCCCGTCCCGACTGGCGATGGTGGATTTTACCCGGTCGCCCAGCTTGAGATACTGCGGCCGTTTTTTCTGGCCCTTGATGAACAGATCCCATTTTTTGGCTTCCGGCAGTAAAGCAGACAACTTGACCAGTGCCGCCGAGGGCAGGCCAAGGGCACAGCCGGAGGGTGTGCCTGTCATCACCACATCGCCAGGCTGGAAATCGTGGATCTGGGAAAATTCGGTGAGGGTTTCCGCCGGCTTATGCACCAGATTTTCGGTGCTGTCGTACTGACGTCGTTCCCCATTTACTGTTAAGGTCAACTGCAGCTTGTGCAGGTAATGGAGTTCGTCCTTATCCAACAGACACAGGATTGGGCCCAGTGGGCAAAAGGTACGGTAGCTCTTGCCTTTGTGGAATTGCATTTGGGGAATCTGGACATCACGGGCCGACACATCGTTGCCGATACAAATCCCGGCTACGAAGTCGTGCAGATTGTTGTTCGTGATCTCTAGAGGGCCGTGGGTGCTTTTACCCAGCACCAATGTCAGCTCAATCTCATAATCCAGCAATTGCACATGCCTGGGCTTCACGATGTTACCGTTTGGCCCGGTGATGGCGGCGGTGGACTTGGTGAAAAACATATTGAAATTCTTTTCATCGGGATTCATCCCGGAATCGATCATGTGCTGGCGGTAATTTGCACCCTGGCACAACACCTTGGCAGGCGCAGTGATGGGTGACAGCAAGGTTACAGTGTCCAGCGCCACAGGGTCCGCACGGTTGGAGGCTGCGGCCTTAATGGTTTCCCGGCCCTGTTCCAGCAACGCCTGGGTGGTTGTGCAATCGATGTCGAGTGGAAACACCTGTTGGTTTTCCAACAGCCCCCAGCGCTGAGTGCCGGCGAGAGTAAAACGGACTATATTCAGTGCCACAATGGCCTCCTGGTATCAGGCAAACAGTTTTGCCAGCGTCATGAGTTTGCGTAAGGTCAGGTCCGGGCTTTTGCGTAAGTGATGCACCGTAGCCCGAAGCGTTGCGGGGGTTAATTTGGGCTTGGTAAAACTGCCCGGCATTTTCTGGCCCCACTGAGACATGGCGTCGCGGCTCAGCGGATAAACCCCCATTGGGGCGTCTGCCGTGAACACATCGCCATCACAATAGTGTTCCAGTTTGAATCCCCAGGGATCCTGCCAGTAATCAAAAATCTGACTGCCCAGAATGTGGCGTCCGATGCCCCAGGCGTGCTTCCAGCCCCGTTCCCGCAACACCCGTTGACCCACGCCCACCGCATCGGCGTCCACCAGTTCATAGGCGCTGTGACTGTAGGCTGGCATGATGCCCTGGGCCATGGCCATGGTGTGATGGTCAGCGGGGGTGTCCCCCAGATCCAGGCGCATAAAGACCACTCCCGGTGAGCCATCGGGGAACACCTGCACATCGCTGGGAATAAAACCAAAGTGTTGGGTGTACCAGCCGCAGGTGGCCTGAAAATCCGCTACTTCCAATACCACATGACCCAGCTTCAACACCTCCGGTGCTGCCAGTGGCGGGCGCTGGGTTGCATTGACTCGCGGTGTTTGCTGGGCGTAGTTGAGATCCAATGGGGCGCGATGAGGTCGTGGCGCCACCGGTGTTTGATCGCTCACGGCTTCCACTATAAATCCGGACGGGTCCTGCAGTCGCACGCATTGCCCTCCACCGGGATGGGGCGCAGTATGAATGCTGGAGGCTCCCGCGAGTGCTGCCAGTTTCTGCAGATCATCAGCAGCGCTCACTTCCAGCCCAAAACCCACGAAGCGCGGCTGGTCACCGCGGCGGGCGCAGTAGCAAAAGGGCTCGGTTCCCGTTCCGCGCAGATACAGGGCATCGGCTTCCCGGTGCGCTACGGTCAGGCCGAAATCCACCAGGAAGGTTTCTGCACGATTCAGATCCGGTAATTCGAACAGCAGGTAAGCCAGTTTTTGCGCCTTCACGGTGGGCGCGGGATCTCGGCTGGGTTGTGGTGTGGTGAGCTGAACCATGAAAGCTATCCTCTGCTGATATTTATTGCAATATATCCCAATATTGAAATTTGTGTCAATTGTGGCGCATACTGTTTCGCAGCTGGTGCCCTCGGCAGTGCAGCTTGTTGCGGGCAGGCATCGATACACCAACATGAAGAGATTGATATGAAACAGACGATTGATTGGGCCTCCGACCAGGTCATTGATGTGCTGATCGTGGGTTATGGCCCCGTCGGCGCGGCGTTGGCGGCGTTGCTGGGCCGTTATGGTGTTCAGGCGCAGGTGATCGACAAGTTGAATGACGTGCTGATGCTGCCACGGGCCATCGCGCTGGATAACGAAGCGCTGCGCATCCTGCAGATGGCCGGGCTTGATGATCAGAGCTTTGAGCGCGTGGGCATTCAGGAGGTCCGCATGCGTTGCCCTTACCTGGGTGAATTTGGCCGTGTGAACACCCGGGGTACCATCGACGGACACCCTAAGCTGGTGACGTTTTACCAGCCGGATCTTGAACATGCCCTGCGCCGACAGGTGGAAGCCGCCGGCTCTATCGATGTTACCACCGGCACCGAGTTGCTGGATTTGCAGCAGCAGCAGGAGGAGGGGGTGGTTGCCACGGTGCGCAATGCCCAGGGTCAACAGCAAACCATCCTGGCCCGTTATCTGGTGGGAGCCGATGGTGCCCGGTCTGTGGTCCGCGGATTGATCGGGCAAGCGTTCAAGGGGGAAACCTACGCCCAGGACTGGCTGATTGTGGATGCCCACCACCGCGACAAAGCGTCGGTGGATCATGTGGAGTTTATCTGCGATCCGCGCCGGCCAACGCCGCACATGCCGGCACCCGGTGGACGAGAGCGTTGGGAATTCATGCTCCAGCCCCATGAAAACGCCAAGGACATGGAGCAACCGGAACAAATTGAAAAATTGCTGGCGCCCTGGGCCAGACTGAGCGAATTGACCGTAGAGCGGCAGGCGGTGTACCGCTTTCACGCCCGTTGTTGCGAAGCCTTTCAAAAAGACCGGGTGTTCCTGGTGGGGGATGCCGCCCACGTGACACCCCCGTTCGTGGGGCAGGGCCTGGTGGCGGGGTTGCGGGATGTGGCCAATCTCGCCTGGAAACTTGCCTGGGTGGTACAAGGAAAGGCCAACCCGGCAATTTTGGACAGCTATGATACAGAGCGCCGGCCGCACGCCCGGAGCATGATCCGGCTGGCCAAGCTCATGGGCAAATTGGTGATGCCCACTTCCGCGCCCCGGGCCATTGCCATTCATGGGGCGATGCGGGGGTTGCGACTGATTGCCCCGCTGCGTTCCTACTTCGAAGAACTCAAAATCAAACCGCCCAATCAATTCAGGGCCGGGCTTTTCCAGCGAGCAAAACGCCGTGGGGGCGTGGTGCGGGGCGCGCAACTGCCTCAGGAATGGCTGCGTACGGATCAGGGTTTGCGGTTGAGCGACGACGTACTGGGTGATCACCTGATGCTGGTGGGGCTTGGGGTTGATCCCAAAACCCGCCTGACTGCGGGCAGCTGCCAGCGCTGGGAGGCCGCCGGCGGGCAATTTCTGCATCTGGGGTGGCGTGGGCAGGCGCCCCAAAGTGATTCGTTATTCGCGGAGATCATGGGCAACAACCTGATGATGGGGGATGCCAGCGGGTGGCTGGTGGTAGTGAGACCGGATCGCGTGGTCATGCTGGACGGTGAACCGGAGGCCGCTGAAAAACTGATAAGCCAGGCCTGCGCGTTGCTTTGTTAGTGAGTTTGTATCAATATTGGATTAACTCTCAATATTGAAATGAGTTCAACATTGCCTATGGCTAAGCATCACCGCAAGACCAACCCAGAATCCGAACCGCTCACCCGCGGGTTCAAAAAGAAGGCGCGTACCCGTCAGACCCTGGTGGATGCCGCCATTCGCATCTACGCGGAAAAGGGGGTGGGCGCGCTGTTGTTGAATGAGCTGGCCGAGCGGGCAGGGGTGTCCAATGGCACGGTATACAATTACTTCAAGACCCGGGAAGAGGTATTACAGGCGGTGGGTATTGAGCTGGCAAATCAGCTTTCCCACCGGGTTAGCGCCGCAAGCGAGGGTATTGAAAACGGTGCCGAACGGGTGGCGGTGGGTGTGCGCATGTTCATCCGGCAAGCCCGGCTGGATCCGGTGTGGGCTGCGGCGGTGGTGCGTGTGTTTCAACATGACCGCGATATCCGTTCAATCGTAGCCCAGAATCTGCGGGGGGATTTACAGTTGGGATTGCGCCAGGGTGTTTTCCGCTATCAGGATGAAATGATTGCCATGGGCTTTGTGGCATCGGCTACCACCGGAGCCATTACCGGTATTCTGGATGGTTTTGATCAGCCGGACTACGAGGCCGTTGTGGCCCAGATGCTGTTACTGGGGCTGGGTGTGACACCGGCCAAGGCGCGTCGCATTGCGCAGATGCCGTTGCCGGAATGATAAAACGATGAGCCAATCATCCAACACAGATTGCAGTGCCAAAAGTTTGCTGTGCTGTCCTTGTCCTTTGCCGCTGCATCAATTCGCCGGCTTAGGGGCTCTGCTATCTGCTAAGTGGTGAACCAAGTGGTAAAAATGGCGCGCCCGGAGAGATTCGAACTCCCGACCAAGTGGTTCGAAGCCACCTACTCTATCCAGCTGAGCTACGGGCGCGTGGAGACATCAGAAACTGACGATTGAACCGGCTTTTCGATGCTAATTCACTGATTTTGTTCAGAAAATTGATATTTCAGGCCGATCAAGACCGCCATTATACAGGGCAATTCCCCTGAAACTCAATCTACCATTGCAAATTAGTG
>DKQK01000017.1:40669-73889 GCA_002471665.1 Gammaproteobacteria bacterium UBA7310
ATAGTGGGTTTTGTTGTACACATTGTACTTGCCGCTGGGTTTGCGCATGGGCAGGCGTTTCACCTCCTTGAGGGTGTTGGCATCGTACACGATGACGGCGCCGTCCTGTTCCCAGATGGACAGCAGGGCGTGGCTGCCATCCTTGGTGAATTCCACGTGTGCGGCGGTTTTACCCGGTTCCGGTTGCAGAGTGTGGGCGATCTCCAGCGTGCGTTTGTCGATCAGGTGTACCACATCTTTATTGGGGCCGAAGAACACGTCCACCCAGGCATAGGGGCTGTTGTCGTGACTGCGCATGAAGAACCCGGGCCCCAGGGTGTCGATCTGCTTGATCACCTGCCAGTTGCTCATATCGATGATGGAGACCTTGCCTTCTTTCAGGTGGGGCGTGGCCATGACGGTTTTGCCCTGGTATTGCCAGCTGATGCCGGAGCCCAGGTGAGGCATGCCGGCCAGGGGGATGGTGGCGACAGTCCGGCTGTTGTTCAAATCTATCACCTGGCCCCGGTCCCCTTCACGGCTGGCGCCGATCAGGTGGTTGTATTCCTGGTCGAAAAAGAAATCATCCAGATAGGTTTCCGTGGGAATGATCAGGGTGGGAAAGGGTTCGCGGTAGGGGATTTCCAGGATGGTTTTGCTGTCCTTGAGGGCGGCCACGAAACTGTTGCGGGGCGGGGCGGTATAGACGGCACTGACCCGGCCTTCCACCGGAATGACTTTGATGGGGGTGAGGTTTTCCGTGTCCAGTAACACCAGGTTGTGGGGCAGGTAATTGGCCACCATGGCATAGCGGCCATCAAAGGAGACCGCCATATTGCGGGTATTGATGCCGGCCCGGATTTCCGCCACGGTTTTCAGGTTGTAGATGTCGAACTTGCTGATCCAGCCATCGCGGGAGGCGAAATACACAAAGCGGCCGTCCGGTGAATATTTGGGGCCGCCGTGCAAGGCAAAGCGGGTCTGAAAGCGATGAATGGGGGTGAAGCTGTCCCCGTCCAGCAGGGTGGCGTGATGATCCCCCAGTTCCACCACCACAAACAGGTTTTGCAGGTCAGCCTTGAATGCCGGTGTGTCCGGCAACTGTTTTATGTCGTAGTGAATGACATGGCTGCCCTGGATATCCTGCAGCGTCCAGCGGGGCGTGTGTGCAGGGGGTTGATAGATATAGTCGGCCAGTGCCTGTATCTGATCTGCTGATAGTACTGCTTTAAATCCCGGCATTTGAGTGGCGGCGCGGCCTTCACTGATCACATCCATCGCCTGGGGTTTGCGCAGGCGGGATAAATTGTCCGGCAGCAGCGCCGGACCCATGCCACCCAGCCTCTGCTGGCCGTGGCAACTGGCGCAGTGTTGTTGAAACAGGCTGTCGGTGGCCCCTGCCCAGGTTTTGCCGGGCAGGCCAATCAGCAACAACAGCAGTAAAGAAAAGGCAATTCGTGTTCGGTACAGCATGGTTGGTTTAATCCAGGGTGCGGGCGTGAATGCGGTGTGCAGAGCCACTGTGAGCGGGCATGGGTATGCGCTCGGCGCGCTGATTTTCCGGCAGGCCTATTTCCGAGTCCGACAGGTAGCAGGCCGGGTCTTCCGCCCAGGGGTTGCCGGTGAGTTGATAGGCCCGTACCCGGGTATTGCCGCCGCAGATGTTAAGGTATCGGCATTGAGCGCAGCGGCCTTCCACCGGCCGCGGCTGCATGCGGAAACCGTCCATGAGGGGATCGCCGGAGCGGCTCCAGATTGTGGAAAACGGTTCGTCTTTCACGTTGCCCAGGTTGTAGTTCCACCAGAACGTGTCCGGATGGACGTTGCCCAGGTTATCAATGTTGGCAATGTTCTGGCCGCTGGAATTGCCACCCCAACTGATCAGCCGTTGGCGCAGCGGCTCGACCTGTTGCGGCACGTTGCGTTCTGCCCATTGCAGCAGAAACGGGCCATCGGCGTCATTGTTACCGGTGACGTATTCCCGCACGATACCTTGTTGTAGTTCCGCCCAGCAGCGTTCGAACAGGCGGTTCATGGCCTTGCGCGTGGTCTGGTGAAATACATCGTGTTTGCGGTGACGGTTGCCCCGCCCCGAGTAGTTCAGATGGGAAAGATAAAACTTGTCGATGTTGCACTGGGCAATGATGTCCAGCAGGGGGTCCAGTTCGTGGCTGTTGTCCTGGGTTAATGTAAAACGGGCACCCACTTTGATGCCGTGCTGTTTACACAGTTCCATGCCGTGCAGGGAGGCATCAAACGCGCCTGCTTTCTGTCGAAAATGATCATGAGTGGCGCGAATACCGTCCAGGCTCACTCCCACATAGTCATAGCCGATGTCGGCAATTTGCTGAATGTTGTTTTCATTGATGAGGGTGCCGTTGCTGGAGAGGCCCACGTAAAAACCCAGTTGCTTGGCATAGCGGGAGATCTCAAAAATATCCGGCCTCAGCAGAGGTTCTCCTCCGGACAGGATCAGTACCGGCACGCGGAACCGTTTCAGATCATCGATGACCGAGAATACCTGCCCGGTGTTCAGCTCACCGGGAAAATCCACATCGGCCGAGATGGAATAGCAATGCTTGCAGGTGAGGTTACAGCGCCGTATCAGGTTCCAGATCACCACCGGGCCCGGTGGCTTGCGCGCCGGAGGAACGGGTGCCGGATTCAGCAGCGTCTGCATATATTGGGTGATGCGAAACATGACGGTCTCCTCAATTAACCAGGCGTAAACCGGTTTTTTTCAGGATGCGGGTGGAGTACAGCACATCGCTTCCCAGGTTTGCCGGGCCAATCAGTTGGGCAATGGCCTGAATGTGATCCTGCACGCTTTCCTGGGTGTGGCCGTGTACCATGGCAAACAGATTATATGGCCAGTCGGGTAAATGGCGGGGGCGGTGGTAGCAGTGGCTGACAAAATCCAGATCGCCGATGCGGCGGCCCAGCTCAGATACGGATTCATCGGGCACATTCCATACCGTCATGCCGTTGGCGCCATAGCCCAGGCGGTAATGATTGGGCACCGCGGCGATGCGACGAATCACCCCATGGTCGAGCATGCGTTGAAAGCGGGTTTTTACTTCGTCGGCACTGACACCCAGTTGTTCGGCCAGAGCGTGATAGGGCCGGCTGACCAGCGGCAATCCACTTTGTGTGAGCTTGATCAGCTCGCGGTCCAGACTGCAGAGTTGATAACCGGTTTCAGACCGGGAAACGTAATCCGACATAATATTCCTCGATCTTGGGCATGTTATACACCGGGAAGCCGGTAAGGGATTCAATGCGCTGAACTACGGTATCCACTTCATCCAGCTGTTCGGTGGCGATGACAAACCACATGTTGAATTCATGGGCACGTTGGTAGTTGTGGGCGATCTCCGGCAATTGATTGACTTGCGTGCTGACCCGTTCAAATTCCGCCTCCGGAACGCGCATGGCCGCCAGTGCCAAACCGCCGCCCAGGCGTTCGGCGTGAAACATGGGGCCAAAGCGGGTGAGGGTTTTATCATCCAGCATGGACTGCAAGCGGTGCAGCAGTTCCGTTTCCCCGATCCCCAGCTCCCCGGCAATGACGCGGTAGGGTTCGTCGCAGACCGGCATGCCATCCTGCAGGCGATTGATGATGCGCCGATCAATCTCGTCCAGAGGGCGGTGTTTGGCATCAGCTTGCCCGGCGTGCATAGTGGCCTCCGGTTTGTTTGAACTGTTGATTACTGAACAGGATGGAGCGGGGAATGTGTTGTAATGAATAGCGTTGCGTGATGCGCTCCAGTTGTTGCAGTACCACCTCGCGGCTTTTGCCGTGAATCATGCAATACAGGTTATAGGGCCAGTGGGGCGCCTGACGACGGCGGCGGTAACACAGGGTAACCCCCTCAGCCCCCCGTAACTGATCCCCCACCGCATCCACTTGGTCGTCGTCCACATCCCACACCACCATGGCGTTGGCGCGATAGCCTACAGCATGATGTCGTACCACCAGGCCCAGACGTTTGATGTAACCGGCGCTGGTCCAGTGTTTGATCTGCGCCATGACCAAGGGTTCGGGCAAGTCCAGTTGCAACGCCAGGGTACGGTATGGGGTGGCGGTCAGGGGCAGACCATCCTGAATGGCTGCTTTCAAATGTTCCTGTTGTGATTCGGTCAGTAGATTCATGGTGTGTCCTGCCATTGCAATGGGAATCCAAGGTCAATGTGATAGGCCTGCTCCATGGGCAAAATCAACAGGGGCATTCCGGTGCCCTCATCGATGGCTTGCAGAATCGCCTGCAGGGATTCCTGATCGCAGGCTGTGACCACAAACCAGAGGTTGAACTCGTGCTCGCGCTCGTAGTTGTGATTAACCCCTTCAAACCGGTTAACGAAGTCAGCGATTTCGGTCAGGCGTTCCGGTGGTACCGCCAGGGCCGCCAGGGTACTGGCACCGGCGCGGTGATGATCAAACACCGGGCCAACACGGCTGATGATGCGTTGTGCCTGTAACTGGCGCAGACAATCTATGACTTCCTGCTCCTTGACGCCGAATTCTTCAGCCAGGGTCAGGAAAGGGCGTTCTCCCACCGGGAAACCTCTTTGGTAGCGATCGATCAGTTGTCGTGACAGTAAATCCAGCATGGTTACAATCCTGTCTGGTGAGCACGATGAGTGAAGAAAATGCCGCTCGGCGCCTGTGCCGGTAAGGTGGCAATGCGTTGCAAGGTACGGGTGTCATAGATGTCCACGCGATTTTCATCCCGCACCGAAATCCATATCTGTTCACCCCGGGGCGTAAATTCCATATGCAGTACGCCTTTGCCTGGAGTCAATTGATGGATAACCCGGGCGGTTTCCACGTCAATGACCTGTAGGGTGTCGTTGTCGGGGAAGGCGAAGTTGACCCAGATACGCCGGTGATCCGGCTGACTCATGACAAATACCGGCTGGCCATGGGCAGTGATGCGCTGGCCCAGTTGCCAGTCCGCCATGTTCATTTTCAGAACCTGGTGACGGCCGATGGCGGGAAAAAACGCCTGCTGGCCGGAAATGGCCCAGCCTTCCAAATGCGGCATTTTGTACACCGGTAATTTCTCGGAGCCTTTGCCGTAGCCATCGAGAATGCGTTGCACGCCCTGTTGCGGATGCCACAGGTCCAGCATCGCCATTCCATCCTCGCCGAACAGTCCGGCAATATAGAAACGCCCATCCGGCGTGATCAGCCCGTCATAGGGGCCCTTACCGACGCCGTTGAATTTCTGCAGCTGTGGGTTGGCGGGCGTAGACATATCCAGCACCCAGATGGCGTCACCCTCATACAGGCTGAACACAAAACGATTACCCGGTGCATCCACCAAACCCACGGTTTTGGAGTAGTGGCCGGTTGAGGTTAATGCGGGAATATCGGCAATCAACTGCAGCGAGTCGGCGGCAAAAACTTTGATGCCACCGGGTTCGTAGTTGGAAACCGCAATCATGCTGCCATCCTGACTGATGGCGCCGCCGATGCTGTTGCCGGCCTGAATAATGCGCTGATCTATGCGCTGCTTTAACAGATCCACTTTGGTCAGGCCACCATCGCGGCCAAACACATAAGCAAAGCGTGCGTCCCTCGAATATACTACCGATGCATGGGACAGATCACCCAGGCCGGTCACGCGGGCCAGGCTGCTGTGATCACTGGTATTGATGATCTGCAGTGAGCCGCTGGCGCGTTCGATCACCACCCCCAGATCGCCACTGCCCATGACGGGGGGCTGCTGGGCACAGGCGCTGATCAGCAAGGCAAGCACCGTGAACAGGGCCTGTTTCATCGGGAGCCTCATCATAGGGAACCTCGCTTCAGTTGTGTCACGATCCATTGGATCTCCTCATCGTTAAAGAAGCGTTGCCAGGGGGGCATGGGGGTGCCGGGGATGCCGTGCTTGATTACCTGAATCAGATAGTCATCCGGTATGGACTGTAAACGTTCTGCCTGCAGATCCGGGCCCAGGCCACCGGCAAAGGTCAATCCGTGGCACGAGCCGCAGTCCTGCTGCACGGTATAGGCAATGCTGTCACGCCGTTGGGCAGTCACCTCGGCTAACGCAGCGTTGGCTATCATCAACCAACCCGCACACAAGCATGTTATGTATCCTGATTTCACCTTCATCATGGCTTCATTCTAGAAAGGGGCGCCAAGGAAAACCTGCTTCAGATCAGTATTTTTAGCTGAAATCGCTGCTTGTATCACTTAAGGGGTAGTGGTTCAGATCAGAGTTGGTATGTGTGGTGGGACGTTGATCTCGCTCAAGCTTTCATTGCCTCAGGAGGCTAATAATGCCAAGCAGAGAGAGTGAGAGGAGCGCATTCAATGGAATTCGTACAGCTCAATGAAGGAATGTTTTTCATGGCCGCACTGGGCTGGGTGTTGTTGCAGTGCGGCAGTCTGATGGCGATGTCTAAATGGCTGTGCCCCGCCAGAAAATCCAATTCTGATCAACAGAATCATCTAATCAACAGATAACGCTTTTTTACACAATCACTGTCAGCAGGTGCCGGCAGGAAAATTGGGAGGTGGACCATGTCCATTAGCAGGTGGAGAGCAACGCCACGCACATTCAAACGAGGCGCGTGGTGGACAACAGTGGGTGCGAGTCTGGCGATGGTAACCCTGTCGGCAGTGAGCAGTGTGCAGGCAGCAGACGCGGCGGCAACCCACAAGGCAGAGACCGGGGCCGAGCTGAAGGCGTCGATCAAACGGGGTGAAGCCCTGTATGGAAAATATTGCGTCGGCTGTCACCAGCCCAATGGCAAGGGCCTGCCGGGGGCTTTTCCTCCCCTGGCCGGGTCGGATTATATGTTGAATGACAAGGCGCGGGCAGCGGATGCGGTGGTCAATGGGTTGAGCGGTAAAATCAAGGTCAGTGGTGCTGAGTACAACAACACCATGCCCAACTTCGGCTACCTGAAAGACCGCGAGATCGCCGACGTGTTGAACTATGCCCTGAACAGCTGGGGTAATGACGGCGGTGGTGTTGCGGTGGGCGTGGTAACACAGGCCCGTTCCGGTAAACAGGCCGAAGGTGCCCACCCGGGTACACCGGATACGGAGCTGGCCTATCAGAGTGCTGCGGCCGGTATTGATCCCAGCATGGCCAAAAATTTGGTGACCTCGGAAGGCCCCGACATGACCACGGAGGAGTTCGACTATGCCAAGAAGGTATTCTTCGAACGTTGTGCCGGTTGTCACGGGGTGTTGCGAAAAGGGGCCACCGGTAAACCGCTGACCACGGATATCACCCGTGAAAAAGGCACCGATTACTTAAAGACGCTCATCACCTACGGCTCACCGGCGGGCATGCCGAACTGGGGTACCAGCGGTGATATGACGGAGAAAGAAATCGACATCATGGCTCGCTATCTGCAGCATGAGCCGCCCTTGCCGCCGGAGTGGGGCATGGACAAGATGAAGGGCAGCTGGGAAGTGCTGGTGGCTCCGGACAAGCGGCCCAAGAAGAAAATGAATAAGTACAATATCAACAATATCTTCTCGGTGACGTTGCGTGATTCCGGTGAGGTGGCGTTGATCGATGGCGACAGCAAAGACATTATCAGCGTAATTAAAACCGGCTACGCGGTTCACATTTCCCGCTTGTCCGCTTCCGGCCGTTACATCTTCACCATCGGCCGCGATGCCAAGATTGATATGATCGATCTGTGGATGAAAAAGCCGGCCCGGGTGGCCACCATCAAGGTGGGGCTGGAAGCACGTTCGGTGGAGACCTCCAAGTATCATGGCTATGAAGATAAGTACGCCATCGCCGGTTCTTACTGGCCGCCCCAGTATGTGGTGATGGATGGTGACACTCTGGAGCCGTTGAAGATCGTCTCGACCCGCGGCATGACCGTGGACACCCAGGAGTATCATCCGGAACCACGGGTAGCAGCCATAGTAGCATCACACCAGCATCCTGAGTTCATCGTCAACGTGAAGGAAACCGGTAAGATTCTGCTGGTGAATTACGAAGATCTGGACAATCTGCAGGTGAAAACCATCAGTGCCGCCCGCTATCTGCACGATGGTGGCTGGGATGCGACCCACCGTTATTTTCTGACAGCAGCCAATAAGTCCAACAAGATTGCGGTGGTGGATTCGAAGGAGCGTAAACTGGTGGCGTTGACCGACGTGGATGAGATTCCCCATCCCGGTCGTGGTGCCAATCTGATTGATCCCGAGTTTGGGCCGGTTTGGGTTACCAGTGCCCTGGGCAATGAAAAGGTCACTTTCCTGGGAACCGATCCGGAAAAACACAAGGCCAATGCCTGGAAAGTGGTGCGGGTACTGAAAGGTCAGGGTGGTGGTTCACTGTTTGTGAAATCCCATCCCAAATCCAAAAATCTGTGGGTTGATTCGCCGCTGAATCCGGATCCCAAAGTCAGTCAGAGTGTTGCCGTATTCGATGTGAACAATTTAGACAAAGGCTATGAAGTACTGCCGATTGCGGAGTGGGCCAAGTTGGGAGAAGGCCCCAAGCGTGTGGTGCAGCCGGAATACAATCAGGCCGGTGACGAAGTCTGGTTCTCAGTGTGGAATGGTAAAGATCAGAAGTCAGCCATCGTGGTGGTGGATGACAAGACCCGCAAACTGAAAAAGGTCATCAAGGATAAGCGTCTGGTGACACCCACGGGCAAATTCAACGTCATCAATACGGTGAAAGACATCTATTAATGAGGTGAAGGCGAGAAAGAAAAGCGCCGCTTTACAGCGGCGCTTTTTTTATGGTGGTCAGTGTGGTGGACAGCGTGCTGATGGTTACAGTGATTCCGTCAGGCGGGCGTAAATCAGGGGCAGTTTCTGAGGCAGTTGTTTGGCATTGCGAATCACAATGAATTGTTTGTGACCAAACAAGTAGGGCAGATACTCATTGCCGCGATTGTCGATGGTAATGCAAAACGGCAGGATGCCTTTGGCGGACGCTTCCTGAATCGCCGCCCGGGTATCTTCAATGCCATAGCGTCCGTCATAGCGATCCACATCATTGGGCTTGCCATCGGACAATAACAGCAACAGGCGATGACTGCTGTGTTCTTTTTCCAGGGCGCGGGTGGCGTAGCGGATGGCGGCACCCATGCGGGTGTAAAAGCCGGGTTTTACTGCCTGAATGCGGCCGCGCACCTGTGGTGACAGAGTCTCGCCGAAGGCCTTCAACGGATAGTAGCGAACCTGATGGCGGTGTTTGGAAGAAAACCCGGCCATGGCAAAACGGTCACCGGTGGCATCCATGGCTTCGCTCATCAGGAACAGGCCATCGCGGATGACGTCAATGACTTTGTGTTCGTCGCTGACCGCGGCATCTGTGGAGAGGGATAAATCAGCCAGCAACAGGCAACTCAGATCCCGGTGGTGGCGGCGCATTTCCTTGAACAAGCCAGTGCTGACTTCTTTGTGCCCCAGGCGCCAGCGGGTGACGGTGTCCAGATAGGCGTCCAGGTCCAGTTCACTGCCTTGCGGCTGTTGCCTGAGCCAGGTTTTGTTCAGGGCCAGCATCTCAAAAAAGCCTCTGACCTGGCGGGCCGGTTTGCGCAGGTGCCGCGGTAGCGCGGCATTGGTTTCCTGTTGCGTGCGCATCAGCTCAATATGGCAGTGGTCTTCCCGCAGGCGTTGCTGGCGATAATCCCATTCCGGCGTGGTGATGCCGGTTGCCAGCGTCACATCATCGTAGTCTGAGCCCGGCAGGTCCAGATCGAACTTAAGGCGCTTTTTGACCTGACCATGCTGATTGGAAACCGCCAGCTCATCCAGGTCGTTGGCGGCTTTTTCGGCGCCCAGATCCTCGTCGTCTTCATGGGGCCGGTCCACATTGGCGAACTCGGCCCAGGAGAACAGGCTTTCCAGGCGAAAGGCCAGTAAACCCTGATCACTCTTGTTGTGTTCCACCCGCTTGGCTTGGCGTTGGTGATCGCCTTCGATCTCGGTGACCTCAGACGTCGCCGGCGTGATGTCCGGGTGAGGTTGCGTTGTACGGTGCGCCGCGGCAGGGGGAACAGGGTGCAGCCAGATGGGCACCGGTTCCAGTTGCCGCGGATCAATGTCTTCACTCACCCTTGCGGATGGGTGCTCAATGGCCTGGCGCAGTGTCCGTTCTGACTGGTTTAATTGCGCTTGTTTTTGCCAGTGGCGCTGTGCCAGGTGGGCACTGGCCAGGCGGCGATAGAGCCGGGTTAGCCCGGGCCAGCGCAACAGGGTGGACAACACCTGCTGCTGACTTCGTTGTAACCAGGGCAGGTGATCCCATTGCTGGGTGTCGTTGGCGGCCAGTGCGGCCAGCCAGAAATACAGTGCACTATTCAGTTCTGCGTCATCAAACAGGGCGATACTGCCGGGCATGTACAGGCTGTCCGCATCACGCCAGCACAGCTGTGCCTGCCACTCCAGGCCGGCTATCTTTTCCAACAGGCTGCGGCGGGCCAGCCATTGCTGGCGAGAGGCGGGCTTGATGGCCAGTGCGGGATCACCGCCGAAGGCGTGAAAATAGAGGGCGATTTTCTTTTGAATTTGTTTCAGCTCCACCCGTTTGTCCGGGTGCTCGATTTGCGCCGCCCGGGTAATCCAGCGGTGCCAGAGTTTTCCTACGGCTTCTTCCATCAGTCTCCCCGCCAGGTTGAGAAATGCAGAATCTCAAAGCGTTTGCCGGCACTGCTGCGGGCGTAGCCGACGATGCCCAGAATAATCAGGGCGCTGTGACAGAGCGTAAAATACAGAATCAGAATGACCCAGGTATAAGGCGAAGACAGCCCCCCCAACAAGACAATGGCAGTGCTGACCACCGTGAGCAGAATGCCCGCCAGAATGCTGGCTATGATGCCTTGGCGAGCGTGGGCATTGGCAAACACCTGGCAGCGTTTGCGGCTGCGTTGCCAGAGCAGCAACAGCATGAGGAATCCCAGCCCCGGCAGAAAACTGATGTTGAGGAGATACCAGACGTAGGCCCATCCGGCCTGGCTGTGTTCGGTTGCGTCCTGGGGTGGAGTGTCAATAGCGGAAGTCACAGGGCTAGCCGTCCATGATGGCGGTAATGACGTCCATCAGCGCGGCGACGGTGTCCTCATCATCCGACAGTGGCTCTGCAATGGCCGCTCTGCAGGCGATGGGCCAGGGTAATCCGCTGTGGAGCAGGCTGGCGCAGTACACCAGCAGGCGGGTGGAAACCGCCTCTTCCAGATCATGGTTCTGCAAGCGCCGTAATGCCTGCGCCAGTTCCACCAGTTGCTGCGCCAGGTGTTCGGATACGCCGGTTTCGCGGAGAACGATGCTGCGTTCCAGCTCGGGATTGGGGAACTGAAAACGCATGGCCACAAAGCGTTGCCGTGTGGAGGGCTTCATGCCTTTGAAGACATTCTGGTAGCCGGGATTGTAGGACACCACCAACATAAAGTTGGCCGGCGCCTTCAACAGTTCTCCGGTACGTTCCAGGGGCAGTTCGCGCCGATCATCCGAGAGCGGATGCAGCACCACGGTGGTGTCCTTGCGGGCTTCCACCACCTCGTCCAGATAACAGATACCGCCTTCGCGCACTGCCCGGGTCAGGGGGCCGTCGTTCCACACGGTATCACCGTCCTGCAGCAGGTGGCGGCCCACCAGGTCGGCCGCCGTGAGGTCATCGTGGCAGGCTACGGTGTACAACGGCAGTTGCAGGCGCGCAGCCATGTGACGAACAAAGCGGGTTTTGCCGCAGCCGGTGGGGCCTTTCAACAGCACGGGAAGTTGATGTTGAAAGGCGTGTTCGAACAGTGCAACCTCCTGCCCCTGGGGCTGGTAGAACGGGGTTGGTTCGAGTCGGGCAGACGAATTCATGGCAAAACCTTGTTATGGTGGTTGAGGTGTAGTGGCACGTTATGCCGCCGTTGGCTGTGCGGCAGGCTGTTTACCCTTGATAAAGAAGCTCAATATATAGAGCAGCAGGCCAAGGGTGAACACCACGCCGGACAGTTCACGGAACCAGTAGAAAATAGCCACCTGATCCTGTGCCGCCATAAACGGCATGGGGTTGGGTTGATAGCGTTGCAGCCATACCTGCAACACGCCGGCGGCGGTAAGAAACAGGGTAATGAATACCATGGCGACGGTCATCAGCCAGAAACTCCACATTTCCACGATCTGGGCGCGGTCGTTCATGGCGGTACCGATGCCGCGTAACTTGGGCATGGCGTAGGAGATAATCGTCAACACAATCATGGCGTAGGCACCATAGAATGCCATGTGACCATGGGCCGCCGTGATCTGGGTGCCGTGGGTGTAATAGTTCACCGGCGCCAGGGTATGCATGAAGCCCCACACGCCAGCCCCCAGGAACGCCATAACCCCGGTGCCCATGGCCCACAGTACGGTTGCCTTATTGGGGTGTTGCTTGCGGCGCTTGAAAACCATATTGAAGGCAAAAATGGTCATCATGAAAAAGGGGATGGGTTCCAACGCGGAGAAGATACCACCCAACCATTGCCAGTAGGATGGTGTGCCGATCCAGTAATAGTGGTGGCCGGTGCCGATGATACCGGTGATCAGTGCCGCGGCAATGATGACATACAGCCACTTATCAATCACCTCGCGATCAACACCAGTGGTTTTGATGAGCACAAAGGCCAGGATCGCTCCCAGGATCAGCTCCCACACACCTTCCACCCAAAGATGAACCACCCACCACCAGAAGTATTTATCCAGCACCAGGTTTTCGGGGTTGTAGAATGAGAACAGGAACATCACCGCCAGACCCACCAGCCCGGTCAACAAGACCACGTTGATGACGGTTTTACGCCCGGACAACACGGTGAGGCCAATGTTGTACAAGAAGCCCAAGGCCACAATGACGATGCCGATTTTGGTGATGGTGGGTTGCTCCAAAAACTCCCGGCCCATGGTGGGCAGAATATCGTTACCGGTGATTTTGGCCAGGGTGGCGTAAGGTACCGCCAGATAACCGATGATGGTGAGCACCCCGGCGGTCAGGAATATCCAGAACAGGGCCAAGGCCAGCTTGGGGCTGTGCAGTTCGCGTTCGGCCTCTTCCGGCACCAGGTAATAGGCGGCACCCATAAACCCGAACAGCAACCATACGATCAACAGGTTGGTGTGTACCATGCGGGCCACATTGAAGGGAATTTCGGGAAACAGAAAATCCCCCCACACGTATTGCAGACCCATGATCAGGCCGAAAAGTACCTGCCCCACAAACAAACCAATGGCCGCAATAAAATACGGTTTGGCAACGGACTGGGACTGATATTGTAATTGCGCTGTACTCATTGAGTGTCTCCTGTTAACCGTTGATGTTGGGGGGCCAGTTTTCGGTATTGACTTCGCTGGACCACTTCAGGAACTCGGCGATGGCTTCCAGTTCTTCCTCGCTCAAATTGAACTGGGGCATACTGCGGCGTCCGGGAATGCCGTCCACGGGGCGGCTCTTGATAAAGCCCTTGAGGGCTTCCTTGGAGTTACCGAAGCGTTGGTAGACATTGCCCAGCTCCGGCGCGAAATACGCGCCTTCCCCATACAGGGTATGGCAGCCGATGCAGTTGTTTTCTTCCCACACCTGTTTGCCCAGCGCCACCTGTTCGGTGATGTTTTCGCGGTTATCCCGTTCCGGTAAGCGGGCGGTGGTATCGAAGGTCAACGCCAGAAAGGCGAGCACAAAAAAAACGCTGCCTCCCAGATAGATGTTGCGTGCCATGGTTTTGGTAAAGATTTCCGGCATCTCATGCTCCCCTCATCGTAAGCTGATGTCAGAATCATTATGGATGCCGGAATACCTGACTGAATTGATCAGGGTCATGATGCCTGGAGGCGGCGTTGGTGCATTGGAGGTAGCCGCTACCCCCTATTGGGTAGCCGCGGGGTGCGTGAACTCAGATCAGTCCTGCAGGCGGGTAAGCCACACGGCGGCTTCCACGCGGGAGCGCATGCCGAGCTTTTTCAGCAGGCGTTTTACATGGACTTTAACGGTGCCCTCGGCGATGTCCAGCTGCCGCGCGATCATCTTGTTGGAAAGGCCGTGGGCCACCTGTTTCAGCACCTCCCGTTCCCGCTCGGTGAGTTCGTTGAGGCTGGTGTCCTGCTGTGAAGGGCGGGCGCGAATGGCAGTGGTCAGTATGTCCACCAGTTCCGGGCTGATCGCAGTTTTGCCGTCAGCGGATTTGATGATGTTGCTGATTAATTCCTCCGGCTCCATGTCTTTCAACAGGTAGCCATCGGCGCCTTCCCTGAACGCGGCCACCACATCCAGTTCGCTGTCGGAAACCGTGAACAACAGAATGCGGCTGTCCACGCCGGCATTGCGCATGGCCTGAATGGTTTCGATGCCGTTCATGGCCGGCATGTTCAGATCCAGCAAAATCAGATCCGGCTCCAGCTCCAGGGCCAGTTGCAGGGCATCGTGGCCGTTACTGGCTTCGCCAATGCACATGATGCTGTCTTCCAGTTCCAATAGATCCACCACGCCTTTGCGCAACAGGGGGTGATCATCCACTACTAATACGGTCAGTGCTGACTTCTGTAACATGATTGGGCTTCGGTAAGTTGTTTAGGTATTTGGGTTCAAAGGTGACGTTCACCAGCGTGCCACCCTGATCCGGACGGGTGATAGCCAGGTAACCATTCAGGTAATGACTGCGTTCCGCCAGAATAGAAAGGCCAAAATGATTGGGTTTGTTGGTGTCGGCGGACAGGCCGATGCCGTTGTCTTCAATGCGCAGCTCTATGGGCCCCTCCGCCTGCTGCCGGATGCTGACGTGGGCGTGGCTGGCGCGGGCATGTTTGCCGACGTTGCTGAGGGCCTCGCGAATGATGTGCAGGCAATGGGTTTCCTCATTGGCGTTCAGCGGACAGTGACCGATGCCGTAGTCGAGGCTGATCTGCAGTTGAAAACGCGCAGCGGCAGCGTCGATGGCCTTGCGCACCGCCCGCTCAAACTCGGGTTCGTTGACGTTGATGCGGAAAGTACTGATCAGTTCCCGCAGCTGGCGGTAGGATTCATTGAGGCCTTCCTGTACCTGATCGATGGTGTCGTTCAGTTCATTGGTGTCGGCGGCTTTTTCCAGCAGTTTGCGCAGGCGCGCCGTTTGCATTTTTTGCGAGGAAAGGGATTGCGCCAAAGAGTCATGCAGTTCACGGGCGATGGCGGCGCGCTCTTCGGCCAGGGCCAGTTGTGAGTGTTGGTGGCTCAACTGTGCCAGGCTTTGAGTGGTGGCAAAGACTTCGCTCAGGGCGCAGAGCAGATTGCGTTGCCAGGGTTGCATCGACTGCCCGGGGTGCAGCTCCACACTGATGTCGCCCACATGGTGCTGGTCACTGCTCACCGGAAACATAACCACTTCTTTAAGATGGGGCGCAAATACGGTTTTGTCGGCCTGTGCCCGGCAATTGTCACAATCGGGTTTGCGGCAAAA
The DNA here is from genome assembly GCA_002471665.1 of Gammaproteobacteria bacterium UBA7310. Classification (GTDB taxonomy): domain Bacteria; phylum Pseudomonadota; class Gammaproteobacteria; order Pseudomonadales; family Ketobacteraceae; genus Ketobacter. The sequence goes on from DKQK01000017.1 coordinate 56,039, forward strand.
GCTGGGTTTGGGCAGGTGATCGGATGTGATCAGCCGGTAGGCCGGGCCACTGTCCTGTTTGCGCAGGCACAAAGACACGGCGCCCAGATTCATCAGGCTCTGAACCTCCGCCAGTATCTGAGGTACCGCCTGGTAGAAATCATCCGGTTTGGAAAACAGGCGGCGGGAGGTTTCGTGTAACAGGCGCAGGGATTCATTGGATTGCTGCAGCTGCCGGGTTTTATTTTTTACCCGCTGTTCAAGATCGCTGTACAGTTCCGCCAGTTGCTCAGCCATGCGGTTAATGGTGTCGCCCAGCAGCCCCAGCTCATCAGGGTGCGGGTATTGCACCCGGGTGCTGAAATTCCCTTCCTGCAGGCGTTGTACCGCATGCATGAACTGGCGCAACGGTGTGACCCATTTTCTGTGCACCACCACCAGCAGCAGGGCAGACAGTGAAAACAGCACCAACAGGGAAATGGCCTGCAGGGTGCTCAGGGTTTTGACTTTGGCTTCGGATTCCTGTTGCAGCAACTGCACCGCCTGATCGATGCGGGTAACGTAGGATTCCACCATGGCGCTGACATCGTCCGCATTGCGGTTCGGGTCCAGCAGGGCGGGTTTTAGGGCCTGCTCCCAATCCTGCTTCAGCAATGTCAGCTGGGCTTTGAATGGCTCGCTGTGCCGGTAGGTGGCCCGGCGCTCCAGTAAAAGGTCGTGTAATTTTTCCTCATAGAGTGCGATCTGCCGGTCCAGCTCGGCCGCCGGATCCTGTTTCAGGCGTGAGGTCAGGATCCGGTATGACTGCATGCGCATGGAACCGGCCAGATTGATGGCAGCGGCGTCCCCACGCAGGGTGTCTGTCGCCAGCATGGCCACCGCGGTGGCCACCAGAGCGGCCAGCGCAATGCCGGCCAGGCTCAGGTTCAGCTGCATGGCGGTAGAGCGCCTGGGTGAGTTGTTGGAGAAGCTGCTCATATTCTCGGTGTATACGCATCCTTCGAGTTTGCAGACGCCTGACATTTCAGTATGCTGCCCGTATTCAATTCAGTTTAAAGGAAAATTCCCATGTTGCGACTGATATCGGTCAGTCTTGCGGCCATCGCCATGATCCTGAGCGGCTGTGCCCAGAAACTGGCCAATTACGACTATGATCCCGGCTTTGGGTTCAGCGAATATCAGGATTATGCGTTGCAGCAGAGCGCAAAGCAGAGTTACCAGTCGTTGGATGGCAGCCGTATTGAAGCGGCCATCCAGCAGAACCTCAACGGCCGTTACAACCTGGTGCCGGGCAGTGAGGCGGATTTTATCGTGCACTACTATGTGCAGGCGGAGCGCAAGATCGATAATTCCGGTGTCAGCTTCGGGTTTGGCTTCGGCGTCAGCAGCAATGTGGGCGTGGGGGTCAGCACCGGCCCATCGGCGCGGGAGAAAACCGAAGGTCAGCTGGTGCTGGAGGTGGTGGACAGGGCCAGCGATAAGCTGGTGTGGACCGCCAAAGCCACGCGGACCCTGAAGGACAGCATGAACCCAACCCAACGGGATTATCTGGTGCAGGATGTGGTGCAGGAAATGCTGGCAAATTTCCCACCCCGCTGAACCTGGCCTGCCGAGATGATTCCGTTTTGGGGGTAACTAACGGTATACTTGCGGCCTTCCATGAATTGTAACCGTTTCGACCGGGGCCTGAAGCGTCGCGAAGCATTCTGTAGAGAGGAAATGATCATATGGGCAAGTTGAAGCAAGTCATTGTTTCTTTAGCAGTATTTTTGAGTTTGGGGGTTTCCGGTCAAGCGCTGGCGTCCAAGTTGGTGGATCAGTCCGGCAGTGATGAACCGTTGGGCATGCGCTCCATAATGAGCCCTGCCAAGATCGATGCGCGCACTCAGCCGGAGGCGCAAGTGTGCGTACAGGGCGAAGACTGCGGCAGTGCGGCGGCGGTCACCACGGCTGCGGCAGAAACCGAGAAAACGCCGGAAGAGCTCTACGGCACCTGTGCTGCCTGCCATGACACCGGTGCTGCCGGTGCTCCCAAAACCGGCGACACTGCCGCCTGGGCGCCGCGTATTGCCCAGGGCAAAGACACCCTGTATACCCATGCCATCAAGGGCTTCAACATGATGCCCCCCATGGGTACCTGCGCGGCCTGCTCGGAAGATGACATCAAGGCGATTGTTGATTACATGGTGGAAAAATCCCAGTAAGTCGGCAGCCTTAAAAAAGCCCCGTCGAGTTTCGGCGGGGCTTTTTTTTGTCCGGGGCCTGTTCACCCCTTGCTTGAGCCGGGCAAAAAAGCAGAAATTTGTTAGTAAAGCCGCTATATTTGAAGGGATATCATCCAAAAATCAAATAGCTACAGGAATCTTCATTTGTATCGACTGGATGGCCGGGTCTTACTGCCTACCCGAATTGGCCTGCTGTCACTCTTCCTTGTACTGCCCCTGTTGGTGCTGTTGGTTCAGCTCATTTACGGCGTGGAGGAGCGCATTGAAGCCATTGATCGCAAATTGACAGCGGTCAGCGATATTCGGATTTTGCAGAGCATGGTGGATCTGGCGGAGCGGTTGCGGGATCTCAGTGTCATCGTGGTCTATGACCGGTCGGAGGAACTGGAGTCGGAGTACGAGCGCCAGCGGCAGGAGTTGCTGGGGGCGGTGAAGCAACTGGAACAGAATGTGGGGTTCAGCCAGGAAAACCCCATTATGGAGCTGACGTATCCCAGGATTATCAAGCAGATACGCCGTGTGCGGCCGGTGCTGGGCGCAGAGCTGTATACCCCGGATGTGGCCTTCCGCGAACACCAACCGCTGGTGGAAACCCTGCAGCAGATCCAGTTCCGGCTGGCGGATCAGGGTGGCCTGTTCAGCGATCGCAATGATATATCCCTCAACCTGATCTATCTGGCGCTGGATGAGTTCAGTGATCTCACCACGGATCTGGGGCGGGCCCGCTCCTACGGCAGCCTGTACCTGAGGATCGGCCATGTGCCATCGGATGGAGTGGACAGCCTGGAGCGCATATACGAGCGCCTGGTGCTGCAGCACGACCGCCTGAATATTCGCGTCAATCAATTGCTCAAGAATCACCCGAATCTCGCAGAGCGGGCCCCTTTCAAGTCGGTACCCTGGAATCTGTTGCAGAGTGCCGCCCAGACCCTGGATGACGAAGTCATTCAGTCGGCGGACCTGGATACCCCCTGGCGGGATTTTTATCAGCGCATCAGTGGCTATGTGGTGACCTCATCAGTGTACCGTGATCAGATTCTCTCCCTGATGCAGATGCAGTATCAGCAGGAACGCCAGGCCGCCGCCGATCAGCAGAAATGGACCCTGGCCGGAGTGGCGCTGCTGGTGCTGCTGTATATGGTGATTTACATCGTTGACTTGCGGGAGGCTTCCACCCGGCAAAAAGAGCGCCAGCAAAAGGAGGCTGCGGAAGCCGCCGACCGGGCCAAGAGCCAGTTCCTGGCCACCATGAGCCACGAGATCCGCACGCCCATCAACGGGGTGCTGGGGATGGTGGATCTGCTGTCCAGTACGCCGTTGAATGAAGAGCAGAAAAACTACCTCATGGCACTGAAAAGTTCCGGTCAGACGCTGCTTTCGGTAATCAATGATGTGCTGGATTATTCCAAAATTGAAGCCGGCAAGCTGCAGATCGACAACACCGTGTTTGACCTGCGCCAGGTGGTCAATGAATCCCTGGCCCTGTTCAAACCGCTGTTCCGCCAGAAAGGCATTGAACTCAATATTTCATTTGAAAAGTCGGTGCCCACTCTGGTGAATTGTGATCCCCAGCGATTGCGGCAGATTCTGATGAATCTGGTGGGCAATGGATTGAAGTTTACCGAGCAGGGATCGGTGAATGTGCGGCTGTCGGTGAAAAGCACCGAAGAGCGTACGTTTTTGTATGGCGTGGTCCGTGATACCGGTATCGGAATGGACAGCCAGCAACAGTCGGAGCTGTTCAAACAATTTTCCCAGGCCGACCGCACCATCTCCCGCCGCTATGGCGGCACCGGGCTGGGATTGGCCATCTGTCAGCGCCTGTGTCATCTCATGGGGGGTGAAATCGGGGTCAGCAGCAAGCGTGCCGGTGGTACCACCTTCTGGTTTACCCTGGCCCTGCAGGAGATTGATGAAACCCGCCTGTCGGGCTTTGAAACCGCAGATCAGACAGTGCGTGAGGAGCATTTCCGCAGCGCCTTGCGCGGCAAAAGAATTCTGGTGGCGGAAGACAACAAGGTGAATCAGATGGTGATTCAGGGTATGTTGAAGAAAGCCGGGGTGACAGTGGACCTGGTGGAGAACGGCATGCTGGCCTATCAGAAAGTGGTGGAAGAAGGTGAACGTTACGACTGTATATTGATGGATTGGGAAATGCCGGAGTGGGATGGTATCACCGCCGCGCGGCGGATTCTGAGTTGGGAACGCCGCAAAGGCAAGCCGGAATCATTGATTGTTGCACTGACTGCCCATGTCTTGTCAGACTACGAGGCTCAGGCCACGGAAGTGGGAATGAAAGGGTTCCTGAAGAAGCCCATCGATCGGGATGCCCTGTTTAATAATTTGATCATGTTATTGAAACAACAACAACGACAGGACAATAACAGGTAGCCATATGAAGGTGTCTTTAATCCGCACGCCGTTGCTGGTGCTGTGCACTGTGCTGTGCAGCGTGCCCTTGCCGGCGGCCACACTGGGGCAGGAACTCACCCCGGTGGGAGCCCAGCGGGCGGGTAATGCCGACGGCTCCATTCCCCGCTGGAGTGCGGATCAACTCAGTGATGAAGCGCATCTGCAATGGATGCAGCGCATCACCAGAGAAGAGCCCCTTTACATCATTACCGCGGATAACCTGCAGCGCTACCGCCAGTGGCTGGCGCCGGGGCTGCTGAAAATGTTTGAATTGCACCCGGAGAGCTTCAGTATTCCCGTCTATCCAACCCACCGTACAGCGCGCCAGCCGCAATGGACACACGATTACATTCGCCGCAACCTGGAGGACGCCCGCATCAGTGAAAGCGGTGACGAGCTGCTGGCGGCCTGGCCCGGTATTCCCTTTCCCAAACCGCAGACGGCGCAGGAAGTCATCTGGAATCATCAGACCCGTTGGAAAGGTGTGTTTATCTCACTGCACCTGTTTGAGAGCACGGTGTATCCCAACCTGCTGGTGGATTCCCTGGAAACCATCATCGAAACCTATGCCCAGTTGTACGATCGCAGCCGCCAAAGCCCGCAGCTGGATTCCCGAAATATTTACTATTTTTCCCATATTCTGGGGCCCGCGCGGCTGGCCGGTGGTGGCCTGTTGATCCATGACAGCCTGCAGCCGATCCGGCAGCCCCGCCAGTCCTGGATCTACATCACCGGGGAGCGGCGCATGCGCCGTTCTCCGGCCACCGGCTACGATTCCCCTTTGTTCAATTCCGAAGGCCTGCGGGTGGCAGATGAGATTGATATCTTCAACGGGCCGCTGGATCGGTATGACTGGGAGCTGGTGGGCAAGCGCGAAATGCTGATTCCCTACAATAACCAGAAGATGCGCTATAACCGTTGCGATGATCCCCAGGCGTTGTTGCCGTACCATATCTCACCCCATGCCATGCGCTTTGAGAAGCACCGGGTATGGGTGGTGGAGGCGCGCCTGAAACAGGATAAACGGCATATTTATAAGCGCCGGACTTTCTACGTGGATGAGGATACCTGGAGTATCGTCCTGGTGGACATCTACGACAAGAACGATGACTTGTGGCGCTTTACCATGCGCTTCTCCGCTTATTACGAAGAGATGCCGGGCATGTTTTCATCGCTGGATGCCTACCATGACCTGCAGGACGGGGCTTATTTTCTGCAGTGCAGCGCCGGGGAAGGCACCGAGTTTTTCACAGAACCACCCCCGGATGGCTATTTTACCCCCGCCAGTATCCGTAAGCGCATGAAACGGTAGGGCGTGATTCATCATGGTGCACCATGCACCATGCACCATGCATTATAGTGCTTGAGCCGCTTGTGTGGGGTTGCTGGCACAGGGAATGGTTTTTGCTTTTCAACGCCCACTTCTATATAAAAAACAGTCCGTCATCAGAGGCCTATAGCATGAACGCCATTGCAACCCCGGTACAGTCCGGCTGGTCTGCATCCCTTGCCCTGGAGTTTGAACGGCGCGGCCCGCGCACGGCACTGGTCCGTAACCGCCATGATGGGCCACTGCGGGTGCAGCGCCCGTTTTATCCGGAAGCCAACGGACAGGCTCACGTTTACATCCTGCATCCACCGGGCGGTATTGTGGCGGGCGACAGCCTGGCCATCAGCAGCACGGTGCGTGAGCATGCCCATGCCCTGGTGACCACCCCTTCCGCCGGCCGCGTGTATTGTTCCAATCGCCAGCGACAGCTGCAGACCCAGCAGGTCACCATGGCCGTGGAGCCCGGCGCCTTTGGTGAGTGGTTGCCCCAGGAGAACATTGTTTTCAATGCGGCGCAGGCCATCAACCATACCCACATTCAGCTGCAATCCGGTGCCCGCTTTATTGGCTGGGAGATTACCTGCCTGGGTCGGCCCGCCTCCCAGGAGTGGTTTGAAGCGGGCAGCCTGCTGCAACATTTTGAGATCACCCTGGATGGCCTGCCGTGGTTGGTGGAGCGCAGCCGTTTTGACGGCGGCAGCCCCATGCTGCAGGCGCGCTGGGGCTTGCACGGATACCCGGCGCTGGCCACACTGGTGTGCACGCTGGAAGATGAACACACGGAGCAGGGGCTGCGGGATTTGTGCGGGCAACATCGTGGTGAACACCTCAGTATTGAAGTCACGCAATTACCGGGCCTGGTGGTGATGCGGGCCCAGGCACAGCAGGCGGCGCCCATCAAGAACGCATTTTTTGCCGCGTGGCGATTGCTGCGGCGTAGCCTGCAGAACACCGAGGCGGTGGCACCCCGCATCTGGTTTACCTGATTTAATCTTTTACGAGCATAAGGCAACAGGATAACAACATGGAACTGACACCCCGCGAAAAAGACAAACTGCTGCTGTTCAGCGCAGCGCAATTGGCAGAACGGCGCAAGGCCCGTGGCCTCAAGCTGAATTATCCCGAAGCCGTCGCCCTGATTTCATTCGAAATCATTGAAGGCGCGCGGGATGGTAAAACCGTTGCTGAACTGATGGATTACGGGCGCACCCTGCTGACCCGGGATGATGTGATGGACGGTGTTGCAGAGATGATTCATGACGTGCAGGTGGAAGCAACCTTTCCGGACGGGACCAAACTGGTCACCGTCCATGACCCCATTGTTTAAGGAGGCAACCCATGATTCCAGGTGAATTGATCACGGAACCGGGTGAATTGGAACTCAACACCGGGCTGGCCACGGTGACCGTCACGGTGGCCAACACCGGTGATCGGCCCATTCAGGTGGGTTCCCATTACCACTTTTATGAAACCAATGCCGCCCTGGATTTTGATCGGGATAAGACCCGCGGTTATCGACTGGACATTGCCGCCGGCACCGCTGTGCGCTTTGAGCCCGGGCAAAGCCGGGAGGTGACCCTGGTGGCCTATGCCGGTGATAAAACCGTGTACGGTTTCCGCGGCATGGTGATGGGGAAACTGTAATGGCTAAAATTGATCGACGCGCCTATGGCGAAATGTTTGGCCCCACGGTGGGGGATCGGGTACGGCTTGGCGACACCGAGCTGTTTATTGAAATTGAGAAGGATTATGCCGTCTACGGTGACGAGGTGAAATTCGGCGGTGGCAAAGTAATCCGGGACGGCATGGGGCAGAGTCAGCGTCCGCGCAGTGAAGCCGTGGATACGGTGATCACCAACGTGGTGATTCTGGATTACTGGGGCATTGTGAAAGCGGATGTGGGGCTGAAAGACGGCCGTATTGTGGGTATCGGCAAGGCCGGTAACCCCGATGTGCAGCAGGGGGTGACCATCGTTATCGGCCCGGGCACGGAAGTGATCGCCGGTGAGGGCCAGATTCTTACCGCCGGTGGCATTGATGCCCACATTCATTTCATCTGCCCCCAGCAGATTGAAGAAGCGTTGATGTCGGGGATTACCACCATGATTGGCGGCGGCACCGGGCCTGCCACCGGCACCAATGCCACCACCTGTACACCCGGTGCCTGGCACATTGCGCAGATGCTGAAGGCCGCCGAAGGCCTGCCCATGAATCTGGGCTTTCTGGGTAAAGGCAACGGCTCCCAGCCGGAAGCACTGCAGGAACAGATTGTGGCGGGCGCAGTGGGCCTGAAGCTGCACGAGGATTGGGGGACCACACCGGCGGCCATTGATAATTGCCTGAATGTGTCGGAGCAATACGATGTGCAGGTGGCCATCCACACCGATACCCTGAACGAATCCGGCTTTGTGGAAGACACCGTAGCTGCTTTCAAGGGCCGCACCATTCACACCTACCATACCGAGGGTGCGGGTGGCGGACACGCACCGGACATTATCAAAGTGTGCGGTGAAGATAACGTGTTGCCGTCATCCACCAATCCAACCCGCCCTTACACGGTGAATACCATTGATGAACATCTGGATATGTTGATGGTGTGCCACCATCTTGATTCCGGTATTCCCGAAGATGTGGCATTTGCGGATTCGCGTATCCGCCGCGAGACCATCGCTGCCGAGGATATTCTCCATGACCTGGGCGCCTTCGCCATGATTTCCTCCGATTCCCAGGCCATGGGGCGTGTGGGCGAAGTGATCTGCCGCACCTGGCAGACGGCCCATAAAATGAAACAGCAGCGGGGGCCCCTGGCGCCGGATTCGGATCGCAGTGATAACTTTCGCGCCAAGCGCTACATTGCCAAATACACCATCAATCCGGCCATTACCCACGGCATTGCCCATGAGGTGGGATCGGTGGAGGTGGGCAAATGGGCCGACCTGGTGTTGTGGAAACCGGCTTTTTTTGGTGTAAAACCGTCACTGATCATCAAGGGTGGGGCGATCGCCGCGGCACCCATGGGCGATCCCAACGCCTCTATCCCCACACCGCAACCGGTGCATTACCGGATGATGTTTGGTGGTTTTGGTCGCGCTTTGCAGGATAACAACCTGACCTTTGTATCCCAGGCTGCCCTGGACAGTAATATTGATCAGACACTGGGATTAAGGCGCAAGCTGGTGGCGGTGAAGCAGTGTCGCAGCGTGAAGAAGTCCAGCCTGATTCTGAACGATTATCAGCCCACTATCACCGTGGATGCACAGACCTATGAAGTGCGGGCCGACGGGGTGCTGCTGACCTGCGAACCGGCCACGGAACTGCCCCTGGCACAACGCTACTTTTTGTTTTGAGTGTGAGTAACCTGAACTGATGATCAAGGTAATCCAGTTTGCCGCCGCTACCGCGGCTGAAACACCGGCACAGCTTGTGGTGTGCCTGCCCTTTGATGAGCGCAAGAAAAGCCGCTTGAAAACCGCTGCCGAATCGGGGGAAGCCCTGGGCTTTATGTTACCCCGGGGGCACATCCTGCGGGATGGTACCCGCCTGCTGGATGAGCAGGGGCGCCTGATTGAAATCCGGGCCGCGGAGGAAACCGTCAGTACCGTGGGCAGTGACGACGTGCATCTGGTGATGCGCGCCGCCTATCATCTGGGTAATCGCCATGTTCCGCTGCAAATCGGTGATGGCTGGTTGCGTTACCAGCATGATCATGTGCTGGATGCCATGGTGAGTGGCCTGGGCCTGACGGTGACGGTGGAAGAGGCGCCGTTCGAGCCGGAAGACGGTGCCTACGCCGGTGGCCACGGTCATGGTCACGGACATCACCATGAACATTGACCATCTGCAGTTGGCGCAGCTGTTACAGCTCACCAGCCCCTCACTGCCCATTGGTGGCTTTGCCTGGTCCCAGGGTACGGAAAGCGCCATCGATCAGGGGTGGCTGAAGGGTGAGGATGATTTCGGCGACTGGTTGCAGGGCATCCTGCACACCGGGTTTGTGGGCCAGGAGCTGCCGTTGCTGCGCAAACTGGTTGACGCCTGGCAGCAACAGGATCAGGCGCAAATAGAGTATTGGACCCGCTATTCCCTGGCGTTACGGGAAACCCGCGAGTTATACCAGGAAGACATTCAGATGGGCGCGGCACTGATGCGCCTGACGCGGGATCTGGAATACCCAGGTGCCCTGCAATGGCAAAGTTGGCAGCACAAACAGGTGAGTTACCTCACCGCGTTTGCCATGGTGGCGGTAGCAAACAATATTCCGTTTGATGCTGCGGCCACCGGCCTGCTATGGAGCTGGCTGGAAAACCAGATTGCGGCGGCCTTGAAAACCTTTCCCATGGGGCAAACCGCCGGGCAACGGATTTTTCAACGGCTGGTGCACGCTGTACCGGATTGGATCGAGCAATCGAAGCAGGTGGCCGACGACCACATCGGGTTGTCTCTGCCCGGGGTGGTGTTGGCCAGCATGCAGCACGAACGCCAATACAGCCGCCTGTTCCGATCCTGAGGATCTCCATGCAAAAAGTCGCTCTCTTCGTGGACGTGCAAAATGTGTATTACACGTCCCGGCAAGCCTTTAACCGGAATTTTGATTACAACGCCTTTTGGGCCCGTGCCACCGGCGGTCGGCAGGTGGTGGCGGCTTATGCCTACGCTATCGATCGCGGCGATCAGAAGCAGCGGGCGTTTCAGAATATTCTGCGGGCGATTGGCTTTACGGTGAAACTGAAGCCCTTTATCAGTCGCGCCGACGGCTCCGCCAAGGGAGACTGGGACGTGGGCATTACCATTGATGCGCTGGAAACAACCGTGGAGGCCGATGTGGTGGTGCTGGTGTCGGGGGACGGCGATTTCGATTTACTGGTCAACAAACTGCGGGTGGATAAAGGCAAGCGGGTGGAGGTGTACGGTGTTGCAGCCTTGACGGCGGCGTCGTTAAAGCAGGCCGCCAGTGAGTTCATCGCCATCGAGGCGGATTTGTTGCTGGGGTAATAATCCCTGCTAACGGCTCTGGTATGTGGCTGAGTGGGCTGCGTCACCGGCACCGGTGAGTTTCTCCAGCAACAGGGGTTTCACCTGTGCCACCCAGGCCTTTAGGCGCTCGTCGGTGTGCATGCCCTGGGTGCGCTGATCGATCACCAGGCCCACAAAGCGCCCGTTCACCACCGAGGCTGAATGCTCGAAGCGGTAACCGTCGGTTGCCCAATCGCCCACCATTTCTGCTCCCAGATTCTGGAACACCTGGTACAGTGCCATCAGCGAACTGGCGAAACGCTCAGCGTAACGCTCCTGAGCACCCAACCCGAAAAACGCGATGCGTTTTCCACTCAGGTCCGGTTGCCCCAACTGCTGTAGAAATTCTTCCCAGTTGCGCTCCAGGCAGCCGGCACTCAAGCCCGGAATGTCACCCACCCCATAGCTGGGTGTGCCCAGAATCAGCGCCTCATATTGCAGCAGATCCTGGGGTTGAACGCGATTGACGTTAACCGGTTTGGCCGCAATCTCATCCCCCAGCAATTTATAGATTTTTTTGGCGATGAGTCGTGTGGTACCGGTTTCTGTGCCGAAGAATAGTCCGATTTTGGGGTTGCTCATGTACTGCTCCGGGTGCGCTTTTCAAGCGTTGGTCAACTGGGCTTGCAGAAAGCGCAGAATGTCGATGTTGGCGGCCAGATCCAGGGCGCTGAAATCGTCCTGATTCTTCAGGTCGAGATCGGCACCGGCGGCCACCAGTTGGCGTACCGCATCTGTTTTGCCCGCCGAGGCGGCGTACATCAATACGGTCACCCCGTCCGGGTTCTGGTGATCCATGTTGGCACCGGCTTCCAGCAGGCGTGCAATGACGGGTTGTTGATTGGCGTAACAGGCGGCCCACAATGCAGTATTTCCGGAGGCATCCGTGGCTTCCAGGTTGGCGCCGGCGGCAATCAGCTGATTCAGCATACCCATATCACCGGAGCGCGCCGCCTGTATCAGCGAGGAGGCGTTGTGGCTTGCTTCCTGCAGTTTTTTCCAGGAGGTGAAGCCCCCTTGCAAGCTGTAGCAACGCTTGAAGCCGGCACGACCCAGCAGGCCGGCCATGTCCTTGCTGCTGTTACCCTGGTAGCAGTACACCAATACCGGGCGCTCAAACTGACCGGCACTGATCAAATGATCGGTGAGTTGGTCATGGCCGCGCATGGCGCCGTCAATATGCTGTTCCTTGTAGGAGTGCGGATCCCGCATATCGATGATAATGGGGTTCTCCACCATGACAATGGATTGCGCCTGCAGCGCACTGACTTCACTGAAATACGACATGATACGGATTCCTTCAACGGCACGGCAGTGGTGATTGCAGGATCCGGTCCAGTCTGTGGCGGCAGGTTAAGTCGCTGTTATGTGAGGCTATTTCCTTATTGCTGCGGGGGCTTGTCAACACTATTGTGGTTATCTTGTTGCAGCATTGTCTGTTTTGCAACAGGCTGTATGATGTTATAGGTCACTCAATGCAACCCGACAGCGGCAAGGATTCCTCATGCACTACAAAGCGATTAAATTAATAAAACGCCCTGGCCTGAACATCACACCGGATGTGTTTGATGTGGTCACCGAAGAAACCCCCGAGCTGAACGAGGGGCAGGTCCTGATTAAACAGACGGCCATGTCGCTGGACCCGGCAATGAAAGGTTGGATGTCGCCTGATACGGAAAGTTATATCCCGCCGGTGGAGCTGGGCAGCACCATGCGTTCCACCGGGGTGGGGGAAGTGGTGGGCTCCCTGAACGACAATATTCCGGTGGGCACCCGTCTGATGGGGATGACCGGCTGGGCCGAGTATCTGGTGTCCGATGGCCGTGGCATGCAGGTGGTGCCCGACTCCATCAGCGATGAAGCGGTATTGTGCGTGTTGTCACTACCCGGTATGACCGCCTACCACGGGTTGATGAACGTGGGCAAACCCAAGGCCGGTGAAACCCTGTTTGTCACCGGTGCAGCCGGTTCAGTGGGGGTGATCGTCGGCCAGATTGCCAAGGCGGAAGGCCTGCGTGTGGTGGGCTGTGCCGGTTCCGACGAAAAATGCCGGTGGCTGGAATCGGAGCTGGGCTTTGATCAGGCCATCAATTATCACAGTGACAATTTGAGCGCAGAGCTGGCCGCCGCCATGCCGGACGGCATTGATGTGTTTTTCGAAAACACCGGTGGCCCGGTGCAACTGCTGGCCTATGAGCGCATGAATACCTTTGGCCGTATTGTAGTGTGCGGCCTGATTGCAGATTACAGTAGCGCGCAACCGGCCCCCGGCCCCAGCTGGCTGCGCATGATCAAGAAACGGTTGACCATTCAGGGTTTTGCCATGCCGGACCATTGGGATAAGAGCGCGGAGCTGGTGAAGGCGGTGTCCACCTATTTGATGAAAGGCCAAATCCAGTACAAGGCTCACACCCTGCAGGGGCTGGAGAGTGCAATAGAGGGCGTTAATCTGTTGTTCACCGGCGGCAACATGGGCAAATTGATGGTAAAACTTTAGCATCGCAACGTAATCCGGTTTTTGTGAAATCCAATCTTCAATGACCAATAGAGGAAGCGACATGACCACCGTAAGCAGTAGTCGGCCACCGTTACCCCCCTTTACCGCAGAAACTGCCCGTCAAAAAGTGCGCATGGCGGAGAACGCCTGGAATGGACGTGATCCTGAAAAAGTGGCGCTGGCCTACACCGAAGACAGTCGCTGGCGCAACCGCTCGGAATTTCCGCAGGGGCGCGATCAGATTGTGGCTTTCCTGCAGCGTAAATGGCAAAAAGAGCAGGATTACCGATTGATCAAGGAACTGTGGGCATTCGGCGACAACCGCATTGCGGTGCGCTTTGCCTATGAGTGGCATGATGGGGCCGGGCAGTGGTACCGCAGTTATGGTAATGAAAACTGGGAGTTCAGCGCGGAAGGCTTGATGCAGGTACGCCATGCCAGCATCAATGATCTGGCGATCAGTGAGGAGGAGCGTTTGTTTCATTGGCCATCCGGGCCCAGGCCAGATGATCACCCGGGACTGATTGAGCTGGGCCTGTAGTTTTTATTCCCCGGAAGGGGCGCGCTTGTCCGCCAGTGAGCAGAAGAACGCCGTGTACTGCTGATAGCCACCGGGAAACACAAAGTTCAGGTGCAGCGGGTCATCGGCATCTGTAATACCGGCAGCGGCCTGCCAGGGATCGCTGGCCAGCCGGCGCGGGTCGATGGCGGGCCGCGTCAGTTCGCCGCCGCTGCTGTCCACAAACAGAACGGCGTTATCGGATTGAAAGGCTTCCCCCAGCGCCTGTACCAGGCTCAGGAAACCCCGGTCACTGCCGCCCCGTAAGCGGGTGGCGGGGTGTTGCGGGTCCGGCTGAGAGGTGAGCGTGTCGCCCACCCCCACCACACGGGGCATCAACGCCGGATCAAAGTGATCACGGGCCAGTTGCAGCAGGGCTGAGTGATCGCGCGGAGCCTGGCGGGCATTGAAGTCCGCCCCCAGCGGGTAGTGGCCGCTGATACGGTGGTAAAAGCGGTTCAGAATCACCAGCACCCCCACTTCTTTCACCGCCCCTTTGAGCATGAACTGGAAATCGGTGGTACCCAGGTCAGCAGATGTTGCCCATTTAACCCGTTCACCATCCGGGCCTTGACCCAGATTGGGGGCGTAGTGAATAAAGAAGGAATCCGCCAAGCCCTGCTGTTCCGCCTCCGTCAGCGCTGCCATCAGAATGCTTTGGGTGGCCTCCTGCAGCCGCCTGATTCGGTCGCTGTCCTGCTGCAATGCTGAGAAACAACTATTGATATTAATGGTGGGTGAGACCGGGTTATCCAGGATTGCCGCATCCAGAATGGCCGTCACATCGGATGCTGCCAGGTCAAAGGGCGCAGAACTCAGGGTGGCCTGCAGTGCTGTCCGGAAACGCGCCGCCAGTGAAAGCAGAAAATCCAGTTCCGCCTGCGACACACCGGGGTGATTCACCGAACCGAAATGATCCTGCCACTGTACACCGCCGGCCGCCAGACCGGGCAGGTATTGCCCATGGCCGGATTGTTGTAACGCTTTATCGACCAAATGATTGATACCGCGACGGCCGATGTGTTCACCATTGGTGAGCACATAGAACTCTGGTGTGAGGGCGTGTGCGGCGCGCAGATAGTCCGGGGACAGGCGCCGCGTCAATGGATCGTTCACCAGGGGCATGCACACACCGTCCAGATCCTGAATCAGCAACAGGTTATCGGTGTGGGCCAGTGTTTCCAGTAATGCAGTGTAATCGGTGGAAAACTTCTGTTGGCACAACAACATGGGGTGAAGATCCTTGCTTGCGGTGAGTGATCGAATGCCTGTTCACGGGCCCTAGCATAGCGTAATTCAGTGAGTATGTTGAATGGCCGCGGGCAAGCTCCACGGGTTTGATGGCCCAGCGCTGAGCAAGAAGATGATCGATTGGACAAATGAGTGCTGCGTGTTTCGTCTATACGCTGGTAAAGCGCTGTACGTAAGCTTGTTACTGTACATGCTGTATTCGTACTAAAACAAAAACAAACTTACAGTGTAAACAGGTCTTGCCATGAAAAATCGTTTTGTCGCAATGCTGGCCCTTTGGTTGTGCTGGGCCGCCATCCCTGCGTTTGCCGCAGGCTATACCCAAACCCAATATCCCATTGTGCTGGCTCACGGCATGTTCGGCTTTGACAGTATCGTCGGTATTAATTACTGGTATGGTATTCCCCGTGCCCTGGAGCGGGATGGGGCACAGGTGTTTGTAACCCAGGTGTCTTCTGTTAACTCATCTGAAATGCGGGGCGAGCAGTTGCTGGCGCAGGTGGAGGAGGTGCTGGCCATCACCGGCGCGCAGAAAGTCAATTTAATCGGCCACAGTCACGGCGGGCAAAGTGTGCGTTATGTGGCTGCCGTGGCACCGGAAAAAGTGGCCTCTGTGACCACCGTGGGCAGCCCCACCAAGGGGTCTGAGGCGGCGGATCTGGGTTTGCAGGCCATGCAGATTCCGCTGCTGGGGCCGGCGCTTGCGCCCATCGTTGCCGGTGTCATTGAGGGGTTGGGCTGGGTTATTGGAAGCCTGGCGGGGGAATCCCTTTCCCAGGATGCGCTGGCCAGTTTGAATTCGCTGTCTTCGGCGGGTGCTGCTGACTTCAACAGCCGTTTCCCGGAGGGTGTTCCCACCAGCGACTGTGGTGAAGGGGATTATGTCAGCGCTGGGCCAGGTGCCGCTGTGCACCAGTTTTCCTGGAGCGGCGCCAATACGGGGATAACCAATTTTTTTGATCCCTCATCCTATGGGTTGGTGTTGAGTAAGCTGGCGTTTACCGAAGAAAACGATGGTCTGGTGGGCCGTTGCAGCTCCCATTTCGGACAGGTGTTACGGGATGATTACCCCATGGATCACCTGGATGAAGTGAACCAGTTGTTTGGCCTTACCTACCTGTTTTCCACTAACCCGAAATCGGTCTATCGGCAGCATGCCAACCGCCTGCGCAATCTGGGATTGTAATGCTATCCCGTGGTTTCAGTTACAACAGGGTAGCTCTGGGTTTGCTGTTGGCCGTTGGATTGTGGGTTACCCTGTTGCTGAATCTGGACCGTACGCCAACAGCCCCCGTTTTGCCCTCCACGCCTGTTGTTTTGCCGGAGGGTGCAGCCGGTTCTGTGGATGAAGCGCATGGCGCTGGGCCTGCTTTTGAAGCGGAGTTTGAAGCGGAGTTTGAGCCGGTATTTAAATCGGGCCTGGAACGGCTTCCGGCTTCATTGCGGGGCACGCAGCCCGATGGTGCCTTGCTGTGGGATCAACACAATGAGCTGGTGATCACGCACTCCATTCGCGATCTGTTCGATTACTTTCTGGCGGCCAGTGGTGAGGAGCCGCTGGCGTCGCTGACCGCCCGCATCCGGGCCTATATTCAAGCCAACCTGCCACAGCCTGCCGCCAGCCAGGCGTTGGCGGTTCTACAGGATTACCTGGCTATGAAAACCGCGCTGTCGGCCATGGCGGCGCCGGACTATCCCATGCAACAGGCTATGGGCAATACCATCGGTGATGATGATCTGCAGGCACTGCGGCAGCATATGCAGGCGCTGATCACCCTGCGCAACAGTTACCTCACGCCGGAGGTGGCTGAAGTGTTCTACGGGGAAGCCGATGAGTTCGACCGGTATATGCTGGATCGCTTGGCTGTTTTGCAGCATCAGGATCTGGGTGCGGAAGAGAAGTCGATCCAGTTGGAGCGGTTGCAGGATTCCCTCTCCCCGGAACTGCGGCAGTCACAGTTGGCGCAGCAAGAACTGATCACCTTGTCCCGCCTGAGCCGGCAACTGCGCCTTGCGGGCGCAAGCGATGCGGCCCTGCAGCAATTGCGCCGGCAAAGGGTGGGGGCCGAGGCCGCGGCACGCCTGCAATCGCTGGATCAGCAGCGTGCCCGGTGGCAGCAAAGAATGGCCCAATGGCTGCAAGAGCGATCGCGGTTGCTGGCCGCCAATGGCTTGAGCCTTCAGGATCGCGAACAACAGGTGTTGCAGCACCGGCGCCAACACTTTAGCAGCCAGGAAATCCGGCGTGTACAGGCATTGGAATCCCTGCACGATCAACGCAACTGATGATTGTTCTTTGGCCCGGCTTTTCTCTACACTTGTGGTGTTGTTGGTAACAAAACCGGAAACAATATAATGGAGAGAACAATGAAACGATTAACGGCCTTAACCCTTTCAGCTGCCCTGACGTCGGCATTGACGGTGGCCCCATCAGCATGGGCCGACAAACCGGAATGGGCGGGCAACAAGGAAAAGCCCAGCGCGGAGCAGGTTGATGCCCACAAGGCAGAGATGAAAGCCAAACGGGGTGAAGCCGGGCGCGGAGCTGACGAAGACAGCCATTATGCAGACAAGAAAGGCAAGGA
>DKQK01000017.1:74220-144886 GCA_002471665.1 Gammaproteobacteria bacterium UBA7310
CAAGGAACTCAAAGACAAGACCAAGGATAAAAGCAAGGAAAAGTACAAAGATAAAAAACAGATGCGCGAGCATGCAGAGGATGGTGACATGCAGAAACACGAAATGAAGCAAGAGCGTGATCGCATGCATCAGGAGCCCATGCACGAGGAGCCCATGCATCAGGACGAGGCCGCCGACCCGGTGCGACCGCAACAGAGTGAAGGTAAAAGCCGTAAATGGTGGAAGTTCTGGGGTGAGGAGTAGCCGCGGGGCCGGCTAGCTGCCCAATGTCATTTTCAGGGTAAAGCACGTGGGATCAGCTCGGCGGACGGTCAACACCGCCTCCAGCTGATCACACAGCGCTTCCACCAGGCGCAATCCCAGAGACTCATCAGACGCCGCCTTGTTGCTGAGGCCCACCCCATCGTCGCTCACTTCCAGAATAATATTGTGATCGTCTCCGGTTTTCAGACCAATGAAAATTTCGCCCTGGCGATTTTCCGGAAAGGCGTGTTTGAAGGAATTGGAAACCAGCTCGTTGATGATCAGGCCCAGGGGAATGCTGCTTTCAATGGGCATGGTGATGTTGTCGGTTTCAACCCGCAGTTGAACATTGGGGTTGGCAGAGGCGCCATAGGATTGTGCCAGGCTGTTCACCAGACCTGCGATGACCGTACTGATATCCACATTGGAAAAATCCTGGGACTGGTACAGGGTCTGGTGAATGATGGCCATGGATTTGATGCGGTTCTGGCTGTCGGTTAACAGAAAACGCGCCTTTTCATCGCTTACGTTATCCAGTTGCATCGCGATCAGGCTGTCGATGATCTGCAGATTGTTTTTGACCCGATGATGGATCTCCGCCAGCATGACTTCTTTTTCCTTCAGTGCGGATTTAAGCTGTTCTTCCTGTTGTTTACGGTCGGTGATGTCTACTACGGAAGCCAGAATCATCATTCCCTGAGCGGTATTGATGGGATTCAAGCCGATCTCTACCGGAAATTCCCGTCCATTCTTATGTAATGCATACAGGTCGCGACCTTTGCCCATGGCCCGGGAAACCGGGTTGTCAAAATAGTCCTGCCGCAGGTGTGGGTGGTGGTCACGAAAGCGCAGAGGCACCAGCACCGTAATCTCCTGCCCTACCAGTTCGGAGCGTGCGTAGCCGAACTGCACTTCGGCCATGGAATTGGCCATCACGATACGGCCGTCTTTATCCGTTAGCAGCATGCCATTGGGCGCCGCTTCCACCGCCAGGTGCATCATCTCCTGGCCACGCTGCCGTTCGGTGATATCCACAATGGATGCCAACACCAACACGCCGCGCTTGGTGGTCATGGGGTTAAGGCCAATTTCCACCGGAAACTCAGTGCCGTTTTTATGCAGGGCAAACAGCTCCCGGCCCTGTCCCATGGCACGGGATTTGGGGTCGGCAAAATACTGTTGTCGCAGATTGGGGTGGTGATTTCGAAAGCGAACCGGCACCAGATGCTCGATGGGGCGTCCAATCAGATCATCGCGATGATAACCGAACATGTGTTCGACACTGGAGTTCACCAGTACGATGCGGCCCTCAATGTCGATCAGTACCATGCCATTGGGCGAAGCTTCCACCGCCAGACGCATAACTTCGTCATTGTTGGCGGCCATGTCGATATCAGGTGTCATAGGCAATCAGGCAATCTGTTGTGATGAGGTGTTCTCGTCTGACAGTGAACCTTTTAGATAGCGGGTGACCAGTTCTGCTGGCAGAGGTTCGCTGTATAAATAGCCTTGGAAGTCGTCGCAGCCGTCCTGGCGCAGCAGCAGCGCCTGTGCCTGGGTTTCGATGCCTTCAGCGGTGGTGCGTAATCCCAGCTGTTTCGCCAGGGCAATGATGGCGCTGGCAATGGCCCGGTCACTGGGTTCGGTATGCACGTTCTGTACGAAGCAGCGATCGATTTTCAGAGCGGTTATGGGCAGCGATTTGAGCGAACTCATACAGGAATAACCGGTACCAAAATCGTCAATGCTGATGTTGGCACCCAGTTCTTTCAGGCGCCGCAGATTATACAAGCCGATCTCGCTGTTCTGCAGGCAGGATTCCGTGACCTCCAGCTCCAGCATATTCAGCGGTACTTGATGCGATTGGGCAACACGATTCACAATGTGAACGAAATTGCGGTCCTCCAGTTGCCGGGCCGAGACGTTCACTGCGATATGGCGGGGGGCGCACTTCTGCTCAAGCCAGGCACGCAACTGACGGCAGCTTTCGTTCAGAACCCAGTTGCCGATTTCAATGATCAGGGCATTGGACTCCGCAAAGGGAATGACTTCCGCAGCGCCCAGTAGCCCCTGATTGGGATGCTGCCAGCGGATCAGGGCCTCCAGCCCGGTGAGTGCACCAGAGCGGCAATCGTATTGCGGTTGGTAGAACAATCGTAATTCGTTGTTCGACAGCGCGTGCCGCAGTTCCTGCTCACGGGTAAAGTAGTGTGCAATGTGCTCTGACATCCTGGGTTCGTAGATTGCATAGCCCTTGCGCCCTTCCGACTTGGCAGCGTACATGGCGGTGTCGGCCATCTTGATCATTTCATCCCGGTCATCCGTATGTTGAGGGTAGAGGCATATGCCAATGCTGGCCCCGGGTATGATGTTGACACTGCCCAGCTGGATGGGGTGACTCAACAGCTCCAGTATTTTCTCAGCCAGGATCTCCAGATCCCGTGGCGATGCAATGGCTTCGGCGATCACAATGAATTCGTCACCACCGATTCGGCATAAGGTATCGGAGGTACGCAATTTTGCTTTCAGGCGCTTCGCTATTCCTTTCAGCAGATTGTCGCCCATTTGATGGCCGAGGGTGTCGTTGACACGTTTGAAATGATCCAGATCCAGATACAGGATGCCAAAGCTGTTGCCTTCACGTTTGGATTTCGACAGGCACACTTCCAGTCGATCCATAAACAGATTGCGGTTGGGTAGCCCGGTCAGGGTGTCGTAGTAGGCAATGTGAGAGAGTTTTTTCTGGGCATCACGAATGGGGGTGACGTCGGATACCACCACCACGTATTGAGCTTCACCATTGATCAGGTCGGGCACGCTGCCGATGTTAACCAGAGCATGAATCAGCGTGTTATCCCGTTGGTGAAATGAAATTTCCCCCTGCCAACTGCCGGTGCGGCGCAAAGTGGGCCACAGCGTTTCGAAGACATCCTGGTTCAGGTATTTCTCGCTGAGGAATTCCAGCTCTTTGCCGATACACTGTTTGGGGGCGAGCCCGGTGATTTTGCTGAAAGCCATGTTGATGCTTTCAACTTTTTTATCCTTGTTCAGCACCACTATGCCGTCGGCACTGCAGCGAAAGGCGGTGGCGGCCTGTCGCAGCCTGATCTCGGTTTGATGATGCTCGGTAATGTCCTGCAGGATACCCACCACCCGATGTTGATCGCGCCCGCCGTTGAAGGATTTTCCATACAACTTATACCAGCGGTGGCCCTGTTCCGGCAGGTCGGCCTCAAACTCAAGATCCAGTTCAATGTCGGGGCTGGATTGCAATTCTGTCAGCGCTTGCTGAACCCGGATTTGATCACTGTCAACGATATAGTCATGCAGGTTTTGCCAGTTCTCCACCACCGCCAGTTTGCCACAGGGGGAATAACCCATAATAACGGTTTTATCAGACTCCATTTCCCAGGTGCCGAGCTTGGCTGCATTCAGTGCCAGTTTCAGATGGGTTTCCCGCTTCACCAACTGCAGGTCCGCGGCGTGACGTTCCAATGCTACCTGAATGGCAACGTGCAGTTCCCGTTCGGAAAAAGGCTTTAACAGATAACCATAGGGGCGTGTCTGACGGGCACGGGCCAGGGTGGAGTCTTCGGAGTAGGCGGTTAAAAAGATAACCGGGATGTGATACAGCTCGTTGATATCATCGGCCACTTCAATGCCGTCTTTGTTGCCTTTGATATGGATATCCATAAGGATGATATCCGGGTGGCGGGACTCCACCAGTTCCAAAGCCCGTTTGCCGTTGGACGCCATGCCGATCACCTGATACCCCAGCCTGCTGAGCCGGCGTGACAGGTCCATGGCGACGATGTTTTCGTCTTCGACAATGAGGACCTTGTATTCCTTTTCTTCTTGCATACGGAGCCTTCTTCCTGAAGTGTTGGGACTGCTGTGACGGAGGCTGGCTGAGAAGTAGTTCCGAACAGTGCGTCTGGGAAATGATCGCAGAAATTAGCCGGAATGAGTAGCGTATCCCCGCCACCGGAGCCATGCATTTATAACAATATTAGACCAGATTCACAGTTTCGGTGTTATACCGATTTAGTCTGTGGCCCAAAGCGGCACCCGAAGTATGGCTATAGCGCCTTAACCAAATTATTATCGGTTAACCCAGCCCCCACACAGCGGAAACACCTGGCCGACAAAACAATCGGCGGCGCCGCTGCACAAATAGGCAATGAATTCAGCGTCTTCTCCGGCGCTCACCAGTCGGCCCAGGGGCACTTCCCGCTGCAACCTGGCCTTGAAGCGTTCATCTGCCTGAATTTCAGGGGGAAAATAGGTGGGGTTATCGACAAAATTCTGGGCAACGGCGTTAACCTGGATATTGTGGCGGGCCACCTCTACACCCAGGGCCTGCACGTAGGCCAGCTGTGCTCCGCGGGCGGCACTGTAGGTCGCGGTTCGCTTCATGCCGCGCAATGCTGCGGCGCTGCCCACCACGATGATTTTTCCCTGCTGCCGTTCAATCATTTGCGGCAGCACTGCTTTGCACAGACGGGGCAGGGGGTCCACCAGCCGGGAAAAGGTGGTGCGCCATTCCTCCTCGCTGATGTCCGTGGCGGCTGTGGTGGGGGCGGTGATGGACAGGTTGGCCACCAGAATATCCACCCGGCCGCTGGCGTGAATGAGGTTGGCCGCTGCTTCCGGGGCGGTCAGCGCATCGTCACTGGCGATGACCTCGGCAGCCTTCTCCCGTAACCTTTCACAGATGGCCGGCCCCATAAAACTGTCGGCGTGGGTGACCAGAATGCGTTTCCCGGATAATGCCGTCATGCGAATGCCTCCCACAGGGAATCGAATTGGTTTTGAAATTGCGCGATCAATGTTGTGTCCTGACTGATCACAATGTTTTCCTGATTGCGTTCGGTTGCACTGCGGGTCCAGTTGAAACTGCCGTTGATGAGGGTCAGGCCGTCAATAATACAAAACTTGTGGTGCATGTGGTCCGCTGTGCTGTCGAAACGGGTTGCAATTCCCTGCTGCGACAGGCTTCCCAGGTCACTGCCGAGATCATATTGTTTGTGATTGTCGCTGATGATGCGCACCACTACGTCGCGCCGGTGCGCCGCCACAATGCTGTCCGACAACCGGTTATCGGAGATGGTGAAGACACAGATATCGATATGTTGGCGGGCATTGTTGAGTTGGCGGATAATGTGCTGCAGGCAATCCTGCCCGGGGGTGAACCAGGCCTGATGTGTGCTCTGGCGCTGATGTAACTCGGCGTTGATGGCTTTGGTGCCCCGGTCCAGCCAGCCGACGATGGCCATGGCGGTATCCGGTGCCTGCGTCAGCCGATCCCGGGCCAGTTCAAACAACCGGTTGCGGAGAAAGTTAAGGTCGTCGAGGGGCAAGCCCTTGAGATCGAATCTTAGGTCTCTGGTTTCGGCTTTGCTGAGCCGGTCGTCGTCCAGGTACTCCAGTAAAGACCGTTCCAATGCTAAGGTGTCTTTATGCATGGGGTTCTCTATGCCGATGCTGACTGCTTATTGTTGTTGAGGGCATTAAAACATGAGGGATTACCGGAGACAAACCGCCGCTGCAAGGGTGCCCGCTTGGTAACCTGTGAACAGCAGGGGGCGGAAACCCTGATCACACTGCAGCCCAATCGTTCTGCGACCGTGCGGCAGTCCATGTGGTTCTTGCTGCTGGTGTCTGGGGTGACGTTGTCGGTGGCAGTGTTCTGGACGTTTTACGGTGCCTGGCTGGTGTTGCCCTTTGCCGGTCTGGAAATTGCAGCGCTGACCTACGTGATGATGCGGGTGCTGCGTTCTTCCTACCGCATGCAGGTGATCCGTATTCAGCAACATGCAGTGGAGGTGGAAGAGGGGGAGTATTTCCCGGTACGGCGCTGGCGCTTTCTGCGCCCGGAGGCCTGTGTTAACGTGCGTGCTGCCCAAAGCCCGGTGGACACTATCGGCTTGCAGTTGGATGACGGCAGCCAGGCGCTTGAGGTGGGTGGCTTTCTCAATCAGGAGGATCGCATTAAGGCGCGGGATGCCTTGCGTGAATCCGGGTTGATAGTGTGCAATGAACGCTGGTGGCATTCCTGAATTCACCGACATCAATCCAATTTCGATTAATAGAGGACACCATGACCAAACAAACGCTTCGAGTGGGTATCGGCGGGCCTGTGGGCTCCGGTAAAACGGCATTAACCTTGCGCCTGTGTGAAGCCATGCGCGAAGACTTCAATATCGCGGTGGTGACCAACGATATTTACACCCGTGAAGACGCCGAATTCCTAACCCGTAATGAGGCGTTGTCGGCGGATCGTATTATTGGTGTGGAAACCGGCGGTTGTCCCCATACCGCCATTCGGGAGGATGCCTCCATGAACCTGGCGGCAGTGGCGGATTTGAATGAGCGCCATCCGGATCTGGATCTGGTGTTGATTGAAAGTGGAGGAGACAACCTGGCGGCCACGTTCAGTCCGGAACTGTCGGACCTTACTCTCTATGTCATTGATGTTTCCGCCGGCGACAAGATACCCCGCAAAGGTGGGCCCGGCATCACCAAATCGGACCTGTTGGTAATCAACAAGATTGATCTGGCGCCGTTGGTGGGAGCCTCACTGGAGGTGATGGATCGGGATGCACGCAAGATGCGTGGCGACAAGCCGTTTATTTTCGCCAATATGAAGGAAAAGCAGGGCTTGGCGGAAATAATCCAGTTTATTTGTGAGCATGGCATGCTGAAATAACGCCAAAAATCAGGGTATATGCATTAAAAAGGGGCGCCTGATCCGGTGCTCCTTTTTTCGTTTAGGGGGCTGCACCAGCAAGACCCCATCAATCCGTGCAGTCATTAGTCATATTTGCACTGCAATGGTTCCGTGAAGGAAATCCAGCGCCCATTCCGACCCATATTGGAGCTGGCCATTGTTTTGCGCCCTCTAGTGGTGCGAAGGTCGGGTTTTGTTCTACCTTTTGTCGTCAATACTGATCAAATGTTGTTCTATTTGTTCCCTTAAATGCCCGTGGCATAAAAAATGCTTTCCCCCCGGTGCGTTCACAAAAACCAATAAACTCACTGGGGGAGTTCCCATGAAGAAAACCAAGTCCACATGGATAAAAACAATGGCCGGAGCGGCGGTAGCTGCATCTGTGTCGCTGGTGTCATCGATGGCCATCGCCGCCGACACCATTAAAGTTGGGGTATTGCATTCACTGTCCGGCACCATGGCCATCAGTGAAACCACATTGAAAGACACCGTCTTGATGATGGTGGACGAACAGAACAAAAAAGGCGGCCTGCTGGGCAAGAAGCTGGAAGCCGTTGTAGTGGATCCTGCCTCCAATTGGCCGCTGTTTGCTGAAAAAGCAAAAGAATTGCTGGAAAAGGAAAAGGTTGACGTTATTTTCGGTTGCTGGACGTCCGTATCCCGTAAATCCGTCTTGCCGGTGATCGAAGAGATGAACGGTATTCTGTTCTACCCTGTGCAGTACGAAGGTGAAGAATCCTCGAAGAACGTATTCTACACCGGTGCGGCACCCAATCAGCAGGCCATTCCGGCAGTGGATTATCTGATGGACGAAGTGGGTGTGAAGCGTTGGGTATTGGCCGGTACCGATTACGTTTATCCCCGTACCACCAATAAAATCCTGGAGTCTTATCTGAAGCAGAAAGGCGTTGCCGAGAAAGACATCATGATTAACTACACCCCATTCGGCCATTCCGATTGGCAGACCATTGTATCCGATATCAAGAAGTTTGGTTCCGCCGGCAAGAAAACCGCCGTGGTCTCCACCATCAACGGTGATGCCAACGTGCCTTTCTACAAAGAGCTGGCCAACCAGGGTGTATCGGCAGAAGACATTCCGGTGGTGGCGTTCTCGGTGGGTGAAGAAGAGCTGTCCGGCTTCGACACCAAGCCCCTGGTGGGCCACCTGGCAGCCTGGAACTATTTCATGAGTGCGGATTCCGAAGCCAACGATGCCTTTATCAAGCAATGGCATACCTTCATCAAAGATAAGGACCGTGTTACCAACGATCCCATGGAAGCCACCTACATTGGTTTCAACCTGTGGGTGAAAGCAGTGGAGAAAGGCAAGTCCACAAAAGTGGATGATGTACTGAAAAACATCATTGGTCTGGAAACACCAAACCTCACCGGTGGTACCGCCAAAATGCTGCCGAACCATCACCTCACCAAGCCGGTTCTGATCGGTGAAATTCAGGAAGACGGTCAGTTCGAAACCGTATGGCAGACCGAAAGTGAAGTGCCCGGTGATGCCTGGACCGACTTCCTGCCGGAAAGCGCCAAGATCGAGGCGGATTGGCAAGATCCCAAGATCATGTGCGGTAACTACAATACAGAAACCAAGAAGTGTTCAGGTCAGAACTACTAATTCGCTAGTCGTTCGTACGATTTAGAACCATTCACCAAAAGCCCTGCCCGGTTGAGCGTAGCAAGACTTGGTGGGGCTTTTTCAAAGAAGCAAGTCACTATGATGAAACAATACTGGGGAGTATTGCTGGTGCTGCTGAATATCATGTGCGTGGCGCCGGTTTGGGCGCAAAACGCAGATGAAAGCACTGGCTTTGAATCGCTGATAGGTGAGTTGACCACCTCGAGTTTTAAGAAAAAGGCCAAAGCGGTAGAGGCCATTGCCGCATTGGATGATGAACGGGTACTGCCTGTTATGGAAGCCATGTTGGCAGGGGATCTGTATTATCAAAAATCCGATGAAAAAATTGTTTTCAAGGCCGATGGGGAATCCGGCTACCTGATTACCGATGTATTGACAGGCACTGAGTTGGGCGAGGTTGGTAAGCGTGAGGTGAAAAAGATCGCGACCAACAACCGCCTGCGCAAGCAGTTGCGAACACAGATTGCCGGCTACAAATTGCTGAGCAAGAAACCGGAAATCCGCCTTGCTGCCGCGGATGATTTGATCAAAACCCCCAGCCCGGAATTCCTCCAGGTGCTGCAGACTGCCATCGACAGAGAGAAGGAACCGGCGGTATTGAAGGCCCTGAAGGTGGCGCGGGCGGTGATCCTGCTGGACAGCGATAACGAAGTGGATCGGCTGCAGGCGGTCAAAGACATGGATGGCTTTGCCAATAAATACACCATGGCCATGCTGACGCAATTGGTGCGGCAGAACGAAGACGGCAGTTACGTGGAGCCCAGCGCGCTGGTACGTGAAGAGGCCAACAGTGTCTTGAACGGGCTGCAAGCCATGGCCACCTGGTACAAGTTTGTCGAGGATGTGTTCTTTGGCCTGAGCCTGGGGTCGGTGCTGTTGCTGGCGGCGGTAGGACTGGCCATTACCTTTGGTGTGATGGGGGTCATCAATATGGCCCACGGTGAAATGATCATGTTGGGGGCCTACACCACCTATGTGATTCAATTGTTGATGCCCAATCACATTGATGCCTCCTTGCTGGTTGCGGTACCCGCGGCCTTTGTAGTGTCCGGCCTGATGGGTATCATTATTGAGCGCACGGTGATTCGGCATTTGTACGGCCGCCCCCTGGAAACGCTGTTGGCCACCTTTGGTATCAGTTTGATCCTGCAGCAACTGGTGCGCTCTGTCTTCTCACCGCTGAATCGCTCGGTAATAACACCGGACTGGATGAGCGGCTCACTGGAAGTGAACGGCTTTTTGTCCCTCACCTATAACCGTCTGTACATCATCGTGTTCGCACTGATGGTGTTGTTCGGCCTCATGCTGCTGTTGAAGAAGAGCTTCTTCGGTTTGCAGATGCGCGCAGTGACACAGAATCGCACCATGGCCAGTTCCATGGGTATTCGCACCGGCTGGGTTGATGCCATGACCTTCGGCCTGGGTTCGGGTATTGCCGGGATTGCCGGCGTGGCGTTGAGCCAGCTCACCAATGTGGGGCCGAATCTGGGTCAGTCCTATATCATCGATTCCTTCCTGGTGGTGGTGTTCGGTGGTGTGGGTAATTTGTGGGGCACTTTTGTGGCGGCGATGAGCCTGGGTTTAGCCAACAAGTTTGTGGAGCCGGTAGCCGGTGCCGTGTTGGCCAAGATATTGATTCTGGTGTTCATCATTCTGTTCATCCAACGTCGACCGCGGGGCCTGTTTGCCCTTAAAGGTCGCTTTGTGGAGGGTTAAGCCATGACGTCTCAATCCCGATTGGCCTGGCTCATGAATGATGTGGCAGGCAAACGTTTACTGGCGGTGATTCTGGCCGTCATCATCGTGTTACCGATGTTGAATCTGCTGGTGCCGGAGGATTCCTTTTTTCATGTTTCCTCCTACACCATTGGTTTGTTGGGCAAGTACCTGTGCTACGCCTTGCTGGCATTGGCGGTGGATTTGATCTGGGGCTATTGCGGTATTCTCAGCCTTGGTCACGGCGCCTTTTTTGCGTTGGGTGGGTATGCTATGGGCATGTACCTGATGCGTCAGATCGGCGACCGTGGTGTGTACGGTAATCCACTGCTGCCGGATTTCATGGTGTTCCTCAACTGGCCCGAGCTGCCCTGGTACTGGTATGGCTTTGATAATATTTACTTTGCCATGTTGATGGTGGCACTGGCGCCGGCGCTGCTGGCCTTTGTTTTCGGCTGGCTGGCGTTTCGGTCCCGGGTCACCGGGGTCTATCTTTCCATCATTACCCAGGCCATGACCTACGCCCTGATGCTGGCTTTTTTCCGCAATGATATGGGCTTTGGCGGCAACAACGGGCTCACCGACTTCAAGGATATTCTGGGTTTCAGCCTGCAGGAGGATGCCACCAAAGTAGCGTTGTTTGTCTGCTCCGGTGTGGCGGTGATTCTGGGTTATCTGTTGTGTCGGTATGTGGTGTCTTCCAAATTGGGGCGGGTATTGGTATCGATCCGGGATGCGGAAAGCCGTACCCGTTTTATCGGCTATCGGGTGGAACACTACAAACTGTTTGTGTTTGTGCTGAGCGCTGTCCTGGCGGGAATTGCCGGTGCCCTGTATGTGCCGCAGGTGGGCATCATCAATCCCGGAGAATTCTCACCCATCAACTCCATCGAGATCATTATCTGGGTGGCGGTGGGTGGTCGCGGCTTCCTCTACGGTGCCATTATCGGTGCCATATTGGTGAATTACGGCAAAACCTTCTTCACCGGTGCCTTTCCCGAAATCTGGTTATTCATGCTGGGTGGCTTGTTTGTGGTATCCACCCTGTTTTTACCCCAGGGCGTGGTGGGGGTGGTGCAGCAATGGAAAGACAAACGGGCTGAGCAAAAAGCGCTGGCCAAGGGCAATGCCGGGGAGGCGATGTCATGAAATTGATGACCAAACATATTCCCCAGCACATTCTGTACGTGGATGGGGTCACCAAATCCTTTGATGGGTTTAAGGCGCTGAACGATCTTTCGTTTGTGGTTAAACCCGGTGAGCTGCGCGCTATTATCGGCCCCAACGGCGCGGGTAAAACCACCATGATGGATGTCATCACCGGCAAACTGAAACCGGATGTGGGTGATGTGTTTTTCCGCGATACCGTGGACCTGACCAAGCACGACGAAGCCGACATCGCCAATATGGGCATCGGCCGCAAATTCCAGAAGCCAACCGTGATCGAAAGTCTTACCGTGTTTGAAAACCTGGAGCTGGCCCTGACCGGCAACCGGGGTGTGTTCAAGGCGTTGTTCCACAAACTCAACGCAGAGCAGACTGCCCGTATTGATGAGGTGATCGAACTGGTGGGGCTGGCCGAGAAGCGCAGCTGGCTGGGGGGGAATCTGTCCCATGGTCAGAAGCAGTGGCTGGAGATCGGCATGTTGTTGAATCAGGAGCCGGACCTGCTGTTGGTGGATGAACCCGCTGCGGGGATGACGGATCATGAAACCGAGATGACCGCCAAATTGCTGAAAGGCATCGCCGGTGAGCGTTCGGTGGTCGTGGTGGAGCACGATATGGAGTTCATCAAGGCGCTGCAGTGCCCGGTAACGGTGTTGCACGAAGGGCACGTGTTGGCGGAGGGCACGCTGGAGCAGGTGCAGACCAACGAGCAAGTGATCGAAGTGTATCTGGGGCGCTGATATGTTGAAAATAGACAATATTGATTTGTATTACGGCGCCAGTCAGGCGTTGAAAAAAGTCAGCTTTGAAGCAGAGAAAGGCAAGGTGGCCTGTGTCATGGGGCGTAACGGCGTGGGCAAAACGTCATTGATGCGGGCAGTGGCCGGCCAACACCCGGTGCAAAGTGGCACAATCCTCTGGGATGGTAAAGACATCAGCAAACAGCCGCCCTATGAACGGGCCAAGAACGGTATTGCCTATGTGCCCCAGGGGCGTGATGTGTTTTCCCAGTTAACGGTGCTGGAGAACCTGAAAACCGGCTTTTCCGTGCTGCCCCATGCCGAGCGCAGGATTTCCGATGAAATCTACGAGCTGTTTCCAGTTTTGTATAAGATGCTGAAACGCCGCGGTGGTGATCTTTCCGGGGGCCAGCAGCAACAGCTGGCCATTGCCCGGGCCCTGGTCACCAAGCCCAAACTGCTGATTCTGGATGAACCCACGGAAGGCATACAGCCTTCCATCATCAAGGATATCCAGAAGGTCATCTCGCTGTTGCGGGATCGGGGGGAGATGGCCATTCTGCTGGTGGAGCAGTACTTTGATTTTGCCCGCGAACTGGCGGATAACTACGCGGTGATGGACCGCGGCGAAGTGGTGCTGGCCGGTTTGGGAAAAGAGATGGAAGAGGATACTGTACGCCGCTACATCGCGGTATAGTGCACGAGCTTGGGAGGCGGGATCCGGTTTGCAGCCTGGTTAATATGTCGGTTGACATGGTGTGTGATCAGGGTGCAAACCGGATTTCATTTGTTAGCGGTCAGTGTGCCGTGAGGTAGTGCAGGCTGAACAGTTGGCCCGGGTCCTGCCATACTTTGCCGGTTGTAAAGCCGGCTTGCTGCGCCATGCTTGCAAACACCGGTAAAGCGTACTTGTAGGAATTTTCGGTGTGAATGGTTTCGCCTTTGCGCAAGCTGAAGCGTGTTTTTTCCACTTCCACGATTTGATCCAGTTTACTCACCAGATGCATTTCAATACGGGCTTCCCGCGCATTGAAATAGGCGTGGTGAAAAAAGTGCTGTGGCTTCAGGTTGGTACTGAACGTGTTTTTAATGCGGTGTAACAGATTCAGGTTGAACGCTGCGGTCACACCGGCCGCGTCATTGTAGGCGGCATTCAAAATCTCTGTATCCTTGATGCAGTCCACACCAATCAGCAAACCGTCCCCCTCTGTCAGTAAGCGTCGAATGCGCTGCAGGAAAGTCTGTGCTTCCGGGCGGGTGAAATTGCTGATGGTGGAGCCCGGGAAGAACACCAGTTTGCGTTGTGGTGTCTGGCGCCGAAAGGCGTCGGGCAGTTGGATATCCTTGTGGTAATCCCCCACGATCGGAATAACCTGGACCGAGGGAAACTGCTGGGCCAACTCCCGGGCGGACGCTTCCAGAATCTCCATGGAAATATCAATGGGTATGTAGCTGCGGGGATCGGTTAACCCGTCCAGCAACAGGCGTATCTTAATGCCGGCACCGGAACCGAATTCTAGTATATCGCAGTGTGATCCGACGATAGCGGCTATGTCGGCCATATAGCGTTTTAGAATGTCGATTTCAGTGCGGGTGATGTAATACTCCGGGGTGGAGCATATGGCTTCAAACAGCTGCGAACCGCGCTCGTCATAAAAGTATTTGCAGGGCAGGGTTTTCTGCGGCTGTGACAGGCCGTGCAGCACGTCGCGCAAAAATTCCTGGTGGTGGGGAATACTGTTGTCGATCATTGAGGGCACTGCATTGGTTTGAGTGTTATGCATCATCGGCCATCCTTATGCCGGTAAATTGCCATTGGGCGTGGGCGGGGAAAAAATTACGGTAGGTGGATCGCAAATGCCCCCTGGGGCTGACACAGGATCCCCCCTTGAGCACCCACTGATTGCACATGAATTTGCCGTTGTATTCGCCCACCGCACCGGCTGCCGGTTTGTAGCCGGGGTAGGGGCTGTAGGCGCTGCGGGTCCACTGCCAGCAGGTACCGTAGAGCTGTTGGTAGCCACCGCCTTGATTGGGAGCGGCCGGTTTCGGGTGCAGGCAGGCCAGGTCCAGAAATGCCCCCGGCTCCTCCAATCCCGTGGCCTGTTGCGCCGCGGCCTCCCATTCGAACTCGGTGGGCAGACGTTTACCACACCACTGAGCAAAGGCATCCGCCTCGAAATAACTGATGTGGCAGACCGGTTCATTGGGGGCCAGTGTTTGCAGGCCGGACAGGGTATAGTGCTGCCAGCGGTCATCCTGCTGTTGCCAGTAGATAGGGTGTTCAACCTGATTCTGCTGGCGCCAGGCCCAGCCGTCGGACAGCCACAGCAGCGGGTTTCGGTAGCCGCCATCGGCGATGAATTCCAGATACTCCCGGTTGGTGACCAGGCGCTGCGCCAGTTTGAACGGTGGCAGCAACACCCGGTGGCGGGGTGATTCGTTATCGAAATGAAACCCGTCCCCGTTGTGGCCCACTGGGATCTCACCTCCGGCATGTTCCAGCCAGCGCTGCGGCGCTGGGTTGGTCGGCGGGCTGCGGTACGCCACCAGTGCAGGAAACAGCGGGTTGAATGAAAAGCCATGCTTGATGTCCGTCAGCATTAACTCCTGATGTTGCTGTTCATGGTGAATGCCCAGCTCCACCAGCGCTGCGGCCTGTTGATCAGTGGGCGCCTGGCTTAGGTAGCGGGCCAAATGGCAGTCCACATGGTGTCTGTATTCCCTCACTTCTTCCACCGTGGGGCGCGAAATCAAACCCCGGTTAGGGCGCAGGTATTGCGGGCCCACCTGGTTGTAATAGGAATTGAA
The DNA here is from genome assembly GCA_002471665.1 of Gammaproteobacteria bacterium UBA7310. GTDB lineage: Bacteria > Pseudomonadota > Gammaproteobacteria > Pseudomonadales > Ketobacteraceae > Ketobacter. Next base: position 89,277 of record DKQK01000017.1, read on the forward strand.
CAGATAGGCGAACTCGGGCTGGTAGGGGGTATAACCCGAAAGGTAAGGGGCCAGCACAAAGGTTTCAAAAAACCAGCTGGTATGGGCAAGATGCCACTTGATGGGGCTGGCATCCGGCATGGACTGAATCACCTGGTCTTCAGGGTGCAGCGGCTCGGTGATGTCCAGGGAAAGTTTACGGGTTGACTGGTACTGGTCCAGTAGGGGTGGCAGTGGGTTGTCCTGCAGGTCCCTGTCCATGGATTGGCTCCCAAAAGCAGGTGGCTTCTATCGTTTTTTTACTCCAGCAGGGGTGAACTCTAGCATGATTGAAATGCCCTTGCCCATGGGGTGCTTTTTTATTTGGCACGTATTCACGCTAAGATGAGTCCACGTCAATCAGTCAACGTCAGGAAACATCTATGAGCCAAGTGGTATTGGGTATGAGCCGAATCCTAAGTGCGCTGCTGGTGCTAATAAGCACCATGCTACACGCGGAAAATGTCTTGCATGTGAAAGCAGGTGACACCTTTGAACTGGCTGCGCAGCCGGTACAGTCCTTTGACCGGCTGATCCTTGAAGACCGCGCCGTATTGTTGGTTCCCCCCGGCCTTAAGCAGTTGCAGCTGGAAGCGGCCTGGGTGGAGTTGGGTGAGGATGTGAAGATCCTGGCCCGGGGTGAAGATGGCAAGCCCGGTGCCCCGGGGCAGGACCGGGAAGGTCAGGCTGAGGAGTGCCAGGGCGGCCGGCGCGGCGGTGACGGTGGACATGGTACGCAGGGGGCAGAAGGGGTGTCCCTGGTGATGGCGTTGGGGATTGCGCGGTTGGGTTCCCTCACAGTGAACAGCCGTGGTGGTGATGGCGGTGCGGGTGGGGCCGGAGGCCGGGGGCAGCAGGGCGGCCCGTTCGATAAGTGTAATGCCCAACCGGGTGGGGATGGTGGTGCCGGCGGCGATGGCGGTGACGGCGGCAATGGCGGGCAGGTCAGCATAACCTATCGTCTGTTACCCGGTCACGATGCTGTGGATGCAGTGAATAACCGGGTGGTGATCCAGAATGGCGGTGGCCAGGGCGGTGAACCCGGAGCGGCCGGTGAAGGCGGTGCCGGTACTGAAGGGAAGTACATCAATATGCGGACCCTGACCGGAAACCGCAAGTGGATGGCCGGGGGTGACGAAGGGCAACCCGGCAGTGCGGGCAAACCCGGGCGTGACGGCGTTAAGGGGCAGGCACTGGTGCAGCAGGATCTGCGCGATCGCATGGACGCCGTGATCCAGACTCAGTCGGCCCAGGTGACTGCCCTCAAGGATCAACTGGTGGCTCGCTTGGCGGAAGAGAAGCGCCAGGTGGAGGTGGCGGCGAAACAGGCGATTTCGTCCCTGGAGGCACAGGTGAGTGCCCTGCAAAACAATCTGGACTCCGCCGCCAATCAGACCTCAGTGGATCAATCCATTGCTGATATTCAGGGCAAGTTGGCCCGGCAGGCCGCCCGCCTGGATGAACTGAGCGCTAAGATGGAGCAGTCCATGAGCGCCATGCAGTCGCAATTGGACGCACTGAGCAAACAGGTCAAGGGGCTGGATGGGCGGGTAAACAGCTTGTCCGGATCAGAGCGCAATCAATAGGGCCGGTGGCGGGCGTTTTTGGTGCGCCCGCTTTTGGTGCGCGACCTATAGTGGTGCGCTGGTTTCAGTTTTATGACATGATGGCCCTGCGAAAGCCCCAGAAAAGCCCGGAAATCCAAGGCTTTGCCGTTTTGGCACACTCGTTGCTTTTCTTGTCGGGAGTTCGTTAACCAAGGTGCAAGCCTTATATCGTCTAACCTCTGGGGGTTATTTTAATTATGTTAAACAAACAATCCAAAATGCTTCGTTTGAGTGCTCTTTCTCTGGCCGTTGCCGGAGCTATGGCCGTTGCGCCAACCGCTGCTAACGCTGAAGTGTCCGCTTCTGTTGGTGTTGCCAACATGTACTTGTGGCGCGGTTACGATCTGGGCAATGGTGATGCTCAGGTATCCGGTGACCTGAGCTATTCAAACAGCGGTTTCTACACTGGTGTATGGGCTGCATCCGGTGATTCTGCTGCGGGACAGGAATACGACCTGTATGTGGGCTATGGCGCAGAGTTCGGTGGCGTGAGCATTGATTTGAGCGTGTGGAACTACATGTACCCGTCTGCTCCAGAAGGCAATGACCAGATCCTCGATGATTTCGGTGGTTTGAGTGAAGCCATTCTGTCCATCGGTTTTGCCGGTTTCAGCGTAACAGCCTACGACAACATCGCCGGCGGTTCCGGTTATGAGTACTACACACTGGCCTATGGTTATGAAGCATTCTCCATCCTGGTGGGTAAGCACGACAATATCGGTGGACCGGATGATAACGGAATCTATCAACCGGCAGAAGACGTGACCCACGTTGATTTGTCCTACGCCTACAATGACAATCTGTCGTTCACGGTCAGCCAGCAGGTTGATAACGAAGACGACGACGATCCTAAAGTTGTCGTGTCTTACAGTCTGCCTATCGACATGTAAGAAGCAGAGAATTTCGATTTCTCTCCGAGTGGGCCGGTATTCGTACCGGCCCTTTTTTGTGTCTGCCCAAATGTAAACCTTACACCTTAATTCCGATATCATTGGCCCAAATCGACGTTGGGCAGGGATATATGGATAAGTTGGGATTACTGGAAGTGTTCAGTGAGGTGGCCAGAACCGGCAGCTTTGCCCAGGCCGCCGTCGGCATGGGGGCCTCCCCGTCAACCATCAGCAAAGCCATTGCGCGGCTTGAATCCCATCTGGAATTCAGTCTGTTCGTGCGCTCCACCCGGCGCTTGCGTTTAACCCCGCAGGGGCAATTGTATCTGGATTCAGTGCGCACCATATTGCAGTCCCTGGCCGACAGTGAGCATCGTCTACGCCAAAGTACCCTGACACCACAGGGTGTGCTCAGTATCAACGCGCCGGTCTCCTATGGTCGGTTGTATCTGTTGCCACTGCTGACGGAATTTCGCCAGCGTTTTCCGGAGCTGGATGTTAATGTCAGCTTCTCCGATCACTATCGCGATACCATTGAAGAAGGCTTTGACCTGTCCATTCGCAGTGGCCAGTTAAAAGACAACAGCCTTATCGGCCGCCAGCTATCACCCATTGATTTTTTGATTTGTGCGGCGCCGGATTTTTTGCACCAACGGGGTGTGCCGGGCTCAGTGACCCAATTGATGGCGCAACCCTGGATTCGGTTTCGCTTCAAGCAGACCGGGCGCATTATGCCCGTCTTCTGCCCATTGCAGGCCAGTGGCGAAGACAGTATTGATCCCGGCAGGCAGTATGTGGTGGATGATGGCGAAGCGCTGGCGCAATTGGCGGCCCAGGGCCTGGGGCTGGTGCAATTACCGCATTTTATTGCCCGTAACTGGTTGCTGTCAGGGCAGTTGGTGTCGCTCTATCCGGCAGTGCGTCCTCCCACGTTCGGTGTGTTTGCGGTGTATCCCATGCAGGAAAGAACACCAGCAAAAATTACCGCCTTCCTGACATTCCTGCAGCAGCAACTGGCGGCCATGGGGGAAGACGGACGCCACACCTGGGTGGATGACGTTGCTCCCCTGTGTATGACCCTTAGCGGATAAACGGCTGCTGAGAGAGACGGCGGTACTGGATGGCATCCGCCACTTCTTCGGCTTTGGCCTCGGAGGCGATTTTTGACAGGAGCATCAATGCTGCCTGATAGCTCACCAGGCTGCCGTTGGAGGTGATCACGCCGTCGTCCACAACCACATTGGTATTTTCCTGCACCTTGACCGCGGGAAAATCCCGTTGCAGCTCCGCTTCGCCACCGGCCCAGGTGGTGGCCTGCTTACCGTCCAGCAGGCCTGCTTTGGCCAAGACAAAGGCACCGGAACAATTGCTGGCCACCCACGACGCATGGCGCCCACTGGATCTGACGTACTCTATTACATCCTGTCGTCGCAGAATGGGCCCCATATCGTAAGCGCTGGGCACAATCAGCACATCCAGCGACGGTTGTTCACTCAGTTGATGCTGTACGTTCAACGAAATATTTTCGTGGGTGGTGACACTGGGTTTGGAATCAATGTGGATCAGACTGACGTTATAGTCCCTGAACCAACTCAGTTGGCTCGCGTGACCAAAGACTTCAAGCGGCGCCGTGATGTCGGAAGTCAGGACGCCATCCCATACCAGGATCCCTATTTGTTTGTCCGCCGCCTGGGAAGACAGGCTGAGTAAACTGGTCAGAAGCAGGGCTAGAAGCGTACGTAGCATAGTGTTTTCTCCCATATGATGTCGATGCGATGAGGTCAGTGCGGGCAAGCATACGGGCGTAGCAGTGCAGTGAACAGGTGCCTGCGGTCGTTTCAGTGGTGACGGAAATTCACGACTAATCTAACGGACAGCTTTGGCCTGCGTGCGGGAAGTTTTCCCGGTTTGATATGGCTCAACTAAACGTCTGATCCGACAGTATCACTTCAATTTCCTCCACAATCTGTTGCTGGCGTTGGGCGTTAATGCGCTGGCGCAGGTTCCGGGATAACTCTTCAAGGTGATCCCTGGCCCCTTCCATCTGTCGAAGGCGCCAACGGTTCTCCGTATGCAGGGAAACGGTCAGATAGTGCATCAGGCCCTGTTGCAGATAGTGCAGCTGCAGTTCCTGCAGCAGTGTTGCGGCTGGTAATGTTGTGCAGAGGGAGGCGGCGTTGCAATGATCGGGCTGCGGCAGCGGCAGTAGCTGCACGATTTCAGGCTGGTTGTGGTCGTGATAAAGCACGCGAATACGACGGGGGAAGCCCGTGCGCACACTTGTATCGACAATGCTGTGCATCACTGCCAGGGATTCGTCAATGCCTGCAGCGGCCCGCAGCGCAATAACGTTGTCGTAGGTTGACAGTTTGTCTGCCAGGCGGGTTCCAACCGCCAGTATGATCTCGGTATCCTGTAATGCCAGTTCGTGAAAGCGTTGTGCCACCAGCTCGTTGAAACCACCACAGAAACCCCGCTCCGATCCCAGCACCAGCAGCAGGTCGGGGCCCGGTGCCGCCGGCAGTTGGCCGGCAGCCGCGCCGCCGCGGTGAAACAGAAATTGATCCATGGCCTGGCGGCAGCTGTCAAACACTGAGCGCTGGTGACCCTGGGCTTTTTCCAGGCGCAACATTTCCACCCGAGCCAGGTTGCGCATGGCAGTGATGATATCGTCCAGCTCTTCATACAGTTCCAGGCGATAGTTGTTCTCGGCCCGTTGACTCATGTTGGTTGCAGCCAGGTTTGAATTTGTTGCCGCCACTGGTCGCGGCTGGCATCCAGGGTCAGCTTGCTTTGCTTGGCGGCGGCTTCCAGCTGCAACAGAATGGAGGGGAGCCGATTCAGCTCGCAATCGTCCAGCAGTTTCTCGTTATAGGCAATCAGCCAGGTCAGTTGGCCGGTGGCACTCACCGGGGTTAATCGATCCTGCACCATGATCTGGCGCAGCACCCGGCCCCGTTTCAACTTTGCTTCCATGGCCGGCTCCAGCCGGGTTCCAAAACGGGTAAAGGCTTCCAGCTCCAGAAATTGCAGATAGTCCAGGCGGATGCGGCCGGCTTCCTGTTTGATGGCTGGGTGCTGTGCCTTGCCGCCAATCCGCGATACCGAGCGGGTTACATCAATGGCGGGCAGCATGCCGGCGGCAAACAGCTTTTGATCCAGGTAGATTTGGCCGTCGGTAATGGAAATCAGATTGGTGGGAATGTAGGAAGCGATTTCTCCCTGTTTGGTTTCCACAATGGGTAGAGCCGTCATGGAGCCACCGCCCAGTTCCGGAGACAGAACCGTGGTGCGCTCCAGCAAGCGCGAATGCAGGTAAAATATATCGCCGGGATAGGCTTCCCGCCCCGGTGGCCGATGCAATAACAGGGACAGTTCCCGATACGCTTGTGCGTGCTGGGTCAGGTCATCGTAGATGATCAGGGTATCCTTGCCGCGCTGCATCCAGTATTCGGCAATGGCGCAACCGGAAAACGGCGCCAGGTAGCGGCAACCGGAAAGCTCGTTGGCTTCGGCCACCACCAGGGTAGTGTAGGCGGTGGCGCCCTGCTCCTGCAGCGTATCGATGAGGGTGGCCACGCTGCTGCGGGTCTGGCCGATGCTGACGTATACGCACAACACGTCTTCGCCCTGTTGTCGCAGTATGGCGTCCACGGCCAGGGAGGTTTTCCCCAGGCCGTTATCGCCGATGATCAACTGGCGCTGGCCTTTGCCGATGGGAATCTGGGAATCGATGATGCGGTTGCCGGTGTACAGTGGATTGCGGACAAAATTGCGGTCCAGAATGGTGGGAGAGGTCACCTCCAGTAAGCCCCGCTGATGATCGGCAGGCGCCGGCATGTCGTCCAGGGGCCGGCCCAGGGGATCCAGCACCCGTCCCAAAACACTGTCACCGATGGTAATGTCCAGGCGTCGGCCGGAACGCCGAACGCTGATGCCGGATGACAGGGAGGCCTTTTGCTCCAACACGATCGCGCCCAGCTTTTCCGGATCCAGCAGAAACACCAGGGCAGTACTGCCGTCTTCCAGGTAAATCACCTCGTCCATCATGGCGGACGGCAATCCCTGCACCCAGATGATGCCGTCACCCACGCTGATCACCGTGCCCTGTTCGGTGATGCGGGTGCTGATGCTGTAATCGGGGTTGAGATCAAACAGCGATCTGGAATCAGATGGCATGGTGCAATTCCGCCTTAAAGAATTCCAGTTCATCCACCAGATTGGCATGCAAGGTCAACGGCCCGATGTTAAGGCGAATGCCACTGATCAGCGATTCGTCCAGGCGGGTGTCCAGGCTCACGGTCTGGTGCAGTGTGTCGGTCAATGTGTGCTGTAGCTGTTGCAGTTGATCGGGTGCCAATGGTCGCGCCGATGTGACAAGCAACGTGGTTTGCTTGTGCAGGGCATTGGTAATCTCGTCGTGTTCTGCGGCCGATAACGCCTGCAGGTCTTCCTGTAACATGTTGAGCAGGGCGTTATCCAGATCCTCCCCGGCTAACCGGCGCAGCAACTGTTGAGTTAACAGCAGGGCACCCTGTTGGGACTCCTGGCGGGCCTTTGCTGCCAGTGCTGCCTTGTCCTGTTCCAATATGGACTGCAGGCGTTTCTTCTCGGTTTCCGCCTCCTCTCGGACTTTGGTCATCGCCTGTTGCCGTTGCTCGCTTAATTCGGTTAACAGCGCCTGTCGCTGGTGCGCTCTTTCCACATCCCACTCATCAATTTTGGCTTGCAGGGTCTGTTGCAGTGATGCCGCCGCTTGCTGTTGCGCTTCGGCATCCTGTTGTGCCTGTTTCAGCTGCTGTTGACGGCGGGCAATGGCAGCCTGAACCGGCTTGAACAGAAAGCGTTGCAGTAGCCAGATCAGTACCAGGAAATTAACGATTTCCAATACGAGGGTAAGTGGGTCAAGTTCCATCAGCAGGCGCCGTTACTGAACGAAGTATTCAAGCAGTGGGTTGCGAAACAGTATGATCAGCACCACCACCAACACGTAAATCGCCAACGATTCGATCATGGCTAACCCGATGAACAGGGTGCGGGTGATGATTTTCTCCGCCTCCGGTTGTCGTGCCAGTGCATCCAGGGCCTGGGCAATGGCTTTGCCCATGGCGTAGGCCGGCAGGGCACCACCAATGGCGATGGCCAGGGCGGCTACCACAGTGGACAGTGTGCTGAACCAGTGTAGGTCGGTCATGTGTTTTTGCTCCCTTGTTCAGATGAGGTTGTTTTATTTTCCAGGCTGGTGCCGATATAAAGCAGGGCCAGTACGCCGAAGATGTAAGCCTGAATCAGCGCTTCCACCAGGTGCAGCATCATCAGTGGTACCGGCACCAGAAAACCGGCCACCAGCAGCACCAACAGAATGGCCATCTCCAGGCTCATGATATTGCCGAACAGGCGAATGGCCAGGGCCAGAGTGCGGCTGATCTCACTCATCAGGTGAAACGGCAACATAATCGGATTGGGGGACAGATAATGCTTCAGGTAGGTTTTCAGCCCCAGGTTGCGGATACCAAACCAGTGCACCGAGACAAAGACGATTACAGCCAGTCCGGCGGTTACCGACAAATCTGCAGTGGGGGAATGCAGCCCGGGAATCAGCCCCAGCAGATTGGCGCACACCAGATAGACCCACAAGGTGGCAATAAACGGGGTGACTTGTTTGTAGTGGTTGGGCACCACTTCTTGCACCGCGTTTTCCATCATGGCAAACAGGGATTCGGCACCGGTGCGCCACAGGTTATCTTCCTGTTGCAGTTTATGACGGATAAACGCACTGAACGACAACAATAGCAGCATCACCAGCCAGGTGGTGAGTAGAGATCCGCTCAGGGAGAGCGTCCCGAAGTGGATACCTTGTGCTTCGTTCATGAACGCCCCCGGATATACCACACCATATTCCAGATGCCGGCGACCACACCGAGAATGATAAAGCTGACCGTCCAGCGGGTGCCGAATTCTGCATTCAGGCTGTCCAGCCAGCGCCCGAAGTAGGCCCCGCCTACCATGGGGATCACCAGCAACAATCCCAGGGTGCCACCGTACATCAACAGCCCGAACAGCCCCGCCGGCGCCTGTTCGCCCCGATCCTGTCGTGCGTTATCCCGTTGCAGCGATTCGCGGAAATCATCCCGTTGATTCACAGCTGTCCTCCTTGCTGATTCATTTCCCACAGCCTGCGTGCCAGGGCCTGTTCCATCTGCGTTACGTTGCGCAGGGTTGTGTCCTGGGTTTCACTTTCCTGTTGCCAGCGGGTTTCCAGCAGATGCAGCAATTGCTGGCGGCTGTCGCTCAATACAAACTGGGTGGTCATCAATTGCAGCCGGTTGTTGTGAAACCACAGTGTTGCTCCGGGTTGGGCAATATAATGCCAGTGGCTGTCGTCTGTTTTATAGCGCGCCAATCCTGGCTGCAAACAGGTAACAAAGGTTTCATGGCCGGCCTGCAGGCCAAAACGGCCACTGCGATCCGTGGCAACAAAACTGTGGGCGCCATCGATCTGCTCTTTACGGGTGCAATCCATCAACACCAGAGTGAAAGGGGTCATGAGGCGTTCCCCTGCTGGCTTGCTGATGTGGTGCTGGTTTTATTTGTGAGCGTGCCTTTCATGTAGCAGTCAGCTTCATCCAGTTGATCAAAGCGGCCGTCCAGAAAACCTTCACAGTCGTCAAGCAAATCATCCAGCTCAACACTGACGCCGGCAATGCCGGTGTGATCCGCCACCACGCTGAAGGGTTGTGTTAAATAGCGCTCCAGCTTACGAGCCCGTTGCACGACTTTGCGGTCTTGCGCCGATAATTCCTCGATCCCAAGGATGGTGATGATGTCTTCCAGTTCCCGGTAGCGGGCCAGATGTTCTCTGACTGCCATGGCAACGGTATAGTGGCGTGCGCCCAGCATGTGCCGGTCGAGCATGCGGCTGCTGGATTTCAGTGGGTCAACGGAGGGATAAATACCTTTGGCAGCCTGTTGGCGGGACAGTATGACTTTGGTGTCCAGGTGATTCATGATGGCGCTCACCGCCGGGTCGGACATGTCATCTGCCGGTACATACACGGCCTGCACCGAGGTAATCGCGCCGTGCCGGGTTGAGAGAATCCGCTCTTCCAACGATGCCACTTCGGTAACCAGTGTGGGTTGGTAGCCCACCGTGGCCGGCATGCGACCCAACAGGCCGGAAATTTCACTGCCGGCCTGTACGAAACGGAACATATTGTCCATCAGGAACAACACTTCTGATTGCAACGAATCCCGCAGATACTCAGCGTAGGTGAGGGCGGTGTAACCCACATGAAAGCGCACACCGGGGGATTCATCCATTTGCCCGTACACCAGCAGTGCCTGGGGCAGTACGCCGGAATCCTTCATCTCATGCCACAGTTCGTGCCCTTCCCGCATGCGCTCGCCAACACCGGCAAACACGGATACCCCTTGATGCAGGGAACTGACCGCATGCATGAATTCCATCATCAGTACCGTTTTGCCTACTCCGGCACCACCGAACAGCCCGGTTTTGCCCCCTTTTACGAACGGGCACAGCAGATCGATCACCTTGATGCCGGTGGTCAGAATTTCCTTGGCGGGTACGGTTTCGGTCAGCGCGGGTGGCTGCGCCAGAATATTGCGGTAGTCGCTGCTTGCGAAGGCGGGCATCTTGTCCAGAGGCTCACCAAAGACGTTGAGCATGCGTCCCAGGCAGTCGGGGGCCACCGGCACGTGCAGTGGTGCGCCGGTGTCGAACACCGGCATTCCGCGCGCCAGGCCCGCGGTGCTGTGCAGGGCGATGGCTCGGATACGGCTGGGGTTAAGGTGCTGGAACACCTCCAGCAACACCGGTTCCCGGTGATCGCGTACCATCAGGGCCTGATTCAGCGGTGGCAGGTAGCGGGTACAGATGTCCACCACCGGCCCATGCACGGCGTCGACTTGTCCTATCAGGGTGGTGGTGGCTGCGGGATCCTGTTCTGGCATGGCCATGCTCTTGGTTGTTAAGAGGTGGTTCAGCTCGAATCTAGAGTATTATCATCCATGGGTTTCTGATGTGTATCAAGGCCGGGATGATTAGATTGCAGGGTCTCTATTCAAACAGGTTTTTCAAATTGGCCAGATGGGCGTTGCCGATCTCCTGTTTTTCTTCCTTGGATTTACTGGAACCACGGCCTTCCCAGGCCAGATCATCCTGCGGCATCTCATCCAGAAAGCGGCTGGGGGTGGGTTCGAATTCTTCACCGTACTGTTTGCGTTTGGCGGTATAGGTCATGGTCAGTTCGCGCTTGGCACGGGTGATGCCCACATACATCAGGCGGCGTTCTTCCTCGATGTTGTCTTCCTCAATGCTGGAGCGGTGGGGCAGCAGCTCCTCTTCCATGCCCATCAGGAACACATAGGGAAATTCCAACCCCTTGGAGGCATGCAGGGTCATCAACTGGACCCGGTCGGAATCGTCCTCTTCTTTTTGTTGCTCCAGTATGTCCAGCAGAATCAGTTTGCCGATCACGCTCTCCACGTCGTTTTCATCGTCGGCTTTTTCCAGCATACGCTCGATGGAGGCCACCAGTTGCCAGACGTTTTCCATGCGTTTCTCGGCCATCTTCGGGCTGGAGGATTGTTCCACCAACCAGTTTTCATAATCGATGTCGCGGATCATCTGTTTGATGGCCCCCACCGCATGGCCGCGCTGAATGTTTTCCCGGGTTTCTTCCACCCAATCGTGAAAGCGTTTCAGCATGGCGTATTGTTTGGCTTTCAGGGTTTCCGCCAGCCCCATTTCACAACTTACGGAAAACAGGCTGCGTTCCCGGCTTTGGGCGTATTGGCCGAGCTTCTCCAGGGTGGTGGGGCCCAGCTCCCGGCGCGGGGTGTTGACGATGCGCAAAAATGCGTTGTCGTCGTCGCTGTTCATGATCAGGCGTAAATACGCCATCACGTCTTTGATTTCGGCTTTGGAAAAGAAAGAGCTGCCACCGCTGACCTTGTAGGGAACCTGAAACTGCTGCAGTTTTAATTCAATGATGCGCGACTGATGATTGCCGCGATAGAGCACTGCAAAATCCTTAAACGGGCGTTTGCGCTGCATGTGTTGATTGAGAATATCCCCGGCAATTTTTTCCGCTTCATGATCTTCACTGCGGCAACGAATGACTCGAATCGGATCACCGAAACCGTGTTCACTCCACAGTTGTTTTTCAAACACATGAGGATTGTTGGCGATCACCTGGTTGGCGCATTTCAGAATGCGGCCGGAGGAACGGTAATTCTGTTCCAGCTTGATTACTTTTAATGCCGGGTAGTCCTGTGCCAGTTGTGCCAGGTTTTCCGGGCGGGCACCACGCCAGGCGTAGATGGATTGATCATCGTCGCCCACCACGGTAAAGCGGGCACGTTTCCCCACCAGCAAGCGCACCAGCAGGTATTGTGAGGTGTTGGTGTCCTGGTATTCGTCTACCAGCATGTAGTAGATGCGATTGCGCCAGCGTTCCAGCACCTCCTCGTTGTCGCGCAGTAACAGCGTGGGCAACAGAATCAGATCATCAAAATCCACCGCATTGTAGGCCCGCAACATGCGGTCATACAGCGCATAGGTGTGGGCGGCGCGCATCTCATCTTCATCGTTGGCCCGCGAGATGGCCTCGGAGGGGGTGATCAGATCGTTCTTCCAGTTACTGATCTGGTGGCGGATAAAATCCACCTCGTCTGCCCCCACCTCCGACTCTTTGTGCAGTAGCTCGGTTAACAGGGTGCGGCTGTCCTGATCATCGAATATCGAGAAACCGTTTTTCAGGCCCAGGTGCTGCTGCTCCTTGCGGATGATGTTGAGGCCCAGGTTGTGAAAGGTGGATACGGTGAGGCCGCGGGCCAGCTTGCCTTTCACCAACTGACTCACCCGCTCTTTCATTTCCCGGGAAGCCTTATTGGTAAAGGTAACGGCTACGATGCGGTGGGCCGGGATCTCACAATTTTCGATCAAATGAGCGATTTTGCGGGTGATCACACTGGTTTTGCCGGAGCCTGCGCCTGCCAGCACCAGCAAGGGGCCGTCAATGTAATGAACTGCTTCTGACTGGCGGGGATTCAACTTGCTCACGGACTGCGCTCGAATTGGGGTACATGGGAGTCACCGGGCAGCACATTTTACACGTAGAGTGTCACTTTTGGATACTAATCTGTCCGGCTGGTCAATTGGATTGGTTTGGGCTTTCACGTATGCTCGGATGCCATTCAAGCCAGAGAAATAAGGATTCAGCCATGAATGATGTGAATTTCAGCCTTGCCGGCAAAGTGGTGCTGGTAACCGGTGCTTCCAGTGGATTTGGTCAGATGTTTGCGCCGTTTCTGGCCCGTCAGGGGGCCAAACTGGTGGTGGCTGCCCGCCGCCGGGACCCGTTGCTGGCGCTGGAGGAACAAATTGAAAATGACGGCGGGCGTTGCCTGGCGGTGACCATGGATGTGGCGGATCGGGCTTCCATCGTAGAAGCCTATGAGCAGGCGGAAGCGGCCTTCGGTTGTGTGGATGTGGTGGTGAACAATGCCGGCATCGGCCTCAGCAATCCGGTGCTGAAAATTACTGAAGACGAATGGGACAAGGTACTGGATACCAACCTGAAAGGGGCCTTTCTGGTGGCCCAGGAGGGGGCCCGCCGCATGAATGCCCAGGGTAAGCACGGCTCCATTGTCAATATTGCCTCGGTGCTGGGGCTGCGGGTGGCCAGCCACCTGACTCACTACTGTGCCTCCAAGGCCGGGTTGGTGCAGATGACCAAGTCCATGGCCCTGGAGCTGGCGGATTACGGTATCCGGGTAAACGCCATCTGCCCGGGTTATATCCTCACCGATATTAATCGCGATTACTTTGATACCGAAGGCGGCAAACGCATGATTCAACGCATTCCCCAGAAAAAACTGGGCGCCATCGAAGACCTGCTGGGGCCTTTGTTGTTGTTGACGTCGGATGCCTCCCGTTACATGACCGGATCGGTGATCTCCGTGGACGGTGGTCATGCGGTGAGTAAGCTTTAGATTTTTATATGATTGACTTTTACAGAGGATTCTATGGATTTTACATTATCAGATGAGATTGAACGCACGCGTTTGCAGGTGCGTGAATTTGTGGAACAGGAAGTGCTGCCCCTGGAAACCGACGCGGCCAATTTTGATGACCATGAAAACCTGAAAGAAAGCGTGGTGGCGGCGGTGCGGGAAAAAGCCAAAGCGCAGGGGTTGTGGGGTTTTCAACTGCCGAAGGAGCGGGGCGGCCGTGATCTGGGTATTGTGGGCATGGCGGCGCTGTATGAAGAAGCCGCCCGTTCCCCCTTTGGCCCGGTGGCCTTCAATTGTGCGCCGCCGGATGACGGCAATATGATTGTGCTTAATAAAATTCTCAGCGAAGCCCAAAAAGATCGCTGGCTGCAGCCCATTATCGACGGCAAGGTGCGATCGGCTTTTGCCATGACCGAGCCCGATGGTGGTTGTGGGTCCGACCCCAGCCTGACCTATACCCGTGCCCAGCAGGTGGGCGACAAATGGATCATCAATGGCCGCAAGTGGTTCATCACCGGAGCGGAAGGGGCCCAGACCTTTATCCTGATTGCGAAAACCTCCGACGATGAACGCAAAGGCCTCACCGCTTTTCTGTTTGATAAGGATCAGCCCGGCTGGGAGATCGTACGCCGTATTCCCATTATGGGGCCGGAGGAACACGGTGGGCACTGTGAGTTGAAATTCGATGGTCTGGAAATACCCGATGAGAACCGTCTGTTGAATGTGGGTGACGGCCTGAAAGTGACCCAGATTCGCCTGGGTACCGCCCGCCTGACCCATTGTATGCGCTGGCTGGGGTTGGCCAAGCGTTGCATGGAAATCGCCGGTGGTTACGTGGAAAACCGCATGAGCTTCGGCACCACCCTGTCCGGGCACGAAGGGGTGCAATGGATGATGGGGGATGTGGCCAAGGAGATACACATAGGGCGCCTGCTGACCATGAATGCGGCCTGGAAACTGGATCAGGGGGATTTTGCCCGCAAGGAGATTTCCATCGCCAAAATCCAGGTGGCCGACACGCTGCACAAGGCAGCCGATACAGCCATACAATTGTGTGGTGCCCGTGGTTACTCTAAAGACACGATGATCGAGTGGATTTACCGTTATGCCCGGCAGGCCCGCCTGGTGGATGGGGCGTCGGAGATCCACAAGATGGTATTGTCCAAGTACTATCTGGCAGAGAAGCACGATTTCTTCAAGTGGGGCGTATAACGTCACCCTAAACACAATAAGAAGCAATACAAAGCAGGGGATTTACCATGCCAACCAAATACTATCTGGCATTTGCCTCCTCCAGGGATCTGGAAGGCGCGGCCATCGAGCTGCTGCGGCGTCATGAAAACGGGGTAAAGGACAGCCATATCCCCCTAATGGAAAGCACGATGGACTATTTCATACCGGAAATGCTGGATGCCTTTCTGGTGCGCACGGTGGATGCCATCGGGCTCAGCAGTATGCCCACCAAGGTGGTGCATTCCACCGCCGATGTGATTGGGAAAACAGCGAAAATGCTGGTGCCCCATTTGTTGAAAAAGCGCAGCAATAAAGAACTGGAGCCGATGATTGGATTTGTCGATGAAATCTATATTCGCCCTGAGCAGGCGGATAATGGCCTGGCCAGCACCGGTTGCGAAATCGATCAGGCCACTTACGAGCGTATGAAACGCGTGGTGGCAGGGATTCAGGCCGGCGAGGTGCAGGCCAATCGTGCGGAATTGTCCGAGCTTATGAGCCTGACGGTGGATATCATGCTGGAAGGCTTCATGAAACGGGCCATCAACTTGCTGAAGCACGGGTTTGTGGTGCGTAAGATCGCTGACGGTGCCATTGCCACCTGCCAGGCCGCCGGGCATGGGGTGGTCAATAAAGTGTTCAAAAAGCTGGACGATGAGCAGATGCTGCATCTGGCCAACTATTTCGACACGCTGATTCTCTCGGCGCAGCGCTGAGGGGCCGGTGAGGGGCCGGTGAGAGGCCGGTAAGCCGTCAGCGGCGTTTGGCAAGCGCCTTACCCCGGGCTAGAATGGCGCCATTCCAGCCCAGGTAATGATGATGCCATGAGTGACAAGCCCGCCCAGGACAACCTGTTCGCCAAACCCCTGCCCCATCTGGTGGATTTCGCCTTCGATGAGCAGGTGGCCAGCGTTTTTCCCGATATGATCCGGCGTTCGGTGCCCGGTTACGAAACGGTGATTGCCATGCTTGGGGTGTTTGCCAGTTCATTGGTGACCCCGGGTTCCCGTGTCTATGATCTGGGCTGCTCCCAGGGGGCGGTGACGCTGGCCCTGCGCCGCCATATCCGGGAGGCGGACGTAACCCTGGTGGCAGTGGATAACGCTGCCCCCATGATAGAACGTTGCCGCAGTAATGTGGCGGCGGACCTGTCTCCCAGTCGGGTGGAGCTGCGCTGTGAGGATATCCAGGATACCCCCATCCACAATGCCTCCCTGGTGGCCCTGAACTATACCTTGCAGTTCGTTCCCCTGGACCAGCGTCTGGGGCTGATCCAGCGCTTGTACAGCGGAATGAATCCGGGAGCGGGCCTGATTCTGTCGGAAAAAATCGCCTTGCCGGAAGGGGAGCAGCAGCCGTTCACCCACTGGCATCATGAGTTCAAGCGCTTGAACGGTTACAGCGACCTGGAGATCAGTCAGAAGCGCCAGGCCATTGAGAACGTGTTGATCCCGGAAACCGCTGCCGCCCATCGTGAGCGATTGCTGCAGGCGGGATTTCGCCAGGTGAGTTGCTGGTTTCAGTGTTTTAATTTTGCCTCGTTTATAGCCCTAAAGTAACCAACCCTGATTGATGCAGTGAATGATGGATTTTACCGCCTTCTATGAGCACGCCGGGCAGACCGCGCTGGCGCCTTACCTTGACGCAATACGGGCCCGATTGCAGCAGTGGCAGCCGCAAACCCATGGGGATTTCGCCCGTTGGCAGCAGTGTGTAGAGAGCTTGCCCCGGGTGGCCGTGTCCTCCCTGGCGCTGGATCAGGCGGCCGTGGGGGTGGGCCAACCTGGGGATTGTACCGAGCCTGAGCGGGAGCAGATTGAAACCGCCCTGCGCGGATTGCACCCCTGGCGCAAGGGCCCTTTTGATGTGTGCGGCGTGCACATTGATACCGAGTGGCGCTCGGACTGGAAATGGGATCGGCTGGCGCCCCATGTGGACTCTCTTCAGGGGCGTACCGTGCTTGATATAGGCTGCGGCAGCGGTTATCACCTGTGGCGCATGTTGGGGGCGGGAGCTCGCCTGGCCATCGGGGTGGACCCATCGTTGTTGTTTCACATGCAGTTTCGCGCTATTGAGCATTTTACCGGTCCGCAAGCGCTGCATCATCTGCCCTTGGGGATTGAAGATCTGCCGCCCGCCATGGGTGCCTTCGACACCGTCTTCTCCATGGGCGTGCTGTATCATCGCCGTTCGCCCTTTGATCACCTGATTGAACTGCGGGAGCTGCTGCGCCCCGGGGGGCAACTGGTGTTGGAAACCCTGGTGATTGAAGGTGAATTGGGGCAGGTACTGGTACCGGATGGCCGCTATGCCCGGATGGGGAACGTCTGGTTTCTACCCTCCGTGGCTACCCTCGTACAGTGGCTGCAGAAGGTGCGCTTCAAGAATGTGCGCTGCGTGGATGTCACCGCCACCACGGTGCAGGAACAGCGGCCTACGGACTGGATGAGGTTTCAATCACTGCCGGATTTTCTCGACCCTGTCCATCCCGAGCGCACCATCGAAGGGTACCCGGGGCCCCGGCGTGCCATCATTCTGGCGCAACGCTAACGACTGTCCAGGCCAGGGTGCCGATCCTCGCTTTCCAGTTTGGTCAGCAGGCGGGTCAGCTTGCTGTGTTCCGTACTGCTTTGTCCGGAGTGAATGTAGTGTTCCACCTGATCATACAGCTGCTCCAGCAGCTTCAACCGATAATCGTGATTTAACAAGCACTTGGCTACATGGTGGGGGTCTTCCCCCTGTTCCCGCATGCGGCCGGCTTCGGCCAGGGCGGAGGCCAGTTCTTCTTTGCTCGGGCGGCCCATAATTCACCTCATTGATGTGTTCCTGCTAACCAGTTTAGCACCGAATTCCTTGACTAATGCGCCCTGATCCATAGACTAGGCCGCCGATGGTTCCTGCGAAGGATTAAATGGGAACGCGGTGAAACACACCTGTCATGGCACAGGTTGTTGAGTCCGCGGCTGTTCCCGCAACTGTAAGCGAAGAGCGTTTTTCAACCACGGCCACTGGGCAACTGGGAAGGCCGAAAAGCGCAATGACACGTGAGCCAGGAGACCTGCCATCACACGGATTGACCCGGCATTGGGTGAATTCGTGCTCGTCACCTACCAGTAACGGGTTTTTATTGGTGCGGCTACCGTCACGGTGACGATACCCATACGTGGTTACCGAAGACGGATCCCTTTTCTTTCCGGGCCTCTCCCTTTGGTGCGCGCGTATTCCTTCATAGTGTTGTTATAGCAGGGGTATTGCATGAAGTTGCGATTGTTCGTCGCCGGTCTCGGTGTTGTTGTTTCCAATGGGTACGCAGAAGAAGCGTTGCAGATGGCGGCCTATTCGCCGCAGGTGGCCGACGAAGTGCTGGTAACGGCCACCCGTTCGCCGGTGGCACTGAAAGATTCGATTGCGTCGGCCTCGGTCATCACCCGGGATGATATCGAAAAATCCCAGGCACGGGATCTCTATCAGGTGTTGCGGAGCCTGGCGGGGCTGCAAATCCGCCGCAATGGCAGCCGTGGCAGTGCCACCAACGTGACCATGCGGGGTGCCGGTGCCAGCGGCACGCTGGTGTTGGTGGACGGCATCAATATCGAAAGTGCCACCTTGGGTGAAACCAATCTGGAAAGTATTTCGCTGGACCAGGTTGACCGTATCGAGGTGGTGCGTGGGCCCAAATCCAGCCTCTATGGCTCCAGCGCCATGGGCGGCGTCATACAGATATTCACCCGCGCCAATAAAAAAGACGGGGTGACCTACACCCTGGGGCGTGGCTCCAATAATACGGTGGACACCAGCATCAGTGCCAACGGCTCCAGCGACAGCAGTCAGCTTAACGTGACGGCATCCCATGTTGTTTCCGATGGAATCGATGTGCAAAGTCGTGATGATGAGGTGGCGGGTTCCGCCGCCTATGACGACGATGGCTACCATCGCACCAATCTGTCCCTGAATCTGGAACAGGCGCTGACCGAGCAGATCAGTGCCAACCTGTTGTTCAGCGGCAGCCGCTCACAGGCCGATCATGACAGTTTCTATGCTTCTAACGCCGGCAATACACCCTACCTTGAACAGGAAACCCGATTGTATTCCGCCGCCCTGAAATACGAGCGTGAACACTATTCCACAAAACTCCAATATGGAAAGCTGGAAGACGCGTCGGACAATTACGAAGGGGATGGTACGGCTGATGTCGATCGCTTCGGAACCACTCGCGAGCATGGCTTTTGGGAAAACACCCTGACGCTGTCGCCGGGGGTTCAGTTGAATTTCGGTACCGATTATACCCATGAAGAAATAGAAGCACCCACGGCGTACCGTCAAACCCGGCGCGATAACTTTGGCGGCTACCTGAATACCCAGCTGGAACTGGGTTTGTTGTCACTGTCAGCCGGGGTTCGCCACGACGATAACGAACAGTTCGGCAGTAAAATGACCGGGGACTTTGCTGTGGGGCTGCATGTGACGGAGGACGTTACGGTTTCCGCCAGCGTTGGCACGGCCTATAAGACACCTTCGTTCAACGATTTGTATTATCCGGATGTGGGGTGCTGTGTCGGGAACCCGGATCTGCAGCCGGAAGAAGTCGAAAGTTATGAGCTGGGCGTGGACGCTTACCAGGAATGGGGCAGCACCTCACTGCGTGTGTATCGATCCGACATCGAGAACAAAATTGATTGGGTTTTTGTCACGCAGTATATCCCGTTGCAGGTGGATGAGGCGGATGTAAAAGGCCTTGAACTGCAAGTGGGTACGGAATTGTTCGATACCATGATTGCCGCCAGTGCCACCTATGAAGTGGTGGAAAATGCGGCTACGGGAGAGGATCTGGAGCGTCAGCCGCGACAGCGTATCGCGCTGGATGTGGATAGGGCGTTTGGCCGCACCGAGCTTGGTTTTTCCGTGTATGCCCAGAATAAACATTATGAAGGTGAAGGGGAGGGCCGCATTACCCTGCCCGGGTACGGTGACGTAGCCTTACGTGCGGCCCATCGGATTAACGAGCAAGTGACCGTTCGTGCCCGCATCGACAACCTGTTTGATAATGATTATGTAGAGATCTATGGCTACAACACAGAAGGCCGTTTTGTGATGGTATTCTTTGATTATACGCCGCGCTAAAACCGCTCACGAACATGGGGCGCTTTCCGGCTAAGCCACCCGGGAAGTGCCCTCTCTTGTTGCAAGCCAGTTGAATTAAAACGGCATGCTTTATGACATCAAACGATGACATCATGGGTGGCATTGATCAGCCCCAGTACAGGAACGTGCAGATCAAACTGCCGTTGCTATTAATTTGTGCATTCGCACGCATTCATTTTGTTTAAATAAGGCAAGCGCCTCTCTGCTTTGCTATGCTCGTCATCACTTTAGCAACATCCTTTCAGCCGGTACGGAATCTGGCTAGAATCTTGCTCACCTTTTTTGAAAACTGAAACGTACGCATCCATTGAAAGCAAGGAGCAATGTAATGGAAGCTTGTCATTCCCGTTCCAACTCTGCCTCACAATCCACCACTGCAGCCCAGACTGTTGCGTTGCACAGCTACGCAGGCAAATCCATTTTCATTACCGGCGTGACCGGATTTGTCGGTAAGGTCGTGTTGGAAAAACTGTTGCGCTCTGTGCCCAAGGTAGAGCGCATTTATCTTTTGATTCGAAGCAATTCACGTTACCCCACCGCAGCAGAACGTTTTCAGGCTGAGGTGGCCACCTCCACCATTTTTGATGTGCTTAAAGATGAAGGTGAAGCTGAGTTCGCTGCCCTCTGTCAGCGTAAGTTACGGTTTGTCAGTGGGGAGCTGACGGCGGAGCGTTTCGGCTTGGAGGAAAGCGCCTTTGCCGAGTTGGCGGCTGAAATAGATCTGGTGGTTAACTGTGCTGCCAGTGTCAATTTCCGCGAGCCGCTGGATGATGCTTTGGCCACCAATACGTTGAGCCTGTACAGCATTATTCAATTGACCCGAGCCAGAAAAGTACCGCTGGTGCATGTGTCCACCTGTTATGTAAACGGTTATAACGAAGGCACCATCGAGGAAACCATTGCGCCTCCCGCGCAGCTGTCGTTGCCACGGAATGAGGCCGGTTTCTATGATGTGGAGCCTTTAATTGCAAGCATGCAGGAAAAACTTGCAACGCTCAGCGCGAACATCAGCGATCAGGATCAACGTCAGGCAGCGTTGGTGGAACTTGGTATTGAGTTGTCACAGCAGTACGGTTGGAATGACACCTACACGTTCACCAAGTGGGTGGGTGAGCAGGTTTTGTTGCAACACCTGGGCGGACAAGCGCTGACTATCCTGCGGCCCTCCATCGTGGAGAGCACCTTATTTGATCCCGTACCGGGCTGGATCGAGGGCGTCAAGGTGGCCGATGCCATCATTATGGCCTACGCCCGTCAGAAGGTGACTTTCTTTCCCGGTGATCGTCAGGGGGTTATCGACATCATCCCGGCGGACCTGGTGGCCAACAGCATCATTGTCGCCGGCGCGGAAGCCCTGGGCGGTATGCCGGCGCACCGGGTGTACCAGTGCAGCAGCAGCGAGCAGAACCCGCTCACCATCAAAGAGGTGATTGAGCATGTGGTGTATGAGGCCAGGCACCATCACACCAATTATCGCAAACTGTTCCTGCGTCAGCCCCGGCGCCCGTTCATCATGATTCCCGGCTGGTTGTTTCATTTGGGATTGGGTATGGCCTACAGCGCAGGCGCCTGCTGGCAAACGTTGAAAGGATTGTTGGGGGCTGAGGCCTCCGTTGCGCTTTCAAATCTGGATGCTGCCCGTAAGTTAGCCGGCGTGTTTTCCTTTTACACCCGACCCCGCTATCGGTTCAGCAATAAAAAGTTGCTGGCATTGGCGAGTCGCCTCAATGATGAGGAGCGGGCTGCGTTTCCCATGGACACGGCTGAGCTGGATTGGCAGCACTATTTCCGCCGGGTTCACCTGCCCGGCCTGAATCATTACGCCCTGGATGCCAAGCGCGCCAGATTAAAATCCGCCGCCCCGCAACGGCGCCCTGTGGCCACCGAGGTTGTAAAGGTGACCAGCTAAAGGTGACCGGATAGTCAATTTGGCCTTATTGGACCTGTTCCCTGGAGGATAACCTCATAAACTGAGCATGTGCTTAATAAAAAACAATAACGAACTCAAGCGCAGGCTCTATGAACATTCGAACTGTCTGGACTTTGGTGGCCATGCTGCTGGCAGGCCACGTTTCGCCCTGCCGGGCGGCGTTGGTGGAAAACCTTACCATGGGCAACGCCAAGGCATTGGCACTGGGTAACGCGGTGACCGCGGATCCCCCCGGTGTGGACGCCATCCATTTCAATCCCGCCGGGCTCACCCGGCTGAAGGGGCGTCAGTACAACCTGAAAGTACTGGCGGCCTCGTTTGGCTTTACGGTGGAATTTGGCGGTTATGATGACATCACCCAACAGCTGGTGGACAACAACGGCTACAACGATGAAGCCGCATACAGTACCAGCGAAACCACCACCATCGGTTTGCGCATACCCTTTGTGGAGGGGATTACGGAGTGGCCGCTGCCGGTTCTGTTTTTGCCGTTGGGTGGCGCAGCCTACAATCCTGCCGGCAGCGATGTGACCTATGCCACTGCAGTGTATGCGCCTATGGCAGCGGGTTATGTACGGGATGATGATGATCCGGCCCGTTTTATGGGGCAGCACATGTCGCTGGCCAAGATTACCTATTTTTCACCTTCATTCGGTGTCCAGCTGACGGATATGTTTTCTGTGGGGGCATCCCTGGGGTTTTCCTGGCAGGGGGTCACCGCCAAAACCCAGATCCGGGTGCCGAATATGGCCTTGGCGTTCGGTGAAAATCTAACGCGTGATTTCCAGAATCAGGGGCTCTGTCCGGAGCCCGGCGATCCAGACCCCTATATTAATTTCTGCGGCCTTGATCCATCGGTAGCGCGCCTGGGGCCGTTCACCGATGTCACCAGCCTGGAATTCGATGCTGAAACACCGCTGGTACCCAACTTTAACGTGGGTTGGTTGTGGCAGGTGACGGAGTGGTTGAGCTGGGGGATGGTGTACCAGTTTGAAAGCAGAGCAAACCTGGATGGCTATTACCGATTGGAATACAACGAGGAGTGGGTCAACTTCTTCGATGGCATCTATCAATCCGGGCTTTATGACACCATCACCATGTTGGTGGCGTTTCCCACCGGGCAGGCCAATTCCCCCCATGGCCGGGGTATCGAACACGGTGAGGCCAACATTGAAATCGTCACGCCGGCCCATTTTGCCACCGGGGTTGCCGTTCAGCTCACGCCAACGCTGCAACTGAACATTGATGCCAAGTGGACCGACTGGGCAGTATGGGATGGATTGAAAGTGGAGTTTGATCAGCCACTGGATTTCACCAAGCTGGCGACATTGGTATCCCCGTATTCCGAGCTGACGGAGCTGACCATTCCCCGCCACTACAAGAGTGTGTGGAACTGGGCTTTCGGTGTGGAGTATCGTTACAGCGACCGGCTGGCGTTGCGGGCCGGTTATGAACCCCGTAAATCCTCCATCCCCGACAACAAGCAGGACGTGTTGTTGCCGCTGGGGGACGCGCAATTGTTTTCACTGGGTTTTGAATGGCTGATGCCCGGTGATCAGGTGTTGGAAGTCGGTGTGGGTTATATGACGGCGGATGCGCAGGTGCCGGCCGGCGGCAGCACCAATGCCAACAGTTCCGATCACTTTAATAATTTTATTTACAACCCCTACGCAGGCACCGAGTTTTCATCGTCGGCCACAGCGTACCTGTTCGAGTTAAGTTACACCGCGCCGTTTTGAGTAACCGCTGTTAACCGGCCCTAGCGCGGGGCCAGGCCGTGCATGATTACATCCACCAATGATTGCACTTCAATACCCTGTTGCTTGGAGTCGACAATGCTTTGCATAACAAAGTCCGGCCGAATCAGCATGTCAACCGAGCCCAGGATCAGGGTATGCAGGGTGACATTGGACACATCGCGAATTTCACCCCGCTCGATGCAGTTGGCCAGGGCCTTGTCGATAATCTTGAGGTAGGGTTTGATGTAGCGATCCCGCACATACAATGCCCGTTGTTCTTCGTCGTTCAACCCGCTGAATATCAGCTTGAACATGGCGGGTTTGCGTTTCGCCACTTCCAGCATGACCACGATGTAATTGCGCAACATGGAAAGCGGATTATCCAGGGCGCTGTCCAGTTTGAGATCGGCAATGAGTAAACTGAATTCATGGCCGATGATGGAATCCACCACTTCATTCCAGAGCTTTTGCTTGGAACCGAAGTGGTGGTTGAACAGGGAATCACTTACCCCCAGCTTTTTCGCCAGAGCCCGCAGTGAAACACTGTTGAAACTTTTTTGTGAGAACTCCTCGAAAGCGTGTTCGAGCAGCTGTTCGCGGGTAAGGGTATCTGCATTAGCGGCAGGTCTGCCCGGTGCGCGTCCCATGATGTGGTATCCAGATGCAATGTGAATGGGTGAATATTATCACGGCTGCAGGCAAGGGTGGGCATGCTTCAACGGTTGTATTTGGGGTTATCGATTTCCAGCTTGGCACGGGCCAGTTGTAACAGCATGCCGGTCAGCGCGGGATTGATGGGGGTGTGGCCGTTTTCAATTGCGCTGCATAAGGTTTTATTCAGAATGTCGGGATCGGTTTCATTGCTTGCCAGAAAGGTCTGCAGTTGCCGGGTTTCCAGTTGCTGGAAACCCGGTGCCTGGAGTTCTTCCCGCTGCACAATGGCAAGCACATTGGCGGCCACCCGGCGATAAAAACGGTCGGCTTCAGTGTCTGCCGGCGGTTGCCGCAAATAGTCCGTGACCGCGGTGAGCAACTCCTGTCTATGTGGGCGGTTTAATGGCATTGTCATTCCTCCGCGATGGAATGCAGTAATTGCATCATGTCATACTCGGTTTCCGCCACCCGGCGGCCAATGGCGGCCTGCTCCACCGAGCGCACCTGTCCGCTCAGATAGCGATGGGCCTGATACTGGCAGATGACGCCCCATTTGAGGGTGCCGAACAGCTCCCAATAGCGCACGTGGTTTGGGTTCACGCTAACGCCGCTGGCGGTAGTGTAGGCGGCAAACAATGTACTGCGATCACCAAAACCACCGACGGCTTTCTCCGGCTGGCTGAAGCGCCAGGCGCGCACGCAGAGCCAACCCAGATCCTCCATCGGGTCCCCCAGATGCGTCAGTTCCCAATCAAGAATGCCGTTCAAACCATCTTCATTCACCAACAGGTTGCCCAGGCGAAAATCGCCGTGCACCAGTGTGTGTCGGGAGCAGGGGGGGATGTTGTCCTGCAGCCAGCGAAACGCCAGGCTGAACACCGGCAGTGTTTCACCGAAACCGCGATGCATCTGCAGCAGGTCATGCAACTGGGTGGCCGCATCCTGCACCGGAAGAAAGTGCAGCGTGCCGGTGTCGATACGGTGGATCTGTGCCAGCGCCCGGGCACACTGGGTGGTGAGCTGATCACGGGCTGCCTGCAGGTGCGGGGCTTTCAGAATTTTGGGTGCCAGGGATTCGCCGCTCAGTGCCTGCATCAGGTAACCGTTGCCCAGTTGCGGATGCTGTTCCAGGATATGGTAAACCTGTGCCACCGGCGCCCCGGCACCGGCGGCGGCCTGCTGGGTTTTGGCTTCCATGGTTTTGCCCACACAGGTACCGAATTGCTCGCCACCGGCTTCCAGCCTTAGTATCAGCGGTTGCAGGTTGGTTGCAATCAGCCAGGTGGCCGCCGAGGCCCCGGCGGTAAGCCGGGTGCATTGCTTGATCAGACAAAGCTTATCCACGGTATCGGCCACAATGGGTTGCAGGGCCTGTTGCAGCGTGTGCGGTTGTATCATGGTGATGGCCTCAGCAGGCAATGCCGACGGGCTTGCCGTCCACCATCTGATCCAGGTATTCCGACATGCCATAACCGGTTACGCCATCGCACTCAAATCGGCTCATGGCTTCGGTGATGCGTGTGCTGCGCCATTCACCGCTGTCGGTCTGGCGTCGATTGCGCAGCGGGATCAAGGCCAGCGCAGTTCCATTTAACTGATAGCGGCGGCCACTGACGGTGGTCAGGCTGACCTGTTGGGATTGGGCCTGATGGTGCTCATCCAGCACCGAACGCATTTCGGCCTGTTCGATCAAGTCGTATTCCGCCGGGCCGCCGTTGCGGCAGTCGTACACCATGCCCCACACATGGTGGCGCCCGCTGGCCATGCGCACGATGGAGACATTAACGGCGAACTGATCATTGAACACCATGGGCAGCCAACGATACCAGTACAGGTTCTGCCAATAGCGCGGCCCCCAGGAATGATCGCGCAGGCCAAAGCCGCTGAGCGAAAAGCGCTGGCCACCGATGGTGACCCAACCACTGCCGGTCATGTGTTGTTCGTAGTGGCCGCGGGCAAAGGATTCATCCGGATCTTCCTCGATGGGGTTGCCGTTTTCATCCACCGCTTCACCTCCGTACACCGGGGTCATACCGTTGAAGGTGATCTCGGCGTGGGCGGGATGGGTTGGATTGTTGCTGAACGCCGCTTTCGGGTTTTCCATATCCTGTGGATTTGCCAGCAACACAACCGTGCCCTCGTAGCGCACCTTGAGCGTTTTGAAGGGCTCAACCACTTCAAACTTCATGCCGCCGGCGGCCAGGGCATTGTTGTTGCTGATGGGCGCGCGCTGGAACATAAACGCCACCTTGCCATCGGGCAGATAAAAACAAAAAGACATTTCGGCATGGCCTTCGTTGGGGCGATTGCCCACCCGAAACCAACCGCCGCACTGCTGCTGATGATCGAACAGGTTGATGTACATGCTTTCATTGAAGTTGGAGGCGGCTTCAATGGGATGCATGTATTCGTCTTCCGGCTGCAGGCGGATGGTGGCGTTCTTGCCCAGGTCCATAGCGGTCCCCTCTGGAATGTGAGTTCTTATTCTGTGACTGGTTGGTCAGTTTGCCAATGCAAAGTGCCCATGACAAGGGAAAGTCTACATTATATTGAGCGTATGCTCAATAAATTTGAAATGGAATACTGCCTGGTTGCCGGCACGTACCGCTCCCGCTAAACGGCAAACAAAGCCCGGTAGGACAGCGCTTCAGTGAGGTGGCGCTTGCTGATGGCGGCGCTGTGTTCCAGGTCCGCCAGGGTGCGTGCCACCTTCAGGATACGGTGGTAACCGCGGGCGGACAGCCCCAGTCGCTCCACCGCCGTTTGCAGGAAGCGGGTATCGTTCTCGCTCAAAGCGCACACCGTATCCAGTTGTTTGGCGCTGAGGTCGTGATTGGGGCAACCCTGACGCTGTAACTGAATCTGCCGGGCACTGCTGACCCGATCCCGCACGCTGTCGCTGGACTCACCCCGCTCATGATGTTGCAGCTCGCTGATGGGCAGGGCATCCACTTGAATGTGCATGTCGATGCGGTCCAGCAGCGGCCCGGAGAGCTTGCTCTGATATTTGTTGCAGCACAGTTGAGGGTTGTTACAGCCTTCCGGCGGCTTGTCGGGGTGGCCGCAGGGGCACGGGTTCAGTGCGGCAATCAGCTGAAAATTGGCCGGGTACGTGATCTGCTGAGCGGCCCTGGAAAGCGCGATCTCGCCGCTTTCCAGAGGTTCCCGCAGTACTTCCAGTACTTTGCGGGGGAACTCGGGCAGCTCATCCAGAAACAGGATGCCGTTGTGTGCCAGGGAAATTTCACCGGGTTTGGGGTTGCTGCCACCGCCGGCCAGGGCGGCCCCGGAGGCGGTGTGGTGGGGGGTTCTGATGGGCCGTTGAAACAGCGGCCTTGAGTTGATGCGGGATACGGAGTGAATGGCTGCCGTTTGCATCATCTCTGCATCGGTCATAGGCGGCAGAATGCCCGGCAGGCGGGCGGCGAGCATGGATTTACCGGCACCCGGGGGGCCCATCATCAGCAGATTATGCTTGCCGGCTGCGGCCACTTCCAACGCGCGCTTGGCCTGGTGCTGGCCCTTCACGTCCGCCAGGTCGGGATAGTCCATGCTGGGCTCTGCGTCTTTTGGGTCCGCGCTCTGAAATGGTTGCGCCGACGCCGGTTGTTTGAGGTTGCCGCACACCTGAATCAGGTGACCACAGGGGAAAATCCGGCTGTGTCTGGGCACGGCGGCTTCAGCGGCGTTCGCCGCCGGAACGAACAGGCTGTGTTGGTGCTCCGTGGCGGCGATGGCGGCCGTCAGCACGCCCTCCACCGGTCGCAGCTGGCCGGACAATGCCAGTTCCCCGACAAATTCTGTTTGTTCCAAAGCCGCTGCCGGAATTTGCTCGGAGGCCGCCAGAATGCCGATGGCAATGGGCAGATCAAAGCGACCGCCGTCTTTCGGCAGGTCGGCGGGCGCCAGGTTGATGGTGATGCGGCGCTGGGGAAAATCAAACTCGGAATTGAGAATGGCGCTGCGCACCCGTTCCTTGCTTTCGCGGACTGCAGCGTCCGGCAGGCCCACAATATTGAAGGCGGGCAGACCGTTGGACAGGTGCACCTCCACGGTAACCTCCGGGGCGTTCATGCCTACACGGGCTCGGGTTTTGACGATGGCCAGGGCCATGGGGGGTTCCCTCCGAATGATAGCTATCCGTATATAGACAGCTACCGGGAAAACAGAGGGCTGATAATCAAGCGTCAGCCACGGGCCTGGTCCGAGTCGCCCGCCAGCAGAAACTCCACCAGCTTTTCCTTCAACATAGTGAAATCCACGGGTTTGGCGATGTGATCATTCATACCCGAGCGCAGCGCTTTCGCCGTATGCTCAGGCAGGGCGTGTGCGGTCAGCGCCAGCAGGGGGATGGGGCCGTGGTTGGTTTCCTGTTCCCACTGACGAATGCGTTTGCTGGCTTCGTAACCATCCATCACCGGCATTTCACAGTCCATCAGGATCAGATCAAAGTCCCGGTGGTGTCTGGTGTAGAGCGTCACCGCATCCTCGCCGTTGCAGGCCACGCTGGTGTGCATACCCAGTTTTTTCAGCATGCTGGTGATCACCATCTGATTGACCGTGTTGTCCTCCACCACCAATACGCGCTTTTCCGACAGCGGCATGAAGGGAGGATTCTGCGATGGCTCGTGCTCGGTGGCGGGTTGTTGCAGCACACTCATGAGCGCCTGGCGCAGCCCCCGTACGGAGGCCGGTTTCTGGATGGTCATATCGATGCCTGCCGTCTTCAGGTCAGCGGCAGGCGGAGTATTGCGCATGGCTGTTAACAGAATGCGGTGGCATTCGGCAATGTCAGCGGAGGCCTGGATCAGGCGGGAACATTCCACACCGTTCATACCGGGCATGTTCATATCCAGGGTCACCAGTTCGAAAGGATCACCGGCCTGGGAGGCTTCCCGCAACATCTGCAGTGCTTTTTCACCGTAGTAGGCCACCGAGGGCCGCATACCCCAGGCTTCGGTTTGTTCCTTGATCACACGGGTGAACTCCGGTGAATCATCCACAATCAACAGCTTTTTACCTTTCAAAGGTGTCAGTGACACGATGTTGGCACGGGTGAATTTTGCGTCGGCTAACTCGCATTGAATGGTGAACCAGAAACAGCTGCCTTCCCCCTCCTGGCTTTCAACACCAATTTGCCCCCCCATCAGATGAGCGAGGCGTTTGGAAATACTAAGGCCCAATCCAGTGCCGCCGTATTGGCGGGTGACGCTGTTATCCGCCTGCGAAAACGCTTCAAACAGGTTTAATTGATTGTCGTGACTAATCCCGATACCGGTGTCGGTAATGGCAAATTTCAGCACATGCCGTTTGCCGTCGCGCTGCTCCGGTATTTCGCTGACCCGTAAACTGATGCGGCCCTGGTTGGTGAACTTGAACGCGTTGCCCATCAAATTGAGAATGATCTGCCGCAAGCGGGTTGGATCGCTGTTGATAAACGTCGGTGTGCCGGGGGTCAAAGAGCAGAGCAGCTCCAGGCCTTTGTCTTCCGCGGTGACAGAGAATACGGAGGCGCACTCCAGGCATAACTGATCCAGGTCGAAGTCGATGTGTTCGATATCCAGTTTACCGGCTTCGATTTTGGAATAATCGAGAATGTCATTGATGATATTGAGCAGTGCTTTGCCGGAGCTGGCAATCACATCAACATAATGTCGGTGGGCCGGTGATAAATCCGCATCCTGCAGTAGCGCGGCCATCCCCAATACGCCGTTCATGGGAGTGCGGATCTCATGGCTCATGGTGGCCAGAAAATCGCTCTTGGCTTTACTGGTTTCTTCGGCGCGTAGGATTTTTTCGCGGGTTTTCACCTCTTCAATTTCTGAATTCATTTTCAGTTCCAGGTAGCGGGCCTGTTCCTGCGCGGCGCGGCGCTCGCTTTCCAGAGCCTGTTTTTGCGCCTGCTCCCTGCCTAATCGTTCCATATTAATGCGATCCGCCAGCGCAAACGACAACAGGATGATTTCCAGCGAGGAACCAATCTGAATGGCGTGTTCGATCAGCACGGTGCTGGGAATAACACCGAATTTGCTCAGGGCCGTGATCATCCAGGAGGCGATGAGGCAGGTAAATGCCAGGCAGTAGTAGCGCGCCACCCGTTGCCCCGCATACAGCATGTAAAACCCGGTGAAAACACTGATGCAGGCACTGGCGACGCCGAAACCGGAAGTCAGCACAATGCTGCTATGGTACGGCAGCACGAAACTGCTTGCCAGGAGAGTGGCCCAGACACTGAAAAACAACAGTTTTACTTTGTACAAGCGCGGAGCACGCCGCTTGATGTCCAGCAGCGAGATGGCAAACATCATGCTGGAGCAGCCGAACAGCGCGATGCTGGCGGGGATGGCCCAGGTGTTGATAGCGGGTAGCCAGGGCCAGAGATATTGGAAACCGAAACCCTGAATAGCAGCGTTAAACAGGAAACTGCTGGACGCAACGCAGGCGTACAACACATAGCTGGGATGACGCACAATGCTGAAAATAAACAGGTTGTAGATGATCATCACCACCATGACACCGTAATAGATGCTTTCAGCCACCCATAATGGTTGTTGATCTTCAAAGAAGTGATTGCGGTTCCAGACACTAATAGGAACCTGCAGCGCACCCTGGGTCTGCACCCGCATATAAATCGTATGTTGTATGCTTGAATAGGCGTGGAAGGGAAAAACAAACTGGTGATTTTTTATAGGGCGGTAGGCAAACGGAAAGGTGTCACCGGTACGGTAGTAATGGGTAAACCGATCGTTATTCTCGATAAAGACGTCAATCTGATCCAGCGCCGCATAGGCGATGTTCAGTACCAGCTCTACATCCGCTGGTGCGCTGCTTGTCAGGTCAAGCTTGATCCACAGGGCATCACGGCTAAAACCATAAGAGGGTGTTTCTGCCTGGGGGATGCTCCACTGCTCCTCAGGCAAGCGACGTATGTCATTGACGGTCAGCTCACCGGTTGGGTCCAGGTAATGGAGCGTGTACAGGCCGGCATCCTGTTGCCGGAAATTACTGCCGATATCAAGGCTGTTTTGTGCAGAAACACCGCAGGAAAATAATGACACACCGATCAGCAGCAGCCG
Organism: Gammaproteobacteria bacterium UBA7310; assembly: GCA_002471665.1. Taxonomy (GTDB): domain Bacteria; phylum Pseudomonadota; class Gammaproteobacteria; order Pseudomonadales; family Ketobacteraceae; genus Ketobacter. The sequence goes on from DKQK01000017.1 coordinate 120,603, forward strand.
TATCAGGCCCCAATAGAGATGGCGGAGACTTTTGCTGTTTTGAGGGTTGACCATGCTGCTGCTGCGTCGGTTGTCGTTAATTAATAACTATAGAACAGAGCCCCGCAGCTGCCCAAAAAACGTGCAATACTAATCCGAACCTGCCTCACTGAAGCTGGTTAGGCAATTGCGGCCGTTTTGTTTTGACTGATAGAGTGCCGCGTCAGCCCGGTTCACAAACAGGTTAACGTCTTTAGGTGAGTTGGGAATACCGGCATAGAGGCCTACACTGCAGGTCACCCTCAGATTACCGGATTCCAGCGGAATAACGGTGTTTTCAATTTGTTGCAATACCCGCTGGGCGACGACTGTGGCCCCCTCGCTATCGGTTTCCGGCAGGACAAAACAGAACTCCTCGCCACCGTAGCGCGCCGCCAGGTCGGTGGGGGCCCGATTGGATGCCTGTATCTGCTCTGCCACCACCTTCAGGCATTGATCACCCGCCAGATGGCCGTAGTTGTCATTCACGGATTTAAAGTGATCAATATCAATCATTAAAATGGCAATACTGTGTTGGTAACGAATGCAGCGGGCGAACTCATCTTCCAGGTACTGGTTAAGGTAACGCCGGTTCTTGAGGCCGGTCAGCTGATCAGTATCGCTTAATGTCTTCAGCTTCTGGTTGGCCTGCTCCAGTTCCACAGTGCGTTCGGCCACTCTTTGTTCCAGTGCCTCATTGGCCTGGCGCTGTGTCTGCAGAGCCAGGGATTGCGCTTCGATGCGCAGGGAGCGTTCCTTGTTGATGCGCTCGGCCAACGCAAACGACAACAGTAACGCTTCCAGTAGTGAGCCGATCAGCAGAGCGTACTCGGTGAACAGGTTGGAGGGAATGACATTGCTTTTACTGAGTACGATGACGATACCGCCGGCGAACAGCGCAGCCCAGGCCAGCGTGTAGTAGGGTGCAGACGGCCGTTTCTCAAACCAGGCCACGATGCCGACTATCAATCCCATGACGCACGCCACCAGGGCCACCGGCACCAGAATACTGATCACATGGGTGTAGGTGGTAAAAAAACTCGCCACGATGGCGCCGCAACAGAGCAATGTGAAGCCAAAGAAAAAGCCGTTGGCCCAGGGTTGAAACGGCTTGTCGGTGGCCAGGAAACGCCGGGTGAACAACACGGCGAACAAAATACAACTGGCCAGAAACACCAGAATGGACTGGTCATTCCATTGGGTGGCATTGGGCCACAGAAACATAAAACTCCAGCCTTGCAGGCCCGCCACAAACAGCGCAAGGCTTACGATATAGCTGACGTAATACAGGTAGGCCCGTTCGCCCAGGACAAAATAGATCAGCAGGTTATACAAGGCGATAATCAGCAGGCCGCCGTAATAAATGCCGTGCATGATGGTGGGGCCCACCTGCAGGGTGTGAAAGTTGTTCTCATCCCACAGAATGATGGGCACCATCAGCGAACTGGTGCTTTCAACCCGGATATAAACCTGCGCCTTGGTGCCGGTGTCCAGGGTCAATGGCACCAGAAAGTTGTGATGCTGGATCGGGCGGGACCAGAAGGGTAGCTTGTCACCCAGGATGAATTCCTGCAGGCGTCCGTCTTCGTACCGGACATAGACCTGCAGGTGATCCAAAACCGGGTAGGCAAATTCCAGGAGCCAGGATGTCTGCGGTTGAGGGTTCTGCAGTTCGAGGCTCAGCCACCAGGCAGAGGTGCTGTAACCTTGGGAGAATGTGGATCTGTCATTGCGTATCCAGTCCTGCCGGTGCCGGATGTCATCATAGGTGAGTGTGCCGCCGGGATCTTCGAGATAACGTACCTGATCGCCCAGTTCAATCTGCCCCAGGTTAACCGAGGCGTCAATGGTTGCTGCCTGCAGCCAGGAACAGCACAGAACCATGAGCCAGGCCAAGGGGGCCAGGCGGGTGTAGGGAGATGTTGGATGCAAACCTGATGTCCGATTCTAATTCTTATGTTGTCAGTCCGTTAAATATAGCCGCTGGAACTGGGGTGTGCCTCTTTTACAGGCCGGATGCGGGCTATTGCAGTTCGCTGCGTGCAGGTGCCGGGCATTGAATGGGGGGGCAGGGCCGGGGTGATTGGCCGGATGGCCGCCGGCTCATTTCCGCCACTGTGTCTCGCAAGTTGGTATCCTGGGGCGCCAGTTGCAGCCCGCAGCGGGCTGCCCGCTCAGCCTGTTCCAGACAACCCTGCGCGCGCAGGGCATAGGCATAATTGTTCCACCCCTGGGTCAGCCGGGGGTGTTGTGACAGCAACTGCTGATAGTGTGCGGAGGCGGCATCGGCCTGTTCAGTAGTGAGCAACAGGTTGGCCAGGGCAAAGCGGGGGGCAGGGGATTGCGGCCAGGCCCGGGTCGCGCTGGTATAGGCCTGTTGCGCCAATGCCTGATGCCCGATTTGCTCCAGGCCATGGATCAGCCTTGTATAGCGGACCGGGTCTGCCGTGCCGGGAACCCGGTCCGGTGGCAGTACCACGCGGCCCCAGCGTTCACTGCGCTGCCAGGTGTTGTCAAACACGGTTAACGGGGTGATGCGCCGTTTCAGGTCACCGGAGCGCAGCACCAGTTCCCGGGTCTGCAGGTTATAGCCCACTGCCACCGCGAAATGCCATTGCGGCAACCAGTCTATGCCCAGGTTCTGTAGCACCAGCACCGGGTGCCCGGCGGCCAATTCCTCCAGTAACTGGTCCAGGGAATCCACCGGGTAACTGATGAAACCCTGGCGGCGGCTGGCGATGTCCATCTCCACCGGGAAGCTGCCCCGGGCTTTGGGGGTGAATACCTGGGCCGCCAGTTGCTGCGGTTGCACGCCTGCCTGGTAATAATTGAGTACCATGGCCAGGGCCGCCGGCCCGCACTGAAAATCGGCCTGCTCTATAAATGGGGTGTCGATGATCTCGGCGCTGGGCGGAATGCGTTGCGAAAGGGTGGGATCAATGGTGAATGGAGGGTTCAGGGAACAGCCTGCCAGCAGCAGGCTGAGCCCCAAAACGAGTCGGATCACTGATTGTTGACAGGCTTGATAGCTGGGAAAATATTGGTGGTACCGAGCAGATCCAGCACGATCAGAATCACAAACACCAGCACCACAAAGCCGACCACGCTGCCGCCGGCCTGCATCTCTTCAACCTGGGTGCTGAAGGCCTGCAGTTCGTCTGCTGTCATTTCTGCCACACGCTGTTCAACGTGCGCCGGGTCAACCCCCAGGCTAAGCAGGGTGTCACGGGCCTGTTGCTGATCCAGCACGGCCAATACCTGGGCCCGGGTGGATTCGCGGTCTGCATCCGACAGCATTTTCTGGGTGGGAATCATGGCTGCCTGGGCGCTTGCACTCAATATGCTGACCACGACCATGGTGGCTGCCAGCAGGCGGGCGACCCATTGTTGTAATGCGTTTGCTTGGCTCACGGTGTTCTCCTTAGGAGCTGTTTTCTATGGGTGGTATTACAGGCAGTATACTAGCCAAATATCAGGCGATAAACAGCCACTCAGTCGGCATTTTTTACAGGGCTATTTGGCCCGGACGGGCCTTGTTCCAGTGCTGAAACCTGTTTTTCCAGGTCTTCCAGCCGCGCTCGGGTGCGGGCCAGCACCTTGGTTTGAACGTCAAATTCTTCCCGGGTGACCAGATCCATGCGGGCCAGCGATTCCCGGATCACCGCGCCCAGGTTATGACGTAAATCCTGTCCCAGTTCACCAATATCCTGGGGCAGGCGTTCCTGCACCAATTCCAAAATGCGGTTTACTAAGTTTTCCTGACGGTTCATGATAGCTCCTTCATGATCTAGGCGGCAGTGTATCACGCCCCTTTGGGGAGTCACCAAAATGCGTCAGGAAAACACACGCGCACCATAATGAAGCCTTCATTGGGCGCAGCGTGCATGCTTTTGGTGCGATATAATGGTGCCATCATGGCGGTAAAACCCTAGCGTTTTAGGGTTAAACGCTTGATTCTTCGCAATTAAAACTAATAGGCATGGTTTGTGCTAACACCTGTGCATGTTCCGCGATTGGGCAGCATGCTGGGCGATTGCACTGATTTGCGAATAACGGGACCGTAGCAATTTAAGCTTTCGAGCATTAATAGGAGATGTTCTTATGAAACTGGTTACTGCTGTAATCAAACCATTCAAACTCGATGACGTGCGTGAAGCACTGTCTGAAATTGGGGTTCAGGGTATTACTGTTACTGAAGTGAAAGGCTTCGGGCGACAGAAAGGCCACACTGAGCTGTATCGTGGAGCAGAATATGTGGTGGATTTCCTGCCCAAAGTAAAAATTGAAGTTGCGGCTTCCGATGACCTGCTGGACCAGGTGATCGAGTCCATCAGCAAGGCTGCCAACACCGGCAAAATCGGTGACGGCAAGATCTTTGTTACGCCTCTGGAACAGGCGATTCGTATCCGTACTGGCGAAACCGGTACTGACGCGATCTAAAACAGTTTCACCCTAATAATCCATGCCTATTTATTTTTAATTTTGCGGAGGCAAGACCGTGGAAAACAATATTTTTCACCTGCAATATGCGATGGACACCTTTTACTTCCTGGTGTGCGGCGCGCTCGTAATGTGGATGGCGGCAGGTTTCGCCATGCTCGAATCCGGTTTGGTTCGTTCCAAGAACACCACCGAAATCCTGACCAAAAACGTGGCTCTGTTTGCCATCTCCTGCATCATGTATCTGGTGTGCGGTTATTACATCATGTACGACGGCGGTGTGTTCCTGTCCGGCATCGCCGATGTCGACGTGGCCGCCACCCTGGGTGAGTTTGCCGGCCGTGAAGACGGTTTTGAAGGCGGCTCCATCTATTCCGGTGCTTCTGATTTCTTCTTCCAGGTTGTGTTTGTCGCCACCGCAATGTCCATCGTATCCGGTGCGGTTGCTGAGCGAATGAAGCTGTGGGCGTTCCTGGCCTTTGCCGTGGTGATGACCGGTTTCATCTACCCAATGGAAGGCAGCTGGACCTGGAATGGTGCCGACGTGTTCGGCATGTACAACCTGGGTGACCTGGGTTTCTCTGATTTCGCGGGTTCCGGTATCGTGCACATGGCCGGTGCTGCTGCTGCCTTAGCCGGTGTGCTGTTGCTGGGTGCCCGTAAGGGTAAGTACGGCGCTAACGGACAAGTCAACGCGATCCCGGGTGCCAACCTGCCACTGGCAACACTGGGTACTTTCATCCTGTGGATGGGCTGGTTCGGTTTCAACGGCGGTTCCGTATTGAAGCTGGGTGATATCGCCAACGCCAACTCTGTGGCCATGGTGTTCCTGAACACCAATACCGCGGCGGCCGGTGGCTCCATCGCTGCCCTGATCACCGCCCGCCTGCTGTTCGGTAAGGCTGACCTGACCATGCTGCTGAACGGTGCCCTGGCCGGTCTGGTGGCCATTACTGCAGAACCCTCCACCCCGACTGCCCTGGAAGCAACGCTGTTCGGTGCCGCCGGTGGTGTGCTGGTTGTGTTCAGTATCCTGGCGCTGGATAAGCTGAAAATCGACGATCCTGTGGGTGCCATTTCTGTACACGGCACTTGCGGTCTGTTGGGTCTGTTGCTGGTACCGCTGACCAACGACGGCGTGAGCTTCAGCGGCCAGATCATCGGTGCCCTGACTATCTTCTTCTGGGTGTTCATTGTGTCCCTGATTGTGTGGGCCATCCTGAAAGCGGTACTGGGTATCCGGGTATCCGAAGAGGAAGAGTTCGAAGGTGTGGACTTGGCTGAGTGTGGTATGGAAGCGTATCCGGAATTTACCGGTAGCGGTAAATAATCAGCAAGATCCTACCCAAGATCGAAAAAGGCTCCTTCGGGAGCCTTTTTTTTGCTCCGTATTTCACTTCAAACTGTGATCTGGTTCACGATATTGTCGACATACTTAACACCTAACCCTATTAGATGTTTTAAGTTGTTGATATATATGAGTATTTTTATTGGCCTGTTTATTGCTAAATAGGGTGGTGTTGGGGGTTCCCGCTTATTTTGAGGATGTAATGATGATGAAGACTGTTAAAACTCTAGCGGCCGCAGCGGTACTGACCGTATCTGCGTCTGCAGCAATGGCTGCGCCGTATTATGAGTCCTATGAGGGCTATCAGAACGTATGGGAAGGGGAAACCTATACCTTTGGTTTTGATATGTGGTATGACAACGCCACCTACGGCGTGGGTACCGATTCAGCCCTGACTCTGACCAATGACGCTTCCGGCGCATTCGGCGCCTGGGATTCAGGCCTGTTGACTCTGGGCATGTATTCCGAAGATTGGAAATACGAAGAAACCACCGTAAGCCTGACTGCCTGGAACACTCAGACCGGTTCTGAGCTGTTCAGCTTGGGCAGCTACACATGGAATGGCACAGACTGCATGCTGTGCAGCACGGATTACACCGTTGAATTTGACCTGAGTGATGACCAGCTGGCAGCTTTGAGCGGCGAAGGTTGGGGTAACGTGGGCATTCAGGCATCGGCTTTCCGATACGGCGATAATGATTTCGCCATTGAGTATGTCAGCCTGTTGGTAAACACCGTTGAAGATGGTGTTGCCGTGCCTGAACCCGCATCAATCGGTCTGCTGGCACTGGGTCTGTTGGGCCTGGGTGCGGCTCGTCGTCGCGTAGGACGCAGCTAACCGCTGCGCCTTACTGGGTTTCTCCCCTCCGCTAAAAGCCCCGGCAGTGCCGGGGCTTTTTTTGTGCTTGTTTCCTTCCTGGTAGAGCGTTACACAAGGCGGCCATTACTCAACGAAAAGCCAATGCTTTAATACAGAGGGAAAATAGTGTTAGGTTGCCATCACTTTTATAATGTTGGTGAATTCAGGGGGGAGTGATAGCAGAGCAGGATAACCGTATGAGATTGTGGCCCATGGAATGTTTGAAATCAGTGGTGATTGGCCTGGGGATGTTGTTTGCGGCGAGTGCGCAGGCGGAGGTCTACCGCTGGGTGGATGAAAGTGGCAAGGTGCATTTTTCCGACCGGGCGCCGGATCAGGGCGCGGTGGAGAAAATAGACCTGCCGCAGGCGGAAGAGCCCGCTCCCAGCCGTGACCTGTCCGATTTTGAGCGGCTGCAGCGGCAAAAAAAGCTGGTTAAGATGCTCGAGGAAGAACGTCTGGCAAAGGAGGCCCAGCAAGCCCAATTGGCCCGTGAAGCCGAAGAGCATGCGCAGTACTGCACCCGCTTCAAAAACCGGCTTGGTTATATTGATCAGTACACCCACTTCTATGATGAAAAAGAGGACGGCACCCGGGAGTACATGAGTGAAGATCAGGCCGATGCCTATCGGGCCCGCCTCAAGCAGCAATATAAGGAAGAATGCGGCGAGGCCTGAGCCCCGCCGGTGGTGACGTTGTTGCGCTTACTTGCCCAGATCCCGCTTCATGAATTCAGGTAACGCCAGGGCGCCCTTGTGGATGCCCAGGTTGTAGTATTGGGTGGCAAATGGTTTGTCGGCTGCGTCCTGTTCCCGGAACTGGGTGACCGAACCCTGCGGGCTGGCCATGGTGCAGGACCACCAGCCGGTGGGATAAACCGGTTGCGGGAACGGCAGGGTGTGACATTGATGAAAGCCGGCAGCGGCCATATCCTCATGAATCTTTTTGATGATGCTGTTGCTGTGCAGCAGGGGGGATTCACTCTGTTGTACCAGCAGACCTTCCGGTTTCAGAGCCCGCAGGCAATCCCGGTAGAAATCCACTGCAAACAGGCCTTCCGCCGGACCCACTGGATCGGTGCTGTCGATGATGATCAGGTCCATGCTGCCCGGTGTACAGTTTTTGACCCAGGCAATGCCGTCATCGAACAGTAGCTCTGCCCGCGGGTCAGTGTTGGACTCACACAATTCCGGAAACCACTGTTGGGAGGCCCAGGTCACCCGTTCATCGATATCGATCTGGGTGCACTTCTCCACACCAGCGTGTTTCAGAACTTCCCGCAAAGTCCCACAGTCACCGCCACCGATGATGGCGACGGTTTTCGGGTTGGGGTGGGTAAAGAGTGCCGGATGGGTCATCATCTCGTGATACAGAAAGTTGTCCCGGCTGGTCAGCATGACACAACCGTCCAGTACCATCAGCTTGCCGAAGGTGCGGGTGTTATAGACTTCCAAATATTGGTACTGGGTTTGTTCTGCATGCAGTTTCTCGGTGATTTCAAGGCCGAAAGAGGTGCCTTCTTCACCAAATATCTCAGTGAACCAGTTGCCTTTGGAAGATTCGCTCATGGGGTGTAGCTCCCGATTAAATGGGGTTGGATGCGGCGCGCAAAATAACTCAAAATGGACAGATTACCAAGCGCTTTTGACGCGAGGCGTATAGGTCTACAATAACGTCCTTTCGCCCTAATCTGCAATCTGGAACCCCACCACATGTCTGACAGCAGCATCATCAACACCGCCCGTGACACTTACAGTATCGATAACTGGAGCGACGGCTATTTTGACATTAACGAGCAGGGGTTGCTGGGCGTAGGCACCACTGCCGTCAAGGTGCCCCTGCAGGAGATCGTGGCGGCGGCACAGGATGCCGGTATGCGGACCCCGTTACTGTTGCGTTTTGTGGATATTCTGCGGGATCGGGTGGGCAAACTCAGCATGGCGTTTGTGCGCGCCATGGATACCCTGGATTATAAAGGGCGCTACACGGCGGTGTACCCCATTAAAGTGAATCAGCAGCGCCGCGTGGTGGAGGAAATCTATAATGGCGGGGTTCAGGATCCGCGCTGTGGTGTGGGGCTGGAAGCCGGCAGCAAGCCTGAACTGATGGCGGTGCTGGCCTTGAGCCGGGGCGACTCGGTTATCGTATGCAACGGCTACAAGGATCGCGAATTCGTGCGCCTGGCCCTGATTGGTGAAAAGATGGGGCGCAGAGTCTACATCGTAGTGGAAAAGATGAGCGAACTGCAGCTGGTGCTGGATGAGGCCAGCGCCATGCAGGTTAAGCCGCGCATTGGTTTGCGCGCCCGCCTCAGCTCCATCGGCAAGGGTAACTGGCAGAATACCGGCGGTGAAAAATCCAAGTTCGGGTTATCCGCCACCCAGATACTGCAGGTGATCCACACCCTCAACGAGCACAACGCACTGGATCGCCTGCAATTGCTGCACTTTCATCTGGGCTCTCAGATCTCCAATATCCGCGATATCCAAAGTGGTATGAAAGAGGCGGCCCGCTATTATTCGGCCCTGCGCGAAGCCGGCTGCCAGGTGCAGGTGGTGGATGTGGGCGGGGGGCTGGGTGTGGATTACGAAGGCACCCGCTCCCGCAGCTTTTGTTCCATGAATTATTCCATGGAAGAGTATGCCTATAACATCCTGCTGGCCCTGCATGAAGTGTGTCAGCGGGATGGTTTGCCGTTACCGGACGTGATTTCGGAATCCGGGCGGGCCTTGACGGCCCATCATGCGGTATTGGTGAGCAACGTGATCGGGGTGGAAAGCCCGGCCGCGCGGCAGCCCACCGAGCCCAACGTGGATTCACCGGTGGTGCTGCAAGAGCTGGCGCGCTGCTTTCATGAGATCGAGTGGGCAAAACGCAGCCGCTCTCTGTCGGAGTTGTATCACGAGGTTCTGTACCGTTTGGGTGAGGCCCAGGATATGTATACCCACGGTGTGCTGAGCCTGCCCCACAAGGCCCAGGCGGAAGAAATCTATGGCGCGGCCTGCCAGGCACTGAAGCTTAAGCTGGACCTGTCATCCCGCGCCCATCAGGATATTCTCAACGAGCTCAATGAAAAGCTGGCGGACAAGGTGTTCCTGAATTTCTCCCTGTTTCAATCCATCCCCGATGCCTGGGGGATTAACCAGGTGTTTCCGGTACTGCCCATTGCCGGATTGGATCAGCCCTTAACACGGCGTGGTGTGGTGCAGGATATTACCTGTGATTCCGATGGCAGAATTGACCAGTACGTGGATACTCATGATTTGGCCACCAGCTTGCCGCTGCCGGAGTGGCATGATCAGCAGGGGATGTCCCTGGCGATTTTTATGGTGGGGGCCTATCAGGAAATACTGGGTGACATGCACAACCTGTTTGGTGACACCGATGCCGTGGATGTGGCGCTGGATGGTAATGGTGGGTTCCGTTTTATCAATACCCTGAAAGGGGACACCGTGGATCACATTCTGCGTTATGTACAGTTCGATACCATGCACCTGCAGCAACAGATTCATGAACAGCTGGTGTTGACGGATCTCAGTCGTGGCGAGCAGGCGGCGTTCCTGAAGGAACTGCGGGAAGGTTTGACCGGTTACACGTATCTGGAATAAGCATGCCGCCAACGCCGCGTTTTCATCTGATTGTCACGTCTATCTCAAGTAAGATTGCGCTATAGTGGTGATAATCCAATCAGAACAATAGCCCGGGAGGAGCTTGCTGATGTCCGCGCCTATGGATCCACGAAACGTTCATACCATTGAGCAGGCCAAAGCCATTGTACAGGAGCGCGAGCTGACCCATGTGAAAGTGGGTGTTGCGGATCTCGATGGTATTATCCGGGGCAAGTACATGAGCCGGGAGAAATTTTTTTCCGCCCTGGATAAAGGCTTCGGATTCTGTGATGTAGTGTTGGGCTGGGACAGCAATGACCAGCTTTACGAAGGGGTGAACATTCAATACACCGGCTGGCAGACCGGTTATCCGGATGCGCCGGTGCGTATCGTGCCACACAGTTGCCGGGATGTGTACGCCGAGCCGGGCATGCTGTTTTTTCTGGCCGAGTTTGAGTCGGCGGCTGCAGCCATTTGTCCACGGGGTTTGTTGAAACGCATTCTGGATATGGCCGGTGCCATGGGGTTTGAGGCCAAAGCCGCGTTTGAATACGAGTTTTTTCTGTTCAATGAAACCCCCCATTCAGTGCGGGCCAAGGGATATCAGAATCTGGTGCCGATTACGCCGGGCTTTTTCGGTTATTCCGTGCTGCGCAACTCGGTGCATGCGGAACTGTATCAGGAGCTGCTGGCCCTCTGCGAACAGATGGATTTCCCGTTGGAAGGCCTGCACACCGAGACCGGCCCCGGTGTGCTGGAGGCGGCCATTACCGTGGATGAGGCCATGGCAGCAGCGGATAAGGCGCTGTTGTTCAAGACCTTCACCAAAGTGTGGGCGCAACGGCACGACATGATGGCCACCTTTATGGCCAAGTGGTCCAACGACTATCCCGGGCAAAGCGGCCACATCCATATTTCGCTGCACAACAAACATCACCAGCCGGTGTTTTATCAGGCCGGTGCCTTACACACCATGAGTGAACTGCAAAAACAGTTTGTGGCGGGGCAGCAGAAATACATGGCAGAGCTTACCGCCATGTATGCGCAAACCGTTAACGCTTACAGTCGTATGGTGCCCGGTTTCTGGGCGCCCACGCACGCTACCTGGGGGGTGGAAAACCGCACCACGTCGCTGCGGGTGATTCCCGGCTCAGAGAAATCCCAGCGCGTCGAATTCCGTTTTGGCTCCGCCGATGCCAATCCCTATGTGGCGCTGGCGGCGGCCTTGGGCTCCGGCTTAATGGGCATCGAACAGCGGCTGCAACCGGAACCCCAGGTGAAGGGTAATGCTTATGAACAGGATTTTCCCGATCATCTGGCATTACCGGAAACTCTGGAACGGGCGGCGGGGAAACTGGCCAGGTCCCAGGTGGCCCAGGATCTGTTCGGCAAGGCGTTTGTAGAGCACTATGTGGCAAGCCGGCTCTGGGAAGCCCAGGAATTCCGCAAGCATATTACCGATTGGGAACTGAAGCGCTACTTCGAAATTATCTAACTGATCAGTCTGAGGCGCCACTATGAAAGAATTTTCGGTTATCTCGCCGGTGGACGGCAGTGTGTATGCCCAACGGCATTACGCATCAGTGGAAGAAATCAACGCTGCCCTGGCCCGCGCGCAACTGGCACAACCGCAATGGCACAGTACCGCGTTGGCGCAACGCCAGCAATTGTGTTCTGCCATGGTGGATGCCTTCCTGGATAACAGCGATGAAATCGCCCGGCAGATCTGTTGGCAAATGGGGCGGCCGCTTCAGTATGCCGCCGGTGAAGTGCGTGGATTGGCAGAGCGGGCACGGTATATGATCGAGGTTGCACCGCAGGCGCTGCGCACCATTGAGCTGGAAGAGCAACCCGGTTTTACCCGTTACATCAAACGCGAACCACTGGGTACCGTGTTGGTGATTGCGCCGTGGAACTACCCTTACCTGACGGCCATCAACAGCATTATTCCGGCGTTGCTGGCCGGTAACGTGGTGCTGTTGAAACACTCGGCGCAAACCCCGTTGTGCGCCGAGCAGTTGCACCGGGCGTTTGTTGCCGCGGGGCTGCCCGCCGGGGTGTTCCAGTTCCTGCATCTGGGTCACGCCGACACCGAACAGTTGGTTGCGCATCCGGCCATTGACCAGATCGCCTTTACCGGTTCGGTGCCCGCTGGTGCCATGGTGGAGCGGGCCGCGGCCGGACAGTTCAAACACGTGGGCTTGGAGCTGGGGGGTAAGGATCCCGCCTATATCCGGGCGGATGCCGATCTGGATTATGCCGTGGCCGCTGTGGTGGATGGTGCGTTTTTTAATTCCGGCCAAAGTTGTTGCGGTATTGAACGTATCTATGTGCACGAAGCCGTTTTCGATGAGGTTGTGGAGCGGGCAGTGGCACTGGTGCAGCAGTACCGGTTGGGCCGATCCGATGAGCTGGAGACCACCCTTGGGCCCCTGGTGAAAACCAGCGCGGCGGACTTTGTGCGCGGGCAGATTCAGGAGGCGGTGGTACAGGGTGCGCGCTGTCATATCGACGAATCCGCGTTTCCCATGAGTCAGGCGGGAACACCTTACCTGGCGCCGCAGTTGCTGACCCAGGTGAATCACAGCATGCGTATCATGACAGAAGAATCCTTTGGTCCGGTGGTGGGTGTGCAGAAAGTGTCAGGTGATGAGGAGGCTATCCGGTTGATGAACGATTCTGACTTTGGTTTGACCGCCGCGGTGTTTACCCAGGATGAGGCCGCAGGTGTCGCCATTGGCGAGCGCCTGCAAACCGGCACGTTTTTTATCAACCGTTGTGATTACCTGGACCCGGCCCTGGCCTGGACCGGAGTCAAACACTCCGGGCGCGGTTGCACCCTGTCTGTAGTGGGCTTTGAACAGGTAACCCGTCCAAAATCATTTCATTTGAAGCGAGTGTGAAGGCGATGGCGTCATGGCAGGCAAACTGGAATTATCCCACCGCGGTACTGGTGGGGGCGGGGCGTTGGCAGGAGGTGGTGGCCTGTTGCCGGGACCTCAACATGGGCGCGCCCTTGCTGGTCACCGATCCGGGGTTGGCGGCACTGCCCTTGACCGGGCAACTGCTGGAGCATTGCCGCAGCAACGGCTTGAACAGCAGTGTGTTCAGTCAGGTAAAAGGCAATCCCACGTCGGTCAATGTTGATGCCGGGGTGGCCGCTTTCCGTCAGGGCCAGCACGATGGTGTTATTGCCCTGGGCGGCGGCTCGGCGCTGGATGCCGGTAAAGCCATTGCCCTGATGGTGGGCCAGGAGCAGCCCATCTGGGCGTTTGAAGATGTGGGCGACAACTGGACCCGGGTCAACACCGAGGGCATGGCGCCCGTGGTTGCCATACCCACCACTGCCGGTACTGGTTCGGAAGTGGGCCGCTCGTCGGTGATCACCGATGAGGTCAACAAGGTCAAAAAAATCATATTTCATCCCAATATGTTGCCGCAGAAAGTCATCCTGGACCCCACCCTAACCACCGGGTTACCCGCCGGCCTCACCGCCGCCACCGGCATGGATGCCCTGTCACACTGCCTGGAGGCCTATTGTGCCAATGCCTACCATCCCATGGCGGAGGGCATCGCGGTGGAGGGTATTCGTCTGGTGAAGGGGTTTTTGCCGCGAGCGGTGGCCAACGGTGAGGATCTGGAGGCCCGTACTCAGATGCTGGTGGCCTCTGCCATGGGGGCCACGGCATTCCAGCGGGGGCTGGGTGCCATGCACGCCATCGCTCACAGTCTGGGGGCATTGTACGATGCCCATCATGGCACATTGAACGCGATTCTGATGCCCTATGTGTTGCAGGCCAATCGCTCGGTACTGGAAGAGCGCATTACCCGTCTGGCCCGTTATCTGGATCTGCCGGAGCCGGGTTTTGATGCTTTTCTGCAGTGGGTGTTAGTGTTGCGCCGCCAGGTGAACATACCCAATGACTTAAGCGCGCTGAATATTGATGCAACGCAGGCGGATGTGGTGGGCGCCATGTCGGCGCGGGATCCGGCGGCGGGGGGCAACCCCATTGCCTTCAGCGCCGGGCAATATTCCCAACTGTTTCGCGCTGCGGTGGCAGGTAAGGTTTAAACGCTGTTGTTCGCAAGGAGCCGGGCGCGCTGGTTGACCGCCGTCAGGAACCTGTCGATGGGGCCCGGCTCCAAATTCTGATCGTCCAGAATCGGTAAATCCGGCTGCGCCGCCAACAGCGCCGCCACAAACAAACCGTTGCCTTTGGTGTGGATCACCTGTGTTTGATCGGAATTATAGACAGGCGTCGTAGCGGCACCGCAGGAGGGTGATCGGCTCTGCACGATATAGCCACACAGCTCAGGGTAGGTTCTGCCGACAATACGGCCCATGGTGTGCAGGCGCGCGCTGACGTTGCGCCCGGGATCATCCCGGCCCACCGCCTCAATTGCACCATTGCGCTGGATAAGGTTGACCGGCGCTCGGGGAATACCCATGCCCGCCATGCTTTCCGGGCACAGGGGCAACAAACGAACGTGCGGTGCGATCAGCGCCAGAATATCCGGCTTGAACTTGTCCTGGCCGTCATAGCGCACGCGCATGCCCAGCAGGCAACTGCTGATGCCCACCAGTGGCTTTGGCTTCTCATGATCAGGCTTCATTCCGGCATTGTAGAGCGCCGGGGTTTGGCCCGCAATTCATCACTGGCAATACGCATGGCATAGCGGATCAGCTCTTCCCGGTCCAGCACGGTGCGATCGAACAGGGAGCTGCCGGCGGAATCCTGCAGCATGATCACCCCATGCAGGGAGCCGCGCAGGAACATGGCCGTTTGCAGCGGGCTCTCCACCTTGTCCGGATCGATGGTGCCGTCTTCCAGCCCTTGTTCCACTGCCGAGCTCATCAGCGCCATCAGTTTGTCTTCCACGGCCATCATTTCCAGCAGGGTACTGGTGGGGTTCTCTTGATTAGCGGGTTTTGGGTTCACCATCCCCATGCGCATGCAAAGGCATTGAAAATGATCATGATCCTGTAAATAGAACTGATAGTAGGCCTCACCCAGGGCATTGATGGCCTCAATGCCGGTGCCGGTGGTGGCCAACGCCTGCTGCATACGTTGAAACAGGGTTTCACCGGCGATCACCGAGAGCCCCATCTGAATGTCGTCCTTGTCTTTGAAATAAACGTACAGCAGGCCCCGGCTTAACTGCGCCGCCCGGGCGATGTCATCCATGGTGGTTTTTTCATAACCCTTTGAAAGTATTATTTTTCTGGCGGCCTTGAGGATGCTGTTACGGCGTTGAAGCTTTTCGTCGTCGTTTCTGGATCTTGATCGCAAAGTCTGGAGACTCCCAACTATTTTTACCCGGATATTGACATTTTGTTAATTATTATCAAAATGTCAATAGGTGACAAAGTGTCAATTGTGGTGCTGTGGAGAGGTTGTGATGAGGTCAGATAAACAAACCGGTTTGATTCACCTGATGCTGCTGGCCGGGATTTGCTTCGGTCTGGCTGCCTGTTCAGAGCGCGAACCTGATTCCGAACCCGCTGCGCTGCAGTCCGCAACACAGAGCCGCCTGCCGGTGCGCGTGTCCTATGTGCAGAGTGACAGCCCCAGCGTCCACCAGACGTTTATCGGTACCTCCAGGGCGGCCAATCGCGTCACCATACGCTCCCAGATCAGCGGCCGTCTGTTGCAACGGGAAGTCAAACTGGGCACCCGCGTCAACCAGGGTGATGTGCTGGCCATGGTCTATAACCCCGGTGCCACCCCCCAGGCTCTGGCGGCCAAGCAGCGTTGGCAGCAGGCCCAGGTGGAGGTGGCCCAGGCGCAGCGGGATTACGACCGTATCCAGAGCCTCTACGAAAAAAAGGTGGCATCGATTCAGGAATCGGAATCAGCCCGCAGTGCGGTCCAGGCGGCAAGGGCGGCCACTGATGCGGCCGAATCCCAGTATCAGCAGGCGCTGCAAATGGATGCGGAGCAAACCATCCGCGCGCCGTTTTCCGGTGTCATCACCGCCACGCCGGTTGAGCCCGGTGAAGTGATTCAGGTGGGCGAACCCCTGCTGCAACTGGCGGACCCCAACGAGGTGGAAATCGAAATCATTGTTACGGATGCGGCGGCATCTTCGGTTCAGGCCGGGGATGTGTTGACGGTACTCACCCCGTTTGCCGGCGAGCAACGCTACGCCGGTGTGGTACATGAAGTGACTCCGTTTCGCGAGCGGGGTGCCTTGCCCACGGTGATCGTGCGGGTGGCGGACACCGGTATGACCCCCGGCACCACCGTGCACGTGGAGTTTGAATCCACACTGGCGGGCCAGTTTGTATTGCCGGCCAGTTCACTGATCAAAACCGGCCACCGGCAAAGTGCCGTCTATCGGGTGAAGGCAAGCAACGAGGTGGAGCTGGTTCCGGTGCAGCCGCTGCAGGTGATCGATGATCGCGTTGTCATCAACGGGGCGTTGCAGGCGGAGGATGCGGTGGTGATTGCCGGTAATCACCAGCTCTATCCCGGCGCTGCGGTCACAGTGGTTCAATGAGGTTGCAGTGATGAGGGCACCACGATGACACTGTACCGTATACTGGCCCGTTACCAACGTTTTGTGTTTGGCTTTGCGGTGTTGATGACACTGGCCGGTTTGGTGGCCTATGGCAGCATGGCGCGGCAGGAAGACCCCAGTTTCCCCTACCGGGTGGGCACCTTGCAGGTGGTGTTTCCCGGTGCCAGCGCCGATCAGATTGAAAAACTGATTACTGAGCCATTGGAAGAAGAAATGGCGCAGGTGGAAGAAATCAAACAGTTGGAATCGGTGTCCCGCGACAATGTGGCGGTGCTCACCATACAGTTGCAAGATCGTATCTACGACACCGATGCCGCCTGGGATCGGGTGAGACGCGCCATGGAGCGCGCCGAGCGGGCTTTTCCCGCAGGGGTAACCGAGCTGGAGTTGGATGACCGGCGCATGGATATCCCCACGGTGGTGTTGAGCGTGACCGGTCACGATGATCCCGTGGTGCTGGCCGATGCGGCGGATGACATCAAACACCATTTGCTGAGCGTGACCGATGTATCGCGAATTGAAATCAATGGCGCCCCGGAAAAAGAACTGGTGATCGCCACCGAGGAAACCGTTCTGCATCAGTTGGGGATCAACCGGCAGACCATCGTTGATCAGCTGCGGCAACGTAATGAATTGATTCCCGGTGGCTTGATTAATAACGGCACCCGCTTTATCCGCATTAACACCCGTTCCGACGTGCAGCAGTTGAATGATCTGGCGTTGTTGCCCATCACCCTGCCCAACGGGCAGCGCGTACCATTGAATGCCCTGGCCAGTATCCGAGTTGAGCCGCGGCAACCCCTGGCTGCGCAAACGTTTCACAACGGTGAGCGTGCCGTTTCCCTGGGGGTGATCACCGTGCGGGGACAAACCGACACCATTGTTTTCGGTGAACGTTTGCGCGCAAAGCTGGAAGAGATCCGCCCCCTGTTTGCGCCACTGGAGATTCGCGAAGCGTTTTTTCAACCAGCGTATGTGAAATCCCGGCTGGATAATCTGCAGAACAGCCTGCTGCTCAGCGCCGGTATCATCGCCGTGATTGTACTGCTGGCCTTGGGCTGGCGCACCGGATTGCTGGTGGCATTGGTGTTGCCGGTGGTGGCGCTGATTACCCTTGCTGTCTACAACATGGGCGGTGGCATTCTGCACCAGATTGCAGTGATCGGTATTGTAATTTCCCTGGGTATTCTGGTGGATAACGCCATTGTCATTGTGGAATCCATTGAAACCCAACTGCGTCAGGGATTGACCCGCGCCGCTGCGGTTAAGCAGTCGGTGACCCAATTGGCAATGCCGTTGTTTTCCTCCACCGGCACCACCATAGCGGCCTTTATTCCATTGCTGTTGTCCAAGGGGGGAACCGCTGATTTCACCCGGGGCATTCCGGTGATGATTGTGCTGGCGATGATCACCAGTTATGTGATCTCGGTGTTTCTGCTGCCGTTGGTGGCATTTTACTGGTTGAAGCCCGGCAAGCAAAAAGCCATGCCGGGCAGCGCCTGGATAGCGCAGCGGTTGGTGTGGGTTCAGCAGCGACATTATCGAGCGGCTTTAGTGCTGGTGCTGGTGTTGATGATCGCCGTACTGGCCATGGTGCCGAATCTGAAAATGCAGTTCTTTCCTTCCGCCGATCGCAATCAGGTGGTCATTGATCTGGAACTGCCCACCGGCTCTCCGGTGGATTATACCGCCGCCCTCAGTGCGCGGCTGGAGCAGCAGTTGCAGCAGCAACCGGGTGTGGCATCGGTGATGCGTGCCGTGGGCATGACCGGCTTTCGTTATTTTTATAATCTGTCGTCACTGCCCAGCGCGCCCAATCGTGCGCGTTTGATGGTGAATACCCAAACCTTTGCCGACAATCAACGGGTGATTGACTGGATAGAGCAGGATGCAAAATACCAGATGCCGGAGGCGACGTTGATTGCCAAGCCACTGGGCCAGGGGCCGCCATTGCCCGCTCCTATTGTGATTCGCTTACAGCACCCGGATAAGGGCGTGCTGGTGGGGGCTACCCACCAGGCGTTGCAGGCCCTGTATGCGGTGGAAGGTACCCGCACCATTCGCACCAATATGGATACCGGCATTCCGGAACTGCAGCTGAGTATCGATGATTACAGCAGTGCGGAACTGGGTATCCGGCGGCCCCAGATCACCGGCGCCATTTTTGGTCAGGTGCGGGGTTTGGATGCGGGGCAATACCGCTACAGCAATGAGCCCATCACCATGCGGGTTCGGTCCCGCAGCGGTGAGCACACCAGGTTGGATCGCATGCCGGCGCTGTATTTGTATCAGGATCAACAACCCATTCCATTGCAGACCATGGCCCGCATCAATGCTGCAGTGGCGGACAGTGAAATTTATCATTTCAACGGCTTGCCCAGCGTGAATATCTACAGTGAATTGCAACCCGGCGCCGCCTTTAATCAGGTGTTGTCGGCGTTCTTTACACGCATTGAGCAACAGCCGCTGCCGGCAGGTGTCAACGTGGTGGTGGGGGGGGAATCCGAGGGCTCGGAGAATGCCAACAAGGCCATATTGAAGACTGCTCCCATCGGCATCATGGTGATGATTTTTTTCATGTTGCTGGAATTCAATTCCTATCGCCGCCTGCTGATGGTATTGAGCACCATTCCGTTGGCCGCGGTGGGCATTCTCCCAGGCCTGGTGCTGACCGGTTCCCCGTTCGGGTTCCAATCCCTGTTGGGAGTGATTGCGCTGGTGGGCATCGTGGTGAACAACGCCATCGTGCTATTGGATGTGGTGGATTCGGAACTGCATGCCGGCAGCTCGGTGCTGGCGGCCGTGCAACGGGCCATTGCCCAGCGCACCGCGCCGATTTTGCTCACCACAGCCACCACCATTTTAGGTCTGCTGCCGTTGGCGCTGTCCAGTTCCACCCTGTGGCCGCCGCTGGCCTGGGCCGTGATTTCCGGTTTGGCCATGAGCACGCTGCTGACATTGATTGTAGTACCGGCCCTGTGTCAGTTGCTGTTGCGGGAGGAGCCGCAACGGGCAACCGACACCCAAGTGGTGGCTTAACAGAGTGTGAGGTTCAGTCGGTTGCCAGGAACGGAATGTCACGCCGCCCCAGCCAGTCCACCACGCCGGGGGCCAGGCGCTTGGCCAGGTACATGGCCCAGGCTTCCGGGGAAATAGGGCGCACCGCCAGATTATTTTCGATCGCATCCATGATGCCCAGTGCCACCCGGTCCGGGGTGTAGTTGCGTTTCTTGTAGAAATCCACGGCTTTGTTTTTCACGCTGTCGCTCTGGCCCAGTTTGCCTTCGAATACCGCATTGGCGACGATGGGAGTATTAATGATACCCGGGCAAACCGCCGAAACGCCGATACCGTATTCATGCAAATCGGCCCGTAACGCTTCGCTGAATCCCAGTACCGCGGATTTCGACATGGAATACACGGGCATATCCTTGGCGGCGATGAAGGCCGCGGCGCTGGCCAGATTCACGATGTGGCCGCTGCCTTGCTCAATCATATTGGGGGCAAACAGATGGCAACCCAGCATCACCCCTTTGACGTTGACGTCCAGCACTTTGTTCCAGGTCTTCAGTGAGGTATCCACAAAGCGGCCGGCGACACCGATACCGGCATTGTTGATCAGAATGTCCAGAGCAGGGTGTTGCTGGTGCACTGCCTTGGCCAGTTTTTTCATCTCGGTGCTGGAGCCCACGTTGCATATCCGGGTGGTGCAACGGGCACCCAGCGCGCGTACCTGCTGGGCGGTCTGCTCCAGGTTGTCGGCGTTGATGTCGGTCAGCCAGAGTACGGCGCCGCGGCGGGCCAGCTCCAGCGCGGTGGCCTGACCGATGCCGGAGCCGGCGCCGGTGATCAGGGCCACTTTGTTTTTGAAACCGTCCTGGTTTTTAAAGGTTGTCATGCTGCATTCTCCTTGGCGCGATCAAGTGATTTCAGGTAGCGATCGATCAGCTGCGCTACTTGCAAAGGGTGGGAGCGGGGGGCCCAGTGACTGGCCTCCAGCGTACGTCGGGTCAGGTTGACAGCATAACGTTCAATGTCGCTGAAGATATAGGGACGCACGAATGGATCCTGTTGCAGCAGGATCAGCTGCACCGGTAGGGTAATGCTGCCGGGTTCGGGTAACCTGGGCGGGCTGAATACATTCTGTCGATACAGTTGCAGGGTGTCCAGCGCCACGCTGCGGATCTCTTGTTCGCTGTGTTCCAGATAGTCGTCATCGTCCGGTACCCCGCCCTGCTTCATGGTGTGTGGCCAAACCCACTTACCCAGCGGGCCAAACAGGGTTTCCGGCAGTTTGGGAACGTGAATGGCGAAGATATACCAGGAGTGGGACAGTTGAGCCAGGGCTTTGCGGATGCCGGACGGACCACTGCGCAGCCGTTGGTTGATCCACTGCCACAGCAGCCCTACGTGGGGGCCGGACAGGCTGGTGTAGCTGGCCAGGCGGTTGGCGTAAGCCGGTTCACTGACAAACGACCAGCACAGTACGCTGCCCCAGTCGTGCCCGATCAAATGCACTTTTTTGCCGGGGGCGGCTGCATCCAGAACAGCGGCAAAGTCCGGCAGAATGCGATCGATGCGATAGGCGCGGCGATCCTCCGGCCGGGTGCTGTTACCGGCACCGCGCAGGTCCAGGGCCAGGATGTGGTAGTCGCTTTCCAGTTGCTCGATGACGCTGGACCAGACCCGATGATCATCCGGAAAACCGTGGACGAACATCAGGGTCGGTCGGTCCGGGTTGCCGCATTCGCGTACCCAGATGGCGACTTCTCCTGCCGGGACAAAATACTGTTTCACGGGGTTCCCTCTGTAGTCTTGTTATGATTTTAATGTGTTATCAAGACTAGCCATGATCGTGGTGCTCAGCCTGTGATAGATTGACAACCATCAGTCATTATCGGACAGTATACGAATGTCTACTGCATTCATTCCTGCCCGTTACTTCCGGGCGCTGTTAATCATGCTCCGGGAACGGGGCCTGGAGCTGTCTGAACCCCTGGCGCTGATGGGGGAAACAGCTGAGTTCGTGACCTCCCAAAAAGAGGATTTCCTCACGCTGGCGCAGGTGGAAGCCCTTGTGGAATGGGCGGTGCAGCAGACCGGGTCAACGGCCCTGGGCATGTACCTGGGGGCGCGACTGAACCTCTCGGCCCATGGTATCGCCGGTTATGCCGGGCTGTGTGCGGCCAATCTGGGCGAGGCCCTGCGGGTGGCGCAGCGCTTTCAGCCGCTGGTGATGCCCATGACCAACCTGGTGGTGGAAGAGCACCCGGATGTGAGCCATGTGCTCATTGAGCCGTCTGTGGTGGTGTCGGAGCCCACTTGCCAGGTGATCCTGGATACTACAGTGGCCTCCATCTATGTGCAGGGCCGTTACCTGTACCCGGAGCCGTGGCAGGAGGTAAGTGCTTATATTCCTTATGCGGAGAGCCGCTATGACGCGGATGCGTTAAAGGCTTTCAGCGATGTAAGTATTCACTTTCAGGCCAGCGAACTGCGCCTGACCATACCGACCCAACTGTTGAGCTATCCTCTGGCGCTGGCCAACGAGCAGGCCTTCAATCACGCTGTGCGTCAGTGTGAGGCACTGATGAGCGCCATTCCCCGCCCCGGTGGCCGGGCAGAGGTCTTGCGTCAGGCTCTGCTCAATGGCGGCCTGCCGTTGCCTTCCCTGGAAAAACTGGCGCAAACCCGCCATGTGTCCGAGCGTACCCTGCGCCGGCAGTTGCTGCAGGAAGGGGTGCGCTGGCGCGAGCTGGTGACCGAAGTCAAAATGGCCCTGGCGCAACAGTTTCTGGCGGCAGGCAATGACAGCATCACCGCAATCGCCTTACGCTTGGGCTATAACGACAGCGCCAATTTTGCCCGGGCTTTCCGCCGCCACTGTGGCATGAGCCCCAGCCAATGGCGTCAATAACCTCAATTTAAAGGAGATCCCATGATGGTGCCCGCTGCCTGGTTTCAAACCACCATTCGTCTGCAACCCCGTGCACGGGGCTTCCACCTGGTGACCCACGAGATAATGGCCGCGCTGCGCGAGCCTCTGCAACAATACCAGGTGGGGTTGGCCCATTTCTTTATCCAGCACACCTCGGCGTCACTTACCATTAATGAGAACGCCGACCCGGATGTACGGGCGGATATGGAATCCCATTTCAATTATATTGTGCCGGAAAACCAGCCCTACTATTTACATACTTTGGAAGGCAGTGACGACATGCCGGCCCACATCAAGCACAGCCTGTTGGGCAGCAGTATCAGCATTCCCATTGGGCAGGGGGCGTTGGCATTGGGCACCTGGCAGGGCATTTACCTGTGTGAGCACCGGGACCATGCCGGTGGGCGCACGGTGGTAGTGACCCTGAATGGGGCATAGATAGATCTATAAGCCTGATTTTTAACCAATTTTTAGTCAAGCTGATATAAAAAAACAACTATCAATATCAAAAGGTTTGAACTTAAGGGGTAATAGAAAAATAGATCATAGATTCATGATTTTATAGATAAAAATAAAATCGATTTTTTAGGAAATTTTTTAGCAAAGTTCTCTAGGTCGTCTATAAATATCTTTACCTCTTGGGGTTAGTCGATTTTGAGGACAGTGAGATGAGCTATAACAACGATTCTGATGACAGCAAAACCAATGACGATTCCAGCGTGATCACCTTCGATGATGGTCGTGACCGTTCCTTGAGCTCCCGTGAAGCAGAGCGCCGTCAGTTGGAAGCGGACATGGCCCGCTTTCTTAACCATGGTGGTGAGATCAAGCAGATAGACCGGGATGTGCGGATGGACCCACCCCGCAAACCAGAATCCAACTATGGCAGCCGCCCCATCTGAGCGCGGTAAAAGGATTTCAGCCTTATACTCTTATTGGAAGTATCTTTGTTTGGACTGTGTTTTCATAGCAAGTAACGCTAATAGACAGTTGAAAACAGTTAGTGACTTGAGATTTAACGCCCCGATTATTCGGGGCTTTTTTTTGCTGGTGTGGTTTGTCTGTGAAGGGGATTCAGGCGCTGCGGGCAATGAGCGCCACGGCATCCACCAGCTCATCCAGCGAATGGATTTCGACACTGGGTTGGCACAGGCCGGAATCCTGCTTTTTGTTCTCATTAAACCAGATGGTGTGGTAACCCAGTGCCCGGGCTGCTTCCACGTCTTCCTGGGGATGATCACCAATGTGAATGGCCTGGCGGGCGCTGATGCCCATCACCGTCAGGGCCCGCTCGAACATGGCTTTGTGTGGTTTTGGCTGACCTTCGGTTTCGGAGGAGAAGTGCCCCTTAAACCAGTGTTCGATGCCGATCATCCCCAGATTGGCGTTGCCGTTGGTGAGTGCGATCAGCGGGTATTGGGCTGACAGGGTTTCCAGTATCCCTTCTGCCTGATGGAACAGAGTGATCTGATTGCGGCCCCGATAGAACACGGCAAAAGCCTGTTCACTCATTGCATGGGCACGGTCGTGTGCCAGGCTGGCATTGCTGAA
>DKQK01000046.1:0-11605 GCA_002471665.1 Gammaproteobacteria bacterium UBA7310
GCCAAGGAAGTCGATGAAGAAGAGTTTTTCTATTCTCGGGAAACCGGCGGCACCATCGTCTCCAGCGCGTTGAAGATGATGCGCGACATCATGCAGGATCGCTACCCCGCTGATGAGTGGAATATTTATGGCGCTCAGGCCTCCGATGGTGACAACTGGAACGATGATTCCCCCACCTGCCGTGAAATCCTCATCAAGGATATTTTGCCGCAGGTACAATACTACTCATACATTGAGATTAACCCGCGTCGACATCAGGCTTTATGGCGGGAGTACGAAACCATTGAAGCCACCATTGAACACTTTGCCATGCAGCAAATCAGTGACCCCGGTGACATCTATCCGGTGTTTCGTGAGCTGTTTCAACGCAAGGAAACCAAAAGGGCCAGTTAGTAAACTGTGATTGCCTATGACTGAACGCACTCCAATCTCAACCGGGTCAGACTGGACTTTCGAATTGATTCAGGACTACGACCGTGAAATCGGCCGCGTTGCCAAAGACTTTGGCCTGGACACCTACCCCAACCAGATCGAGATAATCTCCGCCGAACAAATGCTCGATGCCTATTCTTCCGTGGGCATGCCCGTGGGCTACAACCACTGGTCCTACGGCAAGCATTTTGTCAGCAACGAGCAACACTACCGGCGCGGCCAGATGGGATTGGCCTATGAGATCGTCATCAACTCCAATCCCTGTATTGCCTATCTCATGGAAGAAAACACCATGATGATGCAGGCCCTGGTGATTGCACACGCCTGCTACGGCCATAATTCCTTTTTCAAAGGCAACTATCTGTTCCGCACCTGGACTGATGCCTCATCCATTATCGACTATCTGGTATTTGCCAAGAATTACATCATGCGCTGCGAAGAACGTTACGGTGTGAATGAAGTGGAGGCGATACTGGATTCCTGCCATGCCCTGATGAACTATGGTGTGGATCGCTACAAACGCCCTTACCCAATTTCCGCGGAACAGGAAAAACAGCGTCAGCGCGAGCGTGAAGAATACCTCCAGAAGCAAGTCAATGAATTGTGGAAAACCATTCCGCTGATGGGCGACAAGGAAGACAGCCACGACATCAAACGCTTCCCGGAAGAACCACAGGAAAACCTGCTCTATTTTATTGAGAAAAATGCTCCCTTGCTGGAATCCTGGCAACGGGAAGTCGTGCGCATCGTGCGCAAGATTGCCCAGTACTTTTATCCACAGCGTCAAACCCAGGTCATGAACGAAGGTTGGGCCACCTTCTGGCACTACACACTGCTCAACAAGCTCTACGAAGAAGGCAAGGTCACCGATGGCTTCATGCTGGAATTCCTGCAATCCCATACTTCTGTGGTCTACCAACCGCCTTTCGACAGCAAGTTCTACAGTGGTATCAACCCCTATGCACTGGGCTTCAACATGATGCAGGATATTCGCCGTATCTGTGAAAACCCCACCCCGGAAGACAAAAAGTGGTTCCCGGAAATCGCCGGCAGCAATTGGCAGGAAACCCTGACCTTTGCCATGCAGAACTTCAAAGACGAAAGCTTTGTGCAGCAGTTTCTGTCACCCAAAATCATTCGGGAATTTAAATTCTTTGCCCTCAACGATGACGACAAGGAAAAGGATCTCCACATCACGGCAATTCATGATGATCCAGGGTATCGCGATGTGCGGGAAGCGCTCTCCAAGCAATACAATTTGTCGATGAACGAACCCAACATTCAGGTTTACAACGTGAACGTTCGAGGTGACCGTTCCATTACACTACGCCACGTACGCCATAATCGACGACCATTGGAGCAGGAGTCTGCCGAAGAGGTGCTGAAACATCTGCACCGACTGTGGAAATTCGATGTCGTGCTGGAGTCCGTACAGGACAACACCGTTATGGATACCATTAAATGCGGTGCCAATGGCATTGAGAAAAAATCCACAGACGTGGATGAGGATGAAGAGGAACTGAGCCTGATTCAGCGTGTCTGATCAGGCCTCAGTACAGCGCAGCAACCACGCCAGCATCTGTTGAGTAACCTCTTCGGCCACATAGTCATGCAGTAGATCATGACGCGCGTCATACAGTTTCATTTGTGACCCGGGATGGGATTGCGCAGCATACAGTCTTTGC
The DNA here is from genome assembly GCA_002471665.1 of Gammaproteobacteria bacterium UBA7310. GTDB lineage: Bacteria > Pseudomonadota > Gammaproteobacteria > Pseudomonadales > Ketobacteraceae > Ketobacter. The sequence goes on from DKQK01000046.1 coordinate 2,118, forward strand.
GCGGCATGGGGGTCCACCAATTCATCGTCACTGCCCTGCAACACCAGAATGGGTAAGTTACGGGCGCAGAAAGCCTCCAGCTGTTGAGCGCACTCATTGTTGGCCTGCATCAATGCCAGTCCGGTGCCGAATTCCAACTTGCCATGGTAGAGCAGCGAATCCTGATCATAGGCACGTTGCTGGGCCGGTACCGACGTCATCATGTGGGCCGCCTTCAATTGTAACAGCTTGACGTGCGGCACCCAGGTACCCAGGCGCCGGGTCAACCATCGCTTCCACTGCGGAATTCTTGGGCTTACCCCCAGGGCCGCACTGTTAAACACCAAGCCCGTCAGCCGCTCTGGATAGCGCAACGCATAATGAAACGCCAGACAACCCCCCATGCTGTGGCCCACCAGAAAGACCGGTCCAGCAAGGGATTTCACCAGGCTGTGCAGATCCTCGATTAATATGGAAAAGTCATCCACCCGCCCGCGGGGTCCAGATGAGAGTCCGTGGCCTGTGAACTCGGGAATCAGTACCCGGAAGCCGGCTTGATGTATTCGTTCCCCGGTTGAGTGATAGCGGCCACCGTGATCGCCCCAGCCATGCAAAAACAGGACAGTACCACGATCACCCGCTTCACCTGATTCAAGTGAGTAGAGATTACAGACATAACCACTCAACGATTGAAACGATATCCTTGACCACATAACGCTTCCTGCTTTAAACACGAAAACGTCAGTCTAATGGGGCGCCGGCAGCAAGCACATTGCTGCAACGCCCCGGTGCCCTCGTCGGCCCGGCCAATCACCCATGGTTATTCGGTACAAAGACCACAGTCACTCCAGTCTCTTTCAAACTCTCGCCGAAACAATTCCGGTAAGAAGCGTGGTAAAAACTGCATCTCCTGAATGGCATGTTCCCCCAGGCTGCGGGAAAACCCCGGCATCACCAGGTCAAAGAAACTCGGCACAGTAAAAATGGAGCGCATCACAATACCGTCTCCAGATTCATCATCCTGATACTCATGAATCATCCGCTGGGGAAAAATCCCCCTTAACGCCTTAAGATCGGTCTTGGCATAGATCCAGTGATCGTATTCCACTTGCCCGATTGCACCCTCCGCTTCTAACCAGGTTATCAGTAAATTGGACTTATAGGGGCCGATGTATTCACTCACCAATTGCACGGCGCCGACGGAATACGCCAGTTCATCGGCCTGAGCGGGCGGTTCAAGCCACTCGAAACTCACATGGGCAGTGGGATGCCAACGCTGGTAGCGGGCAGTGGAGTTGATGTTGTCCCACCACCAGTCCAGCATATCCGCTGTGATACCGGCGATTTCCTGTTCCACAATAATGCGCTTTTTGAGCCAACCGTCAGCCTCAAACCGAACATTACCCCGGCTTAACAGCGTGCCTTCGATGTATTCCTGCTGGAAAGCTTCAGGCAAAAAACCATTGAGGTTTGCCAGGCTGCTTTCCACAATGGCCCCGATCCCGGCACTATAGCCTGGGTAAGCAGCGTCGATCATGGCAGGTAACGCATAACTAACACGCACCACAGTCCCCCTGCCATACGGGTCCGCCACGTAGTCATAACGCAGTAACCCCGCGCCCAGATCAGGGTAACCGGGAAAGCGTATCCGCGCCATAAAGCGGTGATCCTCATCCAGGCAGCGGGTAGGGCCGGGTGGCACAGCGAAAGCCCACTCCGCTTCCACCGCTTGCCCGGCCACCATCTGCACGGTATCCAGCACTGCCCCCACGGCATAGTCCAGGGTTTCAAAGGAGGCCGGGGGCACTTGCCAATACGCAGACTGATTCGCCTGTGGATGCCAGCGCTGGAAATAATCGTTGCTCGCCATATTGTTCCACCACCAGTCGAGCATTTCCGGCCTGACCCCCTCCAGTACCTGCTCTATCACCACCACCTGCTGATCGCCATTGGCGGGCATGCGATATTCCCCCAAATGGGCCTGCGCCGACGCCACCAGCCCCCACCATACCAGGATCACTAACCATGCTCTGCGATATAGCATCGTGCCTACCCCTCTCATCACTTTATGCACTTGTTATGTTCGATGCGGATGATTCGTTGTTCCGTATCGGCCTTATGCTTTATATTATCCATATGGATAATATAAAGCAATCGCCCACTGCACCGGTTCTCAGCCCCTTGCCACCCCGCTATACTTCCCCCCGAATGCATTCAGCGCCACACCAACCAGCAGGAACCACCCGCCCGTGACCAACGACCGCCGTAAAAGGGGAAAACAAAGCGCCGAAGCAGCCGCCCACACCCGGCAGGAAATCATCACCGCAGCCACCGAATGCTTCTCCAGTCAGGGTTACGAAGCCACCACACTGCGCGGGATTGCCCAGGCAACAGGGCTGACTCACGGCTCATTGCGGCACCATTTCGGCAGTAAACTGGACATATGGAGGGCGGTGGCGGATACCGTTCTGGAGCACTACCAATCCCACATGCTTCCGATCCTGCAGGATGCCACGCAGATGGAAAATCCCCTGCAGGCCTTCAAGCAGGTGGTGCAAAGCTTCATTCGTGTGTCGTATTCCGATCCGATGCTGGCCCGCCTGTTGATGGGCGAGACCGCCACAGACAATGAACGCGCAGACTACGTCAGGGCTAACTTTCTCTCCCTGCACACCCCCATTGGCCTCCTGTTTGAACGGGCCAGAGAACAATGCCCCTGGTTAAACCAACACACCAATGACACCTTTTTCCTCGCCCTGTTAAGCCTCACGTTCTTTCCCTTGATCGTACCCGGTGTGCAGCAGTTACTCGACAAACAGCCCGGCAAAGCACCACAACAACAAGTGGAGCGCATCATGGGCATCCTGTTCGGACCTGTTCATTCCGGCCCATAGACTCTGCATTCGGGTTAAAAATCTTGGTATTCACTTTCGCTGGCGATACCGCTACCTTAGGGCACTGACCGCACCAAGGAGCCAGCATGAACGATCGCGTTATCATCTCTGTCAACAACCATATCGCCACGGTGACCCTGAACCGGGCCGACAAGCACAACGGCATGGATCTGGATATGCTGCGAGGCGTCATTGCCGCACAGAAAAAAGTCCGCAAGATGAAAGGTATCCGGGCGGTGATTCTGCAGGGCGAGGGCCCCTCATTCTGCGCCGGGCTGGATTTCAAAAGCGTACTGGCCAAGCCCCTCACGGCGTTCGCCAGCTATATGCAACTGTGGTTACCCTTTCAGAACGATTTTCAGACCTGGAGTATTGGCTGGCGGGAGGTAGGGGTTCCGGTCATTGCCCTGATGCACGGTAACTGCTTTGGCGCCGGCCTGCAGCTGGGCCTGGGAGCCGATATCCGTATTTGCCACCCGGACGCACAGCTCTCCATGATGGAAGCCAAATGGGGGCTGGTGCCTGACATGGGTGGTGTCGCGCTGATGCGGGAACTCATGCCACTGGACAGGGCCAAGGAGCTCACCATGACAGGCCGCATTATCGGCGCTGATGATGCCAGAATACTGGGACTGGTGACTCACGTCAGCGACGATCCAATGCACACCGCCCTGACATTAATCGAAGAGATTTCGGTGCGCTCACCCGATGCCGTCGCCGCCGGTAAATTCCTGTTGCAGGATGCCTGGCGGGCTTTGGATCGGGCCGCCTTACGGGCTGAGCGGCTCTGGCAACGCAAAGTCATGGGCACCAAGAACCAGCGCATTTCCGTGCAACGCAATCAGAAAAAAGAGGCCATACCCTTTACCGATCGCACCATCGATTAGTAAGACGCCCAACGGTGCAGCGAACGCCTTACCAGCTGCGCTGGTACAGGCCCGGGGCCTACTCCATTCGCATGCACACCAGCCGGATGCTCAAGGCTCCGGATACCAGCTGCCATCATCCCGTTTACGAATCCACATTCGGGAATACCAATGGAAACGCCCTGCTTCACCTGCCACCGGCAAGGTACAGTTGTAACGTGAACGCCCCACCGCCACCGGTTTTGGGGCCTTAATCACATAGACATGCTGTGGTTTGCTGAGCACCTTGATCGGGCCCTGACCACTGGCAAAGCAGGTCAGCTGGCCTTTATGGTCCGCAAGCTGCAAACGTAATTCGGGAATCACCGCCTCTGCAAACACCCAACCGGGGAAGGTTTCCTGCACCACCGGTAGGGGCAGGCTGCTGGCTTTAACCCGGAAATCCGCCAGCTCACGGTAGTGTTCATTGAAGGGAAACCGGGGCGCCATTCCGGATTCCAACAGCCGCTTGTCCAAGGCCCCGGATTGTTGACCAAACCCCAGATACCCCCAATCCTGCAGCGCGTCAATGATGGCGGCATCCGCCTCCCCATAGGGATAAGCAAAATAGCGCCAGTTCTGCCCGGTTTCCGCTTTGATGCGCTGTTCTGCCCCATCAATCTCCCGGCGCAGGGCTTGCAGCCAGTCGCGATCGGACAGGCCTTCATCCCTGCGCAGCAAATGCAGGTGACTGCGTGTGTGATTGGCCAGGGTCACGTCCTGTGCCTGCAAGGCCCGCAACTGGTCCCAGGTCATGTAGCCGTGCTGCTTGCGATCGACAAAATCGGTACTCACAAACACGGTAAACGGGTAGCCGAACTCGTTCAGCAGAGGGGCCGCCGTGGTGGCTATGTCGTCATAGGCATCGTCAAACGTGATTACCACCACCCGGTCCGGTACCGCCTGCTCTGCACGCAATGCCGTCACCAGTTCCGGCAACCCCCACACGTGGTAGCCCTCAGTTTTCAAGATCTCCAAATGCTGCCGAAACACCTTGGGTGAGAGCGAAGTGGACGCTGGCGTGTCCGTCGCAATATGATGATATTGGAGAATCACACCATGGTGAGCGCTGTTGGCAACCGGCTCGGCCCAGCCATGAACCGCAATTAACAACCCGTTCACCAGACACAACAATGCGCTGAAAGCATGCTTGACCATATAGTCGACCTCTATTGACCTTGGTATTATCCTGCGATGGACTCAGAGTAACGCCTGAATCAACATCACCATCCTAAACTGATTCAGCCAACATAACCAAGGTGTACCGATGCAATTCGATAAAGACAAAGTAAATGAAATGACCACCGGCTCCATTCCTCTGGCGAAATTTGTGGGGGCCGAGGTCATTGAAATGGAGCGCGGCTACGTCAAAATGGCCATGCCCTTTGAACAGAACGTCAACCACATCGGCATCATGTACGCCGGCTCCATTTTCACCCTGGGTGAATTACCCGGTGGCGCGCTGTTCTTCAGCGCCTTCGACCCCACCCAGTGCTACCCCATCGTGACCGAAATGAGTGTCAAATTCTTAAAGCCCATCAAGACCGCGGCCACGGTGGAGTGCCGAATCAGCGATGAGGAAATTGAACGGGTGAAGCGTGAAGTGGCGGAAAACGGCAAATCCGTTTACATCCTGGAACAGGAAATCAAAGACGAAAGCGGCGAAATCTGCGCCATCACCACCGGTCGTTATCAGGCCCGTGCCCACGGCCGCTGAACCGACATTGCGTCACCGGACTGTCGCACAAAAAAGCCCGGTCAAACCGGGCTTCTTCCATAAGGCTGCCTGCTTAACAATTACCCGTTAAGCCTGACTGGGTCTATGCGTGGTACTGGGCACTCAACTCATGCACCGCGTCCACAAACACTTTGGCGTGGTCCGGATCGGCATCCAGGGCAATACCGTGGCCCAGGTTGAACACATGGCCATCCCCATGACCAAAGCTTTCCAGAATGCGGGCAACCTCCGCCCGAATGGCCTGGGGCGAGGCATACAGAACCGAAGGGTCCATATTGCCCTGTAAGGCAAGCTTGTCACCCACCCGCTCACGGGCCGCGCCGATCTCAATGGTCCAATCCAGGCCGGCAGCGTTGGCACCTGCATCGGCGATCAACTCCAGCCACTGTCCGCCGTTTTTGGTGAACAGAATACTGGGCACCGCACGTCCGTCGTGCTCCTTGATCAAACCGGCCACAATTTTTTTCATGTAATCGAGTGAAAACGCCTGATAGTGTTGGGTGCTGAGCACACCACCCCAGGTATCAAAAATCTGTACAGCCTGGGCACCGGCCAGAATCTGTTGATTCAGGTAATCAATGACGCTGTCCGCCAGCTTATCCAGCAATCCGTGCAGCACCTCAGGCTGGGCGTACATCATGCGCTTGATGGTGCGGAAATCCTTGCTGGAACCCCCTTCCACCATGTAGGTAGCCAACGTCCATGGGCTGCCGGAAAACCCGATCAACGGCACCCGCCCCCCCAGCGCAGAACGGATGGTTCGTACCGCGTTCATCACGTAATCCAGATCCACCGCCGCGTCCGGAACCGGCAACGCTGCCACATCCTGCTCGCTGCGTACCACTTTTCTGAAACGGGGGCCTTCCCCCTGCTCAAAATACAGGCCCAAGCCCATGGCATCGGGTATGGTCAAGATGTCTGAGAACAGAATCGCGGCGTCCAACTCAAACCGTTCCAGCGGCTGCAGGGTGACTTCGCAAGCCAGTTCGGCATTTTTACACAGGGACATAAAATCCCCGGCCTGGGCCCGGGTGGCCTTGTACTCAGGCAAATAACGACCCGCCTGCCGCATCATCCACACAGGGGTGACATCCACCGGTTGTTTCATCAGGGCTCGCAGGAATCGATCGTTCTTCAGTTCGGACATGTTGGGCCTATTGTCTTGGTTCACCTAAATGAGCATCTTGCGCGTAAAGAGTTGTGGCATTTCGGTACGGCAGCCGACTAACACGCAATTGCAACATAAAAAACGGGTGGAAGTGTACAACGATTCGCTCGCCATTACTCCACCCGTTGCAACGGTGTTACCAAATTGTTCAGCAGTGTGACCGATCAGATGTCCAGGTAATCCAGGATACCTTCGGCCGCCTTGCGGCCTTCCCAGATGGCGGTCACCACCAGGTCCGAGCCCCGCACCATATCACCACCGGCAAAAATCTTGGGGTTGGAGGTCTGGAACTGGAATTGAGCCTGCTCCGGCGCCAGCACCCGGCCACCATCGTCCGTGCTCACACCGGCTGTTTCAAACCAGGGCTGGGGGCTGGGACGAAAACCAAAGGCAATGATCACCGCATCGGCATCCAGAATCTGCTCGGAACCGGGGATGGGTTCCGGGCTGCGACGGCCACGGGCATCCGGCTCACCCAGGCGGGTTTCCACCACCTTTACGCCTTCCACTTTGTTGTCACCAATAATGGCAATGGGCTGACGATTAAAGAGAAATTCGACCCCTTCTTCGCGGGCATTGGCCACTTCACGGCGGGAACCGGGCATGTTGGCTTCATCGCGGCGGTAAGCGCAGATTACTTTATCGGCACCCTGGCGAATGGCCGTCCGGTTACAGTCCATGGCGGTATCACCACCACCCAGCACCACTACTTTCTTAGCGCTCATGTTAATGAAATCGTCGGCCGACTGCTCGAATCCCATGTTGCGATTCACGTTGGACACCAGGTACGGCAAGGCTTCGTAGACACCGTCCAGATCTTCACCGGGAAAGCCACCCTTCATATAGGTGTAAGTGCCCATGCCCATAAACACCGCATCATACTCACTGAGCAGGTCGTCGATGGTGATATCCCTGCCGATTTCCGTATTCAAGCGGAACTCAATACCCATGCCCTCAAACACTTCACGGCGCAGCTGCATCACCGGCTTTTCCAGCTTGAATTCCGGAATACCAAAGGTCAGCAAGCCGCCTATCTCAGGATTGCGGTCAAATACCACCGGCTTCACACCATTGCGCACCAGTACGTCCGCACAGCCCAATCCCGCTGGTCCGGCACCGATCACCGCCACTTTTTTATCGGTCCACACCACGTCCGACATATCCGGGCGCCAGCCCATGGCCAACGCGGTATCGCTGATGTACTTCTCCACCGAACCGATGGTAACCGCTCCAAAACCGTCGTTCAGTGTACAAGCCCCTTCACACAAACGATCCTGAGGGCACACCCGACCACAGACTTCCGGCAACGTGTTGGTCTGGTGGCTCAGCTCAGCAGCCTCCAGAATATTGCCTTCCGATACCAGTTTCAGCCAGTTGGGAATGTAGTTGTGCACCGGGCACTTCCATTCACAATAGGGGTTGCCGCACTCCAGGCACCGGTGGGCCTGAGACGCGGCCTGCTCCGGCTGGAATGGACTGTAGATCTCAACGTACTGAGAACGTCTTACCCCGATGTCCTTCTTGGAAGGATCGTTGCGGGGCACATCCAGAAATTGGAAGTCGTTACTTAAACGTTCTGCCATCATTAACCTCTTTCATGGATCCGGAGCCAGGCTCCCATCACATCCTTCTTACTCAGGACGGTGTCTTATGCTGTTCAACAGTTTCTGCACGCTGGCCGCCTTCGGTTTCACCAGCCAGAACTGGCCCACATAATCATCAAAGTTATCGATGATCGACTGGCCCCAACTGCTGCCGGTTTCAGCCACAAACTCTTCGATTACGCTCACCAGATGATGGCGGTAGGCTTCCATCTCTTCACTGTTGATGCGCTGGATCTCCACCAGTTCATGGTTGTACTTGTCGACGAAGGTTTTGTCTTCATCCAGTACATAGGCGAAACCACCGGTCATACCGGCACCGAAGTTGTAGCCGGTTCGACCCAGCACCGTAATCAAACCACCGGTCATGTACTCACAGCCGTGATCACCAACCCCTTCCACCACCGCATGGGCGCCGGAGTTGCGCACGCCGAAACGCTCACCGGCGGAACCCGAGGCAAACAATTTACCGCCGGTGGCACCGTATAAGCAGGTGTTGCCGATGATCGAGGTGTCCTGGCTCTTGAACGGGCTGCCCTTGGGTGGACGAATCACCAGCTTGCCGCCGGTCATTCCTTTACCAACGTAATCGTTGGCATCGCCTTCCAGGTACATGTTCAAACCACCAGCGTTCCACACCCCAAAACTCTGCCCGGCGGTGCCGTTAAAGCGGATGGTAATCGGTTGTTCGGCCATGCCCTGATTACCGTGACGCTTGGCAATCTCACCGGAAATCCGGGCACCGATTGAGCGGTCGCAGTTGGTGATGCGGTATTCAAACTCACCACCGGCCATGGCGTCGATGGCCGCCAGTGTTTCTTTCACCATGCGCTCGGCCAATTCACCTTTATCAAAGGGTACGTTCTTGGGAACCTGGCAGGTATGGGGCTTGTCCGCCGGCACATGGGCACTGGACAGTATCGGCGTCAGATCCAGATTACGCTGCTTTTCGGTAACCCCTTCCAACACCTCCAGCAGATCCGTACGACCCACCAGCTCTTCCAACTTACTGACCCCCAGGCGTGCCATCCACTCACGGGTTTCCTGGGCCACGAACTTGAAGAAGTTCATCACCATCTCAGGGGCACCGATGAAGTAATCCTGCCGCAGTTTGTCCTGCTGGGTGGCCACACCGGTGGCACAGTTGTTCAGGTGACAGATGCGCAGGTACTTACAGCCCAGAGCAATCATCGGGATGGTGCC
>DKQK01000046.1:12003-35683 GCA_002471665.1 Gammaproteobacteria bacterium UBA7310
TTGAGGCCGCCATCGGTTTGCAGACGGATCTTGTCACGCAGATCATTCCCGCGCAGCGCCTGGTGGGCTTCGCTCAGGCCCAGCTCCCAGGGTGACCCGGCATAACGGATTGAGGTCAGTGGACTGGCGGCGGTGCCACCATCGTAGCCGGAGATGGTAATCAGATCAGCGTAGGCTTTTGCCACACCCGCCGCAATGGTGCCCACACCCGGTTCGGAAACCAGTTTTACCGATACCAGCGCATCCGGATTCACCTGCTTGAGGTCGTAGATCAACTGCGCCAGATCTTCGATGGAATAAATGTCGTGATGGGGTGGCGGCGAAATCAGGGTCACGCCGGGCACCGAGTAACGCAAACGGGCAATCAGCTCGTTCACCTTACCACCGGGCAATTGCCCACCCTCACCGGGCTTGGCCCCCTGTGCGACTTTGATCTGCAGCACTTCCGCATTCACCAGATAGTGTGGCGTCACACCGAAACGGCCTGAGGCAACCTGCTTGATCTTGGAAACGCGCTCGGTACCAAAGCGGACAGGATCTTCACCGCCTTCACCTGAGTTACTGCGGCCGCCCAAACGGTTCATGGCCATGGCGATGGCCTCGTGCGCTTCCGGGCTCAAGGCGCCCAACGACATACCCGCAGAATCAAAGCGCGGCAGGATAGCCTCCAGAGGCTCTACCTCGTCCACTTTGATTGGGCCCACGTCGGTCTTCAGGGACAACAAATCACGGATCGCGGCTACAGGCCGGTCCTGAGTCAGGGCGGCGTATTCACGGTAAGCCTCAAAGTCACCGGACTGAACCGCCTTGTGCAATGCAGCGATCACATCCGGATTAAAGGCGTGGTATTCACCACCGTGTACAAACTTCAGCAAGCCACCCTGCTCAATGGATTTACGAGCTTTCCAGGCATCCACTGCCAGGCGCTTGGCATCGGCTTCGAAATCAGCAAAGCCGGCACCCTGGATACGGCTCTGCACGCCGCAGAAGCAACTGTCCACCACATCACGGGAAACACCCACCGCTTCGAACAACTGCGCTCCCCGATAGGAGGCAATGGTGGAAATCCCCATTTTGGACAGAATTTTCAGCAAGCCCTTATCGATGGCTTTGCGGAAATTCTTCTGGGCGTCGATGGGATCCATCAATACTTCCCCGGTACGCACCAGGTCACAGATCACATCAAAAGCCAGATACGGGTATACCGCGGTCGCACCAAAGCCGATGAGGCAGGCAAAATGATGAGGATCACGGGCCGATGCGGTTTCCACCACGATATTGCTTTCACAGCGCAAGGCGTTATTGGTGAGGTGGTGATGCACGGCACCGGTGGCCATCAGGGCCGGGATGGGTAATTTACCCTGATCGATATCACGATCGCTCAGTACCAGGATGACCTTGCCGTTGCGGGCAGCTTCTGCTGCCTCCTTGCAGACATTTTCCACCGCCTGGCGCAGGCTGATGGCCGCGTCATAGTTGAGGGAAATTTTCTGTACGGCATAGCCATCGCGCTCTATGGACAGCAGTTGCTGAAACTTGCTGTGGGACAATACCGGCGAAGTCAGAATGGCACGATCAGCATGTTGAGGGGTTTCCTCAAACACGTTGCGTTCCGCCCCCACGCAGGTCTCCAGCGACATAACGATGGACTCCCGCAGCGGATCGATCGGCGGATTGGTTACCTGGGCAAACTGTTGGCGGAAGAAATCGTACAATGGGCGCACTTTGGCAGACAGCACCGCCATGGGGGTATCGTCACCCATGGAACCCACCGCCTCCTGGCCATTCTCCGCCATGGGGCGAATCACCTGATCACGCTCTTCAAACGAGACCTGGAACAGTTTCTGATAGGTTTTAATGGCCGCCGGATCCAGCTGCTCGATGGAGCGGGTTTCGTCGGTCAACGTATCCTGGATACGAATGGCGTTTTCCTTCAGCCACTGCTTGTAGGGCTGACCCTGCTTGAGACGCTCATCCACATCCCGGGTGTGCAATACATCACCGGTTTCGGTGTCCACCACCAGAATCTGACCGGGGCCCACCCGGCCTTTGGCTACAACATCTTCCGGCTTGTAGGAATACACGCCGATTTCAGAAGCCAAGGTGATGTAATCGTTCTTGGTGATCACCCAGCGGGCAGGGCGCAGACCATTTCGGTCCAGCATACAGATGGCATGACGGCCATCGGTCATCACCAGGCCGGCGGGGCCATCCCAGGGTTCCATATGCATGGAGTTGTATTCGTAGAATGCACGCAGGTCGGCGTCCATGGTTTCCACGTTTTGCCAGGCGGGAGGCACCATCATGCGCACAGCCCGATAGATGTCCACGCCACCTGCCAGCAACAGTTCCAGCATGTTATCCAGGCTGGATGAGTCGGAACCGGTGCGGTTCACCAACGGAGTAATTTCATCCAGGCCCGGTAACAGGTCCGATTTGAACTTGCTGGTGCGTGCCACTGACCAATTACGGTTCCCCATAATGGTGTTGATTTCACCATTGTGGGCCAGATAACGGAAAGGCTGTGCCAACGGCCAACGTGGCAGGGTGTTGGTGGAAAAGCGCTGGTGGAACACACAGATCGCTGTACCCATGTCCTTGTTTGCCAGATCCTGATAAAAAGATGGCAAGTCGGCCGGCATCACCAGGCCTTTGTAGGACACCACGGAGGCGGACAGACTGGATATATAAAAGTCGCGGTCTTGCTGCAGTACCACTTCGGCACGACGGCGCGCAAAGAACAGGCGGCGATTGAGCTCCTGCTCGGACATCCCCGCACTGTTGATAAAAAGCTGCTCAATAGTCGGCAAGCTTTCCAGAGCGATGCTGCCGCACACGGAGCTGTCCACCGGCACGGTACGCCAGCCCACTGTGTCCAACCCCTGCTTGGTGATTTCCTGTTCCAGCGCGGAACGGGCACGGGCAGCATTGTCCGCATCCCTGGACAGGAACACCATGCCCACTGCAAACGCAGCAGAGAGTTCCTGACCAAAGGTTTTTTTGGCAACAGAACGAAAGAAGGCTTCCGGCATTTTCAACAGCAGGCCACAGCCATCGCCGGTCTTGCCGTCGGCAGCGATGCCACCACGGTGCGTCATGCAGGTCAACGCTTCGATAGCGGTCTGCAGCAGATTGTGGCTGGCTTCGCCCTTCATATGGGCAATCAAGCCAAAGCCACAGTTGTCTCTAAACTGGTCAGGATGGTAGAGCCCACCACTCTGTACACTCATCACAAGCGAAAGCCCTTTTTCCAGTGAATTCAAAGGTTTAATAGCGATTCTCGCAGGCCTTAATGTTGGGCCGGGCAAAAATGGAGAGCCATTTTACATGCGAACCCCCCTTGGAACAAACCCAACCCGTGACCGAAGGGCCTTTCAATGCTGTATTTGCCTGCCAAAGCTTCATTAGGCACGCAAAAAACAGTCCAGAAATGAAGAAGTTAACAATGACCCGTCAGTTTTTTAGATCTTTTTGAATTGCTTCGATTTTTCGGATCCAAGGGCCCTGTTTTTGCAGTTTTTGCGGCAATTTTGCCACGGCAGCCTTCGCTTGCTCATAGTCGGAGAAGCTGGCCTGCACCACAACATACCAGGCCGCACCATTACGCTGTGTTTGATAGTAGGTTAGTTTCTGAACACTCGGGTAGTCTTCCAAAAACGCATCAACCGTGGCTTTTTCCCGGGCACCCAACAGCTGTAAAGCATAATGATCGCCGGGCAATGACCGTATCCAGGCGGTACGTGAATCCACTTTGGGTGCGGTAACCACCGGTTTTGGCTTTTGCGCCGCTACCGGCTTTTGCCCCACTACCGGCTTTGATGCCTTGTCGCTGGTGACCGGAGTAGCCGCTCGGGCCGGCTCCGCTGCTTGCGTCGGCGCCTGCTGATCTGCCTTTGACTCACCGTTAGATTGAGATTCGTTGACGCTGGTGCCGGAGGGCTTTACCGCGGGAGCAGAAGCCGCAACCGGCGCTGGCAGTTTTTCAGTCAGCCCGGTCTCGTCTTTCTGCGTTCCGGTAGAAGGCTCTTGCTGAGCGGAAGACTCTTGCTGAGCGGAAGACTCTTGCTCAGCAGAAGGCTCTGACCCGGGGGACAGTTCTGAGCGGGCAATATTCCGGGGCCCGGGCTCCGCCCCAACCTCCGCTGAAGTCCCTGGTTCCACTTCACCGCGGGAGAAAATCAATATCGCCAACAGCAGAAATACAGTGCCCAAGGCACCTACGTGCATCCAGGGGATGGCCGGCTTGTTAGCGCCCCCCTGAGGGCTATCCAGCGCCGCCTGCAACAGTTCACCTGCCACCTCATTGATGCGCCGCGCGTTCCCCAGGCTAAGATTGAAAATGCGTTGCATTTGGTCATCACTGAAACGCGCAGAACCCATACCTCCGGTGCGCATACGATACTCCACGTATGCCCGGGTCTCCGCTTGGGTAAAGGGGACAAGGGGCAGACGAAAATGGTCAGGGACACGGTCAAACAGCGGCCCGAACTGATCGAGCTGGTCAGGATCATCGGCATCCATCACCAACAGGATTTTAACCGGCAAACCGGCGCTGGAAGCCAACATCAGGGATAACAGCTCGATACTGGAGTCATCCAGGTACTGGGCATGGCGCACCACCAATAGCAGCACCCTGGATTCATCGTCAGCCAAAGTGGCGCAGTCAATCAACTGGGCCTGTAAATTGTCCTGGGAAAAGCCGGTTGGACAATGCCAGGGGCCATCCAGCCTGCTCAATATGCTGTCTGAATTCATCAGCACGTCGGCCTGCACCATGGCTACATCAAATAAATCAAAATCCAGTTCAGCGAGCAAACGGTCGATCACGAAATGCTTTCCGATGCCCTCATCACCATACAGCAACAGTAACGCCGGCCCGTAACGCAGCAGGTGCGTCAATTGCTGCACTGCATCCTGCCGGCCGGCACCGGGAAAGAACAGCCCATCCACTGCGCCATCGATAAAGGGAGAGGTACGATTCGACGTCATCGTCATAAGGGAGCTCAGGTCGGGGCGGTGCAGTCATGCAAGGTAGCACGCAGCATGCCCGGGTCAAAATCGGCTGTCACTATGGCACTGCCCACCCGCTCAAGCAACACCAGGCGGATGCGCGCATCAACGTTCTTTTTATCCACGGCCATCTTTTCCAGATAGGTGTCCACGGACATATCGGCTGGGCCAAGCACCGGCAACCCCGCCGCCGCAATAATATTACGGCCTCTTGCCACAGCGCTTGCCGGCACATTCCCCATGCGGCAGGAAAGGTCAAGCGCCATCACCATGCCGGCACCCACCGCCTCACCGTGCAGCCAGCGCCCATAGCCTTGGACCGCCTCGATCGCATGGCCAAAGGTATGCCCCAAATTGAGTATGGCGCGCAAACCGCCTTCACGCTCATCGGCAGCGACCACCTCAGCCTTCACCCCACAGGAACGCTTGATCGCATGGGTGAGCGCGGCACCATCCCGGGCCACCAGTCTGCTCATGTTATCTTCCATCCAGTGCAGAAACGCCTCATCCCGGATCAACCCATATTTGATCACTTCCGCCAATCCCGCCGACAGCTCGCGCGCGGGCAGGGTAGACAAGGTTTCTGTATCGGCGATCACAGCCTTCGGTTGGTGAAAAGCACCTATCATGTTCTTACCCAAGGCATGGTTCACCCCGGTTTTGCCGCCCACGGAGGAATCCACCTGGGACAGCAAGGTAGTGGGAATCTGGACAAAATCCACACCCCGCTGATAGGCAGCCGCAGCAAAACCAGTGAGGTCACCGATCACCCCGCCCCCCAGGGCCACCAGGGTGGTGGTACGGCTGTGCTTCTGTTCCAGCAATTTTGTAAATATCAGGTTCAGAGTATCCAGGGTCTTATACTGCTCGCCATCGGGCAAAATCAAACTACAGGCCTGCAAACCCTCCAGACCGGCCATAACCCGATCCAGGTACAACGGGGCAATGGTGGTATTGGTAACCACCAGAACCTGCTTCCCCGCCAGGGTGGGAAGCAAATCCCCCAGCCTATCCAGCAGTCCGGAGCCAATATAGATGGGATAGCTGCGATCCCCCAAATCTACACCAAGTGTTTCCATTGACATTCCATTCACTCATGTTCGACGGCCGCTATTGTAACAGCAATCCATGGGAAACGGACTATGCCAGGGGCCCACTCGGGCCCTTAACGCAGGCTATAAAGGGGGTTATTCAGAGAGGTTGTGAAACTAATTCGGCGATCCGGGAGGCCACATCGCGAATATTGGAGGCATCGGTATCCACCACGTGATCCGCTACTTCCAGATACAACGGTTCCCGATGTTTCATGAGCTCCGTTAACACTTTGCGGGGTTCGGCGTGCTGCAACAATGGCCGCTTGCGATCCTTGGCCGTTCGCGCCAATTGCTGCTCAATGGAGGTTTTCAGGTAGATCACAATACCGCGCGCGGATATAACCCGCCGATTGGCCTCACGCATAACGGCACCGCCGCCGGTAGCCAGCACCACGCCATCGCGCTGAGTCAGCTCATCGATCACGTTTTCCTCGCGGCGTCGAAAGCCCTCTTCCCCTTCCACATCAAATATCCAGGGAATATCGGCGCCCGTCCGAGCTTCAATTTCATGATCGGAGTCGACGAATTCATAGTGCAGAATTTGAGCCAGCTGACGCCCGATGGTGCTTTTTCCTGCTCCCATCGGGCCAATCAGAATCACATTACCGTGTTTCGACATGCGTTACTGGGCAGCAAGCACATCATTAACGATACGAGGTGTGATGAAGACCAACAACTCGGCTTTTTCGCTGGTATTGGTGGTGCGCCGGAACAGTCGGCCCAGTACCGGCAGATCACCCAGGAACGGAGTTTTCACTACTGACGATACTTCCTGGGAGCGGAACACCCCACCCAGAACCACCGTTTGTCCGTTATCCACCACAACGCTGGTCTCAATCTCATTGGTATCGATGGAAGGTATGTTATTGAATATATCACCTACCGAGTCCTGATTTATTTTCAGATCCATGATGATGCGTCCATCCGGCGTAATCTGAGGGGTCACCTCAAGTGCCAGCACCGCCTCCTTGAAAGAGGTGGATGTGGCCCCACTGGACGACGCTTCCTGATAGGGTACTTCGGTACCAGACTGGATCTTTGCCGTTTGCTGATCTGCGGTCAACACCTTGGGTGTGGACACAATATCCGCCCGGCCATCTGACTCCAAAGCTGACAGCTCCAAATCCACCAGGCCATGCTCACCGAAATCGAATATACCCAAAGCAATCCTGCTGACCTGGTCGCCCGCAACACCCAGATCCACGGACAGAGAATTATCTCCAAATTCGATAGACTGTGGATCATCCAGAGCTTCCGTCAAACCACCCCGATTACCCTGGATCAAGACTCCCGTGTTGGGATCATCACCCACCTCATAATGCGCTATGCCCCACTGAACACCCAGCTCTTCGGCTGCATCAGACCGGGCAATCACGATACGGGCTTCAATCATTACCTGCCTTACCGGAATGTCGAGTTGCTCCAGCATGAAGCGCACTTCATCGATGTTGGTGGCTGTATCCTGCAACAGCAACGTGTTAGTACGCTCATCGACAGTAATACTACCTCGGCTGCTTAAAAAGCCTGACGCGGTTACAAGCTCAGCCACCTCGGATGCCTTGGCGTAATTTACAGTCAAATATTCAGTTCTCAGCGGTGCAAGCTCTTTAACCTGCCGTTGGGACTCCAGCTCCAGCTTTTCACGGGCAGCAATCTCATCTGCCGGGGCAACCAGCATAACATTACCGACTTTGCGCTTATCCAACCCCTTGGTTTTCAGAATCAGATCCAAAGCCTGATCCCAGGGTACATTCTGTAAGCGGAGGGTAATACGGCCGCGCACGGTATCGCTGGCTACCAGATTCAGCTCGGTAAAATCTGCAATCAACTGCAGCACGGAACGCACTTCGATATCCTGAAAATTCAGTGACAGTTTTTCACCAGTGTATTGGAATTTATCCTTGCGCTTACGCTCCAGCTCCACCGCACTGATGGGTTTCACGCTGATAGTGAACGTCTGATCCGTCTGATACGCCATGTACTCATAATCGCCTGTCGGCGTGACCGAAATGCGGGCATTCCCGGAGGCTGAGCTTGCATCGATCAATTTTACCGGAGTTGCGAAATCGGCAACATCCAAGCGACGATGCAATGCCTCTGGCAATTGCACACCGACGAACTCGGCTGTGATTTTTCCACCTTCTTCTGACAGATCTACCGGTGAATTTGCATCACTCAGAGTAATAACAACCTGTCCTTCGCCCTGATCACCACGGCGAAAATCAATCTCTTTGACACCTTTACCTGCAACTGCTTTGCTGGATTTGGATTTGGATTCCATCGCCATACCTGCCGAGACGGCATCGACCTCTGCCTTGGCAACCGACTCATCACCGACGCGCAGCAAAAGATTGTTACCACTGACTGTAGTGGAGTAACCAACCAATGACGTCAGATTGACAATGATTCGCGTGCGGCTTCCAGCCCCCATCACTGTCATGCTGCGCACGTTCCCATTACCCAGGGTATGATACTTCTCGGATAACCCGTTATTAACGCCATCCAGGTCGATGGCTATCCTGGCGGGTGAATCCGTCGTGTAGCCGCTTGGCTCTGGTGGTGCACCATCAAACGTGAGTTTGATTTCCACCGCATCACCGGGCAAAGCGGCTGATTCAACACCGGTCAGGGTGGCAGCCAGAAGCGGAGAGGACAACAGGGCAAACACGGCACCCCAACAGAATTTGAATTTCATTGCAGCTACCTGCTTGCTTGTTATCGTTTGAATGAAAGTATGAAACCTTTTCATGAATCGTCTCCCACGCTTCAATCCTCACGCAACACTAATGTGCGTGGACGCTCAACCCAACCATCCTGTCCATCGGACACAATCTCTATCACATCAATTTTGCTGGGGGTAATAGAAGTGATCTTACCGAAATTGCGCCCTAAATAGTTACCTTCTCTGACTCTGTGCAATCCGCTATCGGGATCCTTGACCAGCGCAAAAAACGTGGAACCTGGGCGAGTAAGGGTACCCACCATGGACAGAGAATCAATACCAAACTGTTCTAAAACTTCTTTTGGTCGATTAAAATCGGGTTTAACGTTACTTCTTTTCTGAGGCAACGCCGTAAGTTCAACGTCCAGGGGACGATCAAACGGGCTTCTCAACGCCGCCGCACTGTAGGAAAACACCTTATACACCTTGAACTCTGGTGGCGGCTCAATTCGACCCTTGGGCCTGCTTTTAATTTCGGCCATCTTGGCCTTGATATCACTAAACGAGGTATCCCCACCACATCCGGCCAGCAGCATGCCTACAATGGCTAATCCAATAAAACTTACGCTTTTCATATCAATTTTCCTTATAGCGATAAGTTTTGGCACGAATTTTCATCACCAACTCTTGGGTGCCTTCACTTGAAGGTGCAATATCAAAATCGTGCAATGTTACAATTCGAGGCAGAGCAGCCACTGCGCTAACGAATGACCCAAACGCGTGGAACCCACCCTTAACTTCGATATCAATGGGCAACTCCACATAAAATTCTCGTGAATTTTCAGGTGCCAGTTTAATACTGTTGAAGTTCAACCCCGCTGTAAGCCCTGTGTGGCTGATGTCTTCCAGCAACCCGGGAACCTCTGTATCACTGGGCAATTGCCGCAACAAAGCGCCGAAGGTATTCTCCATCTCCTTCATCTGCTCTTTATAGGCATCTAAATTCGAAGCTTTGAATGCTTTCTCTTCAAACGATTTCATCAGAGTGCCTTCTTTCGACTGCACCTGATCAAGCTGGCCAAGAGATTCCGACAGCATCAGGTGAAATACCAGGAACCCTGCCACAACACTGGCAACTATCCAGATAAACAATTTGATCGGGAGCGGCCATCCGCCAATATTCTCCGGATCCAGATTATTAAAGGACTCAAAAAACTCTTTAACGTCCATAATCAGCCCTCCTCCTCAGCTTTCTTTTTCTGTCGCTTGACCGTCAGATCAAACTCATTGACGGACTGCTCTTTGGAGGCGGCCTGAACCTTGGACAGGTTGGGCGCTTCGAACAATTCGGAAGCATCAAGATTTCGCATCAGATTGGAGACCCGGTTGTTGCTTTCCGCCAAGCCGGTCATGCTCAGGGTGTCTCCGGTGGCTTTTACACGCTTGTAGTACACACCATCCGGCAGCGTGCGCACCATTTCATCAAACACCTTCACAATCTCGGGGCGATTACCCTGCAGGTCCTGGATGACCTTCATACGCTCGATGAGGGATTCCCGCTTTTTCTTGAGTTCCTCGATTTCCTTGATTTGCTGCTCCAGTTTCTTGGTTTCACCAACGATGAACTGATTTCGCTGATTCTGATATTCAATGCGGGTCTGAACCCCCATGTCCACCAGATACACACTGCCGGCGCCAATCAAAAGCACCCCAAACAGCACCACAAAAAACTGCTGTTTGAGTTCCTGGCGCCGTTCTTCGCGCCAGGGTAGGAGGTTAATCTTGGTCATTAGTCAAAACTCCTTAACGCCAAGCCACAGGCGATCATCAATGATGGCGCATCGGCGCTGAGTAGAGACGCGTTAACTTTGGAGGAAAGAGCCATATCCACAAACGGATTGGCAATGGAAGTGGTGGTGCCCACCTTATCCTGCACCATTTCAGCCAGACCGGAGATGGAGGCGGTGCCGCCGGCCAGCAAAATATGGTCGACATCATTGTACTGGCTGGAGGAGAAGAAAAACTGCAACGAGCGGGTGACCTGCTGAACCACAGCTTCCTTGAACGGCTCCAGCACCTCGGTTTCATAATCATCCGGCAGACCGCCCTGCTTCTTGGCCAGGCCCGCTTCCTCGAAGGATAAGCCGTAGCGGCGCTGTATTTCCTCAGTCAGCTGCTTACCACCGAACAGCTGCTCCCGGGTATAGATAGTGCGGCCATCATGCAGCACGCTCAGTGTGGTCATGGTGGAGCCGATGTCGACAATGGCGACGGTCTGCTCTTCACCACCGTCAATCTGGTCCGCCACCAGGCCAAATGCGCGTTCCATGGCGTAGGCTTCCACATCCATCACCTTGGCGGTTAAGCCGGCAATTTCCAGCACATCCACCCGCAACTCAACATTCTCGTTACGACAGGCCGCCAGCAGCACTTCCACCATGTCAGCGGAGCCATCCACCGTGCCCTGGACCTCAAAATCGATGGCAACTTCATCCAGGGGATACGGGATATACTGGTCCGCCTCCACCTTGATCTGGCTCTCCATTTCATCATCGGAGAGCTTGCCATCCATCTCAATGACCTTGGTGATCACGGAAGAACCGGCCACCGCCACCGCAGCGTTTTTGACGCCGCTTTTGGCTCGGGAAACCACGCGGGCAATTGCTTCACCCACGCCTTCCACATCATTGATGTTTTTTTCGACTACGGCGTTCGCTGGCAGCGGCTCCACCGCATAGGCTTCGACCTTGTAGCGATTTCCACTTCGACTGAGCTCGAGCAGCTTGACCGAAGTCGAGCTGATATCGATTCCCAATTTGGCTGTTGAAGCCTTCTTACTGAGGAAGGGCAGCATATCTTCCTGTCCTGTTTTGTAGTTCTGCTTTAATTATGAATTTTGTGCAGTTCTGCACACTTACAAAAACATTGTGTCTATTTACATTAAATACCACAATATTAGAACACGCAATTAGATCGCGCCTGCAATATCGTCGTATAATTCACACTCTGAACAAATTATTACCATCTCAATCGACTCACTCAGACAGACGTTAAGCCTGACACATGCCTAAAACTCATCCGATTTTACGACTTTCGCTGTGGCTTCTACTGCTCGCCATTAGCGCCGGCTCCATGGTGCTCACTGCAACATTGCTCTACCTTGGCCCTAAACTGCCGCAAGTTGAGCAGATCCTTGATATACAATTACAGACGCCTTTACGGATTTATTCCAGTGAAGGAAAGCTAATTGCAGAGTTCGGCGAAAAAAAACGTTCTCCTATTTTCTTCAAAGATATTCCCCAGGATTTCATTCACGCGGTACTGGCGGCAGAGGACGCTCGTTTCTTCAGTCATCATGGCGTGGACATTAAGGGCCTCACCCGCGCTACCCTGGAACTGCTCACCACAGGCTCGATCCAGACCGGCGGCAGCACCATCACCATGCAGGTTGCGAAAAACTACTTCCTCAGCAGAGAGCGAACTTTTCTTAGAAAATTCAATGAGATACTGCTTTCTCTCGACATGGAGCGCAAGCTCAGCAAAGAGCAGATTCTAGAGCTGTACATCAACAAGATTTATCTGGGACATCGCGCCTACGGTATCCAGGCCGCCGCCCAGGTTTACTATGGTAAACCGGTGCAGGAACTCAGCCTGGCGCAATTGGCCACCATTGCCGGATTGCCAAAAGCTCCCTCAGCCTACAACCCGGTGACCAATCCGGCGCGGGCGCTGACCCGCCGCAATTGGATACTGTCCCGCATGCTGGATTTGAACTACATCACCCAACCACAATACGACGCGGCAGTGGCTGAACTGGAAACCGCGGAGCTGCATGGTATCCCGGTGCAGGTGGAAGCACCCTATTTCGCCGAAATGGTGCGCCGGGATATGGTGGCGCTATACGGAGACAAGGCGGATACCGATGGCTATCGGGTCTATACCACCCTAAAAGCAGACTTTCAGACCAGCGCCAACGCAGCAACCCAAAAAGGGCTGGTGGATTATGATCGCCGCCATGGCTATCGGGGTGAAGAAGCCAAGCTCGATTACCCGCTGGAGGAGGTTCCCCTGACTGACCTGGTGGCCGAATTGAAGCGCTTCCGCACCATTGGCCCACTGCAACCCGCACTCATTACTGAAGTGTCCGACGAGTCCGCCAAGGCCCTGTTGAAATCAGGGGAAACCGTATCCCTGACGCTGGAAGGCATGCAATGGGCTCGCCGCTACATTGACAATGTGGACCGGGGGCCGGAACCGAAGAAGGTCAGCGATGTGGTGGAGGTCGGGCAAATCGTCCGCATAATACAGGAAAAAGATGAGTGGACCCTGGCACAGAAACCCCAGGCCCAGAGCGGCATGGTATCGTTTAATCCCAACAACGGCGCACTGCTGGCACTGGTGGGTGGATTTGATTTCCAAAGCAGCAAATTCAATCGTGCGGTGCAGGGTGGCCGACAGGCCGGCTCCAGCTTCAAGCCTTTTATTTACAGTGCCGCGCTGGATAAGGGCATGACACCGGCCACCGTCATCAACGATGCCCCGGTGGTATTTGAAGATTCCAGCCTGGAGAGCACCTGGCGTCCGGAGAACTCGGGCGGTCGCTTCTATGGCCCCACCCGGCTGCGGCAGGCGCTGTACAAATCCCGCAACCTGGTGTCCATTCGCGTTCTGCGCCAGATCGGTGTGCGCCACACCATTCAATACGCCGAAAAATTCGGTTTCGACCCAGCCAAACTGCCGAACAACCTGTCCCTGGCTCTGGGCAGCGCGGCGCTGACCCCCTGGGAGATCGCATCCGCCTATTCTGTGCTGGCAAACGGGGGATACAAGCTGGAACCCTGGTATATCGAACGCATCGAGAACAACGATGGGGATACGCTGTTTGAGGCCAATCCCATGGTCATCTGTGACGACGCCTGTGAGCAGCAGCGGGCCGAGGAGCAGGCCCGAGAAGCGCAGTTGGCGGCAGAATCCGCCGCAGACGAGAGCGACGAACTCGCCTTTTCCGACTTGCTGGCACAGGAAGCAACTCAGCCGGAGGCCGCTGCGGACACTGAAGATAATACAGAGGAAAAGCCGATTCGCTACGCCGAACGGGTGCAGGACGAACGCATCAACTTTTTGATCACCAGCATGATGCAGGACGTCATCAAACGCGGCACCGGTGTCAAAGCACGAGCCCTGAACCGCTCGGATCTGGCAGGTAAAACCGGCACCACCAACGACCAGAAAGACGCCTGGTTCTCAGGTTTTAACCGCGATGTGGTGGCCACGGTCTGGGTTGGATTCGATCAGCCCCGCAACCTTGGCCGTGGTGAATATGGCGGTACTGCCGCACTTCCCATCTGGATAGACTATATGCGTACTGCCTTGCAATCGTCGCCCCAGGTAAGCCCGAAGATTCCCGATGGCATCACCACTGTGCGCATCGATCCGGAAACGGGTAAACGGGCAAAACCGGGGCAACCCAACGCCATCTTTGAATACTTCCGCGAAGAGAACGTACCGGCACAGGAAGTGGAAGACGACATGGTGAACCCCCACGGCGAAAGCGGTAACATACCGGAGCAACTTTTCTAGAAGTCAATATTTAGTCACACTTTGGGTGTGGCCCAATTCATTGACTGTCAGCGGCGTTACGCGTAGAAATAGAGGCCTACTTACTGTGCAATCATGCAAACGGGTTTGATCAAGTAATCAGGGATGTTGCCCGTCTTCGTTCGGCGCCAGGGAAATGACTCAAGATACCCGCTTAATCCGATTGTCCGGCAGCTTCGTGGATAGCTCCTGCGTCGCTGTGGAACTGGAGGGAAGGGAAGCACTCTCTTCCCCTTATGAATTCCAAGTGCAATTTCTCACAGACTCCCTGGAGCTGTCCTGCGAGGATGTGATCGGACAGAAAATCGGGATCGCGATCCATAACCAGGGCCGCACCGAAGGCATCTACCGGCACGGCCGGGTAAACCGCCTGGTGTTGAACGACGTCAACGAAAGCGGTGTACGCTTCTACCAGATTCAAGTGGTACCCGGTTTCTGGTTTCTGTCACAGGCCAACCATAACCGCATCTTCGAGAATAAAACCAGCCTGGAGATCGCCGAAGAGATCATCAGCTCCTACGGCCCTTTCTGCGAACTGGAAACCAAAACCAACGGCACATACATCAAGCGTGAGTACTGCGTTCAATTCAACGAAACCGATCTGGAGTTCGTCGAGCGTATCCTGGCGGAAGACGGTATCACCTATTACTTCACCTTCACCGAAAACAGCCACACCCTGATACTGACCGACCAAACCAACGGTTACGTGGACTGCCCGGAAACCAAGGTGGTGAAACGCGGCTTATCCCGGGAGGAAGGTGCGGAGGGCGCAGTGATTCGGCAGTGGAGCCGAGCGCTCAGTTACCACCCCCAAGCGTATCAACTGCTGGATTACAACCAGGACACCCCCAAGAACTTCTACAAACAGCGGGTACCCACCACCTCATCCTTTTCACAGACACCGCCCATGGACGCCCGGGTGGGTTTTGGCTGTTACAATTTCAAAACCGGCAGCGACAGCTGTCACGATTTTGACTCAGCCTATAACAAGCGGATCACCCAAAACCGCATGGAAGAACTGGAAGCACGACATAATCTGGCGGAAGGTGTCAGCAATTGCCCCGGCTTTCATCCCGGGGGCCGCTTTGAGCTGGTTCACAACGCCAAATCCGAATCCGGACGTTATCTGCTATGGGAAGTCAGCCACCGGGCACGGAACAACATTGACAGCCCCAGTCTGTATGAAAATCACTTCAATTGCATTCCTGCCGATATACCACCCCGCCCGGCCAAGCCCCGCTACAAACAACGCATGCCGGGGCCACAGACCGCAAAAGTGGTGGCGCAAAGTGCGTCCGGATCGGCGCCGGATGCCGATCCGCAACGTATGGTGAAAGTTCAGTTTCCATGGGACGGTGATCACAACAGCTGTAAGCTGCGTGTCATGCAGGGTTATGCCGGCAGTGGCTGGGGCGCTAGTTTTGTTCCGCGCCTGGATCAGGAAGTCCTGGTGGACTTTATCAACGGCGATCCGGATCGCCCCATCGTCGTAGGCGCACTCTACAACAAAGATAACCAGGGGCCGAAATATACGGCCACGCAATCCGGCTGGCTGACACAGAGCGGCAATGCCAACGAGTTTCGTTTTGACGACGCCGGCGGCGCCGAAGAAATTTACCTGAAAGCCGGCAAGGATATGAATTTTGTCATCGCCAACAATGAAACCGGCGACATACAGAATGATCAGACACTCAGTGTCAGCAACAATCGGGCGGTCTCTGTGGGCGCCAATGAATCCAAAAGTGTTGGCGGCAGCCAAACCGAAAGCGTGACGGGCAATCAGTCCATCACCGTGCAAGGCAACCAGAGCACCGGTGTCAACAGCAATCAAACCACCACCGTGGCCATCAACAGTGCTGAAACCGTGGGCGCCGCCAAGGAGCTGACTATTGGTGGCCTGTATCAGGTGAGCGTGGGTGCGGCCATGAACGAGACGGTGGGGGCCGTGAAAGCCGAAGAGGTGGGGGCCAATAAAACCGTTATGGTGGGCGGGAGCATGAGCGAGAAAGTGGGCAAAAATCGCGATGTGAGCGTCTCCGACAACAGCAGCCACAAAGCCAAAAAGATCAACATCATTGCCGAGGAGGAACTCACCATCAAGGTGGGCAAAGCCAGCATCAGCATGAAAAAAGACGGCACCGTGCAAATCAGCGGAAAAGACCTGGATCTGAAGGCAACGGGCAAAATCAATATCAAAGCCAGCAGCAATGTCACCATCAAGGGCAGCAAGGTCGGCATTAACTAAAATACACAGGGAGGGATGCACATGGGCGCATATGAAAATCCTCAGCAGGCACAGCTGCGCAGCCCCGTTTACGGTGTTGTCACCGGCCAGTTTTTGGGGCTGGATAGCGATGGCAACCCCATGGTGGTATTCCCGGGTCAGCAAGGTACGGCCGCCCGCCGGGCACGCTCCATTGCCAACCTGGAGTCAGTTCCGTTCGGTGCAGAGGTCATCTTGCAGTTTGATCAGGGAAACCTGAACTTACCCATTATCATGGGCATTATCCAAACGCCTCAACCGACCACCGGGCAATCAGAACTTGAACCTCTTCAGGTGGAGGTGGACCATCAGCATCTGCAGATTCAGGCCCAGGAAAAACTGACGCTGCGCTGTGGTGCTGCCAGCATCACCCTCACCCGCGCCGGCAAGATTCTGATTAAAGGCAACTACCTTTCCTCCCACGCCACCGGGACGCACCGCATCAAAGGGGGCTGCGTGCAGATCAACTGATATGAGCAGCAACCCCTACGATCAAATTCCCTATCGCTGCCAGCCCATCGAATGGACCGCTCCGGAAAGGCTGGCCATCAACTCTCTTCTGCACGGCGGCCCGGCCCCGACCCTTGCGCGCTACCGAGTGCTGGAGCTGGGCTGTGGCGATGGCGCGAACCTGCTGCCGCTGGCCTATTACCGGCCCCAGGCAGAGTGGGTCGGTGTGGACGGCTCAGCACGCCACATTGAGCAGGCCCGGAGCCGTCTCGCCCAACTGCAACTGGACAACCTTGAATTCCTGCAACTTGACTTCCGCCAGGCAAACGCCCAACTGATGGGGAAATTCGATTTCATCATCGTGCATGGCGTATTCTCATGGGTTGCCGACGGCGTCCGCGATGCATTGTTTCAGCTCTGTAGCGACCGGCTCAGCTCCAAAGGAATTTTGTATCTGAACTACAACACCAAACCGGGCTGGAACATCCGCGGCATGGTACGTGATTACCTTCTGGCACATACCCAGTCCCAATCGACGCTGGCAGACAAACTCACAGCAGCACGGGCCGCAGCCGCCAAAATGGCGCGTTCATTAGCGGACGAAACCCATCCGTTTTCGCAACTATTGGGTAACGAATTTCAATTCGTCTGTGACAATCACGACAGCTATATCGCCCATGAATTCTTAACCGAACACAATACTGCGTATTGGCGCAGCGAATTCCTGGCTTTAGCGCAACGCTTCGATCTGTACCCGGTTTCCGATGCGGATTACAACTATCCCTCCGGCAGGGTTAACCCCGCCTTGTTAAAACAGATCGAATCCCAGGACCTGATCGGAGCCAACCTGGAAGACACCGTGGATCTGATCAGCTATCGACAGCTGCATACACCGATCCTGAGCAAAAAGCGCAGCGGGATTCCCCACCCCGATCCAGACCTGCTCGAACAGCTGAGTGTGGCATCCTGCCTGCATCCCGCCGGCCCCCATAAACCCAATTGGTATCAACATCCCAATGGCTACCAGGTGGAAGCCAAAGACAAACAAATCGCCGGCGCACTGGATCACCTGTTTAGCCTGTGGCCGCAAAGCGCTCCGCTGGATACCGTACTGAGCAATCACCACCGCTACCTGGATGACCTGATTCTTTTACACCACAACGGCCTCATCGAATTGCGTCTGCCCGGCAGCCCAAAACCTGCCTCCGATCCCGGCCTGAACCGGCTCAATCGGCTTGAAATACAATGGGGAGGCTATTACACCACTGCCTTCCATCAGCGGGTGGAAAAGACTCACAGTGCACGGGCCATGGAGAGCGCCTGATGTGGGCTCTGGCTAATAAAACACCCTTCGCTGCCGAACGCACCTGGGGCCGGGACCTGAACGGCTGGCATCAATGGATTGTGGCCGTGAAGGCCACCTACAACATTCAAGGCGATGGTGTTCTTGAGCTTGCCGATGAGCAGTGCGAACCCCTGTTTGCAGGGGAATACTTTGGTGAACCCGGACAATCCAGTTTGAAATATGAAGCGGATTTGACCCCGCTAAAACCCACCACCGACATCATCGTCAATGGCACCGCCCATGCTCCTGCAGGCAAACCCAGCAATGAGTTCGTGGTGGCGATGCGAGTGAACAACAAACAGAAAGCACTGCGAATTCTTGGCGAACGGCATTGGGAAAAAGGGGTAGTGGGTTTAAAACCTTCCACCACCCAACCGGTTACCCGGGTTCCCATCCGCTATGAGAAGGCGTACGGGGGTTGGGATAAAAGCCAATCCAACCCGGCCAAACAGAAGTGGGATCCATACAACCCGGTCGGCTGCGGCTTGGTGCAGAACGAATCACAGTTGGGTATGCCGCTGCCCCAGATCGAACACCTGGAGCGCTCAGCAAAACGTGCTGGGCCTGCGGGGTTTGGCGCTATAGACAGTTTCTGGCATCCCAGAAGCCAATACGTCGGCACCTACGACAAACAATGGCAGGAACAACGCCATCCACTACTGCCATTGGACTGGCAACCACAATGCCTGCAATGCGCCCCGCTGGATCAGCAGACAGAAAAGCCCCTGCGCGGCGCAGAAACCATTGAACTGTTTAATCTGACACCCAGTGGGCGGCTATGCTTTCAGCTACCCAAAATCTACCTTACCTTCACCACCCACATCGCCGGCAGAGTTGAAGAACATCGGGCGCAAATGTCCAGCGTCATCATCGAGCCGGACACAATGCAGGTGAAGCTGATCTGGAATACCGAATTGCTGTGCCGCAATGAAAGCGATTACCTGGACCGCACCATCATTCGCCAAAAAAGGTACGAACAATGAGCGGGCCCGTTTTTGTCGTCAGCACCGGAGCACGTACCCCACTGGGTTTGGACACCGACACCTCCGCAGCAGCAGTGAGAGCGGCTATCAGCAGCTGCAGCGAACACCCTTTTATGGTTGATCAGGTGGGTGAGCCCATGCCCGCCTCTATGGATGCCCTACTGGATCCTGCAACACCCTGCCGGGAGCGCATGCTCGCCATGGGGCAAGCCGCACTACTGGAAACCAGCCAGCCACTGACCAACATCAACCTGGGCGCTCTACCTCTGTTGCTGGGCTTACCCGAGCCGCGCCCGGGATTTGGTGAATCCGATGCCCACTGGCTGAGCCAGCAAATCAGTCAGCATCCGGAGTTGCCTGTATCCATCAGCAAAAGCCAGGCTTACATGAGTGGAAACAGCGCGGTACTGTCACTGTTTGATATGGCCAGACAGGAGATGGCGCAAGGGCAATATGAAGCCTGTCTGATTGGCGGTGTAGAGAGTTATTTTCATGCGGACACCATGGAATGGCTGGACACCAACAAACAACTGCTGGGCAGTGTATCCCGCGCTGGATTTGTACCAGCAGAAGGCGCCGGCTTTTGCCTGGTCATGACGCCCACCGCAGCGCAGCAAGCCGGGCTGCGACCCATTGCCCTGATCCACAACACGGCCACGGCGTGGGAAAGCAAGCTGATCAAAACCCAGGAGATGAATTTTGGGGAAGCTTTGATTGAATCGGTTCGCGCCACTGTGGCGGGCTTGGACGCCTCCCGGGATCGTATCCATTCCATCTATTGCGACATCAACGGAGAACGCTACCGAGGAGAAGAATGGGGCTTCACTTGCCTGAAGCTGGCACAGTATTTTGATGACCCCACCGGCTACTGCAGCCCGGCGGATTGCTGGGGTGATATGGGAGCGGCCTCCGGCGCATTGTTTGTCGGCCTGGCAACGCAGGCAGCACTCCGGGGCTATGCAAGCGGAAAACGCAGCCTGCTGTGGACCAGTTCCGAAAACGGGTTGCGCACAGCCGCCTTACTGGAAGCGGACGTTATTCCCAGTCCGTATCGAGGTTAACTCCATGGCCAGCGTCGCAATCCACCCGCCCAAAACACCGGTGACCAAAGGCAGCATGGGCATCGCCAAAGCCACCATTCCCAATATCTGCAAAATGCCGGGGCCACCGGCACCTTTTGTGCCATCGCCCCTTCCCAATATCGCCAAATCCGGCATGTCCCCCAAAGGTTATTCCACCACCGTAAAAATTGAAGGCAACACCGTTGCCATCCGTGGAGCAACGTTTAAGAGCATGGGGGATATGGCCAGCAAAGGCACCGGCGGCGGTTTGATTTCCGCCAACACCCATGGGCCGGCCAAATTCATCACCCCCGGTTCGCTCACAGTCAAGATACAGGGCAAAAGCGTGCATCTGCTGAGCGAACCCATGCTGAACAATCTGGGTGCCAGCGGTATGCCTCCCAATACCGGCGCCACCATGACGGGTGAAAACCAGGCCGATAAATCGATACCGGATGCCAAAGACGTTCTGCAGGAAATGGTGTGTGAATGTGATAAGGAAATCACCCAAGAGCCTGGTGAAAGCTGCATGAAGCTGGGGGACCGGAAACACGACTGCGTTGACAAGAAAATAGTGGAGCACAACCGCAACCAACTCGAACCCAGATTAGGCGCGGAATCTGGCTGGAACACAAGAACGCCACCAGAAATGATTCCGTTTCCTCGCAAGTATGCGATGAGCAAGCAGTCATTTAAAGAGGGCCTGCTGAATTCAGACCGTAGCGGAAGCTGCTGGCCAGATGCAGTGACGTTTGATGCTAACGGGGACCCTCAACAAATTTATGATTTCAAATTCAAATGCCCATCATCACAATACCAAGGGCCACCCGGCTGGGGCAGGCGATCCGACGGCACCTCACAGGAAGATGCCTATAAAAATCTGACCAAACGGTGGGGCCAGAACCCGAAAGAACATCCTCCCACTATCGTACATAATGAAAATTGCCCGTAGCGTCACAAGCAAGAAGGACTTCACATGTTGTTTGACGATCTAATCATTAAAAATCCAAAAGGTCACTGCATTGCCAGGGCCGGCCTGAGCCTTTCATTTTATTTGAATGAAACGCTGCACACCCTGGCCCCGAACATAGCAGACGCGCTTGACCAGTTTTTGGCATTGATTGGAGAGGATGTCCTGCAAACGTACTTCAACGATGATGGCTACTGCAGAAAATTGACAAAGCGAAAGCTGAACCAGGACCGGTCACAGCTCCAGAATGTGGCAGTGGAAACCAAAGCAGTCATCATGGAATACGGCAGTGATCCATCCGGCTGGGTAGGCGAGTTCGGTTTCACTTTCAATGGTGCCGATTTCAGCCACTATCTGTTTGACGATTCTCGCTGCAACTATTTGCGGCTCGACTTTCCATATGATTACCTGGAACAGATAGGCATAGAGACATTCCTGAATTTCTACAGGACGATATTGGCGCAACTTCCCGTAGAGTTCGCAAATGGAGGCTTCACCTTCCAAAGGTCATCCGCCACGCAGGGTGATTCAACACGAGCAATTAATCAGCTGGTTAACCGTTTTATTGGCATCGACCCGGGCTACAAAGATGTAATGGATGATATGCAAGGCCACACTTTCACTGCACATTGGCTGAACTTTATAGGCCCTCGAATCACGGACACACTCCAGCACAACGACCAATTTACCAATGCACTATCCAACACGGAAACCAGCTTTCTGAACGGTGGCATCATCATGCGAGGTGCGCACTATCCACCCATAGGTGATATTAATCGGGGTGCTCCGGATCTTGGCCAGATACCGGAGATCGCCAGGGCGATGAAACCCTCCCGCGCAGATATCGAGGCCTTTGGTGAACCAATCGCAAGATTTGACGGGGCCGCATGGCTTGCCCGTTTCGATGAAAGAGAAAGCCTGGACTGGGAAAACGAGCCGTATTACAAAGCGATTATAAAATGACAGTCATAACCCGGCCTGACATAAAATCACTTTCAGAAACCGGCGGCCTGCTATCAATCCTGGAGCAGCATCTGGAGGAAGTCCACACACTGTACAATCAGCGCCAGGATTTAGTCCATTCGCTTTCGGGCACACTTCCAGACATTCTTCTACTGGACAATCGAATTGACGCCAATCTCGATGGCTTGCGCTGTTACCACAACGCCATCGATAAATTGCTGGACGTTCTCGGCGAGTCAGTGGACAACGGCTTTATATTCACGGCGAGTATTCTCGCCACAGAAACCAAAAACACCGAGCTACTCAAGTGCATTCTTGCAAAAGTTGAATCAGAGCACGACTCTTTGCCTGGTTTGCTAAGCGCCTATAGCTGGATACCAGAAGGCTTTACTAAAGCTCTGGTTCCCAGGCTTTTTTCACTATCCACTATCGGTCAGATCCTGGCATTACACCTGTGCCAGCACCATTTCATACGGGCAGAAACCCAGCTGGAATGGGCACTGACACAAGACAACGTTAATATTCAAACAGCGGGCTTGGACACCGTCAGCACACTTGGCTTAACTGAGCTGCTGCCCGCTTGTCGCAAGCTTCTGGCTTCAACTGACGAGCGAGTGGCGATGCATGCACAGCGCACCTGCGTACTGCTGGAGCAAAACCCATCGTCGCTGCTGGAAGCCGTCCTTCGGGCCAAACCGGAGCAGCAAAGAATGGCATTGCCTTTATTATTAACCTGCCTCCCCCTTCCCCAGGCTGCACCGTTTCTATCAACCTTGGCAAAAACGACGGAGGACAAACGCTTGCTGCTGCTGTGCGCAGGTCAACTGGGTGACCCATCCTGTATCCCTGCCCTGCTCCGGCTCATGCAGAATGCAGCACTGGCCCGCATTGCCGCATTCGCTTTCAGTTTCATCACCGGCCTGGATCTGACGGAACACAATATGGAAGGCAGTGCTCCCGCGGAATTTGAAGCAGGCCCCACGGACAGCCCCGAAGACGATGAGGTGGCATCCGACCCGGATGAAGGCTTGCCCTGGCCAGACCGGGACAAACTGGCGCAATGGTGGGAACACAATGGCTCCACCTTCAAGCCCGGCATCCGCTATTTGATGGGAAAAGAAATCAGCCG
The DNA here is from genome assembly GCA_002471665.1 of Gammaproteobacteria bacterium UBA7310. Classification (GTDB taxonomy): domain Bacteria; phylum Pseudomonadota; class Gammaproteobacteria; order Pseudomonadales; family Ketobacteraceae; genus Ketobacter. The sequence continues at coordinate 35,532 of DKQK01000046.1, forward strand.
TGAGCACTGCCTGGATGTACTGGAAACTGGTAATCAGGCACAACGCCAAATGGCTGCTCTGCATCTGAAGAAAATGGATCCCGCCGCCCCCCTATTCCTGATCGATGCTCCGGCCTGGCGTCAACAAACGCGCCTGGCGCAGCTGCGTCACA
>DKQK01000043.1:0-19343 GCA_002471665.1 Gammaproteobacteria bacterium UBA7310
GCCGCGTTTTAACACTTTACCCACGCCGAGTTGCTTATAGGCAGCCATACCCAATATTACACCAGCAATAATCAGTAATTGCGTCAAAACGGAGGCTTGAACAAAGGCGGCCAACGCAATAATGGGAAGCAGCAATACCCGTACCAGGGGTTTTAACCACTCATGTTGGTTGATAACCCTAACCAAATCCGGTGAATTAGCATAATAGTAGTGCACAAAAGCAGCACCCGGCTCATTTACCAGTAGATAGTCATCCCGGAAATCTCTCAGCACATGCAGATACTGGTGTTCGTAGCTACCGAACGCAGCGGTTGCAATGAAGCAGCCTGAACCGGCTTTCTTAATGGTGTTATTGGCCAGGTTGGGGTCCGTGGTGGAGCTGGTTACGCTGGCCGTCACCGTTTGACTGATATCCACATCAACCGCCGCGGTGATCGTTACCGACAGAATCGCGGTTGATCCGCTGTTCAGATCACCCAGTTCACAGTTAATGGTTTGGCCGGACTGGCTACAGCTACCCTGAGTCACCGTGAAGTTATCAATCGTTATATTGGCCGGCACGTCATTGGTCAGTCGAACGGCGGATGCCGAATCAGGGCCCAAATTTTCCACCGTGATGTCGTAGTTAACTACATTGCCACTGCGTTCACTGGCCAGTGACACGTTCAAGTCAGCCACAGGCTCACTCTGACCCACATCCACCTCCACAATGGAAAGCAACCGGTCTCCCAGATAGATGTATTCCTTGCTGATTCCCCCATCAATATCCGTTTCAGCGATTAACTTACTGGTTAACCCGTAGAGAAAATAGCGAGTGTCTGATCCAATGGTTTTGGAAACCCGCTCAGAGATCGCATTATAATCGTAACGAGCGATGGTATTGGCGCCCTGAAACACACGGGATAAGCGGCCACGTACGTCGTAGTCATAACCGTACTGCCCGTCGTTGGTGATGTTGCCCACTTCATCGTAAACATAGGTGGCATTCTGACCGCCGGTGCCTGCCGCGCTCACCGCGTTCAGTCGATTTGAGTCATCCGCAATGGTGTAGGTTTCCGCATAATTCTCGCTCACGGGTGACGCTGCTGTGGCACGTAAAACCCGGTTGCCTACATCATCATAATCGTAGCTTTTTATGCCATAGGGGCCAGCGGCTTCGATCAGCCTGATGTTGCCGTCGTAGTCAAAAGATTTACTGTTGTCTGCGTTTACAAGGTCCAGGATTTCAGACAATTCGTTATTGTCATTAAACCCATAATCCAGTGCCTGCAGGTCTGTGGTGCCATCCAGGGTTTGAATCACATCGGGTCGGTAGTGCAAATCATAGCTCTGAGCAAACGCCAAGCCGTTGCCATAGGTAAAGGCACTCACCGGTCCGAATGGCTGATAGTTCACGTTATCCGCCAGGACTATCCAACTGTCTGCGCTTGTTTTTCGCGTTCTGATGCGTTGAGTTCGCGACAGGGAATCTTGAATGTATTCTACTTCCCGGCCGCTCGGGTATATTATTTTGGTCATCGTACCCGCCAGGTCATACTCATATTGAACATTAAAGGATTGACCTCCTATTGTCCGAATATCCCGTACTATCTGGCCCAGATCGTTATAGATCCAACTGGTCTCAATGCCACTTGCTTCAACGATTCGGGTAAGCCGGCCTACCCCGGCATTGGGGAAACCGCTGGTGTTGGTTTCATCATAAAAATAGGTAATATTTTTTTCCGGGGCACTGGGAAAGGTAACCGTTTTGATGCGATTCAGTGCATCGTAGGTATAGTTGATCACCACACCGCGCGCATCGACTTTAGCAAGCAGATTCCCCGCCAAATCATAATCAGTATACTGAGTAATACCGGTATCGGGGCTGTTTAACTGGGTTAGAAAACCAAACCCGTTGTAATCGTAATCCGTGACGTTTTCATTGGCATCAGTAACCGTATCCACCTGGTCCAGATCATCGTACTGATAAACCGTTTCACCACCTTCACGATCCGTTACCGTCTGCAAACGATCAAGGCCATCAAAGCCCTGTACAACGTCAAGCAAATTATAATCCGTTATACGGGTGATATTACCGTTGCCATCGTAAGTGTAGGTTTCCAGTTCCTGGTCGTTGATTCCGAACTTCTTCAGGAGCCGGCCCAACTCGTCAAATGCAAAATTATGCTGTCGCACCAGTTCCCCGTTGCTGGCATGAATGCGCTCAACTTCACGATTACCCAGGGCATTCAGTTCGTACTCAACATACTGATTCAGATTGTTGGTGATACGGGTTAAGCGCTTCGCGTCATCGTACTCATAGTCCAGGCGTACGCCATTGGGTTGCACAATGCTTTGCACCAGGCCATTGGGATAGTAGTCGTAGTCTGTAATGACATCACCCAGCGCGCTTTTAACAGTAACGGTGTCCAACCAACCACGGGTAGTGTAGCGTAACTCGGTGACCACGTTATTCTCATCGATCATGGTCTGCGGCAGGCCTTCGGCATTGTGATCCTGGAACTGGGTTCGGTGTCCCAGCGCGTTGGTGGTCTGAATCAATAACCCCTGCTCATCAAATGTTTGCACTGTGGTGTCTGCGACATCGGTGCGGGGGCCATCGATGGTAATGGTTTCTACCTTCAGGTTTGCTGCATCATGATAGGTGTAACGGTAATCCCATTGACGTGTTGGATTCCCGGTGGTGAGTAAATCCGTTTGGGTAATCAGGTCAATCCGTTTATTGACGTAGTCGTAATCCGTTTGCCGGTGGCCTGCCACGGTAATGGTATCCGGCCGATACAAACTTTTAATCCAGGTACTGCTGATGGTTCTTCTCACCGGTTCCGGTGCGTTGGATGCTTCTATTCTTTGGGTTTCAAAGCCATCCGCATCAATATCGTAATCGGTAATGTTACCGGCGAAATCAGTGACCAGATCCTTATTACCATTACTGTCATAAGTAATACTGCTGTTGTAGCCCAGGCAATTGGGGCTGGGTTGCCCTTCCACACTGACCAGGCGGGTCATGGTATTCTCAGCACTGCCTATGGTGTTGAAATTGTAGATGGTTTCCTTACCCAATGCATTGCGGATGGTAACGGGTGAAAACGACAGTATCTCAAGTCGATCAGCACCACCGGCATGTTCTGAGACAATTGCCCGGCCCCGGCTATCATAGGTGAAGGTTGCATAACGGTTGCCCCGCTCATCGGTGATACCGGTCAGATGGGTTGGGTACAGCCGTTCGCTGGTGTCTCCGTCGCCATCCCTATCATTGACGTCTAGTTGACTGTCTTCATAATGATAACGAACACGGGGATTATCACTGGTGTTGGCGGGTGTTTCATCGGGATAGATCGCGTATTCAAGGTTCCCCAGGCCATCGTATTCATAACGAAAGACTTTATTGCCCGGAGCAGTAATCGATTGAATATGGTTGGTGCCATCGGCATAGTAGGTGTATACCAATGACCGATTAAACGAATCGGTGATGGTTTCAACTCGACCCTGGACGTCGTAACTGAAGATATGCTTTAAGCCTTGCGGGTTTTCCCGCCACATCAAACGCGATGTAAAAGACCCGTTGGCATTAAATTCAGCCAGATTCATGTAGTATATTTCTTTGCTGCCATCAACCAGCTTTAACTCCCAGAGCTCCTCACCCTGAGTATCGTTGTACATGGTCAACACTTCTTTGGTTTTGGCTTTATGTGGGATAGTGTCACCGGAGCCACTGCCCCAGCGGAAACGCAGCTCACTGCCATCAGGTCGACGTACAGTATATTGATCCACACCATTGTAGTTATTACTGTAAATTGTTGCCGTTTCAATGGAGTTCCAACCGTTGCCGAAATTGCCGGTTATATCGAACTTGCTGCTGCTGTAGAAGCGGGTGATTTCAAGCGGGTATTGGCCACCACCGCTGTAATCCGTGATGCTCTCGTGTTTGGTTCCGCTGGTAATATCGATGGGGTTTCCAACCGGACATTGGTCGGCACCAGCGCAAAATGATTCGCAGAAATTGGTAATGCCAATGGAGGGGCAGCCACCCAGATTCGCCGGCACGCCGCCAAAACACTCCCAAAAACAGCCGTAAAATCCGTTTGGATGATTGGGGCCAAATTCCAGACGTGAAGTATTACAATCCGCAGCAAACGAGATTTGACTGAAAAGCAGTAACGCGAACGCAATAATCTTGGGCATGAGACAAGCGCCGAACCGACTAGCCATGTTTATAGTCCTTTATCTGTTTTTATAGTGTCGTTTAATTGGCTGGCGTCATAAAGCTCAATACCAGACGGACAACACGATAAATAGCGTCGTTATAGTGGTCAGGAATCCGAAATAGATATGGCAAAATAGTTATCTATCAATAAATATTTTGCACTTCCCCCGGTTATCGGCTGGATGCTGGCTGTAGCATAAACAGAGTAATGGCATCCATGCCCGGCCCGCTGTAGGCGAGCAGAGGTTACACTACCGCAATTTTGTTGGCTGGATTGGGATATTTTTATTGAAAAGTGAAATGGTTCATATTTTTTATCCGATGGCGAACTTGAAGGTGGACGTCGTGTTAATTACTGACTGCAATTAACCAACCTATAAACATCCAATTAAGCACCTGTCCGTCACCGGCCCAGGATAAGCCGATTCTCTTGCACAACACGCGCCGTGAACTCTGCCACATCACAAGGGCGTCCCAGCAGGTAACCCTGCACGTAGTGACAGTTTCGTTTCCGCAAATAAGTAAGTTGCTCTTCGGTTTCCACCCCTTCCGCCACCACCTGAATATCCAATTTTTCGGCCATCGCCAGAATGGTTTCGATCAGGGTTTCACTGGTGGGATTAACACCGATACAACTGACAAAGGAACGGTCAATCTTCAGTTTGCTCACGGGGAAACGGGTCAGATAACTCAATGATGAATAGCCCGTGCCAAAATCATCAATGGATATGTCGATTCCCAGTTGCGCCAACTCACGCAGAACGCTTTCAGTGCGGGTGGATTCCGCGGTCAGCAAACGTTCGGTAATCTCCACAATAATTGGTACGGTGGCACTGGCGGAGCGCACCAGTTCGAGCCAGCGATCCAAAGCCTGATCCTTGGTTTGAAACAAGCGCGGGGATACGTTGACAGAAAGCGCTATGGGCTCGGCACGGTCGGCATTGATCCCTTGCAGCGCTGCCACGGCTTTTTCCATAATCATATAATCAACCTGATTAATCAGGCCGGTCTCCTCGGCGATTGGTACAAATTCCACCGGCGAGATCCAGCTGCCATCGGCACGCTGCCAACGGGCCAATGCTTCGCAGGCTGTGGTTTTGCCACTATGGGTAGTAATGATGGGCTGCAGGTGAAAGGTCAGTTCATCATCGAGGATGGCGGTCACCAACGCGTTATACAGATGATGGCGCTGTTCAGATTTGTGTTGCATCTCCTCGGTGTAGAAGTGCCAGCCGTTACGGCCGCTTTTCTTCACTTCATACATGGCCTGATCGGCGTTGATGATCAATTCCTCCGGCACCTTGGCATCAGCCGGGTACAAAGCAATGCCAATACTGGCACCACAATAGACCTCCACTCCCCGCACTGTGAATGCCTTACTGAGGGTGGCCACCAGGGTTTCTGCTATCTTGGCGGGTACGGTTTCATCTTCAAGATCGTTCAGAATCACCGTGAATTCGTCGCCACTGTGGCGGCTTACGGTATCGGAGGCGCGGATACACTGCTGGATTCTGTTGGCCGCTTCACACAGCACCAGATCGCCTTCCCGATGGCCATAGTTGTCATTGATGGTTTTGAAATTATCCAGATCCACAAACAACAGGGCGATGATTTTGTTGTTTCGCTGCGCCTGCGCCATGGCGGTTTGCAACCGATCATTGAACAAAACCCGATTGGGTAAATTAGTTAGCCCATCGTAGTTCGCCTGATGTTCTATCTTGGCATCAGCCAGTTTCTTTTCGGTGATGTCCTGGATTGCGCCGATGACTTCCCGATTACCCTGGTCATCTGTGACAGGATCAGCGATCAAACGCAACCAGGCCTTACGATTCTGCGATTGCAGTTCGAGGTCAATTTCTTTGCCCTGTTGCATCACCTCCCGCAAAGCCTGCGCCATGTCAATGCCCTGTGGCCGGCTGAACAAGTCTACAAACGATTCCAGTGACATCTCCGATTCCATCGAATTCAGCCCGAGCATCATTTGCGCCTGTTCTGATAGTTCATAGACCTGGCCTTTGTTATCCATGCGCCAACCACCCACTTTGGCCACGGTTTCCACCTCCCGCAGGAATTCCGCGGTCTGTCTAACCACTTTCTGGTAATGACGGCGGCTGCTCATGCGCTGGGTTTGGGTGAACAGCAGCAGCATGATCAGCACTCCCACCAGGGTAAATGCCAGGCGCAGGGCAACGATTCTGGCCGGAAGCGTTTCATCATGGGTTTCGGCCAGGGCGGCAATCTGCCAGGATCCTCCGCTGAAACTGATGGTCTGGGTCACCACACCCGCCGTATCAAACAACTCCCCCCGGCCATAAAAGACCTCACCGTCTTTTCCCATACCATCCTTACCCCGGATGGCGATCTTCAGATCCAGTGTTGGATCCAGCATTCCGGCTTCCCGATACACCGCGGCCACATCAACCGGCGCCGACACAATGCCCCACAACCGATGTTCACCCTGCTGGTTGAGAATGCGCACCGGGGCTCTGCCGATCAATGCGGTACCGCCCTGCACCAGATCAAGCGGGCCTGCCACCACCGGCTCATTGAATTCGATGGCGCGCCGAATCGCGGGCAACTGTTGGGCATTAAATCGGTAATTCAGGCCCAGCGCCGCTTCATTACCTGGTAAAGGATAGATGTATTTGATCACCAGATCTGGCGCCGCCGCCAGATTGATCAGTTGCGGATCAACTTTGAGCACGTTTTTCGCGTACTGACTGAACGCCTCCTGGGTCAGGTCCGGATTGGCGGCGATGAAGGCGGCAACCCCGGTCAGCTCTGTCAGATTACGGGAGATCGCCTGTTCCAGCCGGGAACGGATGGTGGACAGGGTTTCCAGTGTACGCAGTGATTGTTGTACATCGTTATCCCGCTGAATCCAGGTTTCCAATCCCTGTTCCACCAGCAGCAGTAACGCCAACACCGCGATCTGTAAACCATAGGCCGGTTTGCCGCGCACCAGGGCTGCGCCCAACAGGATGGCTGCCATCGCCACCACCCCCAGCAACCAGCTCATATCATGCCAGGGTTCCTGGCTGATAATGGGTTTTTTGAACAGCATCGACGCCGGGTCAAAGGGTTGCTCGATTTCTTCCAGGCGTTCCAGAATATCGTAGGTTCTCTGCCAACGCTTGATGTTCACATGTCCCAATTCAACCGCGGGATAGAAGGTGTATTGATCGATACTGTGCGCAAAGGCAAGGTTATAGGCTTTGAAATCTTCATAGCGATACAGGTAACGCGGCAATGTGGCTGAAATGCGATTGGCAATCTCCACCTTGTTGTCCAGCGCGTAGCGCCAGCCATCGAGCGTCGCGCGCCGGAAGCGCGCCACCAGTTCCGGTTGCCGGCGGGCAAGCTCGCCGCTGGTGTAAAGTGTATCGCCGTAAAACTGCACCCCATACTCAGTGGGATGCATCAGGTTCAGCGCCAGCCCCAGCTCACTGGCCCGGCTTTGCGCGGAAACGCTGTAGGTAACCAGCGCATCCGCTTTATCGTCCAGCAGGGTTTCCATGGTCAGGGGTTGATGGACAAAATTGACCCGGTTGGCGTCCACGCCGTTCATTAAGAACATGGCCCGGGCTTCCAGCATGGAATCGTCCACTTCCACCGCCGCCAGCCGCAACTGAGCGGTCTGTTCAATGTTCTGCAACGGGGTCGAGTCCAGGCTCACCAATGCCACCGGGGATCGCTGGAAGATGGGGGCCACCACCACAAGATCGTAACCACGCCCCTTGTTCACCATGATATCCGTGCCGCCGATGGCAAATTGCGCCCGGCCGCTGATCAGCTCTTCCAGCGGCGACACCACCTGGCCGTCCGGCCTGGCCCAGGAACGGATTTCCACCGCCAGGCCTTCACGCTCGTAATACCCCTGCCAGAGTGCCGCATAATAACCGGCAAACTGGAATTCATGTTCCCACTTCAGCTGCAGCACCACCTTGTCGGCACTGAAAGCATGGCTGCTGCAGAACAGCAGGGTGAGGACCTTGAAGGCTGACATGATCCAAGTGGCTGTATAACGCATAGGATGGGGTTGAGCGTCTCCAAAATTAAGGCGCGGGCTGGTTTGCGCTTATCAATACGCTGAGAACTTTGCTTAAAATATAGCGAAAAATTGCCGCAAGCGTTCTTTATATAACATCACAACGCTGCCTATTCATCATTGTGATCAGCACCGTGTAGGCATTGTAGCTTGATGCTACGCTGTTTCGAATAGAACCGGTAACCTTTGCTGCTCCCTGCTGCTTTAGTACCCACCCCCCGGCCAAAACCGAAATCAGATCCGACTATGGGGTATCCCCTGTGAACCGCCAACCCTGCTGCACGCCCATTCGGCAAGGGCTGCCGACCACTCCCATGACCCGAATTGAACCCGAACATTTGATCGGATTAGCATGCCATCCACTAATGAGACATTTATAAGGGTATACACTATGACGGCAGCGATACCGGTCCGGCACATGGATTTTCAGTTTGATGCCCGGGAATTGGACGATCAGTTCTACCTCAAGACAGAATTTGCCACCGCGTTCTTTGAAGCCCTGTCGATCTTTTTAACCTTCGGCGAAGACCTGGTGATCGATACCGCCCGCTACCATCGCCAGTTTCTGACCGATCCACAACTCAAGCAGCGGGTTACCACCCTGATCGCGCAGGAAGCCATCCATTCAAAAATGCACAACCAGTTCAATGACGAACTGGCCAAGCACCGCTTCCCGGTGCCCCTGTATCGGTTTCTGGCCGACAAGGTCTTTAAGTACGGCTTCAAGCAACTTCCCCACCGCATGCAGTTGTCGCTGATGGCGGGCATCGAGCATTTCACAGCGGTGTTGTCGGAATACATGATGAAGCACGAACAGGTGTTTTACAGTACCGAGGATGAGAAGCAACGGGCTCTGTGGATGTGGCACATGCTGGAAGAATCAGAGCACAAAGACATTGCCTATGATGTCTTCCAAACCTTATCCGGCAGCTATCCCCTGCGGGTCGCCGGATTTGCACTGGCGGCCTTCACCATTTTGGTACTGGTGCCGTTGGGGGGATCGGTGATTCCACTGTTGCGCAAACCAACCCTGGCATTGCACCCGCGCTACTGGAAAGACGTGGCATACAGCTTAACCTTATTGGCCGGCCCGAAAGATGGGGTTTTCGGCAGCACAATGGGGCACATTCTGGACTACCTGCGGCCGGACTTTCACCCCAGCGACCACGATACAACCGAGTATCTGGAATACTACAAAGAAAAACTGCTGCATCCGGAAACCGGTTTGCTCACACCTTATCTGGTGCGGGAATTTGTTCCCGCCCTGCGTGCCTGAAAGGAATAATCCATGGTCAACATTTTCAATTCTCGCGCCAAGCGACCCAGCCACTACGCCTACGCGGTTGTCACCGGCGCCGCCAGTGGCATCGGCCGAAGTTTCGCCCTGGAACTGGCAAAACGCGGCAGCGCCGTGGTGTGTGCGGACATGAATCTGCCCGCTGCCGAAGAAACCGCCGCACAGATAATAGAAAGCGGCGGCAACGCCTACCCCGTGCACTGCGATGTGGGTGAGGCGACACAGGTGGAGCAACTGGCGCATCAGTCTGAAAGTTTACTGGGCCACCCGGTTACACTGGTGATCAACAATGCGGGCGTGGGTCTGGGCGGCAAATTTGATGAGTTGACCCTGGAAGACTGGAAGTGGTGCATGGACGTGAACCTGTGGGGTGTCATTCACGGTTGTCATTACTTTGTCCCCGGTTTCAAGCAGCAAGGTGGCGGTGCCATCATTAATGTCGCCTCCGCCGCATCCTTCACCGCTGCACCGGAAATGAGCGCCTACAACGTGACGAAAGCCGGTGTGCGTGCGCTGTCGGAAACACTCTATGCCGAACTCAGGAAAGACAACATCCGGGTCAACGTACTGTGCCCAACCCTGGTGCCCACCAACATCATTAAGGATGGCCGAATTCCCGCTCGCTATTCCAAACTGGCGGACAATATGCTGATGAACTACGCCATGACCACCAGTGATGCCGTTGCCAAACTCACCCTGAACCGGCTCGACAAGGGCGAGCTTTACACCACACCGCAGGTGGACGCCAAGCTGTTTTGGCTGATGAAGCGGGCCGCGCCGAATCTGTACGCGGATATGCTGGGCCTGTCCTACAAATTCATCGGCTAATCAACGGGAACCATTGATCAATGACAACACCTATCTATGATACCTATATCGTCGGTACCGGCCTTTCCGGACTGGCGGCGGCCATCAAACTGAAAGAGCAGGGCCTGGACCATTTCAAGATCATCGAGAAAGCGGATCGTGTGGGCGGCACCTGGCGTGAAAACACCTATCCCGGTTGCGGGTGCGACGTTCCGTCCGCCCTGTATTCCTATTCATTCGCACCCAGCAGCCGCTGGAGCCGGTTGTTTGCCGCGCAGCCGGAAATCTTAAGCTACCTGGAACAGGTAAGCCGTGATTACGGTATTGAACCGCTGATCACCTTCAACACAGAACTGAAAAACGCCCGCTGGGACGAACGACGCCATCTATGGGTGCTGGACACCAGTCAAGGTCAGGACCTGGCCCGTACCGTGATCTTTGCCACCGGCCCCATTACGGAACCGCAGACACCGTCACTGCCGGGGCTGGAAAGTTTTAAAGGCGAGATGTTCCACTCCGCTCAATGGAACCATGATTACGATCTCACCGGCAAACGGGTTGCCGTCATCGGCACCGGGGCCTCGGCGATTCAGTTCGTGCCCCAGATTCAACCGAAGGTTCAATCCCTGTTCGTGTTTCAGCGCACCGCCCCCTGGGTGTTACCGAAACCGGATATGCCGCTGGGCACAGCCGGCAAACTGTTGCTGGAGAAAGTTCCGGCAATCCAGCACGCCTGGCGCGAAACGGTGGCATCCTCATTGAACGTCATCAACCTGGGATTGCGACATCCCAGCGCCCTCAAACCGGTGAGCCAGGCGGCAAAACAATTATTGAAATTACAGGTAAAAGACAAGGCGCTTCGAAAGGCCGTGACCCCCAACTTTACCCTGGGTTGCAAACGTATCCTGTTTGCCAACAACTACTATCCAGCCTTGCAGGCCGACAACACCACCCTGATTCCCCACGGCTTGGTACGCGTGGAGGGCAACACCGTGATCGCCGCCAACGGTGAGCGACACGAAGTGGATGTGATTATCTGGGGCACCGGCTTCGACGTTTCACATCCACCCATTGGCCAAAGGGTGGTGAATGCCAACGGGGAGCGGCTGTCCGATTTGTGGAAAGACAGTTCACCGGAAGCCTATCTGGGAACGGCGCTGGCCGACACACCCAACGCGTTTCTGGTTCTGGGGCCCAACGTCCTGGTCTACGATTCCTTTTTCCGCCTGTCGGAAGCACAGCTTGGCTACATTGTGGATGGCCTGAAAAAGATGAAGCAAAAAGGCATCAGTAAACTTGCTGTTAAGGCTGAAGTACTGCGCTCCCACAATGAACTCGTGCAAAAGCACATAAAAGGTACCGTGTTCAACAGTGGCGGTTGCAAGAGCTACTACCTGGATCAGAACGGGCGTAATTTTGCTGCCTGGCCCTGGTCACTGGCGCGGCTGCAAAAAGCCCTTGGCCATTTCAGGTTGGGTGATTACGATGTTGTATTCAGCCCCCAGGCGCAACGCAAGGCTGCATGACGGATACAATGCGCTCCCACTGCACAAATTGCATGGGAGTCATTTTGCAGGACATTTTATTTAGAGTGGATCGACCACACTTCAGATAAGGTGTTACGCTCGGATACGAAAGAAAAAGTAAGGGGCGAGCGCTGTCCAGATCAGTATCAGGATCCAGACCCGCCCCTGAATAATATTGTAGTCGTGCAACAACGTCTGCCAGGCATGCCCCATCACATAGTGTCCAAAACCGAACTCAAACAACAGAGTCAGCAACAGCCAAACACCTCCCACAACCAACGCCATGGCAGCAGAAGGCAGTTGCCAAAGTCCGGTTAAAATCCAGATATAAAAACCGAATAACACAATCCCCAACAGTGTCGACAGTTGATGGGCCGATAACTCTGTGAGGTAGGGGCCATAGCCTTTTTCCCGCAAAGTACCGTTCATAACCGCCAACACCACCAGGCCAAACCAGGCGGCAACGTAGATCAGAATTGTCTTCATATTCACTCCCATTCCGTGCGGTTATTTGTGTGTTGCTGCCATGAGTGGCAACATGGGTGTATTGCTGTGCTTGAATGAACAGGGGATCACATGGGTTTAGCTTCACATCATGTCCGGTGGGCATTGTTCGCCTGCTGTTGGCTGGGCTTAGCCCTCATCACCGGGCAGGTTCACGCTCGGGATTTTAACACCATTCAACAACAGGGTACGTTAAAAGTTCTGTACTGGACCGGCTTTGAAAGTTACTTGCCGCGGGCCGGCTTCCCGCTGGAACAGGAAAAGGCGGCTGTCTCCCGCTTCGCGGAAGCGCATAAACTGCAGGTTGAATTCATCGCCATTGAGAACTTTGACGGCCTGATACCCGCACTGGCAGCGGATCAGGGGGATCTGATTGCCACCAACCTGACGGTGACCCGGGAGCGTTCCCTGGCCGCTGATTTTACCCATCCGTTAGCCTATACCATGGAATTTCTGGTTGCCCGCAAAGGCAGCGCGCCGGCGCAGGTTGCACAGCTCAACCAGTATGAACTGGCGGTGCCCAAAGGTACCTCCTTTGTCAACACCGCGCAGGGTTTGCAGAAGGCTTATCCGGGAATGACCCTGCGCTACCTGCCATCTGACCTCTCCACCGATCAGGTTCTGGATAAGCTGGTGGCCGGTGAGATTCAACTCACCATTCTGGATGGCAATACACTCAGCGCAGTACAGAAATACCGTAATGATGTCACGCGCAGCTTTCAGGCCAGCGGCCGGCGTTCCATCGCCTGGGCGGTGAGCAAAGGCAACCAGAGCCTATTGAAGCAACTCAACGGGTTTCTGGTCAGCGAGAATCTGGCGGCCAATAGCAAGCCCAAGATAAAACCCAAAAATCGCTGGCAAAAGATCAAGCAGGAGAAAGTAATCCGCTTTGTGATGCGCAACAATATGGCATCCTACTTTATCTGGCGGGGGGAGCTACATGGCTTTAACTATGAAATGGCCCGCCATTTTGCCAAACAGCATAACGTTCGCTATCAGATCATTGTGGCGCCGGATCATAAAAGCATGCTCGACTATCTGGTGGACGACAAAGCAGACATCGCCCTGGGCTTTCTCACCCCCACTGCCCAGCGTAAAGCCATGGGCATTGCCTTTTCACGGCCTTATCACTATGCCTCGGAGCTGGTGGTGGCCCGCGCCGACGAACCCGGTATCGACCAGGTGACGGCACTCAAGGGCCGCGAGATCTATGTGCGCCCCTCCAGCTCATACTGGTCTACAGTGAGTGCCCTGCAAAAGCAGGTGCCGGGGATAAAGTTGATGGCAGTGGCCGAGACACTGGAAACCGAAGAACTGATCGACGGAGTGGCCGAGAACCGCTACGACCTGACCATTGCCGACAGTCATATTCTGGATCTGGAACTGACCTGGCGTGACGACGTGCAGTCCATCATGGCGCTGGGCGACCCCAAGGAACAGGCGTGGGCGGTCAACGCCCGGCACGGCGAGTTACTGAAGGTGGTGAATGCCTATATCGGCAAGCAGTACCGCGGCCTGCACTACAACGTCACCTACAAAAAGTACTTCAAGAATGAGCACCGCCTGCTAAAGGTGCGCAAGGATTACGAAGCGCTGAAACAGGATGGCCGCCTCTCCCCTTACGATGACCTGGTCAAAGAGCATGCCCAGAAATACAACTTTGACTGGCGCCTGCTGGTTTCCCAGATGTACCAGGAAAGCCGGTTTGATCCCCAGGCCGAATCCTGGGCCGGGGCACAGGGCCTGTTTCAGGTGATGCCGAAGACCGCCAGGGAGCTGGGGGTGGAGAATCTGGAAGTGCCGGAGAACGGCATTCGCGCCGGTGTTGCCTATCTGGATTGGGTACGGGACAGAGCAAAATACATGAACCCGAAGAACGACGAGGAGCTAATGTGGTTTGCACTGGCCTCCTATAATGCCGGCGCCGGCCATGTGCGGGATGCGGTAAGGCTGGCCAAGCAAAAAGGCTGGCACAGTGATGTCTGGTTCGATAATGTTGAGCAGGCCATGCTTTTACTGTCAAAACGGGAATATGCCCGCAAGGCACGGTATGGCTACGTAAGAGGCGAGGAGCCCGTCAAATATCTGCGTAATATTCGCAAGCGTTATCGGGCGTATCAGGAAGTAACCGATCGCTGATCCTCGCGTTGCTTACTTTTTGTGGACACCACTGACTTTTCAAGGACAACCTTATGCCATGGATCATCCGGCTCATCGTATGCCCACTGCTGCTGATGTGCGCTTTCAATAGTATCGCCGAGCAGGTTCCCAGTAAGAGTGTTGAGCAGTGGCGCGCACAAGGTCACTACTTCGAACACAATCAGCAGCGGATCTTCTATCGGGATTCACAGACTGAACTCACATCAGCCCAGCACAAACCCGCCATCGTATTTCTGCATGGCTTTCCTACATCATCCTGGGATTGGCACAAGCTCTGGGCGTTGTTCAAAGATGACTACCGGTTGATTACTCTGGATTTTCTGGGCTTCGGCTTTTCGGATAAACCCAAATCCGGCTATTCCATTGCGTATCAGGCCGATCTGGTGGAACAACTTCTTGGGCATCTCGGGGTAACAACAGCACATCTGTTGGTGCACGATTACGGCACCTACGTTTCCCAGGAACTCGTGGCGCGACAACAGCAGTGGACACCGGCCCAGCGCCCGTTTGTCATTCAATCCCTGGTGATGTTGAACGGGGTCGTCTATCCACAGAGTTTACAGTTGCGCCCCATTCAGAAAGCGCTCAACAGCCCCTTCGGTTGGCTCGTTTCACAGTTTGTTTCGTTCAACCGGTTCAGCAAGAACTTTTCCGCGGTGTTCGGCGCGGGCTCTCAGCCGGACCCAGCCGCGCTAAAGGATTATTGGTATCTGATCACGTTGAACGACGGACACCGTATAAGCCACAAGCTGATTCACTACTATGACGAAAGCCTGCAACATTCCACCCGCTGGGTAGGGGCGCTGAGTAAAACCGATGTGCCGGTAATGCTGATTACCGGGTTGGCCGATCCGGTAGCAGGGAAGCCCATGGTGGACAAATTTGCGGAACTCATGCCCCGGCAGCAGGTTCATGTTCTGGCCGAGATCGGACACTACCCTCATGTTGAAGATGAACAACAGGTAGCCGCTTATTACCGGGCGTTCCTGGAAAAACACACCACCAGGGTGGGGGCGCCACTGCACACCAGATCCGATTCTGAATTCAGTCACGCCCTGTGAATACCGTTTTAATCCGCACCATGAACCGGTTACGGGGCCTGCCAACGGGTCAGTTCATTCTTGGAATCATTCTCTGCATTACAATGAAGGGTCAGGGTAATGGCATCCCGGGGGCCCATAAACAGAGTATCGTGATGGAAGCAGGTTCCCGCTGAATACGTTTCCGGCTCATAGCAGGTGGCAACAAAATAGTCCCAGGGTTCGGTACACAACGTAATCTGGCCAAAGGTACGGTAAGGGGTAGGTCGGGCATCCAGCAGAATACGGCCATCCCGGTCGTAAAGGCGCGTGGTGACCCGGTTTAAGGTACTGCCGGCAACACTGCCGTTGGCCAGTATGGAGCCTTCGATCTCCTCGATCGACAACCCAATGCCAATGGGCCCGCTCAGGTCATCCTCCGCGGATAAACCAAGGCTGCCATCCTCCTGTACCACCACTTTATCCAGCCCGCCCGGGATGGTGGTGTTAAAACAGTTTTGCAGCGCAATGTTGTAATCATAGCGGCAGAATTCCCAACTCTGATTGGAATTAAGCTGAAATCTGGCAATATAGAATTCGTTCTCACCATAGAAGACTGTACCTCTCTCAAACAGTTCGGCGCCCGTCTGGCGAGATCCATCCGCATAAAAGAATTCGTACTCCCGATTGGTCACCGGTGCGGACACATATCCTGCTACAAATCCGTTGAACACTGCACGAACCTTCACCTTTTCCGGTAACCGATAGTCCGCCACCGGATTCAATTCAGAATCCAGGAACAACATAAACCCTCTCTGTTGGCCGGTGTCATCGGCGTCGCTAACACTCCCGGTCATCAGATAGCCACTGTTTTCGCGCAGCACGTAAGTATCGATACCATAGTATGATTCATTGATCCGATAGTAAGAGAGCTCACCCGTAGCCGTTATCCTGCCCAGATATTTCTGGTAGCGCTGATTTTCATCATAGCCGTTGATGCTGATCACAACGCCGTCGGGCTTGCTGCTGATGACATTAACCGTGGGCTCGGGCAAGTCGGGTGGCAGCGCATCGGTGGTGGCGGGGCTCACGCTTTGCTGGTTCAGGTCAATCCGGGTAAGCCCCGTCACTTCTGCCTGGCTGTCCTGGGCGTAAACAATGCCACCACCAGCCTGATACAGGCCAACCCGCGCGGTAACTCCCTCCAGTATCCAGGTATCCTGAACCGTGCCCTCCACATCGTACCGGGTGAATGTCAGTGGCTGGTCGTCACGAATATGGGTTGCAAGATAGAACGTATCCACCACCGTACCCGGAACCAGCTGTGAGTATCGAGTGGCGCTGTCGACCTCTTCTATCCACAGCGGCATCAGCACTGCGCCGCAGGCACCCAGTGCAATCAGAATCGCACTCATCAAAACTGGCGTTGAACGGTTCATCATGGTTGCTTCCTTGTCATTGTATGATTGCCTTCCCCGCTATTTTTGGCCGAAGACAGCAGTACAACAATGACCGAGCATTCCAGTTTTTTGACTTTACATGCCCGAGTGACAAGGTGGACCATACCGGTACGCACAAAGCGGACACTCCAGCAGGATATGTCCACTTTGTGCCGTGATCAACGAGACGTCAGTGCAGAACCGGATAGTACGCCTTGAACACCATGTCCTTACCAGCGTTGCTGGCATGACAACCGGCGCAGCTTTCAGCCGGCGCAGCCTTGGCGGAGGGCATATAAGGGGGGGCATGGTGACCAAAGTTGAAGAATCCCCAGCCATTTTCCGAAGCGTAACGCCGGCTGTCTTTCACCATCACATCCATGCCTTGAAATTCGCCGCCGAAGTATCCCCGGCCCGATGGCGCCAACTTGGAACCGTCGGGATAATCCCCTTTCTGTAGCAACACCAGCTCCTTCACGATCACTGTGCCATCGGGAAACACGCCGGTTTGCTGATACACCTCAAAGGCGTCCGGGTTCACGTACACGTGGTGAAACTCCGGGAACCCGGCTTTTCCATTGTTCAAGCCGTGCGGTGTCAACGGTGCACCGATGAATACCCACTGCCGGTAACCTTGCGGCAACAGCAGACTCCCTTTTTTATTGAACACTGCCGCGCCGATGTTCTCCGGCGGCTGCGCCGCCGCCTGCATGCTGGCACCAACTCCGGCGGCCATCGCACAGGCCAGTACCCCGGCCCTGATTAACGTTTTCATCGCCTTTCTCCTTGTTACGCGTGCTTAAGTCGGCTCACGCCACCGCATCCAGTTTCAGCAGGGGAAAATCCACCTCGGTGCCCGCTACCCGGTTGACATAATTGGTGAGCGTATTCAGCGCCACCTGACCCACCACCTCCAGGATCAATCCGTCATCCAGCCCTTGCGCCCGGGCGGCGCTGAGATCCTCATCCGCAATGCCGCCGCGGGCTGCCGTGATGCGCAATGCCAGGCGTACGATTGCGGCGTCTGCCGCTTCAATGGCGATGCCATCACGGGCCCGGGCCACGTCCTCATCGCTGAGACCGGCGCCTTTACCCAGCGCGGCATGGGCACTTAAACAGTATTCGCAATGGTTTTCCTGTGCCACGGCGATGGCGATCATCTCCCGTTGGCGTGCGTTCAAACACCCCTGGCTCAGGGATTCCGATAACTGCAGATAACCGGTCAGCACCGCAGGGGCATGGGCCAGGGTGGTGAACATGTTGGGCAGTACACCCAGTTTTGCCTGCACCGCTTTCAGGGTGGCGGCGGTTTTGGCGTCGGCGTTGTCCAGAAGGACAGGTTGAATACGCGTCATGATGTGGCTCCTTGGTTAAAGATAGTTCAGTACATTCCGTGAATGCAGAGCCATATTGACAGCCAATTGAATACTTGTGGTATCTTATGGTCTATATTTCCATACTTATCGTATTATCCAGGATTCAAAATGGAAGACAGACTGGTTGAGCTGCTGAAACGCTTTGAACTCCATGCCCGTGTGTTTCAGGCGGGTCCGCTCTGCAACACCACTGAGTTCTATGAGGGGGATAACCTGGGCTACATCCATGTAGTGAAGCGCGGCGCCATGCGCGTGGAATCACCCCAGCATCCTACCCTGCTGATCGATGAACCCAGCGTCTTCTTCTATATGAATCCCACCCGCCATCGGCTGCTGCCCATGGACGATTCCGTTGCCACCGTCTGCGCCTCGCTGGAGTTTGGTGCCGGGCTGGGTAATCCACTGACCCGGGCCCTGCCGGAGATCATGATGATCCGCTTACGGGATATGCCCAGCCTGGACCAGGCCCTGCAGCTGTTGTTTCTGGAGGCAGCCGAAACCCATTGCGGGCGCCAGGCCGTACTCGACCGGCTGATGGAGGTGGTGTTTATTCAGGTGTTGCGGGATGCCATGGATCAGCAGCGGCTGCAGGTGGGCTTATTGGCGGGGCTGGCGGACGAACGCCTGGCAAAAGCCATCAATGCCATTCACACGGCGCCGGCCGAGCCGTGGACGCTGGAGCAACTGGCGCAACAATCCGGTATGTCACGGGCACGGTTTGCCACCCACTTTCATGATGTGGTGGGCATGACACCCGGCAATTACCTGACCCAGTGGCGACTGGCCGTTGCCCAATCACTGTTACGTCAGGGCAAACCGGTGCAGTGGGTGTCGGACATGGTGGGCTATGGCAGTGCCAGTGCCCTGTCGCGGGCGTTTCGGTCACAGGTGGGCATGTCGCCAACGCAATGGCTGGACCATTTCAGCTGATGAGCCTTCCCTTCCTACAACCAACCTAGC
>DKQK01000043.1:19677-119572 GCA_002471665.1 Gammaproteobacteria bacterium UBA7310
CAACCTAGCTACCAACGTTCCGGCAACCAGCGTCATGCCAGCTTGAATTTGGCTTCCAGTTGTTTGAGTTCCGCCACCAGCTGGCTCAAATTAGTGCTGTTCTGACTGGCCTGGGTCAGGGCCGTTGCCACTGAATCCGTTCCCGTACGGATGTTCTGGATGTTGTGGTTGATTTCAGAAGACACCGCGCTTTGTTCTTCCACCGCCGCTGAAATCTGAATGTTCATATTATTGATTTCGTTGATTTTGGCCACCGTATCATCCAGGATCTGCTCGGCCGATTCCGCCTGCGCCACGCTTCTTTCAGACAGTTCCTTGCTGGCCGACATGGCGGCAACCGCATCGGACGAGCCCTGTTGCAAACGCTCGATCATGCGGTGAATCTCATCGGTGGATTGCTGGGTTCGGTTTGCCAGGGTGCGCACTTCATCTGCCACCACCGCAAATCCACGACCCTGCTCACCTGCCCGTGCCGCTTCGATGGCGGCATTCAGGGCCAATAGATTGGTTTGTTCGGCAATCCCTTTAATGACATCAATGACCGAGCCGATGCTTTCCGTTTCATTCTTCAGGCCGTTGATAACGCTGCTTGTATTGTTGATTTCATTGGCCAGCTGATGAATCAGCCCCTTGGTATTGATCACGGCATCTTTGCTCTCCATCGCCTGGGTATCGGCCAAGCCAACCGCCTGGGCGGCAACCGCTGCGTTGCGCGCCACCTCTTCAACACTGGCCGCCATCTGATTCATGGCGGTGGAGACCATCTCCGTTTCCGCCAACTGAGTGTCCACCGTTGCAAGTGCATCCTGGGCGGCGCTGGACACCTCCAGTGCGGACTGATCTATGGTTTTAATATGCTGTGCCAGTTGCAGGATGGTATTCTGCAAATCCGCCACAAAACGGTTGAAGGAGTTGGCCAGCGCGGACAGTTCATCATCACTCTTCACCGGCAGGCGTTGGGTCAGATCGCCGTCCACGTCCGAGATCACGTGCATGGCATGGGCTGATGTTTCGATGGGCCTAAGCACATACCAACGTCCACCCAATGCAATAAACCCGATCACCACCACAGCAAGCACCGTCACCAGGGACAGCAACAGCAGCATGGTGGACATGGTTTCAGCGGCAAAACTGCGCTGACTTTCAACCTGAGAATCACCCAGTTCTTCCAGCGCTTCCACGGTTTCAAGCAGCCTTTCAACCGCTACGATGTAGTCCTTTTTGCTCTGATGGAGTTTATCCGCGCTGACTCTGCCCGCCAAAACCGCGCTGTGTACTTTCAACAGCGTATCTTGCGCGCTCTGGTATTGTTCTTTATGGCGCTGGAATTCGGCAAGATCCTTATCATCGATAAGGCCGGAAGCGGTCATGCGCGCGAACGCTTCCTCGGTGAATGCGCGAGCCTCATCCACTATCCCCAGCACGGTCTGGCGTTCGGCCTGGCTCTCGGTCTCCAGCAATGCAAATACTTCGATCATCTGCCGCTGAATACCGATACTGCCCTCCATGGCGCCGTCAGCGGCGTCCCAGGCCTGGGTAATCACAAAATCCAGAATGGAACTGAGCCGATTCGTACCATAGAAACTCACTGCGCACGCCAACACGACCACACTGAAGAGCACCACCAACCCGGCATACATTTTCGACTTGATATTCATAAAGCTACGGCCCGCATTGATTCCCAAATATAGTTAGCTTAGATATTGAGTATAGTCAGCCCGGGTGGGATCTCAACGAATTGGACGACCGTACCGGTTATAAGATGGCTTGAAGATTACCTGACAGGTAATTGCGGCTTTTGTTGCGGGCCGTATGCTTCCCATAAAACGGCGGAGCAAACACAGGTATGAAGATGGTTTCGGCAATTCTCATTGGCGTGGGGATCGTGCATTTGATTGCGCTAAAAGCGGTACTGGGCGGTGATTGGATTACGGGGTTGTACGGTGTGGACCCCCTGGACAGCAATCTGGAATTGCTGATCCGGCATCGGGCGGTGCTGTTCGGATTGCTGGGTACTTTGCTGGTAATCAGTGCATTCCAGCCTAAGTTGCAGATTGCGGCCATCGCTGCCGGGCTCATCAGCACATTCAGTTTCATTGCGCTTTCATGGCAAACGGGCCAACCCAATGAACTCATCAGTAAAGTAATACTGGTGGACTGGGTGGCCGTTGTGTTGCTGGTGGTGGCAGGCGCCATTCGCTTAACGCTCCCGCAGACCGGTTAATCCGCCATGAACCCCTTCTTCATCAACCACTCCACACATCGTCCGGTGGCCTCATCCAGTTTATCCTTCTGCCCAAAATAATAGTGATTGGCCCCTTTGACTTCGTACAACTCCTTATCATCGTGCCCCACGGCTTCATACAGGCGATGGGTGTGGCTGGGCGTACAGGCATCATCCGCCGTGTTGCCGATCACCAGCGTGGGCACGCTGATCTGCGCGGCGCAGGTGAGCCCGTTGGCATTGGAATCATCATAACTCCACTGTGACAGCCAGCCCCGCAGAGTACAGAATCGCGCTAACCCTACGGGGCCGTTGTTCACCACTTTCGGATCACCCAGATAGCACCAACCGGGAGCACGATCGTTGGGATCGATGGTGGGGTCCAGCCAGCGGGGATCGGCCATGGTCCCATGAACCACAAACGCAAACTCTTCGCTGGTGAGGCCATCCCTGCGGAAATCCTCCAGCTTCTGTTTGACCCAAGCGGTGATTTTGCGGTTGCGGGCGATCTGGGCGGCGCGGTACTTATTTACAAACTCAGCGGAGTAGGGTGGCTGGTTGCGGTTGTTGGGATCGTACAGGTCCAGCTCGGGATCACGCCGGCTTGGATCGTTTTCATCCAGGATGGAGGCATCCATCCACTCGGTCATGGTGCCGGCGCGGCTGATGTGGGCGGCCAGCAACATCATGCCATCGGCCGGGATCAGGTTGGCACCCACCAGGTCCAAAGGATCACCGGCCGGCGTTTCAGTGATGGTGGGGTGTTCTGCCTGGGCCTGATAAAACAGCGACAGGGAACCACCACCGCTCCATCCCGCCAACACCACTTTTTTGTAGCCTTTCTTTTCCTTGGCATCCCGCACGCAGGCGGCCATGTCCAGCACCACCTTTTCCATAATCAGGGCGCTGTCGGTGCCGCGGTAACGGCTGTTGCAATAGATAACGTGGCAGCCTTTTTTCGCCAGGGCAGACACCATGGGCAGGTAGGCGCCACCGCCGATGGGGTGCATAAAGAGGATCACTGTGTCACTGGGTTTGTCTTTGGGTTTCAGCCAATAGGATTCCAGGGCCACCAGGTCGGCACTGCCACCATAGGTGTCCTTGAACTTGGATTGCTCAGCGAAGGCCAACAAATAGGGAATGCGATCGTATTCGTACTTGGTGGTCATTTTTGTGCTCCCTCTTGCTTCACTTTTGAGAAGTCCGCTTTGCTCATATCAATACCGCGCTGGTCCAGCATGTGGGCATCCAGACGCTTGAGTTTGTCGGGGCGGGTGCGCTCGGTCCATGCTTTCAGCGTGGCGTGGGCCTTGGCACCGTCCTCCTCCAGGATGGCATCGTAGTTCGTGTCCTTCACGGTAAGCTCCACCTGCACACCATTGGGATCGTACATATAGATGGAGTGCACAAAGCCATGGTCAATGGGGCCGAAGCAGGGGCGGCCCATTGTGTTGATATGACGGCGCCAGGCTTTCAGCTGTTCCATGCTGTCCACTTCAAAGGCGATGTGCTGATCAAAGCCGTGGCGGGCAATGAACATTTTCTCTTCCACATTATCGGGCACATCAAAGAAGGCAATGAAGTTACCGTCGCCGGTCTGAAAGAACAGATGCATGTATTCCCGTTGCTTCGAGGCACCGGGTTCCTCATCAAAGATCATGGCGGCGGCCAGTTTAAAGCCCAGTACATCTTCATAGAACCAACGGGTCTGTTCCGCGTCGCGGCAACGGTAGGCGGTATGATGCATGTTGTGCACGGCCCGGCGAGCAATAGTGGGTTTGCTTGCGGGCTGGTTATCGGCTGGCTGGTTCATGGCTGGCTCCTGGTCCTTCTCTGTGCAGTGCTAAAGAGGTGCTCGGTGATTTTTGGGTTGACTTATGGGTCATGTTTATAGATTGTATACAATCATAATGATCGATTAGTTTCAACCACTAAATAATGCCCGTTTTTCGGTTTGTTCGATCTGAAGTCTGTCAACGAAAGCATCAATTGCATACAAAATACGATCATCAGAAGGTTTGCCCATGAGCGCTTTGTCCCACATTACGATTCTTGATCTGACCCACATGTTGTCCGGCCCTTATGCCAGCCAGTTGCTGGCCGACATGGGTGCCCATTGCATCAAGGTGGAACCCCCGGGCCGGGGTGAAGGCACCCGTAAGCTGCTGGCGGACGATGAAAAATACTCCATAGACGGAGTGGGCGCTTACTTTTTAACTCTGTCCCGCAATAAAAAGAGCGTCGCCATCGATCTCAAGAAGCCTGCGGGGCTGTCCCTGTTCTACGAACTGGTGAAGAAGGCGGATGTGGTGATCAACAATTTTGGCGCGGGGGTACCCAAGCGACTGGGCATCGATTACGAGGTGTTGAAACAACACAACCCCCGCATCATCACCTGTTCCATCACCGGTTTTGGGGAGACCGGCCCCGACCGGGACCGCGCCGCCTTTGATCTGGTGGCCCAGGGCATGGGCGGTGGCATGTCCATCACCGGAGAGGAAGGGGCACCACCACTGCGGGCGGGGATTCCCATCGGGGATCTGGGGGGCGGCCTGTTCGCTGCCATTGGTATCCTGGCGGCGTTGAACCAACGGGACCAGAGCCCCGGGGGCAGGGGTCAGCATGTGGACATCTCCATGCAGGATTGCCAGGTGTCCATGCTTAACTACATGGCCACCATGTACCTGATGAGCGGCCAGCAGCCGCCGGCGGTGGGCAACAATCATTTTGTACATGTGCCCTACGGTACCTTTAAAACCCGCACCCGCTACCTGATCCTGGCTTGCATGGGTGATGCATTCTTCGGCAAACTGGCGACGATGTTCAACGATCCTGAGCTAATGGACCCGAAATTTTCCACTCAGCCGGTCCGCTGGGAGCACCGCCACTTTATCAACACCCGGGTGCAGCAGCATATCGGGCAGGAAACCTGTGAACACTGGCTGGAGCGGTTAAAGGAGCATCGTATTCCCGCCGCACCGGTGAACGATTTTGAACATGCACTGAGCGATCCGCAGATTATGGCGCGGGATATGGTGGTGGAGGTACCCCTGGGTAATGACAAAACCGTAAAACAACCAGGCAACCCGGTAAAACTGTCATCACAAAGTAAGCAAGCATTCACTTCACCCCCCGCTCTGGGGCAACACACCAACACCGTGCTGAGCGAATTACTGCAAATGAATGATTCACAAATAGCACAATTGCGTCAAAATGGCGTAATCGGTTGATAAAGGCGATGTCTGTTTATTTATAAACGACAGTGTTGTTTAATAGTTGGCATATTCACTGGCATAAGAATTCATATCATGCGCGAACGTATCTACATTAATGAAGTGGGCCTGCGCGACGGCCTGCAGAACCAACCCAACCCGGTATCCACCGCGGCCAAACTGGATATGGCCCGAGCCCTGCTGGAGGCCGGGATAACCAGCCTGGAAGCCGTGGCGTTCGTCCACCCCAAAGCGGTGCCACAGATGGCGGATGCGGCGGATGTGCTGGCGGGCCTGGCCACAATCCCACTTAAGAATGATGTGGAGATCTCGGCATTAGTGCCTAATATGCGGGGCTACCAGCGGGCCCGTGACAACGGTGTGCAGTCCGTTGCCGTGGTGGTTTCCTCCACCGACACCTTCAATCAGCGCAACCTGAATATGAGCACACAACAGGCCACCGAGGTTTGCCGCCAGGTGATTTCGCAGGCCAGGGCCGATGGAGTGAAGGTGCGCGGTTACGTATCCGGCGCGCTGTCCTGCCCCTACGATGGCAAGACCCCGGTGGACGTGGTACACCGTTTGGCGGCGGAGATGATCGAGGTGGGTGCCGACGAAATTTCCATCGGCGACACCATCGGTGCCGGAAACCCGCGGCAGATCAATGATATCCTGAGTCCACTTGTGCAACAATTCGGGCCTGAGCGGTTCAATCTGCATCTGCATGATACCCGCGGCCAGGCGCTGGCTATGGCCTGGGCCGGGATTACCCAGGGCGTACGCCGCTTTGACAGCTCCATCGGCGGATTGGGTGGATGCCCGTTTGCCCCCGGCGCTTCCGGCAACGTGGCCACCGAAGATCTGGTGTACATGCTGGAAGAAGCCGGTTTTGATACCGGCATTGAGATGGCCAAACTGCGCTTGGCCGTGGCAGCCGCCGAACGGGCCACCGGCCAGCAACTGGGTGGCCGCATCCTGCAATGGATGAAATCCCAGGAAATTCGGGAACAAAACAAGCAAAATCCCTGTATATAAATAGAAGACCAATACGGGTTTAACAAAAAAGGTCGTACTACGCATTATGATGAGACACTGCGCCAAACGGGTGGTGGCTTGCCTGGTGGTGTTGTCGGGGGCCATGTTGCCGGGGTTAACCACCCTGGCGGATAAAACCGATCGCATTATCGAAGGTGAACAAGCCAATACCAAGTCCGCCGTCCAATCCCAGGATCGGGTCAACACCATTGCGGATAAAACCCAACAGCTGTTCCAGGATTACCAACTGGAACTGAAACGCATCGAGGATCTGACTTCCTACAACACGCAACTGACTCAACAGATTCGCCGCCAGCAACAAAGCATGCTGGAAACGGAAAAGTCCATTGATGATGTCGCCATTATTGAGCGTCAGGTCACGCCCTTGATGGAGCGCATGGTGAAATCCCTGGAAACGTTCATCAAACTGGATGTGCCGTTTCTGTTGGAGGAACGCTACGAACGCATTGCCTTTCTCAAACACACGCTGGCGCGGGCCGATGTCACCATCGCGGAGAAATTCCGCCAGGTGATGGAGGCCTACAACGTAGAGATGGATTACGGCAACACCATAGAGAGTTATCGCGGCACCCTCAAGATCGGTGAAAATGCCCGCGAGGTGGAGTTTTTGCGGGTGGGCCGCATTGGGCTGCTGTATCAATCCCTGGACGGCAGCGACATTGGTGCCTGGAACAACGAAACCCGTGACTGGCAGGAACTGGGTGGCCGCTACGCCCGCGACATTCGGTTAGGCCTGAAGGTTGCCAAGAAGCAGGCCGCTCCGGAATTGCTGACGCTGCCCATGCCGGCGCCGGAGCCTGCCTCATGATGCGCTATCTTATGCTGACCTTGCTGTTGTGTGTGGGAACACTGCCGCTGGCGGACCCGGCCCACGCCATTTGGAAACCAAAACAGGAAATCGAATCCCTGGACAAACTGCTGGATCTGGTGCAGCAGGGCCGGGTTGAACAATCCAAAGAAAACAAAGAGCGGGAACAGCGTTTTCTGGCGCAAAAGTCAAAGCAGGAGCAACTGCTGCAAGAGGCCATTGCCGAACGCAAGAAACTGGAGCGGCGCAGCGAGTTGCTGGAAACCACCTACTCGGAAAATAAAGAACAACTGGATGAGCTGACCCGGCGCCTGGAAAAGCGCATGGGTTCATTAAAAGAGCTGTTCACCCATCTGCAGGCATCCACCTCCGAAACCGCCAATCTGCTGCAGCATTCCATCACCTCGGTGGAGTATCCCTCCCGCCACCTGGAGATGGAAGATCTGTCGGATTTACTGGGCAGCAACCGTTCCCTGCCCAGCATCAACAACATCGAACAGTTGTGGTTTCAAATGCAACGGGAGATGGTGGAATCCGGCAAGATAAAACACCTCAACCTGGAAGTGATCACCACCCAGGGTGAACCGGTAAAAGCCGATGTGGTGCGCGTGGGCGCCTTCAATCTGTTATCCGGCAACCGATACCTGCAGTACATTCCGGAAACCGGCAAGGTTATTGATCTGAATCGGCAGCCGGCCCGTTATATGTTGGGTTATGTGGAAGATTATACCCAGGCCACAGAAGGGTTTAATGCGGTGGCCATCGACCCTACCCGGGGAACTCTGCTGAACATGCTGCTGGATGCACCGGATTTTGTGGACCGGGTTGAACAGGGCGGTTTCATCGGATACGTGATCATTATTCTGGGCGCCATCGGTGTGATTCTGGCACTGGAGCGCATCATGTTCCTGATCATCACCACGCGCAAGGTGTCTGATCAGATGCGCCTGCAAGAGGTCAAGCGGGACAACCCCCTGGGGCGCATCATGCTGACCTATGAACAGCACAAAAAGCTGCCCCTGGAATCGCTGGAACTGAAACTCGGCGAAGCCATTCTGCGGGAGCGCGGCCCATTGGAAAAACACCTCACCATGATCAAAATCATATCCGTAATCGCACCGCTGCTGGGGCTACTGGGCACGGTTACCGGCATGATCAACACCTTTCAAACCATCACCCTGTTTGGTACCGGTGATCCCAAGCTCATGGCCGGAGGCATTTCCCAGGCTCTGGTAACCACCGTGCTGGGATTGTCGGTGGCCATTCCCGTGGTGTTTTTCCACACCCTGGCCAGCACCCGCAGCAAAGCGGTGATCTCGGTACTGGAAGAACAGAGTACCGGCCTGGTGGCGGAAAAAGCGGAGCAGGAGAACAGCTGATGTGGGCGGTGATGGAAGCCTTTGCCATTGTGCGGGATTTCCACTTTGCCGGTGGGGTGGTGCTGTGGACCATCGGTGTCAACACCCTGATCATGTGGACACTGATCTGCGAACGCACCCTGTACTATCGCTTTGCCCTGCCCAAGGAGATCAATCGCGTCACCCACACCTGGTTCTCCCGGGATGATCGCCGCACCTGGTATGCACAACACATTCGCCAAAAGCTGGTGGCCGAAGTCTGCAGCAACGCGCACTTTTCACTGCCGGTCATCAAATGCATGATCACACTGTGCCCGCTGTTCGGATTGCTGGGAACGGTCACCGGCATGATCGAAATCTTTGATGTCATGAACGCCTTCGGCATGAACAACACCCGCTCCATGGCATCGGGTATTTCCCGCGCCACCCTGCCCACCATGGCCGGCATGGGGGCCGCCATCTTCGGTCTGATGGGGTATCGCGCCCTGTTGCGATACTATGAAATTCAGGTGCAGACGATTGCCGATCAACTGTCGCTTTCCACACGAGGTGCTGCCACATGAGACGGCCTTTCTATCACGTCACCGAAGATGAAGATACCGGCATCGACATGACACCCATGCTGGACATTGTGTTCATCATGTTGATCTTTTTTGTGGTAACCGCATCCTTTGTTAAGGAAACCGGTATCGACATCAACCGGCCCCAGGCCAAAACCGCCATCACCAAGGAAACCGCCAACATCAAGATTGCCATTGATCATGAAGACGTAATCTGGATTGATCGCCAGCAGGTGGATGAGCGCAGTGTCAAAGCCATTCTGGAACGCCTGCACATTGAAAATCCACAGGGCGGTCTGATCGTACAGGCAGACCGTAAATCCACTAACGACAAACTGGTGCGCGTGATGGACGCTGCCCGGCAAGCGGGCATTACCTCCATCTCCATCGCCGCCTCCGATAACTGATCATGGCGCGGCGCTATCTTATTGCGTTCCTACTGGCGTTCAGCATCGTCACCTTCCTGTTTGCATTGTTGATTACGCTGATCAAAACCAGCGAGGTGCCGGTGAACCGATCCGGCGCGCTGAATCTGGTGAACTTCATTCGGGAAAAGAAAGATCCGAACCTACGGCTGGAAGATCTCAAACCGGAACCCCCACCCAAGCCGGCCGAGCCACCACCACCGGCGCAACTGGAGATCGAAACCATGAGCCCCAGCGGTGAGAATTTTGCCATCGCCGATCAACCCATCAGTGAAAACTTTTCCATTGATCCCGGGCTCGGCATCGGCGAAGGCGATGGGGAATATCTGCCGATTTACCGGGTACCACCGCAATATCCACGGCAGGCGCTGTTCGATCGTACCGAAGGCTGGGTGGTGGTGGAGTTCACCATTGATACCCAGGGCCAGGTCAAGGATGCCCGGGTGGTGGATTCAAAGCCCCGTGGCGTGTTCGACCAGGCGGCACTGGATGCGGTGAAACGATTCCGCTTCAAGCCCCGAAGCCTGGGGGGTACCCCCATCGAAGTGCAGGGCGTGCAAAACCGAATTCGATTCAAGTTAAAGAAATGACGGGTTGACTGACGATATGATGAGTAAGGTACGGGTGCTGATAATGCTGTTGGCCTTACCCTGCTTTCTGGGCACGGTAAGCCCTTGCGCCCGTGCAGAATCATCGGCGTCACTCACTGCGCTGGTGTACAAAAAAATCGTTGAATCTCAACAGGCGCTGCGGGAAAAAAAGCTGGAGGCCTCGCAATCCATTCTGGAAAGCATTGCCGAAGGCTCCCGCAATACCGCCTATGACAACGCCATGATCTGGCACATGCTGGGCTACGTTTATTATGAACAGGGGGATTTGAAAAAAGCCGCCACCACTTTCGAAAAGGTATTCGACTATTCAATCCCGCAAAGCCTTAGCCTCAGTAACCATAAAATTCTGGGGCAGGTGTATATGGCTTTGTCCCAGTTTCAGGAAGCTCTGCCCCATTTACGCCTGTGGCTGGAATCCGGCGACGAGGGCAAGGAAGAAGCCCACGCACTGATAGCCCACTGCTATTACGAAATAAAGCAGTACCCATCAGCCGTATCCCATTTACAGGCGGCCATCGATGGCTATCGCGCGCAAGGCAGAACGCCGCGTGAATCCTGGCTCAATCTGCTACAGGCCAGCCTCGCCCACGTGGATGATGTTGAGCACCGCATCGACACCATTAAACTGCTGCTGGCCTGGTTCCCCAAGAAGGAATACTGGCTGGCGCTGGCCAGCGCCTACGCTCAATTGGAACAGATGGATAAATACCTGGCCATTCTGGCCCTGGCGGAACGGGATGATCTGCTCACCAGCGAATCCCAGTACGTCTCCCTGGCCAGCGTGTACTTTGCCGAAGGCGCGCCGCAGAAAACCGCGCAGATTCTGGAGCAGGGCATGCAACGTAACCTGGTACGGCGCAATATCCGCAACCTGCGCTTTCTGGCCTCCGCCTATTCCATGGCGCGGGAATACGACAAGGCCCTGCTGCCCCTGCAGGAAGCCGCCGCGCAATCCAAAGACGGCGAGCTGGACATCATGCTGGGCAACGCATTGTATCAACTGGCCCGCTGGCAGGACGCCAGTAAGGCGTTGGCGAAGGGCCTGGATAAAGGCCTGGTCAAAGGCCCGGATGATAAACGAGGCCGGGATCAGGCCACCACCGCCTGGCTCATGTTGGGACAAAGCCTGCTGAATCTGAAACAATACGACCAGGCCATCGCCGCCTTTGAGCAGGCGGCACTGGACGAAACCCGCGGCGAACAAGCACAGCAGTGGATCAAGTACGCCCGCTATGAACAGGAACGACAGGAAAACCTGAAGTTGGAGGCCAACTCGTCATGAGTACCGCAACCATGCACGCCATTGTTATCCAGACCGATCAATCCCTGCACTGGCAACAGCAACCACAACCCGCACCCGGGCCGGAGCAGGTGGCCATCCGGGTGCGTGCCAGTGCCGTCAACCGTGCCGACCTGATGCAACGCGCCGGGCTGTACCCACCACCACCGGGAGCCAGTGAGATTCTGGGCCTGGAATGTGCCGGAGAGATCAGCGCAGTAGGGGATAATGTAGCGCAGTGGCGGGTGGGCGACCGGGTCTGCGCCCTGTTGGCCGGTGGAGGGTACGCCGAAACCGTGGTCTGTCACGCCTCCCATGTATTGCCGATTCCCACGGGATTGGATTTTGTGCAGGCGGCAGCCTTACCGGAAGTGTTTGCCACCGCCTGGCTTAACCTGTTCATGCTGGCGGAACTGGCGCCGGGCCAGAAAGCCGTTCTGCACGCCGGGGCCAGTGGCGTGGGCAGCGCCGGCATTCAGCTGTGCAACGCCATGGGCAATCCGGTGTTTGTGACCGTAGGCAGTCAGGCCAAACTGGACACCTGCATCGCACTGGGGGCCGACACGGGCCACCTGCGCAGCGAAGGGGATTTTGAGGCCGCGGTGAAAGCCTGGGCCGGAAAGACCGGCGTTGACGCAATCCTTGATCCAGTCGGCGGCAATTATCTGGAGCAGAACATAAGATGCCTGAACACCGATGGCAGCCTGGTGATCATCGGCCTGATGGGGGGCCGCAGCGGGTCATTGGACCTGGGCCGGCTCCTGGTCAAGCGCATACGGGTGATCGGGTCCACGTTACGCAGCCGCAGCGACGCCAGCAAAGCTTCCGTGATCCAGGTGTTACGGGAGCGGGTCTGGCCATTGTTTGAGCAGGGCACATTGAAGCCGGTCATTGAATGTCGTTTCCCCATTGAACAGGCGGGGCAAGCCTTTGATCTGGTGGCCAGCAATCAAACCACCGGCAAAGTCATTCTGGAATTACCCTGAAGAATCCGCCTGCAGAAAGCCCATCAGGCTGTTAGAATTATTAATCAGAATAACGTGAAAACAGGGGGATAGGCCGTGGAAGCGCCACATCTGGCACAACCGGATCCGTTGATTGAGACCGGCGATCTGGCCATGTTTTCAGATCAGGAAGATCTGTTTAACGCCGGTGAGACCAAAACATTCAACATGTCCCGCCTCAACCAAACCATCACCGATTCCGCCCATCGCGCCCTGCAGGTCTGTAATGCCCAGGCCCAACTGATGCTGGCCAAGTATCAGACCGAATCCGCCGACGACATGAAGGTGGCCCGGCTCAAGGCCGAGCACATCGCCTACGATCTGGGGGATTCCGAATACGACCCCAATCAGGAACGGGACAACCCCTTCGATGAAACCCTGCTGGCGCAGGCCTGGCAGGAAGGCTATGACGCCGCCCGCAGCGCCAAGCGCTTTCGCCCCATGCTGCAGATCGAGCAGAAGTACTGGGAAGAAGGGGTGAACACCGAAGACGCCCGCTCACAATACGAGCTGTGCGCCCTGCAATTGTTTCGCATCGCCTCCCAGGTGGATGATCCCCACAGCAGTGAACGGGCCAAACGCCTGGCCATGGAAATGTGCCGCTATCACGAAGGGGAAACCCCCTCCAACAACCGCCAGGCGGAGATAGACCGGTTTATGGCCAAACAGGCAGAGCGCATTGCCCGGGCCATCGATTTCTGACGCGTAAATCTCACTTCACCTCGCCCCGCCATGATTCCCGTAGCGGGCCTATTCACATTAAATGTGTGCAGTATTTGGCATCGTTTTTCAAACTACGGATTGCGTAGTTTGTTACTACGCAATCCGTAGTGCATTACTACAGTTTGAGGATTAGAACACCACCGTCCGGCTCCCTACCATGGGCGCATCAAAGAGTTACCCGTATCCACTCTTGATGCCAACAACGTTTCAACATAACCCCATGGAGATAATCATGACACGCTCACAACCCAACCTGAAACTCCCCTTACTCGGCGCCGTGCTGGGTGCAACCCTGACCCTGTCCGGCAACAGCCAGGCTCTGCCACCGGTGAATCAGGACCCCACTATTCCGCCGGAGTATGACCGGCCTGCGGCACCCACGCTGGCGCTATCGCGCACTGACGCCGCCATCAGCCTGCGCCTGGCGGACAGTTCCGCCTACGAAGACGGCTACTACATCCAGATGCGAAACAGCAGTAACCAGTGGGTAACCATCCGCAGCAGCGGACCCCTGCTTTCCTATCAAAGCCTGTCCACCACTCAGGCGGGCTTGAAGCCGGATAATCGGTACTGTTTCCGGGGGGCGGCGTACAACCAGACAGGCACCAGTTATTCCGCCATAAAATGCGCCTACACCTATGACGGTAACGATAACCAGGTGTGGCGCGTGCAGCTGGCCATTGAAACCGGCAGCGGCTCGCAAAGCGGCACCAACGATCTGGTGTGGGTGCGCATGAACTCCGCCTCAGGCAACGAGTATCCCAGCGGCAACCTCACCGTGGTGGATTACCCGGGGCAGGATTTCAACGGCGGCACCACTCAAACCGTTGACTTGAACCTGACTGGCCTGTCGCAAATGAGCGACATCAACACCCTTGGCATCTACAAGTCGGGCACCGATGACTGGTGCATCCGCTCGGTGAAGCTGCTGGTGAATAACATTGAAGTATTCGGTGAGGATTACAGCACTGCCGGCAGCGACTGCCAGAACATGCCCAGCCTGTTTTCCGGATTCAGCATGCTGAGCTTCAATCGGTCAGCCCTGCGGGCCGCCAGCAGCTGGCAAAACTACGACGAAGACGTGGCCCTGGGTCTGCTGGGCGCCTTAGGCATTTGGAACACTGAACTGGTGTCTCGCCTGTCCGGTATGATCGGCCACAAAATGTATTACAACGAACTGAGCTGGCGCGACAATTTCGACACTCCGGTGAGCATCACCGCGGTGTGTGACAGCGGCAATCAATGTGATCGCCTGCACGTGGATCTGAACCTGGAGGCCGCCGCCAACATTCTGGATCTGGGCACACTGCACCCCAACGTGGACATCAATTTCGACCTGCTGGTGGATTGCGATACCGATGCCCTGGTCATCAGTACCGAAAACTTCACCGTAACGGCGGATTCTACCCTGGCCCAGGAAATCCTCAGCGTTGGTTTGGTGAACTACGTGGACGGCCAGGTGGAAAGCGCCATCCGCGATGCCTGGGAGGCCATCTCCCAAACCGTCAGTGGCGTACCGGAGTGTGAGGTGATCATCAACCAGGACGGTGACGTATACCTGCAATTAGTGGATTGATCCACCCAGGCTGCGCCCCTGTAGCAGGTGGCGCAGCACAGTCTAATTTATTGATATTCCACTGGAAAACCTCATTCCATAGACGCCGGCGCAGACCCCTGTCCGGCGCGCTGGCATCACGCCGCAAAGCTCCTACACTTATAGTTATATGTATCACCAAGGAAAGTGTTGCGGTAACCATGGCGTTGGATCTGATCCCCTATCATAAGAAGAACGTGCTGATCATTGAGGATCTGGCGGAAATGCGTTCTTCCATGAAATCCATGCTGGCCAATATGGGTGTTCAGCAAATGGAAACGGTGAACAACGGCGAAGAGGCACTGGCCAAACTGGCCCTCAATCAGTACGACATTGTTTTTTCCGATTATGAACTGGGGCGGGGCAAGGATGGCCAACAGATCCTGGAAGAAGTGCGCTACTCGGGCCTGATCCCCGCCGCCACTGTGTACATTATGGTCACCGCCGCACAGACCGTGGAAATGGTCATGGGAGCACTGGAATTCGAACCTGATGGCTACATCACCAAAC
This sequence comes from Gammaproteobacteria bacterium UBA7310, assembly GCA_002471665.1. GTDB lineage: Bacteria > Pseudomonadota > Gammaproteobacteria > Pseudomonadales > Ketobacteraceae > Ketobacter. The sequence goes on from DKQK01000043.1 coordinate 35,042, forward strand.
CGGTCACACTGGAAATTCTGCGCACCCGCCTTAACCGTATAATCCGCACCAAAGACGTATACCGCGAAATCAATCGGGCCATCGATAAAAACGATATTAATGGCGCACTGGAAGCCTGCAATCGCCTGGCGGTGGAGAAGCCGAAATTCGCACTGCCCGCCTATCGCATCAAAGGCAAGCTGCTGCTGGGCGAAAAACGCTACGAGGAAGCCCGCGACATTTACGACACCGTGTTGGGCATCAAGCGGGTTGCCTGGGCGGTGCTGGGCATGGGCAAGGTGGAGTATTTCAGCGGCAACTACGAAGCAGCCCAGGAGCTGCTGGAAAGCCTGGCCAAAACCAAATCCAAATACGTGGAAGCCTTTGACTGGTTATCCAAAGTGCTGGAGGCCCAGGGCAAGTTCAAGGCCGCACAACAGGTACTGCAACAGGCGGTGGAAGAATCCCCCAAAGCGGTGGTACGGCAACAGGAACTGGCGCGACTGGCGGAACTCAACGGCGATATGGAAACCATGTACAAGGCCTGCCGTAAAGCCACCGGACTGTCAAAAAATTCCGTGTTCCGCAATGCTGACAATTACATACGCTACGCCAAAGCCCTGCAGGCCAAGATCAAGCACGGCAGCATGCGGGATCAGAAGCTGGCCATCAGCGAAGCGTTCTCCCACATTGAAACGGCGAAAACCGATTTCCATCTGAATCTGTCCCAAATGGTAAAGTGCGGCCTGGTGGAAGCCCAGACCCTGCACAATTCCGGTAAGAACCTGGAAGGCAAGATGGCGTATCGGGCCGTCTGTTCCATGGTAAAAGACGATAGCACGCTGTCGCTGGATGATCAGCTGGATATGCTGGTGGCCAAATTACAATTTGAGGATGAGGCGGACTCCCGCGCCTACGGTACCGATCTGCTGAAAAAAATCGGCAGCAATCGACGCCTGCAATCCAAGTATTACAGTATTCTGGATTTCCACCTGTCCAAACTACCTGAAGCACGCATGGAACTGTTGAAACAACGGGGCAACGAACTGTTGGGCATCAAGGATTATGAAGAAGCCTGGGAGGTATTGTACAAAGCCACCCGCCTGCCCTGCACCGATGTGGATTGCCAGTTGGACGCGCTGAAGGCGGTGGTGAATCTGTACAAGCAGGGCAAGCGTAATTCCGAACTGCTGAACCAGGCCAATGAGCTGTTCAACATTCTGCAAAATATGGACAGCGGTGATCCCCGTTATCCCACCCTGGAAAAACTTCGACTGCAATGGGCCGAGCAAACCCCCGATGACTCACAATCCGCAACTGGCTGATCAGCTTCTCGCTGCCTCCATCCACGAAATCAAAAACCGCTTTGGACTGATGTTTTCGCAGCTGGACCAGCTGCTGGCGGCGCTGCCCCTGGACGACACCCTGAGCCACAACGCCCAGCAGATCAAGAGTGAGGCGGAATTTATCGGTGCCGAACTGGTGCGGGTGCTGGCCAGTTACAAAACTCTGGAAGGGGAAAATATTGTTAACGCGGATCAGCAGTTTCTGGTGGATTTTCTGGAAGAGAAAGTCGCCCGCCATGCCAATACCGTACGCGCTCACGACCTGAACCTTGCGTACGATTGTGATGAAGAGCTGGATGGCTTTTTTGACGCCGGCATCGTCAATATCGTATTGGATACCGCCATTTATAACGCCGTGCAAGAAGGGGCCAAAACCATCCTGCTGACGGCCGATCAGGATAGCGAAGGTCATGCACTGCGTATCCAGATTCACGATGACGGCCCCGGCTTTCCCGCCGCCATGCTGGAAGCCGATGCCGCAGCGGGCACCGGGCAGGGCAGGGTGAAGGCCGATGGCCAGTCCACAGGGCTGGGTTTGTATTTCGCCCGGCGCCTGATAAGCCAACATCAGGAAGCGGACCAAGCGGGCTACGTGGAGCTGGGCGCCAGCGACCGCCTCGCCGGCGCCTGTGTGAGCCTGGTTTTACCTCAGTGAAACCTGCGCTTAAAAGCTGCCACCACCGCCGTTAAAGTTGGCAAACGGCAGAGGGCCACTGGTGGAGTTGGGGGAGCCCAAGCCTGCGGGCCCCCCGTTAAACATGGGTGACGGCAGTGGCAGATTAACCGGTGCCCAACCACCCGAGCTGGCGCTGCCGAAATTTGCACCCATGGCAGGGGCCGGTGCGGCGGTTGCCGGCAACGCGGCCGCGGCCCGCACCGCAGCCACCTGGGGTGCATGTTCCACTCCGAAATTAGCCCGGAGAAAAGTCGAATTGCACATCTCATCACGGGACATCTGACGGTGTCGGTCACCGGCTGCAAAGCAGTGCAGCATCGCCCAGGCGGCCACAAAGGCGCCGGTACGCCCCTGCCCATAGCCGCAATGCACCAACACACCACCACCGCCAGCCAGGGTCTGCTGCATGGTATTGGCGGCGTTCTGCAATTGAAAAGCGCTGGGCGCGGTGCGATCCTGCACGGAATAATGGTGGTGGGCGATGTTAGCGCCTGCCAACAAGTCGCGGGACTGATCGGTAATACCCAGTTCATTGGCACTGATGATGCACCGGATGCCTTTCAGCTTCAGAAACATAATCTGCACCATGCTATAGCTTTGCACGGTGTCATGATGGTTGTTGTATCCCGGCTGGGAGGAGCGGGCCACCTTGCCATCCACCACCCATTGAAAGTTGCTGAACCCCATTTCGGTGCCGGGATTATAGTTGTAACGGTTCAGGCCGTAGAGTGTATCGGTCATGGTGCGTGCCTCGTAACAGGTGCATAGTAGGGGTTGTTATCTGTTATACGCTCCCCGCGCACCCAAAGTTGCAGCCAGAAACGTTTTTTTTCGAAAAACCCGGCGCGCGCCTAACCACCTTGATCATCAAGATAATTTACATGGCCCCCAGACAACTCCATCCAAGTATCGAAGCTTTAACGCTAATCAGGCTATAATAGGCGCCTTTTTGAATTCGAGCGCTTCACGATCAAGGTTTTCCATGAGCGAACAGACTTCCGGCCAAGATAAGCCCCTGACTTTTCAGGAACTCATTCTCACCCTGCAGAATTTCTGGGCCTCCCGGGGTTGTGTGGTGATTCAACCCTATGACATGGAGATGGGGGCCGGTACCTTCCACACCGCCACGTTCCTGCGTGCCATCGGGCCGGAAACCTGGAACGCCGCCTATGTGCAGCCCAGCCGCCGCCCCACCGACGGCCGCTACGGTGACAACCCCAACCGCCTGCAGCACTATTATCAGTTCCAGGTGGTGCTGAAACCCAGCCCGTCGGATATCCAGGAGCTGTATCTGGAATCCCTGCGCCTGTTGGGCATCGATACCCGCGCCCACGATGTACGCTTTGTGGAAGACAACTGGGAATCCCCCACGTTAGGCGCCTGGGGCCTGGGCTGGGAAGTGTGGCTCAACGGCATGGAGGTCACCCAGTTCACCTATTTCCAGCAGGTGGGCGGGGTAGAGTGCTACCCGGTTACCGGTGAGATCACCTACGGCCTGGAGCGCCTGTGCATGTACCTGCAGGGTGTGGATTCCGTCTACGATCTGGTGTGGACCGACGGCCCCTTCGGCAAGGTCACCTACGGTGATGTGTTCCACCAGAACGAAGTGGAAATGTCCACGTACAACTTTGAGCACGCCAATGTGCCCAAGCTGTTTGAACTATTCGACTACTATGAAGCCGAATCCAATAAACTGATGGAACAGGAGTTGCCGCTCCCCGCCTATGAGATGGTGGTGAAGGCCTCCCACACCTTTAACCTGCTGGACGCCCGCCGCGCCATTTCCGTCACCGAGCGTCAACGGTTCATTTTGCGTGTGCGTACCCTGGCCCGCAACATCGCCAAAAGCTACCTGAAAGCACGGGCCAAACTGGGCTTTCCCATGGCCGAGTCCAGCCTGCGCGATGAAGTGCTGGCGAAACTGGCACAGGAGGACGCGGCATGAGCACACAGGATTTTCTGGTGGAACTGGGCACCGAAGAACTGCCGCCCAAAGCACTCAATCAGTTGTCGCAAAGTTTTTGCGCAGGCATTGTCAGTGGCCTGGAAAGCGCCGGCCTGCCACACGCCGAGGTGCACGCCTATGCCGCCCCCCGGCGCCTGGCAGTACTGGTGAAGGCATTGGCCACCCAACAACCGGATCGGGTGCAGAATATTGACGGGCCACCGGTCGCCGCGGCGTTTGATGCCGACGGCAACCCCACCAAGGCGGCACTGGGCTTTGCCAGAAAGAACGGTGTGGAGGTGGCTGAGCTGGATAACAGCGGCCCCAAACTGCGCTACGTGAAAGAGGTCAAAGGTCATCCGGCCCGCGACCTGCTGCCGGACATCGTGGCCCAGTCGCTGAATGATCTGCCGATTCCCAAGCGTATGCGTTGGGGTGCTTCCCGGGTTGAGTTTGTGCGCCCCACCCAATGGCTGGTGATGCTGCTGGGGGATCAGGTGGTGGAATGCGATATTCTGGCACAGACGGCCGGGCATGAATCCCGCGGCCATCGCTTTCACCATCCGGAGAAAGTCCGCATCAGTGCACCGGCCAACTATCTGGAGGATCTGCGCGCCGCCTGGGTGGTCGCGGATTTTGCCGAGCGCCGGGCCATCATCGAACAACGCGTGCATGAGCTGGCGACCCGGGAAAACGGCACCGCCATCGTACCGGAAGCACTGCTGGATGAAGTCACCGCCTTGGTGGAATGGCCGGTACCGCTGGTGTGTTCCTTCGAGGAGCGCTTTCTTGAGGTACCGCAGGAAGCCCTGATTCTCACCATGCAGGATAACCAGAAATACTTCTGCCTGCTGGATGCCAACGGTAAGTTGCTGCCGCGCTTTATTACGGTGGCCAACCTGGACAGCACACAGCCCGAGTTTATCGTACAGGGCAACGAGAAAGTGGTGCGACCACGGCTCAACGACGCCGAATTTTTCTTTAATCAGGATAAGAAAACCACCCTGGCATCCCATAACCAGCGCCTGCAACAGGTGGTGTTCCAGAACGAGCTGGGCAGTGTCTTCGACAAGGCCTCACGGGTTTCCCAACTGGCGGGGTTCATTGCCGCTGCCTTGGGTGCCGATCAGGGCCGGGCGCAACGGGCCGGTTTGCTGTCCAAGTGCGACCTGTCCACCGAAATGGTGGGGGAGTTCCCGGAGCTGCAGGGCATCATGGGTACCTATTACGCCCGCCACGACGGCGAGGCGGAAGAGGTGGCACTGGCCTTGAACGAACAGTATCAACCCCGCTTCGCCGGCGATGAACTACCGGCCACCACCACCGGTCAGGCCGTGGCCATTGCCGATAAAGTGGATACGCTGGTGGGTATTCTGGGTATCGGCAAACACCCCACCGGCGACAAGGACCCGTTTGCGTTGCGCCGTGCCGCACTGGGCGTGTTACGCATTATTGTCGGCAGGGAACTGCCATTGGATCTGGCCACCCTGGCACAGCGGGCCGCGGCCCTGTACGGGGATAAACTCACCAACAGCAATGTTCAGCAGGATGTTATGGCGTTTATGAACGGCCGCTACCAGACCTGGTTTGTGGAAGAGGGTATCGGCGTGGACATCGTCAAAGCGGTGTTGGCGGTGAATCCCACCCAACCACTGGATTTTTATCGGCGGGCCAAGGCGGTACAGTCGTTCAAGCAACTGCCGCAAGCGGACGCGCTGGCTGCTGCCAACAAACGGGTGGGCAACATTCTCTCCAAGCGTGATCAAAGTCAGCCCCTGCCGGCCATAAACAGTGACCTGTTGCAGGATGATGAAGAAAAAATGCTGGCCAGTGCCATCGCATTGCATCAAACCGACAGCAACATGGATTACCCGGCCCGGCTGCAATCCCTGGCTGCCTTGCGCGAACCGGTGGATGCGTTTTTTGACAAGGTGATGGTGAACGTGGACGACGAGGCTCTGCGCAATAATCGCCTGGCACTGCTGGATCAACTGCACCAGCTGTTTTTGGATATTGCGGATATTGCCGAGCTGCAGTAGCCCCTGATTAAGGAAGTCTGACGCACTCCATGAATACCGTTCGCGGATTGATCTTCAATGTGTTCTACGCCCTCAGCGTACTGATGGCCAGTGTACCGGTGGTGATCCTGGGCCCGTTCCTGGGATTTCAGGGCCGGATCCGGTTGTTCGCCTTTTGGACCCGGGTGGTATTGTGGTATCTGCGCATTATTTGCGGCATTCGCGTGCGGGTCATCGGCCAGGACAACATTCCCTCACAACCGGTGGTGGTGGTGGCCAACCATCAAAGCACCTGGGAAACCTACGCCCTGTATCATCTGTTGTACCCCGTCTGTACCGTGCTGAAGAAGGAGCTCACCTATATTCCGGTGTTCGGTTGGCTGCTGCTGTGGGCGCGCCCCATCGTCATCGACCGCAGCAAAAAGGCCACCGCGTTGAAGGAAATTCTACGCCAGGGACGCAACCGGTTGAATTCGGGCCTGTCCGTGCTGATCTTTCCTGAAGGCACCCGGGTTCCGCCCAGGGAGACCCGTAGCCATCTGCCCGGTGGCGCCATGCTGGCGGTGAAAAGCGGCACCCCGGTATTGCCAGTGGCGCACAACGCCGGATTGCATTGGCCAGCCCATAAGCTGGAAAAAATCCCGGGGGAAATCGTGGTGAAAATCGGCGCGCCGATTACCTCTGAGGGCAAATCAGCCAAAGAACTGAATGCGCAGTTAGAACATTGGTTGAACACCGAAAAGGCACAATTGTTGGCCACCAATTAGCCAATGTTTCCAGTCTTCCCGTAGTGCGTTCCTATTGGTAACAAAGTTATCCACAGACTGACTGTTTACTCAATTAGATTGATTTTTTCCGGCGAAATGTAAGCCATCACTTACTGCAGAGCCGCCGGAGAGCCATTGAAACCAACATAAATCACTGTTTTTAAAGACAAAATTCCTCAGAATCCCGAAACCGGGGATAGTGGCCGTAGCAAGTACTCACCTTCAAGCACCGTTCACTGCGCCACTGGAACTGCGCCCCTTATTCACATTTTTATCCACAGCTTTTTCCAGAGCAGATCGGATAAGTTCCATATTGACCGGTTTGAGCAGATGATCGCTAAAAATCGAACGGGCCCGTTGCGCAGACGAAAATTCATGACCGGACAGGGCCACCATGGGTGGCGGTTTATCATCCAAACGCTGTAATTGCGCCGCCAGCTCTTCCCCGGAACAGTCCGGCAGGCCCATGTCCATCAGGATCAAGTCCGGCTTAAGGGCGGCATAGGCCTGCTGCGCGTCGGCTCCACTAGCGGCGATTTGCACCTGCCAACCCAGGCTCTCGATCAGCAAGGCGGTCATCCTGGCCGCATCTTCGTCGTCTTCCACCAACAGTAGTCGCCGTTGATTCTCTGCCGGTGCCGGTGCCGGTGCCGGTGCAGGATCAGGTGATGGCGAAAGCGATGACTCCAGCAGGTGGAGAATGCATTGCACCAGGCGCCCCTCATCCACCGGTTTGCTGAGATAATCGGTACAGCCCGCAGCCAGACAGCGCTCCCGCTCCCCCTCCATGGTGGCGGCGGTCAAGGCTACAATAGGGCCACTATAGCCCTGCTTACGCAACTGTGCCGTGGCCTCCAGACCATCCATCACCGGCATCTGTATATCCATCAGTACCAAATCAAACGGTTGCTGCTGCTGCGCCGCCATCACCTTCTCCAGCGCCTCGTGGCCGTCAACGGCCACCTCCGTGCGCACACCCATGCCCGCCAGGATCTGCCCCAGTAAAACCCGCAAATCCGGCACATCGTCGGCAACCAGGATGCGTGCCTGTAACCGGGGCAGCTCCGGCGGCAAGGTACTGGCCCCCAGCCGGTCCAGCTCCAATGCAACCCACGCCACATCCTCCGGCAGCCCCACCGCAATCTTTACCGTGAAACAACTGCCCTTGCCCAGTTCGCTCTGCACCGTGATATCGCCACCCAGGCGCTGCGCCAACTGACGGCTGATAGCAAGCCCCAGACCGGTACCTTCGCTCTGCGTGCGCTGTACCGCCGGTGCCTGGGAAAACGGCTTGAACAATTTCGGCAAAAACTCCGGAGCGATCCCCATGCCCGTATCGGTTATTTGCAGGTTCAATATCCAATCGTCCAGCGCCTCTTCCAGGGTCACCTGAAAGCTCACCTGACCCTGGTGGGTAAATTTGATGGCGTTACCCAGTATGTTCAACAACACCTGGCGCAAACGTGTTGGATCGGTATGAATCACCGAGGGTAAACGTTGTGGAGCCAGGAATTGCAAGCGGATGTTCTTGTCGTCGGCCCGCACCCGCAATAAATGATAAACATCACTGAGAAAGCGGGGAAAATCCAGCGGGTGTGTTTCCAATTCCAGTTTGCCCGCTTCAATCTTGGATAAATCCAGTACGTCGTTAAGCAGGCTCAACAGGTGATGGCCGTTGCGTTTGATCACACCCAGATAATCCACGGTGTCATCTGAACTTTGCCTGATGAGCAAGTCGGTGTAACCCAGAATAGACGAGAGCGGGGTGCGCAATTCATGGCTCAGGTGAGCCAGAAATTCGGACTTGGCGCGGTTCTCGGATTCGGCCCGCAGCCGTTCCATGCGTTCCACTTCGGTTTCGCGCCGGGCAATGGCGTAACGAATGGCCCGAGCCAAACGGGATTCCGTCAGATTGGATTTGACCAGATAATCCACGGCACCGGCAGACAATGCCTGCTCATCCAGATGCTCATCATCCTGACCGGTGAGCATGATAATCGGACGGTTAAAGCCCAGCGTTTGCGCTTCCTTCAATAAGGACACACCATCACTGGGGCCCAATGCGTAATCCATCAGACACACATCATGCTCATTGAGACTCAGCAACTCACGGGCAGATTGCAGATCCGCTGCCCAATCGAGCCGGTAAGCACCGCCGGCGATATCATCCAGCAAATCGCGAGTGATGATATAATCATCCTCGTCATCTTCCACCAGTAACAAACGAATCTCTCGCACGGCGGGTTACCCGTTGCACTCACCGTTTAGGGTTTGCGGCAATTCCACAAATTCCACCCAGTAGGTACCCAGGGCTTTCATCAACTCCACCAGCCCTTCAAACGTCACCGGCTTGGTAAGATAAGAGGCAGCACCCAGATCATAACCCTTGAGCATGTCTTCTTCGGTTTTCGAGGTGGTGAGGATCACCACCGGTATGCGCCGTAACCGGGGATCGGCTTTGATTTTCGCCAGTGCCTCCCGGCCGTCCATCCGTGGCATATTCAAATCCAGCAATATAAGGCTGGGCCAGATGTGTTCCTGATCCTTGAACTGGCCTTCTCCCCGCAGATATTCCAATAACTCAACCCCATCGTTCACCAGAATCAAGGTGTTGTTGACCCGGCTTTCCTGCAACGCCTCCTGAGTCAGCAGTTGGTCGTCTTTATCGTCATCGGCCATCAGAATCACAATAGGCTTTCCGTTGTTCATGATGTCTCTCTCTCGGCTGCAAACTGCAAAGGCGGATTAAAAGGAAGCTCCAACTCGAAGGTAGTGCCCACACCGGGCTCGCTGCGTGCGGTAATCTCACCGCCATGTCGTTCCACTATGCGGCGGCAGATAGCCAACCCGATCCCGGTACCTTCGTATTCATGGCGGCCGTGGAGCCGCTGAAACGGCGTAAAGATCTTGTCCAGGTACTGATCATCGAAACCGATGCCATTATCTTCGATGGCAAGGCGATAGCGTTGTTCCTGCTGCTCGTAGCGAATCCTGATATGGGGGGCCCGGTCGGTGGGCACAAACTTTAACGCGTTACCGATAATGTTCTGCAGCAACTGCTTCATTTGCGACGGGTCCGCATTCACCACCGGCAGCGTATCCTTTTCAATGACCGCACGGGTTTCTTCGATTGGTACCGCCAGATTATCCAGCACTTCTGCCAGCACCAGATTTAGATCCACCTTAAGAAATGGTTTGGCACGAGTGGATACCCGCGAGAAAGTCAGCAGATCATCGATCAGCTTGGACATGCGCAGGGCCGCGTTCTGCATTCGTTGTATGTAATCGGCACCATCGCCGATCTGGTCACCATAACGGGATTTCAACCGATCGCCAAAGGTGCGGATCTTGCGCAGGGGCTCCTGCAGATCGTGGGATGCCACAAAGGCGAAATCCTGCAACTCCCGGTTGCTGCGTTTCAGCTCTTCTGAATAACGCTGCAACGCCCGGGTTCGCTCTTCTACAACAGCCTCCAGGTGGGTCGCTTCCAATTGTTGGCGGCTGATGGCCCGATACAACAGCACCGCGATGAATATCAGCAGCATAAGCACCAAACCGTTGGCCACCACGATGGTTTGCATGACGGTTTTACGGCTGCGGCCTGCCTCACGGGATTGGGTTTCCAACAGTTGGTATTCAGCCTCCTCCATCTGCATGATCAGGTTACGGATATTGGTAAGGCTCTCATGGCTGGCAAACATGTTGCTGGATGACAGCCAATCCAACTCCGCGTTCTCACTGCGCAGATTAATGTGATCGGTCATCTGATCCAAACGTTCCAGAATCGCATCCTCCAGATCATTGATACGCTGGGTTTGTTCCGGTAACTCAGGGTTAAAACTGCGCAGATGGGAGATGTGCTGCTGAATGTTTTCCAGGGAGGTAAAGTACGGCCGCAGGTGATCCGCCTTGCCGGTAATCAGAAAGCCCCGCAAGCCCAGCTCAGCATCCTGGACCGACGAAAATACATCCTTGATCGCCCGCAATATGGATTTAGTGGTGCTGGCCCGTTGCTCATTATGCACCAGCTTTTCGATGGCCTGATAGGATTGCACTGCGTTAATACCCATCAACAGGACTAAAGCGAGGATGCTGAAAAGCCAGACCCGGTGTAAGACACTGATGCTATGCTTCATAAACCGTTCGTGACAACCTCAACGTTGATTCAAATAACGGGCGCAGTGCTTACATTCCTGCAACATTTTTTCAACACTATCCAAAACCTGATCGTTAGGCACATCCTGTTGTACCATCAGTTTAACCAGTTCGGCGTTCATGGTGATGTTATTGAGCATGTTCCTCAGTGCGTGTCGATCCAGTGGTTCGTGTTCGGTGTCGGTCATACCCGCCTCCTCAACCGGACTCCAGGCTGATATTCGATGACTGTTGATATTGATTTAAACGGTTATACAACGTTTTCAAACTGATACCCAACATGTCCGCCGCTTCGGGTTTGGCACCCTGTGTGGCTTTCAGCGTTTCGATTATCAGTTGCTTTTCGACTTCTTCAATGGTTTTACCTGCCTGTAATGCTGTAGGTGATGCCGCCTCACTGGCAAAAGGTGAACTCAGTTCATCAGGCAGTTGCAGCAGTGCTTCCTCCGGTGCGGTGAGGATATGCGCCCGCTGGATGGCATGCCTCAGCTCACGGATGTTACCGGGCCAACTGTACTGCTGCAAACGCTCCATTGATGCTTCATCCAGGCGGTAAGCGGTGTTCTGCTTTTGATTGAACTCGTTGAGAAACGCCTGTGCCAATAAGGGAATGTCATCCCGACGCTCCTGCAGTGATGGCAAATCAATGGGAAACACCGCCAACCGGAAGTAGATATCTTCACGCAGATACTGTTTCGAGGCCAGCTCCTCGCGGCTGCGGTTGGTGGCCGACAGCACGCGACAGTCAACGTCGATTTCCTGACTGCCTCCCACTCTGCAGATTTTACCGGTTTCCAGAACCCGCAATAGATTAGGTTGCATTTCCAACGGCATTTCAGTGATTTCATCCAGGAACAGGGTGCCACCCTGCGCCCGCTCAAACAGCCCGATCTTACGGGCACTGGCTCCGGTAAACGCTCCTTTCTCATGGCCAAACAACTCACTGGCAATGAGTTCGGTCGGTATGGCACCACAGTTTGCCGCCACAAACGCACCTTCACAACCGGTGGCATTGTGGATGGCGCGGGCTACCAGCTCCTTTCCCGATCCGCTTTGGCCTTGAATGAGGACATTGGCTGAAGACGCGGCAACGCGCTCAATCATGGTGTACAACCCCTGCATTACCGGAGTTTCGCCCACCAGTACACCGAAATGCCGGGTAATACCTTCATCTTCGTGATTGTCGTTGGCAGACACAACACGGCTCAACAGGTTTCGGATCTTGTCGACGTCAATGGGCTTTAACAGAAAGCTGACCTCCGGGCCCGCCACTGAACGTATGATGTTCTTCACCGCAACGTGTCCGGTAATAAAGGCAATGTGTGCGGACCGGTTAAAACGGTAAATGGAGTCAAGCACTTCAAACCCACTGCCATCGGGTAACATGATATCCAACAGCACTATATCGAAGCTGGTTTGCTGCAGACAGCTGCGGGCCTCCTCAACGGAACCGGCCACCTGCACCTCGTGCTGCAAAAGTTGAATAATTTTAGCGGTCGCTTCTGTGAAGCTGGCGTCATCATCCACCATCAAGATGTTTGCCACGGCTGAAATACCCTTCTGTTATCGTGAAAGCAATAGATATTACACAGTACCAAATGTTGATTCCATGGCACATTTCTCGCTGCTGGCATCCCGGCGCCTGGTAGTAATTGCAAAGTGAGCAGTAACACTTACAACCCCCCTTTGAATGTTGATCAATTATTCATCGCAGGTACTGATAATTGATTGATCGGCTTAACTTTTACCTGGGTGGCACAAAACTGGCTAGAATCCCATGCGACGATTGCATCTGACAGGAGATCCTACATGAAACCAACTGTTCACCAATATGCATTGATTGCCTTGTTACTCGGCGGTGTGGCCATCAGCGGGTGCAGCTCTACACCCAGCGCTGAACCGGTGGAGGAACCCGTGGCGCAAACTGAGCCGGAACCGGTTTTTGTGCCCGTTCAAAAACCCACTCCAGAGGTCACCGCCGTTGAAGCGGAACCGGTTTTGGCCGTGCATAAAAAAACCGTGTATTTTGAATTCGATTCGGCGCAGCTCACCGAAGAATCTCGGCGCGAACTGAAGCAGTTGATTACCACTGCCCAGAAGAGTGACCTGGAAAACAGCCGCATTGTTATTCAGGGTCATGCCGATGCCATTGGACCTGAAATCTACAACGATACCTTGTCCCGGGAGCGGGCAAAGTCGGTGGAATCCTTTCTGAAAGCCAATCTGGATCCGGAACAATGGAAAGTGGAAGGCTTTGGTGAAAGCCAGCCCATCGCCAGCAATGAGAACCCCAACGGCAGAGAGCAGAATCGTCGTGTGGTGGTGGAATATATCTCCTCCAACAAGCCTCTGGCGATGATGCAGTAGAGAACATTCACTATAACAGAAAGCCGGCCCAAAGCCGGCTTTTTTGTTTGTAGCACTTGCATAGAGTTTGTAATCCATTCCGGTTCCTGCCCCACCTGGCTTTGCCGATAACCTGCTACTGATCTGCTTAACTTGCCTGCAAGGCCCATGATGGAAGGGCCGACCCGCTTTGCACGGAAACTGGCATGGTAGTTGAAACAACTAACCTGACACTGACCGAAGGAGAACATCATGCGCTATCTCATTTTTGCGTTTATTACCGCCCTCTCTGTTGTTATTACCGCTTGTGACGTTAACGAAGGTGGAGCCGAGGAAGCCGGCGAAAGCATCGATGAAGTGATGACCGATACCGGCAATAAAGTGGAAGACCTGTGTGAAGACGCCAAGCAAACCATGAATGCGGATAACGAAAACTGTTAATCCGATCGATTCATACACCAAGGAGGAATCTATGAAGATTTTAGTCAACGCTTCTGTCATCGCCACTCTCATGTTATCGGCCAGCTGGGTGGCCGCCGCCGGAAGCAATGGATCAGGGCCTTATCTGGGTGCCACCTATGGTTACCTCAAGGTAAAAGACAATGATGATTTCGAGGACGATAATGATGCCTATCAACTGATTCTGGGTGGAGACCTGAACCAATTCTTTGGCGTTGAAGGCAGCTATATTGATTTTGGTAAATATGGCGGTAACCTTGCCGAGGCCGACACCGACGGCTTTACCCTGGCAGTTAAGGGAACATTACCGATCACCGATTTCTTCTCACTGCATGCCAAAGGCGGTCAATTGTGGTGGGACTCCGATTACGAAGTTCTGGGTTACGACGGCAGTGCCGATGGTGAAGAGCTTTTCTGGGGTGTGGGTGCAGCGTTTTCCGTAACCGAAAGCGTGGACATCACTTTTGATTACACCCGCTACAACGTGGAGTTCACCGAAGATGAAGTTGGTCTGCTGGCCAATGATTCATTGCGCGCTGATACCGATCTGGATCACGCCAGCGCCGGTGTGCGCTTTAAGTTCTAATGTCGACTTTTATTGCTTAATCTTTCCATCCCCATGTGTTTAGCCCAATTCCCCCAATTGGGCTTTTTTTATCATACTGTGACGTCATACTCTGGCATGGTTCTCGCTTTACCTTACTGGACACTGCGTATTTTTATTTTCGTAAGAGGAGCACAGCGTATGTTTAGTTGGGCACTGACTTTTCTGGTTTTAGGACTCATTGCGGGCTTACTGGGTTTCACTGGTATCGCCGGCACCGCTACCCACATCGCCTGGATACTCTTTGTGGTGGGTATCGTTTTGGCATTGATCTTCGCCGCAACCGGCAAAACCCGCAACAATCTGTAAACCGTATTGCCATCACTTTCCATGCACCCGCCCCGGGAGAACATTGTGCATGAAGCATTCTACAGTGATTAGCAAGACTCTATTCACCCTGGTGGCCGCGTTACTGGTGATGATCTCCGGCGCATCACTGTTCGCTGCCACCGAGCCCAACAATCAGCAACCATTGGATGAGCTGATAACCACTCTGGAAAGTGAGACCGGTCGGCAGGAACTGATTGCACAACTGAAAACCCTGCGGCAAGCCAGAGCGGAATCTCATAACGAAGCCAATGGGCTGGTGGAATGGCTTAAGATTGATGATCAGAGCAGCGCACTGACCAGAAAGATCGCTACACAATTGGACGATCTGGGTGTAAGTGATACCCGTCTGTTACAGTATCTTTTGGCGTTGGGTTCAGTGCTGGTCTGGTTGGTGTGTATTCTGCTGAATAACCTGTTGGCCCGGTTTCTGGAACGACGCCTGCAGACGCTGCGCCGGCGCTTTCATCTGTCTGCTGGGCGCTTTAATCTCTGCATCAAAATCCAGTGGGGATTCGTTATTGTTTTGAGCCTGGTTCTGTTGCTGTACAGTCTGGGCGAGATTCTTGAATTCGCCGATAACGGTATTCTGTTTGGCGTGCCGTTTACCTCAGTCATGACCCAGTGTTTCACCTTGTTCTTTATCGTTTTGCTGTTTGCCAGCCTATGGGAATTCAGCAACGCCACGCTGGAGTACAGCATGGCCCGCAGCCATTACGGACACAATACCCGCATTCAAACACTGTTACCGGTGATCAGAAATATCTTACTGGTGGTACTGATGACACTGTCATCCCTTATCGTGCTCTCGGAATTGGGTGTCGATATCATGCCGCTGTTGGCCGGTGCCGGGGTATTGGGTATTGCCGTTGGCTTTGGTGCACAGACGCTGGTTAAGGATTTTCTCACCGGCATTACCGTTATCCTGGAAGATCTGCTGCAAATTGGGGATGTTGTGCAAGTGGGGCAGCGCAGCGGCCGGGTAGAGCGTATCACCCTGCGCAAGATCCAACTTCGGGATTTGGAGGGGATCGTCCATACCGTGCCCTTTGGTGAAGTGTCCATTGTGGATAACTACACCAAGGAGTACAGCTACTACCTGTTCGATGTGGGCGTGGCCTACAAGGAAGATACTGATCAGGTGATAGAGCACTTGAAAAACATTGATGAAGGCATGCGTGAGTCGGAGCAGTATCAGGATCTGATCCTAGAGCCGTTGGAGATTCTGGGTGTTGATCAGTTCGCCGACAGTGCGGTGGTAATCAAAGCCCGTATCAAAACACGGGCGCACGATCGCTGGACCATTGGCAGGGAATTCAAGCGTCGCATTAAATACACATTTGATGAGCATGGTATTGAAATTCCGTTTCCTCATCAAACTGTCTATTTCGGCGATAGTACATTGAATCTGCATTCATCGGAGCAATCCCCCGATCGTCAGTCATAAGGTGGCGCGGTTTGTAATGCTTACAGATTCACATTCCAAATCTGGTGATAATTACAATAGGTTGGTGGGCACGACAGGATAAGCTTGTGTCGTATACAGACAGCCTGATTTGGCACGATGTTCGCAAAGAATTATCGGTAAGAGAAACTAAAAAGCAACGAATGCACATGGTAAAGTACCTCAAGGAGAAGCGTCATGCACAGGCAATTTGGAACAGATTCTCACTTACATGTAATCAAGCGTATCGCACTGGCAGTCTGTGTGGGTGTCGCCTCCACAGCGGCCATTCACACCTATGCGGAAGAGCCCGCCATACAGCAAAAGATCGAGGCCATGTCCCAGGATACCAAGCGCTATTTCAATAACGGTTTACGGGAAGGTAAGATTGAAACCGCGTTACTGTTCAATGAGAATCTGAACAGTTTCACCATTGATGTTGAAGTAACGGATTCCAAGGCCATGCTCAGGGGCAATGTCAGTAATGGTGTAGAGAAAGAACTGGCTGAAGAAATCGCCCTCAGTGTCGCGGGTATCGAGGAAGTGGATAACCTGTTATTGATTTCCGAGGATGCCAAAGCAGAGGAGGAAAAAAAAGAGGGTGACAGTTTCCTGGCCGCTGTCGAAGACGCCACCATTACGGCAAAAGTTAAAATGAAGCTGCTGGCCAACGAATTCGTGGATGGTGTCGACATCAACGTGGATACCAACGAGAACGTGGTGACCCTTGACGGTGAAGTGAAAACGGAGGCAGAAAAGGATCTGGCCGAACAACTGGTGAAAAATATGGACAGTGTCAGGTCAGTGGAAAACCTGCTGAAAGTCGCCGGCTGAAACAAGGGTGTGAGTACATTGGTACTAGTGAACCGGTTGACGATGAGCAAGTTAAGTGGTGCATGCCGCACCACTTAACACCCATTAAGCTTTTTTGTGCTTTCGGGTATCCCGCACCAGGTAAGATTTCCCCTGGCCGTGCTTGATCTCAAATAAGTCGATGGATCGAAACAGGCTACTGAGGTTTTTAAAACCGTAGTTACGACAATCAAAGGAGGTTCGATTGGATATGTTCGCACCCACACTGCCCAGATCAGCCCAACCATCATCGTCTTCGGTGGCTTCAATGGCCTGACGTAACAGGGCAATTAACTTGGTGTCCGATTTTATATTCTTGGGCTTTGAAGTACTTTTTGATTCAACCGATTCGCCCTGGTCCAGGTACAGAAATTTTGAACAGGCGTTCACAAACGGCGCCGGGGTCTTACGCTCTCCAAATCCCAACACCACCTTTCCCTCCGCCAAAGCGCGGGTCACCATGGGTGTAAAGTCGCAATCGGAGGACACAAAGCACATCACATCGATGTTTTTGGTGTACATCACATCCATGGCATCGATGACTAGAGCAATGTCTGATGCATTTTTACCTTTGGTAAGATCGTATTGCTGAACCGGCTGAATGGCGTATTCGTGGATCAGTTCTTCCCACGATTTGAGGGTTGGTGATTTCCAATTGCCATACGCTTTGCGGATGGTGACCACACCGTATTTTGCCACTTCACTTAACACTACATCGAATTTACTGGCCGGTGCGTTATCTGCATCAATAAATAATGCAATTTTTTGCTGAATTTCGTTCACACCTGCTCCTGGTTAGGTGGTAACACTGAAATGTGTGAATTCCAGGGTAACTGTGCTGTTTACGTTGTTTCGCTAATGAACCGCATGTGGCTAAATGTACCGCATGTGCCTACCTAAATACCAGCTACCCGCCAAAACGCAGGCGCAATACAGAAATGAATCTGCACAGACGTTAGTAGTATAGTGTTTACGCAATATTAGATTAACGCAGTATTGGTATTGAACGGGGTGATGTTATGAAGGGCCAGAGATTGGTACATAGCTGGACAGAAAATTCAATTGATCCCGAATGTTCGTTTCAAAAGCCTCGCCCACATAGATATCAAAATGGCCGTACGGATAACGATTGACGATTCCCCTGGGTGCTTGTACGGCGTATTTCAAGGTGGGCCCGGCCGGTGCCACACTGTCGTGCTCACATACATTAAACAATATTGGGCATCTTACCTTGCGGGCCCACTTACCCGGTTGATGGGTGAGCAGCTGTAACCCGATTCGGGCGGTTATCCTTTCAGGTACATCCGTCGCACCGCTACTATCCTTGATTGCGTTGTAGCCTTGCAGGGAATCTTCTGATGTCATCAATGCCGTGGTGCCCGGTTTCCCTACCAGGTCTACCCGTACCGGCTCTTTGCCGAGCCAGGATGATATTTTATCGCGGACACCCAGCGCCGCCAATTTAGCATTGGTAACCATGTTGATAGCAAAAACGGATGAGGGCCCATCGGTAAAAGGGCATTGGGAAATAGCAGCCGTGATCTCCGGGTGCCTGGCAGCGGTAACGATGACATGACCGCCGCCAAATGAGGTACCCCAAAGCACAATACGATTCGTGTCTACCGCCGTTAGTGTTTTGGCATAGGTTATAGCTGCGTCCCAGTCAGCCAGCTGACTGGGAATGTCCAGCCATTCCCTGGGTTCGCCACCACTTTCACCAAAGTATCGATAGTCAAACACCAAACACGCGTAACCCGCCTCGCTGAACCGCTGCGCAAAGTTCGGCAAACCTGCCCGCTTCACCCCCCCCAGACCGTGCGCCATGATGATCACCGGGCGTTTATGCTCACTATCCGGCCGGTATAGCCAGGCATGACAGGTATCCTGTCCCGATGGAAACCGATGATTCTCGATGGTAAAGGATGGCATAGTCTAACTCTTGAATTGTGATCAAGAGATAGACTATCATTGGTCTTAAATGTCAGTCAAGAGGCGGCTATGCCAACCAATCGATTGGACCAACCCAAGGCCGAAAAACGATCCGAGCTGGTACAGGCAGCATGCCGTCTGTTTCTGCAGGATGGTTTCGATCGTACCAGCATGAGCCGTATCGCTAGTGAAGCAGGGGTCACCCCCAATACTATTTACTGGTATTTCAAAGACAAAGACGATTTGCTACTGGCAGTGAACGATCAGTTTGTGCAGGAATATATGAAAGTTTATCTGGCAGATATGGTGGATAAACCGCTATCTGAACAACTGGTTTGGCTGGTGAACCAACTAAAACCCTTTAACGGTCTGATCACTACGGTGCATAACCGGATTCATTCTTCGGAGGCCGTGCACAAGTGGCATGCAGGTTTTCATGCGCTGATGGAACGGCTCTTGATCATGCAATTGCCCGGCGCACAACCCACTGATGGTTTTGATGCCGACATTCAGATCATCAGTTTTACTATTGAGGGGATGATATCCCACGACCTGAATCAGAAAGATATTAATAAGATCTGCCAGGCGCTGACGCAACGCATCGGCGGAGTTTGATTTGATGGATCGCACGACTGCTATGTTGGGCATACCAGTCGTGCAGGGTGAGCTCAGTGTAGGATCCCATTATTTGCAAAATCATATCTTATTGATTTTTAAGCCTTTTCATAATTTACGGTATTATTTCAACCTCAATGAAATCCCGTAAACTATGCTCTACTGCCCACCAAATCCCGTAAATCATGAAGTCTTTTTAAAATCATATACTTAATGGATATCTAAACAAATCCAGAGTTGCGCCTATCAAGCATACGACACAAGGGACCCTGACTCTTTTAAAGGCTAAAGTTATGCACAATCTTACCCACAGCCTAGGTATCGTATCAAGTAATTGGCACGATACTGCATTTTCTATTCGACTGCACAAAGTTTAGTCATTTTAGATTGCATGCCGCAGCATACTACAAGTCACCCAGCAAGGCTTTATACCTTTCCTTCTTTAAGAAATCAGAATCGACTTTGACCAATTTTCCATCTTCAGCGCTTACGAATGCGAAAGACTTGTTCTTTCCACCCGAATATCTAACCGTGTAGCCTCCAACTTGCCAAAGCTCTACATCCTTATTATCAATAAAGGTTTCTCGCATGATGCTTAAGTTTTCAGCATTACAGGTGGAGTCATCACCGGAAAACAGGTCATCAAAGAACACTTTGATTGGGCAACCATAGTCTAAAGACTTATCGTTGGTCATATCAGTAAACGCGATGTAGTTTTTCCCCTTATCACTCCCATATCGGATAATCAGGATGTTATCCTCACCACCGACATCACCAATCAATGTGAATTGGCCTGGTAGCTTAACTTTCAGATCCGAATATAAGAGTTCCACTTCAGGCTCGGCATGAACGCTCATCGTTAGCATCAGAAAGAGTGTAGCTATCGTGGTCTTGATCATAATCAAATTCCTCTCAGTGCCATCACAATCTCAGATTTAAAGTTCACACCTACCTTCACTTTACATGTGTTGTATATAGAAGTATCACCGGACAAAATTCTCTTACCAATCTTCGCTAGTTGCTTGATTGCATAAGTTGAGCTGGGAACACCCATCGGCCTAGGCACGAGATCCATAGAATCAGAACAAATATTGGTCTGCTCTAGTGCACCATAAGCCACTACTGCTGCCGACTCATTTATTGATTGTGGCGTGGTTAAATTCGGCCCCCAAAAGTAATTAATCACAGCGGCAATATAGTCACGATCATGTACATCCATTTATAAAAGCTCCCTTATCATGGGGTAAAATTAAACTTTTTATATAGCTAACACACAAAGAAAGGGATCAGATTGCATGTTTTCTCGAGAATTTATTATATAAATAGACACCTTCCACATAAACTCAAGCGCCACACGATAACCGTCAGCTTGTGTTGTGTGCTATTAAGAGAACAGCGCACTATCTATGATAGTTGTGTCAGTACTTCTTTGCTCATTTGAAAACTGAACGGTATAGCCCATCGTCTTGTAGCTCTTCTCTCGTTTATTGAACATGCGCTGGAGCATGGGGAGGCCACAGTCAACGTAGTCGTGAATGGTCACCTGCGTTTTGCCTTCTGATTCCCGATGAATCCTTCCCGCATATTGTGCCAGGAAACCTTTCCAGGCGATTGGTATAGCGAGAAACAATGTGTCCAGTCTGGGTAGATCAAAGCCCTCTCCCACATATTTCCCGGTAGCGACGACAACCTGTGCTGAATGTAAGCATTCGTCAACACGCTTGCGTTCTGCGGCCTTCATCGCCCCTTTCAAGATGACTGAATCAATACCGCTTTCTGCAAGAAGATTGTTTATCATCTGCGCGTGTTCTCGTCTTTCTGTTAGGACGATTGGGTGCCTGTCTTCACGAACGCTATTGATAACATCTGAAACAATACGTTGAGTTCGTTTATCGTTTTCCATGATCCATCGGTAGGCATCTGAAATCTTCGGCCGCTCTTCGGATCGAGAAAGATGCAGCGGGGGCGTATCGTAGAGTTGGTGAATTTGAACATCCTGCTCAAACTTTTCATCGTTTGAGCTTTTAACCTTGTGCCTGATGGGGCCGGCTGCCATAAAAATGATCTTTTGGTGGCCGTCCTGTCTTTCCGGTGTGGCTGTAAGACCAAGCACGTATTTCGCCCGAATTTCGTTTAACACCATTTCAAAGCGTGGCGCGGATACATGGTGACATTCGTCGACGATCACATGTCCGTAATCCTGAACCATGGGGGAAATGGTATTGTCTTTCTTGTTAATCAGGCTTTGATACGTCGCGATATCAATAACGCCGGTTGGCTTTTTCTTTCCACCCCGTATGACACCGATCTCCGCTTCCGGCAAAAATGAGCGTAGTCTTTCCTGCCATTGGTCAAGCAGTTGGCGGCTGTGCACCAGAATCAGTGTGTTGACTTTGCGCTTGGCAATCATTCCGATAGCCGTGACGGTTTTTCCAAACGCTGTGGGGGCATGCAGTATGCCAGATTCATGTCTGCACATTTCCTTTACGGCAGACTGTTGGTTTTTTCTCAAGGTTAATAATGGTTTTATACCTGAAAGCCTGGCGCCAAGCTCACGCTTGTCATCGATTTGGACCTCTATATTGTTCTCTTTCAATAATTCGAGAGCATCGTCCAGGCATCCGCGTGGCAATGCCAGATAACCATTTTCAATACGTGCACAGGAAATAAATCGAGGAATGCCATGAGTCGAAAATCGAAGCGCCTATGTTTTAAAGAAAACTGGATTTGAAAAGCTGGCCAATCGTCTTAATCTGGCTGAAAGTGCGCTTGGTAGTTCCTTCATCGCAAAATACACGTGGTTGGCCAAGGTTACGGTAACTTGCTGAGGAGGGGGTTCAAGCGTCAGGGGTTTGGATTTAGCGGTTATTTCCCACGGCGGCCGGGTATCGGTGATGTTCTGATCTGACATCAGGCTTACGTTTGAGGAAATCTGCGAAATTAGCGTGCTTAAATCCTGCTTGGACAGACGCTTTATCCGCGAAAGATACTGCCATTGATCGTCAATGATATTTAATTCTGCATCAACAAATGAGCTATTGCCTGCGAGTCTCGCTTCGCGTTGCAGTGGCAGTGCAATTAAATTGCCAAACCCTCCTTCGGGAAGAATATCCTGATTGGGAAACAGCCTGTCATAAGAATCGAAAGACAGGTTAGGGTAAATCTCCATCGCCTTATCGAGCAGGCCAAAACCCAATAAGCGAGCTTCGTTGGCGGGAACTTTGTCATCAAAAAATATCCAGAGGTGCGCGCCGTTTCCAGAGCGGGAAATCTCTACTGCGTGAGGTACGTTATATTCGGTTCAGGCTCTGGACATCGCTTTTACTTCGTCTTGCCAGTTGCCTTTATCGAAATCGACAGCCAGTAGAAAGCAGGTATTATCCTGGAGTAACGGGTAGAGGCCAACTATCTGCTGTCCAGCCAAGTGGCGATAAATAACCTGATCGTTTAATTCACTAAATTGGCGGTGAGAACAATCCTGGCATTTGATACGTGGTTTGTTACAGATCCCTTTTACCCACTCGTTGTTACAAGCCACAGCATAGCCACTTCGTCCTTGTTGATTCTGCCAGCGGTTGGCAAAAATATCAATGCGGCCATGGAACAGGCCTCTGAAAATTGCTTTTTTTGTTTTGTAGAGAAGGAGCCTGAAACAGCAGGTATTGGCTTGGATTTTAACAGTTCTTCCCTGAGAGCTATGAGTTGCTGCTTTTCCCGCTCAAGCTCATTCAACCTCGCATCAATGTTGGAGATGTCCCGAAATTTATCTGAACGATTAGGCATGCGCTTGTGGTGGTTTTATCAACGACTCTGCCGGAATGCCCAGGCCCTCATGCAGTTTCCAGATCATCTTCAAAGTCAGCGAGCGTTTGTGATTGAGAATCTCGTAAACTCGGTTGCTTTTTCCGATCATGGGCTCCAGATCTTTAACGGTTAAGCCTTTGCGTTCCATTTCAAATTTGATCGCTTCTACAGGGTCGGGCAAATCCATCGGAAAATGCCTGGCCTCATAAGCCTCAATCAGGGTGACCATGATATCCAGCTTCTCACCTTCAGGTGTGTCTGGACCAGCCATCATCAGGCCTTCTATTTCTTTTAATGCCGCTCGGTAGTCGGCATCAGTTTTAATGGGTTTGATGTCCATAGTCTTTACCTTTCGTTTCTACTTCTTGGGCAACTAAATAGTTTGTACGTCAATCTTGTCATACTGCGCATGAGTGCCAATAAAGCGGATGTATACAACTCGATAGGCGTAGTTGATCCAGACCACCAGTCGGTACTTGTTCCCTGCAATATTGAACACCACCCGACCATCTTTAAGGATGCTGGCATTCCTGAAGTCCTGCTTTACCTCGGCAGGTGAGCTCCAATCGGCATGCAAGGTATGACGGTGCCAAGCTAATGTTGGCTCCTTTGCATCCATATACTCCGGGCTTTCTTCCCAGAAGGCTTTCAGTGTCGACAGTGCGATGATTCTCATATGGCCAACTATAGTCCCATTATGGGACTATAGCAACAAGTTTTCGTAGGTGGGCAGACAAGTGCTTATAAGAAAACGAGATGATCCCCTCATAACCAATTGAATTTATAGAATAATTTCGAACAAGCACAAGGGTGCCCCCTGAATAGCCCCAAGCTCTCGTAACTCACAGAGCGACTATTCCTATGAATCAGCCTTTCGGTACCTACTTCATAGATTCCCCACCCAAATAATGGCTATAACTCCACGGACTATAATACTCAAAAGCTTAATTTAGATAATTACAAAAGAGCATCTTTCACAAAAGCTAATAGATTTCTAGGTCGACACTACCAAGAAATTTGAACATGTTACTAATGTGTGCTTTCAGTAACAGCAATCTAAATAATTTAGGTTGCTGTATCATTTGCATTACAGTGTGCCAGTCGACGAATTACGAGACGCCAATTCACGATTGTGAGACCTCAGTTCACGAATTATGAGATCCCACAAGTACTTTCTAAACATCCAGGTTGGAAACATTCAGCGCATTGGTTTCTATAAAGTCTCGGCGCGGCTCGACCTGATCCCCCATCAATGTGGTGAATATTTGATCAGCCGCAATGGCGTCCTCGATGGTAACCTGAAGCATACGTCGCGTTTCCGGGTCCATGGTGGTTTCCCACAGTTGATCCGGGTTCATTTCCCCCAACCCTTTGTAGCGTTGGATCGCGTGGCCCCGTTTGGATTCCGTCATCAGCCAACTCAATGCCTGGTCAAAACTATCCACAGGTTGTGTCTTTTCGCCACGCTTGATATAGGCCCCTTCTTCCAACAGCGTCATTAATTTTTCGCCCAAGGTGGCAATGGCTTTGTAATCATCCGATACCAGAAATTCCCTGGAGAGTATGTATTCCGTGGGCACTCCATGAGCCACCTGCAGAATCTTGGGAAGAAATATATGGCGCTCCTGGTCTTCAAACGTACTGACTTCATAGCGTTCCGTGGCCGGTGATTTACCTGCCAGATGGGCATTCAGCTGCAGGCTCCACTTTGCCACCGTTTCGGATTGGGTCAGATCAGCTTCATACAGAGTAGGGGAGTAGATCAGTTGTTCCAACACAAAGGCAGGGTAGACCCGTGACAGTCGATCGATACGCTTATAAACAGTACGGTATTCTTTCACCAACTCTTCCAAAGCGGAGCCGCTAATACCCGGTGCTTCCGCATTTACGTGCAGGGAGGCTTCATCCAGTGCGCTTTGTGTGAGGTAGTTTTCCAGCGCTGCATCGTCTTTAAGGTACTGTTCCTGCTTACCTTTCTTGATTTTATACAGAGGTGGTTGGGCGATGTAGACATAGCCACGTTCGATCACCTCCGGCATTTGCCGAAAGAAGAAGGTCAGCAACAGGGTGCGAATGTGGGAACCGTCCACATCCGCGTCCGTCATAATGATGATGGAGTGGTAACGACATTTATCCGGATCGTACTCATCCTTACCAATGCCGCAGCCCATGGCGGTAATCAACGTGCCCACCTCAGCGGAGGAAAGCATCTTATCAAAGCGGGCTTTTTCTACATTCAGAATCTTACCTTTCAGGGGCAGTATTGCCTGGGTTTTACGGTTACGGCCCTGCTTGGCCGATCCTCCCGCAGAATCACCCTCCACCAGGTACAGTTCCGACAGCGCCGGGTCTTTCTCCTGACAATCCGCCAACTTACCGGGCAATCCCGCAATATCCAGAACACCTTTGCGTCGGGTCATTTCCCGGGCTCGGCGGGCTGCGTCACGGGCCCGGGCTGCATCAATGATCTTGTTACAGATTATTTTGGCGTCGTTGGGATTTTCCAGCAGATAATCCTGCATGCGCTCCATCATATGCTGTTCCACCACCCCTTTAACCTCAGAAGACACCAATTTGTCTTTGGTTTGGGATGAAAACTTGGGGTCCGGCACTTTTACCGACACGATGGCGGTGAGCCCTTCCCGGGCATCATCGCCACTGGTACTGACTTTTGCCTTCTTCTGTAAGCCTTCTTTTTCGATGTACGAATTCAAGCAGCGGGTGAGGGCGGCCCGGAATCCAGCCAGGTGGGTGCCACCGTCCCGCTGGGGGATGTTATTGGTGTAGCAATAGATATTTTCCTGGTAGGAATCATTCCATTGCAACGCAACTTCCACGGTGATGCCTTCGTCTTCCCGGCTGCCCTGGAAGTAGAATACCTGG
The DNA here is from genome assembly GCA_002471665.1 of Gammaproteobacteria bacterium UBA7310. Taxonomy (GTDB): domain Bacteria; phylum Pseudomonadota; class Gammaproteobacteria; order Pseudomonadales; family Ketobacteraceae; genus Ketobacter. Next base: position 61,191 of record DKQK01000043.1, read on the forward strand.
TTAAGTGGGGTCTTATTCTGGTTCAGGTACGATACAAAGGCGGACAAACCACCCTCATATTGGAAAACATCTTCTTCACCGGAACGCTCATCCACCAGCACAATGCGTACACCGGAATTGAGGAATGACAGTTCTCGCAGGCGTTTTGCCAGTATGTCGTGGGAGAACTTGATATTAGTAAAGGTTTCAGAGGAAGGCCAAAAGTGTAATTCAGTACCGGTGCTGTCCGTATCCCCCACCGGCGCCAGGGGAGCTTCGGGAACACCATCCTGGTAGTGTTGCTCCCATACTTTGCCTTCCCGGCGGATGGTGATTTTCAGTTTCGTGGACAGGGCGTTAACCACGGATACCCCTACACCGTGCAGGCCTCCCGACACCTTATAGGAATTGTCATCGAATTTACCGCCGGCATGGAGCACTGTCATGATGACTTCGGCCGCAGATCTGCCTTCTTCGGGGTGAATATCAACGGGTATGCCACGACCGTTATCCGATACGGAGATGGATTCGTCCGGATGGATGACTACCCGAATCTCGGTGCAGTGGCCAGCCAATGCTTCATCGATGGAGTTGTCTACCACTTCGAATACCATGTGGTGGAGACCTGTTCCGTCATCAGTATCACCGATGTACATGCCCGGACGTTTCCGGACAGCATCCAAGCCTTTTAATACTTTGATATTGGATGAATCATAGGTGTTATTGGAATCATCAGACATAAGTGCGGTGTGCTCCGGGTTCTGTATCAGCGTGTTTCGGTAAAGGTTCCATGTTCCACGTGGAACATCTTGTGTTCTTCCAGTGATGACAGGATTTCATCCGTAATCGATTGGTCGTTGATGGCGGTAATAAACGCCTGGCATGGAAACTCTTTTAAAAATCGAATTACATTCTTGATATTCTTTTGATCAAGCTCAGCAGGAAGATCATCCAATAGAATCAACGGTGACACTCCGGTACGCTCTATCATCAAAGCGATCTGAGCCAGCCTAACACCGTATAATACCAGCTTTTTCTGCCCTCTGGAGCATATATCTTTAGCCAATGTACCCTGCCACAGGATATCCAAATCCGCCCTGTGTGGACCGTACAGGCAGCTCCTGCGCTCAACCTCTGTTTCAACCTTGATATTAAGGCAATCAGCGAAATCCGGCACCTGATCCATAGGCCAACCCGGCCTGTACCGTAATTGAACAGGTTCATGCACATCAAAATACGCGGACAGTATACGATTCAATTGTTGTTCCAGTACGTCCGCGTAGGCACAGCGTTCCTTATGTAGCCGCGCCCCGTAGCGGGCCATCACGGAATTCCAATGTCGAAGATCCGAAACCTTGATGCTTTTTGAATGTTTAAGCAGGGCGTTCTTTTGCCGTAACGAATCCCGGTAGTGAATCCAGAGTTCCATAAAGGAATGTTCCACGTGAAACATTCCCCAATCCAACATACCACGGCGTGAAGACGGACCACCCTCAATGAGCTCTATCGAGGTGGTATCAATGGAAATAGAAGGGACGAGCTTGGCCAATGCGGAGACGCGATTCTGAGTCTTACCATCAATACGGGCTGTGGTATTGCCTGCAGTATCCTTGGAGAACCCCACTCTAGCCGTACCAAAACGCTCGGAATAAACGGTACTGAACACGACAAATTCTTTGGCTTCTTTGCGAATCAGCTTTTTAGCATCGGGGGCACGAAAAGATCGTCCATTGGACAGCAGCGAGATGGCCTCCAAGAAGCTGGTTTTTCCACTGCCATTGGGGCCAACGATAAAATTAGTACGGGGATTGGGATCGATGGAAACATGCTGGAGATTACGCACATTGGTAATCTCCAGGAAGGACAGCCGCATGAGGACCCTACAGACGCATGGGCATTACAACGTACATGGCAGAATCGTCAGTGGCATCCGTCACCAAAGCGCTGCTGTTGGAATCGGCCAACTGGATCTTGACCGTTTCACTGCGTATCACATTCATGACATCCAGCAAATAGTTAACGTTAAAACCAATCTCCAACTCGTTGCCTTCGTAATCGACGTTGATGGTTTCTTCCGCTTCTTCCTGCTCCGGGTTATTGGCCACGGTGGTTAAGCTTCCACTCACCAGCCGCAAGCGAACACCACGGTATTTCTCATTGGAAAGAATGGACACCCGGGAAAAGCATTGCTTCATCTCATTCTTATCGCTAAGAACCGTCTTGTCACTATTCTTGGGCAACACCCGCTCGTAATCCGGGAACTTGCCGTCTATTAATTTTGACGTAAACCGTAAATCGGTGCTCTCAACGCGAATATGGTTGGGGCTCAATGCCACGGACACGTCAGAGTCCACATCAGCAAATAACTTGGCCAACTCCAGCACCCCTTTTCGGGGAACAATGGCTTGAATGCGGCTCTCAACTTCTACCTGAATCTCCGCGTTACACAACGCCAGGCGGTGACCGTCTGTGGATACCGCCTTAAGCAAGTTGGTGGATACTTCAAACAACATGCCGTTTAGATAAAAACGCACATCCTGCTGGGCCATGGCAAACCCGGTACGGTCGATTACTGACTTCAGATAACCCTGATTAATGGAGAAGGTAACATTACCGTCGGTCTCCTCAAGATTGGGAAACTCATTGGACGGCAGAGTCGCTAGACTGAAGCGGCTGCGCCCGGATTTCACCATCAACTTTTGTTCGTCCGTGACAAACTGGATCGTGCTTTCGTCGGGTAACGATTTGCAAATATCCAGTAATTTCTTGGCCGGCACCGTGATTTCAGCGTGATCGTATTGGTTATCCAGGGGGATGTGGGCAACCAGTTCCACTTCCAGGTCCGTGCCGGTCAACGACAGCGTATCGCCATCCACAACCAATAGTACATTAGACAACACGGGTAGCGTCTGGCGCCGCTCCACCACACCGGCCACCTGCTGCAATGGTCTTAATAATTTTTCACGCTCTATGGTAAAGTTCATAACCAATCCCAAAGGTTAGTTAGTGCTAACTTATGATGTTAGCAACCTCAATAAATTTGTATAATCTTCACGCACATCAGAACTGCTTTCCCGCAGCTCCTTAATCTTGCGGCAAGCATGCAATACCGTTGTGTGATCACGGCCACCAAAGGCATCCCCAATTTCGGGCAAGCTGTGATTGGTCAGCTCCTTGGCCAGCGCCATGGCGATCTGCCTTGGCCTTGCCACCGAGCGGCTGCGACGCTTGGATAATATGTCCGCAATCTTGATCTTAAAATATTCAGCCACTGTTTTCTGAATATTATCAATACTGACCTGCTTTTCCTGCAACGCCAGCAAATCCTTCAACGATTCTTTAACAAACTCCAGGGAAATAGGCTTACCGGTGAAATGGGCGTTGGCAATAACCCGCTTCAGGGCGCCTTCCAGTTCACGCACGTTGGAGCGCACCCGCTGGGCAACGAAGAAAGCGGCTTCGTCCGGTAAATTGATTTTTGCTTCCTCTGCTTTCTTCATCAATATGGCAACCCGGGTTTCCAATTCGGGAGGTTCCACAGCCACAGTCAGGCCCCAACCAAAACGGCTCTTCAGGCGTTCCTCCACACCACTGATTTCCTTCGGATAGCGGTCGCTGGTGAGGATCATTTGCTGCCCACCCTCAAGCAGTGCATTAAAGGTGTGGAAGAATTCCTCTTGAGAACGCTCTTTACCAGCAAAAAACTGAATATCGTCGATCAACAACGCGTCTACAGACCGATAAAAGCGCTTGAATTCATTGATGGCGTTGATCTGCAGTGCCTTCACCATATCGGCCACAAAACGCTCCGAGTGCAGGTACACCACTTTAGCGTTAGGGTTCTGGGTCATCATGAAATTACCCACTGCGTGCATCAAGTGGGTTTTACCCAGACCAACCCCGCCGTACAGAAACAGGGGGTTATAGGCCTGACCGGGATTCTCGGCCACCTGAGTGGCGGCGGCCCGGGCCAATTGGTTGGATTTGCCTTCCACAAAACTGGTAAAGGTGAAGGCGGGGTTAAGATTGGTCTTGTGTTTGATGGTGCCGCCCATGTCCACTTCCCGTGGGCGGTTTTCCTTGATGCTATTGCCTTTATTACCCGCTGCAACGGCAGCACGTTGGCTGACGGCGTGCTCCACAACCGTTACCGAACGCCCGGAGCGCCCGGTGGTGGTGTCCACATTGGAAGGGGTTGGCCTGGACTGGCGGGAACCGATGGCCAACACCACATTCATGGGTTCCTCATCCAGGGTTAATTCTTTCATCAACTCAGAGATGCGGCCCAGAAACTTCTCATTAACCCAATCCAGCACAAACCGGTTGGGTGCCAGCAGGCGCAATTGCACACCGTCCACTTCTGCCTGAAGCGGTCGGATCCACATGTTGAATTGTTGCGAGGGTAATTCTTCTTGTAGTCGATCAAGGCATTGATGCCATAGCGAACTTACCACTTGGCCAGCCCCCAGTGATATCAGCAGTAGAAATCAGAATGAAAGAAGAATGATATACCCCGAATGGTGACTTATCCACAGAAGAAAGTGAGTTTTTTCTTCCCCAACTCCTTGACGAATCATATGAATTTACCTGTGGACAAAACCTGCATGAACGGGGGTATAGGATGGGTACCAAATTGGGTATAACCACATCAACTTACTTATCCACAATTACGTCATCAGCTTCTGATCAGTTAATACCGTTTTCGGCCACAGTGTTATTATGAATATAAGATCATGTTTTTAAAACTTTTATTAAGCTTATCCACAGAAAACATCAAGCCTAGTAACAATAACCATAATCTTTTTTCTATCTATATATTATTTATTATTACGACCTGTGGATTGTGGAAAAACCTTTCCAATTCCATGCATTGACAGTGTTCAAACTTAACCGTAGAATTGCGCCTCTTTTTCCCATGGTGCCGTCCTGGTGTAAGCCACACCGGCGGCGACACTTGAACACTCAGAGCGATCGAATCATGAAAAGAACATTCCAACCCAGCAACCTGAAGCGCAAGCGTACTCACGGATTTCGTGCTCGCATGGCGACTAAAAACGGTCGTAAAGTTCTGGCTCGTCGTCGCGCCAAAGGCCGTCAGCGTCTGTCTGCGTAAGCGCTGAATCGGTGGCGTGAGCCCATTTTCGTTTCAACGTCACCAGCGTCTACTGACACCCGCGCAATTCAAGCGCGTATTTGACCAAACCGATGGTCGCGTCAGTCATTCCGCCTTCCTGCTGCTAGCAAGCAAAACCCAGCCCGAGCAACCTGCCAGGCTGGGTTTGGTCGTTGCGAAAAAGCACCTCAAACGGGCAGTAGATCGAAATACTTTCAAACGCATCGTTCGCACCCGCTTTCGACTGGCCCAGGATCAACTCACCGGACTTGATATTGTGGTGCTCGCCCGTCCCGGCAGCCGCGCCATGGAACCCCAGGAACTGGCCTCGGAGCTGGATAAATACTGGCCCCGACTGATACAGCGATGTCATAATCCCCAGCCAGACCGCAAAGCGCAAGCCAGGCATTGAGCTTCGGCTAGGGGGCATTCTGAAACAGATCGCGTTACTGCTGCTGAAATTCTATCGACTGGCTATCAGCCCGTTGATGCCGCCCCATTGCCGTTTCGAACCCACCTGTTCCGCCTATGCCCAGGAAGCGATTCAACACTATGGCTTTGCGCGCGGCAGCCTGTTAACCTTGCGGCGGCTATCTAAATGTCACCCATGGCACGCTGGCGGTTACGATCCCGTACCGGGCGCCCGTTGCTGCCGCGGACCTGACCAACCTGAATTCAATCCGACAGACAGTAAGTGAAAGATGGACTGGCAACGAACGTTACTGATTGCTGCCCTGGCAGTGGTTTCTTACATGATGATTCTGCAATGGCAGAAAGATTACGTGGATGCACCTCTGGCCGAGCAGGCAGAATCTTATTCACAAAGTTATCCACAGGATGGCACGGGCGATGTTCCCACTGAAGTGAGCAACGCTTCCACTGCAGATGTGCCGGTTGATCCCACCGTAACCAGCAGTGCGCCGCAACCGGACACCCTGACCCCAACTCAGGGGTTAATTGAAGTGGATACGGATGTGCTGTCGGTGAAAATCAACCCACTGGGCGGTGACATAGTCTATGTGGGGCTGAAGGATTATCCAGCCCAGCTCAGTACCCCCAATGTACCCATTACCCTGCTGCAATCCAATGATGCCCATACCTATATTTCCCAAAGTGGTTTGATCGGTCCCAATGGACCTGATGGCAGCAAAGACGGGCGGCCCCGTTACTCCAGTGAGCAGAACCGGTATCGAATGGAGGATGAGACCCTTACCGTCACCTTGCGTTTTCAGCAGGATAACGGCGCCCTCATCAACAAAGAGTTCAAGTTTGAAGCGGGCAGTTATGTTATTGACGTCAATATGACGGTGGAGAATAACAGTGACCAGACCTGGCAAGGGCTTATGTATGGTCAGATCAAGCGGGATAGCAGTGAGGATCCCGGTTTGAACTCTGCAGTGGGATTTGGTCTGCCCACCTTCCTCGGCGGTGCCTACTGGGATCAGGAAAAGGCGTACAACAAGATCAGCTTCGAGGATATGGCCGAAGCCCCCCTCAACAAACAGATTCCCGGTGGCTGGCTGGCCATGATCCAGCATTACTTCATGAGCGCCTGGATTCCGGATCAGGATCAGACCCATCATTATTCCACCCGGGTAGCCAAGGGCTTCAATATCATCGGCTTCACCACACCGAAAGCAGTGGTTGCGCCGAGTGAATCCCATACCTTCAGCGCCCGTTTTTACGCCGGGCCCAAAATCCAGAAAACCCTGAAAGCGCTGGTGCCGGGCAAGGGCCTGGATCTGGCCATTGACTTCGGGCCTCTGTTTTTCATTTCAGAAATTCTGTTCTGGTTCCTGGAAATGTTCCATTCCTGGACCGGTAACTGGGGCTTTGCCATCATCATGCTGACCATGTTGGTGAAATTGATTTTCTTCTATCCCTCCGCCCTCAGCTACAAATCCATGGCAAAAATGCGCAAAGTGGCCCCGGAGTTGACCCGCATCCGCGAGCAATATGGTGATGATCGCCAGAAACTGTCCCAGGAAATGATGAATCTCTATAAGAAAGAGAAAATCAATCCGCTGGGTGGCTGCCTGCCGATTCTGATCCAGATGCCTGTTTTCCTGGCGTTATACTGGGCTCTGCTGGAAAGTGTGGAGCTACGGCAGGCGCCTTTCCTGTTGTGGATCGAAGACCTGTCGGTGATGGACCCCTGGTTTGTGTTGCCACTGATCATGGGTGCCAGTATGTGGGTACAGCAGATGCTGAACCCGGCACCACCGGATCCCATGCAGGCCAAGGTAATGAAGATGATGCCGATCCTGTTTACGGTGATGTTCCTGTGGTTCCCGGCGGGGCTGGTATTGTACTGGGTTACCAACAATATCCTCTCCATTACCCAGCAATATGTGATCACCAAACGCATCGAATCCGGTGCCAGCACCTAGATAAATTACCGGCGTGTCACCACGCCGGTTTTGCCTTATGAATGACACACTTCGTGCATTAGATAACGACACCATCGCGGCACAGGCTACACCGCCTGGCCGGGGTGGCGTGGGTATCGTGCGGCTATCGGGGCCGCAAGCCTACACGATTGCCCGCACCCTGTGTAAACGCAGCCTGGCGTTGCAACCCCGTTATGCCCACTTTGCCCGCTTTCATGATGCTGAAGGCCAGGTCATAGACGAAGGGTTAGTGTTGTTCTTCCCCGGCCCTAATTCCTTTACCGGTGAAGACGTGGTGGAACTGCAGGGCCATGGTGGCCCGGTGGTGATGGCCAGTCTGTTGAATCAGGTGGTGGCCCTGGGCGCACGGGTGGCAAGGCCCGGCGAATTCTCCGAGCGGGCCTTTCTTAACGATAAAATCGATCTGGCCCAGGCAGAGGCCATTGCCGATCTGATTGATTCGTCGTCCGAGCAAGCCGCCCGTGGCGCCCTGCGTTCCCTGCAGGGGGCGTTTTCGGATCAGGTCAACACCTTGGTAGAACAGCTGATCGCCTTGCGCATGTACGTGGAAGCGGCCATTGATTTTCCTGAAGAGGAAATCGATTTCCTTGCCGATGGCAAGGTGCTTAGGGATCTGGACGGCATCATACAACAGTTGGAACAGGTCTTCCGCGAAGCCAACCGTGGTGTGTTGATGAAGGAAGGCATGAAAGTGGTATTGGCAGGCAAACCCAATGCCGGCAAATCCAGTTTGCTCAATGCGCTGTCGGGCCGTGATTCCGCTATCGTCACCGCCATTGCCGGCACCACCCGCGATGTGTTGCGCGAACATATTCATCTGGATGGTATGCCGTTGCACATAACGGACACAGCGGGATTGCGGGACAGCCCGGATGAAGTGGAACAGGAAGGAATCCGCCGGGCCTGGCAGGAAATAGAGCAGGCGGATCGCGTGATTATGTTGGTGGATGCCACCGAGGTGACCAGTGAAGACTTGTCTCCCCAGGCCCTGTGGCCGGAATTCTATGATCAGATTCCCCACCAGATCCCCCTGACGCTGGTACTGAACAAAATGGATTTGGTGTCCACTCCGTTGGTGATGGATGAACAGGGTAATACTGTCATCCCGCTTTCCGCTAAAACCGGGGATGGAGTGGAGGCCTTGCGGCAACACCTGAAATCCGCCATGGGATATGTGGGTGACAGTGAGGGCAGTTTTACCGCGCGCCAACGCCACATTGATGCCCTGCAACGGGCGAGTTCTGCATTGGAACAAGGCCGTCACCAATTGGTCTCGGCCGGCGCCGGTGAGCTGCTGGCCGAGGATCTGCGTCTGGCACAGGAACATCTGGGGGAAATAACCGGACGGTTTACACCGGATGATCTACTGGGGCGGATATTTTCCAGTTTCTGTATCGGTAAGTAGAACAGGCACCCTTCATTTGTCTCAAGCTGACAAATTGGCCAGTCTCTTGCAACTCTATTACGTTGTACTTTAAGGGTGACAGACAGGGTCAACATCATCGTGAGTCCCGCTGCTGTGCCCTAAATTTCCACATATCGTATGATATAAGCACACTAGTAGTGCCTGAATACCTTACCCATGGTCGGTTTGCGGAAATTCAGTGTTAATGGCTCAGGGTCTGGTTGAGGCAAGTCCATGAACAAAACGATTTTTCTTGTGAGTGTATTGATTCTGGCGGGGCTGAATTTGGCCTTACCATCAGTCGCAACCGCGCAGTCCATCTCACAACAAAACAATTGGTTTGGCCATCACCTGCCGTTTGATCCCAATGGGTCATCGCCTGCTGTCCAGTCGAACAAAAAGGTGTTTGCCCACTACTTTTTACCTTACCCGGTGAGTATTAATAACCGCAGTGGGGATCACAGTTATTACAATAAACATTACCTGAACCCGCATGGGGAAAACGACAAATTTCTCAACAAAGGTGGTTTGTTACGCCAACGACCGCTGCCACGGGTACCGCTTGCCGGTAAAGAGCATTTCAGGCTGAGTGACTTACGGCATGAAATCCAATTGGCAAAGGCCATCGGCATCGATGGGTTCGCCGTCAATATTCTGAGCCTGCACGGCCAACTGTGGCAACAAACTTTGCGCCTGTTGCAGGTGGCGGAGGAACAGGATTTTACCATTCTGATCATGCCTGACATGAACGCTCAGTTTAAAGCCGAGCCCGAATACCTTGTGCCTTTACTGAAATACCTTGATCAGTACTCCAATGCCCATCGGCTGCAGGACGGGCGTTTGGTGGTGGCGCCCTATATGGCGGAGAACCAAAGCCCCCAATGGTGGGCGGATGTAATCGCCCAGCTGAATGCGGCGGGTGTGCCCATTGCTTTTGTGCCGGTGTTTCACGATATGACAAAGCAATGGCAGAATTTTCGTCAACAGCTGAAGTCCGACACCAGATCTGTGTTAAGCGGTATTTCAGAATGGGGCCCCAGAACGCCGCTGGGAGCAGACCGGCTGCAGGAAAGGCTGCAACGAATGCACAAAGAAAATCTTTTGGTGATGAGTCCGGTGGCGCCGCAGGACATGCGACCCAAATCGTCCATTTTTACCGAGGCCAATAACAGTGAATCCTACCGCCGCATGTGGGAGTCAACCATTAACGCCGATGCAGATTGGGTGCACATCATCACCTGGAATGATTACTCAGAATCCACCGAAATCGCCCCCTCGACGGAAACCGGTTATGCGTTTTATGACTTGACCGCCTACTACATCCATTGGTTTAAACAGGGCAAACCCCCAATCCGGCGTGATGCCCTGTATGCCTTTTATCGAAACCAACCCTGGCAGGCCAGCACAACGTTTCCGGGGCTGGATAGAATGAATCCGCGTTTCGGTTATCCGGCCAAGAACGAAATTGAATTACTGGGATTTTTAACTGAGCCGGGTACGCTTCTGATTGGCATTGATGAGAAAGTGGAGCGTAAAGACGTAGATGCCGGTGTGGTCAGCTTCAAAATTCCAATGCAATCCGGTACGCCTTATTTTGCCTTGCTGCGAAATGGTCAGCTGGTTCAGAGCATCAAAAGCGGTACCCGAATACGTAACCAGGTGGAAATTTCCAACTTGATTTATCGAGGTGAAACCAGCCGCCGAATTAACCCACAAGCCGGAACAAATGCGGTCAGTTGGCCCTGGCTCAACACAGACTTTGGTAAGCAGGTACGCATTCTCAATCTGATGGAAAAATCCCCCTTTGAACCCCTGACGGATAACGGTGCTTATGTTCTGGAGGATCAAAGCTCGGTGGAGAATGGTGGTATTGGGTTTTCTTTCCCCAAGGCAGAATCAGAATCCTTCCGGATTCAATTTGACGTGAAAGCAACACCAAAGGGTTCGCAGTCGTTGGCGTTTGTTTTCAGTATTCTGCAAGACGCCGGTAAACCCATACCCTTGTTGCATCTGTTGGGTAAAAAAGACGGAGCTGCCTGCCTGGTACTGATGACGCAATCGAATCGTTGTAAGGTGAACATTACCCTGAATACCTGGTATCGGATGGAACTGAGCGCAACGTCACCCCGGAACAATGCCCCGGCTGTTTGGAGATTGAGTCTAAGGGACGGCAACGGCGTGGTGGTGCGGGAAACTCTGTCCATTGCGGATGTGAAGGTTGCCTCGGCAACCGGTTTACTGATCGACAGTATTGCAGCGCCGGAAATACGGTCAAAACTGTTTGTTGATAATCTTGTGGTCACCGCAGACCGATCAATATGATGAACACTGCTACCCAATCATCAGGCACCCTATAGGGAATATGGCGTGAGCGAGACAACCGTTGCTGGAGAAACGAATTCAATGAGAGATCGATTGCGCAAATTAACGAGTCACCGCGTGGTAAGAAAAGGTGCCTCACTTGCATTGCTTCTCTACCTCAGTCCCATTGTTGGCATGATCCTGGAAATCACCTTAATCCGGGTATTCTCTGCGGGGGCTGTGTTGGATTCATTCCGCGCGCTGATGACGTTTATGCTGATGGGACAGGGCGTGGTGACGTCGCAATTGTTGAAATATGCGCTTATCCCCAAGCTGGCTCAATTCAGAGCAAGAAACCAGGATCGTGAAGGCCTGGTGTTCGCCTTCTATTTTACCATGCAGGTGCTGCTCATATTGAGCCCTATCCTGTTTATTGGTTTGGTACTGCCGGATCAGATGTTGCAGTTTTTGGCACCTGGGTTTGATGCCGGCATCCGATCCCAGTCAGCGCATATGGTGCAGGTGGCGACCTGCGGCTTTGGTCTGTTGATCGTGATGGGTGCGATGACAGCGATACTGAATTTTCACGGTGTGTTCTGGGGGCAGCCGGTTGCCACCTTAATACTGAACTCCACGATTCTGATTGCGGTTTTGTGCTTTGGCTACCGGGCTTCAGAACCGTCCACCCAATTTCAATTACTGGAGCTGGCCACCAGTACGGGTTTGCTGTGTATGTTGTTGTTGATGTCGTGGCAATGCATGAAAGTCTGGCTCAGAACGTATCCGCAGGGTGAAGCCCCGCCATTGAAACACACACTCTATACCTCATTGTTGGCACTCATGCCGCAATTGATCCTGGTAGCGGCGGAGTTGGGAAAGCATCTATCGGTTAACCGGGTGTTATCCGAGTTGGGTGAAGGCACTATTGTGCTGTATATGTTGGCCTTTAAACTGTTCATGGTGGGTCTGCTGCCGGTCATAGCCGTGGTTACCATCATATTCCCGGATTTCAGCAGGCTGAAAACCAGCACCGATGATCAGCAGTTGGCAGCAAAAATCAGTAACGGGTCATTAAGGATTTTTCTTTTATCGGCAGCGGCCTCCGTCGTGATCTGGTTGCTGGCGCCGATCATCATCGACATCATCAGCTTCTTTGCCAACATTGAACTCACAGCACGTGACCTGGTGGTGGAAGTATACCGGGCGTTCTTATTGTTCACGCCGTTTTCATCACTGTGTATTTTTTATATGGAATCATCCTATGCGTTTGGCAGAAAAAAGATTGTCCTGACCTATTCCGTGATCAACACCGCTATTATTGCATTCCTGATGCCGGTGTTCGGTAGCCTGGGGGCCTTGAATGTGGTGTACGTTTACACCTGGGTTCAGGGCGTCTGCACAGTGATTTTCGGTTTGGCGTTGTATTACAGTTTGAAGAGAGCACCGGCGCGGGTTTAACCCGCATCCAGTTTCACTTCGTCAAACATAATCCGTTGCCTGACTTTCTTTGCTGGATTACCCCGGTAGATATAAAGGCTTTCAATATCCTTGGTGACGGTACTGCGAGCGGCAATAATGGCACCTTTACCGATGGTCACTCCTGGCGCAACAAACACATCCGTGGCGACCCAGGCTTCATCTTCTATCACAATGGGTTTGGTGATCAAATCAAAACTGGGAACGGTATAATCGTGGGTGCCGGTACACAGGTAAGAAGATTGTGATACCACAACATTGCGGCCGATGCTGATGAGGCCAAGGGAATACAACATGGTATTGTCGCCAATCCAGCTGTAATCGCCGATCTCGATCTTCCATGGATAGGTAATACGGGCACTGGGTCGAATCAATACGCCTTTCCCAATCCTGGCGCCAAACAACCTGAGCAGAAAACGGCGCCAGCCGAACATAAACTGTGGTGACATACCGAACAAAACCGGTTGCACAATCCACCACAGCTGAACAATCCAGGCAGAGCGGCCCCGTTCGCCGGGTTTGAGTTTGAAACTGTTTAGATCCTGGTACATAGATTAAGAAGAAAACTCCGTGATAAGGTTATTCAAGGATTGCCGGGAATGGTTCAACGTGGAAAAAAAGCGTTTGGCCCGGTGTTGCCGATCCGACGCGCTGAAGACCTGCCTGGTATGGGATTCACTCAGGATATCCGCGATGGCTTCGGATAGGGACGGGCTTTCCGAGAGACTGTACCCGCCCAGTGAAGCAATCACTTTTTTCATGCAGCCCCGTTGTGTACCGATCAATAGGGCACCGTGATGGGCAGCTTCGTACAGAACCAGGGGTTCGGCTTCGTTAACGTACTTGGTGGGAAAAATAAACGCATCCAGTTTTTGGTAGAACTGATCCTTGTCGGTTCCGTACAGTGGCCCGATGTAGCTAACCTGTTCCAGGTCTGCCTGGGCCTTATGAATGACTGCTTTTACATTGGGGTCCGATACCGGGCCCGCGATGTGCGCCTCAAACGGAATATTACGAGCCGCCAGTGCGTAACAGACCTCCACAAAGGTATCCAGTCCCTTGTCGAAAGTAAGATTGGCAAGATGGCCTATAACCAGGCGATCTGTCTGGGTTGCCGCCCCCGGATGCGCCTGCTCGGAAAAAAACGCAAGGTTGGATTGTACCCGAATCTGTCTGTGGTCAATGTGGTACAGCGCTACCAGTTTGTCTTTCATATCCTCGCCCAATACGATATGAACCGCGTTGCTTCCGGCAATCCGGTTGATCAGACGAAACAACCCACTGTAGCGGTTCAGGTAACTGAAAGAGTGATGATGAATGTACAGTTTCATTCCGAAGCAGCAACAGATGCTGAAATAGAAAATATCAAAAAGCTGACCGATGCCGCCATTCACGGAACGGTATACCAGGCATCGGGGATGCACAATGCCGTAGGCAATCAACCGCAGCAGACACACCAGTGTATGCAGAATCTTTAAAGGTAACCATAACGGCGTGTTAAACAATTTGGCCGCATAAGAAGGTACCGTATTGATGGTATGACACCTTATGTTCTGACTCTGCACCTGATCGAGCACCAGACTATTAATGGTGGACATGCCGTGAACCGGTTTCGGTAGGTCAACGAGAAAAAGCATTTTCAAACCTCTGTTCAAACCTGGTGACCATGAGTAAAAACCCCGTCTGCCCCGTCTGAGATATCCTTCATGAAGATTAAATTCCGAAACAGATAAATTCCGCCCAAAAATGCCAATGCCACCAGCATATAGTTCGATACGGTCATCAGGCTGCCGCGCAAAAAGTAGAACTGATAGGTGGCGAAGAAGCAATAAAAGCAACCAATCAATATGGTTCGCCGTTTGGACAATTCAAATAAATAGCGGTACAGCAATCCCAACAGCAACATACCCAGAATAGTGCCGATGAGTCCGCCATCCACATAAAACTCTGCCATCAGCGGGCTCGAGAGATTGCCAAAGGAATAGTTTCTGTCGTTGGCTACGTACATGCCGGTGGGTTCCGCTTTATTCGGCCAGACAAAGCGGGGTACAAAGAACAATATGGAAGAGGCAAACTGCCTGCCGTACTGAACCCCGTTGTGGTCCACCACCACTTTGGCATTCACCAGTTGCTGAAAAGCATCGAAGTCCGCGTTGTACGTGAGTTCCTTGGCGGGGCTTAGCTCCACCGTGTCTTCCAGTATGTTGAAGTCGAGGGTGTTGCGATATAAATCCGCAATGGGGAACACCACCACCATCAATGTCAGGTTCAGTGTAAACCAGAAAAACGCAGTATTTTTGCGTCGGGCATACAAAGCCAGCAGAACGACCGTCAGGATAATAGCGCCTACCCAGAAACGGGCGGTGGAAATAGGATTGTTGACAACGGCCACTAGAACCACGGTCAGAAACATGAACACAGTATTGATGTTCAACCAGGGTTTGCGCGATACGCTCACCAGCCGATTGTAGAAATCGTACATAAACAGCAACATGATGACGGTGGGAGGAACCCTCATCAGAGCGTTGATCATGGTGGTGATGTGTGTGCTGCCCCCCATCTTCTCCCCGAGTAATGTTGTCGCCTTATTGCGGGGCAGAAACAGCACATCAAATCCGGTGAAAGCAATCCCCAGAATGGTAAAAAACAGGGCGATCATAAACAAGTTGAAAGCCCCGACCGGTGAAATCAACCGGGTGGGAAGGATTTTCACAGTATTGGGCCCCCGGTACCAGGTACCCAACCCCAGATAGCCCAACTCGAAGAACACCAGTGCCACCGCCGTAATTAACCACGATGTTTCCACATCCTCCGTGGTATAGGCATCCACCCAGGGGAAGATACCCGCCTCAATCTGCAGCAGTGGTGCCAGAATCATGAAGATATAGAAGAAACACAGCACAGAAATATAGAGAAAGTCCACAGACTCGGTTACGGTTGCCTTAATCAGCAATACCCCGAAAATCAGTATGGTGGCCCAGGCCCCTACACTGGAGTAGCCAAAATCCAGCGCCATGAGCACCGGAATCAGGGCTATGCCCGTTGCTGATACTGTACTGAACCACAATCTCATAGAGGTATCCGGATCGAAAACTGCCGAGTTGAGGGGGATTTACCGGCCACTCTCAATCTCTGGCCGTCATCTGAAAAAAGCACAGAGCATGCCAATCAATCAGCCAAGGGTTGGTGTCCTTGACGATTAACCGTGCGTGACGGAATAGAGTTCCTGCGCCCGGGCAGGCGATTCAGGGGATGATTCTGCAACCCCCTGAAGCGATTTGGCCAGGTGGCTGACGGACTGTTCCCGAAGTTGGGCTAGGGCCTCATTGACATGGTCGAAATCAATATCCTGGTCCAGCCAGCTAAAACGGCCGAGGTCATCCAGTAATCGATCACCCAGGCCAAAGGCGTCCAGTATACTCTTGATCCGGGTGCTGGTTTTCCCAGGTGACAAGGTTACAAAATTCTTGTTAAGAATCAGTGAAAACGCCGTTGCGTGGAAGGAATCGGTCAACACCAACTGGGCATCCATAAAATAGCGCAACAAGGTGTTGGGGGAGCACATGTAAACAAACTTACCTTTTTGCATCACGCTGTTCATGGAACAGCTGAGCCGCACAATGGGTAGCCCAAGCCGTTTACTGACACTTTCTGCATATTCTTCAAAGGCGTCGCCGGAGTGCAGTTGGTAAACCAGTATATACGGAGCCATCTTCAATGGTTTGGCAGCGATGGCCTGCCATTCATCCCGGCTCAGTAAAAAGGTTGGGTCCAGTACGTGGTTGACGTTGGTGAATCCGCAATCGTTCAGAATCTGCTTGGCACTCATTTCACGGACATTGATGGCACTGTACTTGTTCATCATTTTGACCAGCGTGGCGGGATCAATGTCCGGTTGGGTGGTACCGAAGCTGGCGGAATAGGCGATGCAGCGCTTTTCCGCCGGGGCAAAATGCAGGAAGAAAGCTGGATCGTATGGTTGGGTGCCGATGTTTCCCCAAACCTGGTCACTGCCAGTGACGTAGATGTCTGCGCGTGGCGGATTGGATTTCAGTTCAGCGGGTGTGCTGTACAGGGCACCTTCCTTAATGGAGAAGCGTTTACGAAAGCGCTTGAACATGCGGTACGAAAAGCCGTAATTGATCATCTGGCTGAGCAGAAAAACAAGCTTATACAGAGGGTTGCGCTGCGAAACACCCCGGATATGGTAGCGCACAAAGGCCTGACGCCAGCTCTGCTCTTCCCGGGGCACGTAATTAATGATTTCCACCTCATGACCCAGTTTTTCGATGACGTGCTGTGTCGCATAGGTCTGTAGGAGCGAGCCATAATTCGCAACCGCATGTCTCGTGATTACCTTTACCTTCGCCATGAATTGTGCCACTCCAAATAGTCTCTGGCTGGTTTTGTGATGGTCGTGGGTTGAAAAACGCTGAACCAGCAATGTTCCCTGACGTGCTAAGTGCCCTGAATGCTCAAAGTTGATGTCGCAAGAGCCATCCTTCCCTTTGAATCTGCTTCAACACACAAGCTTCCTATCTCAACACACGGTAATGTACATAAATTCAGATGGATTGTTCACATCCGTTGCAGGCGGTTAGTGGAACGGATTTTACATTAGTCTGATTCTACTTAAAGTAGATTACCGAATTGTATTGGCATTTTTTATGCCAATTGAGTTTTGTGAATGAACGCACATGATTTGGACTGTTTTTATGGCCGTGTAAAGGGTGCCTCTTGAGATAGGCAAAGCGAAGTGATTTACTGCGCACCAAAAACAAGCATGGTGAATATCAATTGCACGAATTATATCCTTGCCTGTGTCTCCTCCCGCCGGCAATCGCGTAACCCGGACTAGGAAAGATCAAACAACCTATGTATAACCCTTCTACAGTCACCCCTGCTCACAAGGGTACGACATGTTGTGGTCATAAGAATCTGCTTTAATGGCACGGTTTTATCCGCCCGGGATTTGTGGTTTAAACGCACTAAAGGGATGTTTCCCCAAATATTCATCAGCTTACCCCGGGATGGGTGGCCGGGGCGGTATCAGGGCGGTGAAGTGGTTTGTGGTGTATCTGTCTCTATACAATATCTAACAATGATTGGCAGTATATTTGCAGAATATCCGCAACAATCGAAACCCGGTAATGGAATTAGTGAAATCACATGGTACATCTGGCGCAAACCGGTAGGTTGTTTGAAAGACTTACAAAAAGCTTACCAAAGGGAACGGACTTATACGCAACCTCAGACGCAACCCCACACTTATTGATGAAGGTGCGTCTTGCCGGATTAATCCTTTGCTGCCTGGCCTGGCCGGTAGCAGCCGCTGAAGAGGATACAGCATCTTCGGGTAAAACGGATGTGCTGATGGACGTGAATCTGAGTCTGGATTTTACCGAACAATACGACAGCAATGTGTTCAGGGACGCTGACGATGACCGCAAAGTGGATGACTGGATCAGTATTCTCTCCCCCCACGCCCAGTTGGGCCTGGGCTATGGCATTTTCAGGGCCACGCTGGATCTGGATTACACGCAGGGGTGGTATCAGGAATCCGAAGACGACAACTATCAGGATCATTGGTTAGGCAGTGATTTGCGTTGGCGTTTCAATCATCGAAACGAGCTGGCGTTTCGTTCCCGGTTTGACGCTGCCCACGAAGACCGGGGCACCGAACTAACCGAAGGCGGTGCCCGCGTTGTGCCGGAACCCGTTGAATTCGATGCCCAGCGCCATGAACTGTGGTATCAATTAGGCACACGGCAATCCGTTGGCCGCCTGGTGTTGACCGGAACTTACTACGAGAAGCAGTACAGCAACTTCCGTGAGTTCACCCGCTTTCGGGATTATGAGGAAAACCGGGTAATGTCTGCGTTCTTTTGGAATGTGGCCGGCAGAACCGGGGTTCAGTTTGAGGCGACCGCACGGGACATCAATTATTTAACGGATCCGACACCGGTCTCGGGCCAACCGGATACCCTGGACGCATTGGCCACGGAGTTCCTCACCGGGGTGAACTGGAATGTCACCGGTAAAAGCAATGCCAGTGTGTTGCTGGGCTATCGGCAACGGAATTTTGATGACAATGACCGTGAGGATTTTTCCGGACCCAGCTGGCGCATTGATACCCGCTGGTCACCGAAAGAGCATATGGCATTTACCCTCCTGACGGCGCGGGAAGATCGTGAAACCAACGGATTGGGCAGTTTCATTGATGTGAAGACCACCCGGGCCGGCTGGGAGATGGACTGGAACTCGAGGTTTTCCTCAGTGCTGACCCTGTTGGTGGACAAGGAAGACTATGAAGGAACAGAGGATGGACGGGTGGACACCAACCGGGTTGCCCGCTTTGATTTTGAGTACCACATGCGTTACTGGCTGGATTTCGGTGTCAGTTTGGTGAATGAGAGAAATAATTCGGATATAGACAGATTCAATTATGAGCGAAATCTGTTTTTGTTGTTTATGAAAATTTCAAACGAATAGAAATGGAACCAGGAATCGAGACTATGCACAGGGTAATGACTTTCAAGTTCTTGGTGGCGATAGCATGGCTGTTATCGTTCAGTTCAGTGAGTGCGGCCACGCAAGTGGAGATGTCGGAGTATGTATTGGGATCTGGTGACTCTATTCGAATCCAGGTCTATGGTGAACCCGATCTGACGGTGGAAACCCAACTGACAGACACCGGTATACTTTCCTACCCCTTTATAGGGGAGATCCGCCTGCTGGGAATGACCGTGGGCGAGCTGCAGAAAAAAATAACCGAGGGATTGTCAGGCGATTATCTGGTTGATCCCAAGGTGACGGTTTCAATACAACAGTATCGTAATTTTTACGTTAATGGTGAAGTGACCAGGCCGGGTGGATTCACGTTCCAACCCGGTCTGACGGTGCGTAAAGCCATATCGCTGGCTGGTGGATTCACCGAACGAGCGTCTAAAGGCGAGATCTACCTTATTTCCGAAAAAGAGGAAGGCGCCGAACCCAGAAAAGTGGGCCTCAATACAAGAATCAAGCCCGGAGACATCATTACCATAGAACAAAGTTTCTTCTGATTATCCGGCATCGTCAGATGCTCAGCACAGGACTGGCAAATCATGACCATGAAAAAAGACATTACGCTGTTCGCCCAAACCTATAAACAGGAGGGGGAGAACGATCTGCAACGATACTGGCGTACGGTAAAACTGTATAAGTGGTACATCATGGGATTCGTGGGCACCGTAACCCTGCTTACCATGTTCTATGTGTATTCAATGGATCCCATTTACCGTGCCAATACCACTGTATTGATCGAAAGTCAGGAAACCAAAGTCCTGTCCATTGAAGAAGTGTATGGGCTCAATACGGAAGATCAGGAATATTATCAAACCCAGTTTGAGATTCTCCGCTCCAGGGATCTGGCTGAGCGTGTGGTGAAGCACCTCGACCTCACAGCGCATCCGATGTATGACCCGGCTCAGGCCAAGCAGGGGATGATCGCAGGCCTGATGTCCATGGTGAGCGAGCCTCCGGTTGAACTGACACCAACGCAGACCCTGGAACAGGTCGTGGATACGGTGATGAAGAATCTTTCCATCACCCCGGTGAGAAACACCCAGCTGGTCAGCATTACCTTTCATTCACCGGACGCGAAGGTGGCGGCGGAAGTAACCGACACCTATGCCGAGCAGTACATTAAACACCACTTGGAAGAGCGGGAAGGCGTCACTCTGAAGGCCACCGACTGGTTGAGCGACCGCCTGGGCGATCTGCGCGAAACATTACAGGAATCGGAGCAGAAACTGCAGGCGTATCGGGAATCAGAGGAGCTGGTGGACGTGCAGGGGGTGCAGACTCTGGGTGCCGACGAAATCGAGGAAGTCACCCAACGCTATGTGGAAGCCAAGCAGATTCGATCACAGGCGGAAACCACCTACGAACAAATGCGGGAGCTGGGCCCGAATCCACCGGCATATCAGCTGCTGGCAATACCCTCCATACAGTCCAATGACCTTGTATCTGCGTTGAGTCAGCGTAAGTCGATGGCGGATTCCAAGGTAACCGAACTTAGCCAGCGCTATGGGCCCAAACATCCCAAGATGATCTCGGCGCTTTCTGAAGCCAGTTCGGCCGAAGACCAGTTGTATCAGCAGATTCTCAGTGTGGCCGATGGCATCAGAACCAATTATTTTGCTGCGTTGCAGACAGAAAAGGCCCTGCAACGCCAGTTGTCGACCGCAAAAAGTACTCTGCAGGATATCAATCGGAAAGAGATCAAACTACGCGAACTGGAGCGCGAGGTGGAAACCAATCGCAAGCTCTTTAACATGTTCCTGACGCGGGCCAAAGAGACAGAAGAGGCCAGGGGCCTGCAGGCGGCGCACGCTCGTGTGGTGGATCCTGCGGTGATTCCGCAGAAGCCGGTGAAGCCGAACAAGTCCATCAGTTTGATCGTTTCCGTCTTTCTCAGTTCCGCGTTTGCAATCGGCATCGCGATCTTTAAGGAATCCACCCGCAATACTGTGCGCACCAGTGATGATGTGGAGGAAAAACTGGGTACACCGCTGCTCGGTTTCCTGCCCAGGGTAGCAGGCAACAAAAGTACATCCACCTACCATAGCTTTCTAAGTGATCCGCAAAGCCATTTTGCAGAGTCAATGCGAACGGTGCGAACATCGTTTGTGTTATCGAATATGGATAATAACAGCAAGGTGGTGCTGGTAACCTCCTCGGTCCCGGATGAAGGTAAATCCACCGTGGCCCTGAACCTGGCGGAAGCGCTGGGTAGTATGGAAAAAGTGTTGTTGATAGACGCCGATTTGCGGCGGCCTTCATTAACCAAAGTACTGAGCCTGGATCATCACTTACCTGGCCTGACCCAGTTAATCAGCGGTAAGTGCAGCCTGAAGGAATGCATCTTTGATGTTGAAAGTTCCTCAATCAGCGTAATCACCACCGGTAATGTGCAGGGGGTTAATCCTCTGGAAATCGTGTCTTCCAAACGCATCGGCCTGTTGATCAAACAACTGGCGGAAAAATACGATCGCATTATTATCGATTCTCCACCCATCCATGCGGTGAGTGATGCCCTGGTATTGGCCGCCCAGGCGGATAGCGTCATGTATGTGGTAAAATGCGATGATACACCTGCACCGGTGGCTGCCAAGGGCATCAAAAATCTACGTGCAGTGGGCGCCAAGGTTGCCGGCGTGGTTCTCAATCAGGTTAACGTGAAAAAAGCAGCCCATTATGGCGGGGATGCCGAGCATTATTTCTCAGATTACGGTTATTCCCGGGTTGAAGCGAAAGTATGAGTACTGAATACGGTTGAATGATCACTTATGTATGATTTGCACTGCCATCTGTTACCGGGAATCGATGATGGACCGGAGACGGTCGCAGAGTCGGTGGCGTTGGTGCGTGCAGCCATGGCCGATGGCATAACCCATGCCATCGTTACTCCGCATATACATAACGGCCGCTGGGATAACGACATTGCTTCCATCGGCAAGGCGGGCAGGGCATTGGGTCAGGCCCTGCGTGAGCAGAATATTCCGCTGCGCTTGAAAGCGGCGGCGGAAGTGCGGTTGGATGCTGAGCTGCCGGCCATGGTCAAGGCCAACAGGTTGCTGTTTCTTGGCTATTGGGAGCAACATCAAATTCTGCTTTTGGAAATGCCCCACGGTCGTGTGCTTCCCGGAACGGATAAAATGATCGCCTGGTTACGAAAAAACCATATCATTCCCATGATTGCCCATCCTGAGCGTAATCGGGAGATTATGAAAAATCCGGCCAAACTCAAACCACTATTGAAAGAAGGGTGTCTGTTGCAAGTGACCGCTGGATCTCTGGTGGGCCAATTCGGTGAAGGGGCACAGCGTATCGCCAAGGCACTGCTGGATGAAGATCTGATTACCATTCTGGCCAGTGATGCCCATAATATAAAAAACCGGCCACCTAATCTGGCAGCCGGTTATGAAGAAGTTGCACGCGTGGTGGGGGATGAAAGGGCCGATCGTTTACTTCACCACAACTCGCGGATGATATTTGAATCATCCATCAGCCCTTATATCCACTAACCGGATCCGTGTTTCCGGCGGGTTTAGAGCTCCGTTACCTGTACGTTATCGACCAGTAATCCCGTGGCACCACCGTCATTTTGAACGCAGCGAAACACCAGGGAGCCCAAACCGGAAAGCGGGTTATCGAACGCCAAGTCGGTGGCCATTGCGACGATACCCAGGCGATCACTGATGGTGACATCGTATTTATTCAGGCCGTCTACTTTCATTTCCACACGGTACCAGCGGTTATTCTCCACCGTTGATGGTGTCAGCACGGATTGATTGCTGTCACCGCCACTGGCCATGGTAACCCCGGACACGGCACCGCCATCCAACACCAAGGTGGCGCCGGTATTGCCAGCGGAATCCGCAAGGTTCACCTCATACTGGATATAGCCGTTACGGCTTGCGGTAATTTGAAAATCAAACTGTACTTTGATCTTACCCGTGCCGGGTGAGATAAAGCTGTAACCAAAACCCAGATCGCGGTTTGCTGTGGCATCGTAATAATCAATGGCTTTGAAATTGGAGGCCGCCGTAAATGGCGATTTGATGTGAGCACTGAGTAACGACTGCGATGCACTGTAGTTGCCCAGTCGCCAAGGCCAGCTAACCATACTGGGTTGCGGTGGCTGGCGCCGGCTGCTTTGTGCATGGTACAGCATATTCTGAACCCGGATCTGGGATTTGATACTGACACCGCCAGTCATTTCCTGAATTACCTTTCCACCCCGGGTCATACGAAACACCGGCGTGCCGTCGCGCATGGGGGCGCGGAAACTGGTGATACCGGCGGCGGCTACCTGCCTTTGCACTTGACCGTTAATGTCGATCTCGAGGGTGGCAGGAGCGGTCAGGAAAGCTAGAAGCTCCACTTCGTTGTTGGGGGTACCGCCGTGAATAGCATCCATTATCTCGGTTTGTTGGGCATTTGCACCCAGCGCCGTCGCAGTATGGTGTTCACGGTAAAATGCATACAGGGCATCGCGAACGATCTCCGGTTTACCCAGTTTGAACCACTGGGTATAAAAGGTTGCGAGATCGTAAAACCCAAACCGGGTACCGGTGGAGGGTGAAATCTCGGTGCCTTCGGAATAATCGTTCCAGGTGATAATTTGTACCATATCAGCGCCGCCATTGATGGCGCTCATCCACAGAGTGCGCATGGCCAGACTGTTGCGGGACTCGACGTAGGTGGACACTTTGTGACGCACGTCCTGAGGGGCTACCGGCGCCATCCATTTTAACCCATAGGCCTGGGCTTCAACGGGATCGTTCACCAGGCGTTCAGAACCTTCAGGAGTTCGTGGCCCCCAATCCGATACACCATACAGTACGTCCTGATAACTGGTGGGAAACTCACTGATAAAATCCTGCAGATCCGCCCGCCAGCCTTGATAGACGGGCAATAACGCCACATCGATGCCATATGTGCGCAGTTTTTGGACTTGCTCAACCCACCAGGCCGGGGATTGACGCTCTGCGTAGTAGGGTGCGATCAACAAGCGGCCGTCCGCCAGGCGATAGGCCGCCGGTTTGGATGCCAGCTGCCGAATCATGTCCACGAATCCACTGGGGTCGGATAACGAAATCATGTCCGGCATCAACAGGATATGAAAATCATCGTATTCTTGGGCGGCCAAATCCAGAATCTTGACGGTGCGATCCCAGTTGTAGCCGGAATAATTGAGAATATCCACGGCAAAACCATCAATACCCATATCGGCGGCCAGGCGAATTTCCTGGCGCATATCGGTGTTGATGAAATCCTCGTAGGTGGGTATGGGAGCACGGTCCAGCGGCTTTTGCCGGATCATACCGCCCTTACTGTAAAACTTACTGTTCTCGCCGTAAGGGTTCATATAGTGGGCACGGTAATAACCTTCAGAAGGTATCTTATTGCTGAGCGAGATCGGGTAAGGGGTAAAATAGTGGGCGAACACCTTTTTGTTACTGGCGGTGAGCTGGGACCGTGGCGCCTGATCAAAAGGCAATAATGCAGAATCAACAACCAAAGTATTACTTTGATTATTGTTCTCAGTCTGACCACCAGAGGTGGTGTTGTTCGTTTGTCCGGTCTGGCTTTCCGGGTTGGAATTGCTTGTATCGTAATCGGAGCTGGTGTTGCTCGTTTGATCGGATGTCGTCAATTCACTGCTGGCGCCTTCTTCCGCGCCGCATGCTGCCAGTAGCATCGCGCTGCAAAGCGTCGCTGCCAGTAAAAAAAATCTAACTGTCATGTTACTGCCTTTAAATATTCAGCCTTTCATTTTTTTTATGGGCTGAAACAACGGTTAAGAAATGAAATAGCGTGGTAAGTTTATAGGCAGAAAACCGCTAGGAAGTCTTTAAATTCATGTATTTGTAAAATTTGCAAAGTCGCGGGCAAGGATTGAGTGAACGGAGTCAAACTAATTGCGGAACCAGTCGGTCTTTGTATGTTTAATAGACAGAAGACGGGGGATGAAGAGGGGACAGCAGAAAGGGTAAGTTAGCAAATGCCAACCAACCCTTGCAACATTTTAGTGCGTATGAGGAGAGCTAAAACTGGTAACTGATAACGGAGTCACACATTTATCCGCGGTATCGATCCTGGTTGGCAAGAAACCATTGGTAGGTTGCCTGCAACCCGGCTTTCAATTCGATACTGTATTGCCAACCCAGGTTCTTCAGGGTTGAAACATCCATAAGCTTGCGCGGTGTGCCGTCCGGTTTGGAGCTATCGAACACCACCTCGCCGGTGTACTCGGTGACTTCCGCCATGGTGTGGGCCAGCTCGGCAATGGTGCAATCGCGGCCGGTACCCACATTAATGTGGGACAGCATGGGGTCGGTATGTTTCTGAAATGTTTCTACCGGTAGATTCATCACGAAAATGGAGGCGGCCGCCATGTCATCCACGTGCAGAAACTCCCGCATGGGTTTACCGGTTCCCCACACCACCACTTGGGGATCCTGATCCAATTTAGCCTGATGAAAACGGCGCATCAACGCGGGGATCACGTGCGAATTCTCAGGATGGAAATTATCGTTCTCACCGTACAGATTGGTGGGCATCACACTGCGGTAGTTGCGTTGGTATTGACGATTGTAGGATTCGCATAACTTGATGCCGGCGATTTTCGCCACCGCATAGGGTTCGTTGGTTGCTTCCAGTACTCCGGTCAGCAGGCTGGATTCCTTGATGGGTTGTTCAGCGAACTTGGGATAAATACAGGAAGAGCCGAGAAACAGTAAATCATTTATGTTGGCCAGGTGTGCGGAATGAATAATGTTGCACTCAATCATCAGATTTTCGTAGATAAAATCCGCCGGATAATTGTTGTTGGCCGCAATGCCGCCCACCTTGGCAGCGGCCAGGTAGACGGCGTCAATATTTTCACTGAGGAAGAAATTGCGAACCTGCAGTTGATCAAGAAGATTGAGCTCGGAGCGGTCACACACAACCAGTTCAATGGCAGGATCCTGTTGTAACTGACGAACTATGGCGGAGCCGACCATTCCTTTATGGCCGGCCACGAAAACGCGTTTCATATTAACCCTCGAGCGTTACATTGATATCGAAACCATTGGTTTTCAACAACGCCAACTGGCGGGCCTGTTGCAGATCCGACTCGATCATTTCGGCGCACATGGACTCCACGCTGATTTCCGGTTCCCAACCGAGATTGCGCTTGGCCTTGGACGGATCCCCAAGCAAGGTTTCCACCTCGGCGGGGCGGAAGTAATTGGGATCAACCTTAACGATGACGTCACCGACTTTTACACCTGGCGCCAGATTGCCATTGATGCTCTCCACGCACCCGACTTCATTGACGCCGGTACCTTCAAACTTCAGGGTAATGCCCAGTTCTGCAGCGGCCATGCTGATGAATTCCCGCACCGAGATCTGTTTGCCGGTTGCAATCACATAATCGTCCGGTTGCTCCTGCTGCAGCATCATCCATTGCATACGAACGTAATCCTTGGCGTGGCCCCAATCGCGCAATGAATCCATGTTGCCCATGTAAAGACACTTCTCCAAACCCTGCGCGATATTGCACAAGCCCCGGGTTATCTTACGGGTAACAAAGGTTTCGCCGCGCCGGGGCGATTCATGATTGAACAGGATGCCGTTACATGCATACATGCCGTAGGATTCACGGTAATTGACAGTAATCCAATAGGCGTACAATTTGGCGACTGCGTAGGGTGAGCGGGGATAGAAAGGGGTTGTTTCCTTTTGCGGAATTTCCTGCACCAACCCGTACAGTTCGGAGGTGGAGGCCTGATAAAAACGGGTCTTGTTTTCCAGGTTCAAAAAGCGAATGGCTTCCAGCAGGCGCAAAGTACCCATGGCATCCACATCCGCTGTGTATTCCGGTGCCTCGAATGACACCGCCACATGGGATTGTGCACCCAGATTGTAAACTTCGTCCGGTTGAATTTCCTGAATGATGCGGGTCAGGTTGGAGGTATCGGTGAGATCACCGTACTTCATTATGAAATTAACATCACTTTCGTGGCGATCCTGGTAAATATGATCCACACGCTGGGTATTGAACTGTGATGAGCGACGCTTTATCCCGTAGACCTTGTAGTTCTTTTCCAAAAGAAACTCGGCCAGATAGGATCCATCCTGACCGGTGATCCCGGTTACCAGTGCAACTTTTTGCTTTGCCATTGCTACTATACCTTATCCATTTTCTGAAGTGGTTCTGATACTGCCCCCGACCAATAACTCCAGGTCGGATCTGAACCGAGTCAGAATAGCATCCTGATTCAAGTTCGTCTCGGCGTAGCGTCTGGCTATTGGATTCACCCCATTGCGTGAAGCAGCCGCCAACTCGCTTTCCAGTCCATGCAAAAATCCATCCAGATTCTCCGGATCGACACAACTGAAGATGCCCGGGTGCTTGGCGGCAATCCGGCCCAGCTCGGTATGGGGCTCCGCTGTGACCACCGCGTGCCCTCCGGCCGACAGAATATTGGTGAGTTTGGAAGGCAGCACCGCGTCGGCCGCCCCTTTGCGCTGAATCACCAAATGGACATCCGCTGCCGCCAACATGGTGGGTACCGATTCCCAGGGCAGAAGCGGTTTGAAGTATACATTATCCAGTCCCCGGGACCGAGATTGATTTTCCAGAACCTCTTTATGGGCACCGGAGCCCACAATGAAAAACTTTATCTTACGGTTATGGGCCATCGCGGCGGCGGCATCCAGTAACAACTCCAGTCCTTGCTTAGCGCCAATATTACCGGCGTACAGCACCAGCTTTTCATCGTCGGCCACCCCCCATTCCTGACGTAGCGGAGCGCCGTCAATCCCTGGATGGACAAAATGGGTATCGGACCAATTGGGAAAAAACATTATGCGCTCAGGATCCACGCCTTTGCTTTGTGCCCTTGCCATCATGCTGTGCGAAATGGTGGACACTGCATCGAAACTGCGCAAAATGAACCGTTCCACACGAAATGCCAGGCGGGCCAGTCTACCCTGGCCATTGGATTTAGACATACTCAATCCAAACATGGCATCCAGCTCGAAATCCTGCACATGCAACAGGCTTTTTATGCCAAACAACTTGCAGAACAACAGTGCCAACGGGGTACAAAACAGGGTTGGCTGTACCACCATCAGTACCCGGGGTTTGCGCCAGCAACTGAAAAACAATGGTACCGCCGAGGTCAGTGCAAACGAAATCAGATGCATCAGGCGTTTAATGGTTGTGGGGCTTTTCGGGATATAGTGCGGACAGCGAGTGACGCTGATGTTGCCCGACTGCTCTGTTTGATACACCTTGTTGGAATAGTCGGAATGGCACTGCCACTCCGGATAATAGGGTGCCGCGCAGATCACCTTCATCGAATCATCTTTGTCGGCAAACCACTTTACCATTTCACCGTTGTACTTTCCGATCCCGGTGAGCTCCGGGCTGTAGTTCAGAGAATACAACAACAGCGTGTCACGGTTTTTCATATAGAACTGTCCTCTGGAAATTCAGGTATTCAGTATGCGTTCTTGTTAACAAACCCTTTTGTTAAGGTTGCCAGCAGAATTTTGAAATCCATCCATAGGGACCAGTTGCGTATGTACTCCAGGTCAAAGTCGATACGCTT
Source organism: Gammaproteobacteria bacterium UBA7310 (assembly GCA_002471665.1). Classification (GTDB taxonomy): domain Bacteria; phylum Pseudomonadota; class Gammaproteobacteria; order Pseudomonadales; family Ketobacteraceae; genus Ketobacter. Next base: position 90,030 of record DKQK01000043.1, read on the forward strand.
CTGCATTTTATCCAGAGTGTCGGTTTCACCGCGCCAACCGTTCACCTGAGCCCATCCGGTAATACCCGGCTTCATTTTGTGGCGCAGCATATAGAACGCCACGCGCTTGCGGTACTCCTCATTGTGAGCCACGGCGTGGGGGCGCGGGCCCACCACAGACATGCTGCCACCCAGAACATTCAGAAACTGCGGTAACTCATCCAGGGAAGTGGAGCGCAGGAATGCACCGAACGGTGTGATCCTGCTGTCGTTGCGGGTTGCCTGAGTCACTTTACTGCCGTTTTCGGTAACCCGCATGCTGCGAAATTTAAGTACGGAAATTTTACGACCATCCAATCCGTAGCGGTTTTGTTTGAAAAAAACGGGGCCGGGGGATGTAAGTTTTACACCAATGGCGATGAACAACATGGGAATGGCGATCACCACCAGAATCAGGGAGGCCAGGACAAGATCTTCCAAACGCTTGAGAAAGGACCAGCCACCCCGCATGGGCGTGTCGTATACACTGACGGTCTGAATATCGCCCACTTGTCCGATGCGCGCGTGCAGCAGATTGTAGATGAAAAAGTCGGGTATCAGATGCACATCCACCGTGGTATCACCGAGACGGCGCATAATCTCTTCGATACGGTTTTTGGCCGAGAAGGGCAGCCCCACAAAGAGCACCTCTGTTGCACCGGCCTTGGCCTCTAGCACACCGTCTTCAACATTACCGCGCACAAAGGGGCGCAGGGTTTCTTCCAACCGGTCAGGCTGGCGATCGTCGTATATACCCACCAGCCGGTAGCCCGTTTCCGGGTGCTCCAGCAACTCCTTGGCCAGCATGCAGCCCGAATCGGACAGCCCGATAATGGCCACATTACGGCTGTTGAATCCCCGGCGACGCAGGTTAAACAGAAACAGCCGGAAGCCTGCACGCCAGCCGCACAAGCTGGTTGCCGTGAGCATGATCCACAGCGCCAGGGATACCCGCGAGTAGTGATCTGCCACCTTGGCAAAGAAAACGAATATCAATAAGGGGAAGAGGGTGATCATCCAGCTGAGCACGGTAGAAAACAGCATCTCCGACAGGGCCCCGGCGCGCCAGGAGCGGTATAACCAGAACATTTCAGCCACAAAGGTGTATGAAACCGTGGCGATCATGGCTAATAGAAAATGCTCAAAGTTGTAATCAATACCCAGCGCCAGAATGATGAAATACCACGTAAACTGGATTATGGCGATGTCCACCAGCCGGTATAAAAACGCAAATTGATTGACATTGTTCCTAACAAATCCCTTGGCCATTTTACTTCACCTTTTGTTTTGACAGTGATCCTGGGGTCCACCATCTGATTCACAGCAGACGATATCCATTCATGATGTACACCTGATGAAACGAGTTCACCGGCGCTACCGGTTACTGTTGTTTCAGATCAATTTCGAGACCTGAATACCCCTAAGTGTGTGTTCGTATACCGCAGGGGCAACGGAACTCAGCAAAAACCAAGCCAGCTGGAGACAGGAAAGATTTATCTTGTTAAACCCAGGAATGAAGGAGCATAGAAAAAGAGCACCAACGATCCTTGTTGTATGCAGATCAATCAAAAGCTGACTTGAATTACTCTGATTTAGTAATCACTTAGAAAAAGTGTCGCTGGTATAGCACACTTCAAAACATTATGGGAAGGAACGCCTAAGCAATTGTGACAGTTGAAAAAAATTATCTGATAACCGTAAGAAAAGTGATGAATTGAAATCCTGAAATGGCGTTGATTAACTGATCAAGGCTGGTGCAGTGGGGAGGTAAGTGCACCAGAACGTTGTGTCCAGTACCCAATGATAACCAAAGATTATTATCGGAAAACCGTAAAGCTTTTTTCTTTTCTCCGCCCCTGACATATAATGTGCGGCCTTTTCCGCCCGTAACCGACGGCTTAACAACGGGCGGAAAACCCAGAGATGCCAACCTTTGCAGGTGCATGCGGGCGCAATCGCGGGCAAAGAGGCAGACGGCAAGAGGCAAGAGGGCAGATTCGTGGATTATCCAAAGCAGTACGGAGTCATCATTATTGGTGGCGGTCACGCCGGTACCGAGGCGGCACTGGCCAGTGCCCGCATGGGGGTGTCGACCCTGCTGCTGACCCACAACATCGAAACCCTGGGCCAGATGTCCTGCAACCCGGCCATCGGTGGCATTGGTAAAAGCCACCTGGTGAAAGAAATCGATGCCCTGGATGGCGCCATGGCCCGCGCCACCGACCGCGGCGGCATCCAGTTTCGTATCTTGAACTCCCGCAAAGGCCCGGCGGTGCGGGCCACCCGTGCCCAGGCCGATCGCATCCTCTATAAAGCGGCTATTCGTGAGATCCTTGAAAACCAGTCCAATCTGGATATCTTCCAGCAGGCCGCCGACGACCTGATTGTGGAAGGTGAGACCATTAAAGGTGTGGTCACCAATATGGGGGTGCGCTTTTTTGCCCAATCCGTAGTGCTCACCGCCGGTACCTTCCTTGGCGGCAAGATTCACATCGGGCTGGATAACCATGCCGGTGGTCGTGCCGGTGATCCGCCTTCCATCGCCCTGGCTCAACGCCTGCGGGAGTTGCCATTCAATGTGGACCGGCTGAAAACCGGCACGCCGCCGCGCATCGACGCCAAAACCGTGGATTTTTCGGTGATGACCGAACAACCCGGGGATACACCGCTGCCGGTGATGTCCTTTATAGGATCTTTGGAAGAGCATCCGCGCCAGATCAGTTGCTATATCACCCATACCAATGAGCGCACCCACGACATCATACGGGGTGGACTGGACCGCTCCCCCATGTACACCGGGGTGATCGAGGGCATCGGGCCCCGTTACTGCCCGTCTATTGAAGACAAGATCCACCGTTTCGCCGACAAGGATTCCCACCAGATCTTCATCGAGCCGGAGGGCCTGACCACCCACGAGTTGTACCCCAACGGCATCTCCACCAGCCTGCCCTTTGATGTGCAGCTGGATCTGGTGCATTCCATCCGCGGTATGGAAAACGCCCATATTCTGCGCCCGGGCTATGCCATCGAATACGATTTCTTTGATCCGCGGGATCTGAAGTATTCCCTGGAGACCAAGTTCATCAACGGCCTGTTCTTTGCCGGCCAGATCAATGGCACCACCGGCTACGAAGAGGCCGGTGCCCAGGGTTTGTTGGCGGGCATGAACGCCGCCCTGCGGGCTCAGGAAAAAGACCCCTGGACCCCGCGCCGGGATGAAGCCTACATCGGCGTTCTGGTGGACGACCTGATCAGCATGGGCACCCTGGAACCCTATCGCATGTTCACCAGCCGGGCCGAGCATCGCCTGTTGCTGCGTGAAGACAATGCAGATCTGCGGCTAACGGAAAAGGGCCGTGAGCTGGGCCTGGTGGGGGATGAACGCTGGCGCCGGTTCTGTGATAAAAAAGAAGCCATCGAACGCGAAGAACAACGCCTGCGCAGCACCTGGGTGCTGCCGGAATCCGCCATGGCGCGGCAGTTAAATCCGAAACTGGGCAACGTCATCGGTCGCGAGTACAGTTTGAAGGATCTGTTGCGGCGGCCTGAATTGAGTTACAGGGATATCGCAGCCCTGACCCCGGAACTGGACGTGGATGCCGCAGTGGCCGAACAGATTGAAATCACCGCCAAATACGAAGGCTACATCGCCCGCCAGCAGGATGAGGTGGAACGACTGCGGCGCAGTGAAAATACCCCCTTGCCGGAGGATTTCGATTACGACGGCATCTCCGGCCTCTCCAATGAAATCAAAGCCAAACTCAGCCAGGCCCGACCACACACCCTGGGTCAGGCCAGCCGTATCCCCGGTGTTACCCCGGCGGCGGTATCCCTGTTGCTGATCCATCTGAAAAAGCGTACGGCCCAATCCCGCAAGAGTGCATAGGGGGATAAAATGAGTGCGTACGGCATCATAGATGGCCATGTGTAGGCAGTTATCGGATTTTCTATTCCATAATTAACACGGTTTAAAATTCGAAGGGCTTAATTTCGAAAAAATTTATCTCTGTTTTGTCTGTGTAGTGAGATCACTATTTTGATTTGCTGCATAGAACTTCGAACTGCTACGACCCAGCATCCAGTTCACGCAGATACAATTATCATTATTCGATTGAATATTTCAGGCAGCATGCACATGGTTGAAGCGGTTGTTTTATTTATATCCGGGACACTTTTATTATTCATGGTTAAAAAGGTATACCCATTTAGTCTGAAAGAATTTAGTCCTGTGGTTTTGTTTATTCAACAACATCCGAAATTCAACCTGGCTGTCGGAATATTGTCATTGCTTTATTCGGTTTTCTTAACGGTTCAGTTAGTTTGGTAGAAATAATGCCCTGCAAACTAAATCTGTTTGAAAGTACCTCTTATGATTTCCAGAACAGATAATACGATGTGGAAGAGTAAAACTGCTTTAGCTGCATTTTTTTTGGCTATCCTGGCATTCGTCATTTCTGCACACAATATCAGACAAAAGATCATCGTTGATCCGCTTTCGAAAGAAGATCGAGACTTCGTAACCAGCGCCATAATGAAGTCTGATGAGCTACGCAACAAAATCGGGTCTGTCCAGGAGGTTGAGTTTCATGGTGGTATCTATATTGAGAAACTTTCTGAATTATCTTATGGCGTTAATTTGATAACGGAACAGGATCGTGTTGGCGCAGACTTGAGAATTAAGAGATTTGAGCATCAGATCGTAGAGGCCAGGTTAGTTCATTTGTCACTTAACGTTCATGAGGCTTTCTTGATAGAACTCTTAGAGGTGGATGATGCGCTGGGTGTGAGACACAGTATGAGCACCACTTCGGCTAACGAGCATGATACTACTCTGGCGAAGACCTTAACCAAGATGGGATGTTATCACCAAGAGGCTATTCGCCTTCCTATCCTTGGCAAAAAGTTCGACAAGTTTTCCCGGCTCAGCAATTCGAGAGCTTCATGTTTAACGGGTTTGGCTCATCTGTTTCGTTGGACACATTGTCGATCACCTCAATGATGGATACATACAACACTATTGGGTCTAATACCAAGTATAATGCCTGGGGTAGTGGGCACGAAAATGATTGGTGGGATAATCAATTAGATCGCTATACAAATTCCTTTAACAATGGTGGTTGGAATAGCAATAATTTTGCTACATCAATATTACACTCAGGGGGAATAGGTTCATATGAAAACTCATTTGGTAGCGCTCCAAGTTTTGGTACGCCTCTTCCGCAAACGGATTGGAGCTGGTAATGGACGCCCAGTTCATATTTTTTTCTATTATGATATGCGTATTTATGTTGATATCAGAATGTATTGTTGTTGCAAAGGTGAGTAAGCGCTTCTTAAGCAAGAATCTTATCAGTATTATCCATTTACTATCGTTGATAGCGATTCTTTGTTTTCTCTTAGGATATTCGATCGCTGGAGATCGCTACGCTGATTGGGAATTAGGTGTATCTGTCGATAAGTACCTTGCGTTCAGTTTCGTTATTGGTCTTCTATCGGTGGTGACATATTCGCATAGGAAGCACCTAATTATTGGAGTTCCTATTTCGATGTTCTCAATAATCTATTCTTTTTATCTTAATAGCATTTTTATTAAGGAAGTTTTTCTATAAGTATTCAGCACAAAAACTTAGTAACATCAGTTTGGATGATGGAAGTTAGTTTTCTAGAGCGACGGCTTTGTATAGGGCAAGGTAAATTGTTGAAGACTTGTGGGATGTGGTTGGATTCGAATAGCGATGCTTTAGCAGTGAACAAAATTGTCAATGTTATGTGCTGTAAGTTCTCCCGCTGTGTCTCAGGTAGTCATTTTTTTTGTGCTTTTGTTACCAAGGTGTAGTTGGTATTGAGGGGGCGTTGGACATGAGCATAGGTTGCTTGTTTTTAAGGCTAATTGCAGCAGCTTATGCCTACAGTGCAAAAATGTATTAGGTGATGGCTTGTTGGTTCGCAAAAGCTTCTTTGTTTTTCAAAAGCAAGTTTTCGCTAAGTAAAATTCGGATTTCAATCAAACGTGTGCCCAGGGAATCTATTAACACTTGGCAAAGAGTGCTTGATAAAAACTTAGTGCCAGTTTTCTAGTGGTGTCAGGAGTGGGAGTGATATTATTTGTTTTCAATTAACCTGCAGCGCCTCCTAAGCAGGCAGTATTTTTTACCCTTTATCCTGGCCGTTGGGGCGCTGTCTTTTTACGCGTACAGTATCAGGCAACAGATCATGCTGGAGCCGTTGTCCGGGTACGAAGCTGAACAATACGCCAGGCAGATACAACAGGCTGACGTGCTGGAGAAACGACTGGGGCCCATTCACCACGTTGAGATGCTCGGTGGGTTATATGAAGAGCAAAGAGCCCGCTGTAATTACGGTGTGATGATAACGGCAGAGAAGCGCCAGATTCATGCGGAACTTTGGCTCTATAAGAAAGGGGGCCGTGTCGACTCAGTCCATTTGGTTCATCTGGCGCTCAGTGAGGATGAACGCTTCAGTATTCAACTGGATGTGGTGAAGCCTAAAGGTGTTAGCCCGCATGGCGGATGAAATAGTTACCGGTTTCCCCCCTGAATTACTGGCCTTTTTTCCCAGATGGTGTAAAAAGCTTCCTATTCAAAACACGTATTTGTCAGGGTACCCCTAGTCACCGTGCAACTAACCGAACACCACGCCGCCACACTGGCCAGCGGTTGTGAGCAGTTGGGCCTGAATCTGAGCGCAAGCCAGCTGCACATCATCCGCCGTTATCTGGAAAACCTGCTGAAGTGGAATCAGGCTTATAACCTCACCGCCATCCGTGATCCCGATGACATGGTGATCAAGCACCTGCTGGACAGCCTGTCCATCGTGCCGCACGTGCGCGGGCGCAACATACTGGATGTGGGCACCGGGCCGGGCCTGCCGGGGGTGCCGGCGGCCGTCTGCGATCCCGGCCAACGCTGGACCCTGATCGACAGCAATGGCAAAAAGACCCGGTTTCTGGTGCAGATGAAAGCCGAACTCAAGCTGGATAACGTCACTGTGCTAAAAGGGCGCATCGAATCCGTACCCACAAATCAGTGCTACGATACCATTACCAGCCGCGCCTTCTCCTCCCTGCAGAACTTTGTCAGTGTGTGCTTACCTCTGCTGGAGCCCGAGGGTGAACTGCTGGCCATGAAGGGCCAGATACCTCATGATGAGGTGGCGGCACTGCAGGATCAGGGCCTGCATATCCGTGTTGAGCCATTGAATGTGCCCTATTTGCATGAAGAGCGGCACCTGATTGTGGTAAAAAGAGCACAGACCGAATAATTCCATCCGGGGGAGATCGATTGTGGGCCAAGTAATATCAGTGACCAATCAAAAAGGCGGTGTGGGCAAAACCACCACCTCCGTGAATCTGGCTGCGTCACTGGTTGCCACCAAGCGCAAGGTGTTGATGATCGATCTGGACCCGCAGGGCAATGCCACCATGGGCAGTGGTGTCAACAAGCACGAACTGGAAGCCTCCATTTATGATGTGCTGATGGATCGAATGCCGGTGGCGGAGGCCCTGATTCATACCGAGCCGGGCTATGACCTCATCGGCGCCAATGCGGATCTGACCGCCGCCGAAGTGGAACTGTTGGACGGGGACCAGAAAGAGCAGCGCCTGAAGTCGGCGCTTGCAGGCGTGCGCTCCCAATATGATTACGTGCTGATTGATTGTCCCCCGTCGCTCAACATGCTGACGGTGAACGCCCTGGTGGCCTCCGATTCCGTGATCATTCCCATGCAATGCGAGTACTATGCTCTGGAAGGGTTGTCGGCGCTGCTGAATACCATCGAGAAAATCCAGAGCGTGCTGAATCCAAATCTGGAAATCGATGGCTTGCTGCGCACCATGTACGATCCCCGCATTGCCCTGGCCAACCAAGTGTCCAGTCAATTGACAGAACACTTCGGCGACAAGGTTTACCGCACCATTATTCCCCGCAACGTGCGCTTAGCCGAAGCCCCCAGCCACGGTTTGCCGGTATTGGAATACGACCGCCGCTCCCGGGGCGCCGTGTCCTATCTGGCTTTGGCCGGTGAGTTGATCCGCCGCGCCGAGCAAAAAATATCCACCGCCGGTGCGGAAACCGTTACCGCCTGATTGCGTCCAAGAGCAAGCCCCTTATAATGTGAAGCCCGCACAGTGGGAACGATTGCATTATTCACCGACTGCAACAGGTCACCGACTACAATAAAGGCGATACATGGCTGCCAAGAAGAAAGGATTGGGTCGTGGGTTGGACGCGTTACTGGGAAGCGCCAACATTCCGCAGAAAGAAGTGTCCACCGATGCCAGCAAGCCGGTCACGGTAAGCAAAGAAGATGTAGATGGTGAGCTCCGGCATCTGCCCATCGAATTCTTGCAGCGTGGCCGTTATCAACCGCGCCGCGATATGGATCCCCAGGCATTGGAGGATTTGTCCAACTCCATCAAGGCCCAGGGGGTGATGCAACCCATCGTTGTGCGTCCGTTGGCCGGTGCCAATCAATATGAAATCATCGCCGGTGAACGCCGCTGGCGCGCCAGTCAGTTGGCGGGTCTGGATAAAGTGCCCTGTGTCATTCGCGCGGTCACCGATGAAGCCGCCATCGCCATGGCTCTGATCGAAAATATCCAACGGGAAGATCTGAATCCCATTGAAGAGGCGGCTGCCCTGCAGCGATTCCAGGATGAGTTCGAATTGACCCACCAGCAGGTGGCCGAAGCGGTGGGTAAATCCCGTACGACGGTGACCAATTTACTGCGACTGATGAGTCTGAGCCCGGAAGCCCGTAAATTGGTTGAGCACGGTGATTTGGAAATGGGGCATGCCCGCGCGATTCTGACGCTGGACAGCGCTAAACAGACAGAAGCCGGCCGTACCATTGTTGCCAAGGGTTTGTCCGTGCGTCAGACCGAGGCACTGGTGCGTCGCCTGCAACAGGAAAAAATCGCCACCGGTGATACCAAAATCGATCCTGATATCAAATTGTTACAAGATAATCTGTCCGACAAGCTGGGGGCGCCGGTGATGATTCAGCACAGTGCCAAAGGTAAAGGTAAACTGGTCATTCGCTACGGTAGCCTGGACGAGTTGGACGGTATTCTGGATCACATCAAATAAACCCGCGCACGAGTCGCTCTACCCGTGTTGCCTGTGGTTGGGAAAGTCTCTATAATCGGCACCGCCTTACACAGGCACCTGCAATCAGCGTTTGAGCTGACCCAAAAGGTCCAAAAGGTCAAAAGAAGTAAATCGCTGGTTAAAGGGCAAACGGAAAAGACTGTGACAAAGCCAAGCACGTTAAACAAAGGGTATCTGGGTGTTTACGTGGTAGGTTCGCAGGCCCTCGTCTCAACCTTGATTCCCGTCATCGTGTTGTGTTTTGTGGGTAAAGCTGCTGCTTTGGCAGCCTTGGTTGGAGGCTGGATTGCTGTCCTGGCCAACCTTTACTTCGCAATACAGGCATTCCGCTTTTCGGGGGCGCGTGCCTCGCAAAATATGGTGCGGGCGTTTTATCGGGGTGAAGCCGGCAAATTTGTCATTGTCATGCTGCTGTTCATCGCAGCGTTCAAACTGCTCCCAGGTGTACGTGAAAGTGCAGCGTATTTGTTTTCAGCCTTCTTTGTAGTGTACGGTGTCGCCTGGTTGGCGCCGTTGTTTTTGCGCAAGTAAGCAAGGCAAAGAAGCTAAAGTCCGACTTCGATTTTAAGGTATTGGGTTACTATGGCTGCAGATTCCTCAGAATACATCAAGCACCACTTGACCAATCTGGTATATGGTCAGCACCCCGATGGTTCCTGGGGCTTCGCACATTCCGCTGCCGAAGCTGCCGAAATGGGTTTCTGGAAATTCCACGTGGATACCCTGGGCTGGTCCGTAGGCCTGGGTGTGCTGTTTCTGGCGCTGTTTGGTTTCGCTGCCAAGCGTGCCACCACCGATGTCCCCAAGGGCTTTCAGAATTTCGTCGAGATCCTGGTGGATTTCGTTGATACCCAAACCAAAGAGAATTTTCACGGCCGCAACCCGATGATCGCCCCCATGGGCCTTACCATCTTCTGTTGGGTGTTCCTCATGAACCTGATGGACCTTATTCCCGTGGATTGGATACCAGCGCTGTTCAACCTGTTCGGCGTTCACTATATGAAAATCGTGCCTTCCACGGATCCCAATATCACGCTGGGCATGTCGTTTACGGTGTTCTTCCTGATTATTTTCTACAGTATCAAGGTGAAAGGGATCGGCGGCTTTGCCGGTGAGCTCACCCTGCACCCCTTCAGCAGTAACAACCTCTTCGTTAAGCTGCTGCTGATTCCGGTGAACCTGTTCTTGGAAACGGTCAACCTTTTGGCCAAGCCGATTTCACTGGGTCTGCGACTGTTCGGCAACATGTACGCCGGTGAGATGATCTTCATTCTTATTGCTTTGATGTTCAATGCCGGTGTGATCATGGCTCTGTTCGGCGGTGTGCTGCAACTGGGCTGGGCGATCTTCCACATTCTGGTTATCACCCTGCAGGCGTTCCTGTTCATGGTGCTGACCATTGTGTACCTGAGCACGGCGCACGAAGATCACTAAGAATTGATTTAAACGTTTTACATTAACCTTAACTTTTAAAAGTAACACCAGGAGATAACATGGAAACTGCATCTGCACTTGTATTGATCGCCGCTGGTTTGGTAATCGGTCTGGGCGCGTTGGGTACTGCAATCGGCTTTGGTCTGCTGGGCGGCCGACTGCTGGAAGGTACTGCCCGTCAGCCGGAAATGGCTCCCATGCTGCAAGGTAAAATGTTCCTGATGGCTGGTCTGTTGGACGCGGTGCCAATGATCGGTGTGGGTATCGGCATGTACATGATCTTCGTATTGGCCTAAGTCCATCGCTTCGTAGAAAGTAGCGTCACACATTTACTTTAACGAGCGAGAGGGTTTGGTATGGATATTAACGCCACCATCCTAGGACAATCTATCGCCTTTGCCGTATTCGTTTTTTTCTGTCTGAAGTTCGTATGGCCGCCTTTGATCAACGCCATGCGCGAGCGCTCAGAAAAAATCGCACAGGGCTTACAGGCGGCAGACCAGGCAGAGCAAGATCTGGAATTGGCAAAAGAGAAAGCCGCCGAGACCTTGCGTGAAGCCAAGCAGCAGGCCGCTGCGCTGATTGAACAGGCAAACAAGCGTGCCAATCAGTTGGTTGAAGAAGCAAAAGATCAGGCCCGCGCCGAAGGCGAGCGTCTGAAAGCGGCTGCACAGGCAGAAGTAGAGCAGGAACTGAATCGCGCTAAAGAAGCACTGCGCGGCCAGGTTGCGGTTCTGTCGATCGCCGGTGCGGAAAAAATTCTTGGCACAGCAGTGGATCAAGGCGCTCATAACGCAATGCTTGAGCAGCTTGCATCTGAACTGTAACGGTATCGGATTATGGCAGAACTAATCACAGTTGCCCGGCCTTACGCGAAAGCGGCTTTTCAGTACGCCGATGAAAACGGCGCATTAGCTGAATGGTCCGATATGCTTGCCTTTGCAGCGGCTGTTTCCAATGATGAAGCAGTGTCCGGTTATCTGCAGAACCCCAAGATCACTTCCGCCCAGAAAGCAGAAGCCTTTGGCGAGTTGTGCAAGGACAAGCTGAATGAACAGGGTAAAAACTTCGTGACTCTTTTGGCGCAGAACAAGCGTCTGACGGCGTTGCCGGAAATCGCGGCGCTGTACGAGACACTGAAGTCCCAGAAAGAACAGAGCGTGGATGTGGAAATCACCTCCGCTTTCGCTTTGTCCGACGAGCAGGCAGGAAAACTTGCCGCTTCCCTGAAGCAGAAACTGGGCCGCGACGTCAATGTCACCACCGAAGAAGACAAGTCTCTGGTTGGTGGTGTCATCATCAGAGCCGGCGATTTGGTGATTGACGGTTCCGTACGCGGCAAGCTCGCTAAACTGGCCGAAAAATTGAATTCTTGAGTTTGAGGACATAAGCATGCAGCAACTCAACCCTTCAGAAATAAGCGAGCTGATCAAACAGCGCATCGCGAATCTGGATACAACATCCGAAGCGCGCACCGAAGGTACTATCGTTAGTGTATCTGACGGTATCGTGCGCATTCACGGTCTGGCCGACGTTATGTACGGCGAGATGGTTGAATTCGAAAACGGCATTTACGGTATGGCTCTGAACCTGGAGCAGGATTCCGTTGGTGCGGTGGTACTGGGTGATTACCTGGGTCTGGCAGAAGGCCAGAAAGCGAAATGTACCGGTAAAGTACTGGAAGTGCCGGTTGGTCGTGGCCTGCTCGGCCGCGTTGTAGACGCGCTGGGTAATCCCATTGATGGTAAAGGCCCGCTGGGCACAACCGAAACCGACGTGGTGGAAAAGGTTGCACCGGGTGTAATTGCCCGTCAATCAGTGGATGAGCCGGTTCAAACCGGTTTGAAATCCATCGACGCCATGACCCCGGTAGGTCGTGGCCAGCGTGAGTTGATCATCGGTGACCGTCAGATCGGTAAAACCGCGATCGCCATCGATACCATCATCAACCAGAAAGACTCCGGTATTAAGTGTATCTACGTGGCCATCGGCCAGAAGCAATCCTCCATTGCCAACGTAGTGCGCAAGCTGGAAGAACACGGTGCCATGGAAAACACCATTGTGGTGGCAGCGGCCGCGGCCGATCCTGCAGCCATGCTGTTCCTGGCGGCCTTCACCGGTTGCACCATGGGTGAATACTTCCGTGATCGTGGTGAAGATGCCCTGATCGTATACGATGATTTGACCAAGCAGGCCTGGGCCTATCGTCAGATCTCGCTGTTGCTGCGTCGTCCCCCGGGCCGTGAAGCCTATCCCGGTGACGTGTTCTATCTGCACTCCCGTTTGTTGGAGCGTTCTGCTCGCGTAAGTGCTGATTACGTTGAGAAGTTCACCAATGGCGAAGTAAAAGGCCAAACCGGTTCCCTGACCGCCCTGCCGATCATTGAAACCCAGGCCGGTGACGTATCCGCATTCGTACCCACTAACGTAATCTCCATCACCGATGGTCAGATCTTCGTTGAAACCAACCTGTTTAACTCCGGTATCCGGCCTGCAATGAACGCCGGTATCTCGGTGTCTCGTGTGGGTGGTGCGGCACAAACCAAGATCATCAAGAAACTGGGTGGTGGTATTCGTCTGGCATTGGCGCAGTATCGTGAACTGGCGGCGTTTGCCCAGTTTGCATCGGATCTTGATGAAGCCACACGTAAGCAGTTGGAACACGGTACCCGTGTTACCGAACTAATGAAGCAGAAGCAGTATGCTCCGCTGTCCGTGGCTGAAATGGGTCTGGTGCTGTACGTAGCCAACGAAGGTTATCTGGAAGACATTGACGTGGCCAAGATTCTGGATTTCGAAGCGGCGCTGCTGTCGTACGCGAACTCAGAAGCCTCTGCATTGATTGCCAAAGTCAATGAGAAAGGCGATTGGAACAGCGACATCGAAAGCGAGTACAAAGCACTCGTTGAGAAGTTCAAGTCCACTCAGACTTGGTAATCATTCACCGGGGCAGGGTCACCTGCCCCGAATACTGAATACGGTACACCTATGTCAGGCGCAAAAGAGATACGTGGCAAGATAGCCAGTGTTAAAAACACGCAAAAAATTACCTCTGCAATGGAACTCGTTGCGGCCAGTAAGATGCGTAAAGCGCAGGATCGTATGGCGGCATCCAAACCTTATGCGGAGAAAATTCGCCAGGTCGTTCGCCACTTGGCCAATTCCAATCCGGAGTACAAGCACACCTATATGGACGAGCGCGAAGTAAAACGTGTTGGGGTCATTGTAGTGTCTTCCGACCGTGGCTTGTGTGGTGGTTTGAACATCAATTTGTTCAAAAAGACGCTGCAGCTCACTAAGGAATGGAAAGAGAAAGGCTGTGAAGTTGATATGGCCCTGATCGGCACCAAGGCCGTTAGTTTCTTCCGCTCAGTAGGTGGCAATGTTGTGGCGACCAAAACCGGTCTGGGAGATCAGCCTTCCATTGAAGATCTGATCGGCGCGGTTAAAGTCATGTTGGACGCATTCGAATCCGGAAAGATTGATCGGTTGTATCTGATGTACAACGATTTTGTGAACACCATGACCCAGACCCCAACCAGCATCCAGCTGCTTCCTCTTGAAGCCAGTAAAGATGAAGCCTACCAGCATCACTGGGACTACATCTATGAGCCGGAAGCCAAAGAAATACTGGATTACCTGCTGGTACGGTTCGTAGAGTCTCAGGTTTACCAGGGTGTGGTTGAGAACAATGCCTGTGAGCAGGCCGCGCGAATGGTTGCCATGAAGTCTGCGACCGACAACGCGGGCAATCTGATTAACGATTTGCAGTTGGTTTACAACAAGGCACGTCAGGCGGCGATTACCCAAGAGATTTCAGAAATCTGCGGCGGCGCGGCAGCGGTGTAACGGACAGGTTTCTTACCTACAGATTTTAATAGTTACGATTCAAGAGGATACAAACATGAGTAGCGGACGTATCGTACAAATCATCGGAGCGGTAATTGACGTAGAATTCCCGCGCGATTCTGTACCAAACGTGTACGACGCACTGAACGTGGAGAACGCTCCGACCGTTCTCGAAGTTCAGCAACAGTTGGGTGACGGTATCGTTCGTACCATCGCCATGGGTTCTACTGAAGGCCTGAAGCGTGGCCTGAACGTGGCCAGCACCGGAGCGCCCATCAGCGTGCCGGTTGGTACTGAAACCCTGGGTCGAATCATGGACGTTCTGGGTAACCCCATCGACGAATGCGGCCCCATCGGTGAACAGCAACGCGCCTCCATTCACCGCAAGCCGCCTACTTATGCAGAACAATCCTCTTCTACCGATCTGCTGGAAACCGGCATCAAGGTAATCGACCTGATCTGCCCCTTCGCCAAGGGTGGTAAAGTGGGTCTGTTCGGGGGTGCCGGTGTTGGTAAAACCGTAAACATGATGGAGTTGATCAACAACATCGCAACCGAGCACTCCGGTCTGTCTGTGTTCGCCGGTGTTGGGGAACGTACTCGTGAGGGTAACGACTTCTATCACGAAATGCAGGAAGCGGGCGTTGTTAACGTTGAGCAGTTCGACAAATCCAAAGTGGCCATGGTTTACGGCCAGATGAACGAGCCACCCGGTAACCGTCTGCGTGTGGCGCTGACCGGCTTGACCATGGCGGAAAAATTCCGTGATGATGGCCGAGATGTACTGTTGTTCGTGGACAACATTTATCGTTACACCCTGGCGGGTACCGAAGTATCGGCGCTGTTGGGCCGTATGCCTTCGGCGGTAGGTTACCAGCCCACCCTGGCGGAAGAGATGGGTGTATTGCAGGAGCGTATTACCTCCACCAAGACCGGCTCCATCACCTCTATCCAGGCTGTATACGTACCTGCGGATGACTTGACTGACCCATCACCGGCTACCACGTTCTCGCATCTGGACTCCACGGTAGTACTGAGCCGTGATATCGCTGCTAAGGGTATCTACCCTGCGGTTGATCCTCTGGACTCCACCTCCCGTCAGCTGGATCCTCTGGTGATCGGTGCGGAACACTATGATGTGGCCCGTGGCGTGCAGACCAATCTGCAGCGTTACAAAGAACTGAAAGACATCATCGCCATTCTGGGTATGGACGAGCTGTCTGAAGAAGACAAGCTGGTGGTATCGCGCGCTCGTAAGATCGAACGATTCCTGTCACAGCCTTTCCACGTGGCGGAAGTATTCACCGGCTCTCCCGGTAAGTATGTGTCTCTGAAAGACACCATCCGCGGCTTCAAGATGATTCTCGATGGCGAACTGGATCACCTGCCTGAGCAGGCGTTTTATATGGTTGGTTCCATCGAAGAAGCCATCGAAAAAGGCGAAAAAGCGTAATAACGCTAGGGAGTTAGAACCATGGCGATAACCGTACACTGTGATATCGTTTCTGCTGAAAAATCCATCTTTTCCGGATTGGTGGAAATGGTTGTCGCTCACGGCACGTTGGGTGACCTGGGTATTGCCCCGGGTCACGCTCCCTTGCTGACGCAATTGAACCCCGGTCCGATTCGCGTCATCAAGCAAAACGGTGATGAAGAAGTGTACTATGTGTCTGGCGGTATGCTGGAGGTGCAGCCCAAGGTTGTCACCATCCTGGCGGACACGGCCCAGCGCGCGGACGATGTGGACGAAGCTGCAGCTCAACAGGCTGTGGAAGATGCCCGTCGCGCCCTGGCCAATCAGTCTTCTGAAATCAACTACTCTGCAGCCGCAGCGATGTTGGCAGAAGCCGCCGCACAATTGCGCACGATTCAAGCCCTCAAGAAGAAAATGGGCAAATAACCACCGGTTGTCGTGAAACGCGCAAAAAAGCATGTTAAAAAGGGTAGCTATTGCTGCCCTTTTTTCGTTTGAAACCGATATGGAATAGCTTCAATGGATCTCAACGTTGTCATCCTTGCCGCCGGCAAGGGCACGCGCATGAAATCGCGCCTCCCCAAAGTTCTGCAACCCCTGGCCAAGAAGCCCATGCTGGCCCATGTGCTGGAAACCAGCTTCAGGTTAGATGCCCATAAAGTCATCGTGGTGTATGGCCATGGAGGTGATGCGGTACAAGCGGAGATCGAGCGCTACTTTCCCGATGCGCCCATTGAATGGGTGGAGCAGAGCGAGCAGCTGGGCACGGGTCACGCCGTGAAACAGGCTTTGAATCATCTGCAAACCAACACCCGCACCTTGATTCTATACGGTGATGTGCCGCTGATTTCGGAAGCCACCCTGAACCGCTTTCTCAACGAGGTGCAGCCGGGAGAGTGCGGTGTCATTACGGTAAAATTGCCGGATCCCACCGGCTATGGGCGCATTGTCCGTGACCATGCCGGTGTGGTGCGGGAGATCGTCGAAGAAAAGGACGCCGGTAAAGAGATTCGCAAAATCGATGAAGTGAACACCGGCATCATGCTGGCGGATTCCATTGATCTGCAACAATGGCTGCCCACCATTGAAAACACTAATGCTCAGGGGGAGTACTACCTGACGGATCTGGTGCGCATCTCCAATGAACACGAGGTGCCCGTGATCGGTTGCCGGGTTAAAGATCCCATTGAGGTTGAGGGGGTCAATGACAAACGCCAACTGGCTAAACTGGAACGGCTGCTGCAAAAACAACTGGCGGACAAGCTATTGCTGCAGGGTGCCACTCTGGTGGATCCGGCACGTATTGATATTCGAGGCAGCGTCGATATCGGTCAGGATTGTTTTATCGACATTAATACCGTTTTTGAAGGGAAGAATTGCCTCGGTGATAATGTGCGGATTGGTCCAAACTGCGTGATTGAAAACTCCGTCATCGGCAGTGATACGATCATCAAGGCCAACAGTGTCCTGGAGAATGCGGTCATAGGTGAGGCCTGTGACATCGGCCCCTACGCACGGCTGCGGCCGGGCACCAAACTGGGTAATCAGGCAAAAATCGGCAACTTCGTTGAAACCAAAAACATTCAAATGGGGGATGGCTCCAAGGCCAATCACTTAACCTATCTGGGGGACAGCGAAATCGGTGAACAGGTTAATATCGGCGCCGGAACCATAACCTGCAACTACGACGGCGCAAACAAGCATAAGACCGTGATTGGCGACAACGCCTTTATCGGTTCCAACAGTTCATTGGTGGCCCCGGTGAACATCGGGCAAGGTGCTACAATTGGTGCAGGCTCAACAATCTCAAAGGATGCCCGGGATAACGCACTGACCGTGACCCGTGCCAAGCAAATTACCGTCGATGGTTGGCAACGCCCGCAAAAACAACCTAAATAAAAGTTCTAGGACCGAAACATGTGTGGAATAGTTGGAGTCATTTCAACCCGTGATGTCACCCCCATTTTGTTGGAGGGGTTAAAGCGCCTGGAGTACCGGGGATATGATTCGGCGGGAATTGCCCGCTTCAATCCGGGAGCGGAGATCGAACGTATCCGCCGCGTCGGCAAGGTCAAGGAGCTGGAAACCGCTGTCCTGGAAAGCCAGGGTGGGGGCAGTATCGGTATCGCCCATACACGCTGGGCAACTCATGGGGTGCCTTCGGAAGGTAACGCCCACCCGCACATGTCATCCAACAATATCGCGGTTGTTCACAATGGCATCATTGAGAATCATGAAGATTTGCGCAAATCCCTGACCGAATCCGGTTATACGTTCACTTCGGAAACCGACACCGAGGTGGTTGCTCATTTGGTGCATCGTCATTTGCAGCAGTCGCAAAGCCTGCTGGAAGCCGTGAAAAAAACCACAGCGGAACTGCGTGGCGCCTACGCGTTGGGAGTCATCTGCAGGGACCAGCCCGACCTCATGATTGCCGCCCGGGAAGGCAGCCCGTTAGTGCTGGGCGTGGGCCTGGGTGAGAATTTCATAGCCTCCGACCAGTTGGCCCTGTTGCCGGTCACCACCCGTTTTATCTTCCTGGAGGAAGGTGATGTGGCAGTGGTGCGCAAAGAAGGCTTCAGTATTGAAGACCGTGCCGGCCATACCGTAGAGCGCCCCATCAAGCCCTTCACTGGTGGCGACAGTACAGCGGATAAGGGCGAATACCGCCACTACATGCTGAAGGAAATTTTTGAGCAACCCACGGCCATCCGCAATACCCTCGAGGGATGCCTGAATGCACAGGGAGTGGATGCAACGCTGTTTGGTGCCGATGCGGCCGATATTTTCCCGCAAGTGGAAACGGTGCAGATCATTGCCTGTGGAACCTCCTATCATGCCGGCCTGGTGGCCAAGTACTGGCTTGAGGGCATCGCCGGCGTACAGTGTAATGTGGAAGTGGCCAGTGAGTTTCGCTACCGCAAAACTGTGGTGCGGCCCAATACGCTGTTTGTGACCATCTCACAATCCGGTGAAACGGCGGATACTCTGGCTGCCCTGCGGGACGCTAAAGGTTACCTGTCATCCCTGGCTATCTGTAACGTACCCACCAGCTCGCTGGTGCGTGAATCGGCCATGTGTTTCATGACCAAGGCCGGCCCGGAAATCGGTGTGGCGTCTACCAAAGCCTTTACCACCCAACTGGTGGCGTTGTACCTGATGACCGTGGCCATTGGAAAATTCCATGACATCGATGCCGAGAAAGAAAAACAACTGCTGAACGGTTTGCAACAGTTACCCGATATCGTTCAGGCGGCGTTACGCTTGAACGATCCCATTGAAGCGATGGCGGAAAAATTCTCCGAAAAGCACCATGCTCTGTTTCTAGGGCGTGGTGTGCAATACCCCATCGCCATGGAGGGCGCGCTCAAGCTTAAGGAAATTTCCTACATTCATGCAGAAGCCTACCCGGCCGGTGAACTTAAGCATGGCCCCCTGGCCCTGGTGGATGCGGATATGCCGGTGGTGACCGTGGCTCCCTCAGATACCATGTTGGAAAAACTGAAATCCAATTTACAGGAAGTACGCGCGCGCGGTGGCGAGTTGTTTGTGTTTCAGGATGCGGCGGCGGCACTGGAACAACAGGATGATGTGCACGTGCTGGACGTGCCCCGCATTGCTGCGGAACTTGCGCCCATTGTCTATACCGTACCGTTGCAACTGCTGAGTTATCACGTGGCCATTATCAAAGGCACCGATGTGGATCAGCCGCGGAATCTGGCCAAGAGTGTGACGGTGGAGTAAACCTGACTCAATTGGTTGCAATGGGCTGCAGGGTGGCTGCGCAATTATTGGTGGGCCGCAGTGTGATGCCGGTTTGAATATGAATGGGGTCGGTGCCACAGCTTACCTGGTAACGTGCACTGATGCCCGCCAGCAGCAAACAAGCCTCCAGCATTGCCAGGTGCTCCCCTATGCAGGTGCGGGCGCCGGCAGAAAACGGCAGGTATTGTGTGCGGTTGAGTTCTAGCCCCGACCATCGGTCCGGATTGAAACGGGCTGGCTGCGGATAAAGATCGGGATTCCGGTGAATCACATAGGGAGAAATCAGAATCAGGCTGTTCGGCTTGATGGATTCGCCCCCCAGCTGCGTCGGCTTTACCACGGTTCGGCCAAACACATACCCCGCCGGATACAGGCGCATGGTTTCACGAATCACATTGTAGGTAAACGGCAGGTTGTGCCGAATCTCGGTGAGATTGGTGAGTGCGCGTAGATCCACCGAGGTGGTTTCCTGTTGCAGGCGCTGAGCGTATTCCGGGTGTTGTGAAAGCAGAATAAAACAGAATGCCAATGTGGTGGCCGTGGTTTCATGCCCGGCCAGGAACAGGGTGACAATCTGGTCCCGCAGGTGGGATGGGTTGATCAGGCCCTGCTCCCGGGAAGCCGCAGCCAGATCGTGCAACAGGCTGCCCTGCTCACGCTGATCTTCGATGTGCTGGGATATTCCAGAATAAATCAATGCATCCAGCCGCTGTACCGCTTTTCGATAGGCTGGGTTGCCGCCCACCGGCAACCAGTCCGAGGTATAAATCGGAAAGCGCAGACGGGGTGCAAGGCTGCCCATCAGTTCTGTCATGCAGCACTCCATTTCCTCCAAATCCACATTGAGATGCATACCGAAAATGCAGCGGGTAATAATGCGGGCGGTGATGCGCGACATCTGCTTGCCGATGTCCACCTGCTGTTGACCCTGCCATTCGGTCATCAGGGTGTCGATCTCATCCAGAATTATCGGGATATAGCTATTGGTGGATTTGGGTTGAAAGGCCGGTGCCGTCAGCTTGCGCAGCTGTTTCCATTGTTCACCTTCGGAGGTCAGCAGTCCGTGGCCGAACAGGCGCCGCAGGCGCCGGGCAAAGCTTCGATTACGGACATAGGATTGGGATTTATTGGTGAGCACCTCGTGCACCAGATCGGCATTGGTCACCAGATAGACCGGGGTTTCCAGCAAACGAAACCGGGTAAAGGAACTGACCGCCCCTGCGTCCTCCAGAAAGCCCAGCGTGTTGCTAACAAAGGGCCGCAGATTGCCGAAAATAATATGCTGGGGCGCCAGCTGATGTGCCTGGATTGCCGTTGGCTCAACCGCCATAACAGATGTCCTGAATTATTGTGAGACTGTGGACAGCAAGGTATTGTAACACCAGGACAGCGATGGGAAGGGATCTGAGTGAGAATGTGTGAACCGGTTGGTAGATGGATCGTCAGTCTGTTGTTGCCGCTGGTATTGATGGAGTCGGTAGCAGGACAATCTGTGCTGATTCCGCCGGATGCCACCGTGGGGTTGGTATTAAGTGGCGGCGGTGCCCGCGGCTTGGCTCACGTGGGGGTGCTGCGGGTATTGGAGGCACAGGGCATCCATCCACAGGTGGTGACCGGCACCAGCATGGGGTCCATTGTGGGGGCACTCTACGCCAGTGGCCGCAATGTGGATGAAATCGATCGCATTGCCCGTACCATGAACTGGCATATCGCATTGAGCGATGCGTCACCCAGGCGCCATCAACCGTACCCCTTTCGCCAGTTGGATGCCCAGATGAGTACGGATCTGAGGATGTCCATCAATTCACAGGGTATCAGCTTCCCCAAAGGCGCCATTGAGGGTCAGCACCTGGATCAGACCTTGGGCAAGTTGTTTGAGAACAATGGCAGGCCCCTGCGGTTTGCAGACATGCCACGGCGCTTTGCTGCGGTGGCGGCGGATATTGAAAGCGGAGCGGCGGTGATCATGGACCAGGGTGAGGTGGCCACCGCTGTGCGGGCCAGCATGTCCATACCGGGGGTGATCGCACCGGTATCCCGCCATGGCAAGCTGCTGGTGGATGGCGGCATCGCCAATAACATGCCGGTGGATGTTGCGCGGGCAATGGGTGCGGATTTTATTATCGCAGTGGACGTATCCTCACCGCTGAAATCCCGCCACGAACTCACGTCTTTCTTCAGCATAGCCAATCAAACCACCGCCTTTCTGGTGCGGGTCAACACAGTGGAGCAGCGGGCCAATCTCAGACCGGATGAAGTGTTGATTCTGCCACCATTGGATGACTTCGGCTCGGCCGATTTTGACCAGGCGGACCCCATCATCGAGGCAGGTCTGACGGCGGCGTTACAGCGTTTTTCCATGGCCAGGGATGAGCTGCCTGCGGCAGTGCAGTCGGCGGTGGAAACCCATGGACGTGTGCCGCAAATTGATTTTATTCGCGTTGAAAATACCAGCGTGGTGAACGATGAGGCCATCAGAAGCCAAATCCGCCAGCCCATGGGGGAGCCCCTGGACCGGGCGTTGCTGGAAGAGGATATGTCGCGCCTGTATGGACTGGATTACTTCAGCGTGATGCGCTATCGGGTGGTGGAAGAGGGCGGTGAAAGCGGCCTGGAAGTGACGGGAATTGGACGGGAAACCGGTAACAACTGGCTGAAACTGGGGCTGGAATTGGCGGATGATTTTCAGGGCAACAGTGTCTTTGGTCTGACCGCCAGCTTAAGGGCAGCAGGATTGAACCAGTACGGTGGCACCGCCTTTGGCCGAGTGGTGCTGGGCACCGCGCCGGAACTGGAATTACGTTTCTTACAGCCGATCACGTCGGATCTGGCGTATTTTGTTGAACCGGCTGTGGGTTACCGGGCGGATTCCCTGGACATCTATGTGGACGACTATCAGAGCACACCCATCTCGGAATATGAGAAACAGGATCTGTGGTCCACGTTGTCATTGGGCCGATTAATCTGGAACGGGGCCGGAGAAATACGGATGGGTGTGGCCCGGGAACGGGGTGCTTTTGATTTCCGGGGTGGCTACGATCTGGAGCGTGAAGGGGCGGACTTGTCCGACTACGATGATGGCTTTTACTTTGGCCAGTTGGGTTGGGACACCCTGGACGATCTTGGATTTCCAACTTCCGGTTATCGCTGGAAGCTAAAAGCCGAGCGCCACATACCGGCATTGGAAGCAGGAGATGATTTCTCCCGGGTTGAGCTGGACGGTACGCTGCCTATTAGTTGGGGCCGCAATACACTGTTGATTGAGGCCGATGGGGAAGTCAGCGACAGTGACGAAGCCAGCTTTGTTGATATCCCGTTTATTGGTGGCTTTCTTGAACTATCCGGCTTGCCGCCCCGTTCCCGCTTCGGGCGCCATCGGGTGCTGATGCGCGGCGTATTCTACCGCCAGTTGAATGAGAACGGGCCACTGCCCATTAATGTCCCTTTGTATTTAGGTGCGTCATTGGAACGTGGGAATGTGTGGCTGGACCGCGATGAAATCCGTTGGCGAAACGCCATTGGTGCCGGTAGTCTTTTTCTGGGCGCACGCACCCCGTTGGGGCCGGCATATCTCAGTTATGGCCGTACTGAGGAGGGTGATCAGAGCGTTTCCATTTTTCTGGGGCAGCGTTTCCGTTAGTGTTGCCGGTGCACAGTGTCAGCTATAAATATGATGAATGCTGCGGCCCGGTTCGTTGAGCCCCTCACGGTTTAGATCCTCTAGAATCCGATCCAGTGTTTTGGAAATCAACGCCGCATTTTTTATCTGGGCCAGTTTTGGCCAGGTAGAGCGCATGCCGATATCAATCAGGTTTTCAATTTCGCCATCCTTGAATTCGAACACGGTTTGTCGCCATTTGAAATCCTGTTTACGCAGAAGAATATTGATGTCGCCCAGATAATTCTGTTCCAGCATACGCACCAGGTAAGCAATCTGAGCGGCAATCCGGCTGCCCATTTCGCCGCGGCGATCGAGAAACCGTTCCGATGTGGAGAGGGATTCATTGAGCACCTTGATGAAAGCCGCCGACAACGTGTGACGATAGCCTTTGGTCTGGCGGGTGGTGACGTCTTCAACAAAGGGTACCACCATGGGATTGATCAGGCTGACAATAAAGTGATTCACCCCATAGAGACGCATCAGGCGTTTGGCCGGTAAGTCACCGGAAACGGAGCCGTCCACCCAGCGGCGACTGGCAAGATAGGGCCGGGCTTTGCCGTTAAAACCCTTGGCATAGAGGCGCTCGGAGGGCATCAGCCCGGGTACACTGGAAGAAGCCGAAACGGCAGACCGAATGTAGACGTTGGGTGAGGTAATGGCGTTCATCAAACGGGAGGACTGATGTTTTTCTGCCGGTGAAATGGACACGTTAATATAGCGACCTGTCATCTCAAACGCTTCCTGAAAGGTCAGATCCAGCGGCACGATCTCATCCAGGGTGCGCTCCCGGGCGGACTTGGCCTCGGCATCGGTAACCCGGCCCATGAATACATCCATGAGCCGGGTGTTCTTGGTTTCTTCATAGTGTTTGCGGCGGAAGAAACCTGCTTTCAGCTCGGCATCGGTTTTCGTGCCCAGTAAAGCGGAAACGATGGATCCGGCACTGGCACCGGAAATCACGTTTGGCAACAGGTCGTGATCAATCAGTTCCTGAACCACACCATGATGAAAATAGATGAGCCCGGCGCCACCGCTCAACAACAATGCGCTGCGCCCATAGCAATGGCTGGCGCGACGGAAAAAATCCAGTTTCTCCGGGTAAGGGATTACCGAGTCGGGGCTGCGATGGATGCATTCCAATGCCTGGGCGATGGTGGCCACGTAACTGTCGATCAGCAGTTTGGTGCCGGCTTTTGCCCGGCTGTAAAGAATGGGGCGGCCCATACCACCCATGTTGCCGTGCACACCTTCATTGAGGGCGTAAAGCAGCTCCTGGTGGGCGCCGGCGTTGAGCAATGTTTTCAATTTGGCGTGGCGGGCTTTTATGGCCGTGTAATCGTAGAGGTGGGTTTTTTCCTGGTCGCGCCACTGGGCAGCTCCGGAACGGGAATCGTGTTCCTGCGCCAATTCAAACCAGTGTTGGTAGTGACGTACCGACGCCATTCGCTTTTCCAGCTGGCGCAACGTGGATTTATTGGAAGAAAGAACAGGAGCGATTAATGGTTGCATAGACACTGCCTCAATAATTCAAATACCACTAACCAGCAAACCGGATTATTGTTGGAATATTACGATGCTCTGCGGCTCGTTTGCTGGACAGCATTTTGTATTGGGCAAAAAATAGGAGCGTGCCAGTGGGGGCAGATGTGCAGTCAAGCAAATATTCTCTGCAATCCGAATCGCACACGATGAGCTTCATAACCTGTCGTGATAACGCTTCGAAAGACTGAAAACCACCACATTGGTGGAATGCTTCCTTGGCAGACACACTAGGGTCACGTTGCCCGGTGAGTTGAACGTTTCACAGTGAACAGCGCTTTATCGCAAATCCACAAACCCCACCAGCCTACCGCCGATGCCGTTGACGGAAAAATCCTTGGGAAACCGGAATTTTACCTTGAGGCACAACCCCTTGTACGGGGCGCTTGGTACACCTCTTCGCGGCTTCTTACGAATACTATTGGACACGCATTTGCTTAGTTGTTCCAGCCGTCATCGAGCCCGAAGGCTTTTCACACCGCAGTAGTGCTCTTCAATAAACTCTATACTCCCGTTGTTGCCTTTGCAATGGCTATTTGAAACGTTGATTCAGTGCATTTTTTGCAATATTTGCTGTGCCTTGTGAGCGTAGTCATCCTGATTTTTGCTCAGTGCGTTGAGCAGGGTCTGGCTCTCTTCCACAGCGCCGCTTTGTTGCTTGGTTAGGGCCAGATAAAAACGGTAGCGATTGTTGTCCTGATGTTGAGGTGCCACGCTGTCCAGTAATGACTGGGCCTGCTCAGGTTCACCCTGAGACAGATGCAACACCGCCAGTTCCACTTTGGATTCGTCGTCCTGGGGAATCTGCTCAACGATTTGTTGCAGATAATTCATGGCTTGTTGCCGGTTGCCCAGGCCCAGTTCGGTCAGTGCCAAGTGGCGCAGCGCATTGGCGTCGGTTGGGTTCAGGTGCAGGGCATTGTGCAGCGCCTGGCGGGCATCACCGAAATTGTTATTGAGAAAACAGGTGATGCCGTATTGAGCCCAGGCCTCGGCGTTTTGATTATCAAGCTGCAGGGCATGGCGATAACAGTTCATGGCCTCGTTGTAGCGTTTCTGGGCGGCCTGGGCAATGCCCAGCCGCACATGCAAGGGGCTGCTTTCAGGTTGTAGACTGATGGCCCGTTGTGCGGCGTATTCTCCGGTTTGAAAATCACCCAGCAGTACTTTGAAGCGGGCCAGGGTATCCCAGGCAATGGGATTTTGCGGATCTTCCGCCACGGCCTGCTCGATGTGACCCAAACCCTCTTCCACCTGATCCAGGGCGATCAATACCTGCCCCAGATTGCAGTGGCTCATGGAAGAGTGGGGGTTTAATGCTATGGCTGAACGCAGATGAATCAGAGCCCCCTGCCATTGCTGTTGCTGGCTTAACACAAAGCCCAGATTGTTGTGCGCGCTGGCGCTGTCGGGGTTCAGGTCCAGCGCCGCCTGATAGGCGGATGCGGCGCCATCCAGATCGCCCTGACTGTGTGCCTGCAGGCCCTGTTGTAATAAATCATTGACGGTATTGGTCATGCGATCCTCCCGATCAGGCCTCTCAACAGTTGATTGGTATCGATATCCGGGACTTCAAACTGCACGTCGTCCAGGGAGATGTCAAAGGGCTCGCCCTCGTGATAATGCACCGGCAGACGGATACCAAAGCGGTAGCCTGAACCGAAGCTGTAGCTGGCGAACTGCCAGCGCTCGTCGTACACGCTGAAGCCCAAGGCGCGCACGCTGACGTAGCCGCCGATATCGAAGGTGAAGCTGGGTTGGGCGTGCACCGCCAGATTAGCGGTGATATCCAGGCCCTCGCTGGGTGTCCAGTCAATATGGACACCGGCCTCGGCGGCGCCCTCAATGCCCAGGGTGCCGCCGATTTCAAGGCCGCCGGTGGCGCTGGCGCCGGTGATGCCCAAACCGATGCCGGCGCGTACCGACAGGCGCAAACCGGCGTCGGCGGGCACGCGCAGGTGGGCGTCACCGGTAACTCGAGTGTCTTCTTCGTGGGCAGGGTTATAGGTGATGCCGATGCTGAGCTCATCGATGACACCGGGCCCTATACCCGCTACGGCACTGAGGCCGCCGCCCACTTCTGCGACGATGCCCGGAACGATGGGGGCCTGCACCGCAATATTGAAAATGGATTTGTTGATTTCGCGACGGGCAAAGATTTCCACCTCATTGGGAATGCCGATTTCGCCGGACACGGTCACTTCGCCGTTGGGATCGAAGCGGATGCCGGCGGTGCCTTGCAGCCAGGGCGCGATCTGAATGGTGGCGGAGCCCGAGCCATAGATGTTGAGGGCGCCATCCGCCATCGGCTCGCCACTGGGCAGGCCGTCCTCGCCGATGGCGCGGTTGGAGGCACCGACGGTGACCCGGCCGGAGAGCATACCGCGTTGGTAAGCACCACTGAATTCAGCGGTGAAGGCACCATCGTCATAGCTCACGGTTAATTGCGAGTCGACGCCCGGGATGGCCGGTTGGGCGGTGCCTGTGGCGCTGACTTTCCACTCATCACCCTGCTTGTTGACGCTGACTTCGATGGAGCCGGAACGGATGGCCGGGTTGGCCGCCAGCTGCAGGTTGCCGCAAATGGTGAGGCCGTTCTCTTCGGAGTAATCCACTGACAGGCCGGCCTCTTCGATACCGGGAATGTCGGGCTGCACGGAACCCTCGGCGGAAAAGTCTCCTTCATTGTATTCCACGGTCACGTTGGCGGAGCGAATGCCTTTGATCTTGTCCGGTTGGTCGATGCCAATGGTGCCGCGTCCACCAAACTGTCCGTTGCGGTACCAGACGTCGATCTCTGCCCGGTCAAACAGGTTGGGATCAAAATTGAACTTGCCCTCGGCCTCGAACTGCTGCGCGGTGGACATGCTGGCGCGGATCTCGCCGCTGCCTACGTTCTGAATGTCGACACCAATTACCCCTTCTGCACCGAAACCACGGGTGCCGGCAAAGAGCCGCAACGAGCTGTGGGTAATATTGATGGGGCGGGGCAAACGGATGCCGTCGATGGGGATGGTGGCATCCACTTCGACATCTTCACCGGTGACGTTAAGCCCGATCTGGGTGCCGGACAGGAGGGGCAGATCGCAATTGATGTGACCGCCGGCAACCAGCCCCACACCCCCTTGCAATTGGGCGTTATTGATTTCCACCGGGCTGAAGCCCTTGGCCCGCAGCCGATTACGCACCCAGCTCTGTACGCTGGCGGGGTCGATGGTGCCACCATACATGACACCGGGCATGGGCACGATATTCCAAGTGAAGGGTTGTCCCATCAGGTATTTGTTCTGACTGTAGGCAAAGCCGGTGACGGTGCCTGTGCCGCCCTCGGTGGTGCCGGCTGCCTGTTGGTAGTTAAGTTGGGTGACGCGAATGCTGGCAGCGGAATTGCGACCGCTGAATCCCCAGCCGGGATCGCGTCCCAGTTCAACCTGTTGCTGGCCCTCGCTCCAGGGAATACTGGCCCGTTGACCGCCGTTGGGATTGGAGAAAATGACGATACGGGTGGGACTGCCCTGCAGGTTGAAGTGTCGAATCTGGCGTTCATTGAGAACGTTCAAGCCATCCAGGTGCACGCCGGAGTTGATCTGGTCAACGGTGTAGTGGTCTTGCGGGTGGCCGGCCACCCGCATGGAGGCCCCATGTTGCTGAATGGTGATTTCATCCCGGGCCCGGGCATTGATGGCACTGCTGCGCACCGTATTGGGTGACCAGACATGGCGGCCCAGGGCCAATAGTGAATCCAACTTGCGATTGAGCTCATTGTTGATCTTCGCGCCCGAGCTGCGGTTGGCTGAGGATTCCAGCAGCCAGAAGTTGCTGATGTCACCATCGCTACCACCTAGCTGAAACTCACGTTTGTGGTCCACATCATAGGTTCTGAAATTGCCTTGCCGGTTCCAGCGCGGCCGTTTCAGTTGCTGCACAATTTGGGGTTTGTTGCCCATGATGAACTGATTTTCACGTTTCAGTTTCAAGTAGTATGCGGGCTGGTTGTTGATGGTCATGCTGGGAGCGTTGGCGACTTTGGTGGTGAGGGCCGAGTCGAGGCTGCCATCCTGTATGGCGCCGTCCCAGACGCTGCTTTGGGTATTGTCGCGGGTACGGCCCGCCTCGATCACACAGGGTGCCGGTGTGAACGGCTTTTTCACCGCGGGCAGGTCGATTCGGGGCAGGGTGATGGTATGGGCGCTGCGATCCATCTCTCCCAGAGTGGGATGAGACAGTACACCATTGCTGCCCAGAGTGGCTCCCCGTTGAGTTGCGCGATCCGCTGGGGTGGCCGCTGCTGGCGCGCTGGTTCCGGTGGTGTTACGATAAATCTTGCGTGCCACGTGGCGACTCTGTTGCACCACATGGGTCAGTTCATGGGCCAGTAACTCGCGGCCCCGCTCGGTTTCCGGTGTAAATTCTCCTGGGGCAAAATAAATATCGCTGCCGATGGTAAACGCCCGCGCATTCAGCTCTTTGCACAGTGCCGCCGCTTCGTTGTCGTTGTGAATGACCACACTGGAAAAGTCATTGCCGAATTGGTGCTCCATATCTTTCAGCACCGTGTCCGGCAGCGGGCTGCCGTGCCCCCGGCTGTTCTGAATCCGTTGCTCCAGTTGAGTGGCGGAGGTTTCTTCCGGCTCAGGATTGGCTTCAGAACTGGTTTGTGCTTCCTCCTCTTCCT
>DKQK01000019.1:0-22544 GCA_002471665.1 Gammaproteobacteria bacterium UBA7310
AATCAAAACGCCGTGATTGCAACCCACCTCGAATATCGCTAGAGTTGCGCCAGCAAAACGCCTCTAATTAACGCAAATCACTGGAGAATGTCGTGGAAATCGCATGTCTTGACCTGGAAGGGGTACTGGTTCCTGAAATCTGGATCAATTTCGCTGAAAAAACCGGAATTGAGGAACTGAAAGCCACGACACGGGATATTCCTGATTACGACGTTCTGATGAAGCAGCGCCTGGCCATTCTCAACCAGCACAAACTGGGGCTCAATGAGATTCAGGAAGTCATCGATTCCCTGGGCCCGATGGACGGGGCGCTGGAGTTCGTGGATTGGTTACGTGAGCGTTTTCAAGTTGTGATTCTGTCGGACACCTTCTACGAGTTTGCCCAGCCTCTCATGCGCCAGCTGCGTTGGCCGACCCTGTTCTGTCACCGCCTGGAAGTGGCGGATGACGGCCGCATCGTCGACTACAAATTACGCCAGGCAGATCCGAAGCGCTCTTCTGTCAAAGCATTCCATTCGCTGAATTATCGCTGTATTGCTGCCGGTGATTCCTACAATGACACCACCATGCTCAGCGAGGCGGAAGCAGGCATCCTGTTTAAAGCGCCCCAGAACGTGATAAATGAGTTTCCCCAGTTTCCTGCTGTGAATACCTATGCCGATTTGAAGCTTGAGTTTATTAAGGCGTCTAACCGGGATATTTCTTTATAATTTAATATCTTATTGGATTGTCTTAAGAATCTTTCCAACTTTGTCATTGATTTCCTGATATTCAGCAGCGCAGGTGGAATCAGCCACGATACCACCTCCGCCCCAACAGCGTATCACGCCGGCCTGGGCCACCAGGCTGCGAATCAGGATGCTGGAATCCAGGCGTCCGCACACATCCAGATACATCAAACTGCCGCAATAGAAATCACGCCCGTGGGGTTCCAGCTCAGCAATGATTTCCATCGCGCGGCGTTTGGGGGCACCGGTTATGGAGCCACCGGGAAAGGCCCCTGCCAGCAGATCCAGTGCATCCAGATCCGGCGCCAGGCGGCCGCTCACCGTTGAGACCAGATGGTGTACGTTACTGAAGCTTTCAATGTCGAACAGTTTTTCCACTTTGACGCTGCCCACCGAGCAGGAGCGTCCCAGGTCATTGCGCAACAAATCTACAATCATCAGATTTTCTGCACGATCCTTTACGCTGCCGAGCAGCTCCTCACGATTGGCCAGATCCTGGCGGGGGTTATCGTGGCGGGGGCGGGTGCCTTTGATGGGCTTGGACTGTACATTACTTTGGTTGACGCTGAGAAAACGTTCGGGAGAAAGGCTTATAAGATTCCAATCGTCAGCTTCCAGGTAGCCACCCATGGGAGCGGATTGTTGTTGTCTCAAAACCCGGTAAGCCTGCCAGGGGCAGCCCTCATAGTGTGCGCTGAATTCCCGCGCAAGATTAATCTGATAGCAATCACCGCGCTCTATATAGTGCTGAACTTGGGCAAAGGCTTTCTGATAATCCGGTTCTGGTAAATTGCCCTCAAAGGGCGTGGTCAACCGGAAAGGCTGTGTGCTATCCGCTGGTGCCTGCAATGACGCCAGGTAGGCAGACTGCAACCGTTGCGCATGATCCTTATAGTCTGCCAGGCTCACCATATGAGTTTGGCATCGTTGATGATCAATCAGAATAATGGCGGGGTAGAAGCCCATCCAGGCTTTGGGTAATGTACTTTGTTGGCAGGTAACCGACTCCAGCAACTGACCCAGGTGATAACTCCAGACCCCAAACCAGCCCGGCGCAACGGGGTGCCCACCGGCTGTTGCCCGGTGCTGCCCGAGCAGTTGCCGCAGGTGCCGGTAGAACGAGTCAGGATCGGTGTCGTTGGCGTTCATCTGCGCCACACTGATGGGGGCTGCACAGATCACATCAATGTGATCCGGGTAGCCGCTGCCGCTGTCCAGCAGCAGCCCACCACCCAGTGCTCTTATTCGCTCAAAGCAACCAAGTGTGCAGGATGAATACGGTAATAAAACAGAATCCAGTTTAACTATGTTATGCAACCCATTGATATTTAAGCTAATCGACGTTTGATGCCCGCCGCTTCGATGACCCGTGTGGAGATCTCTTCAATGGAGGCATGGGTGCTGTTTACATAGGGGATGCCAAACCGATTAAAGATCGCTTCCGCACCGCGCACTTCGCTTTCGCACTGATTGATGGAGGCATAGCGGCTGTTGGGTTTACGCTCTGTGCGAATGGCCGTCAGGCGCTCGGGCTCAATACTTAACCCGAACAGCTTGGCGCGGTGATCCCGCAGGGCCTTGGGTAGATTAAGATCATCCAGATCATCCTCCGTCAGAGGGTAGTTGGCGGCCTTGATCCCGAATTGCAGGGCCAGGTAAAGACAGGTGGGTGTTTTGCCGCTGCGGGAAACCCCGATCAGGATTACATCCGCCGAATCGTAATGCCGGGTACGGGCACCATCGTCGTTATCCAGCGCGTAATGCACGGAATCGATGCGAACCTGATAGCTTTTGTCGTCCACGATGGAGTGGGATTTGCCTACTGAGTAGGAGGATTCCGCACCCAGTGCCCCCTCCAGCGGTTTTAAAAAGCTGGAAAAAATGTCCAGCATAAAGGCTTTGCTGCGACTCAGCTGAGAGCGAATGTCATCATTGATTATGGTGCTGAACACCAAAGGCGGTAGTTCGTCTTCCAAAGCCGCTTTGTTGATTCGCGATACAGCCTGACGTAATTTTTGCTCATCGGAGACGTACGGAATGGTGACCTGATCGAAATCGATGGTATCGAATTGGGCCAGAAGAGAGTGCCCGAGGGTCTCGGCGGTGATGCCGGTACCATCGGAAATAAAAAAAACCGTACGCTTCATATGTGCTTCCCAAGCTTGGCAAAACTGACGCAATAATTTAACGTGAAACCCCATTTAGAACGAGTAATTTATTGACTTTTTTAGTAGAATCTTGCGTCTTAAAAAGAAACGCCGCGTGGCTGCTAATGGATGATGGTACCCTGTCATTGCATTATTCCTGCCCATTTCGGCAGCGAACGTCCAGTCACGCCAAAGGAGCGAGCGCTATCCTGCGCCCGTTTTGGCCGGGCACCAAAAGTGCCTAGATTCCACATTTTACAAGGTAGGGAGAACGACCTTGAGCAACTATGTAATTTGGTTCCAGGATCTGTCTAAAAACGACGTTGAAACAGTGGGTGGCAAGAACGCCTCTCTCGGTGAGATGATCAGCAACCTGTCTGGTGCAGGGGTTTCCGTACCCGGTGGTTTTGCCACCACCGCCCAGGCCTACCGTGAATTCCTGGAGCAAAGCGGACTGGACAAGAAAATCCACGATGCCCTCGACCATCTTGATGTCAACGATGTCAATCAGCTGGCAGAGGTGGGTAAGGAAATCCGCGAATCTATAATCAAAACCCCGTTACAACCCGCACTGGAAACCGCCATACGCGAGGCTTACCAGAAGCTACAGGACGGCAACGACAACATGTCCGTAGCGGTGCGGTCTTCAGCCACCGCCGAAGATCTGCCCGATGCCTCGTTCGCGGGCCAGCAGGAAACCTTCCTCAATATTAACGGCATCGACAATGTTCTCCATGCGGTTAAGGAAGTGTTCGCCTCACTGTTTAATGATCGAGCCATCTCCTATCGCGTGCACCAGGGTTTTGAGCATCGCCAGGTGGCATTGTCCGCCGGGGTACAGCGCATGGTGCGCAGTGAGACCGGGGCCAGCGGCGTTATGTTCTCCCTCGATACTGAATCCGGTTTCCGCGATGTGGTCTTTATCACCGCCGCCTACGGATTGGGTGAAACCGTGGTTCAGGGCCAGGTTAACCCGGATGAGTTTTACGTACACAAACCCACGCTGGAAGGCGGGCGGCCAGCCATTCTGCGCCGCAACCTGGGCAGCAAAGCGGTCAAAATGATTTACGGCAGTGCCACCACCACTGGCAAATCCGTCGAAACGGTGGATGTGGAGAAAGAAGACCGTCAGACGTTCTCCATCAGCGATGATGAGGTACAGGCGCTTGCCAAGCAGTGCATGATCATTGAGAAACATTATGATCACCCCGTGGATGTGGAGTGGGCCCGGGATGGTGATGACGGCAAACTGTACATTGTCCAGGCTCGCCCGGAAACGGTAAAAAGCC
Source organism: Gammaproteobacteria bacterium UBA7310 (assembly GCA_002471665.1). GTDB lineage: Bacteria > Pseudomonadota > Gammaproteobacteria > Pseudomonadales > Ketobacteraceae > Ketobacter. Next base: position 4,165 of record DKQK01000019.1, read on the forward strand.
GTCAGACCAATGTGATGGAGCGATATCTGCTGAAAGAAACCGGCAAAGTGCTGGTGGAAGGGCGCTCCATCGGTCATCGCATCGGCAGTGGTGCCGTGAAACTGGTTACCAGCCTGCGGGAAATGGACAAGGTTCAGACCGGGGACGTGTTGGTCACCGACATGACCGACCCCGACTGGGAGCCCATAATGAAGCGGGCTTCTGCCATTGTCACCAACCGTGGTGGGCGTACCTGTCACGCGGCAATCATTGCCCGAGAACTGGGCATTCCTGCGGTGGTGGGTTGTGGTGACGCCACCGATATCCTGCAGGAAGGCCAGGAAGTTACGGTTTCCTGCGCGGAAGGGGATACCGGTATGGTGTACGATGGCCAGCTGGTGTTTGATGTGCAGAAAAACTCCATTGAATCCATGCCGGATCTGCCCTTCAAGATCATGATGAATGTGGGTAATCCGGATCGTGCATTCGATTTTCAGGCACTACCCAATGCCGGTATCGGCCTGGCACGACTGGAGTTCATCATTAACCGAATGATTGGTGTACACCCCAAGGCACTGTTGAATTATGAGAGCCTGCCCAAGGATGTAAAACAATCCGTGCAGCGGCGGATCTCCGGTTATCCGGGCCCGGTGGAGTTTTACATTGAGAAGTTGGTGGAGGGCGTTGCCACGCTGGCCGCGTCTTTCTACCCCAAGAAAGTCATCGTTCGCCTGTCTGACTTCAAATCCAACGAATACGCCAACCTGATTGGTGGCAAGCTGTATGAGCCGGAAGAAGAAAACCCGATGCTGGGCTTCCGTGGCGCCTCCCGTTATATCTCAGAAAGTTTCCGTGACTGCTTTGAGCTGGAATGCCGCGCCATGAAAAAGGTGCGCGAGGAAATGGGGCTGGATAATGTCGAACTGATGGTGCCTTTTGTGCGTACCGTGGGCGAGGCGGAGCAGGTCATCAAGCTGCTGGAGGCAAGTGGCCTGAAGCGGGGAGAAAAGGGCCTGCGCATCATCATGATGTGTGAACTGCCCACCAATGCACTGTTGGCGGATGAGTTCCTGGAGCATTTTGACGGCTTCTCCATCGGTTCCAATGACCTGACGCAGCTGACGTTGGGGCTGGATCGAGATTCCGGTATCGTGTCTCACCTGTTCGATGAGCGGGATCCAGCCGTTAAGGCGTTGTTGCAACGGGCCATTGAGGCCTGTAACAAGGCAGGAAAGTATGTGGGGATCTGTGGTCAGGGACCTTCCGATCATCCGGATTTAGCCCGTTGGCTTATGGACATAGGCATCGACAGCGTTTCACTAAACCCCGATTCGGTGCTGGATACCTGGTTCTATTTAGCTGAAAATCACTCGTGATTCAGTGAGCTAGAAAAAGGGAGAGCGACGCTCTCCCTTTTTTTTGAATGTTATTTATACAGCTCGCCCGGATCAATCAGCACTTCACTGTTGATGCTGATCACCTCGCCCTCCACTTCATAAAAGAAGCAACTGCGCCGGCCGGTGTGACAGGCAGGCCCGGTTTGATCCACCTGCATGAGTATGGTGTCGCCGTCACAATCCAGTACCAGAGATTTAAGCTGTTGAATCTGACCGCTGCTTTCTCCTTTACGCCATAAGCCGCGGCGCGAGCGGGACCAGTAACAGACCCGGCCGGTGCGCAGGGTTTCATCCAGCGCTTCCCGATTCATCCAGGCCATCATCAGCACTTCTTTGCTGTCATGCTGCTGAGCAATAGCCGGGACAAGCCCCTGTTCATTGAATTTTATGTGGGGCAGCATCTCTTCCAGTGCTACTTGGTATCCGCGTGCCTGTGTTTCCAGTGCCTTAAATCGATTCATGGTTTTTTTTACAGGTTTCAATTGTTTTGTATACTTAAGGCATAATAACTCACAATTCATTGCCTGGGCTAATTCATTGACACAGCTACTGCCAGATAAAATCGTCATCATGTTTGCTGATGTATCCGGCAGCACGCAACTTTATGAGCGACTTGGCGACAGCGAAGCCCACGATTGCATATCCGCCAGCTTGGATCGTATTGTTCAGCATGCCCGTCGCTATGACGGGCATCTGGTTGAAACCATTGGCGATGAAGCCATGCTGATGTTTGCAGACTGTGATGATGCAGCCCAGGCTGCCATCGCCATGCAGCAGCACTTTTTTCGTGATCCGGTTGCCAATGACCAGTTTGTCAAAATTCGAATCGGCTTTCACTTCGGCCCGATAGAATACGATTCCACCGGACACCCTTTTGGTGATACGGTGAATGTCGCAGCCCGGGTCGCCGCGCTGTGTGAGGCGGGGCGCGTGATCGCTACAGACTCAACGGTGCGCTGCCTTACCGATGGTGACGTGTTCCAGCTGCGCCCCTATCAGACCACCAGGGTGAAAGGTAAATCCAAACCCATACGGGTTCAGGAGGTGGTGTGGGACCGGGAAGATTCCACCTCCATGGTGAACGCCACCCAGTTTACCCAACTGACCCAGCTGGAAAACCTGCCTTTTGAGTTGCAACTGTATTACCAGGGACAGATTATCGAAATGATTCCCGGGCAGGGGCCGTTCCTGATCGGGCGTGACGCATCCTGTAATCTGGTCATCGACAGCGCCCTGGCGTCCCGAGCCCATGCCCGTTTGGAATTTCGCTGGGGCGAGTTCGTCTTAACCGACCACAGTACGAACGGAACCTATGTGGAAGCGATGCGCGGTAAAAGAGAGGGGGATGGCGCTTCAGTGCGCTTGCACCGCCGGGAAATGGTGTTGAGTGGAATGGGAAAAATTGCCATTGGCACCAAGGTTGAGCAGGCCACTGAAGTCAACCTGCTCGGCTACAAGATCGAGCAACATTAGTTACTGCTTCAGCTGCAGCTCAATACGATCCAGAGCCTGTGACACCTTTTGTAGCTCTTCATTGGTCACCCGACTGATTTCTTCCAGCACTTCAGCATTTTCCAGCTGAATGGCCTGCTCTTCCGAATCAGCCGATAATCCGCTGCGGTAGTCTTTCTGAATGGCTTCCAGCCGAGACAGTAATTCGTCTTTTTTCTCTTGTAGTTCTTTCTGTTTCTGAAGCAAATCAGCTGACATAGTACACACTCCCAATATTGTGTCTTGGATTTCATCGTAACCCGGGTCCAACCCGTTACCATTGACGATCATCAAGATTCATTGCCGATGCTCATCAACCCGGGCGGCCATCCACTCTCGGTGACAATAGGATAGCAGTATAGCGCCCGAGATAAATGGCAAATGCCAGGACCCAGCAGGCAGCGGTAATACTGATGCCCAACCGCCATTCCAGCTGCCCGGCACTGGTGGCTACCCGTAGAATCGCGGCAGCCTGAACCAAAATGAAAGCCACAACCAACCCCGCCGGTAACACCAGTGGGCGGCCTGTGTGGCCCAGCGATACCCTGGCCATGATCCCCAGTATAAGTGAGGCAATGGCACCTGCGCCTGCCGCATGAACCCAGGTGCTGACAGGCGCCAGATCAAATTTGCCCGCCGCCAACAGCAGCAGGGCGGCGGGAATCCACAGAAAAGACAGGTGCAGAATCCACAGCAGTGGTTCCGCCTTTACCCGCCAACCCCGCCATGCCACTATTCGTGCCAGGTGGCTGCTGCCGGCCACCAGGGCCAACGCCCCGGTTAGCAGGCTATTTTGAACCGGCAGGGCTGCGCACAGCAACAGGCTGCTATCCAGTGCCAGTTGATCCAAACGAGGGTAAGTGCGCACGCCCTCGGCACTGAGCCCCTGTTTGCTCAGCCAGGTTGCTGAGAACGCCGGGGTGATGCGGCCCCCGATTACGGCCATGATCATCAATAGGGTGATGATGGCTGCCTCTGACCAATATCCCTGGTCGGTTAACAAGAAACCAATCTGAGTCACCCAATACAGCCCCACCAGGACGATCAAGCCATATTGACGCCGCTGGCGGACCTTCCACACCCGTAACCCTGCATCCAATAGCACCAGCGGCAGAAACACAAGATTGATCGACACCAATACAAACTCCGGGACACCCGGATTAATCAACATGACCACACGCCCCATGAGCCAAACCAGCCAGAGCAACAGCAACCTGACACCGTGCAAGCGCTCTGTGTTCGTCCATACGCAGACCGCGGTAAGCAGAAACCCAGCGATGGCGGGGCTGACAAAGCCGTACAACATTTCATGTTGATGCCAGTGCAGGGCGGGGAGGGGAAAAGAATAATGCAAAGCGCCACTCATGACCGCAACCCAGAGCATCATTACCACCATCGCCCAGATGCTGGTCGATAAAAAGAAAATGCGAAACGGATAATCGAAAGCCCGCTTGAGTTGTGTTTCCATGCTGTGATACTACCTCTATACTCAATTTAGGTCTCATATCAGAGCAGTGTAATCGTTCTCAGTGAAACCAACATTGATCCAGGTGGGGATTCCGGGCGGAATAGCGTCAGCAGCCGAATGAATGAAAAACCGTACCATGACCAAAAACGGCAATGCCGTCATTGCCTGATCTGCAATACGGAGCTTGGCCCCCACATCCGCGGCCGGGACAGTGATGATGTCTGCAACGATTCCCAGTGCCAGCACCTGCACAGACAACGACTCACCATGGCTCCGGAAGTATACAAGCCACATCTGGCCTTCCAGCAAAAACTGATCCGCACCCGTAAGCTCCGGGAACAGACCAGGCAGGAACACATCAAGGCTGTTCAGAACCGGGAGCGAGAGCAAAACCTGCGCATTGCCAACGCAATGGTCGAGCACAACCCGGAGCTTGCGAAGAATTCCATTGAAGTGGTGATGATTCCCACCGGTCTCTCACAAATGATCAAGCTGGACGCAGACCGGATCGACGCATACCGGAGCCATTTGCAACAGGTGGCCAGCGAGGCAATGGACGCCGACAACGCCGCCTCCATTCCTGTTGATCAACATGTGTTGGCAAAAGAACGGTTATTACAGCAGGAGGCCTATCTGAGCAAACACCCTCATGTTCGGGATCGCAGCGATCAATTATGTACACTCTGTCGAGGTGGTTGTTGTGCTTCGGGAGCCAACCATGGTTTTATCAGCTCCATTACCATCAGAAGGCAACTTGATGCGGAACCGCAGTTGAGTGGTGAGCAAATTGTTCAACGCTACCTGGGATACTTACAGGATGAGTCCATCAATGGTGCCTGCATCAATCAGACCGACCGCGGTTGTGCTTTGCCTCGGGAGTTACGCTCTGATGTGTGCAACGTTTATTTTTGCGATGAGTTAAAGTCCCATCAGGCTGCGTTGGAAACCGACTCTGCAGATCTACCAACCATTGTTATCCAACGCACCAATCACAATTGGAATCGATTTGAAACACCGCATATCAATCCGGTAGAAAAGGTGTTCCTGATTAAGGAAGGCCAACTCATCGAGCTGGAGCAAAATACACCTGATTAACCGCTGATGCCATACAGCAAAGGCCCAAAGCCGACGATCAGAAGCGTAGTGCCCATTACCAACAATGGCAACAACAGGCGCTCATGACGATAATAAAATGTGTCCCCCTCATGGCTGGCTGCCAATGCCTCTTCTTCCCCTACAACCTGACGGGTGAAAATATGGCTTAGTGCCACCGGCGGGCTTAAGTAGCCCAGCTCCAGAGCCACCAGGCAGGTCATCCAAAAATGGATCGGATCAATGCCCTGCTCATAGGCAATGGGGGCAATGGCAATGGAGACCAGTCCGACCGCAGCCATGCTTTCCATGAACATACCAATGAAGACAAACATCAACATGAGTGCCCCCATAATCAGGAAACCATTATCAATGTCATACAGGAATGTGGCGGCGACCGCTTCACCCCCCAGACTGCTTATGATCATGAACGTTGACATCAGCATCAGCAGACCGCCAATGTGGATGGATGCATCAGTCATGGATTTGGTGAGCGAACCGGGCAGGGTGGGTATGCGCTCCGGCTCATCGTACAGAGGTTTATCTTTGCTTATGGTACGTTCGTATACAATGATCCAGAATATAATAACCGGGAGAATAACCGGGGCGGAAAACTGATCCAGCCTGGCATCCAGAATCCAGTAATAGGCAGACGCTACCGCCATAAAAATCAGAAAATAGAAGAGCAGAGGCCTGGCGTGACGAAGAGAAACCGGCAGCGCTTCATTGACGGGGGCGATGCGCAATGGGTCTTTACGGGTGATCATGGCGTATACGAAGAATACGAATGCTGTGAGCAGGAAGACTCGAATACCCCAATAGAACAGATCATCGCTGACCACTTCCTTATTCAGGATGGATACGATAATCACAATCAAACAGGGTTTTAACACAATCCCCGAGCTGCCGCTCATTGCAGTGGCGGCCAACGCCAACTGGCGGCGCGTGCCTACTTTGCGCAGTTCACGGTAGACTACAGCCCCCATGGCCAGAATAATGATTGAGGATGCACCGGTATAAGCGGTCGGCAGTGCCATTACAACAATGGCGACAAATGCCAGAATCTCGGGCGGCAAACGCCACGGTGTGAACAGGCTGAAGACCCTTTCACCCAGTTGGGTTTGTTTCAATAACATACCGCACCAAAGGTACAGGGCCACATCGATATAGGTACCGGATTGATCAAAGAAGGCGCTGAAATACAATGAAAGGCCTGCCAGGTGCCCCTGATCCACGATGACAATGAAGGCAAACAGCAACATGACAATGGTGTACAGTGGAATAGACAGAAATGCCCGGCCAATGGTGCCGCCTTTGGGGGCGTCCTGCGGCATGTTAAACAGGTCTTTCAATGCCAGCAGCGCCAGCACAGTAGCCCCAATGACCATGCCGTTAATCAGTTCAGGGTTGTTGGATTGAATCTCAGAATCCAACATGTTGAAACGAAACTTCCAGGCGGATATGGCCAGCGCACTGTTGGCAACCAGCTGCAAACTCAGCGATACCTGAAAGTCCAGTTTGGAGACCATCGGCCGGAAACTGATGTGGTGCCGCCTGAGCGTTGCCACCGCCGCGGACATAAACAACAGAATCAGCAACAATAGTTGTTGTTTGTCGGTGGAAAAAATGCTGGCTTGGGAAAACTTCTCTTCAATGGCACTGAATATCCGGATCGCCGGGGTTACCTGATCCCGGTGTGCCGTTGCCTGAGTGTACTCCAGTTGGCATTGACGAATCTGGTTCTCAAGGGAGGTTCGTGCCGATGCCCGGTCGAAGCCTTCATCAAACAAATCAAAATCGCCGGCGGAAGAGGCTGCCTCAGCCTCAAGCTGATTCAGGCGTTGCTCAATATTGATGTCCGGATCGCAGTTGGGATCGGAAATGTCGGCACGCAGAATAAAATAATCTTCCCAGATTGCTGCACCCAACTGCGTGATCTGCCCGTGCACACTTTCACCGGTACGGGCAAATATGATGAATATCAATAAACACAGAATAGCGATTATGGGTAATCGCTCCAGCAAACGGGTTTTGTTTTCACTACTACTTTGCATGATCAGTTCATTCACAGCGATTACCGATATTGTTCTTAATTATTCTTTTATTATTCCGCGTTGGGATCTGTACATTCAGCCAGCGTGGGATCTTTCTTACAGCGAATTTTACGTAACAAGGTGAGCATCTTGGGGTCGTAAACATCCTGATCACGGAAAGACAGGCGGATTTGCCGTGTTTGCGTTTGGTATTCTTCCTGGCCTTTGCTGTCCAGTGGTATCCATAGATCCTCGGGGATGTTGTTCTCTGCTTCACGCACAAATTTCAGGGTTGCGTCAAAGTTTTTCACGAAGTACTCACGGGATTTTTGTGCGAAGTTTTCCGGCAATTTACTTGAGCGGGCTACAAACTGGATGTTGCCCTGCATCACCGGGTTTTCCAGGATACCCCCGTTAGGCCGCAAGCCTTTTTCCAATTCCATCATTTCGTACACAATGGCAGGGCCGCCGGTAATATCGATGGCGTTATTGTTGAACTTCTGGAATATGTTGGTAAGGGTGGATGAAACCGGAGTCATACCCAGGTCCACCACTAATTGTCGCATTTCTGGCATGGTATCCAGCACGGCCATTCGTTTGCCCGCCAGATCCGATATGCTTTTCATGGTATTGTCGTTAGTGAAGATAAAGACGGCCCCTGCCGGTTGAATACCGACTATTTCAAAGTCGCCGTTGCGCATATATTTCGCGGCGGAAGGTTTTGCCAGCGTTTGCAACACCGTACGCAGGTGATCGTAGGTGGGCATGGCGGCGGGCGCGTCCAGGGTTCCGGTAAACTTATTGAAGGCCCGGGCCTGCAGGCTGGGCATATTGGCAATATCACAGGTACCGGATTTTAGTTCCTCCACCACGATTTTATCGTGCACATAGGATTTCAGCTCCAGTTTTGCGCCCCACTGTAAAGCTGCTGCCTGATAGTCCAGCAGAGCCTGATGCTCGGGGCCGCCTTCGCCCATAAACATGAAAGCACACATTTTCAATGGCAGGGGCTCAGCCGCATACGCAGCGGACATTAGCAAACCGGCACCCAAGCCGGCGATGCAACCTGAAACGGTCTTCATTATTGTTTTTCTCATGGTGCGTTCCTCAGTTGTTACTCAGCGTTTTACATCACAGCAAGTCATCGATATCCATCGCATCCGTTGGCACGAACTGATCATCCCAGAAGGTGCCGAATTTGCCGAACGGCGTGCGTTGACCAGTACTGGCTGTCCACAGTTTGTCGGAAATCAGGCGCAGTCCCCGGGTAGCCATATCATCCAATAGATTCAAATCCGGATTGGCCGGGAACTCTTCTTTCATTGCTGCATGCTTACGAATCACATCTTTCACTGCCGCGTCATCGCCCTGGGTCATGTACAGGGTGGCCTCAATCAGATGTACCATGCGCACCCCGGCGGCTTCACCGGTTCGGGCGGCAAGGTCCAGGCGATCCAGACCCAGTTGCACAGCGGATTCATCACCATCCAATCTGGCTTTGGTGATATCAACCACGGCCAGCACGGCGTTGGGAACGCCCCAGAACTTATCGCTGTCAACGCAGGTCAACCCGGTCAGGGCTTTAGGCATTAAATCGAGTGGCACACCGGCGGCGCCATTGACAGAGAGGTCCATTTGCACCGCCTGCAAGCCGCCGAACATGCCGAACAAATAGGACATTTCCTCGTTTTTATCGGCAAAATCCGGGCATTCGCCACCCGGCTCACCGAAATAGCGTTCCGCAGCCTGATACCCGAAATACTGGCGCTGGGCCGCCAACGTGGTCCAGCGTTTTTGCATGGTGCGTGCATCCTGCGCAGTGGGTACATCGTTTTTCAGCATGGCCCGTAAAAAGCGCAGTTCCGCCTCTTTCGCTTTCTCATCCGCACACATTCCGGATGCCAGCGTTACCATGGGAATCATGGGATCGATGTTGGGCCCCATGGGAAACGTCATGGCCGCCATACCTTCACCCATGGCACACATGACGTCAGTGTCGTTGGAGGCCATGAACCAGGGGCTCATGTATTCGTTGCCAAACGAAACCATGCCGCTGGCTGCCATATCCCGTACTGAGCACCCTGTGGTGGCAATAATCAGGATCATCCCGGCGACGGTGCTTACCCAATACTTAGCTCTCATTTAAAAATGGTCCTTATTATTTTTTTTGTATTAAAACTATTTCTTCAGCGGGATGATATCACCCGGGAAGGTGACCCAGGCCGCAGGCCACAAGTTTGGTCATCCACCCGCAACCAACCTTTGCAATATTGCGATACCAATCAGTCATTTCAGTGGCCCAACATTTATAACACGGCACCCCGTAAGGGTGCAGGGTTTTGTTTGGAAAACAATAGTCTGAATGGATGATGTGGACCGGTTGTTGTGTCAGGATTTCCGCTGTTTATGCTGTTGTGTTTATCCTTGTTTTACTCTGCCAGCAAAAACTGACCTCCAAGATAACGCCACTGCAGTTACCGAGTCAACCGCCTGGACAAATATAATCATCTATGTTGATCATTAGTATGTAAGTTGTTGAATTATCGAGGCCGCCATCTGCAAAGGTCGATGACGGATTGATCTGGACAGTGCATTAGACGGTGGTTGACTTAGCTCCGGTTGTTTGAGATAAAAACTTAAATCAGGACAAGTATTGGGCGGTAGCATTGGTGAATTCAGCAGCAGCTCTGGTGACCGGGGCGGGTACCAGACTGGGAAGTATACTTGCAAGGCATCTGGCAACATTGGGTTACGACCTGGCCCTACACTGCAATTCATCAGTACAGGGGGCAAGGCAATTAGCCCGGGACATTGAACACATGGGCCGCCAGTGTGAAGTGTTTGTTCAGGATTTTACCGAACCCTTCGACACCGACGACTTTATTTCCAGGGTTGCTCGCCGCTTTCCCCAACTTGATTGTATTATCAATAACGCCTCAGCCTATGAGGCTGCCAATGCCCTGGACACCCATCGGGCACTGTTGGAAACCCAGCTCAGGGTGAATTTCGTTACCCCGTTCCTGTTGGCAGCCAGCTTCGCCAAAAGACTCGGCAAGGGGCAAATCATCAATATTCTGGATAACAAGATTGCCTATCAGCAATACCAATACTCAGCCTATCTGTTGTCTAAAAAAGCCTTAGCCGATTTTACCACCATGGCCGCGTTGGAGTTTGCACCAGATATCCGCTGCAATGGTATAGCACCCGGTGTTACCCTACCGGGAGAGTCCCGCGGCGACGACTACATCCAGTGGCGAATTGAAGGTATCCCCCTGGCCAGGAAAGGACGTGATTCGCATTTGACCACAACACTGGACTATATCCTCCAGAACGACTTTCTTACCGGACAGATCCTGTTTGTTGATGGTGGTGAATCCATTAACCTGGTGGGAAGAAATCATGCAAGCTATACGGATGAACAACCATGAATTCCAGTGAAGCGATCCCACAACGAGATCGACATCTGGTGATTGTCTCTGTCGGTTCCAATATTGATCCGGAGACCAACTTGCGCAAGGCACGCCACATCCTGGATAACGAAGTGGAGTTGCTGGGGGAGGCAACCGTCATTCAAACTGAACCGGATGGATACCAACAGCAGCCGGATTTTCTCAATGGCGCCTACTTATTGGGAACCACGCTTGATTATGAGGATTTCAATCAATACCTGAAGCAGGTGGAGAAGCGCCTGGGCAGAGTCAAGGGGCCGATCAAATCCGGCCCCCGCTGCATCGACCTGGACATCATTATCTGGGATGGCAATGTGGTCCACAGTGATTACACCGATAACAAACATTATGTTATCCAGCCCGTGGATGAGCTAATCAGAAATCATTCTATCCGACTCTGCGGGCAGTAGCGTTCTACACATGGATTTGCTGGACAAAGACACAATACAAGCAGCATTGCTAAGGTCCAGCAGCGAGATCCTCTCAGACAGCGGCCAGCCTGCCATTATTCTGGATCTTGCCAGTCTTTCAGAGATGGGCGCAGAGTTACTGTCCAGGCTGGCGGATTGGGCAGGTATGCAACCCTGCCCGATCATTGGCGTGGGATCCGAGGCCGCCGCCGCCGCCCATTGTGTGGATGTCATTGCCGAGACCCGCGCGGGCGCAAAACTGCTTGCCAAACGCATCGCCTCTTACCCGCAGGCCTCAACGGTGCTGGTCCAGGTGTTAAGAGCGGTGGAACACGTATCCCCGGCGCAAGGGCTTATTATCGAATCCCTGGCCTATGCAACCCTGCAGTCGGGTTTTGAATTCAAGCGCTGGCTTGACCGGCAACCGCAGCAAAGTAATTCCGAATGTAACCCAGCAGACGGCCCCGCGATCAACGTAATCCGTGAGGGGGAACAGTTGAACCTGCAGCTCAATCGACCGCAGAATGATAATGCCTATTCCGTGGAGATGCGCGATGCGTTGATGGAGGTACTGCAACTGGTGGAACTGGACAATACCATCAGAAAAGTCAACGTCAGCGCAGCGGGGCGTTGCTTTTGTACCGGTGGCGAACTAACGGAATTCGGCAAGGTGGAAACGCCCGCCAGCGCCCATCTGATTCGTTCACAGGTTTCGCCCGCCAGACTGCTGCTGACCAATGCAGATCGAATTCATTTTCATGTGCACAAGGCCTGTGTCGGCAGCGGGATTGAGCTGCCGGCCTGTGCCGGCCGGGTTACCGCCTCAGCCAAAACCTTGTTCTGGTTACCGGAATTGTCCATGGGTTTAATCCCGGGGGCGGGAGGTTGTGTGAGTATCTCGCGCCGCATTGGTCGCCGGCGAACGGCATATCTGGTGTTGTCCGGAAAGAAAATCCAGGCCCCACAAGCGTTGGAGTGGGGCCTGATTGATGCCATAGAGGCGTAAAATTCAGTACCCGCTTACGCTCTGTTGCTCTATAAACTGATTCCCTACCACACCCGGTCATATTCGGTTTTCAATAGACTTGTTTCACTTTCGATATAAAAGCTACTGGCGTTGGATCTGCTGAGATCATAGCCTGATAACTTGTACGCCAACAAAAACAATAAACGGGATAAATCTCATGACACAGCTTGATTCGACGGCGGGCGCCCGCCATCTACCTTCTCGGATTTGCACGCCGGGTGATTGGACGTTGATGTAAAAAAATTGAATACGCTTTTGGACTAAAGCCTGGAGTTATCATAATGAACAATCTTAAGAGCAGGTTGCTTGCCACCGTAATGACCCTTTGCGTTGCTGTATCCGGTTGTAAACAAGTTATACCAGAGCAGGGTTTGGTGCCCGGAATTCCCTGGTTGCTTGGCTCAACCCTCATACAACTCAAACCCTTTGGATACGAAAAGGCCGAGTATTTTGTCACCGGTACTGCCCGCAGCTATGTCAGCTCAAATCCGCTTACACTGGACGGCAAGTGGATGGTAGAGCCTGATGAAGAAGCCGAATTCAAAACCAGAATGGTGGTTTACCGCCCCAGTGATCCGACAAAGTTCAACGGCACGGTCATCATCGAGTGGTTGAATGTAAGCGGTGGTACCGAGGCATCATCCGAATGGATCATGGCACATACTGAGCTGATGCGAAGCGGCTATGCATGGATTGGCGTGTCGGCCCAAAAGTCCGGGATAGATGGTAACGGGGTACAGGTGCTCGCCCTGTCGCTGCCGCTGAAAACGATCAACCCCCGGCGGTATAGTACGCTGGTTCATCCGGGAGATAAATTTTCCTATGATATTTTCTCTCAGGTAGCAAAAGCCGTTATCGACCCGCAGGATTTCAATCCACTGGGGGAGCTGACGCTGGAACGCGCCATTGCTTCAGGTGAATCACAGTCTGCAGATTATTTGCTTACGTATGTCAATGCCATCGCGCCACGGGAGAACCTTTTTGATGGCTATCTGATTCACAGCCGGATTCACGGATCAGCGCCATTGACACCTGACCCTTTGGCAAGCGATTTGAATTTTGAATCCCGGGACTCAGTGCAGGTGCGCGATGACCTGCCGGTGCCGGTATTGATACTGCAAACCGAAACCGATCTGACCATATTGGGCTCCTACCCGGACCGGCAGCCCGATACCGATAGGTTTCGTCTGTGGGAGGTAGCCGGATCCGCCCATGCCGATCGCTACGTTGGCAATCTTGGATTGGTGGATAAAGGGGATAACCCAAATGTTGCGGCGGTGGTGGAAAGCCGTTACGCGGTCCCGGTGCTTGTGAAATGCGATGAGCCAGTGAACTCCGGCCCGCAGCATTTTGTGGTAAAGGCCGCTATCGCCGCGCTGGACAGCTGGATCCGTAGCGGAGTGCCGCCAACACCGGCAGAAAGACTGGCCGTTGATGAATTAACCGCTACGATCATTCGTGATGAATATGGCAACGCGTTGGGAGGAATACGTACCCCCTACGTGGATGTTCCCGTGGCGGCGCTGTCAGGAGAGGGGCAGCCCGGCGACGTGTTCTGTGCCATCTATGGAACAACCCGGCTGCTTGACGACGACACATTGGCTTCGCTGTACCCAAGTAATGCAGACTATGTGGAAGCGGTGTCCGATTCAGTTGACAGTGCGGTCAGCAAAGGGTTTCTGCTTGAACCGGATGGTGACCTGATCAAAGCGTGGGCTGAGCTTTCTGGTATTGGAGACTGATACAGTCCTGCTTTTGATAGACTGGAGTACCCTGATTAAATACCAGTTTAACATGATCGCTGTGCAGTGTTCTTCGTGCCAATAACCAGGGCCGATCCAACAAACAGAGATCGGCGGTGGCACCCACCTCAAGCTGACGAAATTTACCAGGTGAGTGAAGGCCGCCAAGGTAGAGAGCAAGCGCCTGTTCCGGGCTCAGCACTTCGTCGCCAGTCAACACGTGGCCGGAAGAGGTGCGGCGCGTGACCGCTGCCCGCATTGAACTCCAGGGATCAGGGCAGCCAAAGGGCGCATCAGAACTCCCTGCCAGCGCGATACCGCTATTGACGAAGGCAGCACAACGGTACAGGTGGGGCAGTGAATCCGCTGCCACGTCCTGCCGGTATGTGTCGCCTTTTCCAAATATAAATTGCGGCTGGGTCACCACCGTCAGGTCCAGAGCCTTTATCTTTTCCAACAGATAGTCCGGGGTCACGGAGGCATGCTCAATACGGTCACCCTGAATGGTACCGGCATCTTCCAGTGCGGTAATACTGAACAGCATCTCGATTTCCGTAACCGCGTGGATCGCCACCGCTACCCCGTGTTCATGGCTCAAGGTTATTCTATCCACCAAATCCTGCAGCGCAGGAAGCCGGCTTTCATGTAAATGAATTTTGACAGGCCCGGGCATCACACTGTCTGTTGGATTGGTTTGCGTGAAAGGTTTGTTCCTGGCCAGTTGAACGTGCTGCAGAAGGTTGTTCTGTTGTCTTAACCGCTTAAACAGTGAAAATGTTTCCTGATCATTGGATGGCGTCATATCAGAAAACGCGGTAATACCGAAAGCGGCCAAGCGGCGGCTGGCCTCAGCAACCGGCGGTAAATGACGGCCGAGCAGGTCTCCCAAGGATTGATCGGCATCGTAAAAACGTCCGCTTTCCAAGCTGCTTGTCGTTAACGGATGGTTGGAATTTTGCTGTTCCATGGCCAGTTTCAGCTGCTCAATGGCGGCAGAATTGTATATCCATAATCGCCCCGTTCGATGTTGTATTCGTACGGGGCGATGGTCGCAGCATTGGTCAATCCAGTGACGATCAATGTCGCCTGCCACACTTTCGTGGTATCCAAAACCTCTTAGCCAGGTGTCGCCTGGGGTTTGCCGCAACAATTCAGCCAGCTGTATACCGTTAGCCACTTTCGATGGGCTGCAATCGATGGACGAAAGGGAAGCGGCGTAACTCAAAAAATGGATATGGTGATCCGTGAGACCCGGTAACAATGCGCCACCGGCAGCATCCACAACAGGCTCGCCATGCAAAGGCTGCAAGCGACCCATCTCCACAATGATGCTGCCATCAATTCTGAGATCATACAAACCGACCTGATAAACTTCCGCATTAGTGATCAGCATTTCCAGCCACATTCATTCTGTTGTTGTTTTTACTTTTTTGTTACCAAGCCCAATCAACCTATCACATTACTGCAGCGGGGTGCACACCAGGGCATCAAACCAGGCTATTGCCAACAGTACCCGGCTCCTGAAACACACTTTCCGTATGTTGCCCGGGCATTGCCGTGGGCAAACGGGCCTGCCGCGCTCCCGCCGGGAACAGCGCGCCTAAGTCACGGCTATGACGAATCCAGCGGCGGCAGGATTCCAATACCTCATGCCGGTTCAGGCTCATCTCATTGTGCAGGCAACGGGCGGTGATTTCCTGAAGGGATAGTGCAATGAGTTCACTAGCACCAGTGCGGTAGGATTGCCAAGCATACAATGCCCCGTGAATGCCGGTTAGCGGGTCTGCTATTGCATCTCCCACAAACTGATAACGACCGGTAGCTTCGTACATTATCCGGCATAGCCCCGCCGCAGCCCCCGCATCATCACCAAACCCAATCCGCGAACCCTGCGGTTCAGTGCGGCCATAACCAGTGATGCTGAGCCAGACTCGGCCACGCTTTGCCTGCACCCAGCGTTCAGCATGAATACCCAGATGATGGAGGGCTCTGGGCCGGGATGCCTCGATTACTATATCCGCCCTGTCCATAAGCTGATGCAGTCGGTGGATTCCGAACTCTGAACCAAAATCCAGTACCACCGACTCTTTGCCCTGATTCATCAATTGATAGAAGAGGGGGTTGCCTTCACGGGCGCCATCGTACCGGTTACTGCCTTCGACTTTAATCACACGGCATCCGGCAGCTTGCAGCAAACTGCCGCACAGGGGCCCGGCCCAGAGCGAAGACAGATCCACCACCAAAGGCTGCGTGAACCTACCGGTTTGCTGCGGTTGCCAGTCTGCACCAAGCTCAATTTTGGCCAGCGGCTCCATCGGTGGCGGAGGCAGCAGGTCCGCCCGGGCGGCCGCCAGGCCCAGGAAATGAGCCTGGCGGAGCAATGGGCCCACCTCGAGATCCCGGCAGATCGTAGCCAGAAGCGGCCATTGATTGGCGGCAACGTTCAGGTGATCGATCCAGGGGCCCAACCACGCCGGGATAAGTTCCCAATCGGAAGAGCGGGGCAAATTAATGGCCAGAACACCATCTCTGCACTGTACAAGATGGCAGCTACCGCCAGGACTGAAGCCGTGCTTAGGCTTAAGGCCTAAAATAGCAGCGCGCTCATACAGAAGCTGGGAGCCTGATACTAAACCTTTGGTTAAGGGTGCTATGCGGGTAAAGCGATTAAGTGCCTCATTGGCGCTGTTGGCCAGGGGCAGCAAATCCAAAACACTCTGAGTCATGTTCAGAAAGCTAATACTGGCTGAGTACAAATACAAGGCACTATTTGTAACCCCGCCCACCCCGGCAAACCGGTTTCGGGGATGATTGCACCGAATTTATATGTCCGGACATATAATTATATTATTGATGATGGCATAGTGTCCTGATTCTATTTATTCCGCCTGTTACGCCTTGCAGTGCATCCTATTTCATTATTTATCCGGACAACTATTCACAACCTACAACATTTGAAGATATACTGGCACGAAACAACGATTAACAGGGATTCCCCATGACAGAACTTAGATTCGATAACCGTGTCGCGGTTATAACCGGCGCCGGAAGAGGGCTTGGAGCGGCTTACGCCAGATTATTGGCCTCTCGTGGTGCAAAAATCGTTGTCAACGATCCGGGCGTGAGCATGGGCGGCGACGGTGGCGACGCCGGACCAGCCCAGCAAGTGGTGGATGAGATCATCGCAGCCGGTGGTACCGCCATCGCCAATACGGACAGCGTGGCAACACCGGAGGGTGGAGCCGCCATAGTCGAAGCTGCGCTCAAGGAATATGGCAGCGTCGATATACTGATTCACAACGCCGGCATCGTGCGGCGCGGGCCACTTAAAGAATTGTCATACGAAGATTTTGAAAGCGTGCTTGATGTTCACCTAAGGGGCGGTTTTCACGTCGTCCGTGCGGCGTTTCCCCGCATGTGTGACGCGCGCTACGGCAGAATCATCCTGACCGGCTCCATCAATGGCCTGTATGGTAATCGTGATGTGGTGAACTACAGTGTGGCGAAGGCCGGTCTGATTGGACTATCCAATGTGGCTGCCATAGAAGGGGAAGAGTTCAACATCAAGAGCAACATTATTCTGCCCGGTGCGGTCACCCGCATGGCAGAGGGGCTGGATACCAGTAAATTTCCACCCATGGATCCGGAATTGGTTGCACCGGCCGTAGCTTGGATGGCGCACGAATCCTGCACCCTGAGTGGCGAAATGCTGGTATCCATCGCCGGACGCATGGCACGCGCCTACGCCGCTGAAACCCGGGGTGTTCATCGACCGGAATGGACTATCGAAGACGTTGCCGCAGAGATAGAGGCAATATGCGATACCCATGCACCTCTTCGGTTTCCCCCTGTTCCCACAGGTCATTTGGATCATTTGCGATACAGCTTCGAAATGGCCTCCAAAAACTAGGCTGCCCCCCCCTTTAAACGGCTTGCCTCACAAAGCTTGCCCGACCCTATCGAGCTTTTTAGGGTCGGGCTTTTTTTGGGGTCGGGCTTTTTCGGCCGACCCCATCTGCGGAAACCGCGTGCTGGGCGCCAACGGACAAGCAGATTGAATTGTCCGGACATATAAGTATTCTATTTATCTCATAACAACCTCATAACAACCGCATTTGACCAAAATAATAAAATATATCTGGACATATTATTATCTTATCTGATGCCCGATAGCCCCCTCAAACCCCAACTTTCAATAGATTATTAATCAACATTGATGTACATTTATAGGCATGCTTGGTGCCCTCAATTCCGGCCTAACTAAACCTTGCCAATCGGATTGCAGGCTCCTA
>DKQK01000019.1:22871-37796 GCA_002471665.1 Gammaproteobacteria bacterium UBA7310
ATTGCAGGCTCCTACTAATTGCAGGCTCCAATATGAACAACACCCTAATTGAATCACGATGCCGGTGTTGCCTGCTTACTACACCGGCGTCGGCACGATCAACAACGAAGGTTCTGCACTTATGACGGCAAAAGTTTACGAACGCATCCTGGATCTATTGGAAGCAGAGGGAATTAATACGCTGTTTGGGATTCCCGATCCGGGCTTTATTCACATGGCCATGACAGCAGAAGGTCGTGGCTGGAATGTGGTATCCCCGCACCATGAGCAGGCCGGTGGATTTATGGCTGATGCCTGGTCCCGAATGACGGGAAAGCCAGGGGTATGTTTCGGCACCCAAGGCCCAGGGGTTTCCAACCTGGCTGCAGCCATGATAGTGGCAGCAAAAGAGAATGCCCCCACTATTTTCTTCGGTGGACAGCGCTCCAGAGTTGCATACCAAAGAGCCCGCCGGGGCAGAATACAGTTCATCGACCAGGTTTCCAATTTCAAGCCCATGATGAAGTACGTGGGGATCATAGAGGAACCTGATCAGTGTGATGAGATCGTGCGCGAAGCCATCCGCCAGGTCACCTCCGGTAAGCCCGGGCCGGCCTATATTGAATTGCCCCTCAGCGTTATTCATGAGCAATTCAATTGGCCCCCCATAACACCACCGGAAACATACAGATTGGTGGAACAGGCCGCCAGCGCGCCGATGATTGCCAGGGCCGTTGCCTTGATTCAGGCCGCAAAAAATCCGGTTCTGTTGGTTGGGCAGGGCATGTTCACCTCAAGATCTCATCAGGTAGTGGGGCAACTGGCGAAGCTGATGGACTGCCCCATATTACAGACTTCCGGGTGTGCCATGGTGATAGCAGGAATGGAGGATCGAACCTTTGCCTATGGCTTTTCACCGGCAGGCCGCGCTGCTGCAAACGAATCGGATCTATGTATTGCCATCGGTACTGAATTGGGTGAACCGGTGCACATGGGTATTGGTCGTCATTGGGAAAAAAATGACAACAACCGCAAATGGATTCACATCGAGCGTGATGGTATGGCCATGAACGTGAATCGCCCCATTGATGTACCGCTGGTGGGCGATATCCGGGATGTGGTACCACAGCTGATTGAAGCATTGGCGGCGACACCACGCACCCCATCAGCGGAATTCACACAATGGAAAACGCTTCAGCAACAGTGGAAAGCTGAGTTGCTGGCGTCAGTGCCATCCGGCTCCAGACCGGTACATCCTGCACGTTTTATCGTAGAGGCAACCAAAGCCATACCGGGCGACGCCATTTATGCAGCCGACGGTGGTTCCGTTACCATCTTCGGGTGGACCTATTCTCAGTATCAGCCTCGGGATCTGGTATGGAATCAGAATACAGGACACCTGGGCACTGGCTTACCTTATGCCGTTGGCGCGGCCATAGCCGCTGATGGTAAACGGCCGGTTGTGCTGGTTACTGGCGATTCCTCCTTTATGTTTCACATTGCAGAGCTGGAAACCGCAGTGCGCAAGAAGCTGCCGATTGTCTGTGTGGTAGGTTGCGATTACTCCTGGGGCTTGGAGGTGGGTTGCTGGCGCAAACAGGTGGGCCCCGATTCTCCCGAGACCGAAGCGCACTGGGGGGACTGGGTTCGGTTTGACCAGATTGCCAGGGGCTTCGGCGCCGAAGGCGTACTGGTGGAAAAAGAAGAAGATATTGCCGCCACGGTGGAACGCGCTATCGCCAGTGGCAGGACCACGGTGATTCAAGTACCCATCGACCCGGACGCAAATGCCATGGATGCCCCCAACTACGAAGAATTTAAATCCTGGTATACCGACTTCAAAGCGGGTTATGGGGCTGACGCAGAAGACGCTTACTAAATACAGCTGCAACCAAGTGAACAGGACAATAACAATGGGCGTAAAAGTATACGAACGCATACTTCAACTTTTTGAAGCAGAAGGCATCAACACCATCTTCGGTATCCCCGATCCAAACTTCGTTCACATGTTCGTCGCCGCTGAAGAGCGGGGCTGGAACGTGGTGACGCCGCATCATGAATTGGCAGCCGGCTTTATGGCAGAAGGGTACGCCCGTATGACCGGTACGCCCGCATTGTGCATCGCCACCCTTGGCCCGGGCATTGCGAATACGGCCGGTGCCATGATGTGTGCCAAGGTGGAAAACTCTCCGGTGATTTACCTTGGTGGACAGCGTGCACGAGTAACCGAACAACGGGTACGTCGCGGCCGTATTCAATTCGTTAAGCAGCAGGCGCTGTTTGAAAACTCGGTAAAATACAGTGCCAGCATTGAATACGCCGATCAAACCGATGAGATCATTCGGCATGCTCTTCGTGTTTGTCAATCGGGAACCCCGGGCCCGGTTTATATCGAGTACCCATCCCATGTGATACTGCAGGAACTGGAGGTTCCGGCGCCTTTGCCCCCAGAGGCGTACAGGCTGGTGAAGCCGGGTGCAGATGGTGAGATGGTGGCAAAGGCGGCTGAATTGATCAAAGCCGCGAGTAGCCCAGTATTACTGGTAGGCCATGCCGTGCAATGTTCCCGCGGTGGCCCCCAGGTGAAAGAGCTGGCGCAGCTTATGGGTTGCCCGGTATTGCAAACCTCCGGTGGCACCGCATTTATTGACGGCATCGAAGACCGCACGTTTCCCTACCTGTTTGCAGAGGTAGCCGATGAAATCGTGGCAAAAGCCGATCTGGTAGTGGCCATCGGTACTGAAATCGGTGAACCATCCCATTACGGTAAAGGCTATCTGTGGGCAGAAGGCAATGTGGATCGAAAATGGATTTATATCGAACTTGATCCGGAAGCCATCGGTGTCAACCGACCTATTGATGTGCCTTTGGTGGGCGACCTGAGAACGGTGGTACCCCAACTTTCAGCTGCACTAAAAAACAGCCCGCGGCCGGAGGCCCCAGACCTGCAGCGCTGGATAACGGAAGACAAGCAACGGTTGGCTAATCTGGCAGAGCAGGATTTCTCCACCGAGAGTGGGCGCGTTCATACTGGTCAATGGGTGGTGGAAGCAACCAAGGCGTTCCCTAAAAACGGCATCCACGTGCGGGACGGCGGTTGTACGGTGATTTTCACCTGGACCTATCTGCAAAGTAAACCGCACGATGTGATCTGGAACCAGAACTTTGGACACCTGGGCACCGGGCTTCCCTATGCTATTGGCGCCTCGGTTGCCGATGGCGGGAATCGGCCGGTGCTCTTTACCACTAGCGACTCTGCTTTTCTGTTTCATATTGGTGAACTGGAGACGGTAGCCAGGCTGGAGCTACCCATGGTGATCGTGGTTGGTGTAGACAATGCCTGGGGTCTGGAAGTGGGTGTATACAAGCGTACATTCGGCCATGGCAAAACCAGTGAGCCTGGGGTGCACTGGAACAAGGATGTCAGATTCGACAAGATTGCGGAGGGACTCGGTTGCCGGGGAATGTATGTCGATAAAGGTGAGGATATCAGTGCAGCCGTAGAGCAGGCATTCGCCAGTGGCAAGCCTACCGTTATTCATGTGCCCATCGATCCTGTAATCAACCATGGCGGCAATCAAAACCTTGATACACCGAACTACGATCGCTTTCGTACCTGGTACGCAGAGGGCCAGCAGTAGATTACTGGTGCATTGCTAATGCACAGGGCACAAAAAAGGCTGCGGACAACGCGCAGCCTTTTCTAAACTGGCAAACCTGGTAGTACGCATTGCCGATCAGCGGCCCTGCCACTTCGGTTTGCGTTTTTCTGAAAACGCCCTTGGGCCTTCCTGAGCGTCAGCGCTGTTATAACAAAGTTCAGATGCATATCGAGCTGCTTCCAGCGCAGCGGAGCGCCCCATTTCCGTGGCCAACATAACGGTTTCCCGTGCTGCCCGCACCGACAGTGGTGCCCCTTCAATAATGGCGCTGGCCAACAAAATGGCTGCATCCATTAACGCTTCAGGCTCGACCACTCGATTAATTAAGCCGATTTCAAAGGCCCGGTGTGCCGTGATGGGTTTGCCTGTCAGCAAAATCTCCATCATGATCCGCTGGGGAATCATATGGATAAGAGGGGAAGCCCAAGGTGAGCTGCGACCCACTTTAACTTCGGTCACTGCAAATTTTGCAGTTGTACTGGCCACACATAAGTCACACGCCTGGGCAATCATCCACCCGCCAGCAAAGGCAACTCCATTGACAGCCGCAATGGTGGGCTTGGACAGCTCAATCGAATCGTAGGGTACAGGAAACATATCCCTGGGCGGCACGGTTAAGCCGCGCTCAACCATTTCTTTCAGGTCGCCGCCGGCACAGAACGCTTTTTCGCCTGCTCCAGTGAGTATGGCTACCCTTAGATTGACATCACTTTCGAATCGTTCCCAGGCGGAAAACAGGCCCTGGCGTACATCTTTACTCAGTGCGTTGCGGGTTTCCGGCCGGTTCAGGGTAATAATGGCAATGCCATCATCACGGGCCTCAAATAATACAGCGTCATTCATTCTGTCACCTTGAATTCATGTTAGCACACAGTGCTTTAGTAAGACTTGGGTAATCCCAACGCTTTTTCAGCCAGGAAATTAAGAATCATGTGAGGGCTTACCGGCGCAGTACGCGGGATGAGTATCTCTCTCAAATAACGTTCCACATGATATTCCTGTGCGTATCCCATGCCGCCCAGTGTTAGCATGGCGGTATGACAGGCTTCGAATCCGGCTTCTGCTGCCAGGTACTTACCCGCGTTGGCCTCAATACCACAGTCTTTTCCTTTATCGAACAGGTTGGCACCTTTCATGACCATCAGATTGGCGGCTTCCAACTGGGCCCAGCACTTGGCTAGCGGGTGCTGGATACCCTGATTCATACCGATAGGACGATCAAACACAATACGCTCGTTGGCATAACGGGCGGCCTTGTGCAATGCTGCCCGGCCAAGTCCAATTGCCTCCGCCCCCAATAAAATGCGCTCTGGATTCAGGCCATGCAGTATGATCTTAAAACCTTCACCCTCAGCGCCAATTCGATCTGCTTCAGGAATCCAAAGGTCACTAATAAACAGCATATTGGAATCGACCGCATGCCGCCCCATTTTATGAATGGTGCGCACTTCGACTTTGGTGGGATCGATATCGGTAAAGAACAGAGTGAGGCCATCGGTTTTGCGGGTGACGTCCGCCAGCGGCGTAGTACGGGCCAGCAACATCATCTTATTGGCGACCTTTGCTACTGAAATCCAGATTTTCTCGCCGTTAATCAAATAGCCGCCCTCACGCTTTTCTGCGCGGGTCTTTAATTTGGTTGTATCAAGTCCGGTATTGGGTTCTGTTACTGCAAAGCAAATAAGATCATCACCACGAATAACCGGGGGTATCATTCGTTGACGTTGCTCATCACTGCCAAACAGTTGTACCGGTTGCATGCTGAAAACAGGGCCATGAATACTGGAGGCAGCGGTCATGCCACCACCGGATTCAGCCACTGCCTGCATCATGATCGCCGCTTCGGTGATACCGAGCCCGGAGCCACCGTTGGCTTCGGGCATGGCAATGCCAAGCCAGCCGGATTCAGCCATGGAGCGGTGAAAATCATGGGGAAAAATGCCTTCCCGATCCCGCTCCAACCAATAATCATCATTGAACTGAGAGCAGTGCTTGAGTACTGCATCCCGGATATTTTGTTGATCGTCAGTAAATGAAAAATCCATGTAATCTACCCTTCGTGACAATCTGCGTGAACATCAAGAAGACCCAGTTCGTGCAATATAGCGTCGGTATCCTGGCCGGTTGCTGGTGCAGGGCCCGCCACCTTACCGGGTGTTTTGGAAAAGCCGGTGGGCACTCCGGGGAACCGTATATCACCATAGGAAGACGGCACTGTCTGGAAAAAATCGACGGCGTTCAAGTGGGGATTATCGAACAATTCATCCGGAGTGCGCAGTGGTGCAGCCGGTATTCCCAGTTCGCGAAACAGAGACAACCACTGCGCAGTAGTGCGCTCCTTAAATGTCTCGCCCAGCAAACCGTAAATAGTATTGATGCACTTGGCCCTTTGCTCTAGTGTCGCGTAATCGTCACTGGCCCAGCTGGGCTTAACGGCTTCCATAAATTGTGACCATTGTTTATCGTTGTACACCAACGCAGAGATATGCCCATCCTTGGTTGCATAGGGCTTACGATTACGGGCAACGGCCCTGTGGTAGTTGGCCGGACCAATGGGCGGGGTAAATAACATGCCATTGGCATGCTCCACCAGCATGAACGACGCCATCGCCTCAAACATCCCCACTTCAACTTCCTGACCCTCTCCACTACGTTCTCTGTGAAACAGCGCCATGGTGGTGGCGTAGAGCGCGGTCATGCCCGCTATTTTGTCGGCCATGATGGTGCCAACATAATTGACTTCGCCGGTTAACATTTCCTGGACCGAAGTCAAACCGCATTCCGCCTGGATGGTATCGTCGTAGGCAGGTAAGTCAGCATCTGGCCCGCTTCGGCCATAGCCATAACAGTTGGTGTATACAATGGTGGGGTTGAGCTTGGCGACTTCCTCGTAACTGAAGCCCAGTTTGTTGATGGCCTTTGCCCGCATTGAGTGGATAAATACGTCTGCTGTCTTAATCAGTTCACGCAAAACATTGGCGCCGCTTTCTGTGCGCAAATCCAACACCATGCTTCGCTTACCACGATTCACATTGACAAACACGCCCCCCATTGCCGGGACCGGCCCGGGCGATATATATCGCACTCCATCACCACCCGGTGGTTCTATTTTTATGACATCGGCCCCCATATCCGCCAATAACTGCGTGCAATAAGGGCCCATAACCATGGCGGTCAGGTCGACCACTCTGATACCACTGAGTGGGCCCCCGTGCTGGCTACCAGCGTTGTTACTGTTTTTCTGTGACTGCGTAGTGTGATTCATCATGCTCTTCTTCTGCTTTTATTGGTCATGTTCAGCGATAGGGCAGGGAGCACCCGTACCCATGTATTCAGCCAGGTTACGGTGTAAATTGGCGGTACTGCGTTCCATATAGGGGTTGGGTTTCGGCCCCTTGAAACCCAGGGATTTCATACCCTGTTGAACCGCCGCCATGTTCGAAAAATCCTGCGCCAGAACATAACACCAGGCTGCTTCGGTCGGTGGACAATATTCCCACGCCGTGTCCGGTTCTTCACCGGGGGGAAACAGTTCAAAAACAGCTGCCTCGAATATGCATTTGTCGGGATCATAGCCATAGGGGCGGGCGCTGTAACACAGTGCATTATTGACTGAGTGCCCAATTTGAAAGTTTGGGAAAACCTGCCATGCAGTACCACTTTTAGCTACATGAGCAGGATCCACCGTTGGCCAGATCACACCACGCCGGGCGTCGTCTTTTCGGGCGGACTCTATCCAATGCTTCAACACCTGATCCGCCGGTGTGCCTGCGGGAAGTTCGTCCTGCAGTCGCATTGCCGCGTTAACCAGGGTTTGTGTGGTGTTGGTGTTGGCTTTCTCCCAGGTATAGGCCTGCATTTTTGCGGTAGACAGGCGCGGGTCATCGTTGGTGCCGACACGCAGTTTGGCAGACTGGTTCTCGTCCATGCCTTTCGGACGCTCATAGCCGATATTACTGTGCTTGCCATGGGCCTTGGCCCAACCACGAAACGCGCCGAACTGATTGAACTCCGGGTGGGTGGTTTGTACGTGATAGGTTTCGTTGAAAGCTTCCAGGGCCACCTTCCAATTACAGTCGAAGATACCCCATTTACGCCAGCGGAAACGCATATTCTGCAGCTCAAAAGGGTCCAACATGGTGGTAACCGGATGCAGATAATCCTGAAGCGGTTCGCAGTCCGGATTCAGGTTAATCCAGATCCAGCCACCCCAGGTATCCACCTTAACGCTACTTAACCCCGTGCATGCGCTATCAAGTTTGTTTTGCCAGTCTTCTTTATGGGGAACGTGCGTGTTCCGGCCATCCAAATCAAACTTCCAACCATGATACCCGCAGAAGAACTGGCTGCGTTGGCCCTGCGCATTGCGTGCACCAGCCGGCACATCAACCAGGCGCCGTCCGCGATGAGGGCAGACATTATGGAAGGCCCTGATCTGCTCAGCAGTACGCACCAATATGATGGAGTCATCCAGAATCTCGAACGTGATATAACTGCCCACTTCAGTCAGCTCTTCCACCCGACCGGCCTGAAGCCACACTTGGCGCCATAACCTGTCCCGTTCAGCGCGGGCATAACTCTCTGACACGTAGGCTTCCACCGGAATGGAAACCGGCTCGGTAAGGGTGTCCTCAATATTGGTTATTCTATTTGTCATTTTCATCTCCGATGCTGCACTGAATGTTCTATCAAAATGGCGGCCATTCAACGCCAGGGATTTTCACATCAGCTTAATATGTCCGGACATAAATAATGTCATAGGCTGCAAAATATCTCTACATAAACTCTGCATAATTAGAGATTGACTTATAGTTGTATGGACAAATATACTGACCATAACAGAAACATCCAGACCCAGTAGCCGGCTGCCTGACAATGGAGCAAAAGCAAACTTATGACCGCAAAGACACCCCAATCCGGTACTAAGAGCGGGCAACCGCTGTATCTACAGGCTGCTCAGGAACTGAAATCTGAAATTGTGAAAGGCATTTATCCGGTGGGCACGCTGATTCCAACGGAAGACGAATTGTGTAAACGCTTTTCTGTAAGCCGCTATACCGTGAGGGAAGCCTTAAGAGTCCTGCGGGAAGAAGGGCTTGTATCTTCACGCAGGGGAGCAGGCACCATTGTCGTTCCACCGCGTTCCAGGGAAGCCGATATTCATCAGGTGATGTCCATAAACGACCTTATCGCCTTCGGTACAGATACCCGCTTTGCCATTGAGACCATAAAAATGGTGACTATGGATGCCAAGCTGGCTAAAAAAACCGGGCTAACAGTGGGTGAGGAATGGTTGTACGTTCACGGTTATCGGCGCACCGAGAATGCGGATGAGCCGGTAGGTCAGTCGGAATACTATATCAATAGAGCCTTTGCTACAGTGGGGCGCATTTTGGGTCGCCATGAAGGCCCTATCTTTCCTTTAATCGAGGATATGTTTGGCCAAAACGTTAATGAAGTACATCAACAGATCGCCGCCACTCTCATTTCGCAGCCACTGGCAGCAGAGCTGAATGTTGATGACGGTACCGCCGCGCTTGAGATCAGACGAACCTACAAGGCAGCAGACGGATTGATACTGCAGGTCACCATTAACACTCACCCCGCATCGCGCTATCGACATTCCATGACGTTACAGCGATTTCGATCCTGAAAATCGCCTTTATTCATAGATAACCATGACAAGCAAAAATATGAAACAACCCCTATGGACACCATCACCAGAGCGAATCCAAAGCACACAGCTGCATCGATTTATGGAGGAGGTGGGTACAGACAATTCCCTTTCATTCCAAGGTTATGACGAATTCTGGGATTGGTCCATTGAGAATCTGGAACCATTCTGGCGCAAGGTGTGGAATTTTTGTGGTGTACTGGGTGATGGCGCAGAGCCGGTGTTGCGTAACGAAGGGGACTTGTTTAACAGTGAGTTTTTTCCCGCCGCCAGTTTAAACTATGCAGAAAACCTGCTGGCTGGCCTGAAGCAGGATCCAGCCATCATTTTTTGTCACGAGAATGGCGGTCGTTCTGAACTGCCCCCACAGTCTTTACGTGACCAGGTCTCCCAGCTGCAGCAGGCTTTAGCAGCACTGGGGGTAGGGCCCGGAGACCGGGTGGCAGCGTATCTGCCAAATATTCCGGAAACGGTAGTGGCTATGCTGGCGACCACCTCCCTGGGAGCGGTGTGGTCATCCTGTTCACCGGATTTTGGTGTCAGTGGGCTCAAGGATCGCTTCGGACAAATTGAACCCAAAGTGCTGTTCACGGCGGACGGCTATCAATACAACGGCAAGTCATATAATTCTATTGACACCATTGCGGAATTGGCCGCGGATTTGGAATGTGTTGAGGCGATCATCGTCATTCCGTTTTTGAACCGGAATCCGTCACTGGATGGTCTGGATCAACGGGGCGTCGATATCCGTGATTTATGCGCGCAATACACAGCATGCGAACTTACCTTTACCCGCGTTAACTTTCGCGATCCGCTGTTCATTTTGTTTTCTTCCGGTACCACAGGGTTGCCAAAATGTTTTGTCCATTCGGTGGGTGGCACGCTGCTGCACCATTTGAAGGAGCATCAACTTCAGTGCGACATTAAAGCAGGTGATCGCCTACTGTATTTTACAACCTGCGGTTGGGCAATGTGGAATTGGCTGGTATCAGCGCTGGCATCCGGCGCCTCTCTGGTGCTCTATGATGGTTCACCGACGTTTCCCACCATCAAGTGTCTACCTGACATCGTTTCTGCTGAAGCGGTCACTCATTTCGGCACCTCAGCCAAATACATCGATTTGTGCAACAAAAAAAACCTAAGGCCAATAGAACAATATGACTTTGGTAGCCTGAGAACCATTCTTTCTACGGGATCGCCGCTCTCCGCTGACGGATTTCAATATATATATGGAAACTGGAAGCAAGATGTTTGTCTTTCTTCTATATCCGGTGGCACCGATATCATTGGTTGTTTCGTCGGGGGAAACCCCATTGGACCGGTTTATGCCGGCCAATGCCAGAAGCGCCACCTAGCCATGGATGTTCAGGTCTTTGATCATGAGGGGCGAAGCATTACAGGCGAAGCCGGAGAACTTGTCTGTTTGTCTCCCCACCCGGGAATGCCGCTTGGATTTCTGAATGACCCTGATCGCCAGCGTTACTACACTGCGTATTTTGCCCGTTATGAAAATATATGGTGTCACAGTGACTGGGTTGAAATGACGCCTGAGGGTGGAATGATATTCTATGGCCGCTCCGATGCCACTTTGAATCCGGGTGGCGTACGCATTGGTACTGCGGAAATCTACCGCCAGGTGGAAAGCATCGATGAGATTCTGGAAGCTGTTGTGGTCGGGCAGAATTGGGATAACGACGTCAGGGTGATTTTGTTCGTACGCTTAATGAGTGGAGTAAACCTTACTGAATCATTAATCCAGCGTATCAAATCCCACATCAGGGTGAAGGCAACACCTCGTCATGTGCCCGCTATCATTCTATCCGTTCCGGATATACCACGTACACATTCGGGGAAGATAAGCGAATTGGCGGTTCGAGATGTGATCCATGGCAGCCCCGTCAAAAACAAGGATTCGTTATCCAATCCAGCGGCCCTCAAGTATTTTGAATGCCTGGAGGAATTGGGAGGCAGGCCGGTGCAGGCCTGATACAAATGCAGGCGATCAACCCGGATAAACCTGTTCTGGTGGCGGGTGCGAGTGGATTTGTGGGTAGCCATACAGTGCAGGCACTGGTCGCCCAGGGGCGCCGGGTCCGGGTGCTGCTCAGAAAATCAAGTAGCCGTAAAGCGATTGCGCATCTTCCTGTAGAGGTATTCACAGGGGATGTGCTGAATCCTGAATCCCTGCGTATCGCCATGCAAGGGTGTGAGACAGTATTCTACAGTGTCGTCGATCCCCGTTTTTGGTTGACTGACTCTGCGCCCCTGTATCGCAACAACGTGGACGGCCTGATCAACGCCATGGATGTTGCGCTTGAATGCAGGATCAAGCGCTTTGTGTTTACCAGCACAATGGGCACGCTGGGTTTTAATCCAAATGGACCCGTGACGGAAGCAACGCCATTCAACTGGCACTCAAAAGCGCCACCCTATATTCTGGCTCGCTTGCTGGCCGAACACAGCTTACTGCAATATTGCGACAAAAAGGGGCTGCCCGGCATCGCTTTATGCATTGCCAACACCTATGGACCGGTTGACCATCAGCCAACACCGCACGGCAAGATGCTATGGGATGTGGCACGTGGACACGTACGCTTCACCATTCAAGCCAGTGCCCCCACTGTGGATATTCGTGATGTGGCGCAAGCTGCATTAGCAGCAGAGAGACTTGGCAGAGCAGGGGAGCGCTACATCATTGCCAACGAATTCATCAGGAATCGCGATTTCTACAATCTGGCGGCTGCTGCTGGCGGTAGCAAGCCGGTTATGGTGGTACCCAGATCGGTTGCCTACGTCGTTGCCTGGATTGCAGAAAATATAATGAAACTGACAGGGCGCAAGGACTACCTGATCAGCACTGATTCGGTCTTTCTCTCCAATGCATTTCAACAGCTTGATAACAGTAAAGCGCGCAGGGAGCTGCAATGGAATCCCCGGCCGATCAGAGAAACCATTAAAGATGCTGTTCAGTGGTACGCCAATAACAATGCGGGCTAACCAGGCGAACACTCAGTACAACGGTTGAATGACTACATTATATCGTGCAAGCGGCCCTGTATTATGGTGCGGGCTTCACGGATTATTCGGGTAATCAGTTCATCCACTGTGGGAATATCGTTGATCAGCCCCTGAACCTGTCCCGCCCAGATCAACCCGGCATCCACATCTCCGGTTTCCAGTGCTTTTCTACCATCCGCACCCTTAACCAGATGGTGAATATTCTCGAATCGGGCGTCCGGATTCTTCAGGATCTCAACCACCTGATCGGATACGCTGTTCTTGCTCACTCGACCGGTATTGCGCAGGGAACGGAATATCAGGTTGGTATCCCGTTCATCGTGTTCAACCAGAAGCTGTTTGATGCGCTCATGGATCGGCGCTTCCAGGGTGGCACAAAAACGCGTTCCCATGTTGATACCATCTGCACCCAGGGCCAGTGCAGCCACCAAACCTCGCCCATCACCAAAGCCACCGGAAGCAAGCATGGGAATTTTTACTTTATCGGCAGCGGCGGGAATCAGGATCAATCCGGGGATATCATCCTCTCCGGGATGGCCGGCGCATTCAAAACCATCAATGGAAATCGCGTCCACACCCATTCGCTCGGCGGATAAGGCATGACGAACCGCAGTGCATTTATGTATAACCCTGACGCCATGGGCTTTAAAATCCTCCACGTGTTCCCGGGGATTGTGTCCGGCAGTCTCGACAATTTTGATTCCGCTATCGATGATTGCTTTGCGATATTCCGCATAGGGGGGAGGGGTTACCGAGGGCAAGATTGTCAGATTCACCCCAAAGGGTTTGTCCGTCATCGATCGGCAACGATCGATTTCCCGACGTAGGTCATCAGGGGTTGGCTGGGTCAGGGCAGTCAGGATCCCCAACCCTCCCGCATTGGACACTGCGGCGGCCAGTTCTGCCCGTCCCACCCACATCATGCCGCCTTGCACTATCGGGTACTGGATATCCAATAAATCTGTGATACGCGTACTAAATTTCATCTTGTGGCTTTCCGTTATGGTGTTTTCGGTTTCTGGTCATCGTGGAGGCATGCGAATCGCACCATCCAGGCGTACCACATCCCCGTTTAGCATAGGATTGGCGATGATACTCTGCACCATCAGCGCGTATTCTTCGGGCTGCCCCAGTCGATTCGGGAATGGCACCTGCTCACCTAATGCATCCTGCACTTTCTGCGGCATACCCGCCATCATCGGCGTGTAGAAAATACCCGGTGCAATTGCCATCACCCGAATTCCGTACTGCGCCAGGTCACGGGCAATGGGTAAAGTCATGCCTACGATACCACCCTTGGAGGCAGAGTAGGCCGCCTGACCGATCTGGCCCTCAAAAGCCGCAACACTGGCCGTATTGACAATGACTCCCCGTTCTTCGCCAATGGGGTCAGCCGTGGATAAGCGCGCTGCAAAATGCGCGATAACCGTAAACGTACCGATCAGGTTGATCTCAATGGTTTTGCGGAACTGTTCTAGCGGGTGGGGTGTATTTCCTTTGCCGACCGTTTTGGCACCGGTTGCAATGCCAGCACAACTCACCAGTATTCGGGCGATGCCATTCTCCACTTCCGCTTCGGCTACGGCCAGCCGGACGCTTTCTTCATTGGTAACGTCGACCTTGAAAAAGGTACCACCTATTTCCTCTGCCTGGGCCATACCACCTGCTTCATTCATATCGAAGATGGCAACTTTCGCGCCAGCCTCTGCCAGCATCCGGGCTGTGGCTGCTCCCAATCCGGATGCACCGCCAGTGACAATAGCTGCTATACCGTTAATCTCTTTCATTGTAAAACCTCTTTCATTCTTGCTGGATCAGGTGCACCGATCAGACTAGTTCCAGAGCCATTGCAGTGGCCTCACCACCACCAAGACAAATGCCGGCAACACCCCGCTTTAAACCACGCTTCTTTAATGCCGCAAGCAAGGTGGCAATTATCCTGGCCCCGGAAGCACCAATCGGGTGGCCCAGGGCGCACGCCCCACCATTGACATTGAGTTTGTCATGGGGAATACCAAGCTCTTGCATCGCGATCATGGCAACCACAGCAAATGCCTCGTTTACTTCAAATAAATCCACTTCACCTACCGACCAACCGGCCGCGGCCATGACCTTTCGCATTGCCGGAACCGGCGCGCTGGGAAAATCCGCAGGTTCATGGGCATGACAATCGGTGGCAACGATGCGGGCGCACACCTTCATTCCCAATCGTTGCGCCACACTGGCGCGGGTCAGAACCAATGCTGCTGCACCATCGGAGATGGAAGAGGCATTGGCGGCGGTTACCGTGCCATCTTTGGCAAACGCGGGTTTTAAGGCCGGGATTTTATCGGGGTTGGCTTTACCGGGCTGTTCATCTACCGCCACAAGACGGTTACCATTTCGGGTCGACACGGTGACCGGAGCAATTTCATCAACAAAGCGACCTTCGGCAATTGCCCGCTGTGCCCGCGCCAATCCTTCCAACGCGTAGGCATCCTGATCGGCCCGCGTGAAGCCATATTTTTGTGCATTTTGTTCAGCAAAGACGCCCATCAACGTACCTTCTTCATAGGCATCCTCCAGGCCGTCCAGAAACATCGAGTCTTTCAG
>DKQK01000010.1:0-11758 GCA_002471665.1 Gammaproteobacteria bacterium UBA7310
GGCATCGGACGCCGCTGATTCCGCAGCGCTGCCTTGCTCTTCAGTAGCATCACTGGCCTCGTCCGCGCCGTCATCCTCATCGACAGCACCGGTTTCGCTGATGGGTACTCCATCCGGAAAGGCGGTTTCCACTTCACCCCTGATCGCCGCCGCCAACACATAGCGTTCTCCGGTGGGCGCGAAACCCATGGCCAGGCCACGGGGATCCTGCATCATATCCAGCTTACTGGCGACAATGGGCATGGCGTACTCGGTGGAGGTCATCAACGCGGCCATCTCCGTGGCAGCATCCTCAACCCGGGTGATGTAACCCGCACTGGACAGATGTACTGTTTCCAGTTGGCTGACGATGGGGTTATCCCGCGTCAAGTTCTGATCCGTTAACTGCAGAATGCCTAAATGACGCACCGGCTGGCCGCTGGGGCTGCCCACCTGCAATGCCAGCTGGGCATCGCCAACGAATTCCTGGGTGGAAACATTCACCCCCCAGGTATTAAACAACTTGTTCAGGTCATCCGATGCCTTACTTGCCCCCATTTGCGCCTGTTCGGCGTAGGGGTCGACAAAAAACAGCGCATGCCCGCCCTGCAACACATACTGATCAATGGCAAACAGGGTCTGCTCCGATAATTCCTTGGGATGAATCACCACCAGCAGTTCGTAGTCGTCCGTGGCAATATCCTGCTCATCGTTGCCGATGGTTTTCACCTCAAACAATTGCTTGATCTGCTCCACACTGAACCAGGGCTGGGTGGGCTGCCGCATCATCATATTGAAGCCCCCCGCCACATCCAGGCCGGCGATCAACCCCACCCGGGGCTTACGCTCCTGGCTGACTTGATAAATCATTTTAGCAATGTCGTATTCCAGAAACTCCTGGCGCTCGGGCTTGAAGAAAGGAATCTCCAGGGTCGGGCGCTCGTTTTCTTCCGGGCTGGCGCCGTCCTCCATTTCACCGTATTGCGCCACCAAACCGAAATAAACACTGTCACCGGCGTTACCAATGGGAGCCGCCTGCAGGCCAAATGCGGCGGCGCGATCCTCATCTTCCGAAAATGGCTCCGGATCGATTACCGTCAGGTTTATTCTGCCGTCGGACGCCAGTACAAATTCCTCCAATAACTCCCTCACCTGCTTGGCGTAATTACGCCAGGCCAGGGCCTCTTTCGTGGTGCTGTCGGAAAAAAAGAAATACAGATCCAGAGGCTCATCCAGATCCTGAACAATATTTTTGCTGCCGGAAGATAAGGTATAAAGGCCACCCTCGGTCAAATCAATTCGGGCGCCCTTGAACAACCAATCCGTGAACAATGTGGAAAACAACACCACAATGGCCAGCACAACCAGGCCGGCACCTGAAAACCATTTGCTTACTCGCATCGTGTCGGCTCCTTTTAGTTGGCTTTCTTGATATCAATAACAATGGCGGTGGCGGTAAGCCAGCCGGCCATCATGATGACGAAATACAACACGTCCCGCAGATCCAACACCCCCTTGGCGAAGGCGTTGAAATGGGTAAGAAAGCTTAATGCCGCCACTGATTCGATGAACCAGTCAGCCACCCAGTCCGGCCACCAGCCCAACACAATTTCCCAACCACTTACCATCATCAGGAAGCACACCACCACTGACAGAATAAAGGCGATCACCTGATTTTTGGTGCAGGCGGAAATACAGGAACCCACCGCCAGCATGGCTCCGGCCATCAGCCAGCTGCCGATATAACTGGCCAGGATCACACCGTTGTCCGGATCACCCAGATAATTCACCGTGAACCAGATGGGGCAGGTCAGAACCAGCGCCACGCCGGTAAAGATCCACGCCGCCAGGAACTTGCCCAACACCATATCCCGCAAGCTGATGGGCAGCGTCATCAACAGCTCAAGGGTGCCGCTCTTGCGCTCTTCCGCCCACAAACGCATGGACAACGCCGGCACCAGGAACAAATATAACCAGGGGTGATAATTAAAGAAGGTACGCAAATCGGCCTGGCCATTTTCAAAAAAGCCACCAAAGAAAAAAGCGAATGAGCCTGCCAGCACCAGGAAAATCACCGTAAAAACATAAGCCAATGGTGTAGCAACATAACTGGCCAGCTCACGCTTGAATACCACGTTCAACTGATTCATCAGGCCACCTCCCGGGTAATGGTGCGGAACACTTCATCGAGGCGGCCGCGCTCCACGTGGAGTTCTTCCACCTGCCAGCCAAATTTCTGAATCAACTCATTGACCGGAACAAACAGAGATTGTCCCGCCCGGGGGAACACCACCAGTCGATCCTGATCGGCCTCAACACTGGCCACCTCAGGCAACTTCACCAACTCACTTTCTGCGTTGTCGGCACTTTGCAGCACCATGCTCACCGCGCCATGGTAACGGGACCGGGCCTCCAGCTCCTGTGGTGTGCCATCTGCCAGAATTTTACCGGCGGCGATAATGATGGCCCGGGTGCACACCGCCGTTACCTCTTCCAGAATATGAGTGGAGATAATCACAATCTTGTCCTTCGACAGATTGGCAATCAGATTGCGCACCTCCTGCTTCTGATTCGGGTCCAGGCCATCGGTGGGCTCATCCAGAATCAATACCTTGGGATCGTGAATGATCGCCTGGGCCAATCCCACCCGGCGCTTGAAACCTTTGGACAGGGTTTCGATGGTTTGATCAGCAACGGCGCCCAATTGCAGGGTATCTTCCACATGCTGGATACGCTCACGCAGTGGTGCCCCCCGAAAACCACGCACCTGCCCGATAAAATGAAGAAACTGGCGCACCGTCATATCGCCGTAACTGGGGGCGCCTTCCGGCAGATAGCCAATCAGCTGCTTGGCTTGCAATGGTTGTTCTGTGGCATCGTGATCAAATACGGTAACTTTGCCCAACGTGGGCGCCAGAAAGCCGGTGATCATTTTCATGGTGGTGGACTTGCCGGCGCCATTGGGCCCCAGAAAACCCAGCACCTCCCCGGGTGCCACTGAAAAAGAGAGGCCGTCAACCGCGGTAAACGGGCCAAATGACTTGGTTAGATTATCAATTCTGATCATGCTTGTTCCCTGTTCTCAATTAACAGCGTGCGACACGGATCGCACCGAGACACGAAAAGACAAAAAATTCAGTTTTTTTATCAGCCAGGCGGCAGACACTGTTGGGCATGGCCGCCAACCCCGCAAAACGCCCCTTTTGACAGAACATGCCGCGGAAAGTTCGCAGCGGACTGCAACGGCAGGTGCGCCGGTAATATGGGTACATTGATTTGGAATTTCAACCGCTTATTTTTGTAAACCTGCTGCATTAATGCTTTGTTACACTGACGAATGTCAGATTTTTGCCTAAGCTGGGATTAGGCAGTAGACTGGCGCCAATTTTAAGTACTCTATAGGTAGTCACATGACCCACTGGTTAGGATTGGATCTGCTGTTTGTGTGGCTGGTCAAGCGCTTTCTATTCTGGATGGTGCGAGCCCAGGTGCAGCCGGAATCCCGCGACAGCCTGTCCATCAACCCGGATCTTCCGGTTTGCTATGTGTTGAAGAATGAATCACTGGCCGACTATCTGGTGATGGCAAGGGAATGTATTAACCTGGAGCTGCCGGATCCCTCCAAAGGCCTGAAGGTGGGCAACTACCAACATAAGCGCGCTTCCTACTTTCTTACCGGTAAAGGCTGGATCTGGGAGCGCCGCGAAAAGGCATTGGCACAACCGCATAAGCTGCTCAGCATGATTGATGAACTGGAGCAGAATCCCCAATTGGATGTGCAACTGGTGCCGGTTTCCCTGTTCTACGGCCGTGCCCCGGCGCGGGAAAACTCCATCTTCAAGATCCTGTTCTCCGACACCTGGCGGGTACCGGGCCTGCTGCGCAAGCTGCTGATCATCATGATCCAGGGCCGACAAACCGTGGTGCATTTCGATGAACCGGTGTCCCTGCGCAGCGTCCTGAACGAAGGTCTGCCGAAAGAACGCGCTGTGCGCAAACTGGGGCGCGTCTTCCGCACCCATTTTCGCCGCTTAAGGGAAGCCGTTATCGGCCCCGATCTGTCGCACCGCCGTACCATGGTCAATGCGCTGCTGCGCATGCCCAGTGTCACCGCAGCCATCGACGCGGAAACCAGGCGCAGCGGCAAAGGCAGTAAAAAGGTGGATCGACGCAAGGCGCAGGCAACGGCACGCGCCTACGCCAACGAGATCGCCGCCGATTATTCTCACTCCGTCATCCGCATCTATTATCTGGTGCTCACCTGGTTATGGAACAAACTCTATAACGGGGTTTCTGTGAACGGCTTTGATCGCCTGAAAAAGGTCGCCACGGATAATGAAGTCATCTATGTGCCCTGCCATCGCAGCCACATCGATTATCTGTTGATGTCCTATTTGCTGTTTCGCTATGGCATGGTACCCCCGCACATCGCCGCCGGGGTCAATCTCAACATGCCGGTGGTGGGCCCCATTCTGCGCCGCGGTGGGGCGTTTTTCCTACGCCGCAGTTTCAAAGGCAACCGGCTCTATACCGCTGTGTTCAACGAATACCTGAATATGACCTTCGACCGCGGATTCTCGGTGGAATATTTTATAGAAGGTGGCCGCAGCCGCACCGGGCGCTTGCTGTCCCCACGGCCGGGCATGTTGTCCATGACGGTTCGCAGCTTTCTGCGCACACGGCGCCGAAACTTTGTCTTTGTGCCCGTACACATCTGCTATGAAAAAGTACTGGAAGGCGGCACCTACCTGGGTGAGCTGTATGGCAAGGAAAAGA
Source organism: Gammaproteobacteria bacterium UBA7310 (assembly GCA_002471665.1). GTDB lineage: Bacteria > Pseudomonadota > Gammaproteobacteria > Pseudomonadales > Ketobacteraceae > Ketobacter. The sequence continues at coordinate 4,756 of DKQK01000010.1, forward strand.
AACAGGAATCCATTTTTGACATCTTTCGCACCTTAAAAAAACTGCGCGGCACCTTCGGCCAGGTCTACGTCAACTTTGGCGAACCGATCCACCTGAACGATGCTCTCAGCGATGCCAACAGCCAATGGCGCAGCTTCGAATACAATGACGACAAGCCCCCTTCCTGGGTGTCGGAAACCGTTGATAACCTGGGCACCGAGATCATCACCCGCATCAACAACGCCGCCGTGGTGACCCCCATCAACCTGCTCAGCATAGCGTTGCTCTCCACGCAAAAACAGGCAATGGACGAAAGGGCCCTGGCCAAGCACCTGGATTTCTATCTGAGTTTTCTGCGCCAGGTCCCCTATACCGATCTGGTGGTGGTGCCCGACGTCAGTGGAGCGGATATTATCGCCTACTGTGAACGCATGGACATCCTGTCCCGCCACAAACATCCCCTGGGGGATGTGATCAGCCTGTCGGACGATAAAGCGCTGCTGATGAGTTACTACCGCAACAACATCATCCATCTGTTTGCACTGGTTTCCCTGGTGTCCTGTCTGGTGTTGAACAATCGACGCATCAAGCGCGAAACCCTCATCAAACAGATTCGCCAGCTGTATGTATTCTTCCAGTCAGAACTGTTTATTCATTGGCATGAAAAAGATATCCCCGACGTGGTGGAGCGCAGCCTGGCGTTGCTGGTGAAGCACGGCTACCTGATCGCCAACGAATCCGAGGTATGGGCACCGGACAGCCGAGCCAAGGAATTTATGCATTTGAGTATTCTGGCCAGCACCACCAAGCAATCACTGGAACGTTTCTTCATTGCAGTGGAGATTCTGGTGAAATCCGGCTCGGGCAAACTGCAACGGATGCAGCTTGAAAACGCCTGTACCATGTTGGCACAAAGGATGTCACTGCTGCACGAATTCAGTGGTCCGGAATTCTCCGACAAAGCGCTGTTTCGCAATTTCATTCAGGCGTTAGTGAAAAACGATGTGCTGAATGTCAATGAAGAAGGTAACCTCACCTTTGGGGAGGCATTGCTGCGCTCTCACGAAGATGCTCACTCGTTGCTGAGCGAGGATACCCGGCAAAGCATTCAACAGATTGCAGAAATGGATCTGGAGAAAGAATTCAAGGAAGAGGAAAACACCAAATAACAATCAGGTTGGATATACATCAAACCGGCTGCTTTTACCCAGCAGCTGGTAACCGGGTTTGCGCCCCGCCACCGGTTCGGCTTTGCGGGGCCGTTTAATCACCACTCGTTTTCTGGCAACACCCAAGGCCACCTCCAGCAAGAGCTCGCCATCCGGATCCTCCCCCACCACCTCGCGAAACAGGCGCATTTCCTTCTTCACCAGAGCCTGCTTGGTGCGCTCCGGGAACATCGGATCCATGTACACCACATCCGGTTGCTCGGGTTCGGCCAGCTGCGCCAGGATGGTCTGCGAGCTTCCCCAGTTTAATGTGATACGCCCGGCCACGGAGGCCCCCTCCAGCGACAGGTGAGCCCGGTCCAGACCATCCCACAGCAGGCAGGCAATGGCGGGATGCCGTTCCACTGCAGTAACCGGGTAGCCTGCAGCCGCCAGAATAAAACTGTCTCGCCCCAGGCCCGCGGTTGCGTCAAATACCGTCAACGGCTCCTTACTGCGACCGGCCACCGCTTTAACCACCATTTCATGGGATGCGCGTAAAAAACGAAAGCCGGTTTTACCATGGATAAAATCCACGGTCACCGGGTTACCCAAGGCTTTATCCAATGGGCGCAATTGCACGCATCCATCGCGATACTCCAGCACGGCGCTCACCTCTGCTGTGAGTTCGGATTCTGTGGACCAAAATCCGTCCAGGCAATTCAAGGGCAGTTCCAGTTGGCGTAAACGGGTACGGAAATCGGGGTGGTCGACGGCTATCCAGGAGGGCATCAGGCTGCTTTCAACTTTCTATTACTGTAGGGTTCCGCAGTATCACACAAACAGGTCGATACTGCCCAGGAACTCACCACTGCCCTGCGCTTCCCGACTGATCTGTTGGGTATTGGTATAAGCCTGCAGAGCGCGCTGATTGGACGATGGCAGGGTGCTTTGCTCTATAGACTGGTAATACTGGTAACGGGGCTGCCCCGCTTCAGACCGGTTGACCGAGGCAATCTGTTGATTGGACACCGCCTGACGGGCGGCCTCGCTGATCTGTACTTCGTCCTGCTGGGGCTGAGCCGGCTTCTGGCTCTGATCACGGGCGCGCTCCACGGCCTGCTGCTGCAGCCGGTTATCATCCCGGCCCTGCACACCGTTGGTTATGGAAGATTGTATGGCGCTGCCGCTAACCCGCATATTCCGTCACTGGCCCCAGAGGTACATTTCGTCAGAGTAATTATAGACTGCCGGCTGCTGGTGCAAAGCTAATCAATTTAGCCCCACAAACAGCAGCAGCCCTGCCCCCAGAATCAGCCGGTAGATCACGAACGGGGTCATCCCGATTCGCTCCAGCAAGCGCAGGAACAGGTGAATACACAGAAACGCGCTGAAGGCAGATGCCAGAATACCCAGTATCATCAGATTCCAGGGCACCTCCTCACCGCTGGTGGCCAGCTTGACCGTTTCCAGCGTAGCGGCGGCGACAATGATGGGGATGGACAACAGCATGGAAAAGCGGGCGGAAGCGACACGATTAAAACCAAGAAACAGTGCCGCCGTCATGGTGATACCACTGCGAGAAGTGCCGGGAATCAGGGCGATCGCCTGGGCAAACCCGATCACCAGCGCAATGCTCAAAGTCATCCGGGCCAGATCACTACCGGTGTTGCCATGGCGATCGGAGGCCCACAACAACAAACCGAAAACGATGGTGGTGAGGGCGATGACAAAGCTGGATCGCAGATTGTGCTCGATGAAATCACTGAACAGGCCACCGAATACCACCGCCGGAATGGTGCCCACCACCACGGCAAAAGCCAACTGCAAATCCGGATTCATGGCGCGGGTTTGCACGGCCTGCGCCATGCCCCCCAACATCCGCCGGATATCGTGGTTAAAGTAAGTCACTACCGCCATCAGGGTTCCCAGATGGACCGCCACATCGAAGGCCTGCCCCTGATCAGGCCAGCCCAACAGCTGAGACGGCAAAATAAGGTGAGCCGAACTGGAAACAGGCAGGAACTCCGTTAATCCCTGAATGATGGCTAAAATCAACGCCTGTACAATGATATCCATGAAGTAATCCTTGTGAATCTACTACGACTAATCGGCTTGTGCCGTAATCCGGTAACCGTTGATGAATTCCGGCGGCATACGCTTGGGGCGACCACTGTCCACCGCCACGCAAACCCATTTTGTACAACCGCGCAAAACGGTAACCCCATCCTCGGGGCGAATCAGCTGATAGCGCCGGGTAATCGAAATTTTCTGGTCATTTTCCGTGATCCAGGTACCCATCAGCAGATTATCACCCTTGAATGTGGCAGCCAGATAATCCACCTCATGACGCCGCGCCACCATGGCACGATTCAGCTCGGTGTATTTATCCCAGCCCAACCCCAATGCCTGCGAATGCCCCCAGGCTACATCCTCCAACCAACTTACATAGACCACATTGTTGGTGTGGCCCATAATGTCGATGTGTTTATCCTCAACCTGAATATCGCGGCAAAAGGAAGGCGCCCCGAAATCCCAATCCAGTCCATTCAATTCGTCCTGACCCATGACTGGCCCTCAGCATTCATTCTATTTTTTGGATTTTTCCGCCACATTGTTACGCAAATAGACCGGCAGCACCTGTTCCGCCGTGATCAGTTCACCCGCCACCAGCGCAGTATCCGCCAATGCCAGCAAATCCAGGCTATGGGGTAACAACAACGGCTCGCAATGTTGCAATGCTCCGGTACTGAGCTCAAGTGGTTTTTGGTAAATCCAGCCACTGCCGGCTCCGGACCAGCCAGCCGCGGGTTTCACACCTGCTGCCGCCGCCACATCATCTGGCGCGCACACGCATTCACGCCCCACCAGTGTGACCTGTCCTGGCCCGCCAATTTCGTAAGACCCCCAGTACACTTCCCCCATGCGGGCATCGAACGCCGCATGAACGTGTTGGGCGCCCCATTCGCGCCCCGCACGATGGGCGAGCACTGCCAGAGAAGACACGGCCGCAACCGGCAGGTCAGCCCCGTAAGCCAATCCCTGGACAATTCCTGCTGCAATTCTCAAGCCAGTGAACGCCCCCGGCCCGCGCCCGAACGCGATCGCATCAAGTTCAGCAAGTGACAGGCCACTTTCCTGCATTAACTCCTGCACCATGGGTAACACCCGCTGCGCGTGCTGACGAGGCTGATCGATATGACGAAACAACGTATCGCCAGCGTAACTGACGGCAACAGAACAGGCTTCCGATGAGGTTTCAATGGCTAGAATTTTACGGGGCATACTGGACGGTTCTCTTTGTTCGAACAACTATTATCTCAGTTTTTTTCAGTGCTGAAAAACTCATTGGATGCCCCCTTCCGGGTTATGCCCATCCTGCTCAAAAAAGCCGCCACCTCTGCCTCGGATTCGGTCAACGGCATGGGTGGCAGCGATTGCAGGAAGCGAATACCATAGGTTTTTTTCAGAACTCTGCGATCGCCCAACATGACCAGGCCGCAATCGTCGGTTGCGCGCAACAAGCGCCCCACCCCCTGGCGCAGACGGGTCACTGCATGCGGCACCATGTAGTCTGAAAACACCGAGGACTGTTCCAGGCCGGCTTTGTATTTCCACGCCAGGCTCACCACATCATCCGGCGCGGCAAAAGGCAGTTTATCAATTGCCACACACCGTAGAGCGGCTCCCTGTACATCAATTCCTTCCCAGAAACTGCCGGTGGCCAACAAAATACTGTTGGCTTGTTGACGGAACTGCTGTAGCAGCCGGTGACGGTTGACACCCGGCTCATACACCAGGACGGTGCGGCCACTGCATTCCTGCATCAGGGGTAAAGACGCCTGCAAAGCTTGATGACTGGAAAACAGGGCCAGAATGCCCCCGTCAAGCTGCTGCGCCAAATGCAGCAGCCGGGAGGTCCACGCTTCGAAGAAGTCTTCTGCGGACGGCAATGGCAGATCCGCAGGCACCCACAGCATGGCCCGTTGTTCATAATCCATGGCGCTGTGATAACGCCGGGTTTGCAGGCCGCTGAGTTCCAGGCTTCGGGTAAAATATTCAAAGCACCCATCCACCGTTAAGGTGGCCGACAGAAAAATCCAGGCAACCGCATCTGAATTCAAGCTGGTGAACGGATTTTGCAACCGCGCAGCCACGATTTTCAGCTGCCCTTCCACCAGATCGCAATAAAGAACAGACTCATCACCCCGGGCCTGTTGCAACAGTTCTATCCACTGGGTCAACTGACGCAATTCCCGGGTCAAATCCACTGCGGAAACGTGCAAACCACTCAACTGTTCACGCAGCCTCAGCAATAATTCTTCCAGTGGTTTGAAACTTCCCGCAGCGACCGTTTTGACACCCTGGTCCAGCCCTTGTTGTTGTAACTGATGCCGAATCAACTGCCACAGTTTTTCCAGCTGTGACAGCAAGACGGGTAACGCTGGAAACAGCGCAAGATGACCATTGGTTTGCCGGCGCACAGCCTGTATCCAGCGCTGCAGCCGGTACTCTTCGATGGTTTCCGTATTGCGCCGGATCAACAGCTCGGGTAACTGGTGCGCCTCATCAACAATCACGCAATCCACCGCCGGCAGCAAGGCCCCCATGCCTTTTTCGAACAGCCGCTGGTCGCTGAGCAATAGAGTGTGATTAATCAGTAACAGATCCGCCTGCGCAGCCTGCTGCCTGGCTTTTTGAAAGTAGCAGTCTGCAAAATGGGAGCAACGGTGCCCCAGGCACTGGTCTGCCCCCAGAGTGACCACGGCGGACAGTTCACTGATCTGATCCGCCGCCAACGGCAGCGTCTGTATTTCTCCACTGCGGGTCTGGATCAGCCAGGCAGACAACTCTGCCCAGAACTGATGCACCAGGGTCTGCCCTTGCCCGGGCAACCGCCCCTCCCGTGCCAACTGGAAGCGATGGTGGCAAAAATAGTTATCACAGCCTTTCAGCACCGTTAACTGGCGCAGTTGTGGCAACACGGTGCGCAACTTTTGATATTCACCCAACCATAAGTGGTCCTGCAGGGTAAGGTTACCCACCGATAAAATCACCCTACGCCGGGACAACAGCGCCGGCAGCAGGTAGGAAAGCGTTTTACCGGTACCGGTGGAAGCTTCCAACGCCATTGAAAGCCCCTCTGCCAAGCCTTTCTCCACTTCTACCGCCAGCTGAACCTGCTCTTCCCGCACCCTGTATCCGGGCCAATCCCCGGCAAGGGGCCCCGTTGCAGACAAACATTCTTCGACACTCTGATTCAAGGCGGGCATGACAACTCGGGTATACTGGACACACGGCCACGGGTTTGGGCGCAATGTAACACATGGGGGGACCTGAATGTCAAAACCGACGAACATCACGGGCATCATTCTTGCCGGGGGCGAAGGCCGCCGCATGGGAGGCGAAGACAAGGGCTGGTTGGAGGTGGAGGGTTTACCACTGATCAAGCGTGCTATTCGGCGTCTCGAACCCCAGGTGAGCGAAATCATCATCAGCGCCAACCGCAACCTGGATGCCTACCAAACCCTGGGAAAACGATTCTTTCACGACACTACTCCCTATCTGGGGCCCCTCGGCGGCATTGCAGCCTGCCTCAGGCAGATCAATACCGAATACGCGCTGGTGGTACCCACGGATGCACCGCTGATTCCCTTGAATCTGGTGGATCTGTTAAAACAGCAAATCCCCTCCAAACTGATCCTGTGTGAGGATAATCAACGCCTGCAGCCGCTGTTTGGTCTTTATCATTATTCGCTTGCCGATTCCATTGAGCATTACCTGGCTGCAGGGGAGCGCAAGCTCACCCTCTGGTGCGAACAGCAACAACCAGCTCGTGTCACCATCGGTGACACATCAGCCTTTACCAACCTGAA
>DKQK01000010.1:12174-19603 GCA_002471665.1 Gammaproteobacteria bacterium UBA7310
TTGGGGCTTTTCTTGTTTTACTTCACCGAATCAGAAGGTTTAGGCCTTCTTGGGGCGACCCCGTGATGCGGTTTTTTTCTTGGCCGGTGCCTTCTTTTTAGCAGCGGCTTTCTTGGCTGGCGCCTTTTTAGCTGCCTTTTTCTTGGCTGGGGCTTTTTTCTTGGCCGCTGCCTTCTTAGCGGGGGCCTTCTTCGCTGGTGCAGCGGTTTTCTTCGCTACACGCTTCTTGGCTACACGCTTTTTAGGCTTCGCAGTGGCTTTTTTAGCAATCGCCTTCTTCTTGGCAACGGCTTTTTTAGCGGCAGACTTGGCCTTGGCGACTTCTTTCTTCTCTTTTGCCTTCACTTTCTTGGCATCAGCAGAAGCACGGGCCTTTTTCCAGCGGGATTCGAAGGCATCGATCGCTTTTTTCAGATCATCTTCAGCTCGCTTGCCCAGGGATTCCGCAAACTCTTTAACAGAAGCAACCGCTTTTTGCTCGGCTTCGATTACAGAGGATTCCACCTTGGCAACCGCGTGACCCACTTTGGCGTGACGCAATGCTTCGCGCTTGGCCTTCACCTGGTCATTCGCCTTGGCAACTGCACGCTTGGCAGCATCGGCTGAGCGCTTGGCTGCTTTAGTGCCAGCTTTCTTAGCGGCGTTGGCTTTGGTTTGGGCGTCTTTCTTGGCGGCATCCGCTTTTTTAGTGGCATCTGCCAGTTCAGCTTCAACTTTCTTTAAGGCAGCTTCTGCTTTATCCAGAATTGGATGAGCGGGAGCTGCCGCTTTTTTGGGTGCTGCTTTACGTGCAGGACGTTTTTTCGCAGCGGCTTTTTTTGCTTTTGCCATGATTCTGTCTCCTCAGCTATGGCATTTTCAGGCACACACATTTATTCAGCTAGTAAATGTGCTTAAAGAAAAAGTAGCACAAAAAAAATGCATGTGATACATACACATGGCAATATTATTTAATAATTAATTTATTTCCACCGTTAAGCCCCTCTTTTTTCCAAAATTCGAACTAAAAATTCCACTTTTTTTTATTTTTTGATCCATTTTTTAAAAAAATGACGTTCGCTCCCACCCCGTAACGGACTTTCCACTGAACCAAATGCCGTGACCGCAGAAAAATAAAAAAGCGGCAACGAATCGGTTTGCCTGAACCAGAATCAGCCGTTGGCGGGTCGTCCTGTTTTAGTATTTATCGAAAAGGGATAGTCGATACACATCTGGACAAAAAAAAAGGCACCTGCCTGGGTGCCTTTTTTCTGAGTATTCGAATTTTATTGTTTCAGGGCTGCCATCACGGCTGCGGTAATATCCTCCACAGACCCAACCCCTTCCACTCGGCTATAACGTGTTTTCGCCTCACCCTTTGCCGCAATATCCTTGTAAAAGTCCACCAGCGGAGCAGTCTGCTGATGGTACACCTCAAGGCGTTTACGCACGGTTTCTTCCTGATCATCATCCCGTTGCACCAAATCTTCACCTGTTGCGTCATCTTTACCTTCCGCCTTAGGTGGATTGTAAACCACATGGTAAACACGGCCGGATCCAGGATGCACTCGGCGACCACTCAGCCGTTTTACAATTTCCTCGTCATCCACCGCAATTTCCAACACGTGGTCGATCTCCACACCCTCATTCAACATCGCCTCGGCCTGGGGAATGGTACGGGGAAAACCATCAAACAAAAAACCGTTCTTGCAATCGGCTTCCTCAATACGTTCCTTAACCAATCCAATAATAATGTCGTCTGAAACCAGTTGTCCGGCGTCCATCACTTTTTTAGCTGCCTGACCCAGCGGCGTGCCGGCCTTTACTGCGGCACGCAACATATCACCAGTGGAAATTTGAGGAATTCCGAACGTTTCTGAAATGTACTGTGCCTGAGTCCCTTTGCCGGCACCGGGAGCGCCTAAAAGAATGATACGCATTGAGTGTGACTCCATTGTAGTTTGTCAAAAAACAGATGAGGCGATCCCTAACTGGCATTATATAAAGAAACCGCCTGAAAATGTGTTCGCTGGGCCCCTGTTTCAGATCATCGTACTGCAGAATGAATCCTATGGAAGTAGGCAAATAGTCGAATAGCTGTACCGTATTATAATCATGAGCCCAACGAAATCAGGCCCCACCAGCGTAGAAAAGAATCGCCAAACATACACACGAACGGCTGGATATACAAGCCTGCTCACTTGAGGCATGTAAATTATTGATTTTTAAATCATTAGAAAGTGTTACAAAGTTGGAAGAGGTACTGCCCCGCTGAACTGTATTGGGGCAGCAACCAACTCAGGCCGCCATATTATCAGCCAAATTGTCTAATTCGGGGCACATTGCCATCACTTTTTCGAGCACGGAAAACGCATCGGCATCACTGATCAGCCCTCCGGTTTGCACCGCGTGCAGTTCAGTCTGCCCCAAATCACCGATCTTTCGCTGCGCCAATAATCGGTTGCACAGCTGAATCAGCATTACGTATTCAGCATGCTCACCCACGTATTCCGCATCGTGATGGTAATAGGCACAAGTACTCACCGCCTGCGGCAGACGCCATTTCTCCAGCAGGTACCCTCCGAGATGGTCATGGCCCAGACGAATAAACCGCTGTACGTCCCCGGTAATCACCAGATTCTGCTCAATGTCGGAGAGGGAACGCTGCGGGTAACGTTCCATTTCATGGTTCAGGAGGCGAAACTCCTGTGGAAACAGGTGGCCGGACAGAAGCACCCCAATGTTATGCAAAAGACCACACAAGTAAGCCCGCGGTGGATTCAATGTCTGCGGGCGGTTGATCTTTTTCGCCAGGCTTTGCGCCAGTACGGCGGTATAGAGGGCATGCTTCCAGAATGCGCGCATACCCAATGGCCCCTCTTGAGGTACGTTGAACGCCTTACTGGATGCAATGGCCAAGGCAATATTACTGACCAGTTCGAAGCCCAGAACCCGGGTAATGGCATCCTGTACTGAATCCAGATTGCCACGGTAACCAAAATACGGTGAACCTGCGTAGCGCATTACCTGCGCCGTCACCGATGGATCCATTTCAATGGTGGATGCCAGCTCGGCTGCTGTGGTTTGCTCACTGCTGGCCTGCTCCAGAAGCTGCATGGCCAAAACGGGAATGGAGGGCAATCGGTCAAGGTTATCCAATGCGTTGTATATCGCAATAATGGATGTCGGATCCGTCCGATTCAGAGGCTCATCCGACAGGGGTAACACCGAAGGATTGGATATGACGGCCTTGGGATAGGCCTGATACAGCCGCTGCAGATTCGCGTTGTCCATGCTGATCAAAGCACGGTGACTACCCGCCCGCATGAATACCCGCGGCTGCTCGAACAAACTGCGGTCTACAATACAGGGTAATTCATAGGGCTCTGCGATCGGGGGTTCCGCCCCGGGCTCCGAATCCAGAAACCACGCCGATACTTCCGCTTCATCCAGGTATAAAAACTCTCTTCTCAACAACCCGGATAAACGATCCAGGTCCAGAGAATGGTCCAGTGGTACCACCGCCATCAGAAACGCTTGTTTCTGTGTGCGCAAGACAATGGGGACAGCTGTCTGTTCCGGTCCGATGCCCATTTCACTGCAGAGTTTGGAAAGACTGGTTTCCATTTCGTGTGGGTGGATACTGAACGCGACATCCATGCTTCGCAGGTAACGTTCAAGAGATTGGGCCATTTCCATAAGACGCCTCTAAAACACTGACTTTCTAACTGGAAGTGTAGTCAGTGTCGGGCCCTAATACGGTTTCATTTGGCTTGAGTTCGCCACTATTAATAGGAGGTCGCGCTGCAGTTGAGACTCTTATCACAAACCGCTTTCCAGTACAGTGGCTCAAACAAAGTGATTAAGGCATCTGTGTATCGATCTCCACCGCCACTGCCTGCGGTGCGCCCTGTAATTCGACCGTAACGGGTGCGGCGGTCCAATCTCCCGGTTGGGGTATTGCGTTACCGGTGGAAGACACCCGCGCCTGCACAATTACCTGCTCAAAGCGGGACAATGTCATGGCCGGTGTCATGGCGTTTGCGTCACTGAGCTCGACGGTAACCGGCCATGAGGACACTGGTTGCCGCACCACCGCCAGCGGCATCGGCGGCCCGTTCTGCGCCTTGGCGTAAACAAATAGAACATCACTGCTGCTGAAAGTTGACCGAAGGCCCTCTGGCACAGAGACGGTCACTTGAATACTGGGCCCGGCTGGGCTGTCGCTACGGGAATCCTCCGCATTCATCTCTTTGCGGGCTACTTCGATGCTGCGTTGCAACAATTGCCGGGCTCTTGGATCGGACTGGTCGCGGGCCACATAGCTCTGCCAAACCTCAATAGCAGAGGCATAATCCCCACTCTGAAACAATGCCATTCCCATGGTCATATAAGGTTTGGGGTTATCCGGCTGGGTGCGCATTACCTGCTCCAACGTGCGTCGAATCTCCGGCGTCATGGCACCGCCGTTGGCCGCCAACGTCGCCTGGGTATACCCCATCACGTAATCCACGTTATCGGGGTCGAGGTTTAACGCCCGACTGAATGCCAGCTCGCTCTGCTGCGGCATCTGCAGTTGCAGATAACTGACCCCCAATAAATACCAGCCCTGCGCATCATCGGGTGTGGACTGCAACTGCCGTTGCAACGCACGAATGAAGTCGTCGACACCAATACCTTCCTTCTCCACAGCATCAAAATTACCCGACATCATCATGGGCATAACCCGGGCCATACGTTCCTGGGTGGTAAACCACTCGCTGATTTCCACCCGATACCCTTCAGTCCAGTAAATAAAAAATGCCAAGGCTGGCACCAGAACCAATAACGGAATGGCCAGCCATTTCCCCGAGTGGATTTTCCCGCGCTTGGATTCGCTGACACTGACATCATTGAGCAACGTCAATTCCAGTTCCTGTTTCAGCTGATCGTATTCGGATTGTACGATGCGCCCATCCACCAGATCCTGATCTAATTCCTTTAGGCGATCTTTGAACACGGCCGCATTGATCACATCACCGGACAGTTCTTGTTTTGGGCGAAACGTCAGCAAAGGCACGATGACGATGACAATACCCATTACGGCCATGGCCCCCAGGGCTACCCACATCAGGGTCATAGTAAGATTTCCTTTAATATAAATTGGATAACATTAGTGACAGACATTCCGCGTGCAGCTCAGTCTTCCAGCTTGTTGAGAAGATCTTCCACCTGCTTATGCTTATCGGCGTCCACCTTCGCCGGCTCCGCGGGTTTTGCTTTTAACTTCATAAACAGCAGAATCGCCGCCGCCAGCAGTGTCAAGGCGAAAGGCCCAAACCAAAGAAACCAGGTCGATGGTTTCAATGGTGGGCGGTAGGTAATAAAGTCACCGTAGCGTTCCACCATATAATCTGTAATTTCCGCATTACTCTTGCCTTCATTTATCAGGCGATAAGCGCGGTCTTTAATGTCTTTAGCCAGGCCGGCATTGGAATCCGCGATGTTCTGGTTCTGGCATTTCGGACATCGCAGCTCATCAATCAGCACACGAAAACGCTGTTCCTCATCGTAATCATCAAACTCATAAGCATCGATGGTGGCATAGGCCGACCAGCTGATCAGCAGCGCCAACAGTAAGCATCGTTTCATGGCCCCTTGCCTCCCATTTCCTGCCATTTCGGCCACAGTAGTTCACGCCAGTTGTCCGGTGTCACCACCCCCACATGCCGGTAGCGAATCACACCTTCAGCATCCACCAGATAGGTTTCCGGCGCCCCGTAAACGCCAAGATCCAAGCCCAGGTCACCCGCTTCGTCGTAAATACTGTACTGATATGGATTGCCGTTGTACTCCAGGTATTTCAGGGCCGCCTCACGCACATCCTTGTAATTCAAACCCACAATACGAATCCCGTTTTTGGCCAGTTCATTCAACACCGGGTGTTCCACTTTGCAGGATGGACACCAGGTGGCCCACACGTTCAACAGCAGGGGCCCCTTCACATCCTGCTCGGATAACATGCGCTGAGCGTTAGCCAATGCCGGCAGGGTAAATGCCGGTATCTTCTGGTCGATTCGAGTGGAAGGCAGCAATGAAGGATCTGAGTTCAGCGCTTTCAGAAAAAAGTATCCCAGCACCAGAAACGCCAACAACGGCAGTGAATACAAAATCAATTTGGCTTTGCTCACGCTGCATTGCCCCCTATAACACCGGAGGCCGCGCCTGTCACTTTTTGTTTTACCTTAATGCGATAACGCCGGTCACTCATGGCAACGAATCCACCCAGCGCCATAACAACACCGCCACCCCAAACCCATCTCATGAAAGGTTTAAAGTAAATTCGCACGGCCCAACTGCCGTCATCAAGCGGTTCGCCCAACGCCACATACAAATCACGGCTGAAACCGGCATCAATGGCCGCTTCCGTCATCACATCACGGCGCACATAATAGCGGCGTTTCTCCGGAGTGAGCACCGCCACATCGCTGCCCCCTTTGGTCACCGAGACGATGCCCCTGGTTGCCATATAGTTGGGGCCTTCAACCTCTTTCACACCCTCGAATATAAAATGGTAAGGGCCAATATCCACTTCATCGCCGGCCTGCATGCGCACATCGCGCTCGATATCATAGTTCGCGGTCATAGCCACACCGGTAACGGTGATGGCCAACCCGATATGGGCAATCACCATCCCCCGATAACTGAGCGACAGACGCCTGAACCCGGCGATGACCCCGGCTTTCGCCGTGCGTACCTTTTTCCACATCTCAGCCAGGGTATGCCAGACCACCCACACACACAGCAGGAGAGTCACAAACACCAACCAGTTCCAGCCCGCATCAAACAGCCACAGGCTGATAGCCGCGGCAGACACCGATACGATCAGCGCCTGCAACATGGTGGCGCGTAATAATGCAAACCGGTGGCGTTTCCAGTTCACCAGCGGGCCGATGGCGGTGAACACCATCAGCACCAGCGTCACCGGTGCAAAAGTGGTATTGAAGAAAGGTTCACCCACCGAAATTTTACCCAGCTCCAGCACGTCAAACAGAATGGGGCTTAAGGTTCCCACCAGCACCACGCCGGTGGCACAGATCAGGATAATATTGTTTACCAGCAGGAAAACCTCCCGGGAAAACAGATCATAGTTGCTTTCGCTGTTAAGCGACTGCGCGCGAATGGCAAACAACAGCAGAGAGCTGCCCACCACCAGAAGCAGAAACACCAGCACAAAAAAACCGCGGGTAGGATCGGCAGCAAACGCATGCACCGACGTCAACACACCGGAGCGCACCAGGAAGGTACCCAGCAGGCTGAGCGAAAAAGCCAGAATCGCCAGCAACACCGTCCAGGCTTTGAATACCCCCCGCTTTTCGGTGACGGCAAGGGAATGGATCAGCGCCGTACCGGCCAACCACGGCATGAACGAAGCGTTCTCGACCGGATCCCAGAACCACCAGCCACCCCA
>DKQK01000010.1:19916-24199 GCA_002471665.1 Gammaproteobacteria bacterium UBA7310
CCAGAACCACCAGCCACCCCAGCCCAGTTCGTAATAGGCCCACCAGCTTCCCAGCGCAATGCCCAACGTGAGAAAACACCAGGCGATCGTGGTCCACGGACGCGACCACCGGGCCCAGGCACTGTCCAACCGGCCGCCCAGCAGGCCGGCGATGGCAAAGGCAAAAGCCACCGAGAATCCCACATACCCCATATACAACATCGGCGGATGTACGATCAGCCCGGGATCCTGCAGCAATGGATTCAAATCGCCGCCGTCGGGGGGGAAATCCGGTAACAGGCGGGCAAAGGGGTTGGAGGTGAACAACAGGAAGGAAACAAAGCCGATGGAAATCAACCCCATCACCCCCAACACCCGGGAAGATACCAGGGAAGGTAAATGGTGGCTCCACAGGGCAACCGCTGCGGTCCAGCCGGACAGCACCAGAGCCCACAACAACAGTGAGCCCTCGTGACCACCCCACACCGCCGATATTTTGTAGCCGATGGGGAGCAGAGTGTTCGAGTGGTTGGCCACATAGGAAACGGTAAAGTCATTCACAACAAAACTGTAGGCCAGCAAGACGAACGCGAGCATCAGAAATGCAAACTGTCCATAGGCCGCAGGTCTGGCAACGGCCATCCAACGATCATTTCCGATGCCGGCACCCACCAGGGGAACCACTGCCTGCACCACCGCCAATACCATGGCCATCACTATGGCAAAATGCCCAATTTCCGGAATCACGTCCCAACCTCTCTCATTTGCTCTCTCAGTTGCGTTACCGCTGAAAAAACCGCCGCTTACCTTACCATAAAGGCCGTGGTGGCCCTAGCCTTGGCCTTCAACTCACCCCCCGCCCCACCATCAAAAACCTAACAGGCTTTGCATTCCCTACCCTACCCCCCTCTGCCGGGGTAATTAAGCAGGCCGAAACCACCTTGCCTGAAACACATTCCCATACAAATTAGGGGCTACAGGCGGTCGATTCTTAGCCCCAGAACCGCTAACATGTGGGCCTGACAACATAAAGTAAGTATGCGCAGGCTGTAGTCACCTCGAGACGACAATAATAATAACCCGATGCGTAAGCCTGGTAATTGGGAATGCCACCTCGAATTCAGATCAATCGGCCTGATAACTCTTTCACTAACAAGACCTTGTTTAATCATGATTCAAAAAAGCTCATACACCCTTGAAGAACTCTTGGACTGCGGCCACGGTAAAATGTTCGGCCCGGGTAACGCTCGTTTACCTTTGCCCAACATGCTGATGATGGATCGCGTGACCCACATCAGCGCAGAAGGCGGTACCCATGGTAAAGGCGAAATCATTGCCGAGTTGGACATCACTCCGGAGCTCTGGTTCTTCGCCTGCCACTTTGAAGAAGACCCGGTGATGCCCGGCTGTCTGGGACTGGACGCCATGTGGCAATTGATCGGCTTTTTCCTGGGCTGGAAAGGCAATCAGGGCCGGGGCCGAGCGCTGGGGGCCGGCGAAGTGAAGTTTTTTGGCCAGGTACTGCCCACCGCCAAAAAAGTACGCTATGAAATCCAGATGAAACGCGTAATCGAGCGTAAACTGGTAATGGGTATCGGCGATGCATCCCTGCAGGTGGATGGCCGGGAAATTTACACTGCCAAGGATCTGCGCGTAGGACTGTTTACATCAACCGACAGCTTCTGATCCCGGCACATAATAACGACAATAAACAACGCAAAACAGAAACGCGACACTGACAAAGGGTATTACCATGAAACGTGTAGTGGTTACAGGTATGGGCATTGTGTCCTGCCTCGGCAACGATAAAGATTCGGTTATATCATCCTTGCGCGAAGGCCGCTCCGGCATCCGCTTTAAAGAGGAATACAAGGAAATGGGGCTGCGCAGCAATGTAGCAGGCCAGGTGGACATTGATATATCAGAACACATTGATCGAAAACCTTTACGCTTTATGGGCGATGCTGCCGCCTACGCTTATATCTCCATGGCCCAGGCCATTGCCGATTCAGGATTGAATGACGATCAGGTATCCAATATCCGCACCGGCATCGTTGCCGGCTCCGGTGGCGGCAGCTCCAGTAATCAGGTACAGGCAGCGGATATTCTGCGTGAGAAAGGTGTAAAGCGTATTGGGCCCTACATGGTGCCGCGGGTCATGACCAGCACGGTTTCCGCCTGCCTGGCCACACCGTTCAAAATTCGCGGTGTAAACTACTCCATCACCTCAGCCTGCGCCACCAGCGCCCACTGCATTGGCCACGCCATGGAGTTGATTCAGCTTGGTAAACAGGATGTAGTATTCGCCGGCGGCGGTGAAGAGGAACACTGGGCGCTAACCATGATGTTCGATGCCATGGGTGCCCTCTCCACCAAGTTCAACGACACACCGGATAAGGCCTCTCGTGCCTTTGACGCCAGCCGGGACGGTTTTGTTATCGCCGGCGGCGGCGGCATGCTGGTACTGGAAGAATACGAACACGCGAAAGCCCGTGGTGCGAAAATCTACGCCGAACTGGTGGGTTACGGCGCCACCTCCGACGGCAGCGATATGGTGGCCCCTTCCGGTGAAGGTGCCATGCGTTGTATGCAGATGGCCATGTCCACCGTGGATACACCAGTGGATTACATCAACGCCCATGGCACCAGCACCCCAGTGGGTGATGCAGCGGAAATCGGTGCGGTACGGGAAGTGTTTGGAACGCAGATGCCGGTGGTGGGATCGACCAAATCCCTTACCGGACATTCCCTCGGTGCAGCCGGTGTGCAGGAAGCCATCTACAGCCTGCTCATGTTGGAAAACGACTTTATTGCGGAATCCATCAACATTGAGCAACTGGACGAAAAAATCGAAGGCGCCAATATCGCCCGTGAATACAAGGAAAACGCCGGACTGAAGACGGTGATGTCCAACAGTTTTGGCTTTGGCGGCACCAATGCCACACTGGTGTTTAGAAAGATGGATTGATCGCTCGGCTCGATCAGGATACAAAAAGGCAGCGTCAGCTGCCTTTTTGTTGCTTGTTCTAATTTCAATGACCGGCATAAAAAAACGCCCGCATATCTGCGGGCGTTTTTTTGCTCAAGTCTCTTCGCAGAGATTAGAACTTGTGTTCAAGACCTAACTGTAAGCGTGCGACTTCATCCGTTGAAGTGCCACTAACACCATCTTCCTTGAACTCTTCTTCCAGAGTGATGTAGTTGGCAAACAGCTTAGTCTGCTTGCTCAGCTTATGATCCACACCGATCGCGATTTGAGTGATTTCCAAAGTGTCAGTGAAGCCATCACCAGCCACTTCATAGTTTTCATCCAGCTCAGATGATCCGTACTGGAAACGCAGTTTGTTGGACTCACCCAACTTCATGCCAGCGCTCAGGATATAGCCGTCTTGTTCGTCGGCCGGATCGCCCGCGGAATCCTCAGACTCTTCTGCAGTTTGATACATTGCACCAATCTCGAAAACATCTATGTAGAAGATACCAGTCACGCGCATTACATCTTCACCATCAATACCGTCGTCCATTGCGGCAGACAGGTACAGCATGTCAGTAGAGTAAACAGCAGACAAAGAGTAGTTATCGGCCAAACCATCATCACAGTTGTTATTTGCACCGTCTGGACAAGCCTCTTCGCCAGGCTGGATTGCCACATTCAACGTAATCGCATCCGCAATGGCAGGAGACGAGTACTGAATCAAATTGGATTCACGATTCTCACCAGTCAGAACGTTTTTGAGATCGCCTGATGACATATCGTTGAACTGGTCAATTTTTCCTTGAGACTTTTTCAAAGGAGTATCAAAGTTACCCAACTGCACAGCACCCCAACCGCCTTTCAAACCAACGTAAATATCGCGCTGTTTGAATGTGCGATCAGTGCTTGCGTCCACCTCTACGGTGTCATCAGGGTTACCGTCACCATCCAGATCAACAAACACTTCACCGTCTAGAGAGATACCACGGCCATCGCTGCCATCATCGGGGAAAATCTCATATTCAGCTTTGTAGAAAGCAGACAGGTTATCGTTTATATCTTCTGAACCTTTAACGCCCAAACGGCTGGCGTTGCTATTCAATTCCCAACGATCATAATCACTTGAGCTGTCTTCGAACTCATAATCAGCCATTTCCAGTGTCAGATTCATTTTGCCGTAAACAGTCACATCCGCCATAGCCACACCAGGCATAGCGATAGCAGCACCAATAGCTAAGGGAAGCAGTTTAACTTTCATTTTTCTCTCCTAGAGGGTCCGAGGTTTTTTTCGCAATATTGTCGGCTTACGAACGCTGCGCAGTATGAATAA
>DKQK01000008.1 GCA_002471665.1 Gammaproteobacteria bacterium UBA7310
GCCCACCCCAATTGGTCCATGGGGCGCAAAATCTCCGTGGATTCGGCCACCATGATGAACAAAGGGCTGGAATTTATAGAAGCCTGCTGGTTGTTTTCCGCTTCCGTGGATCAGGTGCAGGTGGTGGTACACCCACAAAGTGTGATCCATTCCATGGTCCAATACGTGGATGGATCGGTGCTGGCCCAGATGGGAAATCCGGACATGCGGACCCCCATTGCCTTTGGTTTGGGCTGGCCTGAACGGATCGCGTCGGGGGTTGCGCCCCTGGACCTGGTTGACGTGGCCCGGTTGGATTTCCAGCAGCCAGATGAAGGGCGTTTCCCTTGTCTGCGCTTGGCCCGCGAGGCAATGATGGCCGGCAAAACGGCGTCGGTGGTACTGAATGCCGCCAATGAGGTGGCGGTGGATGCGTTCTTGGCCGGGCGCGTGCGCTTCACCGCAATACCCGCCGTGATTGAAAGTGTATTAGGCAGGATGACATTGGTGGAAGCAGTGGATATTGATACTATCCTAAGGGCTGATCAAGCGGCTCGGGAGATGGCCCATGGGCTTCTTACCCAGCAAGCCAAGTGATCGGTTTTAGCTGATACAACAACGAGATAGAGGCTGATTTGTTCGATTTTATACAAACCCTGTTGGCTTTCGTGGTCACCCTTGGGCTGCTGATTTTTGTGCATGAGTACGGCCACTTCTGGGTAGCCCGCCGTTGCGGCGTCAGGGTGATCCGGTTTTCCATTGGCTTTGGTCAGCCCCTTGTAAAGTGGCACGACAAACACGGCACGGAGTTTGTGGTGGCGGCATTGCCGCTGGGCGGCTTCGTGAAAATGCTGGGTGAACCGGGCAGTGACGTCCAGGACCAGCACCGTGGCCAGTCCTTTGCCCATAAATCGGTATTCCAGCGTTTTGCCATCGTCTCCGCCGGCCCCATCGTAAATCTGGTTTTTGCTGTATTTCTATACTGGATGCTGTTCCTCTCCGGTGTGACCTCCCTGGTCCCTTATGTGGGTGATGTTGAGGCGGAAGGACAAGCCGCCAAAGCCGGCTTCCAGACCATGGATGAAATCGTTGCAGTGGATGGAGATACCACCGAAAGCTGGGATGATGTCACCATGGCGTTGATTTCGCGCATCGGCGAAAGCGGGCAGGTAAGCTTTACCGTTCGACCCGAGGGCAGCAGTGGCACCGTGGTGCGCCAGATAGAACTGCAGGACTGGATGCGCGGGCAAGAGAAAACGCACCCCTTAAAACTGTTGGGTATAGAGCCCTATTTTCCCGAGATTCCACCGGTGGTGGGCGAGCTGGTTGAAGGCCGGGCCGCCCAGGCCCAGGGTATGCAACCCGGTGACCGGGTGGTGGCCGTTAATGGTGTGGAAATACTGACCTGGAAAGAATGGGTGGAGCTGATACGGCAGAATCCGGGTGTGAGTATGCAGGTGCTGGTGGATCGGGCCGGCAGTGAAGTGGCCCTGACTATTACCCCGGAGTCGGTGATGGGCGACGATGGCAGTGAGTTTGGGCAGATTGGTGCGGCCAACGCCACTGAGTTTTCTGAATATCCGGACTTTATGATCCGTGAACTGGAATATGGCCCAGTGGCTGCGGTGGGCAAGTCCCTGTCCTACGCCTGGTCCCGCATTGAACTAACCATACTCTCCATTGCCAAAATGGTGACCGGTAAGATCTCGCTGGAAAACCTCAGCGGCCCCATAACCATCGCCAAAGTGGCCGGAGACAGCGCCAGCTATGGGCTGGAGTCATTTCTACACTTCATGGCCTATTTAAGTATCAGCCTCGGGGTGTTAAATTTGCTGCCCATTCCCGTTTTGGATGGTGGGCACTTAATGTACTATCTCGTTGAAATGATAAAAGGAAGCCCGGTATCGGAGAAGGCCCAAGCGTTGGGAAACAGCTTGGGGCTTGGCTTGCTGGTCATGTTTATGGGACTTGCATTTTATAACGATATTATGGGGCTTTGATCCCGCCTTTTGGACCTATAGAAATTCCTGCGGACTTGAGCGTTAAATGAATCGAATTACAAGATCAGTGCTGGTGTTGTGGATGGCTTTTCTGGCAAACACAGCGATGGCGGATTCCTTCATCATAAAAGACATTCGGATTGAAGGCTTGCAACGTATCTCCGCCGGGGCCGTATTCAACGTGCTGCCGCTACAGGTTGGGGATCAGGTGGATGAGAACAGCCTGGCCAGGTCGGCACGCATTCTGTTTAAAACCGGCAACTTTCAAGACATCAATCTGCTGAGAGAAGACGATATCCTGATCATTCAGGTGAGTGAGCGGCCGTCCATCGCCAGCATTGAACTGGATGGCAACAAATCCATAGAGACCGAAAACCTGATGGAAGGCCTGTCCCAGGCCGGACTCAGCGAAGGCAGTGTCTTTCAGCGGGTGACGCTGGATCGTCTGAAAGTGGAACTGGAACGTCAGTATATTGCTCAGGGGCGATACGGAGCGCGGGTGGAACCGGCAGTCAAACCTCTGCCCCGCAACCGGGTTGCCATCGATATCACCATCAAAGAAGGGGACGTGGCCACCATTTCCGGTGTGGACATCGTGGGCAATTCCGTTTTCGCCGACGACATTCTGGTGGATGAGTTCGAATTGAAAGAATCCCACATGTTCTCGTTTTTCAAAGGGGACGATAAGTATTCCCGCGAGAAACTGTCCGGCGATCTGGAAAAGCTGACCTCCTATTACCAGGATCGGGGTTACGTGAATTTCCGGGTTGAATCCACCCAGGTTTCAGTGACCCCGGATAAGTCCGAGGTGTACATCACTGTCAATATTTCCGAAGGTGAGCGCTTCACGGTTAATGAGGTCAAGCTTACCGGCGATCTCAAAGTACCGGAGGCGGATTTGCAGCGCCTGATACTGCTGAAACCGGGGCAAACCTTCTCCCGGGCGCTGGTGACCACCTCCAACGAGCTGATCTCCCGCCGGCTGGGCAACGAAGGTTACACCTTTGCCAATGTCAATGGTGTCCCGTCCATATCACCTAATGCAGACAATACGGTCGATGTCACATTTTATGTGGATGCCGGCACCCGGGTTTATGTGCGGCGTATCAATTTCTTTGGCAATACCAAAACCCGGGACGAAGTTCTGCGCCGCGAAATGCGTCAGATGGAGGGATCGTGGGCTTCCGGGCAACTGATTGAAAACTCAAAGGTCAGATTGGAACGGCTGGGCTACTTCAAAGGGGTCACCGTGGAGACGCCTCGTGTACCCGGGGAGGAGGATCAGGTTGACGTCCATTATAATGTGGAAGAACAGCCTTCAGGGTCCATTGGTGCCAGCGTAGGTTATCAGCAGGGTACCGGCTTTGTGTTTGGTGCCAATCTTTCCCAGACCAACTTTCTGGGCACCGGAAACCGGGTCACCATTGCCGCCAATCGCAGTGATATCCGTGACAGTGTCAGCTTTTCGTTCCTTGATCCTTATTACACCATCGATGGGGTATCCCGCGGATTTTCGCTGTTCTACCAGCAAACCGACATCAGCGAAGACGATGTCATATCGAATTGGGCTTCGGACCGTTTCGGGGGCAATCTCACCTTTGGTTATCCCACCAGCGATATCTCCAGGTTGAGTTTCGGGGTCGGCTTCGAGAACGTGACGGTCTATGCCAGTCGGCGTTCTCCCCTTCAGGTGTGGAGCCTGGTGGGTTACGATTTGTATGCAGCCAACGTTGAAGGAAAGTTTACCCAGTCTGAAGAGTTCACCAATTTCCCGCTCACCGGAACCTGGAGTATCAGCACTCTCAACCGGGGCGTGTTTGCTACCCGGGGCTCTTCCCACAGTGTATCACTGCAGGTCTCCTCTCCCGGCAGTGATCTTGAGTACTTCAAAACCAGCCTGCAGTCGCAGAAGTATTTCCCATTGACCCAGGATTGGACATTGCGTCTGCGTTCCGAGCTGGGCTACCTGGATGCCTATGGTGAGGACGAGCTGCCGCCGTTCTATGAACATTACTATGCTGGTGGCTTCGGCTCCATTCGGGGGTATGAAGATCGCTCCCTAGGGCCGCGTGAAATCCAGTCGGCCTACGATTTCGGCTCACCCAGGGCCATCGGTGGTAACTTCCTGGCGGAAGGCAGTGCGGAACTTATCTTCCCCATGCCCTTTGTAAAAGACAGCCGATCCTTCCGCACCATGTTCTTTGTGGATGCCGGGAACGTGTTTGATACCCACCGCAAAGACGAGTATGGTTTTGAGCTGGATGAAATGCGGATGTCGGCTGGTATCGCCTTGTCATGGATCACGGGAATTGGCCCATTATCATTCAGCCTGTCGAAGGCATTCAATGATCAGCCCGGTGATGATGTGCAATCGTTCCAGTTCTCGCTGGGGCAACCATTCTAAAAACGAACACAGGTTAAAGAGGTTTATTGTGAAAAAGTTTCTGGTAGTGTTTTTCGGCTTGATGATGGCTCAGTCCCTGTTGGCGGCAGAGTCAGCAAACATCGTGACAGTGGATGTGTTGCGTGCGGTAATGTCCACGGAAGAGGG
Source organism: Gammaproteobacteria bacterium UBA7310 (assembly GCA_002471665.1). GTDB lineage: Bacteria > Pseudomonadota > Gammaproteobacteria > Pseudomonadales > Ketobacteraceae > Ketobacter. Next base: position 4,531 of record DKQK01000008.1, read on the forward strand.
TAAAATCAAGGTAGAAAAGCTCAAAGGCGAGTTTGAGAAAGAGAAAGCCGGTCTCGAGGCCCTCAATATGAAAGGCAAGAATCTGCAGGAACGGATTCAGAAAGACGGCGCAGTGATGTCTGCCGAAGAGCGTCACAAGATGGAAAAGGAATTGATGGAAATCGCTCAGGAGCTGAAGTTCAAGGAACAGCAGTTGAAGCAAAGTGGTCAGGCAGACCAGCGTCAAGTGGTTGAATCCATGCTGCCCAAGTTCCAGCAGGCGATGAAGGATATTATTGCCGAGCAGAAGATAGATATGGTGCTGCGCCGCGAAGCGGTACTGGATATGAACCCTAAATTGGACATTACCGATTTGGTGGTTGAAAAAATGAATAACATCAAGAACTAGACAGAGCAACGCTGGAATCGATGGTGAAGCCAACGAAGCGGGAATCCTGGAGCCTGGGAGAGCTGGCCGCAGCGCTTGATGTGGAGCTGAAGGGCGACCCTGCCCGGCAGGTTTATGGGCTGGCCACATTGGGCTCGGCCGGTGACGGACAACTCAGTTTTCTTGCCAATCCCCTCTATCGCGGACAATTGGCCCAAACCAGGGCCAGTGCAGTTATTCTTCAGCCTCAGTTCGTGGACGAATGCCCTACCGCAGTGTTGATTGCAGACAACCCCTATCTGGTCTATTCCCGGGTATCCCATTTCTTTGATCACCGGCCAAAGCCCGATGAAGGGGTTCACAGTACGGCCTTTGTGTCTGGGAGTGCGGTTTTGGGTGCCGGTTGTCGAATAGGGCCAAATGCAGTTATCGAATCCGGCGCTGTGCTGGGCCAGAACGTTGAAGTCGGTGCCGGTTGCGTTATTGGTGCCAACTGCATCATCGGCAAAGATTGCCTGTTTCATGCCAATGTCACACTGTACCATGGGGTCAAGGTGGGTGAGCGCTGTACCTTCCACAGTGGTGTGGTTGTAGGGGCAGACGGGTTCGGCTTTGCCAATGAACAGGGCCGGTGGAAGAAGATTGCCCAGTTGGGCGCAGTCACCATCGGCAACGATGTGGACGTGGGCGCCAATACCACCATCGATCGCGGTGCCCTCCAGGATACTGTGATTGGCAATGGTGTCATTTTGGATAACCAGATTCAGATCGCCCATAACGTGGAAATCGGTGAGGGTACGGCCATTGCCGGATGCACCGGGATTGCGGGCAGTACCAAAATTGGTAAATACTGCACCATTGCAGGCGCAGTTGGTATCGCCGGGCACCTCGAAATCGCCGACCGGGTGCACCTGACCATGCGCAGTGCGATCACCAAGAGTGTCACTGAGCCTGGCTCCTATTCCTCTGGAACGGCGATGTCCACCACCGCGCAATGGCGCAAAAACGCTGCCCGGTTTCGTCACCTGGATGACATGGCACGCAAACTGAACCGGTTGGAAAAGCAGTTGCAGGCCCTACAGTCGGATAAGCAGTAGTACATATCGTGTTACGTTAATTGGCGTGATTTGGCGCTGGAATAGCCCTAAGCTAGTGATTTACAATGAGATAAATCCCACCGATTGAACTATGATGAATATTAACGAAATCAAGGAAATTCTTCCCCATCGCGCACCCTTTCTGCAAGTGGACCGGGTGCTCGAGTTGGTGGAGGGTGAGTATATTGTTGCTGTGCGAGGCATCTCCAATAATGAACCGGTATTCGAGGGGCATTTCCCGGATAACCCGATTTTCCCCGGGGTGTTGATTATTGAAGCCATGGCGCAGACTGCTGGTTTGCTGGCGTTTAAAACCGTAGGGCAGAAAGCGGAAGCCAACAAGGTCTATGTGGTCGCCTCCGTGGATAAAACCAAATTCCGCCGATCTGTGGCACCCGGTGAGCAACTGGAAATTCGGGCGACCATCAAGGCCAGGAAACGCACCATATGGAAATTCCATGCGGTGGCAACGGTGGATGGTGAGGAAGTCGCTATATCTGATATAACCTGTGCAGAAAGGGATTTATAGATTGATCCACCCTCAAGCTGTCATTGATCCAAAAGCTGAACTGGCTTCTGATGTAGAGGTCGGGCCTTTCACCTATATCGGCCCTGGTGTTGAAATCGATTCCGGCACCTTGATTCACTCCCATGCGTGCATTAAAGGGCCCACCAGGATTGGTAAGCGCAACCGGATTTTTCAGTTCGCCTCCATCGGTGAAGATTGTCAGGACAAGAAATACAAGGGCGAGCCCACCAGTCTTGAAATCGGTGACGACAACCACTTTCGCGAGTGTTGTACCATACACCGGGGTACGGTGCAGGATGAGGGCATCACCCGCATCGGTCATCGCAATCTGGTCATGTCCTATGTGCACATAGCCCACGATTGTCAGATCGGGCACGATAATATTTTTGCCAATAACGCCACCATGGCCGGGCATGTTCATGTGGCCCACGATGTCATCTTTGCCGGCTTTTCCGGAGCACATCAGTTCTGCCATGTAGGGCCATATGCCATGTTGGGAATGGGAGCGTTGACCGGCAAGGACGTGCCCGCCTTTATGATGGTGGCGGGGAATCCGGCCCGGCCTGCCGGCATGAACTTTGAAGGCATGCGGCGCCGCATGTTCAGTAAAGAATCCATGTCCATCCTCAAGGATGCCTACAAGACGGTTTATATGCGTGGTTTGAAGCTGGAGCAGGCGATTGTACAGTTGGAAAGTAAATCCCATGATCCCTATCTGCAGTTATTCATTGATTCCATAAAACGATCCAATCGTGGTATTGCCCGCTAATTCAGGTGCCCCTATGCCCCAGCAAGCAAACACAGATATCACCGTCGGTATTGTCGCGGGCGAGATGTCGGGTGATCAGTTGGGGGCAGGGTTGATTCGGGCGCTTAAATCCCGTTGGCCTGATGCCCGCTTCATCGGCATAGGTGGCCCCGCCATGATGGATGCCGGTTGTGACAGCCTGTTCCCCATTGATCGCCTCAGTGTGATGGGCATATTTGCCGTACTGGGCCGTCTGCGTGAATTGCTCAATATTCGGAAAACGCTCAAACGGTGTTTTCTGGAACAGAAAATTGATGTTTTCATCGGTATCGATTCGCCGGACTTCAATCTTCCGTTGGAAGGATTTCTTAAACAGCGTGGCATCAAGACGGTTCACTACGTATCACCCACGGTGTGGGCATGGCGGCAAAAACGTGTGTTCAAAATCCGTCGTGATGTGGATCTTATGCTGACCCTGCTCCCGTTTGAAGCGGATTTCTATCGTCGATTTGATGTTCCGGTGCGCTTCGTCGGCCATCCTTTTGCAACGGATATTGATCCGGATATTGACCATGAGCGGGCGAAGCGTTTTTGGGATTTCGCTCCGGTCGATAAAGTGGTGGCTGTTATGCCCGGCAGCCGTGGAGGGGAATTGAAATACATGGGCCCCCTGTTTTTGGAAACCATGCGGCTGGTTTATATCATGTGCCCGCAGGTACGTTTCATTGTACCTCTGGCCAGTGCACAGCGCCGCCAGCAGTTCGAACAGCAGATGAGTCAATATGATGTGGATTTGCCTGTGCAGATGGTGGATGGTCATGCTCGCGAGGCGATGGCCGCTGCAGATTACGTGCTGGCGACCTCCGGCACAGTGACGCTTGAGGCCATGCTGTTGAAACGGCCCATGGTAGTGGCTTTCCGCTGGGGGGCGATTACCCACGCCATCCTGTCGCCGCTGGTAAAAAACAAATACATTGCGCTGCCCAACTTATTGGCTGATGAAGAAATAGCGCCTGAGTTTCTGCAGGAAAAGGCAACACCAGAGGCACTGGCACGCGAGCTTTACAGCTTGATGCAGAATAAGGAGCGCTGCAGAACCATGCAGGCCCGGTTTGACGATATTCACCACCAGCTTAATCTGAACGCAAGTACACAGGCCGCCGCCGCCGTTGCAGAATTGCTGGAAGAAAATGTGGGCGGATGGCGGGCCGGTGCCGGTAGTCCGGGCTAATCCAGAATCTTGATTCATACAGGGTGCATCCCGTGCAAAGTGAAATGAACTTTTCCCAGGGCAAGTTGATTGCCGGTGTTGATGAGGTCGGACGCGGCCCGCTGGCCGGTGCTGTGGTGGCGGCAGCCGTTATTCTTGATGTTGGAAAACCCATCGCCGGCCTGACGGATTCCAAAAAGTTGACCGAAAAAAAGCGCGATGCCTTGTTCGATATAATCCGCAATGACGCCCTGGCCTGGGCCATCGGCCGGGCAGAAGTGGCAGAAATTGATGAGTTAAACATTTTGCATGCCAGCATGCTGGCCATGCAGCGGGCGGTGGAACAGTTGCGTCCACAGGCAGAGTTTGCCCTGATAGACGGTAATCGTTGCCCGGTGTTGTCTTGCCCTTCCCAGGCCATTATTAAAGGTGACCTGACCGAACCCTGTATCAGCGCGGCGTCAATTATTGCAAAAGTGACCCGCGACCGCGAAATGGATCTGTTGGATTTGCAATACCCGGGATACGGTTTTTCCAAACATAAAGGTTATCCCACCAAGGTACATTTGGAGGCTCTGACCCGGCTCGGCCCCACGGACATTCACCGGCGTAGTTTTAGCCCGGTAGCCAAATTGCTGGCATAACCCACTTCCAACACAGGTGTTAAGCATGACTCAGCCATTTGTACATTTGCGGGTTCATTCGGAATATTCTCTGGTGGATAGTCTGGTTCGGATCAAGCCGTTGGCCAAACGTTGTGCCGACATGCAGATGCCCGCATTGGCGTTGACCGATTTCTGCAATATGTTTGCGCTGGTGAAGTTTCAACGGGCCACCATTGATGCGGGGATCAAGCCCATCTACGGTGCTGATGTACTGGTGGAGTCGAAGTTTCCTGATGAGCCCGCCTCGCAGATTGTGCTGCTGGCGAAAAGCCTGCAGGGCTATCGTAACCTCACCGAGTTGGTCTCTGAGGCTTACCTACATGGCCAGAAACTGGATAAGGCGATTATTTCCCGTGCCTATCTGAGCCAGAAAACCGAAGGCCTGATCTGCCTGTCGGGGGGTAAAGACGCAGAAATCGGCCGTGCTTTGCTGGCGGGAAAGCAGGCCAAGGCCGAACAGCTTGTTGAAGAATATAATGCGCTGTTTCCGGACTCGTTCTATCTGGAGCTGCACCGTACCGGGCGTCAGGATGATGAAACCTATCTGCATCTGGCAGTGGATCTGGCAGCCAAGACAGATTGCCCGGTGGTTGCCACCAATGATGTGCGCTTTTTGCATCGGGAAGATTTTGAAGCTCATGAGGTGCGTGTCTGTATCTACGAAAGCTGGACGCTGGAAGATCCCAGCCGTGAACAGCGCTATAGCGAAGAACAGTACCTGAAGTCACCGGAGGAAATGTGGGAACTGTTTCAGGATATTCCTGAAGCCATCGAAAACACGGTTGAAATCGCCAAGCGCTGTAGTTTTGAAATTCCCCTTGGCACCTATTACCTGCCGGATTACCCGGTGCCGGAAGGCATGACGCTGGACGACTTCATCATTGCCGAATCCAGAAAAGGCCTGGAGGAGCGTCTGGCCTTTCTGTTCGATGTGAACGATCCCAATTTTGCCGAGATACGTAAGCCTTACGATGAGCGCCTGCAGATCGAGCTGGACGTTATTATTCAGATGGGGTTCCCCGGTTACTTCCTGATTGTTGCCGACTTTATTCAGTGGGCCAAGAACAATGGCGTCCCGGTGGGGCCCGGACGGGGATCCGGTGCCGGGTCGCTGGTGGCCTATGTGCTGAAGATCACGGATCTTGATCCTCTCGAATACGATTTGCTTTTCGAACGCTTCCTCAACCCTGAACGGGTATCCATGCCCGACTTTGACGTGGACTTCTGCATGGATGGCCGTGACCGGGTGATTGATTATGTGGCGGAAAAATACGGCCGTAATGCGGTAAGCCAGATCATTACCTTTGGTTCCATGGCGGCCAAGGCAGTGGTGCGGGATGTGGGGCGGGTACAAAGCCGCTCCTACGGATTCGTGGACCGCATCGCCAAGCTGATTCCCTTTGAAGTGGGTATGACCTTAAGCAAGGCCATGGAGCAGGAACCGCAACTGCAGGAACTGTACGACCGTGATGAAGATGTCCGTGAGCTGCTGGACATGGCTTTAAAACTGGAAGGCATCACGCGCAATGTGGGCAAACACGCTGGTGGTGTGGTCATCGCACCGTCCGCCTTGACGGACTATGTGCCCCTGTATTGCGATGAGCACGGCAACAACCTGGTCACACAATTCGACAAGGACGATGTGGAGGCGGCCGGGTTAGTGAAGTTTGACTTCCTGGGGTTGCGTACCCTCACCATCGTGGATTGGGCATTGAAAACCATTAATCCGATGCTTGTGAAACAAGGTAAACCGCCAGTGGACATTGAACGCATTCCGCTGGATGACAAGGCTTCCTTTGACCTGTTGCAGAAGGCTGAAACCACGGCGGTGTTTCAGCTTGAATCCCGGGGCATGAAAGATCTTATCAAGCGCCTGAAGCCCAGTTCGTTTGAAGATATTGTGGCGCTGGTGGCGCTGTTTCGACCAGGGCCATTGGGGTCCGGCATGGTGGATGATTTTATTGCCCGTAAACACGGCCGCCAAAAGGTGGATTATCCGCACCCGGATCTGAAACCCGTACTGGATACCACCTACGGCACCATTCTTTATCAGGAACAGGTAATGCTGATTCCTCAGGTGCTGGCGGATTTCACCTTGGGGGGCGCCGACCTGTTGCGTCGTGCCATGGGTAAAAAGAAAGCCGACGTGATGGCCCAGCAGCGTGGGTTATTTGTGGATGGCGCGGCCAAAAACGGCATTGATGAAAAGCTGTCCACAGAAATCTTCGACACCATGGAGGAGTTCGCCAAGTATGGTTTCAACAAATCACACTCGGCGGCCTATGCCTTGGTGTCCTATCAGACCGCCTGGTTGAAGGCCCATTATCCAGCCGGCTTTATGGCCGCGGTGTTGTCTGCCGATATGCATAATACCGATAAGGTGGTGACCCTCATTGACGAGTGCCGCCGCATGAAACTGGCCATTGTATCGCCGGATGTGAACGTCAGCGGCTATAAATTTACCGTCGATGATGAGGGGCAGATCGTTTATGGGCTGGGTGCGATCAAAGGTCTGGGTGAAGGCCCCATTGATGCCATTTTGGAAGGCCGGTCGGATCAGAAGCCGTTTAGAAATCTGTTTGAGTTCTGTCGCCGGCTGGATCTCAAAAAACTCAACAAGCGTTCCATGGAAGCGTTGATTCGGGCCGGTGCCCTGGACAAGCTGGGGCCGGACCGCGCGACCCTGATGGCCAGTCTGGAAGAAGCCATGCGTTACGCTGAACAGGAGAGCAAAAATCAGGATCTGGGCATCATGGATATGTTTGGCGCCGTGGATGAGGAAGAACGCCCTGAACCGGAGTGGGCCAAAGTGAAACCCTGGAGTGATGACGAGCGCTTGAATGGCGAGAAGGAAACGCTGGGGCTGTATCTGACCGGGCACCCCATTGATCAGTATCTGGAGGAAATCTCCCACTTTACCACCAGCCGTATTGCTGATGTAAAGCCGGGCAACAGCCGTGAATCCCGCAGCATAGTAGCAGGTTTGGTCATCGCGCAACGGGTGATGAAGAACAAACGCGGTGACAAAATGGCGTTTCTGACTCTGGATGACAAGAGCGGGCGCCTGGAGATTTCCATATTCTCGGATGCCTATGAAGAGTATAAGGATCAACTGATCAAAGACGCCGTATTGGTGGTGGAAGGGGATGTGAGTCTCGATGATTATTCCGGCGGCCTGAAGATGGTGACGCGCAAGGTGTTCGGCATTGCCCAGGCCCGGGAGAATTATGCCCGCCTGATCAGTCTGGACATAGGCCAGGCCCACCTGGGTCCGGATTTCGGTCAAAAGCTGCAATCAGTGCTGGCGCCTTATCGTGAGGGGGGATGCAAGGTCAGGGTTGAGTACTCCCGTCAGGGGGCCCGAGGCCGCCTGTACCTGGGGGAGGACTGGCGCATTGCACCCAAGCCCGAGCTGATAAAACAATTAGAGCAGCTTTGCGGAGAGCGCGCGTTATCAGTGCTGTATCGATAGGCCGGGCTATAACATTTTGCCACAAAATCGATGGGTTCAGCGCAGCCTAAATCTCGACACCATGGCGTCCATCACGTAAGGTATTGGCCTGAACATTCCCGGTTTTGGTAGCCTATAACAATTAAACAGGATCAATGCTTTATGAATCCTAACTATCTGGATTTCGAACAACCCATTGCTGAGCTGGAATCCAAGATTGAAGAGTTGAGCAGCATGGGCGACAGTGCTGCATTGAATATTAACGATGAAGTAAAACAGCTCAAGGATAAGAGCCTGTCTCTTACCGAGTCCATATTTTCCGACTTGTCGTCCTGGCAGATTGCCCAGTTGGCGCGGCACCCCAAACGCCCCTATACCCTGGATTACGTTGCCCGTATTTTTACCGAATTTGACGAACTTCACGGGGATCGAACCTACGGCGACGATAAAGCCATCGTGGGTGGTGTTGCCCGGTTGGACGGTAAGCCCGTGATGTTGATTGGTCACCAGAAAGGCCGCGATGTAAAAGAAAAGGTGCGGCGCAACTTCGGCATGCCGCAACCGGAAGGCTATCGTAAAGCCATGCGCCTGATGCAGATGGCGGAACGCTTCAAAATGCCGGTGTTGACCTTCATCGATACCCCCGGTGCCTACCCCGGTATTGAAGCGGAAGAGCGAGGTCAGAGTGAAGCCATAGCCCGTAATCTGGCGGTGATGGCAAGCCTGCGGACACCGATCATTGCCACCGTCATTGGCGAAGGCGGCTCCGGTGGAGCGCTGGCAATCGGGGTCTGTGATCATCTGCAAATGTTGCAGTACAGCACCTATTCCGTTATCTCCCCTGAAGGCTGCGCCTCCATTCTATGGAAAAGCGCTGAGTATGCCTCCGATGCTGCCGAAGCCATGGGCCTGACTGCCAGGCGCCTGCACGAATTGGGGTTGGTGGATCAGGTGGTGCCTGAGCCCTTGGGGGGAGGTCATCGTGATCATGATGCGGTTGCTGATTCCATCAAGGCGGCTCTTATTGAAAATCTGGAGCGCCTCTCAGCCAAAGATGAGGAAACCCTCATGACAGAACGTTATCAGCGACTGATGAGCTACGGTTTTAACGGTTGATGGAGTTTCTGATTTACCCCGCCCTGGGTATCGTGGCGGGGTTGGCCGCTGGTCTGTTGGGGGTTGGCGGTGGTCTTATCATTGTTCCTGTGCTCATTTATGCCTTTGCCTCCCTGGGCTTTTCTTCTGATGTGCTCACCCATATGGCCGTCGGCACTTCCCTTGCGACCATCATCATTACCTCGGCCGGATCTGTTTATCAGCATCATAAGAAAGGGGCTGTACTCTGGTCGGTGTTGACCTGGTTTGCATTGGGTTTGGCGTTGGGGGCGCTCCTGGGCGCAACGCTGGCCGATGTTCTGCACGGGCGCTTGCTGCAGATTCTGTTTGGTGGATTTGCCATCTTGATCGCCGTTCAGATGGCGGCGGGCTTCAAGCCGAAAGCGTCCCGTGAATTGCCGGGTAACCTGGGCTTAACGTTTACGGGGGGGCTGATTGGTGTGGTTTCCGCCATCTTTGGCATTGGCGGTGGCTCCCTCAGTGTGCCGTTCTTTACCTGGTGTAATGTCAAAATGCAGCAAGCCGTGGGTACCTCGTCAGCAGGTGGCATGCCCATCGCGGTGGCCGGTGCAGTGGGCTTTATGGTGACCGGATGGGATGAACCGGTGCCTGAATTCAGCATCGGCTACGTTTATATTCCCGCCCTGATCGGAATTGCGCTCACCAGTGTCATCTTTGCCCAGGTGGGCGCGCGCCTGGCCCATCGTCTGCCGGCGGCCACCCTGAAAAAAATCTTTGCCGGCCTGCTGGTGGCAGTGGGCATCAAACTGCTGGTGGGGTAGTGTGAGTAGTTTTTGTGCCGGCGCAACCGGCGGCTATTCTGCACCTTGTCACTTCCGCGTCATAATTTTGTAATATGATGCTTTCTCGTCTTCTGATTAAAAGGTTGTTCCCATGTTTCGTAGCTTGTTGGCCGTTTTGGCTCTTTCTCTGATTTCCGCCTGTGCCTCCCATTCCATCCAGAACGCCTACCAGGGTGAGCAGGGCAACACCGGGTTGGTGACGTCAGCCAACACGGTACTGATCAACTATGTGGATAACGACGAAGTCAGCGAAGGGTTTGTGGGTCAGGAAATCACTTATCGAGTTGATGCAGGCCAGCGCACCCTGCTGTTGCAATACTCCGATTTGTTTAGCATCGGTTCCGATGATCATGAAAAAGTCGTGTCCCGGCCGGCAAAGGTAACGTTTGAAGTGGAGGCGGGGAAGCAATACAAGGTTATCCACGAACCGCAAAAAAACCTGGAAGATGCCAGGGCATTTGCTGAACAACCCGAATTCCAGGTGGTGAACGCAAAAACCAAAGAGGTGATCGAGTCGGCTGTGGAACTGAGCCGCCCCAGAACCTTCCTGACCCAATTGAAATCCGCCGTAACCCCGGTATATGAGTTCGAGAGCGATCAGGTGGCTACCGGTAACAATGAGGTGCAGTCAATGGACACGTTGCCGCAATTGAAAGCGCTCTGGAGCCAGGCCTCTGAGCAGGAGCGTGAAGCCTTTCAGCAATGGCTGTTGGCGCAGTAATCGATACTGATTCTGGTTGGTTTTTGATCTAGCGCACCATAATTGTTTCTTTTCATTTTGATGGTGCGCTTTTTGACCAAAAAAAGTGCATCGAGCCTTTGATTTTCTTTTAATTGTCATATAATCGAAACATCTCTAAATGAACA
>DKQK01000014.1 GCA_002471665.1 Gammaproteobacteria bacterium UBA7310
ATCAGGATACCTTTGTATTCAATCTGGGGGACGACAACGACATCATCTATGAGTATGAAGTCTCCTTGAGCAATCGCGCTCTTTTGCAGTTTGGTGCCGGCATCACCCCCATTGGCGTCACCGCCACACAGGTGGGAGAGGACCTGGTGCTAACCGTGTCCGCCAGCGACAGTGTCCGAGTGAAAGACTGGTTCAACTCCGCGAACTATCGCCTGGGACAAATTCAGTTTGATGGACTGCCGGCTCAGGATGCCACTACATTCGTCGCAACCCTGCTCAACCCGCCCGATTAATTCAGTCAACACAATCCAGTCAAAGCAAACGGCACACAGTGAGCACCGTTTGCTTTGACTGCCAGCCGCTCATAACCGCCATTCGTTAAACTGGGGCAATTCATCCTCAATACAGTACCAATTCGCTTTGGATGCCACGTAGTAGTGGGCTTCTGGTTTAACCGCCAGCTCGCCATCCAAGGTACCGGCCCGTAGCCGAATCACCCCCGGCAATTTGTCGGTTTTACTGTACACCGGTGAGCCGCAGTGCTTACAGAAGCAACGCTGCTTACCCGGTGAGGATTCAAACGAGCCGATCTGATCACGGCCACTCAGCAAGTGAAAATTCGATTCCCGTACCGGGGTATTGGTGGCAAATGCGCTGCCCTGTGCTTTTCGACACTGGCTACAGTGACAGATCTGAATAGGTGCCAGTTCGCCGCTGATTTCAAATTGAACCCCGCCACACAGGCAACTTCCGCTGATCATGGTGTCTTCCCTATTAGTTGATGTGATTTACGCTTATTTACTGCTTTGCAGAGGAATCATCTTGCTGGGCTTCGATCCGCATGTCCATGGTCTTTTGCCGATCCCACAGCAGGTTCAGGGCATTTCCCAACAGAATCAATCCCGCTCCCACAGCCAGATAAAAATCAACTGTCTCGCCATAGGCAACAAACCCCACCAGGGCAATCAACGGTAACCGCAGCAGATCCATGGGAATCACCACCGAGGCATCCGCCAGCATCAGCGCCCGCACCATGCAATAATGGGCGCTCAGGCCGGTCAATCCCACCAGTAAGAACCAGGGCCAGTGTGTAACCCCGGGTGTCACCCAGTCGAACACCGCTGGCACCAGGCCCAACGGCAACTGTATGGCCATCATATAGAACAGAATACACAGGGGCGTATTGGCCGGAGCCAGGCGCTTGGTCAGGGTATGGGAAAGGCCATAGGCGAAAGCACCCCCCAACATCACCACGGCGGCAGTATGCAACACTTCAGCGTCCGGCCTCAGGATCACCAGCACACCACCAATGCCCAACAGCACAGCGATGATTCTGGGCAAGGATATCCGCTCACCCAGTAACGCAGCAGCAAACAGCAGTGTCCACAGAGGCACCGTGAACTCAATGGCAAACACGGCCGCCAGAGGAATAAAGCCGATGGCATAAAACCAGCCAAACTGGCCAAGGTAGTGGGCAAGGTTGCGCAACAGGTGCGTGCCCGGCTGGCGGGTACGCACCTGTTGCCAACCCGATCGGGTCAACATCGTGGACACCACCAGCAGGCCAATCGCACTGCGAATGGCAAGGATCTGCAGAGTGGAAAAGTCGGCAGACAACTGGCGTGCTGCAATTGCCATGACGCTGAACGACAGCAATGTGCCCAACATCCACAATCCTGCCTTTAACACCGGGTGAGGTTGCACAATCAATCCTGAAGATAAAAATGGCCAGGGCGAACCTTAGCCGATTTTCAGGATCAACGCAGGTAGGGTTTTAAATCCGTGTTGAAATAGCGATACAGTGCACTTTTCTGTTCCCGCTCCGACTGCCGCCAGCCGTAGACTGCCGGCCGCTCTGTTTCGATCGCCAAAGTGCCAAACACCAGCCAATCGTAAAGCGCCAGTGACCCGCACACATTCTTGGCGGAGTTTTTTCCGCGGGCGTGGTGGTGGTGATGTTGGGTGGGAAAGGTGAACACATGGGCCAGGCCCCACATGGTGTTACGCACCCAGGCCCAGCGATGATGATGAAAATACAGATCGTAGTTCCAGTTCACATGGGTATGGGCTGCCCACAACCCTTTGACCACGGTTCCCCACAGAAACACTTCCGTCAAACCCAGGTACAACGCCAGCAGCTGGAACCAGTAATTGGGCATAATGAACCACCACAACCAGCCATTGGTGAAGGTATGGATCACACTGATCTGGCCGCGCTCATCATCACCGCTCATATGATGAGGGCGATGGGACAGCTTGAATACGGCCTGAATTGATTGCGCCCACCTGGCCCGGGGCCGGCGGCAGTGGGCGAAGTAATGCCCGGCCCCGTGAATCAGCTCCTCCAGACAGAAAAAACCGATCAGGGCGTACCAGAAATAGCCTTGTTCCAACCAGGCCAGCGAACCGGCACTGCCGGGGAACAACCAGGTCAAACTCAGGCCGATGAGCAACAATACCAACGGCCGCTGCACCGCCATCATCATGGCCACGGTAAGCCCGGCCATCTGCCAGTCGCGCCGGGTGCGGGCACCGTTGGCACTGCGGCCACTGAACCATTCCGCCAACGCCGCCAGCGCCACAAACACCACGATCGACATGGTCACCAGATCATTCAAGGTCATCAGGAACGCTCCCATCATTGCGATTCAACCCTATGGGAAAAGTCTGACCCAGACGCTATTATTCATCCAATCAATATTACTTATATTAAATATCCATGAAGCTGAATTTAAGAGCCGTCGACCTTAACCTGTTACCCATCTTCGTTGCCGTGGTGGAAGAAGGGCAGCTGTCCCGGGCCGCCCAGCGCCTGGGCATGAGCCAGCCTGCAGTGAGCGCCGCCCTGCAACGCCTGCGATTGACCGTGGACGACGACCTTTTTACCCGCTCCCGCAGCGGCTTAAGCCCAACCCCAAGGGCCACCGACCTTTACAACGAAGTAAGCACACACCTACAGAACATTTCCCAGGCCCTGGACCCAAGCCATTGTTTTGATCCCGCCACCAGTGAGCGGTGTTTTCGCCTGCTGGCACCGGACTATTTTGAGTTCCTGGCAGTGGGGCCCCTGGTGAGCCAACTGCGGCAATCCAGCCAGGCCATCAGCATCCAGATGCTGCCGCAGCAGGATGGCTGGCAGCAACAACTGCTGAATGGTTCGGCCGATTTCGGCCTGGACACCCAGCTACCGGCCGATGAGCGCCTGCAGGCCATACCGGTGACGGAGGAAACCCTGGCCGTGGTGGCTCGCCGGGGTCACCCGGTCATTACCGGCACCCTGTCGCTGGAGAATTTTCTGGCGGCCGAACATGTGGTACTGCCATTGCGGGAACGTCAGGTGTTGCCCCTGGACCAGATACTGGGACGCCCCGGCTGGCGCCGCCGGGTGGGGGCGCACGTGGTGCAGTACCCGAGCCTGCTGTCGGTGGCCGCCGCCAGCGACCTGATCGCCACGGTGCCACTGCGCCTGGCCCGGCAACTGGCCCACACACTGGATCTGCAGGTACTGCCGTTTCCCGTACCAGTGCCCAATGTGGTGGTTTACCTGATGTGGCCCCACGCCCTGGCGCGGGATCCGGCCCACCGTTGGATGCGACAGCGGCTGGAGGCCAGACTGACGGCGCTATAGGATAGATGGTCACTCACGCAAAGGACACCCATTCTGATGACAACCGCACCCGCGAGCCCAATCCGCTTCACCCTGCACACGCTCGCCCCCTATCAACGTCAGATCGCCTATGCGCTGCTGGCCCTGCTGGTTACCTCCAGCACCATGCTTTCCCTCGGCCAGGGCATACGGCTGCTCATCGACCAGGGCATTGCCACCGCTTCCACCGCACAACTGAAATTCTACGTACTGCTGTTTGTGGCCATGGCGGTGGTGTTGGCGGGCGGCACCTTTACCCGTTACTACTGGGTATCCTGGCTGGGAGAGCGGGTGGTGGCCGATATCCGTGAGCGGGTGTTCAATCATCTGGTGGACCTGCATCCGGCTTTTTTTGAACAAAATCGTGCCCTGGAAATCCAATCCCGCCTCACCACGGACACCACACTGATTCAATCGGTGGTGGGGTCTTCGTTATCCATGGCCCTGCGCAACCTGATCATGTTCGTGGGCGGGTTGATCTGGCTTTTTATCACCAATGCCAAACTCACCGCCATTGTCATTGTTTCCGTGCCCTTGGTTGTCACCCCCATTCTTCTGTTTGGGCGCCGGGTCAGAGGGTTATCCAAACGCAGCCAGGATAAGGTAGCCGATGTGGGGGCCTATGTGGGCGAGATCCTGGGCAACATCAAAACCGTGCAGGCCTACAATCATCAGGCCACGGACAAATTGAATTTCAAGGACTTTGTGGACAATGCCTTTCAGATCGCGGTTCAACGCAACATTCAGCGCGGCTTTCTTATCACGTCCGTCATTATTCTGGTGCTGAGTGCCGTGGGCCTGATGCTGTGGGTAGGGGGTTTGGACGTCATCGGCGGCAGGATTTCCGGCGGCGAGTTGGCGGCGTTCGTTTTTTACAGCGTGATCGTGGGCTCCGCCGTCGCCTCCATATCAGAAGTCATCGGTGAACTGCAACGGGCCGCCGGTGCCACCCAGCGAATTTTTGAACTCCTGCGCGCCACTTCCGAGATTCCCGAAGCCGACACCTGTCAGCCGCTGCCGGCCCCGGTGCAGGGCAACATTGCCATTCGGGGGTTGCGCTTTGTGTATCCCAACCGACCGGAAGAAGCGGCCATCGACGATATCAACCTGGATGTACACGCCGGTGAAACCCTGGCTCTGGTAGGCCCGTCCGGCGCCGGCAAGTCCACCCTGTTTGATCTGCTGCTGCGCTTTTACGACAGCACAGCGGGCAGCATTTTATTGGACGGTATTGATATCCAGTCTTTGGCCTTGTCTGATCTGCGGCACTGTTACGCCATCGTCACCCAATCCCCCTGCCTGTTTTACGGCACTGTTCTGGACAACATTCGTTATGGAAATCCCACCGCCCATATGGACGAGGTTGAGCGCGTCGCCCGCGCGGCCCATGCGCACGAGTTCATTATGGCCTTGCCCCAGGGCTACGAGACCCACTTGGGTGACGGCGGCATCGGGCTGTCCGGCGGCCAAAAACAACGCATTGCCATCGCCCGGGCCTTGCTGGCCAACACACCTATTTTACTGCTGGATGAGGCCACCAGTGCGCTGGATGCGCAAAGTGAGTATCAGGTGCAACAGGCACTGGACACACTGATGCAAGGGCGTACCACCCTGGTCATTGCCCATCGCCTGGCCACCATAAAAAACGCCGATCGTATTGCCATGCTCAATCAGGGCAAGCTCGAGGCCATCGGCACTCACGCAGAACTGATGGCCAGCAACGAACTGTACCGCCGTTTTTCTGCGCTGCAGTTCAAACAGCACGACGCGCCCTTGCATCAATAAATTCATTACCCTGGCGCCGTCATTAAAAAAATATATGAACACCATAAATTAATGCAACTTGATGGCTTATCCGGCGCAGGTCTATAGTCGGTTACCAGAACGGCAAAAAAGGTCGATCTGTTTTCACTGCTAGACTTCACTACAGCCACTCGGAGGCTAATATGGACGGCAACAACAAGGCAGAGGGTAAATGCCCGGTCATGCACGGGTCACTTTCCAATACTGCCAGTGGCGGGACTTCCAATCGTGACTGGTGGCCCAACCAGCTGAACTTGAAAATCCTGCACCAACATTCCGCACTCAGCAATCCCATGGGCGATTCTTTCAACTACGCCGAAGCCTTCAAGAAGCTGGACCTGGACGCAGTAAAGCAGGATCTCCACGCCTTGATGACCGACTCACAGGACTGGTGGCCCGCTGACTACGGCCATTATGGCCCCTTGTTTATCCGCATGGCCTGGCACAGTGCCGGCACCTACCGCATGCAGGATGGGCGCGGCGGCGGTGGCTCCGGTTCACAACGCTTTGCCCCCCTGAACAGCTGGCCGGACAACGGTAACCTGGATAAAGCCCGCCGCCTGTTGTGGCCCATCAAGCAAAAATACGGGCGCATGCTGTCCTGGGCGGACCTGATGATTCTGGCGGGTAACTGCGCCCTGGAATCCATGGGTTTCAAAACCTTCGGCTTTGGTGGCGGACGCGAGGACATCTGGGAGCCGGAGGAAGACGTGTACTGGGGTGCGGAAACCGAGTGGCTGGCCACCAGTGACCAGGCCAACAGCCGCTACTCCGGTGAGCGTGAACTGGATAATCCCCTGGCCGCCGTGCAGATGGGTCTGATCTACGTTAACCCGGAAGGGCCGGACGGCAATCCTGATCCGGTCGCCTCCGGGCTGGACGTGCGCGATACCTTCGGCCGCATGGCCATGAACGATGAAGAAACCGTTGCCCTGGTGGCCGGTGGCCATACCTTCGGTAAGGCGCACGGTGCCGGTGATCCGGACCTGGTGGGGCCGGAGCCCGAAGCCGCCCCCATTGAAGCCATGGGCCTGGGCTGGATCAATAAACTGGGCAGCGGCAAGGGCGGTGACACCACCACCAGCGGCATTGAAGGCGCCTGGAAACCCAACCCCACCCAATGGGATAACGGTTATTTCGATATGCTGTTTGGGTATGAGTGGGAACTCACCAAAAGCCCGGCCGGTGCCCATCAGTGGGTGGCCAAAGACGTGAAACCGGAGCACATGATCGTGGATGCCCACGATCCCAACAAGAAACACCCACCCATGATGACCACCGCGGATCTGTCCCTGCGCTTTGACCCGATCTACGAACCCATCGCCCGGCACTTCCACGCCAACCCGGAAGAATTCGCCGATGCCTTTGCCCGTGCCTGGTACAAGCTGACCCATCGCGATATGGGCCCGGTGGCCCGCTACCTGGGCAAAGACGTGCCCACCGAAGAGTTAATCTGGCAGGATCCGGTGCCCGATGTGGATCACCCATTGATAGACGCCAAGGACATCGCCGAACTCAAGGAATCCCTGCTGGGTTCCGGCCTCAGCATTGCTGAACTGGTGAGCACCGCCTGGGCCTCCGCCTCCACCTTCCGTGGCTCCGACATGCGCGGTGGTGCCAACGGCGCCCGCATTCGCCTGGCCCCGCAGAAAGATTGGGAAGCCAACCAGCCGCAGCAGTTAAGCCGCATACTGGACATCCTCGAAGGCGTGCAAAACGAGTTCAACAGCGCGCAAAGCGATGGTAAGAAAGTATCCCTGGCAGACCTGATTGTGTTGGGCGGTTGTGCGGCCGTGGAACGGGCCGCGCGCAACGCCGGTGTCAATGTGGACGTACCTTTTGCCCCCGGACGCACCGACGCCACCCAGGAACAAACCGACGTGGAAGCCATGGCGTTTCTGGAACCGGTTGCGGATGGATTCCGTAACTATCAGAAATGTGAGTTTTCTGTCTCTGCCGAGGAATTGTTGTTGGACCGGGCGCAGTTGCTGACGTTAACGGCGCCGGAAATGACCGTGCTGATAGGTGGCCTGCGCGTATTGAATGCCAATACCGGTCAATCTCAGCATGGTGTATTCACCCATCAACCGGAGACTCTGAACAACGACTTCTTTGTGAACCTGCTGGATATCAACACCGAATGGAAACCCACTTCAGAGGCAGCCACCTGCTTCGAAGGACTGGATCGTAACACCGGTGAGTTACGATGGACCGCCACCCGGGTTGATTTGATCTTCGGTTCCAATTCACAACTGCGCGCCCTGGCGGAAGTGTACGCCTGCGACGACGCGAAACAGACCTTTGTTGAGGATTTTGTTCACGCCTGGACCAAGGTCATGAACGCCGACCGCTTTGATCTGAAGTGATCCACTCCATGCCGGTGGGATGATGCATCCCGCCGGCATACCCTGTTTTCATGGTTTTCACACCCGCGGCAATGTGCCCGGCAAACGTTTTTGTTTCCACCCCCCTGGCGTTAAGACCGCCTGCCAATTACGGTGGAGTATACCTCGCCACTTACGTACCATAGATTCACTTCTCTGAACCGGATGGCCTGCAGTATGAAGATTCCTTTTGTAAACGCCTACGCACAATTACCCGATGCCTGCTTTGCAAAGCTGCCGCCCACACCGGTGCGGGCACCGCGCCTGATTCGCTTCAATTACCCGCTGGCACAGGAGCTGGGGATCGATAGCAGCGCAGCCTCTGACCAGGACATTGCTGACATTTTTGCCGGTAATCGCGTGCCGGACGGGGCCGATCCGTTGGCCATGGCGTACTGCGGACACCAGTTTGGACAATTGAATCCACAACTGGGCGACGGCCGCGCGCTGTTGCTGGGGGATGTCATCGACCAGCAGGGCCGGCAACGGGATATCCAGCTAAAGGGCAGCGGACGCACACCGTTCTCCCGTGGTGGGGATGGTCGTTCCCCATTGGGCCCGGCGTTGCGTGAATACATTCTGTGTGAGGCCATGTATGCGCTGGGTGTACCCACCACCCGCGCCTTGGCGGTGGTCAGCAGCGGTGAACAGGTGGTGCGGGAACAACCGGAACCAGGCGCGGTGTTTACCCGGGTTGCCGCCAGCCACATTCGGGTGGGCACCCTGCAGCTGTTTGCCTTGCGTCAGGACGAGCAGGCGTTACGCGCTCTGGCCGATCACGTATTGGAACGTCATTATCCCCATCTGGATCGCACAGCAGACGATCGCTATGTACAGTTGTTTGCTGCCATCTGCCGGCGCCAGGCCGAACTGATCGCACAATGGCTTTTGCTGGGTTTTATTCACGGCGTGATGAACACCGATAACATGACATTGAGCGGCGAAACCATCGACTACGGCCCCTGCGCTTTTATGGATGCATTCAAAGCCGGTCAGGTGTTCAGTTCCATTGATCAACGTGGGCGTTATGCCTATCAGAATCAGCCCGCCATCGGCCAATGGAATCTGGCGCGGCTGGCGGAAGCCATGCTGAGTTTGTTCCCCGGCGATGAAGATGCCGCCATCCAACAGGCCACGACCATATTAAAAGATTACAACAACATTCACAGCCAGGCCTGGGAGCAGGGCATGGTGCGCAAACTGGGCTTCAGCTCGGTGGTGGCCGGTGACGTGCAGCGCATCGCGGGTTTACTGGAGCTGCTGGAGCAGGGCGCGCTGGACTACACCCTGTTTTTTCGCCGCCTTGGCCAAGTGACGCAACCCAACGCTGATCGCAGCCCGGTTTTGAGCCTGCTGAATTTACCCGATTGCCGGAACAATGCCGCATTGGAACGCGCGCTGCACGAATGGCTGGATGAATGGCAACAACAACTGGCCCAACGGGAAACGGAAAGCGCGGAAGTCATTGCCCGGATGCAGTCGGTCAATCCGGCCATCATCCCCCGTAACCATCGGGTGGCCGAAGCCATAGAGGCCGCAGAGAATGACGATTTTTCAGTATTTGAAACCCTATTATCGGCACTGGAGCAACCCTATGCCGAGCAAGCCGCGTTCGAACACTATCAGCTGCCGCCGGAGCCTGAACAAAAAGTGTTGCGAACATTCTGCGGCACCTGATCACAGAACCGACTCAAGCCAGTGACACCCGGGCCACACCCGAGTTACCCTTAATTCGATGGCAGGCACCCAGTGCCCGTATGGCTTGCCACTAGCCACTACTATATAGGATCAGCCATACAAGGATGGGCCCGCCTTTTGCATGGAATCAAATCCAGAGGTGAACCGTGTGTGTCCCTGTTAAAGCGCTGCGTTGGTACCGCCAACGGCGTGCTCGAACGAGTCTTGATATCGATTTATGAATTATTTTTTACTTGGGATTACCGATGTAATTTTGGGGTTAACACTATGACGTCTTTACAATTGAATACGTCATACGAGTTTACACGCCCAACATCCGCCCTGCTGACCCCGGTTCAGCAGGGGATGCTGATTGCCTCACTCCGGTATCCCGAACAAGGCTTTGAATTTGAACAAATTGAATGGACCATTTCCGATTCCCTGAATCTGGATGCGCTGACTGCTGCCTGGGATTGGGTATACTCACGCCACGACACCCTGCGGCTGACGGTGTCCTGGTCAGGTAAAGATACACCTGAACAATCTATATCCACATTGATCCCAACTCTGCAGGTCCACCACCATCGCGGTTGCACTCCCCGGCAGCGCAACCGCATTGTGCACCAATTTCTGGCGCAGGATCGCCAGCATGCCCCGCAGCCCGATCAACCACCTCTGTCACGGTTAAATTTATTACGCTTTGATGACCATGACCATGTACTGGTGTGGTCATTTTTACATTTGCTGCTGGATGGCCGCTCGGCAAAGCGGATTCTGGAAGAAGTGGCCTTGGCCTATACCGCACTGTGCAACGGCAGCGTGCCGGAGCTGCAACCCGCCCCCAGCATTCTGCCCTACGCGCAATGGCGAAGTGACGCGCAGACCATGGACCCCGGGTTCTGGGGCAGCTATCTGGTGAATTTCGATCACCCCAACGCGCTGCCGGATGATCCTGATGCATTGCCCGACATTGAACGCCGCAACATTCAGGCCGAGGCCCTGCTGAGCAGGGCAGAAACGGAACGGCTGCAGCAGGTGGCCGGCGCGTGCGGCGGCACACTGAACACCATGGTCCAGGCGGCCTGGTCGTTGATACTGGCCAGCCACAGCGGTGATGACGATCTGGTTTTCGGCACCATTCGCGCCTGTCGCCATGGCGGGCCGGCAGAGTCGCGGGAGGTCTGCGGTGTACTGATGAATATGCTGCCCCTGCGGGTGAACCTGAAAGGGGTCGATTCGCTCAGCCAATTGTTCCGGCAACTGCGGCAACGGCAGCATCAATTGCGCGACCATGAGCTGGCACCGCTGCACCAGATTACCGACAGCGTGGCGGCCGGCAACGAAGCACCTCTGTTTGAAAGCATCCTGGTGTACGATCACTGCAAGGTGTGGTCCGTTGCCCAACAACAGTTGGGGGATGGCCACCAGTTCCGGCTGTATGAACAACCCCTGCGTCCGCTCAGCATCAGCATAGTGGGGGAGCCACAGCTGCACATCACCGTGATGGTGGATTGTTCCCGTTTTTCCCAGGCCTATGCCAACCGCCTGGCCAACCAGTTCAAGCACGTTTTACTGACACTGGCCGCCGCCCCCGACTCGGCCTTGAATACTCTGGACTTGTTACCTGCCTCGGAGTGGATGCACACCGTTGAGCAGTACAATGACACGGCCCAGGCACTGCCCTCAGACACCTGTCTGCAGCAGCTGGTGCAACACAGCGTGGCACGTTATCCCGATCGGGTGGCGGTGATTTCCGAGCAAAGCGACTATACCTATGCCGACCTGGAAGCCCGAGCCAACCGGATTGCACACCGGCTGTTGGCACTGGGAGCAGGGCGCGGTGAAAAAGTCGCCGTTCGGATACCCCGCAGCTTCGATCAGGTCGCCACCTTGCTGGCCGTGCTCAAAACCGGCGCCGCGTACGTTCCCCTGGAAACTGGCTGGCCCGAGGCGCGGGTGAGCATCATCCTCGATACCATTGCCCCGGTGGCCCTGGTCACCGACGACCCCTGTGCACAGGGGGCACTGTTGCCGGACCGTACCGTGCACCTGAGCGCCGAGGCTGAGCAACTGGCTGCACTACCGGCAGACGCCCCCCACTGCCCAAGCCAGCCGGATGATCTCGCCTATGTCATCTTTACCTCCGGCTCAACCGGCCAACCCAAAGGGGTGATGATCAATCACCGGGCCGCGGTCAACACCGTGCTGGACTGCAATCAACGCTTTTCGGTGAGCCCGCAGGATAGGGTGTTCGGTATTTCATCCTGTGCCTTTGATTTATCGGTTTACGATGTCTTCGGCACCTTTGCCGCGGGTGCCGCCCTGGTCGTCTGCCCGCGGGATGCCACCCGCGACCCAACCGTGTGGCGGCGCATGATTGCCCAACACCAGATCACCATATGGAATTCGGTACCGGCCCTGGTGGAAATGCTGATTGAACCCACTCACTCGGACCCGGTGGTACTCCCGAGCCTACGGTTGGTTATGATGAGCGGCGACTGGATACCCATGGATTTGCCCGAACGCTTGCGCGGGTCCACCCCCAATGCCGTTCAAATGAGCCTGGGAGGGGCCACTGAAGCCGCCATCTGGTCGATCCTGCATCCCATTACCAGCGTGGACAAGCGCCTGCATTCGATTCCCTACGGCAGGCCCATGGCCAACCAGACCTTTTATGTACTGGACCGGCATCTGCGGCCCTGCCCCACATTGGTGGCCGGGGATCTTTTTATCGGAGGCGCCGGGTTGGCCTGTGGATACTGGGCCGATACCGAGCGCACCGACGCGGCTTTTTTCCAGCATCCAATATTCGGCCGCCTGTACCGCACCGGTGACCGGGGCCGCCACCTGGCCGATGGCAACATCGAGTTTCTCGGCCGCGTTGACACCCAGGTCAAGCTGCACGGGTTCCGCATCGAGCTGGGCGAGATCGAATCCGTAGCCTGCGAACTGCCCTGGGTACACCGCTGCATCAGCACCGTTCGGGAAGAAGTGCCCGGCCAACCCTATCTGGCGGCCTGGGTACTTACCGATGAGGATCACACCGACCTGCAGCCACTGCTGAGCCGCTGGCGTTCACGCCTGCCCGGCTACATGATTCCGCGCTCCGTACAGCGCATCGAATCCATGCCGCTCAGCGCCAATGGCAAAGTGGATCTGAGCGCGTTACCGGCACCAACACTGCACGCCACGGCCGCCACCGAGGCCATGGACTGGCATCCGGATGAACAACGCCTGGCCCGCTTATGGGAACAATTATTGGGGCGGCGCCCGGATCACCCGGAGCGCTCCTTCTTCGACTTCGGCGGCAACAGTCTGCAGGCACTGCGCCTGACCACCCTGGTGGAGCGGGAATTCGGACGCCGGGTTTCCCTGCGCAGCGTGTTCGAATACCCCACCCTGCGCCGCTTCCGCCAGCAGTTGGATGACGATAGCGCCACCGACAGTCTGATCCTGCCCCTGCAAACCGAGGGTGACCGGCTGCCGTTTTTTCTGATCGCGGAGTATTTCGACATAGGCCGCTATGTGGCCAAAGATCAGCCCGTCTATGGCATTCCCCTGTCGGCGTCCATCATGCAGGAGCAACCGCAACTGGATTACCCCGCCCTGGCCCGCCTGTGCATCAGTGCCATGCGTAAAATTCAACCCAAAGGGCCCTATTGCGTGGGTGGCCACTGTTTTGGTGCGGTGGTTTCGTTTCAGGTGGCAGCGGAGCTGCAGCGCCAGGGTGAGTCCGTGCGTTTCCTGGCATTGCTGGACCCACCGGTACCCCAGGGCATCGGCGCACCCACCCAGGACCCATGGGATCGGCTGCGCTATCACTGGCAGCGCATACGCAAGCTGGGCCCGGCGGCCGCACCCCGCTATATCGTGCACAGCCTTGGTAATCTCATCGGCCAGTTGCGTCAAACCGCCCAGGGGCTGGCTCCCCAGCGCATTCTGGCGTCTTTCATTCCGGAACCCCTGACAGTGGACACCACCATGGTCCTGGCCGAGCATGGCTACTACCGTTTCAAGCCCGACCAGGATCCCCGCCTTGCCTGGGGCCGGTGGTGTGGCCACATGACCGTACAGGACACCGCCGGGGATCACGTCACCTTCTGCCGCGAGCCCAATGTCCAGGAACTGGCGAACTACCTGTGCCAGCGTCTGGCGCAGACACAACAGCAAGAGGCATAACACACGCCTGTTATGTTTCTCCCTATTCATGCTTTAATCGGTACTGGATCATGACACAGGGAGACAACAATAATGAAACTCGAATCGCTGGCCTTACATCATGGCTATGAATCGGAAGCCACCACTAAAGCCGCGGCAGTACCCATTTACCAAACCACATCCTACACGTTCGACGACACCCAACACGGCGCTGATCTGTTCGACTTGAAAGTGCCGGGTAATATCTACACCCGAATCATGAACCCCACCACGGCAGTACTGGAAGCCCGTCTGGCAGAAATGGAAGGCGGAGTCGGTGCCCTGGGTGTGGCATCCGGCATGGCCGCCATCACCTACGCCATCCAGGCCATCTGCCAGGCCGGCGACAACATTATCAGCAGCTCCCAATTGTATGGCGGCACCTACAACCTGTTCGCCCATACCCTGCCCCGGCAGGGCATTGATGTGCGCATGGCCTCCTTCGATGACTACAGCAAACTGGAAAGCCTGATTGACGACAAGACCCGCGCCGTGTTCTGCGAATCCATCGGCAATCCCGCCGGCAATATTGTGGACCTGCAGAAACTGGCCAGCATTGCCCATCAACACGGCGTCCCCCTGATTGTGGACAACACCGTGGCCACCCCTTATTTGTGCCGCGCGTTTGATCACGGTGCCGACATCATCGTGCACTCCCTGACCAAGTACATCGGTGGTCACGGCACCACCGTAGGCGGCATCATCATCGATTCCGGCAAATTCGACTGGGTCGCCAACAAAGATCGCTTTCCCATGCTGAATGAACCCGATCCTTCCTACCACGGAGTGGTGTACACCGAGGCATTGGGGCCTGCGGCCTTTATCGGCCGTTGCCGTGTGGTGCCCCTGCGCAACACCGGCTCGGCGCTGGCGCCCCACAGTGCGTTTTTGCTGTTGCAGGGATTGGAAACCCTGGGCCTGCGCATGGAGCGCCACTGTGAAAACGCTTTGCAGGTGGCCCGCCACCTGCAGCAGCACCCAAAAGTGGAATGGGTGAATTACGCCGCATTACCGGACAGTCCGTTCCACGCCACCTGCCAGAAAATCACCCAGGGGCAGGCGTCAGGCATTCTCAGTTTCGGCATTACCGGCGGGCGCGAGGCGGGGGCTCGTTTTATTGATGCCCTGCAGATGATTTTACGCCTGGTGAACATTGGTGATGCCAAGTCGCTGGCCTGCCATCCGGCCACCACCACCCACCGGCAACTAAGCCCTGACGAGCTGGCCACCGCCGGGGTATCGGAAGATCTGGTGCGCCTGTCCATCGGCATTGAACACATCGATGATATCCTTGCCGACATTGATCAGGCCCTGACAAAGGCCTGATCGGGATCTGACGTTGGCCGGCAATCGTGTTATCTTTTAAGGTTGTCGAATAAGAACAATTCCGATTCCGTGAGGCCCCCGGTGGTATGAGTGTGTTATGGATTCTGCTGTTGCCCATGGCGGGCATTCTGCTGCCGGTGCTGTTTGCGCGGGCCGGCCGCACGGTCACTGCCTGGCTGACCGCGCTGATGCCGGCGCTGGCGCTGGCGCTGTTACTGCAACAGGCACCCGATGTGTTTGCCGGCACGGTACCGGTTTATTCCGCGCCCTGGGTGCCGTTGCTGGGCCTGCAGTTATCCCTGCACCTGGATGGCCTGGCCTTTCTGTTTTGCCTGCTGATCCTGGGGATCGGCCTGCTCATCATTCTGTACGCCCGCTACTACCTGTCAGAAGAAGACAACATGGGCCTGTTCTACACCTATCTGCTGTTCTTTATGGTGGCCATGCTGGGGGTGGTGCTGTCCAGTAACCTGTTGCAGCTGTGGTTGTTCTGGGAACTCACCAGCATCAGCTCGTTTCTGCTGATCAGCTTCTGGTGGCATAAAAGCGAAGCCCGCAAAGGCGCCCGCATGGCATTGACCGTGACCGGGTTTGGCGGCCTGGCCTTGTTGGGGGCGCTGCTGTTGATCGGCCACGTCACCGGCACCTACGAGCTGCGCGAAGTACTGACCATGGGGCACGTGTTGCGCAACAGCGAGTACTATCCCGCTATTCTGGCCCTGTTCCTGTTGGGGGCATTCACCAAATCAGCCCAGTTTCCATTCCAGTTCTGGCTGCCCCATGCCATGGCGGCGCCCACCCCTGTATCGGCCTATCTGCATTCCGCCACCATGGTGAAAGCCGGTGTCTTTTTGCTGGCGCGGTTTTATCCGGTGCTGGCGGGGACCGATGCCTGGTTTGTGGCGGTCTCGCTCACCGGTATGGCCACCATGCTGGTGGGCGCCTACATCGCCCTGTTCAAGCACGACCTGAAAGGCCTCTTGGCCTACTCCACGGTGAGCCATCTGGGTCTGATCACCTTGCTGCTGGGCCTGGGTACAGATCTGGCGGCGGTGGCGGCGGTGTTCCACATCATCAATCACGCGGTGTTCAAGGCGTCCCTGTTTATGGCTGCCGGCATCATCGATCATGAATCCGGCACCCGTGACATGCGCAAGTTGAACGGCCTGTGGAAGTACATGCCCTGGACCGCCACCCTGGCCATGGTGGCGGCATCGTCCATGGCGGGGGTACCGCTGCTGAATGGCTTCCTCTCCAAGGAAATGCTGTTTTCCGAAACCCTGCATCAATCCACACTGGGGGCCCTGTCCTGGTGGATTCCCTTACTGGCCACCGCCGGTGGCGCCTTTGCCGTCGCCTACTCCCTGCGTTTTATGCACGATGTGTTTTTCAACGGCGAGCCCATCGACCT
Organism: Gammaproteobacteria bacterium UBA7310; assembly: GCA_002471665.1. Taxonomy (GTDB): domain Bacteria; phylum Pseudomonadota; class Gammaproteobacteria; order Pseudomonadales; family Ketobacteraceae; genus Ketobacter. The sequence continues at coordinate 16,445 of DKQK01000014.1, forward strand.
GCCCCGCACCCCCCACGAACCGCCACGCTATATGCGGGTGCCGGTGGAAGTACTGGTGGTGCTGTGCCTGTTGGTGGGCGTGTTCCCGCAATTTATGGTGGGGGACATACTGGATACCGCCTCCATGGCGGTGCTGCAAAGCACCTTGCCCCAATACAGTCTGGCGGTGTGGCACGGTTTTAATTTCCCGCTGCTGATGAGTGCCATGGCCATCGTCGGCGGCTTGACTCTGTACATCAATCGTCGCCACCTGTTCGACTTTCAGGTGCAATTTGCCGATCGCGATGCCAAGCATGTGTTCGAAGGCATGGTGCAACGGCTGATTGCCGGTGTTACCCGGCTGCATCAATGGCTGGACGATGGATCCCTGCAGCGTTCCATGTTTCTGCTGATTCTGCTGGCACTGCTGGTGAGTGCAGCGCCGCTGTTCGAACTGGTGAACACGGTGGGCAGACACCCGCAATTACCCATCAACTGGGTGGTGGGCTTCTGCGCCGCGCTGATGATTGCCGCCACCTTTGTCACCCTGTGGTGGAGCCATCTGCGCCTGGTGGCGTTGATCGCGTTATCCGTGGTGGGGCTGATCGTGTCCATCGCGTTTGCCTATTTCTCGGCACCGGATCTGGCACTGACCCAACTGTCAGTGGAGGTGGTTACCATTCTGCTGTTTCTGCTGGCCCTGTTTTTCCTGCCGCAGAAAAGCCCCACCATCGACAGCAAGTTAACCATCATCGTGCGGGATTTCAGTGTGGCGGCGTTGTTCGGCAGCGTGGTGGGTACCATCTGCTACGCCATGCTTACCCGGCCGCTGGACACCATTTCCGATTTCTTTGTGGCCAACAGCAAACCCGGTGGTGGCGGTACCAATGTGGTGAATGTGATTCTGGTGGATTTCCGCGGCTTTGATACCCTGGGTGAAATCACCGTACTGGGCATTGCGGCACTGGGCATTTATAAACTGCTGGCCCAGATGCTGGTGTCCATGCCCTCTGCCGACAGCAAAGGTTACCGTTGGTCCAAGGAACGTCATCCCTTCCTGCTGGCGGTGGTGTCCCAGAGTCTGCTGCCGCTGGCACTGCTGGTGTCGGCGTATATCTTCCTGCGCGGGCACAACATGCCCGGTGGCGGCTTTATCGCCGGGCTGATTACCGCCATTGCCCTGATTCAACAATACGTGGCCCACGGTGTGGTGTGGATGAAAGAACGCATGCCCATCAACTACCTGGGGCTGATTGCCAGCGGGTTATTGATTGCCACACTGTCCGGACTGGGCAGCTGGGCCTTTGGCCACCATTTCCTCACCACCTGGTTCGATCATTTCCATTTACCGCTGGTGGGGGAATTCGAGCTGGCCAGTGCCATGGTGTTTGATTTTGGCGTGTACCTCACGGTGATCGGCGCCACGCTGTTGATCCTGGCCAACCTGGGCAAACTCACCACCAGTGAACGTCTGCAGGCGGGGGATAACTGATGGAATTTACCTTTGCACTCAGTGTGGGTGTACTGACCACGGCGGGCATCTATTTAATGCTGCGGGCACAAACCTTTCCGGTGATCCTGGGATTAACCTTGTTATCCTACGCGGTGAATCTGTTTCTATTTGCCAGCGGACGCCTGACGGTGAACGGTGCTGCCATTGTGGGCCACAGCGAGCAGCTGGCAGACCCGCTGCCCCAGGCTTTGGTGCTCACCGCCATCGTGATCGGTTTTGCCATGACCGCGTTCATTTTGATTCTGGCCATTCGGGCGCGGGCGGATCTGGGTAACGATCATGTGGATGGCCGCGAATTACCACCGGAACGCAGCGCAATCGAGGAGGCCCTGGCCGATCGCATCGAGAAAAACACCGCCGCCCACAAGGCCCAGCACAACAAGTCACACTCCCGTCACAAAAGGAAGCAAAGCTGATGCTGCAGCATTTGCCGGTTCTGCCGCTGTTGATTCCCCTGCTGGCCGGTATCCTGTTACTGATGCCACCCATCGCCACCACCCTGCGCCGTCAGCAGTGGGCGGGTACCCTGTTTGCATTACTGCAATTGGGCGCCGCTGCAAGTTTGCTGTGGCACGTGGATCAGCACGGCACCCTGGTGTACGCCATGGGGGGATGGCAACCGCCGTTCGGTATCATTCTGGTGGCCGACCGTATGGCAACCCTGCTCTCGGTGCTGACGGCCATTCTTCTTCTTTGTGTGCAACTGTTCAGCAGCGCCGGCGAGGATCAACAGGGTAAGTTTCTGCATCCTTTGCTGATGTTTCAGGCCTTGGGCATTCAGGGGGCGTTTCTTACCGGTGACCTGTTTAACCTGTTCGTGTTTTTTGAAGTATTGCTGATTGCCTCCTACGCCCTGTTGATCCATGGCGGTGGTGCGCAGAAGACACTGGCCAATGTGCATTACGTTACCCTCAATCTGGCGGGCTCGGCCCTGTTCCTGTTTGCCCTGGGCATCATGTACGGCACGTTCGGTACGCTCAACATGGCCGACATGCAGCAAAAGGCCGCCCTCATCAACCCCAATGATGTGCGCCTGGCCAACGCCGGTGCCATGCTGCTGCTGGTGGTGTTCGGCCTGAAATCCGCCATGTTGCCACTGCATTTCTGGATGCCCAGAGCCTACTCCGCCGCACCGGCGCCGGTGGCTGCGCTGTTTGCCATCATGACCAAAGTGGGCATCTACAGCCTGTGGCGGGTACATTGCGGCATTTTTGGCGACAACGCCGGGGACCTGGCCAACATTGCCCAACCCTGGCTTTGGCCCCTGGCCTGGCTGACGGTGGTGATTGGTATCATCGCCACGCTGGCCAGTAAAACGTTGCGTGAACTCACCGCCAACCTGGTGATCATTTCGGTGGGCAGCCTGTTGCTGATGGTGGCGCTGAACACACGGGAGGCCACCGCCAGCGGCCTGTACTATCTGGTGCACAGTACCCTGGCCACCGCGCTGATGTTTCTGGTGGCAGGCCTGATCATCGGCCAGCGGGGCAAGGCCGAAGATCGTTTTGTGCAGGCCCGTCCGGTGGTACAACCGGCATTGCTGGGGGCGTTGTTCTTTCTGGCGGCCCTGGCGCTGATCGGCATGCCGCCCATTTCCGGCTTTATCGGCAAAGCATTGATGCTGAAGGCCGCCCTGGCCGGTGGGCAGGCAGGCTGGATCTGGCCGCCCATCCTGCTGGCCAGCCTGGCGGCGTTGCTCATGCTGTCCCGTTCCGGAGGCACCCTGTTCTGGCGCGCGCGCGGTGATCATTCGGATGGCAAACGGGTACAACCGACACAGATCGCCGCAGTGGCAATACTGGTGATCACCCTGCCCACCATGGTGATATTTGCCGGCTGGATTACCGAATACGCGCAACTGGCAGCAAGCGAGATGACCCGGGGCGTGGATTTATCCTTACTTGGAGGTGACGATGCTTAAGCGACTCTTCCCCATGCCGCTGCACACCGGCATCTTGCTGCTGGTGTGGATGCTGTTGAACTCCTTCAGCATGGGCCACCTGGTATTGGGGTTGATTCTGGCCATCGCCATACCCTGGGTTGCCGCGCCGTTGAGCGACCCCCACGCCCGGGTGCGCAAGCCGTTGCGGGCAGCACGTTATGTGCTGATGGTACTGGGGGACATCATCGTCTCGAACTTTGAAGTGGCCGGCCGCATTCTGCGCTCCAACCGCCACCTGCGCCCGGGATTGATTGCCATGCCGCTGGATCTGCGCGATCACTTCCCCCTGGCGGTGTTGGCCAGCACCATCTCACTCACCCCCGGTACCGTGAGTGTGGATTTTTCAGAAGACATGCAGTGGCTCTACATCCACGCCCTGCACATAGACAACGAACAGCACATGATAGATCGAATCAAAACGCGCTACGAAGCGCCGCTGCGGGAGATATTCGCATGCTGAATACAGTATTGATGGTGGTGTCGGTGATGGTGGGGCTGGCGTTGGTGTTGAACACCATCCGATTGCTGATCGGCCCTTCCACCGCCGATCGCATCCTCGCGCTGGATACGCTGTATATCAACAGCATTGCCCTGATCGTATTGCTGGGGCTGTACTTTGCCAGCGACATGTATTTTGAATCGGCGCTGCTGATCGCCATGCTGGGATTCGTCAGCACCGCGGCTCTGGCCAAATACATGCTGCGCGGCGACATCATCGAATAGGAGAGCCACCATGTTATTTGTCATTGAAGTGTTCGCCTCCTTTCTGTTGTTAATGGGCGGTGTGTTCATCCTGATCGGCGCCCTGGGCATGGTGAAATTACCGGATTTTTACACCCGCCTGCATGCCCCCACCAAAGCCACCACCCTGGGTATCGGCTGCATTCTTATCGCCTCCATGGGATTGCACGCTTTGCGCGGCGACGGCTTTGCCATTCACGAACTGGTAATCAGTCTGTTTTTATTCATCACCGCCCCGGTATCGGCCTATATGGTGGCAAAGGCGGCGCTGCAACGACGCACCCGGTTTGTGGACAGCACCATTAACACAGAGATGAGTAAGGATATACTGGAGAGGCGCGCGCCCAAGTAGGGGGCTAAGTGGATGTGAGATTGTATTCCTTAAAACTTTATACGATTCACATAGTCAGTATTATCGGTTTCGGTCGCCATAGGCTCTGTTAAAGCCGCGCTTGGTACACTGTTAGGTTAAGCATCAAAAGGTTTCCAATGATTGAGCCTGTATCGAAGAACAATTTCAGCGAAATACTCCCGTTGATACGGGCATATCAGCAATTTTATGACGTGGCGAGTATTTCGGATGAAAAGAATGCGGCGTTTTTCTCCCAGTTCGGTGAATCAAATCCGGCAGGTTGCCAGTTTATCTATCGCGAATCAGGTGACGCGATTGGGTTCGCCACGGTGTATTTTTCGTTTGCATCAACCATCACCGAAAAGGTAGCCGTTCTGAATGATCTGTACACCATTCCGGGCCATCGAGGCAAAGGGGTGGGGCGCAGGCTCATAGAACATTGTCGCGGCTATGCAGCCGATCATGGAGCAGCTCGCCTGCAATGGGTAACGGCCCCGGATAATACGCCGGCTCAAAAACTGTATGAGTCGATGAATACCAAGCGGAGTACGTGGTATTTTTATACCTGCAATGTTTAACGCAATAACCCGCGTTGATAAAAAGGATTCAGGCGCAGAATCCATGGAACACGTGCTCATCTACTCTGATAGCCTCACCTGGGGCATCATCCCCAAGACAAGGAGTGGTGGTATCGCCTAGCTGTTGTCATCCATGGCCGCAATATGGCCGGCAAAATACGCTTTGTAATCCTCTGCGGAAATGCCGGTCACATCCAGATAGGCTTCATCATCAGCCGGAATGGCAATCAGGCTGGCCTCGGTGAAACGGATGGGCTTGTCCTCCTGATCCAGCAACTCAAAATCGTCGTTCAGGGCCACAAACACCACCCCGTCATCCACCTGGCCACCGATGCTTTTGATCCAGCCGGCCAATGCACCGGCACCGCCTACGTTCACAAATTCCCCTGACACGGCGTGTACGGAAGGATCGCCACGCTCCAGTCTGGTGGTTCCGATTTTGTCGCCTTCATGGGTCAGGGTGTACATGGCATGCTTCCTGTTGTAATGGGTTATGACGCGTTTTTATGTTGTGCAGCGGGCCGGGGCAGTGCGTTGCCCGTTTCATCAAACAGATAACAGGCTTGGGGCGCTATGAAGATCGCCGCTTGCTGGCCCACCTGCAAGGTGGTGTCGCCACTGCCTTTGAATACTAACGGTTCTTCACAGGCAGAACCAGCAGCAAGCTGCAGATGCACATAGGCCTCCGCGCCCAAATGCTCAATGGCCACCACCTTGCCTTCGATCCGTGCCGCCTCGCCCGCCGGCTCATCCACCACCGGAGCGTTTTCGCTACCCACAATGTGTTCAGGCCGCACCCCCAATGTCACCCGGGCGCCGCTTTGCAGGCCATTGCTTTGCGCCACCGATACGATCAGTTCTGCACCCACACCAATATCCACGCTCACCTGTGTGGTGGAGCAGGCGGTGACCGTGGCCGGCACAAAGTTCATTTTGGGGGAGCCAATAAACCCCGCCACGAACAGGTTGCAGGGTTGTTGATAAAGCGTCAAAGGCGCCCCGATCTGCTCTACGGCACCGGCGTTCAATACCACAATGCGATCGGCCAGGGTCATGGCCTCCACCTGATCATGGGTAACGTAGATCATGGTGGTGCCCAGCTCACGGTGCAGGCGCTTTAGTTCCAGGCGCATCTGCACGCGCAATGCCGCATCCAGATTGGACAGGGGCTCATCAAACAAGAATACCCTGGGCTTGCGCACAATGGCGCGGCCAATGGCCACCCGCTGCCGCTGGCCACCGGATAACTCCCGTGGTTTTCGCTCCAGCAAATGTTCAATCTGCAGAATGCGGGCGGCTTCCCGCACCCGATCGGCGATGGCCTGCTTTTGGGTTTTTTTCAGCTTCAGGCCAAAGGCCATGTTGTCATAAACGCTCATGTGCGGGTACAGCGCATAGGATTGAAACACCATGGCCACACCCCGCTCGGATGGCTCCAGCTCGGTGACGGTTTCGCCGTCAAACACCACCTCGCCGGCGGTGACTTCTTCCAGACCGGCGATCAAACGCAACAAGGTGGATTTGCCACAACCGGAGGGCCCCACAAACACGGTGAATTCCCCATCCTGTATTTCCATCGCAACCTGCTTGATGACGTCGGTTTTACCGAAGGTTTTATCAACTGCTTGCAGAGTTATGGCTGCCATGAATCATACTCTCCCTCTTAATAATTTGACGGGTTAACCTTTGACTGCGCCTGCGGTCAGGCCCGACACAATACGGCGTTGAAAAAACAGCACCAGAATGATCAGCGGTACAGTGACGATCACCGATGCGGCCATGATGTTGCCCCAGGGTAGCTCGTGGGCACTGGCACCGGAGGTGAGGGCAATGGCCACCGGCACCGTACGCATTTCACTGGACAGGGTGAAGGTCAGCGCAAACAGGAATTCATTCCAGGCGGCGATGAACGCCAACAATCCGGTGGTCACCAGCGCCGGACCCATCAACGGCATAAAGACTTTGGTCACGATGGTCAACGGTGATGCGCCATCAACAATCGCCGCTTCTTCCAGCTCCTTGGGCAGCTCCCGCATAAAGGTGGTCAACACCCACACGGTAAACGGCAACGTGAAAATCAGATACGAGAACGATAACGCCAGCAGATTATTGTACAGGCCCAGGGTATTGATTAATTCAAACATCCCCGACAACACCGCAATCTGCGGGAACATGGATACGCCGAGAATGACAAACATCAACAGCATGCGGCCACGAAACTGCACCCGGCCAATGGCATAGGCCGCGGCCAATGCCAACGCCAACGACAACGTCACCGTGGACACCGATACAAACAGGGAGTTGAGAATATTGCGGCCGAAGGGTTGTTCCCGAAACACCGCCACGTAATTATCCCAATGGGGTTGCGAAATCCAGTATTCCACCTCAAACAGGTCGGAGCCGGATTTCAACGACGATACAATCGCCCAGTAGAACGGAAATATGGTATAGACCGCAATCACCAGCAGCAGGCCGTAAAAGGCAACCCGACTCACGATCCGCTTGGCGCGCTTCCACCTCAGTTGAGCCACTGTTGCCATCTTATTGCTCCCGCCCTACTCGCGCCACCGTGAGATACACCACGGTGAACAGTGCAATGATGGCAAAGATCAGCGTCGATGCCGCCGAACCAAAACCCAGGTCACCAAAATCAATCAATTGCTGGCGGGCATACACCGACATGGACATGGTGTCACGGTTGTTGCCACTCATAACGTACACCAGATCAAACACCCGTAACGCATCCAGCAGGCGAAAGATAATCGCCACCATCAACGCCGGTTTCAATAACGGTAAGGTAATACGAAAGAACACCGTCAGGGGATGCACACCATCCACCCGCGCCGACTCATAACACTCTTTGGGTAACATCTGTAAACCTGCCAACAACAGCAGCGCCATGAACGGCGTGGTTTTCCACACATCCACCAGAATGATGGACAACAAAGCGGTATCCGGTGATGCAGTCCAGGCAATGGGGTGCTGCATCAGGCCCACGCTCATCAGCATGTGGTTGATCACACCAAACACATCATTGAACATCCAGTTCCACATTTGCGCCGACACCACCGTGGGGATGGCCCAGGGGATCAATATGGCCGCCCGCAATCCGCCACGCCCCCGAAACTGCGCATTCAAAGCCAGGGCAATAATCAATCCCAGCACGGTTTCCAGAAACACCGACACCACGGCAAACACCACCGTATTCCACACCGATGCCCACCAATAAGGGTCCTGCAACAGAAAGGAGAAATTATCCACGCCCACAAACTGTGCCGCCTCGGGATTGATCAGGCTGGCGTCGGTAAAACCATAGGCGATGGTTTTCAGCAATGGCCAGCCGGCCACCAACGCCAACACCAGCAACATAGGTGCCAAAAACACCCAGGCCCAACGCACTCGACGCCGGGTCAAACGGGAATGTGAGGTTGCCGGTTTCACCATTGCTCCCCCCGTGACAAGCGGATCAGTTTTTTCTGCAACGCGGCCAGGGCAGGGGCCGCTGCTGATTTGCCACTGAGCACGTCATGCACCGTGTAGTAAAACTCCGCACTGACCCGGGCATATTTGCTGCCGGTAACGCGGGAAGGGCGCGCCACTGCATGTTCGAAGGAATCATACAGGGTGCCGAAAAACGGCACCGCGGCCAGCACTTCCTGATCCTGATAAAGGGCCTTGATGGTGGGATTATAGGAGGCCGCAATGGCCCGGCGTTTTTGCTCTGCATAACTGGTGAGGTAACGCACCAGATCCGCCGCCAGCGCCGGGTGGCGTGAATAGCGCGACACCGCCAGCTGCCAGCCCCCCAGGGTGGCACTGGGATGCCCCTGGTCACCGCCCCTGGGTAACGCCATCACCCCGATGCGGCCCCGTATGGGGCTGCCTTCGGCATTACCCAACGCCCAGGCGTAGGGCCAGTTGCGCATAAACACCGCATTGCCGGACTGAAACACCCCACGGCTGGCTTCTTCGTCATAATTCAGTACGCCCTTGGGGGCAATATCGCCAATCCAGCTGGCCGCCAGATCCAGGGCAGCAGCCGCCCTGGCGTTATCCAGGGTAACCTTGCCCGCGCTGTTCACCAGGGTGCCGCCGTTAAAACTGTCGATCCATTCCAGGGCATCGCAGGTGAGGCCCTCATAGCCCTTGGCCTGAAACACAAAACCCTGCATGCGGGTATTTCCCGCAGCGCGTTCTGCGTTTTGAATAATCCGCGCGCTTTCGGTGAGCTGCTGCCAGGTTTGCGGGGGTGAGCGGCCGTATTTCTGCAACAGATCCTTGCGGTAAAACAACACACCGGCATCGGTGTACCAGGGCATGGCCACCAGTGCGCCGTCAATGGTGTTGTTGGTGATCATGGTCTGGAAAAACTGTTGTGTGAAGCGGCCATCAATATAGGAGGATAGATCCACCAGATGGGGCGCAAAGGTACCGGGCCACACCACATCGATCTGAAAGACATCAATATCCGGTGAATGGGAGGCCAGAATCTGTTGGTACAAGGCAAAACGTTCTGTGGAGGAATTGGGGGTGGCCACCACTTTGACCGGGGTACCGGTTTGACGGGACCAGGCTTCCACCCCCTCCTGACACAGCCGCAACTGCACACCCAAGGCGCCACAGGAAATGGCCAGGCGGGCAGGTGCTGCCGCCGCAACGCTGTTGCAGTAAAATACCCACAACATTATTACGCTGGCGGCCAATAAGGAATGGCCACGACCCTTCATGGCAGTCATGGCATGTGCGTCAGTGCGTAGCAAACCATGCACAAAAACTACCACAGATCACGGGTGCTTTGAAAACCCGTCATGGTTTCTCGCTGCTCCGGTCACGAACCTGGCCCGGCCTGGCCGTGTTTATTAGCCCGCAGATTAACCCTCAACCCGGTTACGGCCATTGTGCTTGGCCCGGTAAAGCAGGTCATCAGCCGCTTTTAGCAGCGCCTCGGTGGTGTTGTTCTGGCTTGGAATGAAACTGGCCACGCCGATGCTGACCGTCATCACCGCCTGTTGTTGTCCATCACTGACTTGATGTTGACCAATTGACTCGCGAATTTTGTCCGCAACATGCAGTGCGCCCTCCTTGTCAGTATTCGGCAACAGTACGGCGAATTCTTCACCGCCGTAACGGGCAGCGCTATCCGGCGGCCGCCGGATCGTATTGGCAATCAGTTGGGCAGCCTGGGTAAGACAGAGATCACCAAAGGGGTGGCCATACTGATCATTGAGTTGCTTGAAATGATCAATATCCAGCAACAACAGCGACAGAGGCTTTTGCTCACGGCAGGCGCGCTTAAACTCATGGGCAAACAGCTCATTAAAGTGACGGCGGTTCTTCAACCCGGTTAAGCCATCAGTGGTGCTCAGTTCCATCAGGCGTTCATTGGCCGCCTGCAACTCGTCCGTACGCTCCTGTACCCGACGATCAGCAGCAGAACCGGTTTTGCCATCCATCGGTGCGGTGCGAGCAGGCTTGCCAGCATCAACACGCAGGCTATGCCGGCGATGCCATACATCAGTTTACCCAGGCGCGGGCGGGCGGAGGGAATCCCCAGAATGCCATTCATAAACATCGTCGAGAACGTTTGCGCTCCCGCCATAGACACCAGAACAAGGGTGTCGTTGATGGTCACCGACTCGGTCCAGATATAGGCAGCGGCAACCCCTTGCAAACCGCAGAACGTACCCAACAGGAACAGATTGAACAGAGAGTAGTGGAGGAAGGCCAGCTCCCGCACACTCAAAAATATGATCAGGTGGTAGATCACCAGCGCGATCAACAAACCGTACAGCACACCCTGCATGATGGAGAACGGGTGATCCTGCTGCAGGAAGGCGTCTTGTTCCCATACCACAATGGGTAGCTGCAGGCCCGTTTCGGATTGTACGCGGATGAGAATGTCGGCACGGGTATCGGCAGGTAGAGACAAAGGCAACAGTAGATGGGAATGGAGCATCTGGCGCATGTAGGCAGGCTGGGCATCCCCCAACCGTTGCTGTTGCTGGTAACCGTCACTGCGCTGGATGTAGATAACCAGTGAGTCCATCATCGGGAACTGGTTATCCAGCAACAGTTGCTGATCCACTCCGCTGCGGTTGTCGACACTGAAGCGCAACCAGAACACAGAATCCGAAAATCCGAAATTCACCTCGTGGCCGTCAAAGGTCTGCCAATGGTCACGCTGGCGCACCGCCTGCGCGGTAAGGCCGGTGGATTCATCTTCCATATATTCCATCCCAGGCCCCAGCCATTGCGAGCGAAATCCGGAATCCACGGTGACCGTTAAGGCAAACGCATTGCCGCTGCAAATCAGGGGTATCAGCAACAAACAAGCTAATGCGTTGAAAAATCTGAGGATAAACATTCGAATGATTGCGAACTCGAGCAGAGTTATATATCTCTAAAGAATAGCAGTTATTCCCGTTTTACCCACATCTGGGGCTCTGGCGAGGCGGACAATCAGAGTGAGGTCAGCCAGAGTCGGGTCAGCGGGGAATATCCGACGGCATTGCGCTTATAGAACAAAAAGCCACCCCCCTTGACCAATCGGTCCGGTTGATTTGGGTCATCATTTTTCTACATTGCTCTATGTAACAGTTGTCAATGTTACATAGAGCCTGCACAATCAAGGTCATAACAACAATATGTACGCAACCATCCAAGCCCAACCAACCAAATGGAGCTGACCCTATGACCAGCCTGATTGATCCCATTCGCCGTAATCTGAAGTTTGGCCTGCCCAAAGACAAAGCTCTGACCTGGAATCCCTCCGGACTGCATGTGGTTCAGTTCTACAACACCCTGTCCATTTTTTTCCCGGCGGGGGAGCGCTTCTTTATCCAGAGCGTGCGCAACTACCGTGAAGAAATTACCGATGAAAAGCTGAAGGCCCAGGTATCGGCTTTTATCGGCCAAGAGGGGTTTCATACCCGTGAGCACGAGGAATACAACGACGCACTGGCCCACGCCGGCATGCCCATAGAGCAGCTGGACAAGCTGGTGGTGATCGTGTTGGACACGGTGAAAAAATTACCCCGTTCAGTGCAGCTGTCGGTGACCGTGGCGCTGGAACATCTGACCGCGGTACTGGGCGACACCCTGCTGCGCGACGAGGATCTGTTGAACGGTTGCGACCCGCACTTCGCCGCCATCTGGCGTTGGCACGCGCTGGAGGAAACCGAACATAAAGCCGTGTGCTTTGATGCCTATGAGCAAGTGGTGGGTACAGGGGTCAGCGCCTATGCCCTGCGGGTGTTTGCCTTCGCCATGGCCAATATTATTTTCTGGAGCCTGTACACGCCCTTTTACGTGCGCATGCTGTCGAAAAGCGGCGGCCTGTTCAATCTGAAGGGTTGGGGTAAGCTGGTGAATTTTGTCGCCGGCAAGCCCGGTGTGCTGCGCCGCATTGCGCCGGAGTGGCTGGACTTTTTCCGCCCCGGCTTTCATCCCTGGATGCACGACAACAAACATTATCTGGCCCAGGCCGATGATCTGGTTAAAGAGGTAAAGAGCTTTCAGGTTAAATCCGTAAAAGCCGCCTGATCACTCTGCTTATGCCTGGTGATCCACCTTGTTTCATTGAGCGGCCGGCCCGTTACAACTGACTGGCCGGCCGCTTCGTTCAACGGCGCACCGTTCATCTGTTACAGTGGATCGGTGGTATTGAGGCCGATCAAGGTATCGAGGCGATCAAAGTCATTCACCACGCGCCAGTCACCACCGCCTTCCACCACCCGTTTCTGCCACAATCCCAACCGGTTGATGTAATCCCTGGGATCGATGTTGTCTGAACGTAACTTGGTAACGTTAAGCGCCACCACATGGATACCGCCCAACTCCAGTGGGAAGTTGCGTATGTGGCCCTGCTGCAGATCTTCCGCCAGATCAGAGAACACCAGCACATACTTTTGCCCGGCACCGGTTTCATTCAGAAACTCCGTGGCCTGCAGGATGGCGCCGGTGATATCGGTATGGGCGCTGCCGGTGTTCACCGTTTCCACAAAGCGATCCATGTGGTGTTTGAAAACCCGCTTCTGATTATTCGCCATGCTCGGGCGTTGGTCGAAGGTGGCTTTGGCGATGACATCCTTCTCACTGAAACTGCCACTGTCGATGCGGGCCACGGCAATGGAATCACCACTGTCCAGCGTCGCCAGCAGATAGTTAAGAATGGCCTGCGCCTTGTTCAGCTCCTCGGTGTAGGTGCCGGAGGTATCCACCAACAGGAACACCGCTGTGTTGCCGGGTTGGGGCTGCCCACAGGCGCCCAGCATCAGGGTCAATGTGATTACGTATATGGCTTTCATCGTGTTTCTCCTCAGTTCTGCTGGGCTGCCAGATCCGTATCCGGCGCTGCTGTTTTGGTGCGGCGACGGCTGGCTCTGGGTTTATCGGCCAACTGAGATTCCAGCGCCGAATCAGTCGGTTCGGCGGACAACACAACAGGCTGTTCAGCGGAACCTGCAACGCGGCTCTCGTGCCGTGCGTTGATCCCCTGGCGCACCAGTTTTTCCAGGCTTAAAGGCACGGTAATCAGCATGTCGTAACCGAACACCAGCATCTTGCTCAGCTGGTGGGCCAGACCCCCCACCAGGCGCAGGCAGATGATCAGCGTGCGCAGCACCGCCACCGTCATCACACCCAGCACGGTGCGTGAGGCATGAATGAACGACTCCAGGGGAATGGCAACGAAGGCCAGGGCGAATGGCAGAATAAAGCCCATGACCATTTGCCCGATGGACGGAATCCAGCGGAACTCCGCATTCAGTGCCGACACACCGGCCAACGATTGCTTGAGCGCTTCCCGATCCAGGGCCAGCAGATCCCGCATATAGGCCAGCGACGCTTCAATGCCCGCCAGGATAAACAGAATGCTGAAGGTGATCACCATCATGCGCTTGCGCATCTTGTCATCCATGTGCGCAATCACCGGAAACAGTTTGGTGATGCGCAGGCTTTCCAGCAGGAACAAGCCCATGGCGATCTCCACCATGATGATCACCAGGGCGGCGATGTCGGAGGTTTTAAAACCGCCGGTATAGCTGTTGCCGCCCACCATTTCCGCCATGGGCATGGCGATCAGCTGGAAGTTGATCAGGCCGCCCATCACTGCCACCAACAGCACCAGTCCGGAAATAAAAAACTGAGTCATGGATGAAGCCATCAAGGCGCGGGCAATACTGTCTTCGTTATCGCGAATGGCTTCGTAGTTGGCCATGTGTTTGTCCACTGCATCGGCCCGCTCCTGGGTGATGGCCACCACATCCTTGGTTTTACTCAGCTTGCCGGCCAGGGCCCGCCACTGGGGTTGCAGGGCACTGAGCAGGCGGTGCCGTTCCGCACTGGACTTCTGATAGGCTTTTAACGTCTCTTCGTGTGCGCTCACCACTTCATCCTGAATGTTCTCCAGAATGGAGGACACCACCGGATCCCCTTGCCTGGGCAGTTCGGAAATGGTCTGCACCACGCTGAGCCATTCCGGCGGCAGGGGCGGGGCATCGGTGGCGGCCTGATAATCGTTTTCCAGGCGTTCGATGGCATCGGTCAGCTCCCGATGCAGGGCAGGGTAATGGCTCAAATCCCGCGCCACAATCTCGTTGATGCGCACAAACTCACGCTCGATGAATTTTTCGGTGGCCTCCCGCCCCTGGGCCAGAACAATCTCCCGGTTGCGCTGCAGCGCTCGCTGCTCAAGGTGAGCAACCGCACGGGCCGCGCTGCGCATAAAGCGGTAGATGGCGCGGCCCGTGCTTTTCAGTAACTGGTGGGCCGGCTCCCGGGCCAGGTAAAGTACGGTGACCAGCAGCACCAGCCACACAGCCAGTGAAATCGCCGGCCGCTGGGACCAGAGCAATAACAGTTCGTTTAACATGACAGACTCCTCAAATCAGTATTTTCAATGACGCACTCACGGGTGAGCAGCGCCCTTAACGAGGATTGTTGGCCACGCTGGTGAATAATTGGTGAGTTTTTATTGAACAGTTCACAGATGTGCAAATTGCTTGGCGGGTCACAAAGCGTTCATCAGGCCCGATACGGCAGGCCAAACCGCAGGTTGTAAAAAAACCGAAAAATTTTCGTTTAAGAATGTGCTTAAGTTGGGGTTTGCAGAGCCACGCTGGCTGCTATGATCCTGCATCTCTACCATCAATCTTCATGAACAAGGGAGTGGACATGAAAGTCAAATGGGAAGACATTGCAAAATACTATGGTTGGGATATCAACGAACACAAGCATGAGCTGACCACCGCGTTGAATACAACCCACGCTAAAATCGCCTGTAATTGGATCGATCGTTTTCCGAAAGCCTACAGCAGCGGCGAGCATGCCGAAGCCAAGCTCCTGAACGAGGAGTTCTGGCAGAAAACCGTCCCTTCCGCTATGCAGGCATCCATAGGATCCGGTATGCAAGCTCTGGTTACATTGATCATTAATCGAAGCCCTTGCAGCAGCTGTTGCGGGAAGCTGGTTGATGCATTGGATACATTAAAAAGAAAACACCCGTTCGTGGCAGAAGAGAACAGCTTTTTTCTGCTCGCAATGCGAGGGAAGTATAAGTCAACGACGGATCAGGACTTTGCATCCCTGGTGGATGCGGGCTGGAGTTTGGGAACACTGGAGGTCAACGTGGAAAAATACACCGATCCCAAGAGCAAAGAGGGCCTCTCCAGTGCCGGTATAGCGCTGCAAACAGCACTAACCGAACGCAAAGTCTTTGTGGATGGTCATCCCCAGCGAATTCAAAACATTAGCGGAAGTTACTGGGCGCTTGGCCATTAGCCCAGTATATCCCCCGTTATATTTCCTGAAACAGCTGCGCTACGGTCTCGATTTCTTTCACAGTCCAGCTCTTGAGTTTGTTTTTGGAGAAGTCGGCGAATCCCACCATGGAATCCCGGTAAAGTTGCTGCCCGGTTTGCGTCAGTTTTACCAGACTCTGGCGCGCATCCCGGGGATTTCTTTCCTTATCCACAATCCGGTTTTTCTCCATGGGCGCCAACAGGCGTGTGACACCGGACGCGGTAATACCGATGCTGTCGGCCAGATCAGTGCGCCGCATCATGTGCTGAGGTGACCCGTACAAATGATGCATGATCAGGAATTCAGTGAAACTGATGCCCTGATACGACAGGCAGATATCGATCTGTTTGTGCAACTTGGTGGTGATGGCCGCATGCTCAATCAGAAACTTAATCTGCGGTGATATTTTGTTCATAACAGCGTCCTTGAGATATGCTTGAGTAGTCAAGGATAAGACTGTTTAGTTGAGTGATCAAGTATTAGTTTTGCATTTTTCTGTGCCCTTGCTGGCAGGGCTTTTTCCGCACCAAAACGGTAAAAGCCTGCGTATGGGTCCCTGCGGTTGTGCAAAAGACACCTTCTGACCATTCACCGAAATCTCTAACCCACTGAATTTATTAAAGAACTTATAGCTGGCACTGTTTCTGCATTAACCGTCATAACGGGTTATAACAGGTAAAGATAGGTCAGGCATGAACGATTACGCGCATAGAGCATCTGTCATCCCATTGCCTGCGTTACCTGTACCGGGCGCCAATTGCTTTTGATATTACCTATGCAGCGGTCTCACCCTTGCGCTAGCCACCTACCCGAAAGCATACGGGGCCTGTAGGAACACCATGAGCAATGAAGTTCTAATGATCGTCGTTACCTTTCTGGCCGCTGTCGTGCAAACCTCAACGGGGTTGGGCTTCGGCATGATCGTGGCGCCCATTCTGCTGACACTCTACCAACCCATCGACGCCATCCAGATTACCGCCGTGCTGACCCTGCTCATTGCAATGTCGGTGATACCGATAAATCTAAAGAGAATCCGGTTCAAAGAACTGAAATCCCTGTCCTCCGGCAGCGCCGTAGGGCTGATCAGCGGTAGCCTGTTGCTCAAGCTGGCGCCCATCAACGGCATTCGCATTGCCGCGCTGATGATTCTCGGTTACGCACTGTATAGCTATACCCGATCCCATTTTGACAAATACCGCAAACACCCCACCGGCGCCACTCAAAACCTGACCCTCAAGGGCAGCGTTGGTTACGGCTTTGGTTCCGGCTTAATGGGCGCGACTCTGGCTATGCCCGGCCCCATGGCGCTCATCTACCTGCGCAAGAAACGCATCATTCCCGAAGATGTAAAAGCAACCGTGTTCGCCTTGATGGTGGGCTCCTACAGCTTTGTCATTTTACTGTCCATCGGTTTGAACGGTATTTCACAGGACGCCATCTGGGGTGTGGCCATCTGCACGGGTTCGACGGTGATCGGTTTGATCGCGGGCATTTATTTATCCAACTTCTTATCGGATGTACTGTTTGACGTACTTACCACCGCCATGATGTGCGTATCCATCTTAACCCTGGGCATGAAAACCCTCGAAACCCAATTTTAGGAGTGGAAAAGGTGCAGCGTAAATGGACGCCTACAGGCGATACGGTTTTTATGTGAACGGTGGCGCACAGATTGGTTTTAGACACCCATAAAGCCTGATTTTTAGCTAGGCTGGGAATATAGTATGGATTAATCAATCAATTCCAAGCGGGCGAATTTCCCTGTGGAGTACGCATGGCTAAGCTGTTTTGGGTGGAGGACCAATCCCATTGGATCGACCGTTTTTCCACTGTGTTGGAAAACGCGGACCTGGACGGCGCACCCAACCACCTGGAGATCTTTAAGTTCCCGGAGGCCGCCAAACAACGGATAGCGCTGATGAGCGATGAGCATAAACCGGATCTGGCTCTGCTGGATGCTCATATGAACGGTTCAGATCAGGCAGGCTTCAGCGTGTCCCGGGCCTTACACAAAAAATGGCCCGACTTACCCATCCTTTATCTGTCAGAACACAGTGGCACCGAGATCGAAGAGCAAGCCATCACTCAAACCGATGCCGAGGATTTTATTGCCAAACACCAACGCAACATTGAAGCCGTACTGTGTTGGCGCATTAAGGCGGCGCTGAAAAAACGCCAATCCCGAGAAGAGGGCAGTACGGCAATTCTGCGCAGTGGCAGCCTGGCATTGAATACCGAAACCTGGGAGGTATTCTGGAGGGGCGTGAAATTAATGAACCCCCATAATCCAAAGCGCCCGCTGGCACCCACCCCACGTAAAATTCTGCGCCTGCTGGTGGAATGCAGCCCGCGCCCACTGAGCACGGAACAGATCGCCGACTTGCTCGATGCGGATCTGGAACGTTTTTCCTACGCCAATTACCGACAGCACATCAAAACCCTGCGCAGGGCATTCGCCGCCGCTGAAGGCGACAGCGGTGAATTTGCCGAGCTGTGTCAACAGGGCCGGGGCATCGCCACCTTTGGTGATGCCCACGCCTATTTCTGGAAAAGCGATCAATGAAGCACAGCGCCAGCCACCGCCGGGTTAAAACCCCCTATCCCCTGTTGAGCATTCTGACCGCGTTTCTGCTACTGGGTTATTTTTACCTGTCTTCACAGCCGGACCTGATTCGGTTCTACGCCATTCCGGCCTTCATGCTGCAAGCACCTGTTCCGGAGGTGTTGTGCGCGGTGTTCGCCCTTGTGGTGTTGCTGGAGCTGCGCAACGTGCAAATCCAGCGGCAACACCAACAGAGCATCATGCAACGGGTGGAGGAGCAGATCGAAGAGCTGCTGGACACCAAAAAGCAGCTTCACGCCAAAGCCCACGTGTATGCCAATCATGCCGAGAAACTGAAACTGTTCATCAGCGACAAATTATTGGAATACATAGAATACGATGAAAAGTTTCTGCACTTCAAAAGCATTGCCAGCGAGGTACGGCACAACGGCGTGATCAGTTACGATAAGCTCACCACGCTGTTGGATCAGCAACTGAATGCGGTGGGCGTTGTTGATCTTGAGGAAGTGGAGCGCCTGCAGGAGGCCCGCGACAGCCTGCGCTATCTATGGGATCTGCTGGATCTCTCCACCGCCGATAATATTGCTCTGCATATTGCCAATCAGGTGTGCGAAAGCGAAGAGATCATCTTTCAATCCGAACTGGACAACAATCAGGAAAGCATACCGGAGCGGCCGGTGTTTGCACCCCGTGCTGCGTTGGTGAAGGCTCTGCAGCGCTGTTTCGGCAGTACGCCGCAGTGGTTGGATGATACGACATTGCAGATGCCCGAACACGATTGGGTGTGGATTCAGGCTGCACCCACTGACGACCTGTTGGGGAATGAGAACCACATTGTCCTGGCACTGGAGAACCTGATCAGCAATGCCCAGTTTTTTACCGGCAGGGTCAATTCCCGCAAAGTGGAAAAACGCGCCCGCATCGCTGTGTTGCTGGATCAGCAGCAGGGCTATATTCGCTACCAGATCTACAATCGCGGCCCGCACATCAACGACAACGCCGCCCACCAGCTGTTTCAGCTGGGCTATTCCACGCGCCGGGCTAAGGAACATCATGGCAAGGGGCTGGGTTTGTATTTCGTCAATGAGATCATCAAAGGGTACGATGGCAACATTGCCTTTTCCAACATCCATAACAGCAGCGATGTGTTGTCCCTGCGCATCGAAACCGACAGCGGAGAAGTGATCACCGAGGTTATTGAACTGGTAATTGAGGAGGATACTCCCCTGTGCCGAAAATCCGGCAGTGATGTAGCCGCCCGCCAATTGGATTGGGTGGTCTCCGGCAAGCTGGTGTCTTTAGAGATTACCCACCAAAGTGATCAGCAAACCCACCGCCAGCTGCATGAAGCTCTGCAACGGGGAACACTATACGATCCCGGCCGGCAAGCCCTGCCCCGTTGGCAAATGCAAATGGAGTCCAAACGCAAAAAGTCCTCAGACCTTATTTTCAAACCACTGGATTGTGCCGGAGTGTTGTTCGAGATCAATCTACCCGGTTTGAATGCGCGCCTGGAAGGGGACCTGTTAACCGCCAACGAAGACGACATGGCACGTCAAGTGGACATGATATCCAGCCGCTTTCAACGTTTGTCGGACTGAATAATCTTTTCCGGGTCCGGCGCGCTATCAGGGTTTCAGCAATCGATCCACCAGATTCAACAGGCCGTGGCTCACTGTGTTTTTGGCACGGCCGGAAACGGCTTGGACACCCCTGGCAAGAGCCGAGCGGGGTACCGGCTGCCAGCGCACCTGATCACCAACGTTGACCGTGCCGGCTTTGATGACGGTGGCATTCACTCCGAAATGCCGGTTGGCGTGGCGATCGATGGCCCGCAGCACCCGGCTGTCCTTGCCGGCTCCCTGCTGTGGCTGGGCCGGCATGGAGCAACGCACGGTGCGGGATTCCACGGCAATCACCACTTCATCACCGATGTGCAACTTGCCGCCCACCCATGCCACATCATCAAATCCGGTCACACCAGCCTGACTTTCAATCACGATATTGGGCCGGAACCGATGGGCGCCAAAATCCCCTTCCGGTTCAATCTGCTGCATCTGCTGCAACGCACCGGTGGTGATCAGATGCAGCGGATACACATCGTAATAACGGCCCAGGGGCGTGGAAAACAACATCAACTCGCTGAGTAGTTTCCACGATATGGAAGAGAAGTCCGGCAGCTCTTTCGAGGCGAACATGCGTTTCATGTCCTTGCTGCCCATCACAGAGCGCAATCGATAGTGTTGCCAATGGCGTTTTGGCTGCAGCGACCACAGGGACACCGGCTTGCCCAGTGCGGTGGACAGCCGTTGGTTGATGTCCGGGTCAGCGGACTGTGCGCTACTGCCGTCGGGGAAGGTAATACGCACATCGGGAATCCTGTTATCCCTGACCGGGGCAACATACTCCGCGGCAAATAACAGTAGCTTGGGCAACGTGCGCACCACGGTGTTTTCGTTATTCTCCTCGTCACGCACGATCCAGCCTCGGTCCCCCAACATACCGGCCCTGGTGATGATTGCCGAGTCGGTTTGCTGGCCCACCATGGACTTTACCGGGTAATGCCAGAGTTGTTGGATACGGCCCACCACACCGGGCGTGGGGCCGGGCGTAGGGCTGAGTGCAGGGCTTGGCGTGGCGCCTGGTATGGCGGGCCGCGCGTTTGATGGTTCGTGTGCTGACATAGGGATTAATTCTGTTGTTGATGGCTGAGCGTAAGCCCATACCCTATCACAGGTTGTGGTCGGCGGTGCTCAAAAGCCCGCTTCGAATCCCATCACCCAACGATCCGTATCATCAAATTGCCCAAACTGGCCATCCTGGTTGCCATAAAACACATCGACCCCGCTCCACACCCGCAGCGTATCGGTGACCTGATAGTCCACCTTGAACCGTACCTGGCCGTCCTTGTCTTCATCGCTGTACAACACAAATCCCTCCAGCTCCAGGGTTTCATTCAACAGCGATCGCCGCAGCAGAAATGTGTGCTGCTGACGCATCCGGTCACGCACCACATCCTGTTGATAATTGCTGAGGGTGCTCTGGAACCATTGATAACTCAAAAACCAATCGGTAAAGCCACGGTAATCCAGCCCCAGCACCGAGCTGAACTCCGCCGTTTCTGCAATACCGTCAGCGTCAAAACTGTCGCGCAATTGGTAGCTGGCGGTACTGTAGCCTGCCTCCATCCGCACCACCCAATCCCCGAAGGCATTGGTGGCCGTGGTTCCGTACAGCCTGGTGGGTTCATACTCCGGGCTCACTTCGATTGCGCCTGCTTCCAGGCGGCGGTAGATGACGGGCAGATCCTGATAATGGTTAAGGTAGTTCAGCGTCAGATCCCATCCGCCGTAGAACAGTCGGTAGCGGGCCCCGAATTCAACAGCGTGGTGGGGCCGTTGCACCGCCTGCACCACAACAGGCACAGGTGCCGCACCCAGGGCCGGCCGGTATTTGGAACTGGTCACATAGTAGGGGGTACCGGCATCCGCCAATTTGCTGTAGGTGGCATCCGGGATCAGCAACAGTTGCAGGGTTGCATCATCGCTGACATTGAATTCGGCATTCACCGTCCACAGGGCAATGCGGGAATCCTCAAAGGTATCCAGGTTGAACTCACGGTAATCCTGGGGATTCACCACATCCAAAACCTTGAGGCCGTCGGCCTGGCCCCACACCACCTGCTGTTTGCCCACACGCCAGTAACCATTCCACGCGGCAACATCCAGGTAGGCTTCCGCCAACTCCAGCACACCTTTCTCATTGGCCACCAACGGGCCATTGACGGAGGAATAGTTGGCCTCCTGGGGATCATCGATGTACAGGTCACTGTTCACCGCCAACACCAGTTTGGGAATCACCGTATACTGCACTGCGGAATTCAGCTGGCCGCTGATCTCCGTTTTAATCAGGGTATCGTTTTTCTGTAAACCGGAATCCGTCAGTGCCGCCGCCAATTCCGTTTCCAGTACCGTAGTAACACGCGGTGCGCCGAGCGCCGGTGCGGCAATAACCGCCGCACCCACGCCGAGCCAGACGCAACGCATCAGATTGCGGGCCGGGAACAGAGTCATCACAATCCCCGCTCCAGGGTTCGCCGGGTAAAGAGGTCATCCCGCACCGGCGTCTGATAATCCACGTTGGAAAACTCAAACCGACTGTGGTGGCCGGTTTTGTGATTGTGAACCTCCAGCTGATGCTTGGTCCAAATACCATCCACCTGCTCTATGTTGGTGGCGGTATAGGTTTTCAGAGGGCGGTCTTTCAAATCCCAATAATCGGTTTTGACAATAATCCAGTTTTGCGGATTGACCCAGATCAGGCTGCGACTGAACCCCAGCTCTTCTGCAATCTGTTGATTGCGGGTGGTGGCGGCTACCTTATAGGTTTCAATCTGGCGCCCACCCAGGGCGATGGTTTCCCGCCCCAGGGTTTCAAAGTTGAAATCCTGCTGCTCAATCTTGCCGGACTTTTTGATATCCTCGTAGGTGAAGTCGGTTCCCAGAAAATAATCACCGCGATCAGAGGCTGAGATGCGGCGCACTTTGCGCAGAGCGGGCAGATACAGCCATTGATCATCCTCGGTTTCCAGATCCGGATAGTCATAGGTTAAAAACCCGGTGTCTTTCACGTTGGTGGGCCGTTGATAGATCAACAGGGTACGTTTTTCCTCACCAAAATACTTACGAAAACTCAGCGCCTTGCGTTCCCGCACTTTGCCGGATTTATCGGTCAGGGTCATATGCAGATCACTGATGGCGTGTTGACCCTCCGCCACCTGATTGATGTTTGCCACAATGGTGGCCCCGTCCGGCAACGGGCTGGCCTGCACCGGTTGTG
This sequence comes from Gammaproteobacteria bacterium UBA7310, assembly GCA_002471665.1. GTDB lineage: Bacteria > Pseudomonadota > Gammaproteobacteria > Pseudomonadales > Ketobacteraceae > Ketobacter. The sequence continues at coordinate 39,752 of DKQK01000014.1, forward strand.
GTAATGCGCTCCACAGCAGGCCGGTGACGGCCATCAGCGCCACCATCTTGGCCAGCGCCACACTACCGCCCGATGTTTTGTCTTGTGCCGGTTGGCCATACAGAAAGGCTGGTTTCAATACCAGCACCAAGGCGGGCAGCAACACCAGTGACGCCACAAAGCTCATGGTGACCGACAACACAACGATGATGCCGAAGTTGTTCAACGGAACCACTTTAGACAGAATCAACACACCAAAACCACAGGCCAGCGCCAGGTAATTGAATAACAACGCACGGCCGGTGGAAGCGTATAGTTTGGACACCAGCTCCTGGCGTTCAGGCACCTGGTGTTTGAACAGCGCTTTTAAACGATCCAGAGTATGGATGGCAAAGTCGATACCCAGGCCAATGGCCACTGAAGCAAACATGGAGGTGCCGATACCCAGATCGATACCAAATACCACCATGGTGGTGTACACCATGAGGATGGACGTCACCACCGGCAGCACCGCCAGCACACCGGCTACAGCCGAGCGAAACAACAACGCGGACACCAACAATACAAAAGCCAGGGAGATCCCCACACTCACAAAGTGACTGCGGCCAATGTCTTTCAACCAGTGGTAGTTCAGATTCACCCGACCGGTAAGGGTTGCCGTAACATCACCGCCATCCAGATTCTGGCTCAGGTAACTTTGCAACGACTGCACCAGCGGTGCGGTTGCCACAAACTCGGCGGTATCCAGATAAAAGCGCACGTTGGCGAGGCGGTAATCGTAATCCACCACGTTATCAAAATCCGTGGGATCACTGCTGGCGGAATACAACAGCAGGTATTGCGCCGCCAGTTCTTTGGTGGCCGGCAGCGCATAAAATTCGTCACGATCCTCGTTCAGGGATTTGTTCATTTGTTTCAGAAAATCCACCAATGACATGGACCCGTTGATATGGGGCAGGGATTCGCCATAGGCCTGCAATGCCTCTATTTTTGCCAGTACCCGGGGATCAAACAGGCCTTCCTTGGTGTTTGTTTCGATCACCACATCCAACGTATTGGTGCCTTGCATATGGCGATTGATGGCCTGGTCGGCCTGGAATATGGCTTCGTCAGGGTGGAAGGTTTCAATGCGATCATCGTTGACTCTCAGTTGCGTGCTTAACCCCAGGCCCACCAAAGCCGTCACCAAAAACACCGCTACGGTGGTGTGGGCGTAACGGGTGGCAATACGCCCCATTACCATCATAAAACGGGCAAACAGATCGTTGCTGCTGGCCTGCTCCAGTTTGATCCAACGCTTGCTGACCTTGGGTTTGATCAGAACAATGGCCGCCGGCAGCACAAACAACGAATAGAACCAGGCTATCAATACGCCGAAGGCCGTGAACAAACCAAAATATTCAAACGGCGGCATATATGCGGACACGTACAGCCCGATGAATCCCGCCATGGTGGTCAGGGTGGTCAGGGTCACCGGCCAGGCCATAACCACCACCGCTTCCTCAATGGCGCGGCGCGGCGAATAGTCCGGATGTTTGGCCAACAGTTCGTAATAAGTGCTGAAAATATGGATGGAATCCGCCACCGCCATACCGATCAGAATCACCGGCATGGCGTTGGTGATCACATAGAACGGTACACCGCTGTAACCCATCAACCCCACGGTCATCAGCACTGCGGCGGCAATCACCAGATTACCCAGCAGGGCAGGGGCAAAGCGCCGGAACGCCACCACCAGCATGATGGTGATGATCAATCCCGCCAGCGGGTTCAGACGACTGGCATCCTGATCGATGTATGCCCCAAGGTAACCCAGCACCGCCCCTTCACCGGCGGTGTAGATTGCCACCGTACCCGGCACAGGCTGTTGCTCGATCATCTGCGCCAGGGACTGATAGGTTTGTTCTGCCTTGGCATCGTCGTACAACTCGGCGATGATCAGGGTCATGGCTCCGTCTTCCGCCACCAGCAATCCGTTATACAGTGGAAAATCCTGCACCGCCTGCCGGATCGCCTGGGGGCCACCGTCCTCCAGCAGTTCCATAAACGGGAACACATCCATGCCGCTGCTGTTGCCCACTATATTGTTCTCCGTGGCCAGGCTCATGGTGCGGTCTTCATTCACGTTCGGCAGTGCGTTCACTGCGCGGGTCAGGGTGCTCACCAGGGCCAACACCTCCCCATCATAGATGCCATCATCCCCCTGGCTTTCGATGGCGATCACCACCGGATCACTGATGCCGAACAGCGCCCGCGCCTTGTTCTTGTAGACCAGTGCCGGGTTATCCGGTGCCAGAAACGCGTCGGCACGGGTGTCCTTGAATACTTTGCCCAAACCCGCCGCCAGCAAGCCCAGGCAGAGCAGGCCGATCAGGACGGTGGATTTGGGATACCGAATCCCGGTCAGAATAAACATTCTCATGATGACTCCCTATATAGATGTATATGCATGTATAAGTTCCAAATAGAGCGCGGGGTTACCGCGCTGAGGGATGCAGGTTAATGCTCAGGTTTTCATTTCGATCAACGCACTGGAAGCGGCCAACAGCTGTCCGATGGCGTCAGCTCCCAACTGTTGTTCCACACTCTTTTGTGCCAACCGCCATTGTTTTTCGGCCCGCTTGAACAGGGCCTTGCCACTCGCAGTGAGCGAACACAGCATCACCCGGCGGTCGGCGCTGTCCGGTGTACGCTCAATATAGCCTTCCCGCAGTAATGGCTTGAGGCTGCGGGTCAAGGTGGCCTGATCCACCAGTAATGCCTTTTCCAGGGCCTGCTGCGAGCAGCGCTTCATGTACCAGAGTGAACGCAACACGCTGAACTGGGTCACCTTGATGCCGCATTCATGCAGGTAACCGTTGTAATGGCTGGTAAGCACGCGATCAGCCTGGCGCAACTTGAGATTAAAACAGGGTTCGATGTTCATGGTGCGGTTTCCGGTTCAACATACTTTCCATTTAATATGCATATGCATCTATTGTCAAGCAACAGCGATCAATCGGGATTATCCCCACCGCCCAACAAATACTAACATTTACCATTTGCAAGTAGTTATCATTTGCATTATGGTATCCATCTTTGACTAATACTTGATCTAATTTGCTATGTCCGGGGTTCATTATACTCATGCCTAAACTTCACCAGATATTGCCCACACTGATGTTGTGTACGGTCGCATCCGACCTGTTCGCAATAGAAGCCACCACACTGCAACCGGTTACCGTCAGCGCCGACCGCACCGAAAAACCCATTACCGCCATCCCCCATACGGTGAAAGTGGTGGATCGGGAACACCTGGACCAGCAACTTGCTGTCAGCTCCAGTCTGTTGGACAGCCTGAGCTTTCTGGTACCCAGCCTGACCCCGGCACATCAGAAAATGAGCAGCAATGGCGTTACCCTGCGTGGGCGCACACCGCTCTATATGCTCGATGGTGTTTCCCAATCCACCCCGCTGCGCAATGGCCAACGCAGCGCTTTCACCATTGATCCGGCTTTCATTGATCGCGTCGAAATCATCTACGGCGCCAACGCCATTCAGGGCGTGGGTGCCACCGGTGGCGTCATCAACTACGTCACCATCGATGCACCGCAATCCGGCGCCTGGTTGAATAAAGTGAATGTAGAGGTGACCTCCGACAATTTCGAAGGGGATGGCACTCACTACAAAACCAGCGCCCTGACCGGTAAGCAATTTGAACGCACCGATTTTGTGTTCGGCGCCTCGTATCAGGTGGAGGATTTGTACTATGACGGTAATGGTGATCCCATTGCCGTTGACCCCATTCAGGGTGACATTATGGACAGCCGCACCTGGAACCTGTTTGCCAAGGGAGGCCTGGATCTGGATGAACACCAACGTCTGGAGATCATGGCCAATTATTTCGACATGGATGGGGACGGTGACTACTTCGTGGTACCCGGTAATGCCGCAGAAGGCGTACCCGCCACCTCCGAAGCTGGGCCCGGTGAAGGGGATCCAACTTACAACGAAGCCAAAAACCTGTCCCTGACCTACACCCACACAGACTTGGCCGCAGGAAAACTGACGCTACAGGGATTCTATTATGATTTTTACGCCCTGTACGGCGGCGGCACCTTCGGTTCATTCCAGGATACCTCCATCGCACCGGACGGTACGCTGTTCGATCAATCGGCGCTGAGTTCGGAAAAGTACGGCGCCAAGTTGACCTATGTCCGGGACAACACCTTCTGGAACGGGTTTCAGGTGGCAACCGGGGTAGACTACCTGCGGGACAAAACCTACCAGGAGCTGGCGCAAACCGGGCGCATTTGGGTGCCTGAAATGATCTTCAAGGGCTGGGCGCCCTTCCTTCAGGTGGAACAACGCTTGCTGGACGATCGCCTGCGCTTATCCGCCGGTGGCCGTTATGAAAATGTTGAACTGGACGTGCCTGATTTCACCAGCGTGGCCAGTGCCGGCAACACCTTTGTGGAAGGAGGCACCCCGGAGTTCGACGAGTGGCTGACAAACCTGGGCGCCGTGTTCGAAGTGGTACCGGGATTAAACCTGTTTGCCTCCTATTCTGAAGGGTTTGACATGCCCGATGCGGGACTGATTTTACGTGGCGTAAGTACCCCGGGCCAATCGGTAAATGAACTGGTGGACCTGCAGCCGGTGATCGCAGACAACACTGAGATCGGATTCAACGCAGGCCTCGGCAACCTTGATCTGGCCGCCAGTTATTTCTGGTCGGATTCCGATTTCGGCTCCCGCATCCTGGTGGTCAACGGCATTGGTGAAATCACCCGCCAGAAAACCGAGATCGAAGGTTTTGAACTGGCTGCCAACTATTATTTTGAATCGAATCTGGTCACCGGTATTGCCTACAGCAAATTGAAAGGCCGTTTTGACAGCGACCAGGACGGCTCCCTGGACAAGGATCTGGACGGCCGCAACATTGGCCCGGACCGGGTGAACCTGTTTGCCGAGAAACCCATTAGCGAGCGGTTGTTCGGACGGATTCAATTCTCCAAATTGCTGGACAAAAAATTCAAGGGTGGTTTGCCGGAGCATGATTTCGAGGGTTATGACCTGGTGGACCTGATCCTGTCCTATCACGATGAGCAAATGGGGGAATTCACCCTGGGGTTGGAAAACCTGTTAAACGAAGAGTACATCACCTATTATTCGCAAACTTTGACGTACGTGAACGATTCCACCTACTTTGCTGGCCGAGGCCGAACCATTACCCTGGCCTGGAGCAAAACATTCCATTAAGGTCTGAGCCAGGCAGTGCTGAGAACATTACATAAAATCATCGGACTGACACTGGGGGCAATCATGACCGTGATTGGCCTCAGTGGCAGTCTGTTGGTATTTGATCATGCCATTGATGACCGAATTACGCCCCAGTTGCGTTCCCTGTCCACCTCATCTGCTGCGCCACTTCAGCTTGCTTTAAGCAACGCCATTGCGGCCGCACCGGATAATGCCGTAGCCACTCGAATCGATCTGGCCCGCGGTCCGGGCGCACCCCACATGGTTCGCTTTGCCTGCCGCCCGCCTGACGATTGCACAATAGAAGCCAGCATTGATACCGCCAGCGGCGCTGTGGTTGCCCTGCGCCGCTGGGGCGAGTACCCCATGAGCTGGCTGTATCGGTTCCACTACACACTGCTGTCCGGTGATACCGGCAAAACCCTGGTGGGCAGCATGGGAATCATTCTGCTGTTTTTTCTCGGTAGTGGCATCTATCTGTGGTGGCCACGCAAGACGCTCCGCATTCGTGCTGGTTCCAGCATACGCCTGATGCGGGAGCTGCATCAGGTGGTGGGCGTCGTTGCCGCACCGGTGCTGTTGATCTGTGCGCTGACCGGCATCACTCTGGTGTTCTACAGCCAGGTTCATACGGCCGTTGACTTTTTTGCACCCGTTGCCGCCAAACCACAGTTCCACGTTAGCCCGGCGGGGCAACCAAAGACCATTGACGAACTGCTCGACAGCGTACAAACCCGGTATCCAGCGGCCAGCGTGAAACGAATCTACCTACCACGTCGGGCCAGTCAACCGCTCCAGGTGCGGCTGAATACGCCGGATGAGGCCTGGAGCAATCATGGCGCCAGCGTGGCCTGGATCAATCCTTACAATGGCGAAGTGATGGGCTTCTGGAACGCAGGCAAATTACCACCGGGTAATACCTTACTCACCTGGGTGTTCCCCTTGCATAACGCCGATGCACTGGGGTTTGCCGGACGTATTCTATGGGTAGTGGCGGGCCTGGTACCCGGGTTACTGTTCATCAGCGGCCTGCTATTCTGGTGGTTGAAAAAACGCAGCAAGGCCGCGCTTAAGGCGCAATGATATTGAGCTGCCGGAATGCCTTCATCACCAGTTCACGGCGCAGGGGCAGGTCCGCTTCTGATGCAATGTGCAGGTGATGTGCAAACAGCCAAACCCCGGCATCATCCTGCAGGTAACCCACATACCAGCCATCCTTGCCTTGCCAACCGGTTTTCGCCCACAGTCGGTAACTGTCGTTATCTTCCATGAGCATAATCTCCTTGAGCACCTGATAGTTCCGCGGCTGGATCATCTCAAGGCTTTGGTTGTACACCTTGCGCAGGAACGCGATCTGCTGACGCACTGAAATTCTCAAATCCCCTTCCAACCAAAAGGTGGTTACATCACTACCGGTTTTCTGATTACCATATTGAAAGGCCTGCAGATACACCGGGTAGGTTGATGGACCAATCTTGCGGGCAAAGCGCTGATAACACCAAACACAGGATACCTTGAACGCACTTGCTAACGTTTGATCCTGGTTCCAGGGTGCGTAACCTCGCTGGACACCATCCCAGGGAATAGGATCATCGGCATTGCGGATGATGTTTTCTTCCAACGCGATGAGTGTATTGGGGATTTTGAAGGTGGATGCCGGGATATAACCCGTAGTCACATCATGGGCGTTATGGGCGTATTCCTGTTTACCATCCAGGGACTGGATCATAAGCGTTCCCTCCACACCGGCTGCCTGGTAGAGGGGTTCTAACATCAATTGGGCCGCATTGGTAAGTGTGGCTGTCAGGGTCAGGATGGTAAAGCAAAGTATTTTCATAGATTGATTCTTGTTTGAAAGTATTCTTCCCATATCTTAGCGTGATCGGGCTTGTTTTCCATTAATGGCGTAAAGGTGCATTTGGCTTTCGAAGTAGCAAAATTCAACAGGGGTTAACCACACTGCTACCCAAGTTCACTCCTATTGAGACACCATTGCTTTCTACTCTTAACCAACAGCGAATCAATCTCTAACTTCTTAACACTGAATTCAAGCTGATAACCACGTTCGAACTGTTTCCAGTATGTTGCACGCCAAGATGTTACGCCCTCTATATGATGCACTTCTGCAAGTTTTCTAAGCTGCTCCCGGATCTCTTCCAGCAATGCTTTATTCAGTGCACCGAGCCTGAATACTTCCCCCCCACTATCTGTTATTTCCATATCAACCGATAAAAAGCGATTCCAATCCGGTTTGAATGCACTCTCCCAAAGCTTACCACCGGCCGCGGAGAGACAAACCTTCAAATCCAATATCTCACTGGAAACATCATCCCCTTCATGCAATCGGAATGACGCTCCATTATCTCCTTCAATGTATATTAACCCTTTCCCCTGCAAACCGCTGATCTCACTTACCAGCTCCCGGGTTGATAACCCATGTGGTGACTTATTGAACATCACATCAGCATCCTCGCTCGCAAGTTGCCTGATTGTAGCAGGCAACTCAACAATATAATCGAGCAACAATAAAGCCACTTTGTTAATCACCGATTGATTCACCATATCGCTTTGTACTTAGTTTTCAACTCAGGGCTAACTGACAAGCATGAAAATGAAATCGAGGAATAGACGAACAATCAAAATCGAGTAATTCGCTCAGCTAAGACGTTAACCCCTTCAGGTTTTTGCGCATTTAAAGATCTGAATATTTGCCTTGCTTCCTCAGCTATAAACAATTCGTATTCTTTTTCCGTAGGAATGCGCTGAGCCACTTCCTCCCATTCTTTCATTTTGTTAAATGAACTTAGCCTGACTCCTGCAGGAACCTTTGATTTTTTAATCCTATCGATACTTTCTGCAGTGACGGTTGCAGCCTCGGGATCGAGCAAAAGCACAACATTCTTATCATCCAATCTGTCAACTTCATACCAAAATCGATCAAACGATTCTAGGGTAAAATCATCAAATTGTAATTCAATAAAGTTCACTGCATTCTCCAAAGATCGTTATCGGGCGGCTGGACTGCTCGGATAATCTAAATCAATAAGCGCTTTATCAGAGCGGTTATCTGGTGTTCAGCTGCCCCAGGTTTTTTGATGGGATCAGATTGAACATATCGTCCGCCTGGTCGTCGTCAA
>DKQK01000024.1 GCA_002471665.1 Gammaproteobacteria bacterium UBA7310
CTCCTCTTCCTGACGCCAGAGTTTAGTCTGTGCTTCTTCCTCTTCTTGACGCCAGAGTTTAGTCTGTGCTTCTTCCTCCTCTTGTCGATACAGTTTTGGTTGGGCTGCTTCCTCCTCTTCCTGACGCCGGATCTTCGGCATCATCTCCTCTTCTTCCTCTTCATCATCGCCCTGGCGGGCTATGGAACGTGCCACCACCCGTTGAGCCGACTCTACCGGCGCGGCCTCTTCTTGCGGATTGGATCGCGGGCTGCGTTTGACATCGGCAGCAACCTTGTCGGCCTCTTGCTCTTCTTTGTCACCGGGGTCGCTCACCTGCAGTTTGCGTTGCAGATAGGCGGGTTTGCGCACCTTGCGCCGTACTTTACCGGGGCCTTTGTTTTTGGCCTGAGTCTTCGATTGGGTTTTGCTGAGCTGTTGGCTTTCCATGGCTATCGTCCCAGATTATCCAGCGCCGGCGGCATGCTGCGGCCCAGTTTTTGATACTCACGGGCTATGGCTTGGATCAGTGCCCGGGCGGCGAGGGGTTCCTGTGCTGATTGTGTGCCGGCGGCGGTTAAAACCGCATTCCGGATTTGGCCACCGCTTAAATCACAGTGGCTGGCAAGGCTGCGGATGATGTCTGCCCCGGGTGAGCGTTGCCCCAGATGACTGTGCCATAAACGCAGGCGTTCCTGGAAACCGGGCAGCGGGAAATCAATGATCACTTCAATACGGCGGTTAAATGCGTTGTCGATACGTTCCCGATTGTTGGTGGTGAGCACCACAATGCCGGGATGACTTTCAATGCGGGATAACAGGTAATTGGTCAGGTTGTTGGCATAGCGTTCGCCGGTTTGTTTGGCGTCGGTACGGCTGCCGAAGAGGGAGTCAGCCTCATCAAACAGCAGCATGACGTCGGCGGCGGCGGCCTGGTCCAGCAAGAGCCCCAGGTTCTTTTCCGATTCGCCGATGTACTTGTTCATCACGGCACCCAGGTCCACACGATACAGTGGCGCACCCAGCCGGTTGGCCAGATAACTGGCGGCCAGTGTTTTGCCGGTACCGCTTTCACCCACAAACAGCGCCCGCAGGCCAGGGTTGGAACTGGCTTGCATGGTGTCCCCCAGGTTGCACCACAGGGATTCCCGGCGCTGTGCCCGCGCGATCATGTCCTCCAGGTACTGATCAATCAAAGGCGGAAACACCACCGCGTTTTTACCCACATCCCGCAGCACCGGTTGCGCCAGCAGGCGCAGCTTTTCCGTGCCCTGTTGCTGGCGCGCCTGACGAATCATGTCGGCGGTGACGGGTTGATTGGATTGCCGGGCCAGGCGTTGTGCTGAGTGCGACAGCTGCAGGATGGTGGGGCCACTCAACAAGGCACTGCCACTCAACTGCTGCGCCAGGGTGTTGTCGCCCAGCGTGTGCTGCCACAGCGCTTGGCGCTGCGCCTGGTCCGGCAATCCAATAAGGTGTTCCAGGCAGCCTTCCCCCGCCACGGCACCATCCATGTTGATGATGATGACAGCCGGGTGATGGGGTTGGGATGTGGGCCATTGCAGCGCCTCACCCGCGGCCAGATTCACCTGTACCACCGGTAGCCAGTTGGCGTGTTGACAGGCAAGTTGGAATGGGCCGTTCTGCTGCCACAGGGCCAGCGGCGTGGCAATCGGTTGCAGGTCAAGCAGTGCGGCCAGTTCGGCCGCCATCAGGTGACGCCCGCTGTTGGGGTGGCCGCGAATGATCAGGGTACGCAGTTCCCCGCTGTGCAGCATTTCCGCCAGCTTGGGCAGGGCCTGGCGGGATCGGGTGGGCAGTAACTGGCGCTGTGCTTCTGGCAAGGGATGGGTGCCGGGCCAGAGCGGTCTGTGCTCATTCAGTACGGACCACAGCGCGGTGTCCATGCGCAGGCTTTGCAGTGGCAGCGGTACATCGCCTTCCAGGGTTAATACGTTGTGCTGCAGTAAGGGGCTGTTGAGCAAGTCCAGCGTGGTCCAGGGGGGGGTGGGTGCAAACAGGTTGTCCACCAGCTCCAACGCCAGATGTACCGAAAGGCTGCCGTTGCTGTCCGGTTGTTGCAATCCGTGCAGCGCGAAGGTGATATGGGGAACCGTTTCCACCTGGCCCGTCAACAACAGCAGAAACGTTTCCCTGATGTTCAGATTCAGGTCACGGATGCAGTCCGCCAGTGGGCCATTGGCCGGTGGCCAGTGCTGTTGCCACCAATCGTTTTCGGTTTCCCACGCATCACGGGGCTGTTGTTGCTGATAACAGGCCAGTCCCAATGCCACCCAACGCAATAGGGCGGCACGACTGGATTGGGGAACCGACAGCAGGGCAAGATCATTCATTGGGTGTGGCCTCGCTCCGATCAAAATGAAATTGAACCACGCGGCCCAGCCAGGGCAGCCAGCCCGGATTGATATCCAAGCCGGCCAGGCGCAGTTCCAGCTGCACATGGTTGGCGGCCACGTGCATGTCCACATGGCTGGCGCTGTAGTGAACAGTGGCAGGCAGCATCAACAGGGATGGCTGCCATAGGTCGGCCGCCCCATACCACTGCTGCGCCAGTGTCGTGATGCGCTCAGCTGCGGGCAGAGCGGGCAAGCTTTGCAATGCGTCGCTGTGATCGAAACCCAGTTGTTGCGCCAGAAACCGGGCCACCGGATCCTGAACATCCAGCTGTAATCGTTCTGCAACCCGATACAGCCAGATCCAGCCGTTGGCAATGTCTTGCCAGTAGTCGCCCATGATGGTCTGCATGGCTGGGCGATTGAGAAAGTTCAACAGATAGAAGACACCACCCTGGCGGGTATGGAAACAGTGGTCAGCTGCAGTGGAATGCAGGTCTACCTTCATGGATTGTGCAGCAGGCGGTGTGGGAACCGGCTGATCCGTTGCTGCCCCGGGATCGCCTTGCCGGCTGCCGGTGCCTTGAACCTGTGTTATCTCCTGAGCGGTTGTTTGGGCCGGCCCCGTCGCCTTGGCTGACAACGGTTGCTTTCCAGCGGGGATGGCAGCGGTTGACTGCACTGCGGTGGGTGAAGAGCGTTGCGGGTTCACATTCGTTGGCGGAGTGCCGGCCGT
>DKQK01000009.1:0-100019 GCA_002471665.1 Gammaproteobacteria bacterium UBA7310
GGCGCAGTGCTGGCGCGGGCTCCCGGTTATTCCTGGCTGGGGGCGTTGGGGGTGGCGGCGGTTATTTTCGTGTACGCATTGGGCCAGGCTGCATACGTCGAGTTACTGCAACATTTAGCGATCTTTGGCATGTTACCGGCGATGGCGCTGTTTCTGTTTGGCTGGCGTGTGGTACTGGCAATCTGGGCACCGCTGGCGTTTACATTGTTCAGTGTTCCGGTGGGTGAAGAGCTGATCCCGGCGTTTCAGGATGTCACCGCTGATATGGCGGTGATGATGCTGAAAATGATAGGCATACCGGTCTACCGGGACGGGCTCTACATCTCTGTCTCCAACGGGAATTTTGTGGTGGCGGAAGCCTGCTCGGGGGTGCGTTTTTTCATTGCCTCGGTGGTGATCGGGTGCGCTTATGCATACCTGAACTTTATTGCCTGGTGGCGGGCATTGGCCTTTGTCGTGTTTTCTGTGGTGCTGCCCGTGGTTGCCAACGGCATACGGGCATTCGGCATTATCTATATTGGTCATGCCACTGAGATGGAGCATGCTGCCGGGGCCGATCATCTGATCTATGGCTGGTTCTTCTTTGCTGTGGTGATTGTGTTCCTTATTCTGATAGGCCACTGGTTTTCCGATGGCCATCGGCAGTGGCAGAACCAGGTCACCCACGTGGATGCTGGCTGGAACCAGCGCAATACGCGGTTACTGGTTGCCGCCGCATTGTTGCCGTTGCTGCTGGCAGTGGGAATCAAAGCGCTGGTGAATCAGCAACAAAGCCTTGATTTTAATATTGAAAAGGGTGGGCTTGAAGGGCTGCCCGCAGAGCAGGCGAATCAACTGGATTGGACACCACGGTTCGCAGACGCGGATATCTACCGGGTGGGGAGCGATCCGGTTTATGGTGTGTCTTTCTATCAGGCGATATACTTCAACAGTGAGCCGGGGCGTGAGATGCTGAAATGGTCCCAGCGCACCTTTGATATCGAAGCCTGGAGCCTGAAAGGGCAATATACCCAAGACGTGCCGCAACTGGGTACGGTGATGGTGAGTCATGTGACCTCCCTGTCCGGCCGCCAACGCCTGTTGGCCCATTGGTTTGTGGTACCGGGCTTGATCAGCAGCAGCACCGCTATGGTGAAACTCCAGCAGGCCATTAACACCTTGTTCCTGCGCCCGTCCGGTGGCGCCCTGGTTGCGGTGAGTCTGGAGTTTGACGGGCCACTTGAGCAGGCCAGGGATCGCTTGGCGCAGGTGTTGTTGGAACACGCGGTGGACATGAGCCAACCGGTCATTAAACGAAAGTGAATACCTGGGATTAATACAGAGAGACAGTTGCCAATGAAGCATGCAATGACCATCGACGTGGAAGATTATTTTCAGGTCTCCGCATTTGAGAATCTGGTTCGCCCGGAGCAATGGGAGAGTATGGCCCCCAGGGTGGAAGCCAACACGGACCGCCTGCTGCAGCTGTTTGACGATTACGATACCAAGGCCACGTTTTTCACCCTGGGTTGGGTTGCGCAGCGCTTTCCCCAGTTAATTACGCGAATCGTTGAGCAGGGCCATGAACTGGCCAGCCATGGCATCATGCACCAGCGCGCCAGCAACCAGAACCGCGCGCAGTTCCAGGCCGATGTGGGCGGCGCCAAGCGTCTGTTGGAAGATTTGTCGGGTAAGCCGGTATTGGGCTATCGCGCCCCAAGCTTTTCCTTCACCAAGGAGAATCTGTGGGTTTACGATATTCTGGCAGAAGAGGGTTATGTTTACAGTTCCAGTGTGTACCCGGTGGTGCACGATCATTACGGGATACCGGACGCTCCCCGTTTCCGCTACCAAACTCCCGCTGGAGTGGATGAGATTCCCCTGAGCACGTTACCGCTCATGGGAAAAAACGTGCCCATATCCGGTGGTGGTTACTTTCGCTTGTATCCCTATATGTTTACCCGCTGGGCGGTAAACCGTTTTATGCGCCGGGAAGAGCAACCCTATATCTTCTATTTGCACCCTTGGGAGGTGGATCCGGATCAACCCCGCATGGAAGGGGCCTCTGCCAAGAGCCGGTTTCGACATTATCTCAACCTGGACAAAGTGGAGCACCGCCTGGGCCGCTTGCTGACGGATTTCGAATGGGGTTCGCTGGCGCGGTTGTATCAATATCAATAGGCGCTCAAGCAGTGTTGCGCTTTTTGATGACGCGCGCCGGATTGCCGGCAACAATGGAGTAATCCTCCACCTCCTGGGTTACCACTGAGCCCGCGGCAATGATGCATTTCTTGCCCACATTGGCCATCACCAGGGCACCGTTGCCGATCCAGGTGTCCTCGCCGATGGTCACTCTCTCAAATTCGCCGCCCTGCTCTCTTATGGGCGTGTCCAGGTCGTCGAAGTTGTGCTGCTTCTTGCCGCTGATAATGTGTACGCCGCTGCCGAACAGACAGTTCGCGCCGATAACGGAGCGTCCGATATTACACTGCGGGCCGATGTAAACCCCGTCGTGGATTTCGGTATCCTGATGGGACATCAGCACACCGAATGAGATGACCGTGTTGGTGCTGCAGTGGCTCAGGATAAAGCGCAAGGTGCATTTGCGAATGTAGTTGCCGGTTTGCCCCGGAAACAGGCTGAGGAATTGTGTGTAGGCGGGGATCAGGGGATCTTTGCCAAATATCAGCGCCAGCAGGTGGTAGGACAGATACAGCGGGCTTACCAGAATCATGACCAAAGCGGTAAAAAGTGACTTTATCAGATTTTTCATGGTGTGCGGTTTCTCAGGTGGCGGAACGTTGCTGCAATAACGGCTCCAGGCTGGCCAGTTGGCTGTCCCAGGAGAAGTGATCGTGAATCAGTTGCATGGCATTGTGGCCTATGCGCCGGCCCTGCTCGGGGTTGTCCACCAACCACTCGATGTGACGGATAAAATCAGTCATGGTCTCGGCCACCAGAACGTCATGGTCCGGAGTACAGTCGATGCCTTCACAACCCATGGGGGTGGTGATCGTTGGCAGTGCGCAGGCGAAGGCCTGCAGCACTTTGTTTTGTACTCCCCGGGCGAGGCGGAAGGGTGCAATGAAAATATGGGCGCGATCATAGTAGTCGCGAATATCCTCCACGAAACCGGTAATTTCAACCCCGGGGTATTTCGCCAGTGCTTTTACCCTGGCGGAAGGATTCATGCCCGCGATATAGAATAGCGCGCTTGGGTATTTGGCTTTTATCCGGCTCCAGGCTTCTTCTACAAACCAGGCCACGGCATCCTCATTGGGCAGATAATCCATGACCCCGGTGAACAGCATGACCGGGCCCGGTTGCGGTTTGGGGGTGGTTGCCGGTTGAAATGCGTTGGTATCCAGTCCGTTAGCAATCACCTGCAAGCGGCCGAGATCCGGATTATGCTGCAGGAACAGGTCGATTTCCGCCTGGGAGATAAACAGGCAGGTATCAAACCGTTGGTGAATGCGCTTTTCCAGTTGCGCGATCAGCCGTGCTTCCCGCCGATAAAGCAGGCTCAGGGGAAACCCCTTCAGCGCCTGGTACTGACGCCATTTATCCGAGTCCAGATCCATAAAGTCCGTCACCAGAACCGGGCGATTAGCGGAACTGAAGTCGATGGCCTTTGATCGCAATACGTACACGGCCATGCTCGAACTGGTGCAGACCACGGCATCCACGTTGCAGTCACCCAGCAGCCGGTCAAACTGCGCCTGTAAGGATTTGCTGTAAAAATGGTTTACGCTCAGCGCGTTTCCGCTTAACAAGGCTTTCACGAGCGCCAGGCGCCCGGGGGCCGGAGCATGGAGGATCTGCCGGCAATGCCGTTCCTGTAACGTCTGCAGATGGTTCAGATCACCGGCATCACTGACCGGGGCCATCACGGTAATGTCATGACCTTTCCGATGCAGATATTCAATCTGGTGGAAGGTGCGGATACGCTCGCCTTTGTTGGGGGGAAAGGGTGTGCGGTGGCACAGGTATACTATCTTCATGGCGGCCGACTGGAATGGTGGATGGGTGGTTATATTGCCAACATAATCAATACATTAAAAGTCCGCATAATATGTCAATATTGCCACAAAAACGGGGCTTGGAATCGGTATACTGGGTGGCCAGGTGCCATAATAGAGTAAGTATCCTGTTGTACCTGTTGGTTGACCGTTTTGTTTTGCCCTCAACGGTTTGATGCATTGGTTTGATACTTGGGTTTGATACTTGGGTTTGATACGTAGGTTTGATGCATTGATTTGTGGGCGCTTATCCTCCGGGGAAAGTGACAATCATTATGAAGCTCGTAGACATAACGTTTTTCGAGACCGAGGGTCTGGACAGAATTCGAGAGCCCATCGCATTCGGCGTGCCTGTGGCGCAGGGGCTGTTGTCGAATCCCGATGGCCTGACATTGAGCGCCGGGGAGCAAACCCTGCCGCTGGATGTTCGCGCGATTCAGCATTGGCCCGATGGCAGTGTGCGCTGGTGTTTGCTGGATACGCAGGTGGATGTGAAAGCCGGGCAGCCCACGGTGTGCACCCTGGCCACCGGCGACCGGCCTGCGCCGGCAGCGGCGGTGAGTGTAGTGGATGCCCGGGCCGGCTCCGTCTTCGAAGTAAACACCGGGGTGGCCGGATTCAAGGTGAAAACGGATGACCTGTCGTGTGTTGCCGGAGGTGGCAGCACCGGGTTGCAGGATGTCCTCCTGGAGACCCCGGCGGGCCGGCATCTGAGCCCTACCATCGAAACCAGCCAATGGTCGCGGCATCAGGGGGCAGCCCGAGCAACGCTGTCACAGCAGGGAAGTTATTGCGACGAGGGCGGTGAGGCGCTGTGCCGGTTTGTTTCTGAGTTGACCTTTCATGCCGGTTCTGCCCGGGTTTCCTGGCAATTTACCCTGCACAACCCCAGAGCGGCCGAGCACCCCGGTGGCTTATGGGATCTGGGCGATCCGCAATCACTGTTGTTCAAAGGCCTGCAGGCCACGGTTCGGTTACCGGAAGCGTCGCGGGTGCAGCTGCAGGTGGAGCCCGAGGGCCACTGGCTGCCGGTATCGCAACTGCTGAATGTGTTCCAGGCTTCCAGTGGTGGTGAGCATTGGGACAGTCGCAATCACGTTGACCGTACCGGAAAAGTCAATCTGCCGTTCAAAGGCTACCGCCTGCAGGTGGATAATACCGAGCAAAGCGGTTCTCGGGCGGCGCCGGTGTTGGTCGCTGACAGCGGTGTCGCGCTCTGTATTGATCGCTTTTGGCAAAACTTTCCCAAGGCACTGAGTTTTCAAGCCGGTGCTGTGGGTTTGCACCTGTTTCCCGCAGCCTGTGCCATGGAACATGAGCTGCAGCCCGGTGAACAGAAGACCCATCGGCTGGAGTTGGATTTTGCTGCGACGATGGATTCCGCACCGGCATTGCGTTCAGGCCTGGTGGCGCACCTGGCGCCGGAATACGTAGCGGCGAGCGGCTGTTTAGCGCATTTTTCCTGTCGGCCGGAGCCGCTGGATCAGCTGATCGCCATGGGCCTTGACCCTAAACAGGGCTTTCTCGCCAAACGGGAAATCGTGGATGAGTATGGATGGCGTAATTTCGGTGATATTTTTGCTGACCATGAGAGCCTCTACCTGGCGCAAGGAAACCTGTTCGTTTCCCACTATAATAACCAGTACGATCCGCTGTATGGCTTTCTGCGGCAGTTTTTGTTGACGGGGGATGCCCGCTGGAAGCGCATGGCCGATGAACTGGCCTGGCACATCACCGACATCGATATCTACAATACAGTACAGGACCGGGCCGAATACAACGGGGGTTTGTTCTGGCACACCGATCATTACGTGGATGCTTACACCTCCAGTCACCGCACCTATTCGCGCCATCAGAAACCCAATGGCCGGGATGTCACCCAGGGCGGAGGGCCCGGGGCGGAACATTGTTACACCCATGGTCTTATGCTGCACTATTGCCTGACCGGCTCAACGCGGTCCCGTGAAGCGGTTCTGCAACTGACCCAGTGGATAACGGATTTTTACGAGGGCACCGGCACCGTAGTTGAAGTCATGCTGGATGCCCGGAACCGGGTGCTGCCAAAACTCAAGGCGCGCGGCGTTGATGGCAGAATCCTGAGCCATCGTTACCCTTTTAATCGCGGTGTGGGAAATTTTATTAATGGCTTGCTGGACAGTTTCGCTCTCACCGGAGAAAAGTGGTTTGTGCAAAAAGCCGAGCAGGTGATCGGTAAAACATTCAGCCCGCAGGATAACTTGTCTGATCGCAAGCTGGAGGAGGTGGAAGTCGCCTGGTTTTATACTATTTTTTTACAGGCGGTTGCGCGTTATCTGGAAACGAAAAAGCAGTTGGGGGAAGAAAACACCGCGCAATATGCTTTTTCCCGGCAGGCTTTTATGAAGTATGCCACCTGGATTGCACAGCATGATCAACCTTATCTGAGTGAGCCGGATATCCTGGAATTTCCCAATGATACCTGGGCGGCACAGGATTTACGCAAGGCCTGGATACTGTATTACGCAACCATGTACGCCGCCACCGAAGCCGAGCAGAAGACGCTGCGGGATCGGGCTGACTTCTTTTACCACTATGTGGAGCAGACGCTGTCGAACAGCGAAACCCGGCACTTTTCCAGAATATTGGCCATCCTGATGCAGAATCATGGTGTGCATGGCTTTTTTAGCGCTGCGGAGAAGCCAGTGCCGGGGGCGGATCAGGCTGAGGATCGCGTGTTTCCCAGCCCCTATAAAAATACCTTGCAGTGGGCCCTGCTGCCTGTCCGCGACCTGCTGTCAGCCCTGTGGCGCTTTTCATTACGAAAAGAGCTGCACTGGCTCAGTCATCGTAGCGGTATGTTTGCCCGCTGGTACAACCGGTTGTATGGACGTTGAGTAATTGTTGGCTGGCCCTATGGCCGCATATAAAGAAGCGAGTTTGTGAATGAGCGATACGGTTAAAGTACTCCAGTTTATCTGTCCCACGGGGTTCTACGGTGCAGAGCGCTGGATACTGACCTTGGCCAAGAACCTGGACCGGCAACAGGTACAGTGTGATCTGGCAGTGACGGTGGAGCCGGATTTGCCCGAGCTTGAAGTGGAGAAACAATATAAACTGCTGGCCGGTGCAACCCATAAGCTGGCCATGTCCGGTCGCTTTGATCTGAGCGTTATACGCAAATTGTGCCAGCTGATTCGCCGTGAGGGCTACCAGATAATTCATACTCATGGCTACAAGTCAGATATCCTCGGGCTGATCGCGGCACGCCTAACCGGCATTACGGCCCTGTCTACACCGCATGGTTTTGAAAACGCCGATGACTGGAAACTGAAGGCCTATATTGGTGTAGGTAATCGGTTTTTGCGATGGTTTGATGGCGTTGCCCCACTGTCGGAGCAGCTCTGCAAAGACATGGATACCATCGGTGTCAGGCGCAGCAAGGTGCACTATATTCAGAACGGTGTTGATCTCGATGAAGTGGAGCGCTGCCGTGTTGATCCGGCAACGCTGCCCAAAAGCCGTAAGCGTATCGGGTTTATCGGCCAGATGATCAGTCGTAAAAACATTTTTGAGTTGCTGGATATCTTTGAGGATATTGCGTCGCGCCACGATGACGTGGAACTTAAGCTATTGGGGGACGGTGATCAGCGGGTGGAACTGGAACAATACGCCGCCACCCTCACGGCCAGGGAACGTATAGAATTTCTGGGATTCAGGGATGATCGTTTGGACTGGCTCAAGAGCTTTGACCTGTTTGTGATGACATCAACCCTGGAGGGAATACCCAGATGCCTGATGGAAACCATGGCCATGGGGGTACCGGTTACCGCCTATAATATTGCAGGAATAGACCAACTGCTGACGCACAACGAAACCGGCTTGCTGGCGGAGCTGGGTGATAAGCAGAGTCTGACCCGGCATTGGGAGGCAGTACTGTACGATGAGAAGCGGGCGCGGGAGCTTGCCGATAACGCGCGGCAATACGTGATGGATCATTTTTCCGGTCACAGGATGGCGCAGGAGTACGATGCGCTGTTCAAAAAACTGCTGGCGAAAACCGGATGATGAAAGCAAAGGAGCGCAAAGCAGATAAGCTACTGTTTGTCCTTTCAGTGGATACCGAAGAGGAATTTGACTGGGAGGGTGGTTTCCCTCAGGAAAATTGCAGCGTCGACAACATTCGCTATCTGCCTGAGTTTCATCAGTTCTGTGAATCCCTCAACATCCGGCCCACCTACATGGTGGATTACCCCGTGGCTTCTACCGCTGAATCGGCTGCCATTATCAAAGATATTCTGGCACGGGGAAACGCGGAAGTAGGCGCCCATTTGCACCCGTGGTGTACGCCGCCCATTGAGGGCCCGAACACAGAGCGGGAATCGCATGTCATCAATTTACCGGCCAAGCTGATCAGACGAAAACTTGAAGTCTTGCTGGCAGCCATTGAGGACAACATTGGTGTCAGGCCTACCGTGTTCCGCACGGGGCGTTGGGGTATTGATGGCAAAGTTCTGCAGATTTTGATCGACTACGGCTTCAAGGTGGATTCCAGCGTCTACCCTTATTACTCGAACCAGTATTTCTCCTGCCGTGATGCCTGTGATCAACCCTATTGGCCGAATCTGGCAAAGCCAAACTATCCCGGTACCCAGCGTAAAATTTTTGAACTGCCCATCACATCCGGCTTTAACCGCCCAGACTTTCCTTTTTGGGAGAAGGTGCACGCCAGGATATCATCGCCCGGCCTGCAGACGGTGCGATTGGTTGGCCTTGCCTGGCATACGCAGATGCTGAGAAAATTGTTCCTCAGTCCGGAGTTGACCACGGCGGGGGATATGATTGCCCTGGTGAAGGCGGCCATAGCATCCGGCAGTCCGGTGATTCACATGTTTCTGCACAGCTCAACACTGCTGGAGAAACCCGGCGAGTACAACCAGAACAATATTCGGCGCCGCGAGTTATACGCCAGTGTGCGCTCTGTGATCGAGTATCTGAGTACAACGGGCAGTGTTGAATTTTGTACATTGACTGAAGCAGCAGCACGAATGGAGAGCAAAAGTTGATTGGGGTTAGGCAGGTATCCTGGCAGGATTCTTCGATCTGGGATCAATACGTTGAACAGCACCCACAGGCCACACCTTATCATTTGATGGCATGGGGCAGGGCAGTGGAAAAGGCCTATGGTCATCGGTGTATTTATCTGGTGGCAGAGCAGGAAGGTAGCCTGGTGGGCGTGCTGCCATTGGTGGCGTTTTCAATCCCCCTGCTGGGCACCCAATTGTGCTCGCTGCCATTCTGCGACCTGGGTGGCATCCTCTCGGACAATGAACAGGTGAGTGTGGCACTGCTGCAGCACTTGAAGCAGTTCATGTCGGATCAGCGGGTTAAGTCAGCCGATCTGCGCCACACCGAACATGTGGCTTCGGAGGCAGCGCAGCCGGGCGAGAAAGTCAGAATGGTATTGCCGCTGGAAGCGAGCGCCGAGCAGCAGTTCAAGCAGTTCAAATCCAAACTGCGCAGCCAGGTACGCAAGGCCGAAAAAAACGGTGTCGTTTTTCTGCAAGGCAGTAGTGAGGCCCACCGCCAGGCGTTCTATCGGGTTATGCAGGTGAATATGCATCAGTTGGGATCTCCGGTGCATTCCCGTTTGTGGTTTGATTCCGTACTGGATTGTTACGCCGGCCGGGCCAGGCTGGGCCTGGTGGAGTTCGAAGGTAAGATCGTGGGTGGCGCGATCATTCTGTTGTGCGGCAACACGGTCACCGTACCCTGGGCGTCTACATTGCCGGAATACAATAAGCTGGCTCCCAACATGTTGCTGTATTGGGGTTTGCTGTCCATTGCCGCCGAGGGTGGATTCAAGCAATTTGACTTTGGGCGTTCCACCGTTGATGAAGGCACATACCGATTCAAAAAACAGTGGGGCGCGTGCCCCGTACCACTGCAATGGCAGGTGATGCGGGATCAGCAACTGACCACGGTTGAAAGCGGTGTGGGCGGTGGTATGCGCGATAAGGTGGCTGAGATTTGGCAGGCATTGCCGATGCCGCTGGTGAATTTTTTTGGACCCATTGTCAGGCGTTACATCAGTCTTTGAAGGTATAGGTAATTCGATATGTGTGGTATAGCAGGCTTTACACGTTTCTCTTCGTCCTATGGTGACGAAGGGCTGTTGAAGCGAATGGGGCAGGTTATGCTGTACCGCGGGCCCGATGCCGGTGGGGAGTACCTGGATGCCGGCGTGGGCTTGTGTCATCGACGGCTAAGTATCATTGATTTGTCCGCTGCCGGCAATCAACCCATGTATGGGAAGGGCGGTGAGCTGGTTATTGTCTTCAATGGGGAAATCTATAATTTTCAGACATTGCGCGCCGAATTGATGGCGCAAGGCTACCAGTTCACCTCGCAGACGGACACCGAAGTGTTACTGGCACTCTACCAGCGTGATGGCGAAAATCTGGTTAAAAAGATCAATGGTATGTTTGCCTTTGCTATCTGGGATCAGCGGGCACAGAAATTGTTTATGGCCCGCGACCGGCTGGGTAAAAAACCACTGTACTATTACCCCTGCGACAATGGTGTGGTGTTTGGTTCGGAGTTGAAGTGTCTGTTGGAAGCGCCGGATATTCCGCGCAAGATCCGGGCGGACGCGGTTGCGGATTTTTTTGCCTACCAATATATCCCCGATCCCAAAACCATATTTCAGGGTATTTATAAGCTGGAGCCGGGCTATACCCTGACAGTGACCCGGGAGGGAGTTGAGAAACGACAGTATTGGGATCTCAATTTCCGGCAGCAGGTAACACAAGCGGAAGATACCGTTGCGGATGAACTGCTCAGCCGGGTGCGTGCCGCCGTAAAGCAGAGGATGATCAGTGATGTGCCCCTGGGAGCGTTTCTGAGTGGTGGAGTGGATTCCAGTGGCGTTGTTGCACTGATGGCGGAGTGCAGTGACAAACCGGTCACCACCTGCTCCATCGGCTTTGATTCCAAAGAGTATGATGAAGTTGACTTCGCCCGGGAGATTGCGCACCAGGTTCAGGCCGATCACCACGAGTTTACCGTCAAGGAAAATGTGGTGGACAACCTGGAAAAAATAGCCGCCTATTTTGATGAGCCGTTTGCCGATCCCTCTCTGGTGCCCACCTACTTTGTATCGCAGCTGGCGCGCAAACAGGTGACAGTGGCCATTGCCGGTGACGGAGGCGATGAGAACTTTGCCGGTTACAGCAAGTACGCGGTGGATGCGGTGGAGCATCGGTTGCGCAGCAAGGTGCCGCGTATGGTTCGCAAGCACATCCTACCGCTTTTGGCGGGTATGCTGGCGGGGCGGGGAGGCACCCTGTTGAGAAAGGCCCATACACTGCTGTCTTCGCTTGCCCATGAGCCCGGCTATGCCTTTTTCCTCTCCAACTCCACGTTTCGACCGCAGCTCTGGGATAGATTGGTAAGGGATGATTTTCTCCACCAACTGAACGGCTACCATGCCTCGGATGTGACGGTGAGTGTATTCAATCAGGCCCCGGCGGATGATCACCTGTCCCGGGTTCTGTATACGGATTTTAAAACCTATCTGCCCGGCGATATACTGGTTAAAGTGGATCGCATGAGTATGGCCAATTCACTTGAGGTGCGGGCACCGCTGCTGGATTATGAGTTGGTGGAATACGCGGCCACCATTCCGGGGGAGCTGAAACTGAAGCAGGGCGATAAGAAGTATATTCTCAAGAAAGCGTTTTCCCGGCTGATTGACCCGGACAAACTGAAGCGCAAAAAAATGGGATTTTCCGTGCCTCTGGGCGAGTGGTTGCGGCATGAAATCAAGCCCCTGGCGGAGCAGTTACTGTTTCAGTCTGAAACAGGCCTGTGTGACTATTTCAAAATGGATCAGGTCAGGCTGCTGTGGGATGAGCATCAGTCCCATAAACAGGACTATGCTGATGAACTGTGGAATATGGTGATGTTCCAGTTGTGGTTTAATCGGTACGCAACCGGGAATTAATACATGGCACAACAGCATATCTTGCACATAACCTACGATATGAACATCGGCGGTACGGAACAGGTGATCAAAAACCTGGTGCTGGGGCTGGATCCGACGCGCTATCGATCATCGGTGCTCTGTATTGATGGCACCATCGGGCCGTGGGGTAAAGAGCTGGAGCAGGCCGGCATCAGGCACTATTGCCTTCACCGCAAGCCCGGCTTTGATCTGGACCTGATCCGCCACATCCGCCGGCTTATCGTCAGTGAAGGCGTTGATATTGTTCATGCCCACCAATATACGCCTTTTACCTACGGCTGGTTTGGCTCGGTGTGCACCGGCAAACCGGTGATTTTTACCGAGCACGGCCGCTTCTATCCTGATGTGAGCAGCCTGAAGCGAAAGCTGGTAAATCCGTTGTTGCAGTTAAGAACGGCGGCCATTACCAGCATTTCCGCCGCCACCAGGCAGGCCCTGGTGAACTACGAGAACTTTGACGCTGGGCGTATTGAGGTGATCTATAACGGCATTGCAGACAGCGCCTGCCCTGCAGATGCCGAACTTGCCGAGGAGCTGGGGTTAAAACCGGGGCAGGTGGTATTTGGTACGATTTCCCGTCTTGATCCCATCAAGAATCAAGCCATGATGATCAGGGCCTTTGCCCGCTGCCTGCAAGGCAATCGTCATCTTCGACTGTTACTGGTGGGCGACGGCCCGGATCGCCCCATGCTGGAAAAACTGGTGGCCGAACTGGAACTCACAGAGTTCGTTTTGTTCACCGGGTTTCAACCAAAGCCGCAGAAGTATCTGGCGCTGATGGATGTCTTTCTCTTGCCCTCGTTGAGTGAAGGCACCTCAATGACGCTGCTGGAGGCCATGTGCTTTGCCAAGCCGTCGCTGGCGACCGCAGTGGGGGGGACTCCGGAAATCATCACCGATGGCGTATCCGGGTTGCTGACCCCCAATAATGATGAGGATGCATTGTGTGAGGCAATGCTGACCTTGGCCCGGGCACCCGAGTTGCGGAAGCAAATGGGCCGGGAAGCCCGCTCCACCTATGAGACCCGGTTTACTGTGCGGGCCATGTCCGCCCAGTATGAGGCCTTATATGATGGCCTTTGACGGCTCACAGCATGCCGTCAAAGGCCCGCACCGGATAATTGCATATATCCTGCTCAATACTGAATGGTCTTCAGTCGATGTGAACTCGATGTGAAAAAGTAACACTGAATATATTTAACTTTTTTGCAGTTTGACGTTAACGTGATGGGCGTATGCGTATACTATAAAGCATTATTTCACGTAAGAATCCAAGCCCGTGTTGTAGCATGGAAGCAAATTATCCGCTTATAAAATTATTAGAAGGCTGGGGTATCCGGTCAAGGGGTTGTCTGTGTTGAAAGCACTTTTTGCCCACAGCAGGCGTTGGTCCTGTCTGGGGGTTTCGTTTCTGTTTTCTGTGTTGATCGCCGGTAATGCACAGGCTTTGCTGGTGTCGATGGATTCCAGTGAATTCGGCTCAGATACCATTACTTATGACACCGATACCGGATTGGAATGGTTGGATCCGGTGCTGGGTATGGGCAACGGAAGCTGCTGCTTCAGCTATAACGAGGTGCAGGCGGAATTTGTCAGTGGCGGACTCTATGAAGGGTTCCGTTTTGCTACCGCATCGGAACTGGAGACCCTGTTCTTTGACTCAGCCGGTATTGCATTGGGTAGCCCCGGAGCAAGCCAGGCAATTGCTGATCTGATCGGTCTGGTGGGGGATACCTTCAATACGCCCATTTTTTTCGCGGCGTCGGGATACTATGACACCGGGGTTTCCGGCCAGGTGGGTTTGGCCTCTCTGGAAGTGAATTTCCTGGGTAGCTGGGGTAATGGAAAAGCCTATGTGGGCTTGTCCTCCGATTCGCCTGATCTCAACGGCGGCCCGTTCGGCAGCTGGTTGGTGCGGGATGCGGTGGCGGTCAGTGAGCCTGCAACCCTGCTGTTTATCTTCATGGCCGGCTTGGCGGTTGTGTTACGGCGTCGCCCCCGTATCTGAGCGCCATTGATTTTCGCTGAGTGCAGCGCCCGGCCAAGGGGCTGCACCCAGCTTCAGCACCCAATCATTGGGAGGCTTTATGCTCGCAACTTGTTGACAGAGTTGCTATATTATGGCGCCAATAAGGCCATTTTCTTTCAAGTTGTTCTCATCCCTGACCCTTATGAAGAAGCCCAAGATTCTAGCGATTACCAGTGAACTGCCTTGGCCGCTCAATACTGGTGGACACCTTCGCACCTGCTTTCTGCTGAAAGCCATCGCAGGGCAATTTGATCTGACCCTGGTGGTGCCGATCGGCGGCGGCGACGAGGAGGGGGTACAGGCGCTTTCCGGTTTTGGCATTAAAATGGAGGGGGTGGAGGTGTCGCCCCGTTCACCCCTGGGGGAGGCAAAACGCGCTCTGCTGGCCGCCGTTCGATCCGAACCCTACGTCATGTTCCATCGGCATAATCGTAAGGAAGTCCGTGGGCGGTTGGCACAGCTGCTGCGGTCGGAACACTTTGATGCAGTGTATATCGACCATTTGGACCCTTACGTATTCCGCGATCTGTTTCCCGCTCACCCTATTATTGTGGATGTACACAACGTCTATTCATTGCTTGCGGAAAGGGTGGCCCGAGAGCACAGTGGGCCGCGTCAATGGTACTTGTTGCGAGAAGCCCGGTTGCTGGCCGGTATTGAGCGCAAAATAGCGGCGGATGCGACTGCATTGACGGCCGTATCCCAGGAAGAGCAAGAGGACTTTTCCCGTCTGGGCAATGACAATGTGCATCTTGTGGCCAATGGGGTGGACTGCTCTCACTATTTCACCTTGCCAGTGGGGCGCACTGTGCAACCGCCGGTATTGCTGTATATAGGTGCCCTATCCTGGCAACCCAATGCTCAGGCGGCCAAGTTTCTTGCTCACCACGTGATTGGTAAGGTGCGGGAGAAATACCCGGATGCGTTGTTGCGTGTGGTGGGGCGCAGCCCTGATCGGTCGGTGATGGAACTTGCGCAAATACCCGGTGTGGAAGTACACGCGGATGTGCCCGATATCGGGGTATACCTGGAGCAAGCTTCCCTGCTAACGGTCGCCCTGGATTCCGGTGGCGGCACCCGTTTGAAAATATTGGAGGCCTTCGCGGCCGGATTGCCCGTGGTCAGCACGGCCACCGGTTGTGAAGGAATTGATTGTGAGCATGAGCGTCATTTGTTGATTGCCTCCCGCGATGAATTTCCGGCGGCTATTGACCGGATGCTGAGTGCGCCGCAGCAGGCACAGGCAATGGCGGAAAACGGCAGGCGCCTGGTAGAGCAAAAATACGATTGGGGTGCGCAGGGCTCACGGGCCTGCAAGGCCATTGAATCCGTTCTGACATAAGTTTGAGGGTATATGCGGGAAGCAAAAGAGATTACTTTGGTGCTGGCGTCCAATGACAAACGCTCCCGCAATCTGGAGCAGGCCCTGCGCGAGCGCGTTGGGAATCTGATCACCATTGACTATGATCCGGTTGCACCTCACTACAAGTACCTGGCCGCGTTGTTGTCCTATCATCCCGACCGGGCTGTCTGGTGGACGCGATATCAATGGCATCCGATTATCCAGGCCGGGCGTCGCGCCAATATCGTGTCCCGGCTTAAGTCGCTGGCGCTACCCTTTGATGCGTTGCTGATGTGGGGTAGCTGGACCCATCCCCTAAAAGGCTCCCCCTTTTCAGACAAGCCTTTCTATTATTACATTGATCAGAGTTGCAACAAGCGCCTGGATCCCTTCGATCCCGTGGATGCCCCGGGTTTGACCAAACCCCGCCTGGCGTTTAATCAGGCGCAGGGTGTCAGTTATCGCGATGCGAAACGGGTGTTTTGCATGTCTCAATGGACGCGGGAGCAAACCCTGGACAGTCACGATATTGAAGACGACAAGGCGGTTGCCGTCGGTTGGGGGCCGATCGGGATCAATTTGCTGGAGGAAGATTTGAGTGCCCAGCGTGCAGACAAGATTGTGCTGTTCGTGGGGAATGAATTCCTGCGCAAGGGTATGGATTATCTGCGGGAAGCCATACCCATGGTGGTGGATCAGGTGCCGGATGCCCGATTTATCGTTGTGGGTGAGAATGCGGATCATTATGAATTGGAAGGGCACCCCAACCTGGAGTTAACCGGGTTGATCTCGGACGTGGAGGCGCTGAAAAATCTGTACAGGACGGCGTCCGTATTTGTACTGCCCCATCGTTTTGAGCGGGCAGGTCATGTCATCATTGAAGCAATGACAGCAGGTCTGCCTATCGTAACCTCCAATCAGGGCGGCCCGCCGGAGGTGGTAAAAGAGGGGGTCAATGGATTTGTCATGGAGATTGGTGATGTCAATAAGTTGGCGGAATCCCTGATCACGCTACTGCAGAATCCGGACCTTGTTCGCGCCTTTGGCGAAAGCAGTAAACAGATCGCCGCTGACGGATATTTATGGGGTAATATTGCCGACAAAATGCTGGACTGTATTGTGGGTGATCTCCATTAACCTTATTTGAGAAGGGGCGGGGCGCGGTGGTCCACTCGGGCAGGTAAGAGTAAACTGTACTCCGTTTTGATTTTGGTATGGATACTATTGGACACCAACCTACACGGATTTTTACCAAATTCAGGTGATTAGGTGCGGGATAACAACAGTAGAATGGAGCCTGCTGAGAATCCGGCACCGGCCTGCCACAACAAGTGTCTCAAGCGACTATCCACAAATCTGATTTAGATGGTTTATACAATGCAGGATACAAACTGTGATCTGGTAAGTGTGGTGATTCCCGTCTATAACGCCGAGCGATATCTGCAGCAGACACTGGACAGCGTTTTTCGGCAGACGTACCGGAACATTGAAGTGGTTGCCGTGGATGACGGCTCCACCGACCAGTCGCTGCAGATACTGGAATCCTATGGCGATCAACTGAAGCTGGTAAAGCAACCCAACAAAGGGGCGGCCGCCGCCAGGAACCTGGGTGCCCGGGTGGCGACGGGTAAGTGGATCGCATTTCTGGATTCAGATGATATCTGGGCCGCCGATAAAACCCGGCAACAACTGGAAGATTGCGCGCAGTATCTGTGGTCGTACAGCGATACCGAGTTCTATGGTGGTGTTAACAACGGCAAAAAAGACAGCGACTTCTCACCCAAGTCCGAGGGCAACATTCTACAGGAACTCATCCAGTGCAATTTTATCGGCACCTCCAGCGTCATCATTGATCGCGAGATGTTCCTGGGGTTTGGTGGTTTCGACGAATCCCTGGATTCCATTGAAGACTGGGAGCTGTGGATGCGCATAGCGGCGCAGCATAAGGCGGGATATTGCAAAAAGGCCCTGGTGCAGTACCGCATCCACCCAGCATCCATGTCACGCAGTACGCGCCGGACGTTGCCCAGTCACATGGTGGTGATTGACCGCGTGTTTGGTGCCGGAGGGCCAGCGGCCCACCTGGCGGGGTTGCTGAACCAGACCAAAGCCAATTCCTATGGCATTTGCTCCGATATTGCAGAGGAGGAAGGAGACCAGTCCTTTTCCGTCTATTGTGCGTTGATGGCGTTGCGCCACGAACCACTGCAGATAGCCCGTTACAAGGCCATGATCAAGTCCATACTGAAATACTTGATGGCATTTTCCAGGCCCAAAAGGCCCAACCCTTCATTGCATGATTAAGCTGTAAGGTTGAACGTATCTGAATGAGCCAAGTCCGCCAAGCAATTTTCTTTTCTCTTGTTAATTCCTATTCGTTGCAGGCTGTAAGCTTTGTAACGGTCGCGGTTTTGGCGCGTTTGCTTACACCAAAAGAAATAGGATTGTTCGCTGTCGCCACATCCATAGCCTTTCTGGCATCTTCCATCCGTTCGCTCGGTGTCAGTGAATACCTGATTCGGGAGAAAGAGATAACGGCAGAGCAGGTTAAGTCGGTGGTGGGTGTTGTTCTGGTCATGTCCTGGGGGCTGGGCGCGGTGCTGCTGGCGGCATCTCCCTGGATTGCAGAGTTCTATGGCGAGCAGGATCTCACTTTAGTGCTGTGTATTATCACGATCCCTTTTTTCCTGGCACCGTTTACGGCTGTTCCCTTTGCCCTGATGGCACGGGAGATGAATTTCAGCCATATATTCCGGGTGGACTTTGCCGGTGGATTGATTGGCAGTGTTTCCAATATCAGCCTGGTGGCCATGGGCTTCAGCTATTACGGACTTGCCTGTGGCACGGTCATTGGGGTGGTCGCGGAGTTTTTGATCATTACCTATTACCGCCCCAAATCCATGGAGTGGATGCCTTCGTTCCGCAACATGGGGGAAATTTTCCGCATCGGTATGCTGATCAGTATCAGCAAAACCTTGAATACCACCTCCCAGAATGTAACCGATTTGGTGTTGGGACGGTTGGCAACCATGGACAAAGTCGGGCTGTTTTCCCGCGGTATAGGGCTGATTCTGTTTCTACGTAACCTGATCATCAACTCCGTGGGCAATGTGGCGCTTCCCCATTTATCACAGGTGCATCGGGATGGGGAATCGGTAAAGGATGCGTATCTTAATGCCATTGTGCTGGTGGGGGCCTTCGCCATGCCCATCTTTGCGGTGGTCAACCTTTCCGCTTATCCCATGATAACCGCGCTGTTTGGCAATCAATGGACCGAATCCACTGAAATTGCCTCGATTCTCGCCATCTGGGCAATGTTGCAATCCGTTCACTGCTTCTCCTCTCAGGCGTTGCTCACCATTGGCAAAGAGCGCACCATCATGTGGTACGACACCCTGTCATTTGCCGTCAAGTTGGGGTTGATTATTGTTGCCGCCACCATCAGCATGACCCACGTGGCCTGGGCGATCGTGTTGTCAGGCGCATTTGACCTTATTGTCATCTCCTGCATTCTGTATTACGCCATATCGCTGTCGCCGCTGCAGGTGTTTCGGGCATTCGCGCCGAATCTGATTGTGGCTGTATCCTGTTGGGGGGCAATCAAGCTGCTGTCGTTGGAGGTCAACTTTGAAGAGACCAATTCGTGGCTGGTGATTCTGCTGATTGCCGCGGTGGCGGTGCCGACCTGGACATTGGGATTGAAGTTAACCAGTAACAAGGCCTGGGCAATTGTTGTCGAGCTGTGCTCGCACCTGTTGAAAGTGGTGAGTCGCAAGGGAAGCCAAGGCAAGGGAAGCCAGGGCTGATCCCTTGCGACCGGTATACCGCTAGAGTTGTGATCCGGAAATATCGGTGGGAGGATTGGGTGGGCTCAATGCGTTCAGTTCATGTGCCCCGATGTCCACCTTGCCTGCGCCGCTCCTGACAAAGCCGTCGATATCAGTGGTGGCATACTCCGATACGCTGACTTTATCCACGGCAGCAATAGCTGAGCTGTTCAGGCGCAGGTTAGCGGTGGCTGCATCCACAAACATGTCTGCATCGGCGCTGGTCAGATTGCCTGATTGAGAAAAGCTTGCTGAGTTTCGACTGCCGATGGGGGCATCAACCAGGTTGTTGATCGCCTGTGCGCCCGTTGTGGTACTGAAACGAAATTCGATGGATTTGTTCAGGTTGCCGTTGCTGAGCACGGTATTGTGAGCCACCACGGTATTCGGCGAATTCCATACCAGGATGGCGCCATCAGAGTCGGCGATGCGATTGGATGAGAACTGGCCTGGGGCGTAATACACCATATTGTTGCGAATGATGCCTCCGCTGTGATCAACATCACCATTGCGTTCCATCAAGCCGAAGGCGATGGCCCGGTCAACATTGATAAAAACGTTATTCTCAACCACTGAGTTTTGCCCGCCGTTCCACATCAACACCGCCGGATTCCACCACCAGCTGGAACTGTCGGGGGTATGAAAATTCTCGAACCGGTTACCACTAATCAGCCAGTTGTCCCCGGCGTGAATATCAATGCCGTTGGTGTAACCGATGCCGGCACCGTGATCGGTTTGAGGGGTGCCGTTGGTATAGGCAAAGCGTGAGTTCAGCACCACACCATTGTCGACGCCAACCCCGTACTGCGTAGGATTGCCCTTAACGAGCTGCTGGCCAGTGTTCAAAATTTGAACGCTGTTAAAGGTGGGCGACTGGGCTCCTGAATTCAGGACAACGCCATGCAGATAAAAGTTCTGAATGGTCAGGTTCATCAGTTGTAAATCCGCTGCGTCGGTCCAGATTCCGTGGGGGGCATTGCCAAAATCGGCGTTGTCCATGCCTGCGCCGTTCAGTACCACCGCTTCGCAGGAACCACCGTTGCCCCGTATGGTGAGGTTGTTGGTGCGAATGTACAGAGTGGATGACAGGTTATAAGTGCCGGGGGCCAGTAACAGAGTGGTTCCCGCTGCAGCGTTCTGGATGGCGGTTTGCAATTCAGCATTGCCGGACAGGGACAGCGTTGGCCCGCTGATGGCAGGCAGCTCCGCCTGGGGCAGGCAGGGGGAGGCGGCAGAAACCCTGACCGAGACCAGCATCAGAGCAATTAAGAATAACGATGTTCTCGTGGAGTATAAGGGGGTATGAGCGTGTATTTGCATGGGTGACACCGTCGGGGCCGCTGAAGGATGGATAAGACTCGATTGCTAAGACTAATCCAGTCAAAGCGGATTTTCAGCTTTAAGAAGTCTAATTGTGACTAAATTACCAGATAGGCTGCGGCGGTGGTAGGATTCTGTGGCTCAAATGAAGGCGCTGACCTCACAGTTTGATGTGTTACACAGGTAGGACTAAAATTAGGGTCCCAGTGCGAGGGGCCCATATAAATGAATGCAGTGCCAACATGACGACTGGTTCTAAGAAAACTGTGATTTCCCTCGCCATATGAACTTTTAGGGGCACGATGTCAGGGTAGACGTAATATACTTACGGCAAGCTCAATCATGACATGGCAGGATGTGCCTGTGTTCCCAGTGGAGGATGAGACGTGTTTCTGCATCAAATTTTATGTAATTCGACAATGGGTCGAGGATTACCTGTCAAACAGGCGTTGAAGGTAATTTCGATGGTGGCAGTGTTAGGCTCTCCGGGCGTGTCGTACTCCGCTGATCTGGCCACGCTACAGAATTTGCCCCTGTTCCAGATTGGCAACCTCAAATTTGCGGGTGGATTCAAAGTGCCCCAGGAAACATTGGGTGAATCCGAAGCCAGTTACGCTGAGGGCCCCATCACCCTGGGTGCCAATGGCACCTCCATGTATATGGTGGGCCATGCCTATCAGCAGGCCATTGCCGAAATCAGCATTCCTGAAATCGTAAACACGACGTCGGTCAGCGCCTTGAGGCGAGCTTCAGCCATTCAGAATTTCAGTCGGGTGTTGTCCCGGCCCGCCAGCGGTAACGTGGATAATCTGGACCGCATTGGGGGTATGGAATATGTGAACGGAATGTTGCTTGTCAATGCCTACGTCTATTATGACGCCAACGCCGGCGCTGACACGACCACCATGGCAATTCAGAACGCAAACAATTTGTCCGGTTCTGCCGTTGCCGGTTACCATCGCTTTGCCGCCCGGGCTCATGCCGCCGGGTGGATTTCGCCCATACCGGCTGAGTGGCAACAGGCACTGGGCGGAACCCATATCTCAGGTTATTCCAGTGGTGGCCCGATCATCAGCCGTTGGAGTGTTGGCCCGTCGGCCTTTGCCTTTACGCCAACCAACCCAAATCTGGCGAACGCTTCACCCACTACCATTCCTGCCACCACATTGATGGATTTCAGCCTGCAAAACCCAATGGGGATGGATGCCGGGTCTGCTGAAAGCTATCTGAACAATTCAGATCGTAATAACAAAATGTGGAACCACATCACTTCCGCGAAGTATGGCTTTGTGGTGCCGGGCACCAGAACCTACATGGCGGTTGGTTTTTCCGGTGGCTACGACAGCGGTGTGGGCTACAAGATCACCCAGGACAACGGTAATGTCTGTGGCGGTTACTGTGCATATAGTGCATCAGACTACTCAAATTATTATTGGCTGTTTGACCTCAATGATCTGTTGGCCGTCAAGAACGGATCCATGAACTCTTATGATATTAAGCCCTATGCTTTTGGTAAATTCGAAAGCGCGTTTGCCAACGGTGGGTTCTCGCCGATTCTGGGCGGGGCCGTGGATATCAACAGAGGATTGCTGTATCTGAATCTGGAAGCGGTTGAGCCTTTTGAATGGGGTGGTGGTTATCCCGGTGTGGCGGTGTACTCGCTGGGTACTCAATCGCCCCCAAAGCCGCCGGCCGACACTAACGCCCAAGTATTGGAATAATCCGCAGTACTTTTCGCCTGGTTGGGCAGGGCACGCTGCCCAACCAGTCCTTACCCCCCCCTTAATTCCCTATTCCCTCTCTTCAGGCGTTTCCAGGCTCGCTAGCGGATCTCAATGACACTGACGCTGGTGGCGCTTTTCTGGTGTGGGTTAAACACCGTTACCTGCTGCCCGTTTTTTATGAGCTCCGCTGCCAGGGCTTCCACGTCATAACTGTGATGCTGGAGCAGAACAAATGCATTGTGCGAGAGGGCGGCAATGTGCTGTTGCTTGATGGGGTTCGGCTCGGGCTTTTCTTCGAAATAGTACAGCGCCATCAGCTTGTGCACTTTCTGCAGCTTGTCACTTCTGTCCAGATAGTAAAACACATCACCCGGGCTTAGGTTTGCCTCTATGTATTGGGCTGCCGCTCGGTGGTTTTCGATGGGCGTCGTTTTATTACGCAGCAACAAGGCGGACACGGCGAGGTTGGAAATCATAAACAGAATCAAAGCCGGTGTAGCCAGGTTGAAAAGCGCTTGGTTGAGCGCTTGCGCAGCCAGGGTGATGAGAATGGAAAAGGCCGGCAGCAAAACGATAAAATTTCGATGGGTCGATATGGGTGAATGAAGGTCTATGAATGCGATGAGGGCTATGTAGGTCACCAGCACAAGGCTCAGCTTGCGCCCGTACACGGATTGGCGGGCTTCGGTTTGCCGCTGCTTTGTTGAAAAAAGAATCACCAGCAATAGCAGTGCCGTAAACACCACGGCGGTCAACACATCCTTCAACCCAGCACCAACCAGTGCCTCGGAAACAACATTCAGCTGTGGGGTCAGGCCATCGGATACGGTGGCGACAGTGGTGGCTATGCCGTTGGTTTCAATCCAGAAATTCTGACCGGTTCGGCTGCCGATGTCTCCATACAGGTAGTGGATTGCAGGCCACACCAGGCACATGCCGCCCAGCAGGATAAAGCCAATGCCAGCGCGCAGGTCCCTGCGTGCATCCACCAATAAAAGCAGAATAATGGTGCCGCTATAAATCAAACCGAAGTAGTGCGTCAGTGAAAGCAGCAACAGAGAAACCGCCAGTAGCACCGGTTTTATGCGGTGGGTTGGTTCACGGCAAGAATCCAGATACAGGAACGTAGAGCAGGTAGTCAGCAGCAGTAGCAATGAATAGGATCGGGTTTCCTGAGCAAAGTAGGAAAAAAGAGAGCAACTGACCATAACAGTGAGCGCCGTCAGGGTAGTGGCTTTATGGAAATGCCGACGCCCCAATACCCAGAAAGCAAGCACGGTCATCAGGGAAAACAGGGTGCTCAGCGCGCGGGTGGTGCGCTCGCCATCACCGAAGGCCGTGATCCAAAGCTTAAGTGCAAACTGATAAAAAGGCGGGTGCACATCCTCCATGATGAAATCGGACATCATGGAAGCCATTGACAGGCGTGCACCAACTACGGAATAGAGTTCGTCCCACCAGTAGGAGTAGGACAGGACCAGGCCGGAACAGGCCATAGCCAGGCCACAAAACAGGATTGCACCAAGAAAGTAAGTTTCTGATTTCTGCATGGTATCGTTTGCCGGTGTTTAAACTGGCCCATTAAAGTGGTCGGTCAGGAGTTAATAAGATTGCGTATCAACCTGGGTAAATACGTGATCAGACGTGCCAGTTTATAGGATTTTGACTGATATATGTTGCGTAACAGTATTGCTGACTTGGTGTAACGGTAAGCGGCTTCGGAATTCAGTAAATTGCTGTAAAGGTAATGATCGGTTGGCTGCATGCCATCAACCTTCTCACGCTCGGGTGCGGGCAGGTTATAGTATATTTTTGACAATGTATGGTGGATGCCGGAAAGCTCCAGGTTAACCGCTTGTTGAACCGTTGCAGGCAGAGCTAAGCGCTGACAAAAAGCCTGCATCTGAATAAAGCAAACAAAATAGCCGTAAAAGTGATTGAAAGTGTGGCTTTGAGTCATGGTGGAATTGGCTCTGACCCGGCGGTTGAACAGGGTTGACTTCAGATGCGATGCACGGGCTGCGCTCAGCAGGCATTGGATTGCGAAAAGATTATCCTCGTGAATGATACCTTCGTAGAAATGTATATTGTGCCTGATCATATGCTCGCGGCTGGTGATCTGCAGGCAAGGCGAAACAATATAATTACCATCGTTCTTCAAGTGCAGAAACAGGTCCGGGCCATTGGTTATCTCTTCGTAGGATCGGTTACGGGTGAAGTAATATTCTTCGCTCAGGTCGTTGGCGCTCATATTCGCTTCATAAAACGTGCGTCCATCGAAGTACAGGACATCCAGATCATTCTCTGATGCTTTTCTGTAGAGCTGCTCCAGTGCTTTTAAATCCAGCTTGTCATCCGCATCCATAAAATAGATGTACTGGCCTGTGGCTTGTTTGAAGCCCCGGTTGCGGGCTGCTGATTGCCCGGCGTTTTCCTGACTGATGATTGAAATACTGGGGTGGATTGCAGCAAAGTGCTCAAGAATATTGAGGCTGGAGTCAGTTGAGCCGTCATCGACGCATATTATTTCTATTTCTTTCAGTGACTGGTTAACAATAGAGTCCAGGCACTCCTTCAGAAAGGGCGCAACGTTGTAGACCGGTATAACGACAGATATCTTTATATTATGCATAGCATCTCGCTGACTCTGCCACCTAATGAGTACTGCCGCTGAACAGTCCTTTCATAACACCGCTCAACGCTTCCTTGGTTGAGCCCAGATTGTTGAAGCTGATGCCACCATTCAGGGTGAGGTCGAAGACATCAATGTCGCAATCGCTCAGAATATTGGTTCTTGGCAGGTCCAATGGATTGGATGTCTGTTTAATGGTTCGATACTGGCCACAGGTAAAAATCAGCTGGTAACCTGCCTCTTTGGCCATGTGGTCATGTTGTTCATTAAAGTCTACTCCGCGCCGACCAAATGGGTAGGCGAACGCCTGGCAATGGCCGATCCGTTGCTGGATGGTGTGTTTTGATGCGTTGATCTCCTGCCTGGATTCAGCGTCCGGGAGGTGGATCAGGCTGCGATGGGTCACTCCATGGGAGCCAAACTCGATCACCGGTGACTGCTTCATCGCATCGATCTCATCCCAGGTCAAAAAGCGCATGGCCTCATAGGTGGAGGAGGTAAAGAATTGCTCTGCATCGAAACGGGTTTGCGTTTGAAAGTCCTGGCACGCCTGCTGGATCTCGTCTGCGGTAAGACTGGCAAACTCTTTGGTAAGCTCAATGAAGGTATCCTGCTTATCATCGGCGCTGGCAATGGGAAAGCACTTACCTTTGAATGTGAGTTCTTCGCAGGCACTGCACTGTAAGATTGAAATCAGCATTTCAGGCCATCCCAGGGTCTGCTGGCCCACCAGCCCGGTGGATATAAAGACGGTGGCGGGAATATTGAATTTTTCCAGGATGGGCAGTGCGGTTGAAAAGTTATTATAAAAGCCATCATCGAATGTAATGACCACAGCGTGCTTTGGCAGGCTGTGGCGGTCCAGCGCTTCCCGTAGCTGTGACAGGGTTAAGCAATTAAACTTGGAATGGGCCAGGTACTCCATTTGTTCGTGAAACAAATCTTCATCTATATGATAGGGAGTCTGGAACAGGTTGGCCTGTTTGGGGAGAACGCTGTGATAGGTCAACACGTTGGCTTCCTTCCGGGTCAGGAAGCCTTTGAATGCCCGCTTCTTTGATGTTTCAAATGACATCGGTATCTCCTAGATTGAATTCCCATAACTGTGGGTTATTCATGGCTTCTTTCAGCGGTTTGTT
Organism: Gammaproteobacteria bacterium UBA7310; assembly: GCA_002471665.1. Taxonomy (GTDB): domain Bacteria; phylum Pseudomonadota; class Gammaproteobacteria; order Pseudomonadales; family Ketobacteraceae; genus Ketobacter. The sequence goes on from DKQK01000009.1 coordinate 26,014, forward strand.
TCGCGCATAAAACATGAAACGGTGAGTGCTGGGGGAGGAGCTGAAGCCAAGCACACGCAGTGCCTGTGCCAGTGGTTGATTGAGTGCAGTGGTGGTCATGGCGGTATAGCCAAGTTTCCTGTAGTGGCGAATCGCTCTGATCAACAATTGTATCAGTTGGGGCTGGCATTCACCCGCCATGATAACATCCATAATGGCAGCGGTTTTGTTCACATTATCAGCGTGGATTACCAGCAGGCAATGGGGTTGGTGATCCCGCAGGGCCGCGAAGTACCGACAGGACAGATTGGGAGAATCCTGGTATCGCCACCTCAGGTACTCAGTCGATTTCAGGATTTTGATTCGGCTGGCAGTATCCTGGGACGGCAAGTCAGGAACCCAATCGGGATTTAACTGATCCGAACTCGGGTAGGTGTAGCCACCCCTGTTGGTGAGCAAGCCTTTCAGATGGGTCCAGTTCAGCAACAGGCTTCGGATGCAGGCAATGGCCAGGCGCCGCAGCCGTGCTTTCACGGGCGCGGGGCTGGTGTCGGGCTTCAGGCCGTAATAATAGTTTTGGATATGGCTGTTGAGCTGCAGGAAACCAGCGGCGGTAAACAGCTTTTCCGCATCATCGGAAACATAGGAAGCGTAGTGTACCGGGCGTTCGGCGAGCATCTTGCGAAACAATCTCAGCGCCGGCAATCCCTTGCACTGCTCGGTGACAAAGAAATCCACCGGATGACAGGCTGGGTGATGTTCCCCTTGCACCGAGAGCGTTGCGGGCAGGCCACCGATGGCCCCACAAATCCGCTGGTCTTGCTGCAATGCAAAAAACAGCGGTTTGCCCTGTGACTCAGGATGGCGCAGGAATTCCCATTCCCATAATGCTTGGTTGGTAAGCTTGGGAATATGCGCAAACTCCGCGACATAGAACTGATGAAGCGCGATGGCATCATTCTCCGTTATCGCTTTTATCTCAACTGCGCTGGTTTCCCGGGCCATGGTTGCTTCCGTCATGATGGTTCCAGATTACAGTCCAAGATCAACCGGCTCAATCAGGATGGCCGGCCAATGCAGGGGCGCGGTGGTCTTACGCTTGGCTTCGATGTCTTTGTAGATGAAAGCCGCCTGTTCTTCCGCGATTTCCAGAACCTTGGCCAACTCGTTTGCCGGCATGTTCTTGTTGTAGCACCACAGGGCAATGTCCATTTCCTGGTAGGGGAGGGCGTAATAGAACTCGTCCTGTCCCTGGGGCATGCTGTAGGTGTCGGTGGTGGGTGTGGTGTTACAAATGGCCTCCGGCAGGCCAAGGTGCTTGGCCAGCGCATAAACCTGGGTTTTATACAAATGCGCGATTGGTTTTATATCGGCAGAGCCATCGCCGTTCTTGACGAAGAAACCCTGATCGTATTCAACCCGGTTTGGTGTTCCAACCACTGCATAGTTGAGTCGGTCGGCGTGGAAGAACTCCACTGTTTTACGTATCCGTTGCTTGTAATTGGTTGCCGCTACGATCTGGAGGTATTCCTTCAGCCCCAGGCGTTTCTCGGTAATCTCTCCAGCAGGGGATTGCACCACTAACTGAAAGTGATTGAACTGACCCTCTGAGCCGCCGGCAATGACAATTTTGTTTTTCCAGCCCTCGCCGTATTCAGGGAAGGTTGCCTTGATGGCTTCGTCACGCCACTGATAGCAGCCGATGGCTTGCAGAGTGGGGGCGATGTCATGGACCAGGTATTCAATACCATGGTGTTTGGCCAGAATGTGCCCTTTGGTCTCGCTGTCCGATGATGAATCCTGTTCCGGCAGTAACAGCCCAAACACTTTTTTCGGGCCCACGGCCTTTACACTCAAAGCGGATGAAACTGAGCTGTCTATGCCCCCGGACATGGCCACCACCAAGCCGCGCTTGTGTAATTTTTTACTGAGCAATGCGCGCATATTGGAAGTGATTTTCTCAACCTCGGCGTCCATATCAAAGTTCAGAATTTCCTGGGCAATGTCCGTTTTTAAACTCATGATAGTTCCTCGATTAGCAAATGCTTTTTGACTTTTCCTGAGGCGGTTTTTGGTAGCGCCTGCAGCTCATGTATGGACTTGGGGATTTTATAGCTGGCGAGATTTTCAAGGCAGTGCCTTTTCAGGGCCTTGTGGTCCAGTGAATGGCCTGGCTTTATAACCACAAACGCCGCTACGGTCTGCCCCAGCAATTCATCGGGATGCCCTGCCACCGCCACTTCTTCAATCTCCGGCAGTTCGGAAATAACCTCTTCGATTTCCAATGGGCTGATTCGGTTGGCACCGGATTTAATCATATCTGAGCGCCGCCCTTCCAGATAGAGATAGCCTTCCTGGTCCTTGTGCCCGAGATCGCCGGTGCGCAGCCAGCCATCCTGAAAGGTGGCGGCGGTGGCGTTCGGATTGTGCCAGTATCCGGGGGAGATGTTGTCCCCCCGTGCCAGGACCTCACCGATTTCGCCGGGCATGCACTCACGGCCGTCATCGTGAACGATCTTAATTTCCACTCCCGGTATGGGCAACCCGACGGAGCCCAGCTTTTGATCCAGGTCAGCGGGTGGCAGGCAGGTGAGCCGCGCAGTGGCTTCTGTCTGCCCATACATCACATACAGCTCTCCACCAAACTGCTCCCGCACTTCTTGAATCAACGGGGTTGGCATTGCCCCACCCGCCTGCAGAGAAAATTTCAAGCGGGAAAGGTTGTATTCACTGACCTTTCCCCGGGCCATCAACAACGCGTAGGTGGATGGTACGCCGGCGAAGCCTGCGATCTCCAGAGTCTGGAGTTTTTCCAGTATCCGGTTGGGATACATGGTGCTGTTTTCCAGGTACAAAGTGGCACCGGCACAGATGCTGGAATGCAGTACCGAGTTACCGTAGGAATAGTAGAAAGGCAGTACATTCAGAAAGGCATCGCCGGGCCTTATGGGCAGTACCTCCAGAATCGAGCTGATGTTGGCGCTGAGATTCTGATGGTTGATCATCACGCCTTTGGGGTTGCCGGTGGTGCCGGATGTATAAATGATACAAGCCAGATCCGAGCCCGCAATGGTTGCATGGTTAGCCAGCGGTTGACAGGATTCTACCTCAGACCAGGTGCCGCAGATTCTCTCTTGTTGCTGTTTGGTCAATGGTTGTTTTAGATCGGTATCAATGGCAAATAACTGGGTCGGTGCGGGCGTATCCAGTAGCTTGCGCAGTTCACGCGGAATGAAGTCGACAACCGCCATGCGGGCAGCGCAGTGCTCAAACCAGTTATTGAAATCACGGATTTTGGAGCTGGTGTTCATTGGCACCACCACGGCACCCGCCAGCAGGGTGCCGTAAAACGCAGCGACGTAATACGCTGAGTTGTCGCAGACCAAAGCGATGCGATCGCCTTTGCGAATCCCTTGTTGCGTGACATAGGCGGCAAACCTGGCCGCGTTTTCCCACATTTCACCATATGACCAGCTATTGCCTTCGCTTACAATGCAGGGCAGGTCACTTTGTTGGTCGACAACCTGTTTGATCCGTTGCAGTACATTGTTCACTGTGTCGTGTTTCCGGTCAGCTTGCCTGGCGTTTTTCGACGAAAGCGACCAGGTTGTCTATGGAATCCAGATTCTCGGGAATCATTTCTTCGTCCTGCACCTGAATATCGAACTCTTCTTCCAAAAAGAAAACCACCTCCATAATGCCGGTGGAATCGATAATGCCCTGTTCCATAAAAGAATCGGAATCATTCAACGCGCTCTGGTCGTCGGTAAACAGGTAGTTCTCAAGAATGTAGTTTTTCAGTTTTTCTCTGGTTGGCATGAGTGTTCCTTTGAATCAAGTGTTTACAGTCAATGATGCTTGGATCAATGGGGTCGCCCCGCTCATGATCGTATTGGTTAGCCCAAAAATTGCTTGTGCCATATCTGTGTGGACAGGATGCCCACCAGGGCCATATTGTCTTTGTAGCCGATGGCACGGCCCAGTCGAATTTTTTTCAATAACAGGCTGACGCGCTTGGCATCGAATAAATCGTTGGCGCGTATGGCTGATTCACTCAGTAACTCCTCCACATACGGCGGCGTCTGCTCGGCAAAAAAAGCAGGTATGTCCGGTGCCCGGTAAGGTTGCTTATGGCGCGCGACTATTTCATCAGGGAGATATTTCGCCATGGATTTCTTCAGCAGATATTTTTCATTGAGTGCTTTCATTTTGAATTTCGGCGGCAGTTTGTTGGCAAATTCAATCACCCGATGATCGAGAAACGGGAAACGGCCCTCCACAGAGTTGGACATCAACATACGATCACCCTGGGAATTCAGCAGATAGCCGGCCATCAGGGTTTTGGCTTCGATGTATTGTGCCCGGTTAAACGCATGCCATTGAGTAATGTCCCTGGGCAGTGACTGCTCCAGCAGCTCGATGGGGTTTGCGCTCAGTGCACTTTTAACTGATGCGGAGAAAAAATCCTTGCACTTGGCCGTGGTTGTCCATCTGGGAGTATGGGAAAAGTAGGGCAAATCGGGTTGATCCAAATCACTGCCAAAGAAACTTTTCAAATACTGCTGGGCTCGTCCCGGTGAGATATCCAGATAGGGGTAGAGCTTTTTAAGGAGGGCCGGCCGGAATGAAGAATCGGGCTTGCGGGCCCAGAACTGACGAATCTTGGCTTCTTTAAAAATGTCATAACCGCCCAGAACCTCATCGGAACCCTCGCCGGTTAAGACCACCTTGTAATTCTGCGATCGCACCAGCCCCGACAGGAGCCGCATGGGCACGGGGGCCGTGCGCAGGATGGGGGCCTCAGTGTGCCAGATGGTGTTGTAAAAGTTCTCAGCGATGTCCTGTTCACTGCAGGTGATTGCGCTGTGTTCGGCCCCCACCTGGTCGATCATCAGGCGCTGGTAATCAGATTCATCGTGGGATTTACTGTCGAAGCCGATGGAGAAGGTACGCAGCCTGGCATTGCTGTGATGATGTATCAACGCCACCAGGACAGAGGAATCAAGCCCCCCCGAAAGGTACGCGCCCACCGGTACATCCGAGCGCAGCCGAATTCGGGTGGCATCGATCAGCAGTTCGTGCAGCTGCTCGGCCAGTTCGCTATCGGAACCGCCCTGGTAATCCCGGTGGGTGGGAAACTGCCAATCCCAGTATCGGGTCAGTTTGAATCCATTCAGGTCATAGGTGGCCATGTAACCCGGGGGAATCTCATAGATGCCCTGGAACAGGGTGTTGGGGCTCAGGGGCGCCCAGAAGGTCATCAGTTGGTCCAGGGCATTCAGGTTAATGGTCGGCTTGTGCCCCAGCTCAGGCAGCAAGGATTTGATTTCTGAACCAAATATCAGCTTGCCGTTGGCCTCGCTGTAATATAGTGGTGCGATGCCCACCCGATCACGGCACAGGATAAGTTTTCCCTTGTTCTCATCCCACAGGGCAATGGCAAACTGGCCGTTAAGATGGTGTACAAACTGGTCGCCGTAGCGCTCATAGAGCTGGACAATGACTTCAGTGTCGCTGTGGGTGTAGAAGCGGTGGCCTTGCGCCACCAGTTCCTGGCGCAGCTCGATGTAGTTGAAAATCTCGCCATTGAAAACGACCTGTACGCTGCCGTCCCGGTTATGCACTGGTTGTGCGCCGCCTTCCAGATCGATGATGCTCAGCCGGGCGTGGGCAAGCCCCGCCCGGTCACCGTGGTAGAAGCCCGTACTGTCCGGCCCCCGGTGATGCAAAGTGGCTATCATCTTGTTCAGGCGTTGCGGCAGGTCCGGACCCACACCGCCAGCGCATACTACACCCGCTAATCCACACATACTGTATGTGAAAGCCCTCGTTTCGATTTATTACTATTCACAATCAGGAGACGGGATGATCTTACACAGCCCCAGTCGGTGTCGGCTCCACAGGCATGGGCATGATTCTGATTCTGAATCATTGCTGTCTGCCGGCTCGCGCGCGGGCGCTGGAAGCCGAGCCTATCGTGCCCCAAAATTAGCGAGTCTAATGTCAAACTTGTCATTGTTAAAGTTATCCACACCAGCTAGAACCAAAAAACCTTCATTTTCTTCAGTTTAGCCGGTATTTTTTTACACACTTTATACGCGCACCGGATTTACAGGGTGATTTCAATCCTGGCTGGCAGCGAAATCAGGAGGGGTGAATGGCGGATATTGCAAAAATCAGCAGAAGGGTGTTTTTGCTTTCAGCAGGATTGGCCGGGGCAGGAGTGGGCGGCCTGTATGTGACCGGGAAGCTTACGGTAGTGCAGAACATGGTTTATGGGGCGCTCAGTCAGTCAGCTAAACCCCTGGAGTTGTTTGTTCGAATCGGCACTGATAATCGCATTACCCTGGTTTCCCATCGCAGCGAGATGGGCCAGGGCATTAAAACCGGGCTGCCCCTGGTGCTGGCGGATGAGCTGGAGGCAGACTGGGCGCGGGTGGATGTGGTGCAGGCCCCGGGACACCCCGATTACGGGGATCAGAACACCGACAGCTCGCAAAGTGTACGGTTGTTTTATCAATCCATGCGTGAAATGGGAGCCAGTGTCAGGTTGATGCTGGAACAGGCTGCGGCCCAGCGCTGGGGGGTACCGGTGGCAGAGTGCCGCGCCCGATTCCATCAGGTGGAGCATCCGTCAAGCGGCCGCCGGCTGTCGTTTGGGGAACTTGCTGAGGCGGCTGCACAGTTGCCGGTGCCGGCACGGCATCAGTTGCAACTGAAACCCAAAGCGGACTTCAGGTACATCGGTAAATCGACGCCCATTGTGGATCTGCAACCCATGGTGTCCGGAGCTGCCCAGTATGCGTCGGATATGGTGCTGCCGGGTATGCTGTTTGCGGTGGTGGAGCATGCGCCTGTGATTGGCGCGGTGCTGGAGGCCTGTGATGATCAACAGGCGCGAGCCGTGCCCGGTGTGGTTGATGTGGTGGTGTTGCCCCCATTACGTTTTCCGGTGGGTATTCAGCCATTGCACGGAGTGGCGGTGCTGGCAGAGCACAGCTGGGCTGCGCTGAAGGCCAGGGGCCTGCTGAAGTGCCGTTGGTCCACTGGCAAATACAGCCAGCGAAGCTCTGAAGCGCAGCGTCAGCGGCTGCGGGAGCGAGTGGCAACCCCCGGCCAGTTGCTGCGCAAGAACGGCGATGTGCAACAGGCGTTTCAGGATGCGGCACAGGTGCATGAGGCGACCTACACCGCTCCCTACCTGGCGCACGTTCCCATGGAGCCGCCGGTGGCAGTGGCGGATACCGGGTGGAACCATTGCCGGATCTGGGCCAGTTCACAGAACCCGCAGAACGTACGCAACGAAATTGCCCACTATCTCAACCTGCCTTATCACAATGTGGAGGTTAATGTACCTTTGCTGGGCGGGGGGTTTGGCCGGAAATCAATGGGTGATTTCTGTGTGCAGGCGGCATGGCTGTCGGCCCGGGCCGGCCGCCCGGTAAAGCTGTTCTGGTCCCGAGAGGATGACGTTCGCAACGACTATTACCACCCCATCAGCGCCCAGTATTTCAAGGCAGCCATAGATCGGGACAATCGTGTCACCGGGTGGCTGCAGCGGGCAGCCTACCCCAGCAACCAAAGCACGTTTGACAGCGCAGTGGTGCAACCCAGCGCCGGTGAGCTGTCCAGCGGAGGTTTTACCTCCAACCTTTACGCGGTGGCGTCGTTGCAGGCGGAAGTGCATCCGGCAGAGGAGGCTGTGCGTATTGGTTGGCTGCGCTCGGTCACCAGTATTCATCACGCCTTTGCCATCAATGGCTTTGCCGATGAGTTGGCGGTGATACGCCAATTGGACCCGGTGACCAATCTGCGTCAGCTCATTGGTCCCGCTCGTATCGTGGATCCGGCTTACCTGCAGGTGGATTACCCGGCTCAACAGCAACACCCAATCGATACCGGGCGCCTGCTGGGGGTGTTGGATCGCGTGGTTGAGGCAAGTGGTTTTCAAAGCCTGGGTCCGGGGCAGGGCTGGGGACTGGCGGTGCATTTCAGCTTTATGAGCTACTGTGCGGTGGCCACCCGGCTCTCGGTGCAAGATCGCCAGGTGCAGGTGGAGGAAGTCCATGTTGTGCTGGACTGTGGCCAGTATGTGAATGAGGATCGCGTCAGAGCGCAGTTGGAAGGGGCGGTTGTCTTTGGTTTGTCCCTGGCCTTAATGGGCGAGATTACCGTGGAAAACGGGGCTGTGAAGCAGAGTAACTTCCACGACTATCCCATATTGCGAATCAAACAGACACCGCGTATTTTAACCCATCTGGTGGAAAGCGATGCCGCCCCCGCCGGTGTTGGGGAACCCGGTGTGCCACCGGTGGCGCCCAGTGTCACCAATGCAATCTTCGCGGCTACCGGGGAGCGTATTCGTGATTTACCGTTGAGCCGGCATTTTTCCGTTTAGGAGGGGCTGTCGGCAGCTGACTTGATGGCGGCCCTGATCCGTATATAGGTGCCGCAGCGGCATAGGTTGCCGTTCATGGCGTCATCGATGTCGGAATCGCTGGGAGCCGGGTTTTTCTGCAGTAAGGCGGCTGCGCTCATAATTTGTCCTGACTGGCAGTAGCCGCACTGGGGCACATTATGCGCTTTCCAGGCCCGTTGTACCGGGTGCTCGCCGTCAGCCGACAAGCCTTCGATGGTGGTAATTTGCTTGCCTTGAAGCTGCTCTACGGTGGTGACGCAGGCGCGCACTGCCTGCCCGTCCACGTGGATGGTACAGGCCCCGCATTGAGCTATCCCGCACCCGTATTTGGTGCCGGTTAACCCCAATACATCCCGCAACACCCACAATACCGGGGTGTCATTTTGTACATTCACTTCGTGTTCCTGAGCGTTGATAAGTAGGCGCACACTTTGATCCTGATTGATTGGCATTTGGGCAATTGTGCAGGATATTGGTGCCGGATTCCAGGTAGGGCTGGGAAGGGCGGTGCTACCTGTTGGGTGAGGTCACAGGCAGCACCGGAGTTGATTCCGTCAGTGGTTATTCGATGACGATGGGGTTCGCAGCGGACAAGCTGCTTTCCAGGCCGTTTACATCAATGGTGGTTACCGCCAGGTCGTAGGTACCGGGTGCCAGTTCTATGATGGCTTCGGTGCCGGTGCCCTGGGTGGTTGCCATTAACTCGAATTGATTGCTGCCTTCGGGGCAGATATGAATGCTGTAGCCGGCGATCTCCAGGGGATCCAGCAAACTGTCATCGGCCCGGCTGTCCGGTGCATCCCAGGTGACCAGTACACGGCGGGATTCGATGCCCAGTACATCCAGTGAAACCGTGTCACTGGTGACCGTGGAACCTTCATTGCTGACCGTGCAGTAATAAGCACCGGCATTGGCCGCTGTAATGTTGTTGATAACCAGCTGGGAGGTCTGGGTGCTGCTTAGAACCAGGGAGCCATTGAAGAAACACTGGTACTGCAATGGGCCTTCTCCGCTGGCCTGTAGATCCAGGGTGAAGCTTTCCCCAACGCTCAGAATTTGGCTGGAGGGTTGTTTGGTGATGCGGGCTTTCTCCAGCACCACCACAGTGACGGGATTGCAGGCTACCGAATTAACCGGGGTGGCAACCACACAGCGATATTCACCGGCCTGTTCCAGTGTCAGTGGGCTCAGGGTCAGGAGTCTGGTGTCTGAGGCAATCAACAGGTCATTGAAATACCAGTTTACCTGGGCTTCTTCACCGCCGTTATGTTCTACAGCGAGGGTGACGTTGGCATCTTCATAGGCGGTGCTGCCAACCGGTTGGGTGGTAATGGCCACAAGCCCGTTGATGGTCAGTGAAAAGTCGGTGCAATGCACGCTGCTGTATTCGTTCCACACCCGGCAGGTGTAAGAACCGGCGTCTTCGGCGCTCAGTTCCGACAGGCTCAGCGTCGGGCTGTTGAGGCCCAGGCTCTGGCCGTCTTTCAGCCAGTCGTAGTTCAGGTTTTCACCGCTGGCCACCACCGTGAAGTTGACGCTGGTGCCCTCATTGGCGCTGGTGTTAACCGGCTCACTGGTAATTTGCACGGCGTTGCTGATGCTGACGGTGACCGGGTCGCAGTAACTGGAGCTGATGTCGTTGGACACCAGGCACTGGTATTCACCGGCTTGCTGGGCTGAAACATTGTTGAGAGTCAAGGTGTTGCCGCTGCCCACGATTTCACCATTGAAATACCATTCAACGGAGGGCGCCGGGTCGCCGGAGGCCACTACGTTAAGGGCGATGCTGCCACCTTCGTAGGTGGATTGGGGCGTGGGCTGGGTGTTGATAATAACCGGTGACTGCACATCGAGGGAAAAGGCTGCACAATTGGCGCTGCCGCCACTGTTGTAAACCCGGCAGCCATAGGATGCCTCATCCAGCTCGCGCACCGAGGCGAAACTGAGAGTGGCGCCTGAATTGGGCAGTGACTGGCCGTTTTTGGTCCACTCATATTGCAGATCATCGCCGGATGCGATGACTGAGAAGCGGACGCTTTCCCCAACCTGGGCAGTCTGGCTCACTGGAGACTGATCAATGTTCACGGACTGCAATACGGTTACCGTGGCGGCATTGCTCACGTCACTGGATACGGCGTTGCTGACGCTGCAACGGTAGCGGCCGGCAGTGCTGCTGGTGACGGTGGCAAAACTCAGACGGCTGGCGTTGGCGCCGCTGATGTTCTGCCAGCTGCTGCCGTTCCATTTCTGCCACTGATAGCTGATGGGGTTGTCACCGCTGGCGGCGATCAGCAGCTCACCGCTGCCTCCGCTGTAGACCGTGGTGTCGTTGGGGTGAACGGTGACAAAGGCGGGCCCCTGTACCGACAGCTCAGCGGACGCAGAGTTCATGCTGCGGCCTTCATCATTGCTGATGGCGACATAATACAGGCTGGCATCGCTGGGCGTTACGTTCAGCACCGACAGATTGGCGGAGCGGGTACCCTGATACTTGCTGTTGTCACTGAGGGCAGTACCCGCCCTGTACCACTGGTAGCTGAGGGTGCCGTAGCCGGTGGCGGTCACGGTAAAGGCTGCGTTTTCACCGCTTGCCACCAGCTGGCTGGTGGGTTGTGAAGTAATGCTGATGGGATTCTTCAGATTGATACGGGTGGTGCGGGAGGTTTTTTGCCCGCCATCGTTTTTCACTTTTACCCGGTACTGCTTTTTGGTGCTGGTGCTGACATCTTCAACCACCAGTGTGTCACTGGTTTCGTCCAGTGTGTTCCAGCCCAGCAGGCCGCGACTTTGCCACTGGTATTCCACATCATCGCCGCTGGCGCTCACGGTGAAGACGGCGGTTTCACCCGGATAGATGCTCACATCCTGGGGCTCACGGGTGATGTCCGGCAGCGCGGTGACAAACAACCGGGCTGATTGGCTGGTGGAATTGGTCAGATTGCTGATTCTGACGGTATAGGTGCCCGCATCTTCGCTGCCATTGATTATGAAGGAGAGGGTGTTGCTGGTGGCACCGGGGATTTCCGTGTTGTTCTGATACCACTGGTAGGTCAGGGTGGCGGCACTGCTGGCGGTAACGGTGAAGGTGGCGCTTTGCCCCGGGTATCCGGTCAGATCCTGGGGGGCTGCGTTAACCTGTATGGGTTCGAAGGTTGGCTCAGACGGGTCCACCACCTCCGTCACCGGATCCACAACATCGTTGTGATTTTCGGTTACAGATTGATCCCCATTCAGTTCTTTACAACCATTCATGGTCGGCAAGCTGGCAGCGAGAAACAGCGCCAGCAGTGCTCTCTTATGCAACGTTTTCATTGGTCTTAAAGCCAGGCAGCTTGTGCAAATTATTATTGGACCGCCATCATCCCAAAATTCTTTTAGGCGGGAGTTGAAAGCTATCACAAACTTTGTGAAAAATGCCCTGTTTTTATTGTTTAAAAATTGATATTGATCGAGAAATGACCTATTGCGATTTTGTCGGTCTGTGTCTGTATAAAAATTGATCAGAGCCCGTCGGTTTCGGCAACTGCCTCGGGTCGCCATTGCCGCTTAACGGAATGCCTGCCGGCGTCCCTGCAGCAGGTACAGAAGAAACCATCGCAGCACGGTTGTTTATAGAGTAATCAGTCGGCCTGGAAAAACCGTACGCCGTGCGCTTGATGAGTGTGACTGCCTGCGCAGTTTTTGCGTTTTATTAGCGGGTTTTATCGGGGTGTGAACTGGCCCACACGTGCCTTTCCGGGGGTGAACTAATCTTGGCTTTGTAAGTTCAACACCCCCTAATTTTGTAAAGGTACTACTGCTGATGTCGGTTTCATTTTTCCCTAATGGTCTATGTTTTAACAAGGTGCTTGCGGCGTTTATCGTGGCTTTCACCCTGGTTTTGGCTGGGTGCGGGGCTGGCGGCGAAAGCAATGAAGCCAGTGCTCAGGTTTCAGGTGACGGTGGTGACAGCCACGACGAAACCGGCGACGCGGGTAATACCGACCCGGATGAGGTGCCTGAAGAGCCGGAGCAATTCGTGCTGAATCTGGTGTCACAACCGGGCAATGTCACCATCAATGAAGGTGACACCTACACCTTTTCTGTTGCAGTGCAAAACGATCTGCCGATTACCGTGACCTGGTACCGTAACGGCTCCGTTGTACAGAGTTCCGCCAGCACGTCGTTCAATGCGTCTGAGCAAGGCACCTATGACTGCGCGGTTACAGATGGCCAGTCCACCCTTGAGTGCGACAGCTTTTCCCTGAACGTCACGGTTTCCCAGTTTGTGACCATCACCACTCAGCCCAGTAACCAAATGGTGAATGAAGGCGTGGATGTCACCTTGAGTGTGGCGGCCACAGGTACAGGTGTACTGAACTACCAGTGGTATTTCGATGGTGCGGCCATTGCCGGTGCCAACGCCCCTTCACTGGTGCTGAATTCAGTGACCGTGGCGGATGGCGGTGAATACTATGTGGTGGTCAGCAACACCGGCGTTTCCACCACCTCCAACAGTGCCCAGGTCAGTGTGGCTGCCAATACGTTGGCCGACGCCCTGATCACCTGGAGCCGCCCGGCTCAGCGAGCGGATGATTCAGCGTTGGCGGAGTCTGACATTCAAGCCTACGAAATCTACTACGCCGAAAGCGTGAATGGTCAAATGCAGCAAATCGACACGGTGGATGCGTCAGAGCTGGATTATGTCGCGACGGGCCTGGCGGCAGGTACCCATTACTTCAGCCTGGTGACCGTTGATACCAGTGGCCTGAAAAGCGCCCTCTCAACACCGGTGAGTGTGACCGTCAACTGATCGCGGACACACCATCGCTTCGACAAAAACGGGCTGCGGCCCGTTTTTGCGTTTAAGCGCCGGCCAGTGACTCTCCCACCCGTTCCGCAATGGCCAGAGCGGCGGTCAGGCCCGGCGATTCGATGCCGAAAAGGTTGATCACGCCGCTCGGATTGACGTCAATTCTGAAATCGCAGGGGGCAGCACTGGGGCCTTGCAGCTTGGGCCTGATGCCGGCGTAAGCCGGTACCAGGCGGGCTTCCATAAGGCCTGGATAGTAGTGCTTGATGGCGGCAATGAAACGGGCTTTACGGCTGGGCTCCACCTGGTAATCCACCTGTGTCACGTAGTCAGTGTCCGGGCCGAAGCGAACCTGGCCCGCCAGATCCAGGGTGGCGTGAATGCCCAGGCCGGTGGTGTTTGGCTCCGGCAGGGGGTAGATCAGGCGTGAAAACGGCGCCGGCCCGTGCAAAGCAAAATAGCTGCCTTTGCAGTAGTGCAACGGGGGGATCAAGGGTGTCTGGCCAGCCTCAATCCGCGCCGCCACGGATTGCGCCTGGAGGCCTGCCGCGTTGATCAAATGCGTGCAGCGAAAGTGGTAAGGCTCGCCAACGCTGGATACGGTGACATCAAAGTGGTCGCCACTGAAGCGGGCATGCTGAAACCGGGTGTGCAGACTCAGAAGTCCTCCATGCTGTTCCAGCTCCATGCACAGGCTTTGCATCAGGGCATGGCCGTCGATGATGCCGGTGGAGGGTGACAGCAGCGCCATGCAACCTGCCACTTCAGGCTCCATGGCTTTTAGCCGCGCTGCGGGGATATGCTCCAGATCCGATACACCATTTTCAAGGGCATTATCGGCAATGGATTGCAGTGCCTCGCCCTGGGCGGATGAGCGGGCGACGATCAACTTGCCAATCCGCCGATGCGGAACTCGGTGTTGTTCACAGTACTGGTAAAGTTGGTGTTTGCCGTGGACACAAAGCTGTGCCTTCAGGGAATTCGGGGCATAGTAGAGCCCCCCGTGAATCACTTCGCTGTTGCGGCTGCTGATGCCGGAGCCGATACAGCCGGCCTGTTCCAGTATGATGGTGCTGCGCCCCGCCCGTGCCAGCTGCCGGGCGATGGCCAGTCCGATGACGCCGGCGCCGATAATGCAGCTGTCAAAGTGCACCTGTTGCATGGATTGATCAGGCCCGTGTGGTGGTAAAACTCAACACTTCTTCAATGTTGTCGCAACCCAATAGTACCATCAACAACCGATCCAGCCCCAGGGCGACGCCTGCGCATTCCGGAAACCCGTTCTGTAACGCAGCGATCAATTGGCCGGGATTGGGGACGCAGGCCAATTGATGGTTTTCCCGATAGTGCAGATCCTGTTGGAAGCGTTGGGCCTGCTCGGCGGCATCCACCAGTTCCTGGTAAGCGTTGGCAATTTCCAGTCCGCGAATATAAAGCTCCGCCCGCAACGCCACGGTGTCGCCCTTGCTGGACAGGCCGGTTTTGGCGAGGCTGGCCTTGCTGGCGGGAAACTCGGTAAGGATAACGCCCTCCCGGGGCAGTTTGGGCTCCACTAGGTGGCTGGCCACCAAATCCAACAAGCCGTCGCGATCCAGAGTGCTGAAGTCCCCGCTAATCTGTGCGTTGGCCACCTGCAGCAGATCCTGGGCACTGCAGCGGTGGGGGTTCAGCCCCACGGTGTCTTCAAACGCCTGTTGATAGGTGAGGCGTGGAAACGGCTCCAGGGTGAGGCCAAAGGCAGACGCGGCGTTGAGCACCAGTGCCTCCACCTCATCCATCAACCGGGTCAGGCTCCAGTCCGGGCGGTACCATTCCAGCAGGGTGAATTCCGGGTTGTGCTGGCGGCTGTGTTCTTCGTGGCGAAAGGCTTTGCCCAGTTGATAAATGGGCCCGCAACCGGCTGCCAGCAACCGTTTCATGCAGAATTCCGGCGATGTTTGCAGGTAGTAGGTCTTGCCGTTGGCGCAGCTGTGCCAGCTGCTGAGGTGAGGGTCGGTGGCCGTGCTGGCGCACAATAGGGGGGTCTCCACCTCCATCACGTCCCGGCGGGCAAAGAAATCCCGCAGCAGGCGATTCAGTTTGGCGCGGGCTGCAATAGTGGGCAAGGTTGCACTGGGTTGCCAGGTCATGGGATCACTTTGGCTGGGGGCTGGAAACGGCCGGCTGCCCGTCATGACGCAGGCAGCCGGCACAGCATCAGGCGCGGGAAACGTACTCGCCGGTTCGGGTATCCACTTTGATTACGTCACCCTGGTTAACAAAGAGCGGCACCCGTACCACAGCACCGGTGGACAGTGTGGCGGGTTTGGAGCCGCCGTTGGCGGTATCGCCTTTCAGGCCGGGATCCGTTTCAATGATCTCCAGTTCGACGAAATTCGGCGCTGTTACCGCCAGGGGAGAGCCGTTCCACAGGGTCACGGTGCAGACGTCTTCTTCTTTCAGCCATTTGGCGGCCTCACCTACGGCAGTGGCATCGGCGGCCTGCTGTTCGAAGCTCTGCTGATCCATAAAGTGCCAGAACTCGCCGTCGTTGTAGAGATATTGCAGGTCCACGTCCATGATGTCGGCGGCTTCCACGCTTTCGCCGGACTTGAACGTGCGTTCCCAGCTTTTTCCGGTTTTCAGGTTGCGCAGCTTCACGCGGTTGAAGGCCTGACCTTTACCGGGTTTTACCACCTCGTTTTCGACGATGGAGCATGGGTCTCCATCCAACATCACTTTAAGACCCAAGCGGAATTCGTTGGTAGAATAGTTGGCCATTGATCAACACCTGTTTTCTTTCAATTTGCAGTACCCGTAATGGGAAAGGCGCTAATGATAACTCGAACTGCCCCAACTTGGCATACTGAAGACTGGCAATTTCTGCTTTCGGGCAGTATTCGCAGCCCGGAAACCCTGTGGCAACGCCTGCAACTGCCTCTGCACAGCCTGCCGGCGGGTCTGCAGGGCCATAATGCGTTTGCGCTGCGGGTGCCCGAGCCCTATCTGGCCAAAATTGAGGTGGGCAATCCCGATGATCCCCTGTTGAGGCAGGTGCTCCCGGTGCAGGCGGAAACCCAGCCCCGGGACGGGTTTATTGCGGATCCGCTGGGGGAGCGGCAGGTGAACCCGCAGGGTGGCCTGCTGCACAAATACCACAGCCGCGTATTGCTGGTGCTGAGTGGGGCCTGCGCCATCAACTGCCGTTATTGCTTCCGCCGTCATTTCCCCTATGAGGACAACCGGCTGTCGAGCCGGGAATTCGATCAGGTGGCGGCCTACCTGCAGGCCCACCCGGAGGTGAATGAGGTCATCCTAAGTGGCGGCGATCCATTGGTGGTGAGCAATGGAAGGCTTGATAAGCTACTGAAAACCATAGAACAAGTACCTACTGTCAAGCGCTTGCGCATACACACCCGGTTGCCGGTGGTGATCCCGCAGCGGGTAGACGCGGGCTTACTGGACTGCCTGGGAAATACCCGGCTGGACTCGGTTCTGGTGACGCACAGCAATCACCCCCGCGAGCTGGATGGGCTGTTTGATCAGGCCATGGCGGCATTGCGCCAGGCCGGGGTGCATTTATTGAATCAGGCGGTGTTGCTGCGGGGGGTCAACGACACTGCGGAAATTTTGACCAATCTGAGTGAGCGTCTGTTCCAGGCCGGCGTGCTTCCTTATTATCTTCACCTGCTGGATCCGGTGGCGGGAGCCCATCATTTTGATGTGCCCGAGCAGGAGGCGCGTCAGCTGATGTGCGCCCTGCATCGGCACTTGCCGGGTTTCCTGATACCGCGCTTAGTGAGAGAGATTTCAGGAAAATCAGGCAAGACTCTGATAGATTTGCATTTATCCTGAGTGATTGGTCACAATCAATGTTTGCGCATCCTGTGCAAAGTCTGCCTATACTTACTAGTAAGGGATCCTCCCCATGTGTCTTGTGGCCGGATAAAGGCGGGGCCAGGACAAGACAGAACGCAGTGAAGAAACGGGATAACTGAATGTCGAATACAGCTGAGCACCTTAGCTTGAAGCTGCCTCCCCACGATCTGGAGGTGCTTTCGTTCTGTGCTCCTCAACCCAAGAAGGTTCAGGCTTGGGTGGAAGGCCTGCCTAAAATGAACGTGGGGGAAAGTGCCAAGCGGCTGTATTCTGCCATCCAGGAATTGAACCGCCTGAAGACAGACTCGGAAACCCGCTTCCAGCTTATGGAAATCATGCGCGGGCCCATTCACTACATATGCGAAAGCCTGGAAAAACATTTTCTGAACAAGGCGGTGGTGCTGCCGCCCAAAGAAGCCAAGATCGCCGCTCTGGCGCAGGCGTTGCAAAATCACCTGGCCACTGGCTACAAAGCCGTTACCATGCAGTCCCTGCCCCGTGTCAAGAACATGGACAAGGAGGCCAAGAAACTGTGTCAGAAAGCCATCCACCGGGCTATCTCGGAACAAAGCCAGGTGCTGCTGCGCAGCTTTCAATTGTATTATCCGGCGCCGGCCAACTTCTGGCGTGAGATGCATTTGCTGTACCTGATCGCCCAGCGCTTCGGCATGCTGGAATTGCCCACGGTGGATCCGGAGGAGGATAACTGGGAATCCAGTATTTACGATCAATACATGCGGGCGTTGTTGCTGTCCACCGCCAAGCCCAATCAACTGCGTCAGACACAAATACAGCAGGTTTATTACGCGGCGCGATACTGGGCACGCTTTGCCTCAGTGACCGATGCGAAATCGGCCTCAGGCTTATTCGTGATCGATGTGACGACGGATTACCCGCCCATTTACCAGTCGCTGATGCGGCGTACAACATTGCCCCACAACATTCGTTATTTTGATGCGTCGGTGATTTCCGATCATCTGCGAGTGTTACTGCAGTTGCCCCAGGGCCAGCCACACCCGGTTGCCAGTTTTTTTGTCCCCGACCGCTTTCCCGCCGATTTGACCCGGATTCTGATTCAGGCATGGGGCGTGTTGGCGGAGCGGGCGTTCACCCGCATCGAAGAGCACGGCAGTCTGAGCCTGTGCATTGGATTGAGCGCCACCCACTATTTTGTGTCCGGAAAAGCGGATTTTAACCGCATGGTGAGTGGCAGTGTGCTGGACCCGGAGCTGAATAATCCGTTTTTGCAGCACGGGCCTGGCGGCCGGCGCCGGGACATCTACGAGAGCAATGATGTCTGGGGGCTGAACGTGGACACCTCCAAACTTAAGCTGGAAAAGGATTCCGTTGGCGGCGAGATCGAAAAGCATGCCGAGCAACGCCTGTTGGCAGAAAAAGACAAATACCCTCAGTACAGTTGCGAGGTGGTGAACACCAGCCCCGGTGGCTTTTGCCTGAGTTGGCATCAGGATGTGCCCCATCAGGTTAAGACCGGTGAAATCGTCGGCATATTGGAAAAAGACAAGTCCCACTGGAGCATTGGTGTCATTCGTTGGGTGAAACAGTTCAAGGATGAAGGTGTGCGCATGGGGGTGGAGTTGATTGCGCCGAAAGCAGAAGCGTGCGGTACTCAGGTGATCCACAAGAAAGGAGGCGTGACGGAATTCATGCGCACATTGATGCTGCCTGAGTTGCGGGCAATCGGTCAGCCGGCCACCTTAATTACACCGAATATTGCGTTTCATGTGGGGTACAAGGTCAATATCAACGAGAGTGGATTGGTTTCCAAGGGCCAATTGATTAAACAGGTAACTTCTACTGCAAGTTTCAGCCAGTTTCAGTTTAAAATGCTGGTGCCTGCAGCGGGTCGCGAAGAAATGGTGGAAGAACGTTCGCGTAATCCGGCTGATGAAGAACGCAACAAAACTCAAGACGACGATTTTGATTCCATCTGGTCAAGCCTGTAGTGTTTGACCTCAGGGTGTGACACCCTGTTTCGGAGTTTCCAGCAAATTCTCACCCGCAAGGGTTTAATTGAAATAAAGAGTGCATGACTAAGAAAGCTGAAACCATAAAGTTGCTGATTCTGCATGAGTCGCCTGATGACGCCGAGCAGTTGATGAACCTGATTCGTAACTCCGGCCGGGCCACCCGCGGTCAGATGATCGAAAGTTCAGACGGTCTGCTGCAGGCACTGGGTTCAGGCCAGTGGGATCTGATGCTGTTGCGTCCGGAAGCCAATGAAATATTTGCCATGGAGTGCCTGAAGGAAGTCAAGAAGCAGTCCAAGGATATCCCGGCCATCCTGTTGGTGGATGAATACGATCCGGAAGAGGTGGTGGAAGGTTTGCGCGAGGGGTATGAAGACGTGGTGGTGGAAGAAGACCACGACCGTCTGATACTGGTGATTCAGCGCGAACTGAGAAATCTGATGGAACGCAGGGCCCGGCGTACTGCGGAGCTGCATCTGCGGGAAGCGGAAAAGCGTTGTGCGGTGTTGCTGGACAGTTCCCGTGATGCCATCACCTATGTTACCGACGGCATGCACACCTACGCCAATGAGGCCTACCTGGAACTGTTTGGTTATGACGATGCGGATGACCTGGAAGGCATGCCCATTATGGATATGGTGGCGGCCAAGGATCATGAGGAATTCAAACAGTTTTTGCGGGCCTACAGCGCCGGCGAAAGTGATACCAATGAATTCGTTTGCCATGGGTTGTGCACCGATGGTACCGACATTCAGGCACGGATGATTTTTTCCAATGCCACCTACGATGGCGAACCCTGCACCCAGATACTGATCCGCACCAACCAGGCGGACGCCGAGCTGCAGGAACGCCTCAAGGAAATCAGCAGCCAGGATTTACTCACGGGCCTGTTCAACCGCTCCCATTTCACCCAGGAGCTGGACAACATCATGCAATGGGCGGTCACTCAGAGTAAAACGGCGGTGCTGGCCTATATTCAACTGGATAATTTTGCTTCGGTGCAATCGGATATTGGTTTAGCCGGTGCCGACATGGTGTTGGCGGATGTGGCAACCCTGTTACGGGAATCGCTGCCGCAGGGCACCATGCTGGCCCGTTTCGGTGATGAAATATTCACGGCACTGATTAAAGAAAGATCCCTGGAAGAAGGTCGTAGTTTGGGTGAGGCATTGCGCAGTGCCATTGAGGATCACCTCTCCGAAGTGCAGGAGCGTACGGTTCAGGTCACCGCCAGTATTGGTGTTACCCTGATCAGCGAAAACACCGATGACGCCGAGGAGATCATTACGCGGGCCCATCAAGCCAGCGAACAGGTGCGCGAAGAAAACCCGTTGGGTAACGGGGTGTCGGTGTTTGATCCGGCCTCGATCAAGAAGATTGATCCCAGCGATACCGGCGCCATCGTTCAGGATGCCATTGACAAGGGGCTGTTCAAACTGTTGTTCCAGCCAGTGATCGATTTGCGGGGCGGCAGCGGTGAGCTCTACGAAGCCTTTCTGCGGATGGTGGATGAAGACGGCAAAGAGGTGTCTCCCAATGAGTTTCTGGGGGCTGCATCGCAACAGGATTTGAGCGAAAAAATCGATCGCTGGGTTATTCTGCAGTCCATCAAGCTGTTGTCGGATCACCGATCCAATGGTCACGACACCAAGCTGATCATTAACATCACCGGTGAATCCCTCAAGGACCAGACTCTGTTGCCCTGGTTGAGCGTGGCCTTGAAAGCGGCGCGCATGCCCAGTGATGCCATTGTGTTCCAGTTCAGTGAGAGTGATGCCACCACCTACCTGAAACAAGCCAAGGAATTTACCCGTGGCTTGCGTGAACTGCATTGCAAGGTATCCATTTCCCGTTTTGGTTGTGCGCTTAACCCATTCAATACCCTCAAACATCTGGAGGTGGATTACCTCAAGGTGGACGGCTCCTTTATGAAGGAGATCGCCAGTGAGGAAAGCAAAGAGGCATTGAAGGAAATGGTGGCGGCGGCCCACGCCCAGGGTAAGCTCACCATCGCCCCCTTCGTTGAGAGCGCAGCCATTCTGTCCACCTTGTGGCAGATCGGGGTGAATTACATTCAGGGTTATTACCTGCAAGCACCCACCGAACAAATGAATTACGACTTCTCCAGCGACGAATAGTCCTGTTCCACTGGTCCGTCAGAGCACTGGGCAACTGATTCAAATTTTCTTAGGTTGTTTAGTGTTCAGTCGGCCTCAGACTGTGACAAATTTCCGGTCAAAACAAAATGCCTTAGGGGTTTATCAAGCCTGAAGTGTCTATACTGTCCATGGATCTGCTCTGATTGACGGGTCTCTGGCAATCTGAGGCCGAATGAATGCAGTTATACCCAACCAGCAGGAACCCAGTTGAGGGACGCGCTCATGGATGAAGCCCGTAACATTAAAACGATTCTTTACCCCCTGGCCCGTGATGTGCGCAACCTGCACACATTTGTCGCCAACATAAACAATATTCTGCAGGCAGAACCGGACCGGTTTGCCCTGGCGGCGCCGCCGGGGCTGGCATCGTTGCGCAATACGTTACGCAGTCTTGCCAAATCCACCAAAGCCATGCAGGAAGTCAACGACATTGCCATCGGCGAGAGTGAAGTGGCGGAGAAGCTGGCGCGCCGTTCCATGACCCTGGTGCTGCGTCCGGCCGCTCACCTGCACGATACGGCGCGATCGCTCAAGGCCCCCATCGACCGTGCCTATAATCAGATTGCCCGCCTCAACGGGTATCTGAACCCCCTGTTTGTTTTTACGGTAAGTACCTCGCCGGTCATTGAGCTGATGGCCCGGGATCTGGAAAAGCTTGATGAGCGCCTTACGCTGTTGAAAAAAGCCGTGGTCCGCCTGTCCGATCAGGAGCTGATGTCCGGTCTGCCCATACCGGTGGAGGAACAGCTGGCGTTATACGGGCCGCGGTTGAAGGTCATGGAGAGCGAAACCTCGGATATTGCCAATACCATGTCCATACTGATGGGCAAAATGAATCGGCTGATGGAGTTGAGTGCGCGCTTGGAGCCATTGATGCGCATGGCCGTTGCCATGGACAGCGCCATTGACGATCTGGTGCCTTCCATGGTGGTGCTGAAAAAACTGGGTAAGGCCCTGACCTCGGTGGATGTGCGTTACGATGCCGAGGGTTCCATCACCGACAAGGTGGATGCCGCGCTGGCGCAGTTGGATCTGCCCATGGATGCTCTGATCCAGTTGGAATTTCAGCTGCGACGGGAGGTGGAAACGTACATTGATCCGATCATTGAGCCGCTGCAGGAACTGACTGATCATGTGAAAGGTGGTTTGCCGGTGACCCATGAGTTGAACGGGCTGGAGAGCACGCTGTTGGCGCAACATAACCGTTTTAATATGGTGATGAAGTTGTCTGTATCGTTGTTTGAAGGCTTTGATCGCCTGTTGCAGGAGTATCGGCTGACCTCACATGTGGCGTAAGGCTTTGTTTAACGGCCCCTGACGCTTACAATGGCCACCTCGAAATAACGCAGGGGCAGTCCGATCATGGAACTGACTGAACAACTTATTGGGGATTGCTCTCCCTATATCGGCAATCTGGTGTACGACATCGACGTCCGCCTGGTGTTTGTGGAGCTGTTGGACGGGCCGGAAAGCCAGAATCTTAAACGGCGGATCGTTTTTCCCGGCATCGTCTCCTTTCACGAAACCAATCTGCTCAACCAGCCGGAAGACGATTCCATCGATGATGTGGTGAGTATTCAGCGCCTGGATACCAACCGCCTTATCCTCACCACCTACAAGAAAGAAATCCTGCTTAACCTCACCGAAGAACCTTTCGTGGAAGTGATCGACTAGCGGCCGGTGGATGACTCGGACGGCAGGGGTTTACCCAGTTGTTCCCCCATACAGACACGGGAACCGGCCTGCAGGGCATCGTTCCACTGCATTTTGCCCGGGCCGAACAGCACGATGGCGGTGGATCCCACCTTAAAGCGGCCCATCTCTTCGCCTTTGCCCAGCTCAATGCGGCGATCCCGGGGAGCGTAGTCAAAATGCTTGAGGGTGCGTTTGGGCGGCGTCACCAGGCCCTCCCAGACGGTTTCGATGCTGGCCACCACCATGGCGCCTACCAGCACCACGGCCATGGGGCCAAGCTCCGTGTCAAAGTAAGCCACCACCCGCTCATTGCGGGCGAACAGCGCCGGTACCTGGCCGGCGGTAAGGTTGTTCACGGAAAACAGTTTGCCCGGCACGTAAGTCATGTGGGTCAGTTTGCCGGCCAGGGGCATATGAACCCGATGATAATCCCGGGGTGACAGGTACACCGTGGCAAACTGACCATGGCGGAACCGGGCTGCCATTTCCTCATCGCCACCCAGCAATTGGTTCAGGGTGTAATGGTGGCCTTTGGCCTGGAAGATACGATCATCATCTATGGCCCCCAATTGACTGATGCTGCCGTCCGCCGGGCAGGCGATGCCGTGCTCGGTGATGGGGCGAACACCGTCCTTCAGGGCACGGGTGAAGAAGTCGTTGAAGGTGGCGTAGGCGGTGGGGTTTTCTTCCGCCGCCAGGGACATGTCAATGCCGTAGCGGCGCAGGAAGAACTGGATAAAGGTATTTTTAATCAGAGGCCAGCGGGATTCGGCCAGCAGTCCCACCGCGCGGGAGAGCAGGTGTTGGGGGACGCAATATTGCGGCAGCACTTTCAGTCGATTGAGTGCGGAATCAGTCATGTCGGGTACTCTATGGTCGTGGCAATTACAAAGATCGGTTCAATAAACGAATGCCGGTTGCGTGACGGCGCGATTATGAGCTGTGAGGCGCCCCGGTTTCAACCGGGGTATGCGGATCATTTCCCCATTCCGACCAGGATCCCGGATAGGCCTGGATGTTGTCAAAGCCCAGTATCTTTCCCAGCAGATAGGTGAACCCGGAGCGGTGGTGGCTCTGGCAGTGGGTGACCACATGTCGGTCGGCACTGATGCCCAGCGCGGCCAGTTCCTGGCGCACTTCTTCCAGGTTCCGGATGCGCAGGCCGTTGCGACGATCCAGAGCCCGGGTCCATTCATAGTTCACCGCTCCGGGTATGTGGCCGTTCTTCTGGGCGCCGTGACGGATGCCCAGGTATTCTTCCGGTGAGCGCGCATCCCAGATGGTGAAATTGGGTAACTCCAGGCGCTGCAGTATTTCTTCCTTGGTCATGCTGGGCCGGGGGTTATAATGGGCTGTGTAGGTGCTGGGGGTCGGCACATTGACTCCCTCCTCCAGGGGGCGTTGCTCAGCGGCCCAGGCGTGCAAACCGCCATTGAGATAGGAGTAGCGGGTGTGGCCCAGTACATCGAGGGTCCAGATCAGGCGGCCGGCCCAGCCTCCGCCCTCATCATCATAGGCGACCACGTGGGTGTCCGGGGTTAATCCCAGCGCCGAGAAAACCTGTGACAGGCTGGCTTCCGGGGGCAGTTTGCCGGGGCCCGGCATCTGGCCGCTCATCAACTGTTGGTACGGCAGATAGACTGCCCCGGGAATATGGGCGGCCGCATACTGTTCCGGCCGACACAGGTCGATGATCAGCAGCTTGGCCTGATCCAGATTAGCCGCCAGTTCGGCAGGTTCGAGCAACAGGGGTAAGGTCAATTCACTCATAGGTTCTCTCTGGGCAATTCAGGCTGATTGTAACACTTTTGACACCTCCTATTACGGTGTGATTCCCGCCCAATGCCCGAAGCAGGTGCACGGCTGCTTCAATTTAAGGCTGGTGGCAAGTGGCTTTGACTATTGCCTGCCAACCCCCATAAGCAGAGTCCGCGGTCAGAGGATGCGGAAAATGGTCATAATTCCCGGATAAGGTGTGATTATTGATTAGTCAGGGAATAATCGGCACTCAGCGGCCTGTGACTGCCGAAGTGCACACCGTGTTTGTGGGCATATAAGAGCTGGTCTGGTTATTGCTTTGGTTTAATATTGTTCGCCGTCCGATCATTCAGCAGGCAACGTTCTGCACATCTGATAACAATGATGATTCCGGGCAAATTCATAAAGGAGTGTATGCCGATGCCGAGTTCCCGTGTATTTCTGGTTGGTTTGGATGCTGCCGATAAGGATTTGATCGATCTGTGGGCGGGTAAGGGTGTATTGCCGAATTTCAGCAGGCTGCTGGATAATGCCCTGGTGGGGGATGTGGATGTGCCTCGGGGCCTGGAGGCCGGTTGTGTCTGGCCCACCTTCTACTTTGGTCTGCGGCCGGGGAATATGGGGCAGTACGATGGCGCCCGTCTGTTCAATCCCGAATCCTACGAGCATCAGTCGTTTCAGCCGCAACAGGATTCCACGCCACCGCTGTGGACCGTGTTGAGCCGGGCGGGAAAGCGCTGTGCGGTAATTGATGCCCCTTACCATTATCCCGTCGACGGCATAAACGGCATGAAGGTGGTGGACCGTGCAGGTCATGTGCCCGCCGGTGGCGGGGATTTTCTGCATTTACGCACTCATCCGCCGCAGTTGGCCGATGAGATTGTGCAACGCTTTGGCCCCGATCCCGCCGGCGGTCGCTCCAGTGACTTTTTCGCCATGGATACAGTGGAAGCCGTGCAGGAATTCGTGGAGATCTACAGCCGGCGAATCGAAAGCAAGACCGATATGATTCTGCACTACTGGCAGCAGGCTCCCTGGGATTTTTTCATGTCGGTGTTTACCGAAGCCCATTGCGCCGGACACCGCTGCTGGCATCTGCACGATCCGGATTATCATCTGCACGATGCTGAGTTGGCGCGGCAGGTGGGAAACCCGTTGCGGGAAATCTACAGGGCGCTGGATCGTGCCTTGGGCCGGTTGCTGGATGCCGTGGCCGATGACGCTCGGGTGATGGTGTACCTCAGTCATGGTATGGGGCCAAGGCACAGTGCGACCCGGATGCTGGACCGGGTGCTGGCCAAACTGGAGAACCAAACGGTGGCCACGCGCTCGGGCTGGCTTATGGACAGTGCCAGAAAAGTCTGGAGAATCATGCCGGAACCCGTGCGCAAGCCGTTTCTTGGTTTGCGCAACAGCGTCACCAACGATGGCTTTCAACCCAATCGTGCAGGGCGTCGCTTCTTTGAGGTGTATGCCAATGACCGTACGGCAGGGGTACGCATTAATCTTCAGGGTAGAGAATCCAGGGGTGTAGTGACCGAATCTGAATACGCTGCGCTGTGTGACCGGTTGATTGCGGATTTGACGGCCTTGCGCAACCCGGAGTCGGGTGAGCCCGTGGTGCGTGAAGTTCTCAAGACCCGGGAGCATTACAGTGGCCCCTTCCTGTCACGCTTGCCGGATCTTCTGGTGACCTGGAATCGTAACCATGCCATCAACTTCATCGAGTCCGACAAGGTTGGGCGCATTGATGCGCAAGGCCTGGATATGCAAACCCGGACCGGAGATCATCGCATCAAGGGACGCTTTTTTGCCCTGGCCCACGAATGGCAGGCGCAAACCATGGCGCGCACGGTGAACACAGAGGATCTGGCGCCCACGCTGGCAGCTTTGCTGGGAGTTGAAATGGGCCACGGCGATGGTGGCCCTATTCCAGAATTGTTGCAGCCGGTGCCGGCACCGCTGAAAGAAACGCTCACTGACAATGGAAACCTGCGCGCGCGTGGTGTGGGTCATAAGGTCAAAGCAACGGTATGAGTCAAACGCGGGTATCCGTTATCATCCCGGCCTTTAATGCGGAAGCGTATCTGGAACAGGCTGTGCAATCGGTGCTGGCACAGACCATGGGGGATGTGGAAGTTCTGGTGGTGGATGATTGTTCCCTGGATGAAACCCTGGGGGTTGCAAACCGGTTGGCGGCGCGGGATGCGCGGGTGCGTGTTTATCAAAGCGCCGCAAATCGGGGGCCGGGGCATGCCCGCAACATCGCACTGCAGGCAGCCAACGGAGAATGGGTTACCATGCTGGATGCCGACGATTGGTATGATCGCGAGCGTCTGGCCACGCTGCTGGAAGTGGCAAACAACACCGGTGCCAACATCATCGCTGACAACCAGCGTTTTATTACGGCGGCAGATGGCAGTTGGAATAAACTGTTGATCGAAAACAGTGCCGGTGCAGTGCGCTATCTGAGTATGGAAGATTACTTGCGGGGTGATCGCGTTAACCGGGCGTCACGCAATCTGGGGTTGTTGAAGCCATTTATCCGGCGTTCATTGCTGACCCAGCACAACATAGGTTACGACGACAACAAAAAACTTTCCATCGGCGAGGATTTTTATTTCCTGCTGGAATGTCTTCAATATGAGCGGCAAATGGTATTCGTGAGTACACCCCATTACAATTATCGGGTTTACGATCCATCCATGCTGACCAAACGACAGACGGTTGACAGCTACATCGACTGGAAAAACATGCACGCGCGGTTTGCCCAGAAGTTCGATGCGCAAGAAGACAGCACGGTGGCGGCCCTGATCGAGGCGCGGGGTCATGACATCGAGCGTTACATCCAGTTTCGTAGAATCGTAGACCCGTTGAAATTCTGGGATTTCGCGGAATTTTTTCGCCAGGTCAAAGCCAATCCGAAAAGTCTGATTTTATTACTCAACGGTGTGGCGTTTGATCCCGGCTCCATCGTGCTGTTTTTACGTTATTCGGTGCGTAATGTGCGGCAGCGATTGTCTCTTTCCTTACGCTAAAGGACAGGCTTCACCCTGGTTGGTTTCCTGCTCGGTATCGCTTATTGATTGGCAGGCTTGGCGGCGGCGCGCCTGCCTTTGATTCCCAAGTGCTTGCTGCAGGTATTGCAGGCAATTTTAAAGATTTTGTATTCGGATTCCGACATGCCGATGCGGTCATGGGTTCCTTTGTCTGCGTAGAACAGGCCATAGGCGCCCCGATGATTGAATACGGACATCAGGAAGAAGTGATCGCTCTGGGCGGCCTGCTTGAACGTACCCGGAATCAAACCCGCAATGGGGGAGGGGCGGTCCGGGCTGATCCAGGTGGCAGCCGGTTGCTTCAGCAACTGGCTGAACAGGTTGCTGGGCTGCAGTCGGACACTGCATTTTTTTAATCGTGGATAATCCTCACAGCCGCGGGCGTAATAGGTTTCCACGGTGTGTTCATCACGGTTATAGAGTGTGACCAGAACCCGCTGCAGCGCGGTGCTATCGGTCAGTATGTCCACCACACAGCGAATGGATTCGTATTCAGTGGAGAAATAATCCGGCTCCTTCAGCAGCTTTTGCATCAGCTCTTCAAACTCTTTTCTCTTATCATGGGAGACAAACCCGGGGTGCGGTTGTGGTGCCGGTCTGCTGGCCAGGGGGCGCGGGGCATTGAGAATGGCGTGACGATCCAGATCCTCCGGCAGGTGCTCACTGTGGATGCCAATGGGTTTGGGTTTGCGCGGCTGGCCGGCTGCGGGAGGAGGGGTATCCTTGGGTGCGGTGGCGGGTGCCGGTGCTTTTAAGAGTGCTGCCACCGCGGCCGGCAGCTGCGCCGGTGTCAGCCGCCGTGGTTGTCGCGGTTTGGCCGGCCAAATCAGATTTGCCGCCGGGGCCTGTGTTCCGGGCAGGTTCCAGCGCCCGGACGCCCTGATGGCCACTTGCTTGGCCAGTGCCTCTATGGTGTCCAACGGTTGTTCCAGGTACGCGGCGATGATGCCCAGGCAACGCACGGTTTGCCGGGAATACCAGTCTTTGGCAGCCTCCTGCGCCAGGTGATGGCTCAGGGCCAGGGGCAGGGCGGGATTGTTGACCAGTCCGCCGTCCGGGGTGCGGTTAGGCATCCGGTAATGGGGGTTCTTTTGATGCTGTGCCGCGCAGCGGACCAGAAACCGTGCGCCAGGCAACTTGTCACCGCTGAGCGCATCCTGGATGCTGGGCGGCATATGCCAACGCTGGGCCAGTGCCACTGCAATGGCTTCCCGGGTGCAGCCCAATACCGCCTGTTCGGCCTCGGCAAGGGGGATGTGTTCGCGTTTGAACAGGCGCTCGATGACCGCCATTTCCCGATGGGCGTAACGCCACAGGCACCAGTAGGGAACCCCCACCATGAGAGCACCCACAAACATGGTGTCCGGGTTGGCCTGGTTACGGTATCCGGCCCAGCTGGTTGCCTGTTCCGCTGCATGCAGAGTGGTGCGTATGGCTTGAAAATAGTGGCTGTCCCGTGCTGAGTTGACATCCCCTCTGGCGGCTTTGAACTGACGCATCAGAATGCTCAGTTTGTCCAGGCCCAGCATGGATGCACAATGCTGGGGGTTGGCCAGGACTCCGGCTGCACGCGCGCCGAACTGGCGGTTGCACTCCCGTACCACATGTATCCACATAACCGGGTCGGTGGCGATGACCGATCCCAGGTCGTGCAGTGAGACGTCGTCCGACTGCAGTAAACGCCCCACTTTACGGGCGCTGGCGGGCAGGACAGGCAAGCGCTGCTCGTCCAGCTTGTTGACCCAGCTTTCCAGGCCTTCAGGTTGAAATTCGCTCGCCATAGCCCCTACGTAGCCCCTAGATGTATTCCGTTAGTTGTTAAATCCGTCAAGCTGTCCTTAACTTTTAACTATAGACGTTGAAAAGCTTTACAGGTCATATGATTAAGTTAGTTGGATTCATCATTGTGATTAGCAGTGTCCTGGGTGGTTATGTGTTGTCCCACGGCGAACTGCTGACCTTATGGCAGCCTTTTGAGCTGCTGATCATCGCGGGATCTGCCCTGGGTGCCTTTGTGGTCGCCAACCCTTTGCATGTGGTGGCCGATGTGGGCAGGTCACTGGGGCGTTCGTTTATTGGGCGGCGCCACGGTCAGGCCCTGTATATGGATCTGCTGTCGCTGCTGTATGAGTTGTTCAATAAAGCCCGTCGCAATGGGCTCATGTCCATCGAGGAGGATGTGGAAGAGCCCAAGTCCAGTGATATTTTCGAGCGCTATCCCCGTATCCTCGAGGAGCACATCCTGTTGGAGTTCATCTGTGATTATCTGCGGATTATTTCATCGGGAAACCTGTCTGCTTTTGAGCTGGAAACCCTGATGGATCAGGATATTGAAACCAGCTATCAGGAGGCGGAGCAGCCTGCCCACGCTCTGGGGCGGGTATCGGATGCATTACCGGGTTTTGGTATTGTGGCGGCGGTCATGGGGATCGTGATCACCATGAAATCATTGGGCGGCCCGCCGGAAGAACTGGGTACCCATGTGGCGGCGGCACTGGTGGGAACCTTCCTGGGTATCCTGTTGGCCTACGGTTTTGTGGGGCCGCTGAGTAATGCGCTGGAACACGAAGCCAAAGAGCGGATGAAAGCATTGGAGTGCGCCAAAACGGCCATCTTGGCCATGGTCAATGGCATACCGCCGCAGCTGGCGGTGGAATTTGGGCGCAAGACATTGTTTTCCAGTGAGCGGCCCTCGTTTACAGCGCTCGAAGACCACCTGCGGGGTCGCTGATGGAGTTCGAGAGCGGCGACAGACCCGTCATTGTTCGCAGGGTCAAAAAAGTTCAGCACGGCCACCATGGTGGCGCCTGGAAAGTGGCGTTTGCTGATTTTGCCACGGCAATGATGGCTTTTTTTCTGGTGCTGTGGTTGATGGAAGCCGCCACCATTGAAGAAAAGGCCGCCATCTCAGGGTATTTTTCGGACCCCACCGCATTTACCGAAGGTGGTTCCCCCTATGTTATTGATCTGGGCGGTGGCCTCAAGGATGATCAGTATTCCGGGGAATCCAACGTGGAGACGCCGGATACCAAAATCCAGGATAAGGGCATCGTGCTGACCGAGGACACAGTGCAGGATCTGGCCGCGCAGATTGAGAGCCGAAAGTTTCAGGATTTAAAAAAGACTCTGGAAACCCGCATCGAGCAAGATCCCAGTTTGCGCAAGTACAAGGACCAGATCATCATGGATGTGACCAAAGATGGTCTGCAGATCCAGATCGTGGATGCCAAATCACGGCCCATGTTCGACAGCGGCAGTGATGAGATCAAACCCTACATGGATGATATTCTGAATGCCCTGGCCGGCACCATTTCCAGCGTGCCCAATGGGCTCAGTATCACCGGCCACACAGACGCAGAGGCGTTTACCGATCGGCGTGACTATTCCAACTGGGAGTTATCGGCGGATCGGGCCAATGCGGCGCGGCGGGCGTTGCAGAAAAACGGGGTTTCCGAACAGCAGTTGGCGCAGGTGGTGGGGCTCTCATCTTCCATGCTCTACGATAAAGATGATCCGAAAAATCCCATCAATCGTCGCATCAGTATTCTGGTAATGAGCGAACGGTCGGAAGCCAAGCTGAAACAGCAGCAGAGTGGTAAAGCGTTGCCAATGGGGGATGAGTTTCCCGTGCTGCCGGATAGCGGCAATGATACCGCCGAGCCGGATGTGGAAGAAGAGTTTGAGGCCTTCGAGCGCCTGCGCAAAACCATGACCCGTAAACAGCGCGATGATGCCGCCCGTACGCAACCCCCGCCTCCCCGCGACGAATTGTTTTAATACCGCTGCAGGTTGGGGGCGCATCAGATCATGGTGAAATTCACGTTTTCCTGCAGTACATCCCGTAACAGATTCAGGCGTTGTTCCAACTCGCGCAGCCCCACGGGGCCACCCAGACACATACGCATGGCTTGTGGCGGATTGTTGTCGGTGCAAAACGCGGCACTGGAAACCGCACTGATGCCGTGATTGCGCAGGAATACCGCCACATCCGACGGATTGACCGGAAGCGAGGCGGGCAGGGGCAACCACAGATGAAACCCATCCTCATTGGCCACCGGGTGCAAGTGCCCCAGCACCTGTCGGGCGCGCCGTTGGCGTTGGCGGGACAGCTCGCGTTGTTGATTGCGCACCGTATGCAGCGTGCCGTTCTGAATCCAGCGCGTGGCGAGAGCATTGGTAATGGGGCTGGCCATTACCGATAAGGCACGCAATGCCCCGGCAATGCGTTGGCTCTGAATAACACTGGGCGCGATCAGATACGCGGTGCGGCTGCCGGCGCCGAAGCATTTGGACAGGCCATTGATATAATAGGTAAGCTCGGGGGCCAGGTTGGCAATGGCTGGTGCAGGTGTTTCAGGCACCAGGCCATACGCATCGTCTTCAATGATCGGCAGATTATAGCGCAGTGCCAGATCGGCAATGGCCTCCCGGCGGCGCTGTCCCATGGTGAGGGTGGTTGGGTTTTGCAGTGTTGGGTTTAAGTACAGTGCGGATACTTCCTGTGATTTGCACAATGCTTCAATGGATTTCACCCGTGGCCCATCCTGATCGCATTGCACGGCAACCAGCGATACACCCAATTGTGCGGCAATGGCTTTGAGGCCGGGGTAAACCAGATGGCCCACACAGAGTGTGCCCCGCTTACCGCACAGTAGGGACAGCAGCGCTACCAACGCGCTGTGAATACCGGGGCACACCAGCAGGCGCCGGGTATCGGCACAGTGGATCAGATCGCGCAACAGCCAAACAGCGGCCTCTTTGTCCTGCTCACTGCCGCCAAAATCCTGATAACGTAACAGGGTGTTCAGATCCGCCTGTTGTGTTACCTGGATAATGTCTTCGCGGATACGGGTCTGCAGACCATGATCCTCGATCTCCGGCGGCATATTCATGGTCATTTCCACGTTGCTGCCATTGCGTGGCGGCAAGGTGCTGGTGCGGCCTTTTACATAGGAGCCGGAGCCGGGGTGGGAGTCGATCAGGCCGCGGTTGGCCGCTTCCTTATAGGCGCGGGTCACCGTGGTGTAGTTCAGGCTCAGCAGCGAAGCCAGATCCCGCAAGGGTGGCAGTCGGTCCCTGGCCTGCAGAAAGCCTTTCTCGATATCCGCTTCAATCAAGTCCGCAATCATCAGGTAGGCGGGCTTCTTTTCCGCTGCATGCAACGCCTGTTGCCAGTGGCGATATTTATCCATAGGTGTCTCCAGGGCTGCCAATGTCCCCCAGCGCAACAATTTCAACGTTGTTTGCAGATATTGTTCCAATCAATTTGATGCCCCGGCGCAGCAATTGATTGCATAAAAAAGCAATCAATTGTCACTCGTAATCTGCAACATCCCGATGCGTGGCAAGGGGTTTGTGTGCTGATTCGGTGCGCCCTGTGACGGTAGCGAAAAGGCGTACAGCCCGGTACACAGCGCGCGTTGAAAAAAATCTTCCGTTGTGGGTTTTGCCAGCTGTATTTGATCGCATGTTGATTGCATGGGGGGGTGATTTGAATGGCACAGCTGTTGCTCTGGCAGAGATGCACGTTAACGCCGATGCGTTAATCCACCAAGTCAATCTGCGAAAAGAGGAACAGTCCTATGCCAACCGTCGAGACTCCCATGCATAAAGATGGCGATTACTTTGTCGACTATGAAGAAAAAGTGTTTGAGGATGTGCAGGCGCAACCCGGTCAGAAAGCACTGGTGACCTTTCACACCGTAGCGTTTGAAGGCTCCATTGGTTTAGTGAACATGCTGCAGGCCACCCGTTTGCAGCGCAAAGGCTTTGAAACCTCCATACTGTTGTATGGGCCGGGGGTCACACTGGGTGTGCAGCGGGGCTTTCCAACCTTGGGGGATGAAGCGTTTCCCGGCCATCAGAACTTCAACAATCAACTGAAAAAATTCATGTCAGAGGGGGGTAAGGTGTACGCGTGTCGCTTTGCGCTGCAGGCATTGTATGGCCATGGCGAACCCTCGCTGATTGAAGGTATCCGGCCCATCAACCCGTTGGATGTGCTTGATCTCAAGTTGCTGCACATACGTGATGATGCAGTGATAGTCGATACCTGGACGGTATAGGTCATGCCCCGCGTGGTGCGCGCAGCGGCCGCACAGCTGGCTCCCGATCTCGAGACAGGTGAAGGCACGTTGCGTAAAGTTCTGGATTGGATGGATGAAGCGGCAGGCCGCGGTGTGGAGCTGATGGTGTTTCCGGAAACCTTCCTGCCCTACTATCCCTACTTTTCCTTTGTTTACCCGCCACTGCGCTGTGGGGCCGAACATCTGCGGCTGTATGACAATGCGGTGACCGTGCCGGGGCCGGTGTGCGATGCCATTGCAGAGCGCGCCGCGGCCCACGGCATGGTGGTGGTGGTGGGGGTGAATGAACGGGATCACGGTTCGCTCTACAACACCCAGTTGATTTTTGACGCGGATGGGGCCTTGTTGCTGAAGCGCCGTAAGATCACCCCTACCTACCACGAGCGCATGATTTGGGGGCAGGGTGATGCCTCTGGACTGAAGGTGGTGCCCGCCAGGGTGGGGCGGGTGGGCGCGTTGGCCTGCTGGGAGCACTATAACCCCCTGGCACGCTATGCGTTGATGACCCAGCATGAGGAAATCCATTGCAGTCAGTTTCCCGGTTCACTGGTGGGCCCGATTTTTGGCGACCAGATTGAGGCCACCATTCGCCATCATGCGCTGGAGGCTGGTTGCTTTGTGGTTAATGCCACCGGTTGGCTGACCGAAGAACAGATTTACTCCATTACCCCGGACGAAACGCTGCATAAAGGATTACGTAACGGCTGCAACACGGCCATTGTGTCGCCGGAAGGAGTGCACCTGGCTGATCCCATTACCGAAGGGGAGGGCCTGGTTGTGGCGGATCTGGATATGCAACTGATCACCAAACGCAAGCGGATGATGGATGCAGTGGGTCACTATTCACGACCGGAATTACTCACCCTGTTGATTCATGACCAACCCGGTCAGCATGCCCAGCGATCGGTTAGGGAGGAAACCTAGTATGAGCGCCGCCAAACAGCAATTACTCACGGATCTGCAAAGCCACGGTGTCCAGGTGTTGAATCCGCAACACCTGCCGTTAACCCGCAAAGGCGGGGCCGGCCCCAGCGATCACCAGGCCCTGGTGGTGGAGGGTGAAACCATTATGGTACCGGTGCACACCCATGCCGCCCGCCGCTCTCCTTTCAGTATCGAGTACGATGCCAATGGGCATCAGGGCAGGCCATCGCGGTTGTTGAACAAGGGGATTCCGGTGGCCGATATTACCTTTGCCGCGCGGCCCCGGTTTTACGATTTAACCACCGCCGCAGGCATTCCCTATTCCCAGATCGCAACGCTACACAGCCGTGATGTGCTGGCCACCACGGTGTTGCAGAACTGCATTCGCTACGATCAACCGGATACCGCGTGCCGGTTCTGCTCCATCGGACAATCCCTGGCGGCGGGCCAAACCATTGCCCACAAAACCCCGGAACAATTGGCTGCTGTGGCCAAAGCAGCGGTCGAACTGGATGGTGTGCAGCATATGGTGATGACCACCGGTACCCCGGCCACCCATGACCGTGGTGCCCGCGTGTTGTGCGACAGTGTGCGCGCGGTCAAAGCGGCGGTGGATCTACCGATCCAGGTGCAATGTGAACCACCCAAGGATCTAATCTGGTTGCAGCGCCTGCGTACAGCGGGGGCTGATGCCCTGGGCTTACACCTGGAGGTGGTGAACCCCGAGGTACGCAAACGCATTATGCCCAGTAAAGCCAATATTAGCGTGGCGGAGTACATGGCTGCATTCGCCTATGCGGTGCCGCTGTTTGGCCGTGGTCAGGTCAGCACCTACATACTGGCAGGATTGGGGGACAGCGCCGCAGACATCCTGGCGGTGTGCGACCGGCTGATCGATTTGGGTGTGTATCCCTTTGTGGTGCCTTTTGTGCCCATTGCCGGCACCCAACTGCAGCATCACCCGGCACCGGATGCCGCCTTTATGCAATCCATTCTGGAACCCCTGGGGCGCAAACTGGCGCAATCGGATCTCACCTCAGAGCGGGTCAGGGCCGGTTGTGCCCGTTGCGGAGCCTGTTCTTCGTTAAAAAGTTTTGAGTGTAAATAGGATGAGCCTGTTCCAGTGCGGATATTCTGACTTTACCGTGAAATGGGCCACCCTGGAGTGGGAGAAAGGCCAGGCGCTGGCACTGAGGCGTCAGGTGTTTTGCATTGAACAGGGTTTGTTTGCCCAACATGATCTGGATGCCGTTGATGCCCATGCCCGCTGCTTGGTTGCCATCGCCAATCATGGCGGCTGGCCGGAGAAGGTGGTGGGCACCGTGCGCATTCACCGGCATGAGGAAAACATTTGGTGGGGATCGCGCCTGGCAGTGAGCCCCGATTGTCGTCAGCGCGCGGGGATCGGTGCGGCTCTGATTCGCTTGGCGGTGGGCAGTGCCCATGGCCTGGGCTGTACGCAATTTTTTGCCCAGGTGCAAAAGCAGAATGAAGCCTTGTTCAACAGGCTTAACTGGCGCAGCCACCATGCGTTAACCGTACGTAACCGGCCCCATGTAATGATGGAAGCGGACTTGTCCCAATACCCACCCCTATTGCAGCCGGAGAGCGGATTTGTGTTGAAAGGCGCCCTGCCGGAGGTGCCCGAGGATATGGCACCCTGTCTACTGCACTTGTTGAGCGAATCGGATGCGCGTCATGTCTGAGACGGTGCAGCTTAGTCATTTGCTCAACCGTGTGCGGGACAGCAGCGGGCTATTGCAAAAGCGGGATATTCAGCTGGTTCAACGCAACCTGACGCAGGCGAGTCCGGCAACCTACCCCAATGGCGATGATGCCGCCGCCATTGCCCATGGCGATGGTTTTGATCTGCTGGCAGGGGAGGGGTTTATGGACCAGTTTGTTGCCGCGGACCCCTGGTTTGCCGGTTGGTGCGGCGTCATGGTAAACGTCAGTGATATCGCCGCCATGGGGGGAGTGCCGGTGGCGGTGGTGAACGCATTATGGGGTGGAGCCGATGCGCGTACCGAGCAGCTACTGCAGGGCATGAGTGCGGCGTCCCGTGCCTATGGCGTTCCCATTGTGGGCGGGCACACCAATTTGCGGTGTCAGGATCTGCGTCTGTCGGTGTCTATCCTGGGGCGTGCGCAACGTATTTTGAGCAGTTTTGCGGCCCACCCAGGCCAGCACCTGGTGATGGCCGTGGACTTGCGGGGGCAGTATCAGGCGCCGTTCAATAACTGGAATGCCAGTACAGGGGCACCGCCGCAACGGTTGCGGGAGGATCTCGCACTGTTGCCGCAAATCGCTCAGTTACAACTGGCCAGTGCCGCCAAGGACATCAGTCAGGCGGGGGTGCTTGGCACTACGGTCATGTTACTGGAAAGTTCCCAGGTGGGTGCGCACATTCAATTGGAGTCCATTCCCAAACCTGCGCAAGTGGCATGGCAGCAATGGCTGCAAACGTTCCCCAGTTTCGGTTTTCTGCTGACCTGCGATGAGCAACAGCTAGCACCCTTACTGACACTGTTCCAGCAGCGGCATATCAGTGCCGCCGCCATTGGTGAGATTAACGATTCCGGATTGTGTACCTTGTCCTGGGATAGCCAGACTGATCTGTTCTGGGATATTCATACCACACCGCTTACTGCCATGGGGGGCCATTAGCATGCCTGAAACTTATTTCCGGGTGCGTTGGCCCGATGGTGAGGAACAAAGTTGTTATTCCCCGTCCAGCGTGGTGGCGGAGTATTTTGCTGCGGATCAAACCTATGCCCTGTCCGAGTTTCTGCTTATCAGCGAATCCGCGTTATCGCAAGCCAGCGAGCGGGTCAGGCAAAAGTACGGATTCTATTGTTCCAGTGCAGCGGATCAGCTCAAGCAGATTCAACAGCACGCAACCCGGTTCAGCGCCAGCGACCCGGTCACCATCGTGCAAATTCACAATTGATCTAGAACCACCACGGGGAGGAGGGAGCATGCAACACTATTCAGTGATTATTGTCGGCGGTGGACAGGCCGGGCTTGCCATCAGCCATTACTGCCAGAAGTATGGAATGCATCACCTGGTGTTGGAAAAAAACACAGTGATGAACGCCTGGCAAAACAAACGCTGGGATAGTTTCACCCTGGTGACCCCCAACTGGCAATGTCTGCTGCCGGATCACCCCTATGACGGTTCTGACCCTCATGGATTTATGCAGCGGGAAGAAATCATTGACTATTTGAATCGCTTTGCGGAAAAGGTAAATGCTCCGGTTCTGGAACACACCCAGGTGCAACAGGTTAGTCACGACGGGCACCGGTTTCAGGTGGTGACCAGCAATGGCGAGTTTACGGCGGATCAGGTGGTAGTGGCTTCCGGCAGTTACCAGGATCCAATCATTCCGCGCCTGGCAGAGCGCTTGCCGGTATCGGTGCAGCAGCTGCATTCTGAACAGTATAAAAACCCGCAGCAATTACAGGACGGTGGTGTGCTGGTGGTTGGGTCCGGCCAATCCGGCGCGCAGATCGCTGAGGATCTGCATCTGGCGGGCAAACAGGTTTATCTGGCTGTGGGAGAAGCACCCCGTTGTGCGCGTTTTTACCGGGGCCGTGATGTGGTGGATTGGTTGACGGAAATGAAATACTACGAAATGCCGGTACATGAACACCCGTTGCGGGAAGGCGTGCGTGACAACACCAATCATTATGTGACCGGCCGTGACGGTGGCCGTGACATTGACCTGCGCCGGTTTGCCCGGGATGGGATGGAGCTGTATGGCAAACTGCTTGATTTTGATGGTGGGTGTTTACGCTTTTCGCCCACGTTGAAGTCGGCATTGGACAGTGCCGACAAGACTTACAATGCCATCAACGAACGCATCGATCAGTACATTGAACGGGCCGCAATCGAAGCGCCTGCCGGGGGCCGGTATCAACCGGTATGGGAACCGCCACAGGAGCGGGAAACGCTGGAACTGGCAGCATCCGGTATTAGCAATGTAATCTGGTGCATTGGTTTTCGGCCGAATTACCAATGGCTGGATGTTCCGGTGTTCAATGGCCGTGGCTATCCGGCCCATACCCGGGGAGTAACCGGCTTTCCCGGTTTGTACTTTATCGGTTTGCCCTGGTTATACACCTGGGGGTCGGGCCGCTTTTCCGGCATCGATCAGGATGCCCGTTATGTAGTGGAATACCTGGTTTCCCTGGCCAAATCCCGTCATTGGAAGCAGTCCAGCGGGTTATACAGTCTGGCGTAATCGTCCGGCTCGCAGCCATCGCTCACAGGCCAAGATCCTGCAATGTGGCGTGGGTCAGCTCCGGGTGTTGGGTTTCGATGTAGTGGGTATAGCGCTGGGTATATTGACGGTAATCCGGTTTTAAACGGACCGACTCTTTCAGTAAAGGGTAGGCTTTTTCATACTGCAGCAGGAACATATACGCTTTGCCCAGATAAAAAAGTTGCCAGGCTCCGTTACCTTCCAGCAATGCGTACTGATGGAAGGCTTCCCTGGCGTCATCCCAGCGCTCCAGTTGGTCAGCACAATAGGCGTACTGCTTCAGGCCGTAGGCGTAATACGGGTATGACTGCAGGCCCTGCTGTGCGTAGTCAATGCATTGCTGATAGCGCTTGTCTTTTTTATGGAGACGGGCCTGCTTCACCAACAGATAGGGGTAGCCGGTGAATTCGTAGCGCTGCAGCAGCTTGCTGGCTTCAGCGTATTTTTTATCGCGGATCAGCCGGTCCGCTTTGTCGTTGGCGATCATCCCCTTCAACATTTGATAATTTTTGTCATCCGGTTTAAACAAGGGTTTGATGTTGAGCAATGTGCTTTGCATGGCTTGATAGCTGCCACCCCAGCGGGGCAGCTGAGCGGTTAATACCGCATGCCACAGTACGTAGCTGTCGGCTTTCACCTGTTGTGCCTTGCGCGCTTGTTGCTTGATCAGGTGCTGTGCATTGTCTTGTGAATCGTTTTTGTAGATATTGATCAGCGTGCGATAACCATGAATCAGATCCGGTTGCACCGCGATGGCCTGTTTGCAGTAGTCGATGGCAATGTTGTAATCCGCCCACATCGCTTGAATGTTACTTTGGGGCGTCTTGTTGATCCACTTGCCGCCCCGTCGATGGGAGCCGCGCTGAAAATAATAGCTGCCAAGTAATAATTGAGTCAGCGCGGATTTTTGCGGTATTGCTTCAATGGCTTTGATTTGTTGTTCAACTGCCGGTGAATCCAGATCCCGTTCGAACCAAACCCAGTCAAACGCGGGGTAGAACTGTTGCCAGGTAATTTCACCTTTGCTATAGGCTGTGTTGATGGCCTGCTGAGCCTGTTCCAGTTTGGCGTATTCCTGGTTCAAAAACAGCGCCCGGTAGTAACCAAACTCCATCGCTTTATCCGCTGGCGCAGAGACGCAAGTCAGGCTCAGTAATGAGAGTACGGCGAACATTGTGAATTTATTCAACA
Source organism: Gammaproteobacteria bacterium UBA7310 (assembly GCA_002471665.1). Lineage (GTDB taxonomy): Bacteria > Pseudomonadota > Gammaproteobacteria > Pseudomonadales > Ketobacteraceae > Ketobacter. The sequence continues at coordinate 66,190 of DKQK01000009.1, forward strand.
TGACAATCCCTGGTCTGTGGTTGTGCCGTCAGCTGGCCAACAGTGCATGATAAATATTGAAGTAATTTTCAAACCGTTGCCGGTGTACGTCACCGCGCTGCACGGCGTCCTGCAAGGCGCAGCCGGGTTCCTGCTGGTGTTTGCAGTCACGAAACCGGCATTCAAAACGCCAGGGCTCGAAGTCGTGGAAACCATCAATGATTTTCTCCGGCTCCAGATGCCATAAACCGAACTCGCGAATGCCGGGCGAATCAATCAGGTCACCACCGGAAGGAAAATGAAACAGACGAGCGTTAGTGGTGGTGTGGCGGCCCAAGCGGGAATTTTCCGACAGCTCACCCACCTTGGCGTTGACACCAGGCAACAAGCCATTCACCAAAGACGATTTGCCCACGCCGGATTGGCCTACAAATACCGACGTCTGCTGATCCAGTTGCTGTTTGAGTTCATCCAGGCCGTGTAATGTTTTAGCAGAGCATTCCCACACCTCATAGCCAATATCCCGATACACTTTCAGCAGATCATCCAGCATGGCTTCATTCATATCGGTGATGAGATCGGTTTTATTCAGCAGAATTTTGATTTGCAGTTGCTGCAGCTCGGCCGCCACCAGATAACGGTCGATCAACACACTGGAAGGCGCCGGCTCCGGTGTGATCACCAGCACCATAAAATCAATGTTGGCCGCCACTGGTTTAAGGTTGCCCCGCGGGTCGGGGCGCGACAGCAGTGAACTGCGCGGCAGCACGGTTTCAATCACCCCATAGCCGGATTTGCCCCGTCGCATCACCACCCGATCACCGGCCACAATGGCACCGACATTAGCGCGAAAATGACATTGATAAGTGGCTTCAGTACCGGACAGCGCATCGGTGGCAGGGGCTTGCGGTGTTGTGGCTTCAGGCGCAAGCGGCTCCACTTCGACAAAAGTACCGAAATGGCTCACCACCAGCCCTTCTTCTTCATCACCCAATTCATCGGAATCGCGCAGCTGGTCGGTTTTCCTGGCCATGCGGGCGGCTTTCTCTTCCTGTACCTTCTGCACGCGCCAGGACTGGCGGCGGGTGAGTTTTCGTTTGCTCATGGTTGCCTTTGCGGTCAAAATCCGGTTCTTGCGCTATTCTACGTTAATAGTTTGATTGTCTGAAGGATTACCCATGACCACTGACCGTAATAACAATCTGATCTGGCTGGATCTGGAAATGACCGGCCTGGATCCGGATACCGATGTGATCATCGAGATCGCCACCATCGTCACCGATGCCGAACTTAACATTCTGGCGGAAGGCCCGGTGTTTGCGGTGCATCAGAGTGACGATACCCTGGCCCGCATGGATGAGTGGTGTACCCATCAGCATGGCAAGTCCGGCCTCACCGAGCGGGTGCGCCAGAGTCAGGTGGACGAAGCCCAGGCAGAAATGGCCACCATAGAGTTCCTGTCCCAGTGGGTGGATGATCGTGCGTCGCCCATGTGCGGCAACAGTATTTGTCAGGATCGCCGCTTTTTGTATCGTTACATGCCGAAGTTGGAGGCCTTTTTTCACTATCGGAATCTTGATGTCAGCACCCTCAAGGAATTGGCCCGGCGCTGGAAACCGGAGGCGCTGGAGGGTTTCAAAAAGTCCGCCACCCATCTGGCACTGGATGACATTCGTGAATCCATTGCCGAACTAAAGCATTACCGCAGTACGTTTATCCAACCGTAAATTATTCAGATCTGAGGTCGATTCGCGGATTGTCGTGGTGGCGTTGCAGAGCCCACTGCACGTGTTCCCGCACCAGTTCGGATTCGTGTTGCGCCCGGGTTTTAAGGGCATCGACCACAGCCGCACTGGTGGGTGCGTTGCCCAGTCCAACCGCCAGATTGCGCAACCAGCGCAGGTAACCGATGCGGCGAATGGCAGAGCCTTCCGTATTGCGCAGAAAAGTGTCTTCATCCCATAGAAACAATTCCACCAGGGATCGATTGTGCAGGTGGTGGCGGGGCAGGAAATCAGGTTCCTGGGTGAATTTGGCAAAGCGGTTCCAGGGGCACACCAGCTGGCAATCGTCGCAACCGAAGACCCGATTGCCCATGGGGGCCCGCAGTGGCTCGGGAATGGGGCCGTGCAGCTCAATGGTGAGATAGGAAATGCACTTGCGTGAATCCAGTTGATAAGGCGCCACGATGGCCTGGGTTGGGCACACATCCAGGCAGGCGGTGCATGTGCCGCAATGACCGCTTAGCGGTGGGTCCGTTGGCAGCGGCAGGTCTACGTAGATTTCCCCCAGAAAAAACCAGGATCCGGCGCTGCGGTCCAGCAATAGGGTATGCTTGCCGATCCAGCCCAGGCCGGCCTTTGCCGCCAACGCTTTTTCCAGCACCGGCGCGCTGTCCACAAAAGCGCGGTAACCGTAGGGGCCCACTTCGGCCTCGATGTGTTTGCCCAATTGCGCCAGGCGTTTTCGAATCAGCTTGTGGTAATCCCGGCCCAGGGTATAGCGTGAGATAAAGCCTTTGGTGGGATCGTTCAGAACATCCACCATACCGGTGTCCGGCGGCAGATAGTCCATGCGGGCGCTGATCACCCGCAGGGTGCCGGGCAGCAGTTCCTGAGGCCGGCTGCGTTTGCTGCCGTGGCGCGCCATATAATCCATCTCGCCGTGAAAACCGGCTGCCAGCCATTGTTGCAGGTGTTGCTCATGGTCATCCAGTGCCACGTCGGCAATGGCAATCTGTTGAAAGCCCAGTTCCTTTCCCCATTGCCTGATTTTGTCTGCTAATGCCTGGTAATCCAAACTGCCGCCTGTGTCATGAGAAATGAAAGGTGCCTATGGTATAAGGAGCAGTGCTGAAGTGCACACAAGGAGACCCCAATGACCAGTGACACAACCAAGCAGTATACCAGTGAATTGCCATCGGCCCTGTATCGTGCCGCCCAGGTGCGGGAGCTGGATCGTATGGCCATCGACGATCACGGCATCCCCGGCTTTGATCTGATGAGTCGTGCCGGAGAGGCTGCCTTTGAGCTGTTGCGGGATCAGTGGCCCCAGGCCCGGCGCTTGTGTGTGTTCTGCGGTGTGGGCAATAACGGTGGTGATGGCTATGTGATTGCCGCGTTGGCGGAAAAAGCGGGCTTTGAGGCCCAGGTGGTGCAGGTGGGGGATGTGGCGAAAACCCAAGGTGATGCGCTCACCGCGCTGCAGCGGGCCCGGGATGAGGGGGCAGAGTTTGCCGCCTTCAGCGAAGGCACACAGTATCGCGCGGATGTCATCGTTGATGCGTTGCTGGGTACGGGCTTAAACGGCGATGTGCGGGGCGACTACGTTGCCGCCATCGACACCATCAACCACAGCAACTGCCCGGTGCTGGCGGTGGATATTCCCTCCGGCCTGTGCTCCGACACGGGCCGGGTATTGGGTACGGCGGTCAGGGCTGACTGCAGTATCAGCTTTATCGGCCTGAAGCAGGGGTTGCTCACCGGGCAGGCGCCGGACTATGTGGGGGCTCTGTACTTTGCCTCATTGCAGGTGCCGGAGGCGGTGTTGTCCTCCCTGCCGGCCAGTGCACAATTGATCGGCCAGGCCCATCTGCGCCGTTGGCTGCCACCCCGCTCCCGTCTCAGTCACAAGGGCAATCATGGCCATGTTCTGGTGATCGGTGGTGATCTGGGTATGGGGGGCGCAGTGGCCATGGCGGCGGAGGCGGCCGGCCGGGTCGGCGCGGGCCTGATCTCGGTGATCACCCGCCCCCAACACATTGCTGCCATTCTGGCGCGGCGGCCGGAATGCATGGTATTGGGAGTGGAAGAAGGCGATTCCATCAGCCATGGATTGCAACAGGCCGACGTGCTGGTGGTGGGCCCAGGCATTGGCCAATCCGCCTGGGGTCTGTCCCTGCTGCAACAGGCACTGGCCACGGATCTGCCCCTGGTGCTGGATGCCGATGGCCTCAACCTGCTGGCCGCCAGGCGGCAGGAACCCGCTGCCCGCCGCGGAAACTGGGTACTGACACCCCACCCCGGGGAAGCGGCCCGACTGCTGTCCAGCACCACGGAAGCCCTGGGCCGGGATCGCTTTGCTGCCATCAGCGCGCTGCAGCAGCACTATCATGGGGCCGTGGTATTGAAAGGGGCCGGCAGCCTGATCGCCGGCGACGAGGGCGCCCTTTGGGTGTGCCATTCCGGCAATCCCGGTATGGCCAGCGGGGGCATGGGGGATGTGCTCAGTGGTGTTATTGGCGGGCTGCTGGCTCAGGGCCTGACCCTGGAGCAGGCCGCCGCTGCCGGGGTACAGGTGCATGCCGCTGCCGGTGACCGGGCAACGGAGCAAAGCGGCCAGCGGGGCTTGCTGGCCACGGACCTTATGCCCTATATTCGCCGCCTGGTGAATCTTCGGTAATGCAGCAGGCCGCCATGACCTCGACTTTGGAACTTACTTTACAGGATGAATCGCAAACCCTGGCCCTGGGTCAGCGCCTGGCGTCGTTGCTGCGCGGGGGCGGTGTACTCTATCTGCAAGGGGATCTGGGGGCCGGCAAAACCACCCTCAGTCGCGGCATTATTCAAGCCCTAGGGCATTCAGGTGCGGTTAAGAGTCCCACCTATACACTGGTGGAACCCTATGAGCTGGCCGATCTCAAGGTGTTTCATTTCGACCTGTACCGCCTGGCGGACCCGGAAGAGCTGGAATTCATCGGTATCCGGGATTACGTCGAGCCGGGGGCCGTTTGTATTGTGGAGTGGCCTGATCGCGGTGCGGACCTGATTCCGTCTCCGGATCTGAGTCTCACCCTGGAAAAGGACGGTAAAGGGCGCAAAATCACGATGATGGGCCGTTCACCAGCTGGCCAAACAATGTTAGGGGAATTAACGAAAATTTGACCAAACGCCAAAAAAAGCCTAAAAAGTCAGATGGGGAAAGTGGTTTGCGTTCATGAGGTTAGGTAAGAGTTTGAAAAAGTCACTTAAGAAAGGGCTCCAGATAGCTTCAACCTGCACTGTGTTGCTGGTGTTGATGCTGCTCACCCCGGTTCTGCAGGCCGCAGAAAAAATCAGCAGTGTACGGGTGTGGAACGCGCCGGATCATACCCGCATCGTGTTCGATCTTTCCGGCCCGGTCACCCATCATCTGTTTACACTGGACGCACCGGATCGGGTGGTCATCGACATTCCCAACGCGCAAAAAACCCGCGCCCTGGATTTGGTGGATTTCAAGGGCGGCCCGCTGGTGAACGTGCGCAGTGCAGCGCAGTCCAATGGCGATCTGCGGGTGGTGCTGGATCTGGATCGCAAGCTCAACCCCAAGAGTTTTCTGCTGAAACCCAGCGAACAATATGGCCACCGCCTGGTGATTGACCTGGAGCAAAGTGGAAAAGCCGCGCCGGTGGCGGTAGTCAAACCGGCCAGTGTCAGTCAGCCCAAATCCTACAGCAGCATGGGCAGCGGCCGCGACATTGTGGTGGCCATTGATGCCGGCCACGGCGGCGAAGACCCTGGCGCTATCGGTGCCAATGGCACCCGTGAAAAAGACGTGGTGCTGCAGATTTCCCGCCGTATCTACAATGTGCTCAAGGCCGAAAAAGGCGTGAAGCCGGTGCTGATCCGCACCGGGGATTACTTTATTCCGTTGGCCACCCGCCGTGACAATGCCCGCCGCAAATACAACGCCGACCTGTTCGTGTCCGTGCATGCGGATGCCTTCCATAACCATCGCGCCCGGGGCGCGTCGGTGTTTGCCCTGTCCCGCAGTGGCGCCACCAGTACGCTGGCCCGGGTTCTGGCCGAGCAGGAAAACCAGTCGGACGCCATTGGTGGCGTGCAGATTGATAACTCCGACGAAATGGTGACCTCGGTGATTTATGATCTGGCGATGGAAGGCAGTATGGAGCACAGCATCAAAGTGGGCTCCATGGTGTTGAGAGAGATGGGTGGCGTTACCCATCTGCACAAGAAGCATCTGGAGCAGGCCGGTTTTGCCGTGTTGAAATCCCCGGACATCCCGTCGATTCTGGTAGAGACCGGATTCATCTCCAACCCTACCGAAGAGCGTAACCTCAGTTCCAAGAACCATCAGGTGAAGCTGTCACGGGCCATCAGCCGCGGCATCATCACCTATTTCGATCAGCACCCCCCGCCGGGCACTTATTTCGCCGCGCGCAAACTGCAGCAGGATTCGCAGCAGCACCGCATTGCCCGGGGCGAAACCCTGTCGGAGATCGCCCACCGTTATCGAGTGGACCTGGTGTCCCTGATGCAGTACAACCAGCTCAACAACACGGACGTTATCCGTGAGGGGCAGGTGCTGCGCATTCCCAATTCCTGAGTCTGCCGCCGCCGCCCAGTTACGCTATCCCCGCAAACTACGTTATCATAGTGGGCCATTTGCAGCAGGCTCACAGGTAAGGTTTTCTTTTGGCAAGGATCAATCGTTTATCCACCCGGCTTTCCAACCAGATCGCCGCCGGCGAGGTGGTGGAACGCCCTGCCTCTGTCGTCAAGGAGTTACTGGAAAACAGTCTTGACGCCGGAGCCGGGCGCCTGGATGTGGAGGTGGAACAGGGTGGCGTAAAACTGATTCGGGTGCGGGACGACGGTTGCGGTGTGGAGCAGGATGATTTGCCGCTGACCATTGCCCGTCATGCCACCAGCAAGATTCACGATCTGGATGATCTGGAAGGGGTGGCCACACTGGGATTTCGTGGCGAGGCCCTGGCCAGCATCAGCTCGGTGTCGCGCCTGAGCCTCACCTCCAGCGCCGACCACAGCGGTGCCGGTTGGTCGGTGCAGGCAGAAGGCCGGGATATGGACGCGGTAATTGTGCCGGCTGCCCATCCCCGTGGCACCTCGGTGGAAGTCCGTGACCTGTTTTTCAACACCCCGGCTCGACGCAAGTTTCTGCGCACGGAAAAAACCGAATTCAGTCATCTGGAAGAAGTCATCAAGCGTCTGGCTCTCAGTCATTTTGAGGTGGGTTTCAGTCTGCGCCACAACCAGCGCTCCGTGCATGCGCTGAAACCGGCCGGCAGTGAGGCGGAACAGGATCGGCGGGTGGCCGCATTATGCGGCCCCACCTTTATCGAGAACGCCGTGCGCGTGGATACGCAACTGGGAGAGCTGCGCCTGTGGGGATGGCTGGGTCTGCCCACGTTTTCCCGCAGTCAGGCGGATCTGCAGTATTTCTTTGTGAACGGCCGCAGTGTCAAGGATAAAGTGGTAAATCATGCTGTGCGCCAGGCCTATAAGGATGTGATGTACCACGGCCGCCATGCTGCCTTTGTGCTGTATCTGGAGCTGGATCCGAAGGGGGTGGATGTAAACGTGCATCCCACCAAACACGAAGTACGCTTTCGTGAAAGCCGCCAGGTGCATGATTTTCTGTTTCGTACCCTGCACCGGGCTATCGCGGAGCTGACGCCGGCGGATATGAAACAGCCGGGGGCTATGGGCGTCACCACGGCGGCAGCCGGTGGTTTTGCCATGGATCCAGCCCCGGCTGCGCCGGCCGGTGGCTTGCGGGCGGGCGAATTCCGCGAGCAGGGGCGATTGCATTTATATGACCAGCCGGCGGGGCAGCGCCCTGCGCAGGTGGCGGAAACCCTGCGCGCCTATAGCGCTTTTCATCCGTCATCAGCACCGTCTCCGGACAGCACAGACGGCGCCGCCGCGGAATACTCCGCGCAAGAGATTCCACCGCTGGGATACGCCATTGCCCAACTGCACGGAATCTACATTCTGGCTCAGAACCAGCACGGCCTGGTGGTGGTGGATATGCACGCCGCCCACGAACGCATTACTTATGAGCGACTGAAAACCAGCTGGCAGGAAGAGAAGGTCCGTTCACAACCCCTGCTGGTGCCTTTGAGCATGGCCGTGAGCAGCCGGGAGGCGGATTTTGCCGAAGAACACCGGGCATCATTGGAAAAGTTGGGCTTTGTTATTCAGCGCATGGGGCCGGAAACGTTGCTGGTACGGGAGTTGCCGATTCTGTTGAGACACGCTGATGTGGAGTCCCTGGTGCGGGATCTGCTCTCCGATATCGTCACCCACGGCAGTTCGGACCGTATAGAGCACTCCATCAATCAGCTGTTGTCCACCATGGCCTGTCATGGCTCGGTGCGGGCCAACCGTAAACTCACGCTGCCGGAAATGAACGCGTTGCTGCGGGATATGGAAATCACGGAACGCAGTGGCCAGTGTAATCATGGCCGGCCTACTTGGAGTCAGATGTCACTGGCTGAGTTGGACAAGCTGTTCCTGCGGGGGCGCTGATGGCCGACCCCCAAAAGCCCTGGTGTATCTTTCTGATGGGGCCTACCGCTTCCGGCAAAACGGCGTTGGCGGTGGAGTTGGTCCAGCGCTATCCCATGGACATCATCAGCGTGGATTCGGCCCTCATCTACAAGGGCATGGATATAGGTTCCGCCAAACCCGATGCCGCCACCCTGGCCAGGGCACCCCATCGCCTGATCGATTTTCTGGATCCCGCCGAGCGTTATTCCGCCGCCGATTTTCGCCTGGATGCGTTGCGTGAAATGCAGCAGATCGTTGCCCGAGGGCGTATTCCTTTGCTGGTGGGGGGAACCATGTTGTATTTCAAGGTTCTTAGAGAAGGCATTGCACAGCTGCCGGCGGCGGACGCGGCAATCCGGGCCAGTCTGCTGGAAGAGGCGGCGGCCAAAGGTTGGCCAGACCTGCATGCCGAGCTGGCGGCGGTGGATCCGGAGTCGGCTGCGCGCTTGAATCCGAATGATGGCCAGCGTCTGCAGCGGGCGCTGGAGGTCTATCGCAGTACCGGGATACCGCTTACCCAGTGGCACCGGCGGCAGCAACAGGATGGCGATGGCAGTTGGGGTGGCAACGCCGACACTTTCCCTTACCGGGTAGTGAATCTGGCGGTGTGCCCGGCGCGGGACGTGCTGCACCAGCGAATTGCCGATCGCTTTCATCAGATGTTAAACGAGGGCTTCTATGATGAAGTCAAGGCACTCCACGAACGCGGTGACCTGAACGTTGATTTGCCCGCCATACGGGCAGTGGGGTACCGGCAGATGTGGGATTGTCTGGAAGGCAAATTGAGCTACGCTGAAATGGTGGAGCGCGGCATAATTGCTACCCGGCAACTTGCCAAGCGGCAGATAACCTGGCTACGCAGTTGGAAGGATCTGCATTGGTTGGATAGTCTGGATCCAAATTTGTTGGAAAAGGTCTTGAAAATTTTGTCTGCTGACGACATGCTATCTTAGCCGACGATCCCTCGTGATAGCGAAATCGTGTTTTATTTTTGATCTTTTAGCCCGAGTTTGGGCCCATACAAGGAGACACTTATGTCTAAAGGGCACTCTTTACAAGACCCTTTTTTGAACGCACTGCGCAAAGAACGAATTCCGGTTTCCATTTTTTTGGTCAATGGCATCAAGTTGCAAGGCCAGATTGAATCTTTCGACCAATACGTAGTTTTGTTGCGCAACACTGTAAACCAGATGGTATACAAGCACGCCATTTCAACCGTTGTACCTGCCCGAAACCCACGTGCCCATGGCGGTGGTGAGCGTGCGCCAGGACCTGAGAACAGCGGCAACACAGATCACTGATCAATTTCGATCTGCCAGCGCAGCCCGTGACAAATTACCGGTGCGGCAGGTAAGGTGTGTTTATGCCTGCCACTTTTGAATTGTGGAAAGATTACCGGTAGATGGAATCACTCTTTGACCGTCCCCAGAGTGGGGAGCGGGCCGTACTCGTGCACATTGAATTTCCGCAGGAAACCGATTGTGAGGACCTGCAGGAGTTTGAAATGCTGGTGGATTCCGCCGGCGCCCAGCGCCTTGGCGTATTGACCGGCTCGCGTCCGGCTCCCAACCCCCGCTTTTTTATTGGCAAGGGCAAGGTGGAGGAGCTGGCGGGGCTGGTAGCTGAGTTTGAGGCGGATCTGGTGATCTTCAATCATGCCTTGAACCCGTCCCAGGAACGCAATCTGGAACGGGAGCTGAAATGCCGGGTGCTGGATCGAACCGGTCTCATTCTTGATATCTTTGCCCAGCGTGCCCGCACCCACGAGGGTAAGTTGCAGGTGGAACTGGCGCAGCTGGATCACCTGTCCACCCGTCTGGTTCGGGGCTGGACTCACCTGGAACGCCAGAAAGGGGGCATCGGTTTACGTGGCCCCGGTGAAACCCAGCTTGAGACCGACCGCCGCCTGCTGCGGGCCCGGGTCAAATATATCCAGCAGCGCCTGCAGAAAGTGCGCAAGCAGCGGGATCAGGGGCGCCGGGCCCGGCGCCGGGCCGAGGTGCCGACGGTGTCACTGGTGGGCTACACCAACGCCGGCAAGTCCACCCTGTTCAATAATCTCACCGCGTCTGATGTGTATGCGGCGGATCAGCTGTTTGCCACTCTGGATCCCACCTTGCGCCGTATTGACGTACCCGATCTGGGGGCGGTGATCCTGGCGGATACGGTGGGATTCATCCGACACCTTCCTCACAAGCTGGTGGAAGCTTTCCGCGCCACCTTGGAGCAAAGCCGCGAATCGGAATTTTTGCTGCATGTGGTGGATGCCTGCTCACAGGAGCGTGAGGACAATATTTTTCAGGTAAATGAAGTGCTGCAGGAGATCGAGGCAGACAAGGTGCCGTTTCTGATGGTCTACAACAAAATTGACCTGATGGGCGACTTTCCACCACGCATTGACCGCAACGATGAAGGGGTGGCGGTAGCCGTCTGGCTCTCTGCCCGCACCGGCCAGGGGCTGGATCTTCTGCGCCAGGTATTGAACGAACGCCTGGGCAAGCGCATGGTGGAAGGGGTGTTGCGGCTGCCGCCCCGGTTGTCTGCGGTGCGTGCACATTGTTATGGTTTGAAGGCCGTACAAGACGAATCAGCCGATGAAAACGGCAACACACTGTTGACGATCCGGATGCCCCAGAAATCCTGGGAGCAGATGGTGAAACGTTTCAATCTGGACAGGCAAACTCTGGAAGAAAGTGAGTCAGGGTTGCGAAATTGACCCTATTCGGAATAATAAGCCTGTTATAACGTTTTGAGATGCAATAACATTTCCCGAGCACTGAATAATAGCGGAGCAATATATGGCTTGGAACGAGCCCGGCGGCGGGCGTAATCAGGATCCCTGGCGTGGCCGAGATGGTCGCGGACAACCGGATCTGGACGATGTAATCAAAAAGCTGCAGGACCGTTTCGGCGGCATGCTGGGCGGTGGCGGAGGCAACGACAGCGGCGGTTTCGGGTTGTTGGCGTTGGTTCTGGGGGTGATTCTGGCAGTCTGGTTTGTGGCCGGTTTGTATCGGGTCGAGCAGGCTGAAGAGGCCCTGGTGCTGCGCTTCGGCAAATACCACTCCACCGAGAGTGCCGGTTTGCACTGGAATCCCTGGGGCATCGACTCCATCATGAAGGTGGATGTCAACCAGCGTGAAACCATGCCGGTACGGGCCACCATGCTGACCGAAGACCAGAACATCGTTGATATCGATCTGCAGGTGCAGTACGTGGTCACGGACTCGCGCAACTTCTTCCTGGAATCCAGCTCCCCCATCGATACCTTGCGTAATTCGGTGGAATCGGCCTTGCGCCATGTGGTTGGGGGCAGTGAAATGGACCGCGTTCTGACCGATGGTCGTGAAGCCATTGCGGTGGAAGTACACCAGCGCCTGCAGGATTATCTTGATCGATACAAAACCGGGTTGATGGTGGACAAACTCAACATTGAGGATGCCCATCCCCCCAAGGACGTTAAGGCCGCCTTTGACGATGTGATCAAAGCGAAGGAAGACGAAGAGCGGGTCAAAAACGAGGCGGAAGCGTACGCCAACCAGATTGTTCCAGAGGCCCGTGGTGAGGCCCAGCGTATGATCGAAGAAGCCAACGCCTACAAGGCGGAGATCGTCGAACGGGCCAAGGGTCAGGCCAATCGCTTCGAACGGCTCTACGTCGAGTACAAGATGGCGCCGGAAGTGACCCGTCGCCGGATGTACATCGATACCATGGAAAACGTATTGAGCAATACCTCGAAGATATTGGTGGATGTTGAAGGTGGCAACAACCTGATGTACCTGCCACTGGATAAGCTGATGCAGGGGCGGCATGACGAACGCTCCGTGGTGACCGAGGCCAATACCTCCCAGCAGAGCAAAACCACCACCCAGAAAACCTCTGATACGGTGCGCGGTCTGGAGCGTATTCGTCAATCCCGCGAAAGCCGATGGGAGAATCGCTAATGAATAACAAGAGCATGTCGGTACTGTTATTTCTGGCGCTACTGGCTTTGGTTGTGAGCAGTGCCATCTTTACCGTGAAAGAAAGTGAGCGGGGCGTTCTGCTGAAGTTTGGTGAGGTAGTGAAAGAAGATCTACAACCCGGCCTTCAGTTCAAGTTTCCCTTTGTACATGAACCACGTCTGTTCGATGGCCGGATCCGGGTGCTGGAAATGCGTCAGGAAGAATACCTGACGCAGGAAAAAAAGCGCCTGATCGTGGATTCCTACGTTATGTGGCGGATCAATGATGTCAAGCAGTTTTATATTGCCACCGGTGGCGGCCAGGAAGGCCGAGTACGACTGTTGTTGGGGCCGCGGGTGAATGAAGGGCTGCGTAATCAATTCGGCGAGCGCACGGTGTATGAGGTGGTGGCCGGGGAACGTGAAGAACTGGTGGAAGTTCTGACCGACTCCATAGACAGTAAATCGAAGGAGGCACTGGGGATTGATGTGGTGGAAATCCGTGTCAAGCGCATCGAACTGCCGTCCAGTGTCAGTGGCTCGGTTTACGATCGAATGCGTGCCGAGCGGGAGCGAGAAGCCCGCAGTCACCGGGCCCGTGGTAATGAGCTGGCCGAAGGGATCCGCGCAGCAGCTGATCGTGAGCGCACTGAGATTCTGGCCGGCGCTTATCGCCAGGCTGAAGAGTTGAAGGGTGCCGGGGATGCGGAAGCCGCGGCAATCTACGCCAACGCCTATCAGAAAGATCCTGATTTTTATGGCTTTTATCGCAGTATGGATGCCTATCGGGATGTCTTCAGCAGCAAAGAGGACCTGATCCTGGTGAAGCCGGACAGCGAGTTCTTTGAGCATATGAAGCAGCAATAGGCAAAAAGCGGCTGAAAGGTTTAACTCGGCCGCAGGTTGCGTGTTATCATAAGGAAACCGGGGTAACCCCCCGGTTTTTTTGTGGGCGAAATCAGGCTTCAGCACCTGAACTCAGTGCCCAATGACGGCACTACAAGCCGTATCTGGATCAGCCCGAAACGGCTTGCAGTACGTAATAAAGTCATTGAAAGAGGAAGACGGCGAACACGCTATGGCCACAGCAGATCGATGGTTGCTCCCCGATGGGATTGATGAAATCCTGCCCCCACAGGCGGCGAAACTGGAACAGTTGCGTCGGGACTTGTTGGATCTGTACAGAAGCTGGGGCTATGAGCAGGTGTTTCCGCCATTGGTTGAGTATCTGGAATCTCTGCTTACAGGAGCCGGTAATGATCTGGCCCTGCAGACGTTCAAGCTTACCGATCAGTTAACCGGTCGCCTTATGGGTGTGCGGGCCGATATGACCACCCAGGTGGCGCGTATTGACGCCCACACCTTGCAGCGTGAGGGGGTCACCCGCTTGTGTTACGCCGGCCATGTCCTTCATGCCAAGCCGGAAAGCCTGGCCGCCAGCCGCAGCATCATTCAGATTGGCGCTGAGATCTATGGCCACGGTGGGATCGCCAGCGACGTGGAAGTGATCAGCCTGATGCTGCAGACCCTGCTGCGTGGTGGCTGTGCCGATATCCATCTGGATCTGGGGCACGTGGCTATATACCGGGCTCTGGCTGCCGAAGCAGGATTGGGGGCCGATCTGGAATGGCAGTTGTTTGAGATATACCAGCGCAAGGCCGTGCCTGAACTGGAGGCATTTCTGGCGGCGCAGGTGGCCGATGGAGAACTGCGGGATATGTTGCGGGCTCTGGCATCACTGGCCGGAGACATCAGCGTACTCGAAACCGCAACGGCGCGCCTTGCCAAGGCACCGGCAGCGGTGCAGGCCGCATTGGCGGACCTGCAGCAGATTGCGGCGCAACTGCAGACCCGCTATCCGAACATCACCCTTTATTTCGATCTGGGTGAATTGCGGGGTTATCATTACCACACCGGCCCCGTATTCAGTGCCTACATTCCCGGAATGGGGCAGGCTATTGCCAATGGCGGCCGTTACGACCATATTGGTGAAGTGTTTGGTCGGGCGCGGCCTGCCACCGGATTCAGTACCGATCTGGCGGCACTGGCACAGCGCGTGACACAATCCGTATCCTTTACTCGAATTTTTGCGCCTCATACTGATGCCGAAGGGCTGCAGGAGGCGATTCAACAACTGAGGGCCGCTGGTAAAGTGGTGATTCAGGCGCTTGATGCAGAGCAAACACCTCGTTCAATGGGGTGTGATCAGCAGTTGACCCGGTCGCAATCCGGCTGGGTTACAGAAGCAGTTTCCGGTTCTTAATCTGTTCTTGGTAGAGACAAACGCAATGGGCAAGAGTGTCGTTATTCTGGGCACCCAGTGGGGTGATGAAGGCAAGGGTAAAATCGTCGATCTGTTAACCGATCGAGTCGCCTGCGTGGTGCGGTTTCAGGGTGGCCACAACGCGGGCCACACACTGGTGATTGATGGTGTTAAAACAGCGTTGCATCTGATTCCTTCAGGTATTCTGCGTGATAACGTGAAATGTCTGATCGGTAACGGCGTGGTGTTGGCGCCGGATGCTCTGCTGAGAGAGATGGCCATGCTCGAGGAGCGTGGCGTACCGGTGCGTGAGCGCTTGCGCCTGAGCCCGGCGTGCCCCTTGATTCTGCCCTACCATGTCGCCCTGGATAAGGCTCGGGAAGCAGCGCGGGGCAAAGCGGCAATTGGCACCACCGGCCGTGGTATCGGCCCTGCCTACGAAGACAAAGTGGCGCGCCGTGGGCTGCGTCTGGGCGATGTGTTTCATCGTGAACGTTTTGCTTCCAAGTTGGGTGAAGTGCTGGATTATCATAATTTCACCCTGAAGCATTACTACAAGGTGGATACACTGGATTTTCAGAAACTGCTGGACGAAACCCTGGAAATGGGCGAGCAACTGAAGCCTATGGTGGCCGATGTCACCGAAATACTGCACCAGCACCGCCTGGCGGGTGACAACATTCTGTTTGAAGGGGCCCAGGGCACCCTGCTGGACATTGACCACGGCACTTATCCATTTGTTACTTCATCCAATACCAGTGCCGGTGGTACGGCAACGGGCTCCGGCTTTGGCCCATTGTTTCTGGACTACGTGATGGGCATTACCAAAGCCTATACCACTCGCGTCGGTTCCGGCCCGTTCCCCACGGAATTGTTTGACGAAGTGGGTGATCACCTGCGGGAAAAGGGCCATGAGTTTGGTACCACCACCGGCCGTACCCGGCGTTGTGGCTGGTTTGACGCGGTTGCGCTGCGCCGGGCCATGCAGATCAATTCGGTAACCGGTTTGTGCCTGACTAAGCTGGATGTATTGGATGGTTTGGATGTGATCCGCATCTGTATCGGCTACCAGGATGAGAAGGGCAATCGAATAGATGCGTTCCCGGTGGATGCGGCTGACTATGATGGCATCGAGCCGATCTATGAAGAAATCGCCGGCTGGAAAGATTCCACCTTTGGCGCCAAGTGTATGGAAGATTTACCGGCCAATGCCGTTGCCTACGTGAAAAAGCTGGAAGAGGCGGTGGGCGCCCCCATTGATATTATTTCAACGGGCCCGGATCGTAATGAAACCATGATTCTACGCAATCCCTTTAACGGCGAGTAATGTGAATCACCCATAAAAAAAGCCTCTTCTGT
The DNA here is from genome assembly GCA_002471665.1 of Gammaproteobacteria bacterium UBA7310. Classification (GTDB taxonomy): domain Bacteria; phylum Pseudomonadota; class Gammaproteobacteria; order Pseudomonadales; family Ketobacteraceae; genus Ketobacter. The sequence goes on from DKQK01000009.1 coordinate 82,025, forward strand.
GAGGCTTTTTTTATGGGCTGCCATAGCGCTGCTCGGGGTGGTGGTGCAAATATTCTGTAAATAGCTCCTCAATGGTTTGATGCTGTTGAAGGATGTCTTCCATCAGCGGCATCAGGTTTTCGGTTGCTCCCGCCCGTAATGCGGCCTCCAGTTTTTCTGCCGCCCCCGTCAGGTGCAGTGCGCTGAGATTGGCTGCAACGCCTTTCAAGGTGTGCACGGCGTGTATTCCCGCAGCGATGTCGCCGTCCACAAGGGCTTGCCTGAGTTCATCCAGCAGCGTGGTGCTACTGGTCATGAACATGGTTATCAACGTTTGCAAGCGCTCAGGTTTGTTGCGTACTCGTTTTAACGCATCCGCCTGATCCCACGGCACCCCATCGTCGCCGGTCAGATCAGGCAACGGCTGTGGCACCCGGTCCGTTAGCCAGAGGCTCAGTTTTTCGAACAGTTCATCGATGTTGATGGGTTTGGACAGATAATCATTCATACCGGCTTCCAGGCATTTTTCCCGGTCACCGGCCATGGCGTTGGCGGTCATGGCAATAATCGGGATGGTCTGGTGTTTATCCCCGGCCAGTCCCTGTCGAATGGCTCGGCTTGTGCTGTAGCCATCCAGCACCGGCATCTGGCAATCCATCAACACCAGATTGTAGGGATATTTGGGGTCTGAATTCCGGATCAGCGCCAGGGCCTTCTTACCGTGGTCGGCCATGTCGCAATGCAGGCCAATCTCCTCCAACATGCCCTGTACCACGGTTTGATTAATACTGTTGTCCTCCACAACCAATAAGCGACATGGCTCTGGCCAATGGCCTGGCATCGGCGAGGTATTGCCGGCCAGGCTTTTCAGATAGTGATGAGTGACCAGGGGCGATGCTTTGGCCAGGGCATCGCCATCTTCCAGCAAGACTGCCAGGGCGTCCTGCAGATCCGACAACGTCATGGGCTTGGTAAAGTAACCATCGAACCCGATGGCGGCGAATTTGGCTGCATCACCCCGGTTGCCGATGGCGGTCATCATGATCATTTTGGTTGATGCGAAGTTCGGGTTTTCGCGTATGGCCTGCCCCAGTTGGTTGCCGCCCATATCCGGCAACAGCCTATCCATAAACACCACGGCATAATGCGGTGCATCCGGGTTCTCCAGTTTGGCGTTCATCATGTGCAAGGCCCGCGCGGCGTTGTCGGCCAGGTCAACCCGGGCACCCCAGAGTTCAAGCTGCCGGCGCAGAACTTCGCGGTTGGTACCGTTTTCATCCACCACCAGTAAAGGAACGTTTTCGATGTTGGCGCTGGGTACAGTGGCGCGGGACAAACGGCTGGGTTGCAATGGCAGATAAAAGCGAAAGCAGCTGCCTTTGCCCTCTTCACTGGAGACCTGAATATCACCTTGCATCAATTGGCAGAGCTGTTTGACGATGGCCAGGCCCAAACCCGTGCCGCCAAAGCGTCGGGTGGTGGAAGCGTCCACCTGAGTGAAGGAATCGAATATATGCTGGGTACGGTCCTTGGGGATCCCCATCCCGGTATCGCTGACTGAGCACTCGAACTGGTAACGGTAATCGTCGGTGGTGTTCAGCATCGCGCAAATGACGATTTCACCTTCTGCAGTGAACTTGATGGCGTTACTCACCAGGTTGGACAGGATCTGTCGTATACGGCCGGGGTCGCCTCTTACCATGCTGTGTTCGATGCCTACGGTATCCAATATTAGTTGGAGGCCTTTCTCGTGCGCTTTGTGAGCTACGGTTTCGACAAAATCCCCCAGCATGGCACTGAGATCAAAATCGATGTATTCGATATCCAGGCGGCCAGCTTCGATTTTGGAAAAATCCAGAATGTCATTGATGATAACCAACAGTGATTCCGCGCTGTTCATGGCCAGTCGGGCCTGGTATTGCTGGTCGGCATTGAGTTTGGTGCGCAGCAGCAGGCCCAGCATACCCAGTACACCGTTCATGGGCGTGCGGATTTCATGGCTCATGGTGGCCAGAAATTCACTCTTGGCCCGGGCCGCCCCCTCTGCTGCGTCACGGGCTTCCCGTAACTCCTGTTGCACCGCTTTTTGTTGGGTGATGTCGGTACGCATGGCAATGTAGCGCTCGATCTTGCCGGTGTGATTCTTGATGGGGGCAATGGTGGTCGCAACCCAATACAGTTGCCCGTTCTTGGCCCGATTGCAGATCTCAGCGTGCCAGACCGCACCGCTGGAAATGGTTTTGTACATATTTCGAAAGAAGGATTTGGGATGATAGCCCGAGTTTAAAATTCGATGATTGTTGCCCACCAGTTCTGCAGACGGGTAACCGCTCACCTCTTCAAATTTTTTATTCACATACAGTATGGTGCCTTCAACGTCGGTTATGGCAATGATGGCATGATGAGACAGAGCCGATTGCTGCTCGCTCAATTCGATCAGCGCTGCTCGGGTAGCCGTTTCGCTGATTCTCAATTTTCCTTCATAGCGTTCACGACTTGCCATCATCCGGTTGACGCTGTCGGCCAGGATTTTGATTTCATGTTTGCCTTTTACCTGCACGGGTTCGGTCGGTTCGTTGCGGGCGAAGGCCTCCATGGTTGCACTGAGCCGGGTGATAGGGCGTGTTAATCGCTTGGATACGTAAAGTGATGCGGTGGTAATGATGACTGTGCTGATAACCAGCAGCATCAGGTTGAACCTGGCCAGCCAATTACTGGCGGAATAAGCTGCCGCCTGGTCGATTTCACTGATCAGGACCCATTGGATGTTGCCGATGGTTAGACTGTTATGCTGTCCCAGCACGCCTTTCTGCAACGGGTTGACGTATTGCTGGGTAGTGCTTGATGTTGCAATCTGTTGCCACTGGGTAAAAGTGGGTGTTGCGATTCGCTTTTGCAACACATCGGGTTCATGTCCCGCCAGGGGAGACCGTAACAGGCCATCGGTTCCCACCAGATAGTGATACACCTGATCTTGCTCTTCATGGGCCAACAGGGCATACAGCCGATCAAGGCGAATTTGCATGGCAAACGCCCCTTGTATTTCTCCATTATCATCGCGTAGAGGGGCCACTAAAAAACCGCACAAAAGGTTGTTTGATGGTGGGTAGCGTTCGATGTCCGAGAATATTGCTCGGTCTTGGGCCAGCGACTGTGACACTGCACCGGCAAAGCGCGATTGTTGCAGAGGGCCGGTAAAAAGGTTGCTGCCCAGGTCACTTTGCTGTGCTTCACTAAAGAGTATGTTGCCGTTGAGATCAATCAAAAACAGATCGTAGATATAGTCGTAATGGTTGCGGATATCGCGCAGGTCCGACCGCGCAGCTTTGTTTATGGTTTGCCATTGTGATGATTCGATGAAGAGCTCCACCGGCAGACCGCTGCGGCGTAGTGCCTCCGACAGTGTATTCAGTAAGGCCTGGTTTTTTGCGGAACTGGCCTGCAATCTCAAATCCATCCAGCGATAATCAAACCAATTGTTGATAAAGCGGATTTTTTCGTCGGCGCTCTGGCCCAGGCTCTGCTCGGCAGCCTGGTGTAGGCTTTCCCGGCTTTGAAAATAGCTGATCAGCGCAACCACCAGCCAGGGTAAAAGACCCACCACCAGAAACCAGCCTGTCAGTTGCCTGCTAAGGGTGCCTGTTTTGCCCATCTTCATGACGCCTGTACCCGTCCTTTGGGTGGGGTTTGTGTGAATGTTAAGGATAGTTCAGGCTACGGAAGGGGCTAATTCGGCACATTGATACAAATATCATGATATGTATCAATGTGCCGGGCTGGTGGTGTTTTATCATCAGGTCTGTACTTACAGAGGGGCACCGCTGATGACATCACCTGAAACCAAAAAAAGAGATGAAAAACAAAAAGATAAACTATCGTCACTGAAGCAGAAAGCGATTACCAAAGAGGATTTGCACGGCCGGCTGGAGGAGATGAGCAAGCGTGTACTGGACCCGAAGGTGGGGCTGTATGGCCCCCAATCCCAGTCCTGGCGGGTTAACAGATATACGTCGGTGATGATGGGGGCAGGCTGTGCCAATTTGCTGCAACTGGCCCATCCCTGGGTATCCCAGGCAATAGATCAGCATTCACAAACCCAAACCGATCCCTTCGGCCGCCTGCGGCGTACCTTTCTGAACGTGCATACCATGGTGTTTGGCAGCCTGGATCAGGTTCTGGATGCTGCCATCAAGGTGCACAGTATCCATGCCAAAATTACCGGGCAAGCCAGTGAAAGTGCGGGGCAAACCCGCAAAGGCAGCGCGTATTTTGCCAATCAGATCGGTGCGATGCTGTGGGTGCATGCCACCCTTTGGATCACCGGGCTCAGGGTGTACGAACTGTTTCACAAGCCCTTAACTGCTCTGGAGAAAGAGCAGTATTATCAGGAGTCGAAACTGTTTGCCTTCTTATTCGGCATCCCCGAATCGGCCATGCCGGACACTTGGCAGGATTTTCTTGATTACTACCATGGGGTTATCCAATCCGATGAACTCGCCGTTGGTGAAGTGGGCCGCCAGTTGGTGGATTACATTTTTTCCATGAAGGCGTTTCTCAAGCCGGTGCTGAACCGACACAAAATGCACACAGCCGTGCTGTTGCCCGAGCGTCTGCGCCTTGATTTCGGTTTTCCCCAGGTAACGCCTGCATTGCAGAAACAATTTGATCGGGATGTGAAACTGGCCCGGGGATTTTTTGCTGTGTCACCCGATGCCATCAAATTCATGCCACCTTACCTGGAAGCCAGCCACCGGATCAGGAGTGAATCCACGGATCTGGTTACCCGTTTCAGCAATCGCATTCTATATGGCCAGCCACTGCTGGTGTCGTGACGGCTTTTTTGTCTGGATTCACGCCAGTGCCTGCCAGAACATGCCGGCGGCGATCATCAGCATCAGGCAGGCGAAGCCCGTTTGAAGCTTTGGTCCCGCCAGTCGACTGGCGGTCAGGCGGCCCAATAACATCCCCGCCAGTGCGCCGCCCACAAAAGGGGCTGCAATCATCAGGTCCAGTGGTTGCCCCTTGGTAATGGAGATGGCAACAGTGCCGGCGCTGGTGAGGGCAATGGCCATCAATGAGGTGGCCACGGCAGAATGGAACGACAAGTCGGAAACGGCCCTGAGGATGGGTACAATCACAAACCCGCCACCCACACCCAGCAGACCGGAGAGAAACCCGGTGGTTAGTCCGCCGCTGGAGATGGCCAGGGCGCAGGGGCGTGTCCAGCGCAAGCGACCGGTAGCGGGGTTCATCTTGCATACCGGTTCCGATGGATTCTCCTGCTCCCCCTTGAGGCCGGCACGTACGATTTTGGATTCTTCCGGTGCCGTGCGTGCCCGCAGGATCATGCGCACACTCACATACAGCAGTACCAGGGCAAAACCGCTGCTGAGAATGGGCAAGGGCAGCCAATGAGCGGCTGTCAGGCCAAGGGGAGCCGTGAGCAGACCGGCGCCACTCATGACCAACGCCGCACGGTAACGTACGATGCCCTGGGGCCAGGCACTCAGGGTACCCAGAGTGGCAGCGGCACTGACCGCCAGTAATGCGGTGGGAGCGGCCTGGGGCAGGGTCCATCCCATACCCCAGATCAGAAGCGGAACGGCAATAACGGAGCCGCCTGCACCGGTCAGGCCCAAAATCAAACCTACCAATGCGCCGAGAAAGGCCGCTAACATCAGTTCAGGAGCATCAGGCCGGTTGCCGGCGCATGATGTCCATTACGCCGGCTTCCAGCTTGGTCAGGCCGGCATTGCGCCCGGTGGCCATCGCCTCAGCGGCACTTTTGCCTCCGAACCAGTATTCTTTCAAGGCCATCAAGGCACCCACCCGATTGGCGCTGCGACAGTGCACCAGAACCGGGTGCCGCTCGCAATCGTCCATCACCTCCGCCAGCTGCCTGGCGGCCTCAATGGTGAGATCCTGTGCACTGCGAATGGGTATGTTGAAGTACGCCATACCCAGGGCTTGCACCGAGGATGCCTCGTTGGGGGGCGTCTCTTCCAGTGGGCACAGATTGATAATGGTTTTGACACCCTTCTTGGCGGCATCCTGCAGGTCCTGCTCTGTGGGCATGCCACAGGCCAGAACGTCCGCTTGGGGAGTACACAGGTTGGGTACGTTTATGGGATGGTCATTCAGCATGATGGCTCCTTACTGGTTTCCGCAAAAGTGTTGGTGCAGCAGGGTAACAATATCCATGGCGGGGCCCTCGGCCACTGAATAGAAAATGGTTTGTGCCTGACGCCGGGTTTTCACCAGCCCCTGATTGCGCAGTACCGCCAGATGCTGGGACAGGGCGGATTGAGACAGATCCAGCTGCTCATTCAGTTCCCGCACACAGCATTCTCTCTGGGAGAGGGTGCACATGATCATCAGGCGGTTAGGATTGGACAGAGCCTGCATCAGTTCCGCTGCATCCTGGGCATGGATTCGGAGTTCTTCTAGATCGGTTGCTTGCATGTTGATGAATTCTAATTTAGATTATTCTAATATAATGGTTTTCTCTACTTAACGCAATTCTGGCAGGAATTGACGCAGGTGGCATCATGACAGACCCGGTAATTAAAGCATTTTTTGATTCAGGTACCTCCACCATCAGTTATGTGGTCCACGACGGACAGGGTGGCCCCTGTGCCATTATTGATCCGGTGCTGGATTTCGACCCCAAGGCCGCCCGCATTACCACCCACCAGGCGCAGTCGATTGTGGATTATGTGTCGGCATCGGGGCTGGCGGTGGAATGGATTCTGGAAACCCATGCCCATGCAGATCATCTGTCGGCGGCATTCTGGTTGCAGCAAAAAGTGGGAGGGAAAATCGCCATCGGTGAGGGGATCACTGGAGTGCAATCGCATTTTGCCCGCCTGTTTAACCTGGGAGCTGAGTTTGTTGCCGATGGCTCCCAGTTTGATCATTTGTTTCAGGCCGGTGAGCGTTTCAGCATCGGAACACTACAGGCCAGCGTTTTGTCCACGCCCGGGCATACGCCGGCCTGTATCAGTTACCACATCGAAGACTGTGTTTTTGTCGGTGATACCTTATTCATGCCGGATTACGGCACTGCCCGTGCTGATTTTCCCGGTGGTGATGCCCGTGCCCTTTACCACTCGATTCAGCGTATTTTGGCTTTGCCCGGGCCGACCCGGCTGTTCATGTGCCATGACTATCAACCTGGGGGCCGGGCAGCGCAGTGGGAAACCACCGTGGCCCAGCAGCGCGCCGATAACGTGATGATACGGGAAGGCATCAGTGAAGCGGAGTTCGTCACCGCCAGGCAGGAAAAGGATGCCACACTTGCGGCACCGGTGCTGATTCTGCCGTCGCTGCAGGTAAATATTCGGGCCGGGCAATTACCGGCGGCGGAATCCAATGGAGTTCAATACCTGAAACTGCCCTTGAATCAGTTGGGATAGGCCGTGGTATGATCGCCCCCTTCATGTCATAAGGGGTGAGTGATGATCCATGAGCTGATCGAATTGCTGGATGGCCATTTATCATCGCCGGTGATTAATCCGCTCAGGCAAATCGGTGTATTTCATTGTCGGCAACCGCAGCAACTGCACGCCGTTCCCATTCATCAGCCCAGTATTGTGTTGGTGCTGAAAGGCACCAAGCGCATTACTTTTTCCAGCCGGTGTGAAGTCTTCAAGGCGGGCGATCTGGCATTACTGCCTGCCGGCAGCGAACTGCTGATGGAAAATATACCCTGTTGCAGACAACAGGAATATCTGGCCTTGTGTTTGGGGTTTGCCCCGCCCACCGTTGAGCGCTTTCTGGCTAGCTACGGCGCGCAACTGAACTGGAATGAACAACAGGAACTTCTGAAAGCCGCGGCACCACAGAGTTTTATTCAAATCATGCAGCAGCGGGTTGCATGGTGTATGCAGGGTGATACCGAGAACCACATTCTGAATGATCTGCAGCAGCAGGAGCTGCTTTCGGTGTGTGGTCATCACCGGCTGTTGGGGCTGTTGTTGCAGTCGAAACAATCCAGTTGGGGGCAACGGGTGTCCGCTGTCATTGCGCTTGATTTGGGTCGTAAGTGGAAAATAGCCGATGTGTGCAGGGCCTTAACCGTGAGCGAGTCCGCCTTGCGCCGTAACTTGCATGGGGAAGGTACCAGCTTCAGTGATTTACTGGAGCAGGCCAGATTGGTGGCGGGGCTTGCGTTGCTGCAGGAAACTGCTCAGCCCGTTTCGCAGGTGGCGGCAGCGGTGGGCTATCAATCCCAATCCCGTTTCACTGAGCGCTTCAAACAGCGCTTTGGTCTGACGCCCCGTCAACTGAAGCAGAGCCGTCAGTCGGTGCCCAGCCAGGTACCTGAACCGGTAACAACATTGGCTGAATCAGGCGAAACTCTGACTGAATCAGGCTAGTTGTGCTGCCCTGAACAGGTTAGAGTTTTGCTGAACAAAGGTTGATGAAAAAAGGATACGCCATGAAAAATATTACCGCAGTGTTAATGGCTGCCTGTTTTAGCACGGGCTCTGCGCTGGCATTGGAGATGACCAGCCCGGATATTCGGCAGGGTGAGCCCATGCAGCAAAAACAGGTGTTTGATGGTTTCGGTTGCAGTGGTGAAAACCTGTCACCGGAGCTTACCTGGCGTGACGTGCCCGAAGGCACCAAGAGCTTTGCGTTGATGGTGCATGATCCGGATGCACCCACCGGCAGTGGCTGGTGGCATTGGGTTGTATTCAATATACCGGCCGATGTGCGTGCACTCCCCCGTGGTGCCGGCACCGATGGCTCCCCGCTGATGGTGGACGGCGCCGTGCAAGGCCGCACGGATTTCGGCACCGCAGGATACGGAGGCCCCTGCCCGCCCATCGGCCATGGGCCGCACCGATATCAGTTTACGTTGTTCGCTCTGGGGGTGGAATCACTGCCCTTGGATGCCAGTGCCAGCGCAGCCATGGTGGGATTCATTGTACGCCAGAATGCCCTGGGCAGTGTGGAGATCGAAGCCAGCTACGAACGTTAACACGACAAAAAAGGTGCAAACGGCTATGCAGTCCGCTTGCACCTGGTCATGGACGCTGGGTCGGATCAAGAACCGATAATACCGCCGTCTTTCTTGGTGATCACAATTGTGCAATCACGGGGGATGGTGATGCCATCGTAGGGGGCGGGAAAGTTTGACTGCGTTGGATCGCCGTTACCCGGATGCTGGGTGTTGACGAACAGGGTACGGCGATCGGGTGTCACCGTGATGCCCGTGATTTCATCACCCGTCACTCCAGTCAGCAGGCGACTCAGTTTGCCGGTTTCTGTGTCCGCTACCAGAAGCTGGTTGTTGAGGCCGTCTTTCTGGCCACCATCGGTTTCGATGAACAGGCGGCCATCAGGATCAGCCCAGATTCCGTCCGGTGAGGCGAAGCTTTCATCGGTACCGTGTGTGGTTTCCGCGATCAGGAAAATATCCCAGCTGAAGCGGGTGCCGGTGTGATCTTCAGTATCATGCCAGCGGATGATATGGCCATCGGGATTGGGTGCCAGTGGGTTGGCGGCGTTGGCTTCGGTACGTCGGCTGTTGTTGGTCAGGGTGCAGTACACATCGCCATTGGGTGCCACGGTGGTCCACTCCGGCCGATCCATCGGGGTGGCGCCGGCAATGTCCGCGGCAATACGGGTGTTCACCAGCAGCTCGCCCAGGTCGGCGAAGCGGGCCGCCAGGTCCGGGTTGTCCAGAGTCAGTGGTAGCCAGTCACCGCTGCCATCATCGTTAAAGCGGGCCACGTACAACGTGCCTTCATCCAGTGGGCTTTTACCGGCCGCCAGCATGGTTTCGTAGTGCCCGGCCGACACAAACTTGTAGATGTAGTCGAAGCGCTGGTCGTCTCCCATGTAGACCACGGCGCGGCCGTCCTGACCGATCACTGTGGTGGCGCCTTCGTGTTTTACCCGCCCCAGGGCAGTGCGCTTTACCGGGGTTTGAGTGGCGTCAAAAGGATCGATTTCCACTACCCAGCCAAAGCGGTTTTCCTCATTCTGATAATCCGGATTGGAGAGGTCAAAGCGGGCATCAAACTGCTCCCAGCCATAACCAAATCCGCCTGCTGAAAACCCATAGCGTTGATGTGACTCGGTGGGCGCCCAGGTTTGTTCGCGATTGGTGGCACCGAAGTAACCGTTGAAGTTTTCTTCACAGGTCAAATAGGTGCCCCAGGGGGTTGGCCCGGATGAGCAGTTGTTGACGGTGCCCAGGGGAATGTTGCCGGCGGGTGTTTGCAGTAACGGATGCCCGGCAACCGGGCCGCTGAACGTCACGGGGGTGTTAACGTGAATGCGACGGGCGTTTTTACTTTTCACCTGCTGCCACCGGCCACGCTTATTCATGATTTCAACGATGGAAACACCGTGGGCATGTTGGGAGACGCGCACATCCTCCAGGCTTTCCGGGGATGACTTGCCCAGTACATGGCTGTTGCCGCCGAATTCGTGGTTGATGGCCAGCATACCGTGTTGATTGCCACGGCGGCCACGATGGTGGCGCTTGAATTTGTCGTTGAAGCTTTCACATTCTTTGTGATCGATGGGAAAGAAGGCCATGCCGTCATGGCCGATGCCGATTTGCCGGGCTTGATCGGCAGCGTTGGGTGGCCAGCTGAATGCCGGGCCGCCCGGTTCCAGAGGTTCGCCCCAGGGAATCAGAACGTCGTATTGGTAATCCGCAGAGATCGCGGGCATCGGCCCGTTACCGTCCGCCAGAGCCACCGGTGTGAAATCAATCAGAGGCCGTTGACCCGGCCAGAGTCTGTGTCCGGCACTGGCCAGACTGGGGGCGGCCACAAAGGATGCTGCGGCCAGTCCCATTCCCCCTTTCAGTACCTGGCGTCGGCCCAGGCTGGATTGCAGCACCTCCTCGAAGGGGCGGTTACCACTGTGGTTGGTGATGTCATTGTCGTTGTTGTATTGCAGATCGTCGGTCATGATCTCTCTCCTACTGGTTGTATGCTGACCAATGTCGGAGAAAGCTAACAGCTAAATGCTGCAAATATGTTACGTGTTCCCTCCCCCCACAAAGAGGGGGGGAGGAGATAATTTGTACGTTATCCGTGCAGAGAAAGGAGGTAATGACCCAGCCGCCCCACATGGCAGGCGCTTGAGTCAGTGTCTACAAGTTTGTCCCACGGGATAATTTGCTGATCGGTAGCCGATATTTACAATCTAGTGTTAGGTCAGGGAGAGACAGTGCATGAAGCACATAGTGTTACTGGCACTCAATAACCAGTCGGGATCGGCATTGATCACGCCGTTGGAAATACTGTCTCAGGTGGCGGAAAGTCAGGATCTCAAACTCACCGTGGCAACCTTGAGCGGTGGCCCCGTGGTTTCCCGCAGCGGTTTGGAAATTGCGGCCGATCAGCCACTGGCGGAAGTGGGGTCGGCCGATGCCATCATGATCACCTCCTGTCTGGATTACCAAAGCGACCCTGAGCAGCAAACTGCGGCGCTGTGCTGGCTGCGTGAGCAACACCGTCAGGGCACATTGGTTGGTGCGCTGGGCACCGGCATTGTGTTTATGGCTTTAAGTGGATTGTTGGAAAACAGAACCGCCACGGCGGATTGGCAGGGGGTTTCCCGTTTACGGGAGGCGTTTCCGGATGTGGATTTTGATCCCCGGCACACTTTGATCGAATGCGATGGACTGGTGTCCTGTGCCGGTGGCTATGCGGGTGATGTTCTCTCGCTGTACATGGTGGAGCAGTTGTTCGACAAAGACACGGCAGAGCGCTGCGCCGCAGAGCTGATGCTGGATACGGAACGTTTTTGGCAGAACCGGCATCCGGGCCTGTTAGAGTATCGCTTGCATCGGGACAATCGAATTCATGCGGTGCAGTCGTGGCTGGATAAACATTTTGCCGAGAAAATCAATCTGGAGGCCTTGGCCCGGCGCAATAGCATGAGTCAACGCAATTTCGTACGCCGGTTTAAAGAGGCATGTGGTGAAACGCCGCTGGGTTATGTGCAGCGTTTGCGGATAGAAGAGGCCAAGCGCTTACTGGAGCAGTCGGATTTATCGGTGGAAGCGATTTGCGATCGGGTGGGTTATCTGACCGAATCCCATTTTCGTCAACTCTTCAAGCGCTACGTAAAGATGACCCCGGCCCGCTACCGGGGTCAAATGTCGGGTCAGGCGCGCTCGGGCCGGGGCTAATTTATTTCGAACGTGACCCCGATGCGTGCGTTTTCTTCAGACAGACGCTGACGGCGCAAGTCGGAATCCGTGGTCAGGTCATTGATCAGCGTTGCTTGCAGTTGCTGGGCTTGACTCAACCCCAGATCACCGTTCTCAACGCGATTGGGTATGTTCAGCAATAACTGCTCGGCGAGCGCAGACCGCTGTAAAGTGCCCATGTCGTCGCCGCTTTCCCAGATTTCCATGAGCTTGCTGAAACGCAAAAAGTTGATCATGCGCGTGAGTTCAGCGTGCGGATTGTCGTGTTGCTGAGCGATGCTGCTCAGAATCAGCCACTCTGCGGGGGAAACAAAGTCAGGGCGTTTTTCTATTCGGTCGGTAAATTCCGGTTGGCCAAGGGTATTGGTTACGGCGGCCATGGCCTGTATCTGAAATTCGTTGACCAGCTCACTGGTCCAGTCCGCAACGGGGGGAACAGCAGGCGCGTTTTCCTGTGTGGAACTTGAATGACTCGCCTGTTCAGGGTCGACAGGGTGTGGTGCGGATTCAGGTGTAGCGGCAAACCAGTAGGCTGCTACGGCCAGCACCAGGGTAATAACGGCGATGATGGTTGTTTTCATAGTGCGTATTATTCCTGATTCGTGTCGGGTAAAAAAGCAGCGGACTCACTGCAAGAAAGAGATCCGCTGCGAAACCTGTGAATGCTGCAATCAGGTTGGTTCCGTATTAGTAGGTGAAAGGCTCCGGTGGTGATACGTTGAAGCGGTATTGCTGTCCCGGGCCTGACATGAGCACAGTGAACAGGCCGTTAAACAAACCGCATCCGGTCATGGACGAGAATGTGGTAGTACCGCTGAAGGTGATGTTGCCGCCGCCAAGATCGGATATGGGGCCGTCAAAGGTGATGGGGAATTCCGCCGGTTCTTTGGTACGGCAACCGAAGGGGATTTGAATCCAGCCAACACCGGCGGAATTCACTTTCACTGTGGTGTAAGCGTTGCCATCAATGTGCAGGTCGCCGCTGGTATCCAGCTCAACGTACCCGCTGGTGGGCAGGGTCGGGTCAATGGTCAGATTGACGTCCAGTGGCAGGATGATGTTGAGCCGGGTGAAAAACTGAGGCACGTTCAGGGTACCGATCAATGACCTGTTGGTAACGTCCGAGTCGGCGTAGAAAGTGGATTCCTCAGGCAGGATTACATTCTGCCGTAACGTACCCAACCGGATATCGGCATCTAGTTTCCAGTTGTCCAGGGTGAATATCAGTGCGCCATCATAAGGGTTGGCGGTCGACTCGGGTTCCGGCTGCCCGGTATAACAGGCACTGAATGCCGGCTTGCCTGCAAAGCGATCGTCGATCCAATCCAGTGCATAGGGCGCCGCCTGAAACTGTGTGGCGATGTGTTCGCTGGGAAACACCTGGAATCGAATGTTACTGCCCATGGCGCAGTACTTGTCTTTCAGGTCTATGTGTTGATCCAGTGGAATGAACTCATCGGCCTGGCCATGGTACATGTACATCGGTACACTCGGCTTGACGTTACCCAAGTTCTGATCCGTCAGCACCTCATTCACCGAGGCAATGGTGATCAAGTCGGAAAGGGGGCGGTTATCCAGGGTGTATTGCGCCAGTTCATCTCCCATAAAATTGAACAGCGATTCAAAAACACACTGCGATTTACCGACTTCAATTTGCTGTAACCCATAATTATTCGCCAGCTCATACAACGGCATTGCACTGCCGTATTCCGCTTCATAGCCGATGATGGCCCCCAGCAGGAATGCCGAACCGGCATCACCATCCAGATTAAAACTGGTATAAGGCACATCTGCAGGGGTGCCGCCGGCCGCGATGCCGACAATGTTCATGTCGGGAACGTAGTCCTGTTGAATTTCCGCAATCCAGGCACCGGTCTGGCCACCTTGAGAGTAACCCCAGATGGCCACCTGATCGTCAACGATACCGGCTTCGGGAATCTGTGTGGCGGCAGTGACGATATCCACAGCGGCGTGGGCCTGTGATTCCCCCGCCAGGTAGGTGGGTGTATCGCCGTTGGTGTAGCCGGCGTTGTCAGTAATCAGCACGGCGTAGCCGCGATTGATGGCCGCTGCAATGTTGGCTTGTTCATAATCGGTTCCAGCGGCCAGTTGCAACGAGGGCGCGCAGCGTTGACCCAGTCCATGGGTGCCTACAGCGTAGCTCAATACCGGCCGGGATCCGGTACCGCTCCATCGGGCGGTGGGTAAAATAACACTGCCCGTTACCACGTTGGGTCGGCCATTGGAATCCACCGACCAATAGGCAACGTCCCAGGAACGGGTGAACGGTGCATCTTTACCAAGATCGATATTCGCTTCCCGGTACCAAATCAAATCTCCATGGTTGCCTGCAGTGATGGTGGGGGGCGAATAAAAATCCATGCCCTCGGGCCCCAGTACCGGGGCGGCAGTAAGGGGCGTAAGGGGCAGCGTGAGCAGTGAGGTCAACCCTGCTGCACAGAGTCCTTGTATCAGCCACGTGTTCTTCATTGTGATTCACTCCGTTTGATTATTGTTTTGGTTGTAACGTGGGATCTTAAGTGCGCGCATTCTGTGTTACGCATTGGTTGCTTAAGAATTGCGAATATATCGCCCTTGAACATTGGGGAGCAGGCACGAAACCGCCAAATAGGGGCTTCATTTAAGACATAAGGGCGAATTGATTGAGGATGTGGCCGTGGGACACCAGAGGGTGGCCGGGCGCAACCGGAATGGTGTGCGCCCGGTACTGAAGATTTTCACGTATTAATGGAATAGTCTGGGCTTATTCCTGCACTTTTAACCGTTCCTGACGACAACCTTTTGCCAGTTGAATGGTGAAGCTCCAATCGTCCAGCCAGAACGCAGGGGCTGCGCCGCCGTCAAAATTGGTGACTTTCCACTGCACCTCCACCGGCACCACTTTGGCCACGGTGCTGTTGCTGTTGATAATGCAGCGGTGTCGGTCCATGGCATGGGATTCCCATGAGGAATTGGTTTCAGACCCGTTGTCAGTACTGTCAAAAGCATAGGTGTCCGGTGGGAATGATGATGCCTGGGGCGAGGCTTCAACACCGTCCACCAACATCTGAACTTCACACCAGTTCGGCGCCATACTGCCGGGTTCGTTGCAGCGGGATTCTGCGGTAAAGGCAAGATTAACCAGTACATCCGTTCCCGCCGGTACGACAATGCGCGAGCGAGCCCCGGGTACTGTTTCAAATTTTTCGGTGCTGGTGATTCTGGGTTTGGTGCTGGTAATGGCCTGCTTGTAGTAGTGGGCACCGGAGGTGAAACGAATGGCATCCGCTTCCTCTGCTGTCGGCACGGCCACCAGATCGTCAATAACATACTTGTATTGCAGTCCGGGTTGGGGGCTCAGTTCCCGGATCTCCGCCACGGTGGCAGCTTGGAGGGTTGTGGCCATCAGTGCGCCGCTGAAAAGCATGGTTGTGAAAACAGTTTTCATGATATTGCTCCTTGGTATTAATGATCCTTGCGAGCCCGGTGATCCGAGCTCGCTGACTACCCTAGCCAAGCTGTGTTCCGGCGGCTTGATAAAAAGCTGACCAAAGCCTGATGAATTGTTGAATTCCGATTTAGTGCGCAGATCTAATGTCACTTTTTAACAATGCATACGTAGATCATTAACTGCAGACTGAATCCAGTCCATGCACACTGTGGTTAAAGAACATGAGGTTCGAACATCGTGCTGAAAGGATTCAGAAACGTGTCAGGTATCGAGTATCAATTCTTGGAATTTCGCTTGCTGCCGGATCAGGTGCGCCTGATCCGAAGTGGACGGGATATACCCCTGGCGCCGAAAACATTCCATTTTCTTTGCCTGCTGCTGAACGCCGGGAATGCAGTGGTAGCGCGGGAAGTGTTGTTTGAAGAGTTGTGGCGGGGGCGCCCGGTGTCCGATGAATCCCTGGCGCAAGTGGTGGCCCAGTGCCGGCGGGCGTTGGGTGACTCGGCGGCACGTCAGCAGGTGATCAAAACCGTGCCGAAACGGGGTTACCGCCTGGTCCCTGATATTGTGGTGTTTCGCGCCGGTGCGTTGGCCGGCATGGAGCCCACCTGAGCCTGCGGGCCTGGGTGAGGGTATTAACGATGCCCACGCTCGGGGTAGTCCAGTTGGCCCCTGAGGCTGGCTTTCTCCGCTTCGGTGAAGTCCGGAAAGGCAAGGCGGCTATCCTGCTCCAGCCGGTCGATGTGGGCGCTGGCTTCTGCTTTCTTTTCTGCCGGTTGGGCTTCATCCTGTTGCAGCAGGATGCGTTGCTCAGGCAATGCGAGCTTAATATCACATTCCTCCAGGATGCCGAGAATGCGCAGATTGAGATCTTCCGCCACAGCAAGGTAGACGTCGTAATCGGCACTATCAACATACGCGTTGATGCTGATCACGTAGGCATCCCGTTCAATGTTTTCGAATCGTGCCCTGGTGGCAATGTCCAGCAGGCGGGGATGGCCAACGAGCAGTGCCCGTAATTGTTGCAACAGCAGGCGTACCTGATCTGCCGAAGAGGAGAGGGACAGGTAGAGCGTTCGATTGTAGCGGCGGCGATCGTTTTCGCTGATGTTCTCCAGACTGATGGAAACCAGGGAGGAATTGGGAACGTGCACCACGGTTCGATCCAGGCGGCGAATGCGCGTGGAGCGCAGCCCGATTTCCTCAATGATGCCTGTGATGTTTCCCACTTTGCAGAAATCCCCCGGTTTGATGGGTTGGGCGATATACAGTGTGATGGCCCCGATCATGTTTTCCAGGGTTTTTTGTGCCGCCAGTGCCAGCGCCAGAGAGCCGATGCCGAGTCCGGCAAGAATGGTATTGATGTCATAGCCACTTTCCGTAAGCCAGAGTACTGAAATGACGATGATGGCCAGAATTTTCAGGATGGTGCGCACGGGTCTGATGATGCCGGACCAGTATTGCTGATTTGCCGTGCGCCCAAGAAACAGGGCCGTGAGGAACTCGATGGCAGCCAGCACCAGAAAGGTGGTGGCGATATAGCCCAGCGCGGATTCGTTGAGATAGACGCGGGCTTTTATCGACAGCCCCAAATCAGCCACACCAAGCTGGAGTAATTTAAAGAACACGAACCAGGGCATGGGCACCGCCACCAGGCGATGCATGCTCTCCCGGTAGCGCTCTGAGCGTTCGATGGCGATGAGCAGTAGCCAGCGCAATCCGTAGGCCACCAGCGCCGCTGCCAGAACAATGCACAGCAGCCCCACCACCTGCCAGTTCTGTAAGTACAGAAAGTTAAAGTCGGGCAGGTGGTCTTCCAGCCGGATGATCAGCGGGTTGTACCCGTAAACCTGCCACAGCTCGGGAATGTAGCGGGCAGTGGCGTTGGAGATTTTCCAGATCCGGCCGCCTTCACCATCGGGCACCCGTTGCAGATAAATGGGAATGGACTCATCCCGGTTTAAAGGAATGGTCCCCAGCAGGTCGCGGTAGCTGGGCAGGCCATCGTCCAGATGACCCTCGGGCTGATTACTAAGGCTGGAGAAATCGATGATGCGGTGCTGGCTCCAGATGACCGCCAGTTTGCGGATTAACTCTTCTGCGTCGGCGGTTGCCATGTCTTCAGGCAAATAACGGGTATCTATGAATGCGCCCGCTGTGGCCCAGTCTTGGCTGTCACCGGCGGCACGCAGGGCCAGGGCGGTGGAAAGCGGCGTGCGCCCGGGCTGGCTGGCCAGGTTTTCTGCTTTGGCCTGTTCCAGAACCTGTTCCGATCTGGAATCCGTCTCCAGCACTTCCCGTACGGTGGGTGCGTCTTCTCCGTGGGCCCCAAGGGTCACCAAGCAGGAAATCAGCAGGAGGACGATTCGCAATAGCATGCC
>DKQK01000009.1:100364-123835 GCA_002471665.1 Gammaproteobacteria bacterium UBA7310
TGGGCTTAATCCGAGAATTCAGCGTTGTGGTAAATTTCCTGCACGTCATCCAGATCGTTGAGCAGCCCGGCAAATCGCTCAAACTGTTCGGCATCTTCGCCGGATAGCGGGTGTGAGGTTTGCGGCAGGTAAGTGATTTCTTCCATCTCGAACTCCACCTCGGGCATGACTTCGCTGAGCGTGGTTTTGGCCTTGAAGAACTCAGTGGGGGGGACCAGTACCGTAATCATGCCAGCGTCCTGTTCAATGTCGCTGACGTCCACATCGGCATTGAGCAGGGCTTCCAGGATCGCTTCATCATTGTCTCCGGGAAACACAAACATGGCCCGGTGATCGAACATGTGGGACACGGAGCCCTGGCTGCCCAACTTGGCTTTACACTTGGAGAACACCCCCCGAATTTCACCAAAGGTGCGATTGCCGTTATCCGTGAGGGCGCTGATCAGTACCATGCAGCCACCGGGCCCGATGCCCTCATACAGTGCTGCCTGGAAATCCTCGCCGCTGCCGCCGGATGCTTTCTCCAGTGCCTTATCAATGACATGGCCGGGCACCTGATCTTTTTTGGCCCGGTCAATCAGGCTGCGCAGGGCCAGATTACCACCGGGGTCGGTACCGCCATTCTTGGCGCAGACATAAATTTCACGGCCGTATTTGGAATAGACCTTGGTTTTGACAGCGGCTGTTTTGGCCATGGAGACTTTGCGGTTTTGAAATGCTCGACCCATAGGAATGCTTCTTTCTTCTGTATTGAAAATTGCTGGAAATTGTACCCCCAGGTCCACCAAATGGCGACGATGCCGGCAGGCCGGGGCAGACTATTGGCCGAGATAACCGTTGGTTTTCAGGTAGTCGACAATCAGATTCACTTCCTCTTCCACCGTCATGGCAGCGGTTGAGAGGTGAATTTCAGGTGCTTCCGGAGCTTCATAAGGATCATCGATGCCGGTGAAATTTTTAATCTCACCGGCTCGGGCTTTCTTGTAGAGCCCCTTGGGATCCCGCCGTTCCACCTCCTCCAGGGGGCAGTCGACGAAGACTTCGATGAAGGTGAGCCCCGCCGTATCATGAATGGCGCGTACGCGGTCCCGGTCTTCCCGGTAGGGGCTGATAAAACTGGAGAGTGTGATCACCCCGGTGTCAGCAAATAATTTGGCAATCTCACCGATGCGACGAATATTCTCGGCGCGATCCTCAGCCGAGAAACCAAGGTTTTTATTGATGCCCAGGCGTATGTTGTCACCATCCAGGCGATAGCTGAGATGGCCTAACTCATAAAGTTTTTGCTCCAGTGCCACCGCAACGGTGCTTTTGCCACTGCCTGAAAGGCCGGTGAACCAGAGCGTGGCGCCTTTCTGTTTGATGAGGCGGGTTCGATCTTCACGGGTAATTTCCCCATGATGCCAATGTACATTGGTGGCTACCTGTTCGGTCACAATGCTGTCCTTAATGTGCGATGAGCGTGGCTTATTATTGCATCAAGAATAGAAAATAACCTGATCAATTACAATACGTTGTTTGAGGGTGGTGTTTGTCATCAGCCGGTCATGGTGATGGTTTGGAGTATGGCTCGACTGAGTGTTTGCTGAGAACAGCAACCACATCGACCTGGCCAGTGTCCACAGCAGGTTGGCCGGATGTGGACGGATTGATCGCAGAGCAGAAAAACGTGGCTTGGGTTTTGCTTTTAAAGTTGGCGGTGATGATGCCCGACCGACTCTTCTGTTTCGTTTAGCCTGCGTGGTGCAAACATCAGGCAGCGAATTTGGGTGATCGCCTTGCCGTTTCTACCGCATTCCACCGGGAGTTAAATGTCATGCAAAATGTTTCCCACGATAATCGAATCCCGCTAAAAGCCGTAGTGGATCAGGGCTATTGCGTTGGTTGTGGTGCCTGCGCCTACAAACTGGGTACCGCGATGAACATCAATCGCTATGGAGAATATGTGCCTGACCTGGATTCCCTGAGCCCCGAGCAGTTGACTGATGCGGGTATCGAAGCCCTGTGCCCTTCGTTGCATCCGGAGCTGAACGAAGATGTGCTGGCACGGGAATCCCTGCCGCCCGGGTTGCCGTTTGATCGCAGCATCGGGTACCACCTCGCCAATTATGCCGGGTACGTCAAAGAGGCGGGCTACCGAGAACGGGGCACCTCCGGTGGAATGGGAACCTGGGTAGCCGCCCAGCTGCTGGACAAGGGGCTGATTGACGGCGTTATTCACGCCAAAGCGCAAACTCGGGATTCCCTGCGCAGCCCGTTTTATGCCTACGAACTAAGCACCACCATGGAGCAGGTGCGGGATGGCGCCAAGACCCGATATCACGTTGTTGAAATTTCAAAAATATTGAAAATGTTGGAACAGAAATCCGGGCGTTATCTGTTTATAGGCGTGCCCTGTATGGTGAAGGCCATTCGACGCCTGCAGCATCAGGATGAAACGCTGCGGGAAAAGCTACCCTTCGTGTTTTCGCTCATCTGTGGTCATTTGAAAAGCATCAACTGGAGCCTGTCACTGGCCTGGGGTGCCGAGGTGCAGCCGGAACAAAGCCGAACCATCCAATACCGCACCAAGGGCGAAGGTATTTCCGCCCGCCGTTATGTCTATCGGGTTTCCGCCGACGATGGCACCACGGTGCAAAAAGATTCAGCGCAAGTTCCGGGCGGGCGTTTTAACAGTGGCGCCATGATGTTGCCAGCCTGCGATTATTGCGATGATATTGTGGGTGAAACCGCTGATCTCACCATTGGTGATGCCTGGTTGCCCCGGTTCGATGCGGATGAGCAGGGTACCAATATGCTGGTGGTACGCAATCAGGTGATTAATGATCTGTTGCAACAGGCCAGGGAGCAGGATCAGATCATGCTGACAACGCTCACTGTGGAGGAGGCTGCTCTGGCGCAGGCCGGAGGGCTGCGTCAGCGGCGGGAAGGGCTTTCCTATCGTTTGCTCAAGGCGCAGAAGCAGGGTATCTGGTGCCCTACCAAGCGCGTGAAGCCGGGGGAGTTTACGGTTAATCGTGCCCGGCGCAGGATCTATGATCTGCGCACGGAAGTAAGCATTAAATCCCGGGAAGTATTTGTCAAAGCATTGGAGCAAGGAGACTTTTCGCTTTACGCCCGGGAGATGGATTCCCTGGTGCGAAAATCAAGGCGGGCAGAAATCCGGGGGTCGTTCTTCCGCCTGGCGTTCAATAAACTGAAACGTGCCTTTATCAAATTCGGTATGCTGCCGAAGTCGGCTTCAGCTTGATCGGGCTTCGTTATTCATCTGCGTGCCGGTATTGGTAGACAGCAAAAAACTCATTGCGAAATACGCGCTGAAAACGTTCGGATGGCAGATCGCTGTGGGTTAAAGGGCGTGCCCAGACATTGAGATTCATATCAACGAGGTAATCCGCCTCGGCGGCATCGAAAAAACGGTTGATAAGCTCCGGCCCTGGGTCAGGCATTCTGAGCAAGCCTATTGATTGTCGATTGGTCAGCAGTGCCATGGTTCGGGGCTTGACGAAAACGATGGTATCGTCGGGGTCGGTATGATTGCGAACAAACTCAAACATAGCCTGCGCATCGGGGTGGGTGATCCCCATGTCCTGATTGGTGAAGGGCTGATTCGCGATGCCGTTGCCGTAGGAGATAAACACCAGGGCAAGCGCCGTGCCCAGGGCTGTATTGCGCAGTGTTGGGCTGTGAATTCTATCGAACACCGCATCGATGCAGATAAAAACATAATAGATGCCCAACGGCACCAGCGGTAAAAGGTAGCGCGGGTAAGTGGGGGAGCCGAAGATCAGCAGTACCGCGATATAACCACCAACGAAGATTTCCAAGACCGTGACTTTGCGAATCATGGCGATAAAAAAGCCGGCAATTCCCAGAACAATGGCACCGTTGAACAGCAGCGTATTCAAGCCGGAAAAGAAGGCGTTATGCTGGGCGGGTAAAAATTCATTCAGAGCCCATCGATAGCGCAGTATTCGATCCAGAATGGAGGCCGGATCCAGATTGATAAAAGCCAGATGACTGGAGGCGGCCGGAGCGGAAAACTGCGCCGCCAGTGCAGCCAGATTGTGTTGTATCGGTTGCGGGGTGAAGTTGGCTTGCAGCAGTGTGTGCTGGGCATAGGCCAGGGTTGCGAACGTTAACCAGGAAATAATCGTTAGCAACGATAATCTGCGGCGCCAGATCAGGTCATAGGTGAGTATACACAAGGGGAGCACAATACCGATCTCACGTGAACCAAATGCCAGGTACATGGTGATGCCGAGCAACAAGCCGTTGCAGGCAGTCGCCCCCTTTGTTGTCTGATTGCCGCCTGACTGGGCGTCGACGTTGCGCTGCATAAGGAAAAGGGAGAGATAGGTAAACAGCATAAAGGTAAAGTCAGACATCACCCGGTTGCTGTATTCCCAGAAGAAAGGATTGGCTCCCACCAGCACGATGATGACTGAGCAATAAGCAAAAGGAACCTTGGCTTTAAATAATGCCGGCAACAATAAAAGTGCCAAACAGAAGGGAATCAGGGAGACCAGTTTCAGCGCTTCGAAATCCAGGCCGGTTATGGCATAGACGGGCGCCAGCAGAAAAGGAAAAACCGGGGGATAGGCGGCCGGCCCGACAAATTCAGAAATATCACTGATGATGTATCCCGTATCCGAATAGTGCTTACCTTCAATCAGGTTGGCGGCGTGATGTATGTACTGACTGTAGTCGCCCCCCCAATCCTGCCCCGGGTAGAAGCTTAGGGTGTAAACAATGCCGATCAAGACAGCGATAACAAGGTTGAACCGCCACCAGAAAGCAGAACGAGAAAGGTTCATAAGTCAGCCTTGCAGGAATGCCCACGTCGGCCCCGGCGCGGACAGATCACAATGTGGGATCCTCTTTCATTAACTCCGAGAAGTATTCGATGGTATGAATGAGCCCCTGGCGCAACTCTACGGTGGGCTGCCATTGCAGTTGCTGCTTGGCCCTGGTGATGTCCGGGCAACGTTGCTTCGGATCATCCTGGGGCAGGGGGTGGTATTTAATCACGGATTTGGAATTGGTGATGTCGATGACTTCTTCTGCCAGTTGTTTAATAGTGAATTCATTGGGGTTGCCTATATTGATGGGCCCGGTTATGTCATCCGGTGTGCTCATCATTTTGATGAAGCCATCAATCATGTCATCGCAATAACAGAAAGAACGGGTTTGGTTGCCTTCACCATACACGGTGATGGGTTCGTTCTTCAGTGCCTGCATAATAAAGTTGGAAACAACACGTCCGTCATGGGGGTGCATGTTGGGGCCGTAGGTATTGAATATTCTGACGATCTTGATTCCAAGATGGTGTTGTTTGCGATAATCCATAAACAGCGTTTCAGCACATCGTTTGCCTTCATCGTAACAGGATCTGGGCCCGACAGGATTCACATTGCCCCAATAATCTTCGGTTTGGGGGTGTACGCTGGGGTCACCATAGACTTCACTGGTTGAAGCCTGCAATATCCTGGCGCCGATACGCTTGGCCAGGCCCAGCATGTTGGTGGAGCCGTTGACATTTACCTTGGTGGTTTGCACCGGATCACTTTGGTAGTGTATCGGGCTGGCCGGGCAGGCCAGATTGTAGATTTCATCGGCTTCGAGATATAAGGGAAAACAGATGTCGTGACGAATAAATTCAAAATATGGGTTATCCAGCAGTTGTACGATATTGCGTTTCTGCCCGGTGTAAAAGTTGTCAACACACAGCACTTCGTTGCCTTCATCCAGCAATCTTTTACACAAGTGACTTCCCAAAAATCCGGCTCCACCGGTTACGATAATGGTTTTTCGCATGGCTCAGTTACCTTGTTTTTGTGGCGCTTGCCAAAGGTTGTTCAGATTTACGATGGTGGTATCAGCATCGCTTTGGTAAACCGCATTTGGAATGGCGATGCTCCTTACCCCGTCATCACTGGTGGCGATGGCGCCAGCCGGGCCGTTTTCGGTTAACCGGATGAAATCGTCTAATTCCTCAATGAACGTTTGAATGACGGTGGACTGCCAGCCTTTGAACTTCTCACGAAATATGGAGCCGATGTAGAAGTTTCGTTTCTTGGTGGCGTGGCCACCGGGTTTGTCGAGGGTGATGATGGTTGAATGCATGGGGGCATAATAGGCTCGGGCCATGCCCAGATCACCATAGGCTTCCACATAAAAATGATAACCCTTCCATTCGGTCCAGCTGCTGTGCAGGCTGCCCATGATGCCGGATTCGCTGCGCATTTGAACGAAGGCGTTGTCTTCTGAACGATCCAGTTGCCAGGTTTCCGTGCTGATCATGCCGGATACCGTTTTAATGGGGTCATTCATCAGGTAGCACACCAGGTCCAACGTGTGGATGCCGTTGTCCATCAGGGTGCCACCGCCCATAATATCCTTGTCGTACATCCATTTGGATTTGAACTCGGATAGCCCGGTGTGGCCGGCAAACCCTTTTACGTAGCGGAGTGTACCGATGACGCCGCTATCAATGGCTTGTTTTATATCCTTGATGGCGGCGAAATAGCGGTGGTTAAAGCCAACGGTGAGCACCTTGTTGCAGCGCCTGGCTGTATCTGCCATGTTGATTGAAGCCTGCAGGGAACTGGCCATGGGCTTTTCCACGATCACGTGCTTGCCGTTTTCCAGTGCCGCAATGGCAAGATCCTCATGAAAGTGCGTCGGCGTCGAAATAATGACTGCATCGCAGCTATCGGATTTCAATAACGAATCGGCATCGTTAAAGCGGGCAACGTGGGGAGGCAAATCATCCAGCAGCGTCTGATTAAGATCGAATGCGGCGGTAAGCTCGCATGCTTCGCTTTGCTCCAGGGCGCTTTTGCGCACCAGGCCAATGCCCCCTAGTCCTATGAGTCCAAATCGCATCATGTCATTGGGTGTCCTTGTGAAAGAGTGGATTCCTGTTTGGTTCGCCTTCTGTTTTGAACAGTATCATTTCAAAGGCGGGCCCGATCAGAATCAGGAGTTGTTTTACCAGGGGCTTGATCGCCAGCCACGCATAAAGTCGTATTAGAATCTGATCCAGTTTGGGGTAGCTATCCAATTGATGAGTGGCCACTTTTTTGGGGGCGACAAACGCCAGGTCAAGGCGCAGTTTCCTGCCGGCCTTGATGAGTGAACAGGGGTCAATCAGATTGATGTAACGCAACGAGTCCACACCGCGAAAAAAAGTCGTGACCCTTTTTCGCAAGGGGCCGGGTAGGTAGCCGATGGCCCACAGGCGGGTGCTGGGATGGGGCCCGATGCAGTACTGATTGCAACCCGCCAGCCACAAGCGCCCCTTCGTATCCAGCAGTGCGCTGAGTACTTGCAGGCTGCGGTTAACGTCGTAGACGTTTTCCAGCAGATCAGTTGCGGCAATTTTGCTGAATTGCCCGTTTTTGAAGGGGGGGGATTCAATATCCGCACACACCAGTGTGGCGTCTATACCCTGTTCCTGCAGCCGCTGTTTAGCAATCACCAGCCATCTCAAGGCAATATCAACGCCCACCAGGCGCGCACCGCTGTCTGCCGCCGCAAGCAGGCTGCCACCGGTACCGCAACCGGCATCCAGATAGTAATCCTGCGTGCTCAGCGCCAGTTGATGAATACTATGACTTGCCTGCACGGGGCCATTCTGATGATAGGACTTATATACCTGTGCCAGTTCCGGGGGAACGTCGTCGGTGATGTCGTAGTACAGATCCAGCATGGCGGCGAAATCGAGTCCGCTTTGCGCCAGCCGCGTTGCCTTGAGGCGCTCTTGTTCCAGACTGAGGTAACGGTCCGATCGTAAGCGGAAATCCGGAATCCCGAACAAAACCGGAAAGTGCCTGTTACAGGAGGCACACTCATAGGATTCATCATGAGTCTTCAGGCTGCCGCGGCAAGCCGGGCAAACAAACTGAAATTCAGCTGAACTTTCCAATGTGGTATCTGGTGTCATGATAGGGAATCTGTCACTTACTCAATAGCGTTCAGCGCCCGTTGTTGCCCGAAGGCGTAACCCCACATTTCTCCTGCAGCCCAGATCAGAATAAACAACGCCAGATACGGGCTGGCCTGCGTCAGCTCTTTTCGCAGTCTGTTTTTGGCGCGAATCTGCTTGATCATACGATAGAACAACAGCGGGGGCAGCAGTATGGTTGCGCCACAGGCGGCCAAACGATGCAGGCGCTTTTCTGTGGGAAAGCGTAATCCGGCGTAGTAACGGGAATAGATAAAGCGTTGCTTCAGGAACAGCGACAATGAAAACTTCTTGCTGTGGTAGATCTTAACCTGGTTGGTTGAATACAGCGTGTAGCCTTTCTCAATCAATCGATGGTGTAACGTGGTCTCCCAGAAGCCGGATGTTAATACATCGTCGGCAATATCATCGAATGCTTCCTTTTTATAGGCGACATTCATGCCGGGGAGAACCTCACCTGTGCCTTCCTGCACCGGTTCAAGGAAAAAGCTGTACTCGCAAAAAAAGGTCGCCCAATCCAGGGCGGTATCATCGACACCGTTTTCCACGCAGCCGCCCACCGCAATGGAGGTTTCCGGTGCTGCCCTGAAGGCGGCGTCAAAACTGTCCAGCCAGTTTGCCGAAGGCACACAATGGTCTTCTGTGACAATGATGTAGCGCCCCGTTGCCTTGGCTAACGCCCGGGTGCGCAGAACCGGCAGGGAGGTGCCCGGTTCAGCCGGCAGCAGCACTGCCTCAGGATACTCTGCCTGAATGCGTTGGCTGACCTCATCATTGCGGCGATCGCCAATGATCACTTCATAGCGGTGCTGGCCCTGCTGGTTGCGCAGTGAATCCAGCGTTTCCAATATCCGCTGTTCGTCTTCGGTACTCACCAGGCCGATCAGTATGGAAAAATCGGGAGCCGGTGCGGTGTTCGTCGCTTCCATAGTATGTCAACTCTAACAACGTCTGGTTGAGATCAAACCGTAATCCTTAATCGAGTTGCTGGCAGCTGTTTCCTGCACCAACGCTGTAGCCAACAAACTCACCGTAGGACCAGGCCAGTTCCGATCCAATGATGAGCGGAAGAAAGCGAAAAAAAGCCTTCTTCAAGCCAGGTTTATGTTTGATCCAATTGTATATTCGGGCTGTCCTGACCAGGAACAATGCGGGTGTAAACAGGATACAGGCCCACCGGGGTGGTTGATTATCCTGCTGGTGCCGGCACCCTCCAAAACACTGTCCGTGTGATTTTCGGCGCTTGAAATAATGGGGAATATTAAACCCCTTTGCGTACAACACTTCCATATTATCAACAAACGTTGGTGAAATGTTGTGTTGCTGCTGAATATTCCACACCATAAAGGTTTTAAAAAAGCCTTTTTGTTCCAGTTCCTGAGCCGGGGGCAGGAACCGGGCCTGAAATACTATATTGTTGCCGGGGTATTCCGAATCGCACTCAATGGGGAATTTGAATTGGGCGTATTCTATCAAGTAGCCGGTAATCCGAATATCGGTTAATGGCCATGCGGGTTCCACTGCACCGTAAAACAGGGGTTCTCCTTTGCGGATGCCGGCAATGGCATGCTCCAGCCAGTGCCCGGATGGAGGGCAGCAGGCATCCAGTACCGCAACATACTGACTGCAGTTCTGCGCCAGCGCGGTACCCCACAGCCTGAGGATGGAAGTACCCGGAGGGCAGTGGCTGAAGGCCATGGAAAAGCCAGGATGCGTCCGTACCGGCAAGGGAATCAGCTCAAGTGCAATTGATTCGTATTCTTGTGGTGCTGTGTGACTGTCCTGTGCAATGTGGAGGTGCAGGGCAACGTCTGGTGTGTGCAATAACAGTGCATCCGTTAGGGTGGTCAGCACGCTCTCTAAAGATGTGTCTCCCTTGGCTGCGATGGCAATGTGCAATGTGATGGCGTGGGTCATGGCCGTGGTGTCCGCGCTCACAGCCACTGACTGGCAAATTCAACGGGTTGCCCCAGGTGCGCAGAGTCATAGGCGGCAAGCATCAGGGCCAGGGTTTTGATGTTGTCCTGTGCGCAGCAATCGGGCGTGCCGCCGCTCTTTAACGCGCTGATAAATCGGGCCATCAGTTTGGCGGTGGCATTGGCAAAGATATCCAGCGGATCCGTCGCAATCTTGTTGCTGGCCTCCGCTTGATAGAGCAGGGCTCGTCCGCCCATGGAAACATCAAAATTGACGAAGGGTTTGCGGTCACCACCGCGAATACCGGCACTGAAGGTTATATTTCCACCTAGTTCGGTTTCGATGGCGCCGTGGGTGCCGTCCAGTCTCATATCCAAATAGCGATGCCGGCCTTTTGTCAGCCGGTCCAGAGTGATTTGTGCGGTTTTTCCATCGGCAAAATCCAGGCGGATGATGTTCAGGTAATCCGGTCCGTTCGGGTTGCCCGGCTTCGGCATTTTGGCATCGATCCGAATCGGTTCGGCGCCAAAAAAATAACGGCACAGGTCCAGGACATGGATGCCGAACTCCTTACAGGTGCGTTGCGGATCGTCGCCGCGCCAGCCCGCTTCCGTATGTGCGTTAACGTGGAACATCTGTTGCGCATTGACAAACAGCAGCTCGCCGAACTCCGCACTGCCGATTTTCTCCTTGGCGGCCTCATAGATGTTCATAAAACGAAATTCATTGTTGATCACGATCCAGCGTTGTTTCGATTTTGCCAGTTCAATCAGTGATTTAGCCTCTTCGATGGTGGTTGTGAAGGGCTTTTCACAAAACACATGGCAGTCTCGGTTCAGGGCCATTTGCGTCAGTTCAAAGTGGAACGGAGTGGGGCAGGCGATGGCAACGATATCGGGTTTGGTGGTATCGATCAGCTGGTCCGGGCTGGTGAATACCGGGAAATCAAACTGACCTTTTTCAGGAGCAACCGGGTCATAGCCACCCACAATCTCAATGTCGGTCAGCTTGCGATAAGCCGGAAGGTGAATGTTCCTGGCGGCTGCCCCCAGGCCCAGTATGGCAATTCTTGTTGGCAATGTTGTCATGGTATCGGAGTCACCTTCCTGCTGAACGCCCCTGTTATGCGGGGTTATTTTAGGGGCGCTATTATAGGCATAACCAAGTTGCTTTTGTTCTTTTGTGTTGCCGATTGTATCCATAGGCGGCTGAGCAAAGCCAGGTGGACACCGGATGAGTTAGTATGTCGAACGCGGTTTGGCATGCACTCTGTCCAGCTGCACACTATTACATTAGGAATGTGTGAAGTAATGCTGGTTGCCGGCAACTTCGTTGTAAATAAACAAGGGTTATAATATAGTCACGTGGCTTCGGGGTGCCCGCAGGCGCGCTTCTTGCTTAATGCACGGCAAACGTGGTGAGGCTGCTTTCAATCCGGTTGGGGCAATTCGTTTTCGGTTAAATGCCTGCCCGGCTTCCAGGGCCCGGTTATCGTTGTGCTTCAGTGCCCAGAGACGGCAATACCACAGGCTGAATCATCTTTTGTACAAGGTGGTGTTGTGTGCCCGTGTTGTGTGCCACGGTTAAGCAGTTGAACACAGTGCGCTCCTGTCAGGGAATCCATTATTAACAGAGGGATCATGACTTATATGAATGAACCATCACCGAAAGACCAGGCTCTACTGTCAGCAATGTTTGCCAGGATGGATGTGCTGGGGATGTCGATTGCTGTTGGTGTATTGACCGGCCTGGCGTTGTTCCTGGCCACCGCAATTCTGTTGCTCCAGGATGTACCTGCCGGTTATCCCATAGGGCCACACCTGAACGTATTATCCGATTATTTGCCGGGCTACAGTGTCAGCTGGGCAGGCAGTGTTGCCGGCCTGCTGGATGGCTTTGTGTTGGGTGCGATTGCCGGGTTTGTGGTTGCCCTGTTGTGGAATCTGACCCGCTATATTGCGCTGGCCTCCATGCTGATCAAAACCGCGGTTTTGGCCGATTAAGCAAAGCCATCACGTACATGTAATTTAGAAGCGAATATTCTGAGAGTCATATTATGGTTAAAGTTCATGGTTCGTTGGAGGGAGTCAATCAGGAGCTGTTTCTGGCTGCACTCCGCTTCAACGCCAAAATGTTTGGATTGGTGTTTGGGATTTTCGGCGCGATTGTGCTGATTGTCATGACACAGGTGTCGCTGGCCATGTGGGGTGATAATGCCGGTGGTTACCTGGGCTTGTTGGGTGTGTTCCTGCCGGGATATAGCGTGTCCCCAAGTGGCACCCTGATCGGCGCCATCTGGGCCTTTCTGTTTGCCGGCCTGGCGGGCTACCTGATCTACTGGTCCTATGGCCGTGTGGTAGGGCGCAATCTGGCGGCCTATATCAGTGAACAGGAAGCCACAACAGACCCTATGCTGAAACCCGCCACCATGCGCCTGTACGGGGTAGCCCTGGGCACGGCGCTGGGCGCAGCGATTGGCCTGGCTTTGTTTGCCAGCACGGTGTGGCTGGTGTTGCGCGGCACGGCTGACAGCAGCGTACACGCCGCCCTGCTGGGCAACTATCTTCCGGGTTATACCGTGTCGGTGGTGGGCGGCTTAATCGGGGCGTTAGAATTATTTGTGCTGGTGTTTGTGAGTAGTGTGATGTTGGCGGCCATTTATAACAAGGTGGTTGACCTGCGCGAGGGGAAGGGGTAATCAATGAGCGTCAATGATAAGCAGGATAACAGGGAGCATGTTGTCATTCTGGGCGCGGGCCCTGCAGGCCTGGCAACAGGCCACGAAGTCAGCACTCATAACAGTCATAAAGTGACGGTGCTGGAACGCAACAACTTTGTGGGTGGATTGTGCAATACCATCGTCTATAAAGGCTACAAGTTTGACCTGGGCGGCCACCGCTGGTTCACCAAGAATGAACATCTCAACCGTTGGTTTCAGCGCTTGATGGAAGGGGAGTATATCTGGGTCGAGCGGATCAGCCGTATCTTCTACGATTACAAGTACTATTCCTACCCGGTCAGTTTCGGAAACGTCATCAAGAATTCCGGAATTTTTACCATAGGTTGGGCGGGGATCACCTATTTGTTGTCAGCGCTCCAGTTTTCGGTGTTCAACAAGCCCATTCGTAACATGCGCGATGCCTACGTTGCTCAGTTCGGAATAAAACTGTACGACATGTTTTTCCGACGCTATAGCGAGAAAGTGTGGGGGCTGCCCTGTGAAGAGCTTTCCGCTGACTGGGTGTCCCAGCGCAGTGCAGGGTTGTCTATCTGGACGGTTATCCAGGAAGCGTTGCTCAACACCAAGACGGACAAAAAAAGCCTGATTGAAGAGTTTATGTATCCCCGTGACGGCTACGTTCGCATTCCCCAGCGTATGGCGGAAGATATCGAAAATTCGTATGCGGATAACTCGGTTCGTCTCGAATCCAATGTGACGGCAATTAAATACAACGGGCCCAACGATTTCGAGGTAACGTATAAAACCCAGGATGGTGCGGAGCATACCGAGTATGCAAAGTGCGTCGTCTCAACCATTCCACTGGGTGTATTGCCGAGATTAATCGATCCGCCTCCCAAGCCGGAAGTGATCGAAGCGGCATCGTCGCTGATCTTTCGCGATATCATTTGTGTCAACCTGATCGTAAACAAGCAACAGGTATCAATTGATACCTGGCTTTACGTGCAGGATGAAGACGTTATCTTCGGCCGCCTGCACGAACCCAAGAACTGGAGTAAGGCAATGGTGCCGAACGAAGAGACCACGTCTCTCGTGCTCGAGTGCTTTTGTACCCGGGGGGACAACATCTGGGAAATGAGCGATGATGATATCGCCAGGCAGTGTGTCAAGGATCTGGAGAACAAGCTGGGGCTGGTGAAGCCCGGCGAAGTGGTCGACTGGAAAGTGGTGCGCGCGTTACAGGCATACCCGGTTTATGATTTGGATTACGCTCCGAAGATTGAATTGGTGAAAGAGTATCTCAATCAGTTTGAAGGGCTCTATATTGTTGGGCGTGGTGGTACACACCGATACAATAATGCCGATCACTCAATTGAAATGGGGCTGTTGTTGGGCCGCCACTTGCTGGGTTACGAGGTGGATTACCTGGCAGTGAACACAGAGCCGGATTATCAGGAAATCGTATCCGGCGGCGAACCCAAAAGGGATGCTTACCGGGATGAGGCGTGCCAGTCCGAGTAGCCATCGTTGGTGCAGGATTGATGGGGCGATGGCATGCCTACACAGCCAGGCAGCTCAATCGCCCCATTACTGCAGTCATCGATCAAAACCTCGAGGCGGCGCAGCGTCTGGCCGGCCGCTTCGGTGGCAAGGCATTCCCCTCTCTGCAGGACGCGCTGTCCGCTTCCCAATTTGATGTAGTTCATATTTGTACCCCACTGTCCACCCACTATGGCCTGGCCAAGCTGGCATTAGAGGCAGGGAAGCATGTTCTGGTTGAAAAACCGATCGCCGAAACCTGTACTCAGGCCGGTGAACTGATGGCCATGGCGGCAGAACAGGGGGTGCTGTTGTGTCCGGTGCACCAGTTTGCGTTTCAGACCGGGGTGGACCAGCTCCGGCGTGAGATGGCCTCTCGGGAGGCGCCTCCCACGGCCATCACGTTCGATTTTGCTTCCGCGGGGGGTGAGGGTAAAGCGCTGCAGGCGCTCAATCAGATCCTGGTGGAAATTCTACCGCACCCATTTTCCATCTTGTTAAGTCTATGGCCGGATGCGGACAGTCAGGCGTTGGACGTAGGGGCTTGGTTGATGGATAACCCGGCACCGGGGGAATTGTTTATGCATGGGCACTACCGGCAGATTCCCGTTTCCATCAAGTTGAGCCTCTCAGCACGCCCTACCCACTGTCATATGAAGCTGTATCATGCAGCAGGCGCGGTGCACGTCAATCTGTTTCACGGTTATGCGGTGCAGGAAAGCGCGCGGGTTTCCCGTTTCACCAAGCTGACAGCGCCGTTTAGTCTTGCCTTGAAAACCCTATGGGCCGCCGGCCTGAACCTGGTCCGACGGGCTTTACAAGGTGAACCCGCTTACCCGGGCTTAAAGGCCCTGGTGTTGCAGTTTTATACCGCGGCGGAAACCTCAGGGCCCGCACCATTGCCTGACCGGGCCAACCAACAGGTGGCAGCAGCCTGTGCCGAGGTGAGCGCGCGCATCGTTGGGCCTGAGTGAGTTATCTGAAGATTAATAGAGTACGGACTGGTTGGTAACCCATGGACAAATTCCCGGAACAGCGCCTTTCCATTGTGGTGATCGAGCTCGTGGGCGGGGCAGCGCTCAAGGACTGTATCGACGCGGTCATGGGGGCCGAGGCAGAATACATCGTGGTGACCCGGTCAGCGCAACCGGCGCTTGAAAGGGCGTTTCCGAACCTGACGGTCATGGTATGTGACGCCCCCTTGCCCCAGCGCCGCCGCCGCGGATTTCTGCAGGCAAAGGGCGAATTTGTGGTCATGCTGGAAGATTCCACCCGCATTTCCGCTGAACACGTTCAAGCCGGTGTTGATGCGGCGTTCAGGCGTCCGGAGGTGGCAGCAGCGTCCGGCCCGGTGGTGGTGGACGCGGCACTGAAGCCACGGTTTCAGGCCTTGGGTTGTACCGAATATGGCCGATATCATCGTCAGCAGGTGTTCGCAGGCGATGCGGCCAGTTCGGTGGCAGTAGAGCGGCTACCGGGAAATCTGTTTTGTTATCGTAAGCAGGCCGTGGAGGAGTTGGTTCAGTCTGCAACCGATGGCCTGATCGAAGCCAACATCAATGACGCACTGATTCAGGCCGGTGGTGTTTTGCTGATGGAAACCGGTCTTACGAATCGGTACGCTGTTGATGACGAGTGGAGCGCGAGATTGCGTACGCGCTTTCATCATGGACACCTGTATTCAGGGCAGCTCGCCCAGTCGCTGTCTCTGCCAGCAAGAGCAATACAGTTGATCAAGGCGTTGCTGTTGCCACTGGTGTTGTCGTTGCGGGCAATGGGTTTTATGCACCGCATGGAGGAGATAAACAAGCCGCTGCAAGTGGTGATGTGGATCTTCCTGCTGGAAACATTCTGGTCGCTGGGGGAGGTGGCAGGCGTCTTGTTGGGGGCACCGAAAAGCATGGGGCATTGGCGTTGATGAAGATTGGGATTGATGGTACTTGCTGGTGGAACAAGCGTGGTTTCGGCCGTATGGCCCGCGAATTGTTGGGGGCCATGTTTGTGCTCGATTCCGATCACGAGTTTTATTTGTTTATTGATCAGGAACCGGATGCGGATCTTGAGCAGTTCGATATTAACCTGGTCCGTGTGTTCCCCCATCGACCACTAACCGCTGCGGCGGTGGCAAATGACAGCCGCTCGATTGCGGACATGATTCAGTTATATAAAGCGGTTGCCGCAACAGACATTGACGTAATGTTTTTCCCTGCGGTTTATTCCTGGTTCCCGGTACCATTTCGGCTGCCGTCTGTTGTGACATTGCATGATGCCATCGCGGAACACTTCCCCGAGATGATTTTCCCCGATTGGAAAGGGCGTTTGTTCTGGACCCTGAAAGTGAAGCTGGCGCTATTGCAATGTGATCGGGTGATGACCGTTTCGCAGGCGGCGAAGCAGGAAATTGAACGTTATATCGGTGTTAAGGGATCGCGTATTGATGTGATCAGTGAGGCGCCCAACGGGATTTTCCGGCAGCTGGATGACCTTTCCGCCAGGCCCGCCTTGCGTGCGCGCATTGGGGTGCCGGAGCAGGCACGTTTGATTGTCTACGTCGGCGGGCTGGCACCCCACAAGAATCTTGCGGGTTTGCTGGAAGGGTTTGCCCATGCCCGGCCTGCCTTGCAGGATGATGATGTTCATATCGTGCTGGTGGGGGATTACGGTGGAGCGGGCTTCCATTCAAATTATGGTATGTTGGCTGAGCTTGCCGATGGGGCTGAGTTAAAAGGGCGAGTGCACTTTACCGGCTTTATTTCCGATGATGATCTGGTGTTGCTGTACAACGATGCGTTTGCCGCGGCCATGCCGTCCTTTTCGGAAGGATTCGGATTGCCGGCGGTGGAAGCCATGGCCTGTCGTACTCCGGTGTTGTCCAGTAATCTGGGTTCCTTGCCGGAGGTGGTGGGGGAGGCCGGTGTCTATTTCGATCCCTACAACAAGCAAAGCATCAGTGATGCCATTATCACCTTGGCCAATACCGAAGGCCTGCGGGAGCAGCTGGCTGAGATTGCGGTGGACCGGTCTGCCACCTTCAGTTGGGTCAGCGCTGCGCAACTGGCGTTAGGCTACCTTGAAAACGTGGTTCCCGCCCGGGCCCGGGCAAGCGGTGGCACCTAGTATGCGTTTTTGTATGGTCACCACGTTTTATCCACCCTATCACTTTGGTGGTGACGGAACCTATGTCAGAGCATTATCGGAGGCGTTGGTTAATCGCGGGCATGAGGTGACGGTGGTGCATTGCGAGGATGCCTATCGGTTGTCGGGGGCAGAGCCTCATGTTGACGCCTCTCACAGCCTGGTTCGAGTGCATCGGCTGCACAGCCGTTTTGGTCTGCTTTCACCGTTATTGACACAGCAAACGGGTATGCCGATGCTGAAGCATCGGGCCTTGAAAGACATTCTGAGTGAACCATTCGATGTGGTGAACTTTCATAACGTCTCGTTGGTGGGTGGGCCGGGTGTGTTGCCCATGAGTCGCGCCCGTCTGAACCTGTACACGTTGCATGAACACTGGCTGGTGTGTGCCACCCACATTTTTTGGAAGAACAAACAGCGTGCCTGCGATAAAAGAGATTGCATCCGCTGTAGCCTCAAATCCGGCATCCCCCCCCAGTGGTGGCGCTATACACCTCTGCTGACCCGCTGCACGGAATCCATCGACAGCTTTATATCACCCAGTGAGTACACGGCCCGTCAGCACCGGGCGTTTGGCATCAAGCCACCCATTGAGGTAATACCCCTTTTTTCATACCTGTCGCCCAGCCAGTTCGATGATCAAAGTGAAGGTAAACCCCACTTTTTAACCGTGGGCAGGATCACCGCCTCAAAGGGTGTGGGGGAGCTGGTGTCGGCATTCTCCAAATGGCCGGATGTGGCCCTCACGGTGGTGGGTGATGGTGACCTGCTTCCAGAGCTCAGGCAACGCTATCAGTCGTATCCCAATATTCAGTTCCTGGGGCAATTGCCCCAACAGCAACTTGAACAGCTCTACCGGCAGTCGGCCGCGCTTATCCTGCCGTCCTTGGCGCCTGAAACCTTCGGCCTGACGGTGGTGGAGGCATTTGCCTGCGGCACCCCGGCCATCGTTCGGGTTGCCGGTGGTAACCGGGAAACCATTGATCAAAGCGGGGCCGGTTTTTTGTATGAGACTGAAGCCCGGTTGCGCACCATTGTGGAAACCTTCAGCCAGGATTCAACGCTGCGTGCCGAGCTTGGGAAAAAGGCCCGTGCAGCCTACGAACAGTACTATACCGAAGCGGTGCATCTGAAATCGTACCTGGCATTGATCGAAAGATTGCTTGAAAAAACCGTGGATGGGGAGAGCCAGGACGATGTCAGAGTATGATGTGACGGTTATCATTGCCGAAGAGTTGGCGGCCGGAAACCTGCAGCGGGTATTTGCTGCACTTGATCCCGGGCGACGTCCTCGTGTTGAGTTCATTGTTTGTTCCAGCTCCCCGGTGGCGGCGTTGCCGGGTGTGCCTGAGCTCGACAATGTGTGGGTGTTACAGGCTGCCGGTAATGCCCGGATACCGGTGTTATGGCGGGATGGAATCAAAGCCGCAAGCGCTGCATACGTGGCGTTGACCACTGCCCATTGTGTGCCCGCAGTGGATTGGCTTGACCGGCTCCTATCCTATGATCTGGCCAGCGAACTGGTGGCAGTTGGCGGCGCTATTGAGAACAGGCAGGGCGATTGTGCCCACGGTCGCGCAATCCATATGTTGCGTTATGTGCGTTATCCCAAGGCACGCCCGGCTACGCTGACCAGTGATCTGGCGGCCGATAATGCCATCTACCGCAAAGCCGCCATTATGGCTTACCCGGAACTACTGGAGCTGGGGTTTTGGGAGCCATCATTTCATGAGCGTTTTATTGCCGGCGGTTTGGTTATGCGCTACGACCCCGAGCTGGTGGTGATCCATCATAATCAGTATGGTGTGCGGCAGTTCATGGCGCAGCGCTATGAGCATGGTATCGAATTTGGGGCCGCCAGGGCGGAGGCCATGAGTACGGCGCGTCGTTGCCTGATGTTGTGCCTTTCTCCTTTGATACCGTTTGTCTTTGGGCGTAAAATTTTGACCCAGGCACACAGCTATGGCTTGCGGATCGGCAGTGCAACCGAAGCCGGGTGGTTGGTCGTTTTCCTGCTGGCCTGGTCGGTGGGTGAGACGCTGGGTTACCTCAGGCCCAAAAATCAAAAGAGGCATTAACGTGGAAACCAATATGAAGCAATCAGAATCGCCAGCGGATGATGTGTTAACAATCAGTGTCATCATGCCTGTGTATAACGGAATTGAATTCATCAAGCAGAGCTTGCCGCCTTTGGTTGCAATGAAAGACCGTGGCGAGGTGCTTGAAGTGATCGTGGTGGACGATACCTCCAGTGATGCAACTCCGGAGGTGGCCCGGGAGCTGGGTGCTGAGGTCATGCCATCCGGGGGGCGGCTGGGGCCGGGGGCGGCGCGCAATGTGGCGGCTCAAGTTGCCAAAGGCGATGTGCTCTGGTTTATTGATGCCGATGTTATTGTTCATGAAGATGCCGCCCGCGTAATGTTGGAAGGTTTTCAGGAATCCAATGTGGTGGGCGTGTTCGGTTCCTATGATGATGAGCCTCCGGCACAGAATTTCCTGTCTCAATACAAAAATCTGGTGCATCACTATTATCACCAGCGGGCCAGGCGGGAAGCCTCTACCTTCTGGTCCGGCTGCGGTGCCATACGTAAGGACGCGTTTCTGGCAGCCGGTGGTTTCGATGTGGAGATGTTCAAGCGCCCATCCATTGAAGATATCGAGTTGGGCTACCGCCTTATTGGCGGCGGCGGCAGGCTGCTGTTGCTGACCGATCTACAGTGCACTCACCTGAAAGAATGGCGCTTTGTAAATCTGATCCATACGGAAGTGTTTTGTCGGGCCATACCCTGGGCGCGCTTGATGTTGGCTCGCGGCGGTTTGGACGACGACCTGAATGTGGGTGTGGCAGAACGCATCAAAGCGGTGCTGGCCGCGGTGTTTTTTTTACTGACCGCTGTTGCCCTGATCGGGGCTGTTTCCTGGATTTACCCTGTTCTGGCTTTTGGCGCCGTACTGTACGCAAACCGCGAGATCTTCACCTTGTTCCTGAGGCGCAAGGGGTTGGTGTTTGCTGTGGCCGGGTTGTTGTTTCATCAGCTCTATTATGTGTACAGTTCTGCTGCCTTTGCCTGGGCAGTGTTGGAAAGCAAGTTGGGAGTCCAGTGGGCCTGAAGCAGAGGCAGCCGGAGTACATTGTGCAAGACAAAATACATGCTGCAAGTGAGCCAAAATGACAACTGAATTCAAGAACGAGTTTAAAACGGAAGATGCCAATAGCTACAATTCAGTAGTAGGCTACTTTGATCAGTACACCGAGCGTTTTACCTCCCACATGCCGGAACCCATGCTGGCGGCGGCGGGTTTGAAATCTGCAGCCAGGGTGCTGGATGTGGGCACCGGTACCGGGGTGATTGCGCTGGATGTTGTCAAGCGCCTGGGCCAAGGCACAGAAGTAGTGGGCATTGACCTGTCCGATGGCATGCTGGCAACGGCCGCTGCCAAAGCCCGCGCCGCCGGACTGGATGAGCAGGTCTCCTTCCTGAAAATGGACGCCGAAAACCTGGATTTCGAAGATGAAAGTTTTGATGCTGTACTGAGCCTGTATGCGTTGCGCCACTTTCCCAATCCGGACAAGGCATTGCAGGAGATGTTTCGGGTGCTGAAGCCTGGTGGCGCGGTGGTGGTCGCCGTGGGCAGCAGCCCTTCCCTGTTCAGCAAAGAAGGCGTGATTGCCGCCTTTCGGCGGATCGGCAGTATCCTGAGAAAGTCCACCGGCCGTGAACTGAGTGCCTGTGAATTCATCGACCACCTTGTTGAAAAACATCTGCCCGCGCGGGAAGAAAAAGAGACTACCGAATGGACCGAGCATCACCATGGGTTCAGTGGTTCCCTCAAGAGTCTGGTAGAGGGTGCCGGCTTTGTAAACGCCAAGGGATTCTGGAAGGGACAGTACTCCAAGGTGACCAGTGCCGAAGATTTTTGGTTACTGCAGATGACCTTTTCCAGTTTGGCACGTAAGCGTATTGGGCAGGCTGCGCCGGAAAAAGTGGAAGCATTGAAGCAGGAATTCATGTCTCAGTGCGAAGCTGTGTTGGCAAAAGGCGGGCGCCTGGTGTATCAGACCGGGGGCGCTGTGGTGGCAGCAGCCAAGCCGGGGGCCTAACCAGGATGGAAGGCCGACGTCTGATTCGCCATGCTGTGCTGGCAGTTCTGGCCACTGGGTTAACCCTGGCCTGCTATAGCATGATGCCGGGTGCCACACCCATGTCGAACTGGAGCATTGCTACAGCCTGGGTGAGTCTGCTGTTGCTGGTGATCACACTCATGATCGGGCCTTACAATGTGATTGTTGGCAAACATAACCCTATATCGGGTTACCTGCGTCGTGATGTTGCCATTTGGGGTGGGGTTTTGGCATTAATACACATGGTGTTGGGGCTGCAGGTGCATTTTGCCGGTAAAGTTTGGCTGTATTTTTTGTATCCTGCAGATCAGCAGCATCTGATTCCCTTCCGGTATGGGCCGTTTGGCATCACCAATTATCTGGGTGTGATAGCGACCCTCATGGTGTTGTATCTGTTGTACCTGTCGCGCAATACCGTTTTAAAACGGTATGGTGTACAGAAGTGGAAGCGGCATCAGAAGCTAACCTATTTTTATGCCACCGCCGTGGTAGTGCATGGATTTGTTTACCAGTATCTGGAAAAACGCAGCCTGGTATTTGTTGTACTTTGCATTGTGATGGTACTTGCTGCTGCCATTCTACAATGGCAAGGATACCGCCGCTCCAAAGCTGCACTGCGTTTAGTGCACTGAATGGAAATCACTGATTTTATGCTATTGGCAGCGCCATGAGGCCCTTATGAATCCTGTTAACTATATTCTGATCATATTGCGAGAATTAAAGCAGGCCTGGATAGAGCGCCTGTTGCGCTACCGCATACAGTACAACAACCCCACCTTGTATACCCACCATTCAGTGATCTGGAATTATGGTTTCAACTGGCTGGATTCCCTGGAGATAGGTAAAGGTGTCCACGTGATGCCGGGTGCAGAAATTATTGTGTTCAAGAAAACCAGGCACAGCAAGAAAGAAGGTAAATTGATTCTGAAAGACCACACCGTCATCACTACAGGTGTCAATATCCGGGCAGCGGGAGGGGTGATAGAGGTGGGTGAATATTCCGCTATCGGCGAGCATTGTATATTAGTGGCCGCCAATCACTCAACGGACAAGGATCACCTGCATGTGGGAAGCCCCTGGGATGAGGACCGCACCGACGTGATCATCGGGCGCAACGTATGGATCGGTGCCAACTCCTGCTTGCTTGCCGGATCCCGGGTGGGGGATAACTCCATCGTGGGGGCGGGCAGTGTTGTGACCGGTGAGATTCCCGCCAACGAAATTTGGGCGGGTGTACCGGCACGCAAAATCAAGGATCTGTAAACCGGCTAAAAAGGAAGTTTGCTACGCAGGGCGAGCAGCTGGTTTTTTTGATCGGCACTCAACAGTTGCCACAGCACCACCATGTAGATTACCGCCACCGCTGACCGGGTTCCTATGCCTGTTAGCGTCCACTCTTCCAGCAGCGTGAATGCCATGCCGAAGGCGGCGATTGTACCCAGGCAAAATGCGATTTTAAACCATAATACCGTGGGAACCGGCGATCCATAGCGGCTCTTCATTCGGTGATTGATGAGCAGAAGGGTTATGATGTTGGACAGTGTGAGCGACAATGCCGCGCCCACCAAGCCAAAGTGCTGGATCAAGGGGTAGCAGGCCAATATGGCCACGCTGTATCCACTCACCAGGCTGAGTGTGCAGAAGTTCACGTCGTCCAGGCCGATTAATAATTGTTGGTAGGTGTTGGTGATCTGGTAGAAACACTGCCAAAAGACGAACACAAAAACCACCTGAAACACCGAGATAAACTCGGATGAAAACAACGTAAACAGCGCCAGTTTCGGGAACAGGATTACGGGCAGGGCAATAGCAGTCAGTATTAGTGACAGGTTGCTCTGGAAATCGTGTGCCGCTTCGAACTTCAGCCGTGGCGCCATGTCACGATTGAGAATGGGAGTCAGAAACAAGCTGTTCATCGGCCCGGCGATGGCACCCAGCGCCAGGGCAATACTGAGTAAAGCCTGGTAATAACCGGCTTCCTCCTCTCCGTACTCAGAGAAAATAAAAAAGCGCACGATCAACATGGCAATGGTGTAGGCAGACATGGCCAGATACAGCGCACCTGCCATCGTAAGGATCTGCGGCTTTTGTTTTAGCTGCCTGAAGAT
>DKQK01000009.1:124220-138801 GCA_002471665.1 Gammaproteobacteria bacterium UBA7310
CGTAACAACCGTGGTGCCCAGGCCGGTTAACAGTGTGGCAATGTACAACCCCCAGATACCGCCTGCCCAGACACCAATGCACGCGGCGATGGCCAATGCCAGGGTGACCAAAAGATTCAGGCGGGCACTTCCCGCAGCCTGTTGCGCTGAGGCCAGCGTGTTGACAAAAAATATACCCAGCATCAGGCTGGGGGCACCCAGTAAAGCCAGATTCAGGTATTCAACGTAGGGAACAATATCCTCACCAAACAGATCCGGCTTCAGGTGAATGGCGCCCAGTAGCAACAGGGTGGTAATAATGGAGAGCGCAAGCAGGCCGCGGAAAAAGCTGGCGAAGGTGATTGCCAGGCGGTCGTGGCTTTCACTGTGAGCGTGAGAGAGAAACTTCAGGGCGATAAACGGTATGGCAAATCCCCCCAGCTGGACCGATGACAGCACCACCTGATCGATGGTGCTGACGATGCCAAACCCGGCAGGGCCAAGTAGCATGGACAGGACCTTGGCGCGCCCGATGTTCACCAGGATGATCAGAACCTGAATGAAACCAATGGAAAGTAACGGGTTAACCATGGTAACTACTTTCCTGTTGTACCACCGCAGCCATCAGCAAAGGTTTTATACTACCTTCGGTTTGGGAAAAGGTATGATAAATTTTCCACCGGCGGCCTTGAATTCTGCTTGTTGCTCCATGATTTCATCTGCAAAATTCCAGGCCAGGATCAGGATGTAATCCGGTTTGTCGCTTGCGATCTTTTCCACCGGATGAACAGGGATGTGCATGCCGGGGGAGTACAAGCCGTGTTTCAGTGTGTTTTTGTCCACAATGAACGGCATTGTGTCGGGGCCGATACCATAGTAGTTCAGTAAGGTGTTGCCTTTGGCCGAGGCGCCATAGCCGAATACCGTTTTGCCGTTATCCTTTATGTCCGCCAGGATCGCGCACAGTTCGTCACGGATTTTTTCTACCGCAAGCTTGTATTGCTTATAAGTGTCGGCGTCCAGCAAACCAACGGCTTTCTCCTTGCCAAGCCATTCGCTTACGATACCCGGAATGGTGTCGGAATCCGCAGCGTTTCGGGCATAAATACGCATTGAGCCGCCTTGCACATCAATGGCTTCAATATCATAGATTTCCATGTCAAAAGAGCGGTACAGGTCCACCAGCGACTTTACGCTGAACACGGAAACGTGTTCATGGTAGATGTTGTCGAACATCAGTTTGTTGATGTACTCAATGGCCTGTGGGACTTCAACGATAAAGGTTCCGTCGTCATCCAGCAGGATCTGGATGCCTGCCATAAAATCATGCAGATTATCAATATGGTTAAAGGTATTGTTCGAGGTGATGACTTTTGCTTTGCCGTATTGCGCCACGGCCGCTGCGGCGGTGGTGGCATTGAAATATTCACTGATTACATCCAGGCCTTTGTCTTTCGCCATCTGACCGATGTTTTCCGCTGGATCAATGCCCAGGGTACGGATGCCGATATCGTGGGCGGATTTCAGCAGCAAGCCATCGTTGCAACCGATGTCGACGAACAAGTCGTTGCCGTCGCTGATCAGATTGGATTTGATTTTGGCCGCCAGTTCACCGAAATGCGTATGCATTTGTGCGGCGGTGGATGGAATCCACAGGTAATGACGATAAAAATCCGGTGGGATGCGATCAGGCACCTGGATCAGACCGCAGTCAAGGCAGGCGTGGGTGTTCAGTTCGAACAATTGCTCGTCGTTTAACTGATCCTGTCTCAGAAATGCCTGAGCGGGTCCGTGAGCGCCCAATGGCAGAAACAGTAGCATATTTGTACTTTCGCAGCAGCGGCAAAAATCGGTGGCTCGTTCAGACATGACCTTTCCTGTAATGGTAATAGAGTTTAAAGTGCAATGAATTCGTGGTTACCAGCTTTTCCAGGGCGCATCGCCGCTTTCCCATAGACTGTTGACCAGTGCAACATCACGAATGGTGTCCATACACTGCCAGAAGCCGTTGTGTTGGTAGGCTGCCAGTTGTCCGTCTTGTGCCAATTTCTCTAATGATTCCTTCTCGAAGCTGGTGTCATCGTTTTCGATGTAGTCGAAAATGCCAGGCTCCAGCACGAAAAATCCGCCGTTGATCCAGCCTTCCCCAATCTGGGGTTTCTCGATAAATTCCTTAACGATGCCGTTCTCAAAGGAAATACCGCCGAAACGGGCCGGGGGCCGTACCGCGGATACGGTGGCCAGGCGCCCCTGGCTTTTGTGGAATTTGATCAGGGCATCAATGTCGACATTGGCCACGCCATCACCGTAGGTCATCATGAAGGTTTCATTACCCACCCAGGATTTCATGCGCTTGATCCGGCCGCCGGTATTGGTCAGTTTACCGGTCTCAATAAGATTGACAATCCAGTCTTCATTTTGCGTGTGTTCGTTTTCCTGCACCTGAACCTGACCGCTACTGGTTTCGATGCGGAGGTTGTTTTGCCGTTGGTAGTAGTTGGCAAAAAAATCCTTGATGACTTCGCTCTTATAGCCAAGCGCAGTATAAAATTCATTAAACCCCTGGCTCCCATAGATCTTCATGATATGCCACAGGATAGGCTTACCACCGATCTCCACCATGGGTTTTGGCTTAACATGGGTCTCTTCTGCCAATCGAGTGCCGAGTCCCCCGGCGAGTATGATTGTTTTCATATTGAATTCCTGATGTACATTCGATTTGCTTAACCACCTGTTGCCATTGGCTTTGTAATCGCTCAGGCCGAAACGACCTGTTGCAGAATGGCCAACGTTTTGCGGGCACATTTGTCCCACCTCAGATCTTTGGCCCGTTCGAGCCCTTGTTGCTTGAGTTTTTCATGCAATTCCCGATCACACAGCACCTGCCCCATCGCTTCGCTGAGGCTCTCAAGGTTGATGTCCTCGAGAGTATGGGCGTATCCGTTTGCGACTTCTCCCAGGGAGGAGTTGGCGGACGTGATGGCCGGTACACCACAGGCCATGGCTTCCGGCAGCGTCAGTGAAAAACCCTCGGTGTTCGACGGTAGCACAAAAAGGTCGGCCCCATTGTAAATTGGTATTATGTCACCATGATGGGGAAAACTACCGCCAAAATGCACGAAGCTGTCAGTGATATCAAACTCGGCAGCCAGTTTGTCCAGGGGGATGTGCTCGATGTTGTTGCCCACCACGAACAGCTTATGGGGTAGATTGTAACGCTTTTTGGCGGCGCCAAAGGCCTGCATCAGCAGAGGCACGTTACGACGCGCTGACATGGTGCCCACGAACAGCACATAAGGGCAATCTTCACCAAGATAGTGCAGTTTGGTCTTGCGATTGTTGCTTGCGGCGATCTCGGCATCATAGGGCCGAAATGAGTCATCCACACCCAGCCACACCACCTCCACTTTCTCCGGCGCAATACCGTAATAATCCACCACCCTGTCCTTGGTGGACTGGGAATTGACAATGACCCGGTCGGCCACTTTTGCGCTGAGTCTGTATTTCAGGCTGTAGGTGAGTTTATACCATAAAGAGTGCTG
The DNA here is from genome assembly GCA_002471665.1 of Gammaproteobacteria bacterium UBA7310. Classification (GTDB taxonomy): domain Bacteria; phylum Pseudomonadota; class Gammaproteobacteria; order Pseudomonadales; family Ketobacteraceae; genus Ketobacter. Next base: position 127,742 of record DKQK01000009.1, read on the forward strand.
CCCTTGTTCGGCCTCATTCACGCTGTGAATGGCCACCACTTTTTTGCCGCGCCCCAGCAACGGCAAGGTGTAACTGGGGCCCAGCACAATATCCATATCACGGCTGGCCTTAGGGAGCAGCAGGTTTTCCCACAGCGCATTGGTCAGCCTGGGGCGCACCTGGCGCTCTACAACCGGGGCATTGCCTTTGCTTTGGATGGGAGGGTCGATGGCGGTGGGTGAGAACAGCACAATGCTGTCCTGGGCGGTGAGTTGTTTGGACAGTGCTGTCACCAAATAGTCCGTATACCGCGCCACACCAAAGCGGGGCCCGCTCAGGCGCCAGGCGCTGATTCCCAACTTCATGTAAAAACATCCCCCTAGCCGTCCGGATAGCTATGCATGCGCCGCCACGGGTGGCTCGCAAGATGGCAGCCAAATGGTCTCAATTGCGTGTGGCTGCTGTATATTATAAGATCCAAATCCTCGGTTAAAGAAGTTATTCCCATAACTCGGTAGAGTTTCAAGTGTACGATTGCCCGTCCAGTGGCGACGAAACTTCTTCAACATTTTCTAGCGATTCCCGTACGGAAGTTAGACCAGAAGTTCGGTTCGGATTACCATCGATACTTCTATCAGGGCTCGGTATCAGGATTGGGGCGTGTGTGTACTCAGAATTAAGGATACGAGGTACTGCCATTGCGAGTGCCCGCTGAGGATCTATTTCATCGATATTTGATTACCGGGGGCACCGGCTTTATCGGTTCTAACCTGGTTAGGTCGCTGGTTGTTCAGGGCAAGGAGGTCCACCTGCTGGTGCGGCCAGGCTCCTCCCTATGGCGGATCGATGACATCAAACAGCATGTCCGCTGTTGGGTGGGTGATTTGCAGGACAGGCAATCCCTGGTGGATTGCGTTGGTTCCGCGCAGCCGCAGGTCATCGTGCATTTGGGTGGGGGGTCCATGGGCCGCCCCTGGGATGTGGATTTCAGCGAGGTATTCGCCAGCATCAATCTTAACCTGATGGGAACCCTGGCCCTGCTGCAGGCGGTGGTTGAGTCAGGTGCGCCAGTACAACGGTTTATTCGCATGGGCGGCTTATTGGAGTATGGTCAGGGGCCGGTGCCGTTTGTGGAATCCCAGCGTGAACAACCGGTTTCCATCTATCCGGCAACGCAGGTCGCCACCACCGTCCTGTTGAATGCGCTTCACCAAGGCTTTGATTTCCCGATCATCTCACTGCGGCTGGCCTCTGTTTATGGCCCCGGGCGATCCCTGGATTTCTTTATCCCGGCCCTGATCTGCGCGGCGCTCAAGGGGCAGGATTTTGCCATGACCTCCGGCAGGCAGGCATGGGATATGCTTTATGTGGACGATGCCATCGATGCTATTGTGACGGCGGCCAACAGTGATTGCGCCTCCGGTGAGGTGATCAACATCGGCTCCGGTGAGGGGCATTCGTTAAAGAGTATTGCGGAATTGATTGTGGCCAACGTACCCGGTGCGGGGGAATTGAAAGTGGGGGCGAAGCCGGAGCCGGTCGGCGCCATTCCCAACCTGACCTGCAACATCATGAAAGCTAAAGAGATACTTGGGTGGCAACCGAAAACATCACTGGAAACGGGATTGAAGAAAACCATCCAATGGTATCGGGACCACCTCCCACAGTTAGAGCAGAAGGCCGGAACATGAAGCGCTGTTTCAGAGAACGATTTCGCGGTAAGAAAATTTTGGTTACCGGTCATACCGGTTTCAAAGGATCCTGGCTCAGCATTTGGCTTACTGAGTTGGGGGCAGAGGTGATTGGTTACAGTCTGGAACCGCCCACCAACCCAAGCAACTTCGACTTGTGCCATCTGCAAAACAGGATGACTCATATCGTGGGGGATGTGTGTGATCAGCAGAAGCTGGATGCGGTATTCGCCCAGTATAAGCCGGAGATCGTATTCCATCTGGCGGCTCAGCCCATAGTGCTGGCCTCCTATCAGGATCCCCATGAAACCTTCCGCACCAATGTCATGGGCACAGCCTGCGTGTTGGATGCCATTCGAAAGGCCGGTGGAGTGAATGCCTTTGTCGGCGTCACCTCTGACAAGGTCTATAAGGATCAGGGCTGGTATTGGGGCTACCGTGAAAGCGACACCCTGGGGGGCTATGATCCTTACAGCGCCAGTAAAGCAGCGGCCGAAACCGTGATTGCGTCCTATCGTCAGTCGTGGAATCAGCAGTGGCAGGAAGATCAAGCCGTCAAACGCTTTTCCGTGGCGCCCACCGCCATTGCCTCCGTGCGTGCCGGCAACGTTATTGGCGGTGGGGATTTTGCGGATTTTCGTATTTTGCCGGATTTCATGCGAGCCTGTATGGCGGGGGAGCCGATGCAACTGCGGAATCCAAACAGCATTCGCCCCTGGCAGCATGCTCTTGAACCGATCAGTGGTTACCTGTGGCTGGCGGTGCACATGCTTGATCATCCGGAGCAGTACAATGACGCTTGGAATTTTGGCCCTGCTGAGCGTGAGCCGGTGGTTTGCGAAGCATTGGTTAAACTGGCTGCCGAATTATGGGGAGAGGGCTGTCGTGGCTATACCAAACAGCCGGTAAAGGTGGCCGCCCATGAAACCAAAATTCTGCGGGTGAACTGGGATCAGGCAGCCTATCGTTTGAATTGGATGCCCGCCTACAGTTGGCAGGAGGCGGTAGAGGAAACCGTGTTGTGGTGGCAGGCCTATCATGCGCAACTGCAGTCCGGGCAGGTGCCGGATATGTATGGTGTGTGTGTGGATCACATTCAGGTCTTTGTGGACAAGGCCAGAGACAAAGACATAAGTTGGGCCAGTTAAGGGTGGACGGATAAATATGCAAGCGGAAAAAATCAAGGGCGAGATCCAGCGCAAAGTTGAAGAGTACTACCAAGCGCAATTCGCCAATAAGCTGTTCGTGGCAGGTGAAACCTATATTCCGGTGTCCGGCCGGGTTTTCGACGAAGATGACATGGTGCATCTGATGGAGGCAACGCTGGACTTCTGGTTGACGGAGGGGCGTTTTGCCAGGCAGTTTGAAATCGAGTTTGCGCAAACCCTCGGTGTGCGAACGGCCACCTTGTGCAACTCCGGCTCCTCCGCCAATCTGTTGGCCGTATCTGCGCTGACCTCCATTAAGCTGGAAGATGCCCGCCTGCAACCGGGGGACGAAGTCATCACGGTGGCGGCAGGGTTTCCGGCCACCGTTGGCCCTATTGTGCAGAACGGCCTGGTTCCGGTGTTCGTCGATGTTGAACTGGGTACCTACAATATCGATGTCAGCCGTCTGGAAGAGGCCATCAGCCCCAAGACCCGAGCCATCATGATTGCGCATACTCTGGGTAATCCATTCAATCTGGAAGTAGTGACCAGCGTGGCCAAGCGCCATAAGCTGTGGTTGATTGAAGATAATTGTGATGCGTTGGGTTCCACTTACAACGGCAAAAACACCGGCAGCTTCGGCGATATTGCCACCTTAAGCTTTTATCCAGCCCACCATATTACGATGGGAGAGGGCGGTTGCGTTCTGACTAAATCACCCAAGATGCGTACGCTGGTTGAGTCGTTCAGGGATTGGGGGCGGGATTGCTGGTGCGCGCCGGGCGAAGAAAATACCTGCGCCAAACGCTTTGACTGGCAGCTGGGTGGTTTACCCCATGGTTATGATCACAAATATATCTATTCTCACATTGGATATAACCTGAAAGTCACGGATATGCAGGCTGCGGTGGGTGTGGCCCAACTCAAAAAGTTACCTAAATTTATTGCGGCGCGGAAGAAAAACTGGCAGCTGCTGTATGACGGTTTGAAAGCCTACGAGCGTTTCATCGTATTGCCAAAGGCAGAGGCCAACAGTGATCCCAGCTGGTTCGGTTTCCTGATCACAGTAAAGCCGGATGCGCCTTTCAGTCGTACCGCGCTTACCGAATATCTGGAAGAAAACAAGGTGGCCACCCGCGCTTTGTTTGCGGGCAACTTGTTGCTGCAACCGGCCTTCCAGAATATTGAACACCGGGTAGTGGGTGATCTGGATGTCACCAACACCATCATGAACCAGACATTCTGGATCGGAGTATACCCGGGAATAACCGAGGCAATGATCGGGTATATGCTGGATATGTTCGGTCAGTTTTTTAATCGTTACTAACACTATGAAAGCACAATGAAAGCGATTCTTACTTTTCACAGTATCGATGATTCCGGTTCAGTGCTGAGCTTTCCGGTGCGCAAGTTTGCGCAGTTGATTACTGAGGTTGTGGAAAGTAAGACCCGCATTTGTACCCTGGATCAGATTGTTCGCCCGGAAACGGACAATGCCATTGCCATCACCTTTGACGACGGCATGGAGTCTGTTTTCAAGAATGCGTTACCTGTGCTGAAGGCAGCCGGGGTGCCCGCTCATTTGTATCTGACCACCGCTTGTGTGGGCGGCAACAATCGCTGGCCTACGCAGCCGAGCGCAGCGCCCGAGTTTGAAATGATGAGCCAGGCTCAGTTGGAACACTGTGTTGAGGGCGGTATGCTCATTGAAAATCACACAGCGACCCACCCGGATATGCGGGCGTTGTCGCCAGGCGAGGTGCGGGATGAGTGTCTGCAGGCTGATCGCTGGATTGACGCTGCATTCGGGCGCAAGCCAAAGCACTTTGCTTATCCCTATGGCTACTATAATGCAGAAGTTGCTGCGTTCGTGGGCAGCCACTATGAAACCGCGGTGACCACAAAACTGAAAATGCTGTCCAGTCAGGATAGCATGGCCGAATTACCACGGCTGGATACTTACTACCTTCAGAAGCGTGGCAGTTACCGGTCGTTCTTTTCGTTTCAGGCCAACACCTATCTCAAGCTGCGCAATGGATTGCGTATCATCAGGCAGATGGTTTCCTAGTTTTCAGATTGTACACCGGTGTGATTCGGGGGAGAGGTAATCCGCTATCTGAAGAATTGGCTCAGATAGCGGATTGAAGTGGCTTATTCCACGCGCAGGAAGGACATCATCCCATTTTCGCCATGCTGGAATATATGGCAATGGAAGACCCAGTCACCCTCAGAGCCAAAGCCTCCGGTTTGACCGGGGTTGGCACCAAAGTCGGGGCGTTCATCGATCTGGAAGGAATAAAACACCGAAGTGTGGGGCGGCACGTTCACCGTGTCCAGATATTCGTTGTGCGCGTTCACCATCCACATGTCCATATAGCCTTCATCATGATTCATGCGCATGAACTGCATGGGCTGGAATGAGAAACCGTGCAAGTGAAAAGGATGGTGCATATCCGTGTGATTGTGGGTTTCCCATTCGATGGTTTCACCGATGCTGGCAGTGCGATAGTTCTCGCGCCCCATTACGCCGGAGTAGCCATCGATTTTGAACCAGGTGCTCTTGGGGGCTCCGCTCATCATGGCCATCATGTTGGCCTGCAGTTTGATCTGGCTGTCGGTTCGATCTGAAACCAGTCGCTCAGGCTTAGGCACCAGGGCATCGTTTTCGTTAATATCGAACTCGTAGCCGAAGTAGTTGGGCAGCAGGATGTAGTTGAGCAGGTTGACTGAGGGGCGCTCACCGTCGTCATCCGCTTCGGTCATCATCATTCCCATGGGGGTCATGGTCATTTGATGGCGGCCACGGGCAAAGTCTTTCCATTGCAATGAGACAACGCTGCCGGGTGTGCCCTTGGGTACAATAATGACGTCCGCCCGTTGTGCCGGGGTCAGCAGGATTTCCCCTTTATCGTAGCCCAGTGCGATTTCAATCGGGCCGGTATAGCCGGTGTAACCCATATCCATACCGTCGCCCATATCCATGCCGTCGCCCATATCCATACCGTCACCCATGTCCATGTCGTCACCCATGTCCATTGCCATGCGCATGCCCATAACGGAACCGCCTTCCAGCCTTACTTTTTCAATCAGGCCACCTTCACCGCCGATGCGGTAAATGTCATGGCCGGGCAGAGAGAGTCGGAAATAACGAGTAATGGAGGCGTTAATCAAGCGCAGTCGAATGCCCTGGCCGATAAAGGCGGGGAAAGTGGGGTTCAGTTTACCGTTCACCAATAGGTAGTCACCTTCCGTGCCGTTCATGGTTTCGAGCATGGAGGTAGTGTTCAGGTTTTTCAGGGCACCGTTCTCAATGGCAATATCGCTGAGCATCAGTGTATTTTCCCGCAGGGGAAGTTTGCCCTGCATTTTCAACTGCCGCTCTTCCGGCTGTGTAACGATCAATGGTGCATACAAACCGGCATTGACCGCTTCGGCGCCGCGGGCGTGGGGGTGATACCAGAACACGCCGGCCCGGGGCACGATGAAGTCATAGGTGTAGGTGTCGCCGGGCTGTACCACCTCCTGAGTCAAGGCAGTGCCGTCGCTCTTGTTGTTGAGTTCGATGCCGTGCCAGTGGATGGTGGAGGGCCAGCCTTCGGGTAGTTTGTTTTTGAAATGCACAATGACACGGTCGCCCCGCTTGACCCGGATTTCCGGGCCGGGAACCTGACCGTTGTAGGCAAAAACATCCACTTTTTCATCGCCCACTTTCAATTTGTAAGGTGCGGCGGTAATCGTGGTTTCAAATATGTTTGGATGCGGATTGACGTCAATTGCCCCGGTAGGGTTGACTGGGCCGCGGCCGAACGCCATCTGCGACAGGGACGCAAGCGTCATTAAAATCGTAATGAATGAAAAGCTTCTAAGTTTTAACATAAATGCCCCAATTGATTTATGTCAGGAGAGTAGTTTTAAGCAGGAAACGTATCTACATAAGTTAGGAAACGATTACCAGCTTACCCAATTGTAATAAGGTGGACGTAAAAGCCCACGGTAATATTCAATCCTCTTCTTGTTTCAATTTACCGTTCAAAAAGATTGACGTGGCAGTGGGGCACCCCCACAGATGATGCCCAGACGGATGCGGACACCCCATCCACGCAGGTGGTGCCGGCAGACAGGCTGCAGGTGTGATCGTTATTGCCCCAAAACTCTTTTTTAACAGAAATGAACATCGGGGACAAGAAAGCGGCGGCGGGCTGTAACCATAAGGCTACATAACTGATATGTTGTTGCGTTTAATACACTTCAGCGATGCTGATGCAGGCTGCGTTAGAGTGAGTGGATTCTATGAATCGAAGCGGGTGCAATGAATTCCCTGCGCATGCTCGATGGTGGCAACACATTCGTTACAGTGCAGACACCGGCTTGCATACCCGGGGTTGTGTTTGGCCTGCAATGGCAGATCGGGGTCACTCAGCAGGCTGCGACCCAATTGGATGAAGTCAAATCCAGCCTGCATCAGGGTTGCAAAGCTGTTGTTATTGCTGGCGCCTCCCACGTAGATTAAATCGCAGTTCACAACCTCTCGCAGGCGCTTGGCCTGTTCCAGAAAATACAGCTCCTCATAGGGATAATGTTTAAAGAGCCGGGGGCCGGCAAGGCGCAGCATCATGCGCATCAACGGGCTTTTTTCCGCCTTCAGCATGGGCTGCAACAGGTTGTCGCCGCGAAACATGATCATCGGGTTCATGGTACTGGTGCCGCCGCTGGTGACAATGCCATCGATGCCGCCCTGATCAAGCAAACGCGCGATTTCAAGGGCATCGTCGTAGTCAAGGCCGCCCTGAACGCCTTCCGTCAGGCTGATTTTTCCGATCACCGGAAAATCATCCCCAACGGCCTTACGCACCGATTCCAGCACCCGCAAGGGTAAACGCATGCGGTTCTGCAGCGTTCCACCATACAGATCAGTGCGCCGGTTGGTCTTTGGGCTCATAAACTGGCACAGGCCATAGCCGTGTCCAAAGTGAATTTCCAGGCAATCAAAGCCAACGGATTGCATGAAAGCAGCGGCCTCACCATACCGCTTTACCAGGCGGTCGATGTCCTGCAGAGTCATGGCATCGCAAAAAAGCATCCCCTGCGCCACGCCCAGCATATTGATGCCAAAACTGGGGCCAAGGGGCCGCTTGCGTTGCCGGTGGCGGTTCTTGGAAAAGCCGCCACCATAACCCATCTGGCCGCTCACTTTGCAATCCTTGCTGTGCAGGGTGTTAATCAGTGTGGACAGGTCGTTGCGGATGCCTTCGTGCATATACAGCATGTTTTCATGCAGGCGGCCATCGTTCTCAATGGCGCAGTAGCCGATGGTGGTCATGGCAACGCCGCCATCGGCGATGCGGCCATGGAAATTGCACAGCGCGGAAGACACCGCGCTCTGGGGTGACATGCCCTCGAACGTGCCCGCTTTGATGAACCGGTTTTTCAGCGCCAGTCCATTCAGCTTTTTGGGCGTGAAACTTTGTGTGAGAAATGCATTCATAAAGACACTCTGGAACGGTTGGCTGATGCTGAATCCAATAAGGAAACACTCAAATCCGTTCTAATCTGGAAGCTGGGCCCAATAAATATGCAAATTATATGCAATATGATTGCATATAATGCTCGGGATGGCTATAGGTTATGTAGCCAAGTTACATAATATCAATATGGGATGTATCATGAGTAAGGCAAGAACCCAGAAGCAGCGGAGAGAGACGGCAATCAGCGCTGTGCTGGAAAGTGCCTGTGCTCTGTTTGGTGAGCTGGGTTACCAGGCCGCCTCGCTGGAACAGATTGCCGACCGTGCCGGCATGACCATTCGCCCGATTTATCACTACTTCGGCAATAAGGAAAAACTGTTTCTTGCGGTGGTTGAGCAGGTGGAACAACAGCTACACAGAGCAATGCGGGATATTCAAACGGGGCGGCAAGGGGAAGATCTGGGGCAATACTGGGAGGTATTCATGCGATTCGGGCGTGACAGGCATTTCCGTCAGATTGTGCTGGTGGATGCTCCTGTGGTTCTCGGGCGTGAGCGTTGGGCCGATTCGCCGGTGGTGCAACAGGTCATCGCAATCCTGCTGCCGCTGTTTCCCGGTTTGTTACCACAAACCCGGCACTTGATAGCACAGATGGTCATCGCTGCCCTGACAGAGGTGGCTATGTGCCTGGCGGAGCCGGGTAACGAAGGTAAAGAGCGAGCTTTCGAAGAAATGTCCGGGTTGATTCGGATGAGGCTGGGGTCGACATTGAGCCATTCTGTGTTGGAATGATCTTGTATTCGAAAAGCCCGGTTGGTATCCGGTATTCACTGAGCCGAAAACCAAACGATAAACCAGCCAATTGTTAATTGGCTGGTTTATCGTTTTGCGTAAATCGTGGTGCCCAAAGGGAAAAAACTCAGCGCGGCGATAATGCGCAGGTTTTTAAGGTCGTTACGGTTAACCTTGCCTTGAGCAAGCAGCTTACGTAGTTCTTTAAAGTACTTTCCGGCGCGCAGGTAAAACGCGAACATATTATCGCCGACCATCAAAAAACGTCGCCAGTCCCATTTTTCTCCGTTGGTAATGGCGCGCTCCTCAAGGTCCGTTTCTGTTCCGGATACTTTGTGATGGTGTAAATGCAGGTGGCGGCGTACCCAAGGGTTCTGCGTCAGCGGGCGCGCAATGTATACGCCGGCCATCATAAGATTGTGCCAAACCGGTTGTTTGCGAAAATACATGTAGTGAATAAGGTCATGCTCAAGTTCATGCAGCAACGAAGTCCAGAACGCGCTGAGTACTATCACCACCCATGCCGGTATAATGCCTTCAAGCCATAACCAGCCGTTTAAGGCCATGCCTGCCAGGCTCACCAGAAAGATCGTCATACCAACTGCGTCCCGATGCTTTATCAAAAACGGGTGTCGTGCACGTACTTTTTCGCTTACCGCCATTAAATCGCTCTGTATTTGGCGATCTTTGGCGCGAAGCCGATTGAAGTCTTGCTCTTTACTTTGATCATTGCGTATTTCAGTCATACTATGGTGCTCCAGCAGCTGAGCGGATCATTTACACATGCCGCGATAGGGGTTGGGGTACTATATCCAGGAGGCGGTGGTTACGCTCTGCCGTAACTGCCAACCTGTTAACCGGAGATGCCAATGTCTGATCATTCAGTGCCGGAACAGCTAGCAGCGGTGGCCGTGTTTTTGCGCCCGTTGGCCAACCTATTGCGTAGTAACCCTGAATGCCAAGTCAACGTAGAACATACTTCAAATTTATTGTCTGCAGCTGAAGCCTTACTGCAAGATCCTTCACTGGGCATCAATATGGCGCGCCAGAGCGAATACTCAGTGTTCGGTGGGTTGGGTTTGGCCTTGTCGGCCGGGGGAAGCCTGCTGAGTGTGTTGCAGCGAATGACCCGGTATCACCGCCTTATCAGCAATGTGGTGCGCACAGAGTTAGTGGTCGATGAGGACACGGTCAGCATCCATTTTTATTAAAGCGCAGGTCACACACCGAATCCACAAGGAATGCAGTATGTGATGGCCAGTTTAGTGAGGTTGTTGCGTATACGTTTAGATTCGCAGTTAAACCCGCTACAAGTTTTTCTCGCTTACGATGGTGCTGACTATTGCACGCGAGTAGCACGATACTTCCGAGTGGAACCTGAGCAAGCGGATCATTACGCTGTTTTCTTTGCGCGTAATGCTGCCAATTCGCAACTGCATTCCAGCGATTCGCAAATAGCGGCCATGTTGGATGTCACCTTAAACGAACGTTTGGCTGCGCAAGAAAAAGGTTCATTGGTCATTCAATTATCGCTCTGGCTAGAAGGGCAATTGCCAGAGGGGGAGCCTTTGTTGAAAGATGCGGCAGCTCAATACAATATGAGTGAGCGCAGTTTGCAACGACGTTTGGGAGAGGAAAGCCTAACATGGAATCAATTGGTAGAACGCACTCGTCGAACTTTGGTGGAGCGTCATCTTAAGATCTCCGGAACCACCGTCACCCAGTTGGCGTTTTTACTGGGGTTTTCGGACGTGAGTTCTTTTTCGCGGGCATTTAAGAAATGGTATGGCATATCGCCAAGTCAATTTCGCTATAAAGACCCCTAGGGCTTTGAAATAAAACAGGTAAACAATTGAATGTCCGGATAAAGAACGGATCTCTGCGTTTGATGAGCTTAATAAAATGGTGGCTATGTCTATGGGGTGGGCTGCCAGAGCGGCATCAGGGGGTGTCTAAAAACCGCGGTTTTTAACCCGCATCATCA
>DKQK01000047.1:0-9527 GCA_002471665.1 Gammaproteobacteria bacterium UBA7310
CAGCAGGTTGGTCAGCAGAAAATGCCCCATATGGCACACGCCAAAGGTCATTTCAAAGCCGGAGTCGGTGAGGCCCTTGTTGCCCGCCAGGCCTGCGTTGTTCACCAGCACATGCAGGGGCAGGCCTTTCTGCAGGAACAGCTCAGCACACCGGCGCACGGAATCGAACGAGCCCAAGTCCAGCGGCAGGAACTCAGCTTTGCCCTGATCCTGATCGTGAATCTGGCGGTTGATTTCATCCACCACCGGCTGGGTTTTGGCTTGTGATCGGCAGGCCAAAAACACCTGTGCCCCCTGGCGCGCCAGTTCCAGTGCGGTCTCCCGGCCGATACCGGTATTGGCCCCGGTGACGATGGCCACTTTGCCTTGCATTGAACCCATGTTGATGTCCCCTGTTCAGTGAAAGCCCGTTATGACATAAATAGTGTGTTGATGTATAGGCCACGATATTATCATTTCCCTTTGTTATCCTCCTGAACCACTTATCACCGTACATGAAACAGGCAGTGTCACATGGCTCGAAATCCCGTTTTCCAGTTTCCTGATCGGGCGCAGATCAGCCCGGACTTCACTGGCCCCAGAGTGGCGGCTATCCACGGTTTCATGGGGCGGGTGCTCATGCAAAAGCATTTGCTTCGCTGGTTGAGGGAGTCCGGCCACCGGGATACCACAATGTATGGCTACTTTCACGCCCACACCGCCATAGCGGATGATTTGTGTGAGGTGGCGGCCAACGGCCGCAAGGTGGTGATTGTGGGTTACAGTCAGGGCGGATTCCAGGCGATGAAGGTGGCCCGCGAACTTCGGCGGCGCAACACCCAGGTGGCGTTGCTCGTTACCATTGCCGCGGGCGGCCTGGGCCGTGCTTTTCCCGGGCGCTGGGGCTTTGACCTGCGGCGGGTGCCGGGCAACGTTGATCGTTGCCTCAACTTTTTCTCGGAGGGTGATCTGCTGGGGGAGGATAAGATCCGTCAGTGGAATCTCGCCCGGCCCGTGCAAGCCGGTCAACAGATCGAGAATCATTGTTTCCCAAAGAATGAGCAGCTATCCCACGTGCGCCTGGTGACCTGCTATCCGGAATCAAGGGTTCATCCCTCGGTGAGAGGGGTATTGCTGGACCGGTTGCGGGCGGAGTTGGAACCAATGTATACCCCCTGAATTTATAACTTGATATAGTGTGCAAACTTCGTACGATTTTGCAGAGGGATAACAATAATGGCAACACTGGAAACTGAAGACCAAACCAGCTTTATAGACGATCTGAAAGACACGTTACGCCGCTCCAAAACCATCGACGGCTACGATTACAACGCGAAAAAGCGCTATTACGAGCCGGCCCCGGAACAAAACCATGGCGCGGCGTTTTCCCAGGTGGTGGAAAGCCGGCGCTCGGTGCGCAAATTCACGGATAAGCCCATTCCCAAAGCAGTGTTGGATGCTTGCATCGATCTGGCGTTGATTGCCCCCAGTTCCTGCAACCTGCAGCCCTGGGAATTCCATGTGGTGCAATCGCCGGATAAGAAAGCCAAGCTGGTGGAAGCCTGCATGAGTCAGAATGCCGCCACCACGGCGCAGGAACTGATTGTGGTGGTGGCCCGCACCAACAACTGGAAGAAGATCGCCAAGCTCAATATCGAGCAGTGGCCGCAGCCGAAGATCCCCCGCCATTGGAAAGAGTTCTACAGCAAGGGTGTGGCATTTACCTATTGGCAGGGGCCGTTTTATGCGGTGGGCCACGTGAAGAAAGCCTTCACCAATCTGGCGGGGCTGTTTCGCCCCATGCCCCGTGGGCCCTTCACCAAGTCCGATATGCGGGTGTGGGCCATCAAAAGCACCGCCTTGGCGGCAGAGAACCTGATGCTGGCGTTTCGCGCCTATGGGTTCGATTCCTGCCCCATGGAAGGCATGGATGAGCAGCGGGTGAAAAAACTGTTGCGGCTGCCCGGGGATGCCGAAGTGGTGATGGTCGTGGGTGCCGGTGAGCGCGACACAGACGGCGTGTACTTTCCGCGGGTGAAGTTCGAGCGGGAGAATTTTGTTAAATACGTTTGATGAGGTAGTGGAACCAATTACCAAAACACCCAGGCATACAACGTAATCACCCCAATGCAGGTCAGGTTGATCCACAGGCCTGCTTTCATCATGTCGCTTTGCAGGATGTGCCCGGAGCCAAACACGATGGCGTTGGGGGGCGTGGCCACCGGCAGCATAAAGGCGCAGGAGGCGGCAATAGCAATGATGGCGGCGAGCATCACCGGGGGCACGCCCAGGCTGTCGGCGATGGCGGCAAATACCGGAATCAGCAGGGCGGCGCTGGCGGTGTTGCTGGCAAATTCGGTGAGGATCACCACAAACGTCACGATGCTGAGCAAGGCCAGCAGAATACCGGCCTGGTCCAGAAACCCGCCAATGCTGTGGGCCAGAAACACGCTGGTGCCGGTGGCTTTCAAGACGGCGCTCAGGCACAGGCCGCCACCAAACAGCAGCAGCACGCCCCAATCCGCGGTGCGTTCGATGTCGCGCCATTTCACCACGCCGAACAGGGCCAGCAGAATGATGGCGTTGAGGGCGATGATGCTGTCCAGTTTGGCGATGCCGCCCAACAGTTTGTTCAAGGGGCCGCTGAAGATCCAGCACAGGGCGGTAAACAGGAAAATACCCAGGGTGGCGATGCGGGGCCAGGTCCATTGCAGGGGGTGGGGCTTGGCGGTAAAGCGGTGCTTCAGATCCGGTTTCACCACCGTATACAGTACCAGCATGGCCAAGGGCAGAAGCAGTAATGCAATGGGCATGGCCAGTTGCATCCAGCCAATAAAATTCAGTTTCACCTGGGCCGCAGCGATGGCGTTGGGCGGGCTGCCCACCAAGGTACCGATACCACCGATGCTGGCGCAGTAGGCCACCCCCAGCAGCACGAACACATAAGTGCGGCGATGCTGTGCTTCGTCCAACTGGCTCAGCATGCCCAGCACCAGGGGCAGCATCATGGCGGTGGTGGCGGTGTTGCTGATCCACATGGACAGTCCGGCAGACACCGCAAACATCATCATGGCCGCCAGCGCAAGCCGGCCCCGGGCCAGCACCAGCACCTTGTTGGCAATGGCCACGTCCAAGCCTTGTACGTGCAGGGCCGCCGCCAGGGCAAAGCCGCCCAGGAATAAAAAGATAATGGGGTTGGAAAAATGACTGAGGGCGGTGGTGGTGTCGAACACACCCAGGATCACCGCCAGAATCGGCACCAGCAGCGCGGTGACGCTCACATGGATGGCTTCAGTGAGCCACAGCAGGCCGATGCACACCAGCATGCTGAAACCGGTCACCACCTGCGGTTCCATGGGCAGGGTGTGCTGCAGAATAAAGAACAGGAGGATGTCGGCGCCGATGACGAGGTGTTTCCAGTTCAGGCTGTCAGGCATGGGGCTCCCTGAAAGGTTGGGGGGTCCGGTCGTATCGATACAACCATACCGGATTCCTGCGCCAAGACACAGGGTGCGCCGCCAGATTTTCAGGCTTTTGGATTGCCCTCCAGAAACACCAGCTCAAAGCGGCCCACCAGCAGGCGGTCGCCGTCTTCCACCACGGCGGTTTCCACCGGTTCACCATTCACGATACAGCCTTCGCAATCGGGATTGGTGCTGATCATCCAGACGTCGTCCAGCCGTTCCACGCTCAAATGCCGGTCCAGCAGGCTGGGGTCGCGGATGTAGAAGTCCACACCGCTGGAGGAGCCCAGGGTCCAGTTGCGTTGATCCCGGTGGGGTTTCAGTACCATTTCCAGGCCGCGCAGAGGCGGGGAGAGAATGATAAAACGGGCGAAATCGCAGGGGCCGGTGGCCTCCCGCTGAAAATGCCGCGCCAGGGGGAAGGCGGTAACGGTGTTGAGCAAGCGGTTGTGAGCGGCTGTTCCCATTGCCAAAAACCTCAGCGGGTGATGAATCCTGACTGCTGGGTGTATGATGGGTTCTATAAAACTATAAAAACAGGGCAAAAGGTCACACTATCGCTGGCAATAGTGGTGGGATGACGGTGCTCTGGTTATGATCTGCACTGATTACCTAGAGGGAATACTGACTTCATGGGCATGTTATCCAACCCGGTTAAGGACGTTAAACGTCTCAACGAGATTGTTTCCATTCTGATCAAATACGGCTTCGGCGATATGATGCGGCGCATGGGCCTGTCCAACACGGTGGAGCAGGCCAGTCGCCTGATACGCTCACCCATCTCCAATGAAATGCTGAACATGAAGCCCCCGGCGCGTTTTCGTTGTGCCATTGAGGAGATGGGCCCAACCTTCATCAAGCTGGGCCAGATTCTGGCCACGCGGGTGGATCTGTTCAGCCCTATGATGATTCACGAGCTGGAAAAACTGCAGGACGATGCCCCGGTGATGCCCTACGAGGAAGTGGAGCCGCTGATCGCCCAGGCGTTGGGGGCACCTCCGGCCAAGGTGTTCCGTTATGTGAATGAAACCCCGCTGGCCAGTGCCTCCATTGCCCAGGTGCACGAGGCCATGACCAAGAAAGGCGAGCGGGTGGTGCTGAAGGTACGTAAGCCCGGGGTCAGGCGTACCATCGAGGCGGATCTGCGCTTGATGCACAGCCTGGCGCGTCTGATTAATATTCAATCGGTAGAGCTGCGCCGTTATCACCCGGAAGAGATGGTGCGGGAGTTTGAACGCTCCCTGCGTCGCGAACTGGATTTCACCATCGAGGCCAAGAATTCCGAACGCATTGCCCGCAATCTGCGCAAGTTCAAATGGCTGAAGATCCCCAAGGTGTATTGGCAGTGGACCAGTGAATCCCTCAATGTGCAGGAATATCTGCAGGGGATATCGGCCAAGGATCCGGAGGCCCTGGACCGGGCGGGATTGGATCGCGAGCTGCTGGCCCAACGCGGTTCCCAGGTGGCCTGGAAGTGCATGTTGGAGGATGGCCTGTTTCACGCCGATCCTCACCCCGGTAATTTTTATGCTCTGCCGGGCAACGGCATTGCCATGCTGGACTTCGGCATGGTGGGCAAACTCAGCCGGCAACGGCGTGAACAGCTGATTCGTCTGGTGCGTGCCATCATCTTTCAGGAAACCGATACCGCCGCCTCGGTGCTGGTGGAATGGAGCAACAGTAATCAGGTGGATGTGGAGGCCCTGGCCCGTGATTGTGGTGATCTGATCGAGCAGTATTACGGCCTGCCGCTGAATGAAATAGACATTCCGCAGATCCTGTTGGATTGCATGGCGCTGATGCGCAATTACGATCTGATGTTGCCTTCGGACATTACTTTGGCGGCCAAGGCCTTTATTACACTGGAAGGTTTTGGCAGGCTCATCAAGCCGGATTTCAATCTGATGGAAACCGCCGAGCCGCTGATCCGTGATCTGTTAAAAAAACGCTATCATCCGGTGCGGCTGGTGCGTTCCATGGGCAGTCGCGCCATCAAACTGGTGGACAAGATGTACGAGCCGCCCTCGGCGTTACCGCAACTGCACAACAGCGGCGGCAATTCCAAGTTGGATGCCTACCTCATTGATCGCTTGTCCTATCGCCTGGAGGATGCCAGTTACCGTCAGACGCAGGCCATTTATGATGTGGGCTTTCTGTTGGTGTATACGTTGTTGTTGATCACACCCCACGGGCCGCGCATCTATGACATCAGCGTGTTGAATGTGATCGGCTTGCTGGGGATGCTGGCGGTGATGACCAATGTGTTTCGGGTGCAGGTGTTGACCTGGTGGCAGCGCAAAAAACGGGATATCAGTTAAACATGCGGGGTGGCAGCATGAAACGAATGGGATTGGTTGGTGGGGCCTGTTGGTGGCTGGTTATGGTTACGGCTCTGTATTCTTTCGTGCAGGTTGCAGCCGCAGATAACCACTCCAATAATAACGCCCGAAACGTGCCGCTGCATCACATTGTGCTGGTGCGCTTTACCGAATCCAGCACGAAGGCGCAACGGCAGCGCATCATTGAGGATTCACTGAATCTGTTGCGAACCATTCCCGGTGTGATCGCGGTGGCGGCCGGTGCCAAGGCCCGTGCTGACCGGGCGGTGCATTTATCACAGTATGATGTGGGCATTTATGTGCAACTGCGAAATGTGCAGGCGTTGGATGCCTACAGCGCCCATCCACAACATCAACAGCTACTGAAAAATAATCAAGAAGCCATTGCCGCCATCAACGTGATCGATTTCAGTGGGCGTTTTGAAACGGCTGCCGCCGCGCAGCAACACCCATAACAGCGTGATGGAGTTCTGATCAAAAAGAGATCTGCGTCACAAAACTGATCAGGCGTTGATCGCCCCCCAGCTTCAGCGCCATTGCTGTAAATCAATTAACCGCTTGCTGCCCGATAATCATTTGTTATGACATCGCTGCAAAGTGCCGGCTTATGAATATAAAAATGCAAAGTCTAAATTTGTACGCTGCAGGTTAAGTCTCTGTAAACATTTGGGGTTGCAATCAACACCTTCGCCAACGATTACTTTTTTGCCTCAGCAATCGGCACCCAATCCTCCCGGGAATGTATTTTCAACAAATGTTTTTAGCTGGAAAGTGGCCGCGTTGTCATCTTAACTGATTCCATATTCAGCCAACTCTGGGGCGTGATCACATAGCTTAGTGACACGTCGTAGTAGTATCTTCGGGAAGCGTTTGAATAGATATGGACAGCAATCGAACAATTTCTTTGTATGGATTTCGGGACACCGACCAAACCGTTTTTTGTAGCCTGCTTTCATTGCTTTCGTTCAAAACCAATGCGGTATGGGAAGTGGTGGAAGACGAAAGCTGTGATGTCACCGTGGTGGATGTGGATTCCAACCAAGGCCTGGATCTGGCGGCAACCATGGAGAGCAACGGCCGCAAAGTGATTCGCTTCGGTCAGTATTCTTCCATGAGCACCCATCAGCCCTGCCTGCACAAACCCCTGCGCGCGGCGGACATTCTGAAATGCCTGAACAGTTTGCATGCCGACGACAGCGTGCAATCCCCGGCGCCAACTGCATCGGCTGCAGCCGGTGACGCGCCACGACAGGAAACCGTAACCGGTTACCGGCTGCGGCGCTGGCCCTGTGCCAACATCCTGAATAGGTATCCCGGTTCAAGCCGCTTGTGTGCCCTGTTGCTGAAAGAGCCTCTCACCGTTGAACAGGCGGCGGAGCGTTCCGGCATTGCTCCCGATCTGGTATGGGATTTCGTGTCGGCCTGTCAGCAACAGAATTTTATTGTCCAGCAGGCGGTAACCCAGGCACCTGAGCCGGTTGCGGAAGCCAGGCCTGCCAACGCCGGCCTGTTTGCCATGCTGCGTTCCAAGTTCGGGAGTCGTTAACCGTGTCAGAACTGAAGTTTGTAATTACCGGTACCGCCGGTGTTGGCAAAACCACCGCAATCTGTGCCCTGAGCGACGTGCCCCCCGTGGGGACGGATGCCGATACCACCGATGAACTTTCCATAATCAAAAGCACCACCACAGTGGCATTTGATTTTGGCGAAGTGGTGTTGGACGACGGGGCACGGGTGCGCATCTATGGCACGCCGGGGCAGGAGCGATTTCGTCACATGTGGGAAATCATCGCGGAAGGCGCCCTGGGCTTGATAATTCTGGTGGACAACAGTCGCCCTGATCCGCTGGACGATCTGATGATCTACATGGACAACTTTAAACAACTGATTGAAGACACCGGTGTGGTGATTGGTGTCACCCGTTGCAACGGGTCTGACCGGGTGAGCATTGATGATTATTACTCGTTTCTGGAGCGGCGGGATATGTTTTGCCCCGTGCTCGAGGCAGATCCCCGCAGCCGTGAAGATATGGTGGTGTTAATGGATGCATTGATGGCTATGTTGGAGTACGCGTAAATGTTGGCAGAAAAGGAAGAAAACTCCATTAAACGCAGTGTGGTGGATCGCAACCTGAAACAACTGATTGCAAACAATGAATCCATCTATGCGGTGGTGTTGTCCAGCATTGATGGCCATGCCATTGCCAATCAGGCGCAGGATCATTTTGAGGATTCCAAACTGGCGGCCATGACCAGTTCCTGTCTGGCATTGGGCGAAAAGATTGCATTGGAAGCCAACCAGAAAGGATGTGATTTTGTCATCATTCAGAACCAGGATGGATTCCTGGCGTTGAAACGAGTGGGGCGCAAGCTGGTGCTGACCACTCTGGCGGACAAGTCCATCAATATGGGTATGTTGTTGTCGGCAACCCGCACGGCGGCTGATGCACTGTATAAAGAGATTACTTGAGTAACACAAAACCTGTAGTACCAAAGAACTGTAGTACCAAAAAACTGTCTTGCTGTTTATGAGGAGAAAGAAATGGCAGATTTAAATAGCCTGTGTCAAAACTTGGTCAGTGATGTAAGCGACGCATTGGGGGCGGCCGTGGTGGACTTGTCTTCCGGTTTGCTGTTGGCGGCGCATCATAATGTTCCCTATTTCACTCAGAGTTATCTGGATGCGGTGGCCGCCGCCGCAGTGGATATGTTCCGGGGTAAAACCATCACCACGGTGGAAAAGATGTTGTCCAGCCAGCGTGGTGCGGAAGTGACCCACTCCATCAAGGAAGTGCAGATGAGTACAGAGCGCACCTATCATTTTATGTCGGTGGTGCCGGGTAAGGAGGATTGCCTGATGGTGTTGATCACCGGCCGGAAAGCCAATCTGGGTATGGGTTGGTCCGCCATGCGCGGCGTGCTGCCGGACATTGCCCCTCTCTGTCCCTGATCGGGTGCGGTTGATCCATGGTACACATCATAGGGGCCATCAACCAACAGGCTCCGCAGTTTGATGAACAGACAATTCTGGCGACATTGGATCAACCGCAAGCGCTGCAACATCTAGCCACCTTCACCGGCCGCCCGGCCACCCAGCTTTTTGTTGCAGAGCAGGCGGTCATCAAACTGCGCACCGACTTTGTGTTTCAGCCCAAGGATGTGGAGCGCCGTGCGCTGGCGGCGTTGCAGGAAGAGCGGCGCCTGCAGGTGCATTATCCCACCAAGACCTGGTTCTATTGCGACTGGGATGGGCAGTTGATCATCGGCAACATTGCCCCCCGTCTGTTACCCCTGCACCGGGAATTACCGCTGTATCTGCAACAGGATCCGGCGCGGGCGCTGGCGGTGTTGGGTGATCTGATTCAGCTCTACACGGATACCGCGTTGCGTCATGACCGGCGCCTGGATGAAGGGCTCTCCAATTTCGGGCTGGATGCCGAGGGGCAACTGTATTATCTCGACGATGATTTTTATGCCTGGGATGATTTCACCAGTCTGGCGTTGGTGTTGGGTGTCTGGATTCGCCAGTTGGAGGCATTGGATGTGCAACGCTGCCGTCAACTGGGGGTGGTCATTGCCGACATCCTGTGGCAGTTGTCCGGCAACGTGCATTCACTGCATATTCTGCACGGCCAACTGCGTAACAATCTGGCCGTGGCAGAACGTGAGCGGGATGGTATTGCCGAGATTCTGGCGGTGCTGTCGGAATATTCACGCCGTGGTTACAAGCAACGCAAACAGCAGGC
>DKQK01000047.1:9856-15927 GCA_002471665.1 Gammaproteobacteria bacterium UBA7310
GCAGGCCCGGGCGCGTGAACCATTAACCAGTATCAGTGATCAACGCTTTGCCGTGATCGCGGATGTGCACGCCAATATTGCCGCCCTGGAGGCGGTTGTGGCGGACATTGCGGATCATGGGGTACAGCAGATTCTGGTGCTGGGGGATGTGGTGGGATACGGCCCGCACCCCGAGGCCTGTATCGATTTGCTCAGGCAGCAGGATTGCCTGGTGATTCAGGGTAACCATGATTATGCGGCGGCGTGTGGCGACACCAGTCGCGGCTTTTCCAAGCTTGCCACCTGGAGCATCGAATGGACCCGCAATCAGATTGCAGCGCCCTATATGGATTGGTTGGGGGCGCTGTCACCGGTGCATCGTCAGGATAACTGGATCGCGGTGCATGGTGCGCCTGTGGATAAGCGATACTTTTTTGCCTACGTTTATCACATGACCTACCAACACAACCTGGATTGGCTTGAGGCGGAGCAACTGGCCATAGGCTTTCATGGCCACAGCCATTTGCAAATGTGTTATCAGCGCCGCCACAACAACGATGACAAAAACCTGCAGCCACAGCAAAATATGGCAAAGAATCGCTGTACGCTGGTGTGCCCGGGATCGGTAGGGCAACCACGGGGTGGTGAAAGCCGGGCGGAATATGCGCTGTTTAACAGCGCCGAGCAGGTACTGGAACTGAAGCGCGTGGAATACGACATTGGTGCCACGGTGCGAGCCATGCAACACTTGCAGTTCCCCTCACAACTGTACGAGCGATTGACTCAGGGTGCATAAAGCAAAAGGTGCCCGGAAGTACATTGAGGCAACGCCGCTGATCTACTTCCGGGTACGGGTTTACCAGGCTTTGTAAGGCAGGAATTTACCGTTCATGGTAATCACCACCCGATCGCCTTTCGGGTTTTCCTCTTTGTCCACTTCCATGGAAAAATCGATGGCGCTCATGATGCCGTCACCGAATTTTTCCTGAATGACTTCCTTCAAGGTTTCGCCATAGACGCCGACAATTTCGTACAGCCGATAGATCAACGGGTCGGTGGGTACAGCCTGATCCCAGATCTTGGTGGGATACTTCTGCAACTCGGTACTGATTTCAGGCCCCAACCCCAACACCTCACACAGCGCGTCGGCGCTTTCCTTGGGCATGCTGTTCATGCCCATGCAGGCGGATGTGGTCCAGACCGGCGACATGCCAACGGCCTTGCCGATTTCTTCCCAGGTCATCCCTTTACTTTCTTTGGCAGCGATAATGGTTTTTGCCACTTCACTCATGACGGTTCTCCTGATATTACTTATTGATTGACTGCATATGGGTGAGCGTTGCGATCGTTGTCGATTGTGGTAGCCGGTGCCGACGACGAGGTAATGGCGGATAGAGGATTGACCTCTTTCGGCTTGCCGGATGAGTTATCCGGTTTTTCAGCCGATCGGTTCACCAGAAAATCCACCAGGTAATTGCGCAGCTGGTAGTAGCCGGGCTGTTGAAAAATGGTGTTGCGTTGCCGTGGCCGTGGAATATCCACCTTAACCGATTCGGCGATGGCGGCGTTGGGGCCGTTGGACATAACGAAGATACGATCAGACAGCAGTATGGCCTCATCCACATCGTGGGTGATCATAAACACGGTCTGCTGGGTTTCACTCCAGATCTTCACCAGTTCCTCCTGGATCACACCACGGGTCAGCGCGTCCAGCGCGCCGAAGGGTTCATCCAACAGCAGCAGTTCCGGCTGGGTGGCAAAGGCCCGGGCAATACTGACCCGTTGGCGCATACCGCCGGATAGTTCGGACGGTTTGCGCTGCAGCGCATGTTCCAACCCCACCATGCTGAGAAAGCGGGTGCTGTGCTCGCGCACCTTGTTTTTGCTCCAGTCCGGCCAACGGGCCTTCACCCCAAACTCAACATTGCTGAGGCTGGACAGCCAGGGCAGCAGGCTGTAGTTCTGAAACACCACGCCACGTTCCAGGCTGGGCCCTTTGACTTCCTTGCCATTCATCACCACAGCACCGGCAGTGGGATCATCCAGCCCCGCCAGGGTGTTTAAGATGGTGGATTTGCCGCAGCCGGAGTGGCCGATGATGCAAACAAATTCACCTTTGTTGAGGTTGAAATTAACGTTGTCATAAACGGTAAAGTCGTTACCCTCTTTGGTTGGATACACTTTGGCTAAGCCGCTGACTTCCAGAAATGCATTCGACATATGGCTCCCCTTATTCGTTGTATTCAACCAGCTTCTGCGCACTGGACAGTGCCAGATCCAGCAACATGCCCACGCAGCCGATCATCAGAATGGAAAAGATCACGCTGTTCAGATCCAGGTTGTTCCATTCGTTCCAGACGTAGTAGCCGATGCCGGTACCGCCCACCAGCATTTCAGCGGCCACGATCACCAGCCAGGCGATGCCGATGGAGATTCTCATGCCGGTGAGAATGGTGGGCGCCGCCGCCGGCAGTATCACCAGGAAGGCAGTACGCAGGGATGACAGTTCGTGCGTGCGGGCCACGTTGATCCAGTCTTCCCGCACATTGGCCACGCCAAACGCGGTGTTGATCAGCATGGGCCAGATCGAACAGATGAAAATCACAAAGATGGCGGACGTTTCGGAATCCTGAATGATGAACAGGGCCAACGGCATCCAGGCCAGCGGAGAAATGGGCCGCAGGATCTGGATAAACGGATTCAGCGCGTTGTACATCAATGGCGACATGCCCACCACAAAACCCACCGGAATGGCAATCAGGGCTGCCAGCACATAGCCGGTCAGCACCCGATACAATGAATAGGCCAGTTGAATGCCGATCCCCTTGTCGTTGGGGCCTTTGTCATAAAAAGGATCACTGAGTTCATTCCAGGCATGCACCAGCACGTCCGAGGGTGGAGGCACGCGGGCCTCCTGGTCGGCACCGCCCATCAGCATTTCGTACTCCGTCATCTCCGTGGATTTCTCCGGCACGTCACTGGAGGCTTCCCAAATACCGAACAACAGTACCGCGATGACGATCGACAACAGAGCCGCACGAAATGGCATGGACTGAATCATCAGGCTCTCCCTATGGCAAAACTCTTCACGTACTCATCGGGTTTGGTGTAATCAAACTCCTTACCCATGATGGTGTAGTTGGCGTAGGTTTTGTCCGGCGCGGAATAACCCAGATCTTTCATGATCTTTTCGCAGTCGGAGGCCAGATACACCTGCTCGGCCACGGTCTTGTAATCCACATCGCCCTCTATGTAGCCCCAGCGTTTCATCTGCGTCAGAATCCACACCGCCATGGAGTGCCAGGGGAACGGGTCGAAGTCGATTCGATCCGGTACATCCTGTATGGAACCCAGGCCATCGGCGTAGCGGCCGGTGAGTACCTGTTGAATCACCGGTACCGGTTGGTTGAGGTAATTCTTCGGTGCAATGGCCTCTGAAATTTCCTTGCGGTTGTCCGGGTTCGACGAGTATTGGGTGGCGTCCACAATGGCTTTCAGCAGTGCGCCGTAGGTGTTGGGGTTGGTTTCGGCAAACGCCTTGCTGCAGGCAAATGCGCAGCAGGGGTGGCCTTCCCAGATATCTTTGGTGAGGGTGTGAATAAAGCCGACTTTCTCCCACACCGCGCGCTGGTTAAACGGATCCGGAGAGAGGTAACCATCCAGATTGCCGGCGCGCAGATTGGCCACCATTTCCGGTGGTGGTACCACGCGAATCTGAATGTCCTTGTCCGGGTCCAGGCCGTGTTCTGCCACGTAATAACGCAGCAGGAAGTTATGCATGGAATAGTCAAAGGGCACACCAAACTTGAAACCTTTCCATTGCTTGGGATCCCGTTTGTCCTTGTGATCCACATGCAGCACGATGGCCTGGCCGTTGATGTTTTCAACGGCGGGCATGATGTAGGGCTCAGCGGTAGAGCCGGCGCCCAGGGTCATGGCCAGCGGCATGGGGGTCAGCATGTGGGAGGCATCGTATTCGTTGGCCAGTGATTTATCCCGCGCCACGGCCCAGCCTGCGGTTTTGATCACATCCACATCCAGGCCGTATTTGGAATAGAACCCCAGTGGGTGGGCCATGATGATGGGGGTGGCACAGGTGATGGGCACAAAGCCCACATTGAGTTTGGTTTTCTCCAGTTTGCCCATGGATTCCTTGAGGGCGGCCTTGGCTTCATTGAGGGGAAAAAACGTCGACAGCATGGCCGCGGCGGTACCGCCGCCCAGTAGCCCCATAAATTGACGGCGGCTGACATCGCTTTGATTAAACACCGCCCGGACCACGGCATTCTCGATGGCCCGATCCATCATGTCTTCTGAGGTGGTGGGCAAATTGTTGTCTGGCTCGGTGATGGCGTTGCTGCATTTCTGGCAGCTGCACCCTGCTTCATGGGTCAGGCTGGTTTTTGGATCGTATGGATTTCCAAGACTTTTCACGGTCATCGCTGACTCTCCCCCGGAGTAGTTGTTGTAGCGGTGCAGGGTTGCGTTGGTCTGCACCACGGCGGAACAGAAAATGGATCGCTCGCAGACCCTGTTGGTGTCGGGCCTCAAGTTAGCAGTGATAAGGCATGGTCTGTGCCAACCTGTTTCAGCTGTAGCCAACTGCAGATAAATCAGAGGGTTAGGTTATTGCTCGGGTGTCCTGAATCGGTTACGCAAATGCGTAATTTATGCTTATGCGTAATTTATTTTTACGAAATGTCGTAAATGGCACGGGGCTTGATTGCGCTGTTTGCTATCAGCAAATTGCAACGGTAAGGGGTATGAACGCACAAGCAGAGTTATTGTTTCGGGGCCTGGATGCCAGCGATATGGCGGTGATGTGCATTGATCCCGTGGCCGATCAGGTGCTGGAATGCAATGCCACCCTGTCGGATCTGTGTGGTTTCACCCAGGATCAGATTCTGTCGCTGCCGGTGTCCATTTTGTTCGCCAATCAGTTTCCCAGCCTGGTGGCGTTCAGTCAGGCCTGCATGGAAAAAAAGAACAGCTACACCAACGAGCTGAGCCTGATCTGTGCCGACGACACTACCCGGTCGGTGGAGGTGTATGGCTCTGTGTTTGAAGATCAGGGCCGGGTGCTGTTGCTGTTTACGCTGTTCGATACCCATTACTGCCACAAGCTGCGGCTTGATGCGGATGCCACCCGTTACCACCGTGGTGGTTTGATGGAATGGAAGCGCATTGAGGAAGTGTTTTCCGAGTTCGAACGGGAGAACCAACTGATCCTGAATGCCGCGGGGGAGGGCATCTATGGTGTGAATACCGAAGGCGTTACCACCTTTGTGAATCCCGCCGGGGAAAAAATGCTGGGATACGCGGCAGCCGAACTGGTGGGGCGTAATGCCCATGAATGCATTCACCACAGTCATGAGGATGGTTCCTGCTATCAGATGCAGGGTTGCCCGATTTACGCTGCGTTTCACGATGGCATCGTGCATCAGGTGGGGGATGAAGTCTTTTGGCGCAAGGATGGTTCATCGTTTCCCGTGGAGTACACCAGTACGCCCATCGAAGACCAGGGCCGGGTGGTGGGCGCCGTGGTGATTTTCCGTGATGTCAGTGAGCGGCGGGAGGCGGATCGGCGCTTGCGGGCCGCCCTGTCGGAAGTGGAAAGCCTGAAGCGGCGTCTGGAGCTGGAAAACGCCTACCTGCAGGAGGAGATCCGATCGGAACATAATTACCGGGAAATAGTTGGCCGCAGCGATGCCATCCGCAACACCATTGCCCAGATTGAACTGGTGGCACCCACCGACGCCAATGTGCTGATTACCGGTGAATCCGGTACCGGCAAGGAGCTGTTGGCCCGTGCCATTCATGAAGCCAGTGATCGCCGCAACCGGCCCTTGATTCGGGTCAATTGCGCGGCCATTCCCCGGGATTTGTTTGAGAGTGAATTCTTTGGTCATGTGAAAGGGGCCTTTACCGGGGCCACCAGTGACCGCATCGGCCGTTTCGAGCTGGCCGATGGCGGCACCCTGTTTCTGGATGAGGTGGGCGAGATTCCGCTGGAGTTACAGGGCAAGCTGCTGCGGGTGTTGCAGGAAAAACAATTCGAGCGTGTGGGCGATACCCAGACCCGGGGTGTGGAT
>DKQK01000058.1 GCA_002471665.1 Gammaproteobacteria bacterium UBA7310
ACCCGCCCCGTCAACGACTTTTTTAACCAAATTTTCAATATCTTAGACTTGATTAAATGGCAAAACCAATATCTTTGATTCTGGCTGATTTACAGCCCGGATGGGACGTAGTCTCCAGCAAAATCAAGCACTGAATCAACAGCGTTAAAAGAGTGTAGACAGGGTGAGCGCGCTTTGCAGAATTAATTCTTTCGATAGAACCAGCGGCAGAAAAACAGCATGAACAGAAGCCCCCCAAATATCGATACTTGCAAATAATCCAGTTTGGCGATCCAAAGCATGTGGGCCAAACCCAGCAAGGCGACGGGGTAGATGAGCCGATGCAACTTAATCCAGCTTTTTCCAAGGCGCCGTCGGGCGCTACGGGTGGACGTGAATGCCAAAGGTACCATTAACAGCCAGCCGAACAATCCCAGGTAGACATAGGGCCTTTCAGTGACCTCTTCTAGCAGAATCTGCACATCTAAACCAGCCCACATAACTATAAACGAGAGCAAGTGGATGGATAGATAGAAAAATGCCCATAGGCCCAGGCCTCTGCGGTAAGAGATCCACACTGATCTTCCGCTGAGCAGACGCAGCGGGGTCATGGTGAGACACGCCCATAGAAAGCAGGCTCCGGTTAACCCCAGGTATCGAACGATCCGTTCAGCGGGATCTGCCCCGATCTGACCGGTGGCAACCAGATACACAAGCCACAATAAAGGCAACAGGGAAGCAGCATGAAACACGGCGCGCATCAAGAAACCCTCGCGGCATTAAACTAAAAGTGGGTACGCAGGTTCATTCCCGCGTACAACGGTGCCACCTGCTCTTCATAGCCGTTGAATTTCTGGGTAGGTACCCAGTTTGGATCCCATATGCTGTTAGGCAAGCGTCGTTCCCGCTTCTGGCTCCAGCGTGGATGGTCCACCTGGGGATTAACATTGGCATAGAAGCCGTATTCACGGGAGGCAAGCCGCTGCCAGGTGGTATCAGGCTCCTGCTCCAGAAACTCTATTTTCACAATCGATTTGATGCTCTTGAAGCCGTACTTCCAGGGCACCATCAAGCGCAGGGGCGCACCGTTCTGGGGGAGCAGCGTTTTACCGTAGACACCCACTACCATGAGCGTAAGTGGATGCATGGCTTCATCCATGCGCAGCCCTTCCACATAGGGCCATGGAATGGTCGATCGTGCAAAGCGCTGGGCTGGAAAGCGATCCGGGTCCACCAGGGTCTCAAAGCGCACGTATTTGGCTTTGGAGCCAGGCTCGAAGCGCTTTAACAGATCCCCCAGGGGAAACCCGACCCAGGGCACCACCATAGACCAGGCCTCAACACATCGAAACCGGTATACCCGATCCTCCAGTGCGTGGGGACGAAATATATCTTCCAACGTGTAATGGCCCGGCTTACCCACTTCACCGGTAATCTGAACCCGCCAGGGGTCAACCTTGAAATCCTTGCTGTTCTCCACCGGGTCACTTTTGCCCGTACCAAACTCGTAGAAATTGTTGTAGCTGATTACGTCTTTATACGGCGTGAGCTCTTCCTGAGCCGAATGAGGCCACTTTTTACTACTGGCTAACTTATCGTTGAGTATGGCCTGCCAATTTTGATCCTTAGCCATAGCCGGTAACGGCGCACCACCAAAAGCAGCCAGCCCGGCGCCCAGGATGCCGGCTGATTTCAGCCACTCCCGACGTGACCAGTAACTGGTTTCAGGGGTTATCTCAAAGGATTTGGGTGTTGCTTTGTCTTTCGATTTGATCAGCATCGGGGGCTCCCATTGTCCATCCATTACCGATTAGACGCAGGGCAGCCATCAATGTTTCACTTCTTTCGCCGGAAAAACAGCAACGGACCACTGAGGGCATACACCAGAAAAATAGCCAGCAAGACCCCTGCCGGATAGGAGGCAATCACTGCCAATACCAGAACGACAACCAGAATGGCCACGAAAGGCACCCGCCCCTTGAAATCCAGCTCCTTAAACGAGTTGTATTTTATATTGCTGACCATCATCACAGCCGCAAATGCCGTGATCAAGGCCGCCACGATGGCAATGGACTGTCCATCCAATCCGTGCTCAGTGCCGAACCAAACCATGCCCGCCACCACCGCTGCCGCCGCCGGGCTTGGCAGGCCAGTGAAGTAACGTTTATCCGCAGTGTCGATCTGTACGTTGAAACGGGCCAGCCGCAATGCGGCACAGGCAGCAAACACAAACGCCACCATCCAGCCGATCTTGCCCAGACTGGAAAGGGACCAGGAATAAGACACCAAAGCCGGAGCCACCCCAAAAGAGATGCAATCAGAAAGACTATCGTATTGCGCGCCAAACTCGCTCTGAGTATTGGTCATACGGGCAACCCGGCCATCCAGACCATCGAGAA
Source organism: Gammaproteobacteria bacterium UBA7310 (assembly GCA_002471665.1). Lineage (GTDB taxonomy): Bacteria > Pseudomonadota > Gammaproteobacteria > Pseudomonadales > Ketobacteraceae > Ketobacter. Next base: position 2,379 of record DKQK01000058.1, read on the forward strand.
TCATGGCAACAAACACAGCAATTGCGGATTGTTCGAACATGCCATTCATGGCGGCCACTATGGCGTAAAAACCAGAGAACAGTGCTCCTGTCGTGAACAGGTTAGGTAACAGGTAAATGCCCCGGCGGCGAATTTTCCTGCCCCCTTCCAGCTCCTCGCCTTCGACCACCTCGAAGGTCACACCTTCATATTCATCGAAATCATGGTGCTCACCGGCTGTGTCAGACGCTTTCACCGAGTCTTCGGGTTGCTGGTGCCCGCTGTCGACCTGGCCTGTACCGGCTTCTTCTGGCTGGTTCACTTTCTCTACCATATCCGCACCCTATCGTTTTGCTCCGTTATTCGATATAATGTGATGGCTTAGCCACCATTTTGCAACCGTATTACCACCAATTAAACACAGGAAACAAAAAACGCGGCATATGCCGCGCCTTTTGTTGCACCGGATTCCAATCAGTTCTTGGATTTATCGATGATTTTGTTGGCCTGAATCCACGGCATCATCTCACGTAATTTGGCACCAACCTGCTCAATAGGATGCGCGGCGTTATTACGGCGGTATGCAGTCATTGATGGGTAGTTGTGAGCCCCTTCAGATATGAACATTTTGGCATACTCGCCATCCTGAATGCGCTTTAGCGCATTGCGCATGGCAGCCCGAGACTGATCATTGATGACCTCAGGACCGGTTACGTACTCACCATATTCCGCATTGTTGGAAATGGAGTAGTTCATGTTGGCAATACCGCCTTCATACATCAGATCGACGATCAGTTTCAGCTCGTGCAAACATTCAAAGTAGGCCATCTCAGGGGCATAGCCCGCTTCAACCAAGGTTTCAAAACCTGCCTTAACCAGCTCGACAGCGCCACCGCACAGCACGGCCTGCTCACCGAACAGATCGGTTTCGGTTTCATCTTTGAAGGTGGTTTCGATGATACCGGTACGGCCACCGCCCACGCCGGAAGCGTAGGACAACGCAACGTTCTTGGCGTTACCGGATGCATCCTGATAGATTGCGATCAAATCAGGGATGCCACCCCCTTTTACAAACTCTGAACGCACGGTATGACCGGGCGCCTTGGGAGCAACCATGATGACGTCAAGATCCGCTCGCGGAACCACCTGGTTGTAGTGGATGGCAAAGCCATGGGCAAAAGCCAGCGTTGCACCCTGTTTCAGATTGGGCTCGATTTCATTCTTGTAGAGCTGGGCCTGAAACTCATCCGGGGTCAGAATCATAATCAGATCAGCCCACTGCACCGCTTCCGGCACCGACTTAACACTTAAACCCGCGGCCTCGGCCTTGGTAGCGGAAGCCGAACCTTCACGCAGCGCCACTACGACGTCGACGCCGGAGTCTTTCAGGTTATTGGCGTGTGCATGGCCTTGTGAGCCATATCCGATGATCGCAACTTTTTTGCCCTGGATGATGGAAAGGTCGCAATCTTTGTCGTAATAAACTTGCATGAGTCTTCCTCTATCTGTAAATGCAGTCTTCGCAGTAATGAAATTGGTTTCTGTTGTTCGCTGAACTAAAGCGCCAGCACCTTATCGCCGCGGGCAATACCGGACACGCCGGAACGCACCACCTCCAGGATGGAGGCCTCCCCTACGGACTCGAGGAACGCATCCAGTTTGTCGCTGGCGCCGGCAAGCTGCACGGTATAAACGGAACTGGTCACATCCACTATCTGGCCGCGGAATATATCGGCTGTGCGTTTAATTTCAGCGCGTTGAGCGCCGGTAGCCTTGAGCTTAACCAGCATTAATTCACGCTCAATGTGGGCGCCTTCGCTGAGATCCACCAGCTTTACCACTTCAATCAGCTTATTCAGCTGCTTGGTGATTTGCTCGATGGTGCGATCCGAGCCTGACGTCGTCAAAGTCAACCGCGACAAGGTCGGATCATTGGTGGGTGCCACTGTTAACGTTTCAATGTTGTAACCACGCTGGGAGAATAATCCCACCACGCGCGACAGAGCACCTGGTTCGTTTTCCATCAGAATTGAAATGATTCGTCGCATGATCAGGTACGCTCCGTTTTGCTGAGCCACATGTCGCGCATGGAGCCTTCTTTTATCTGCATTGGGTATACGTGCTCTGTGGGATCCACGGAAATATCGAGGAACACCAGGCGATCTTTAAGCGAGAATGCTTCTTCCATGGCGCCCTGCAGCTGATCCGGTTTGGTCACCCGAATACCTACATGCCCGTATGACTCCGCCAGCTTGATGAAATCCGGCAGTGATTCCTCATAGGTTGAACTGGAATGACGCCCCTGATACTGCATGTCCTGCCACTGGCGCACCATCCCCAGGGACTGATTGTTCAGGTTCACGATTTTGACCGGGAAATGGTACTGCAGGCAGGTGGACAGCTCCTGAATATTCATCTGGATACTGCCTTCTCCTGTAACACAGGCCACCGTCTTGTCCGGTTTTGCTACCAGACAGCCCATGGCGGCGGGCAGGCCGAAGCCCATGGTGCCCAAACCACCGGAATTGATCCACTGGCGCGGATACTTGTACTTGTAGTACTGGGCGGCAAACATTTGATGCTGACCCACATCCGAGGTAATGATGGCTTCGCCGTTGGTGACCCGGTACAACTCCTCAATGACTGTTTGCGGCTTCAAAACATCAGGCTTGGTTTCATAACGCAAGCCATGGTAGGCACGCCAGGCATCGATCTGTTTCCACCAGGCTTCCAGCGCCTGCAGGTCCGGTTTGTCTTCGGTCTTTTCCAGCTGATCCAGCATCTCTTTCAACACCTGATCCACCGGCCCCACAATGGGGATATCTACAGGAATGTTTTTGGCAATGGATGCAGGGTCCACGTCCACGTGAATGATTTTCGCATTGGGGCAGAACTTGCCGGTATGGTTAGTTACCCGATCGTCGAATCGGGCACCAATGGCCATTACCACGTCCGCATGATGCATGGCCATGTTGGCCTCATAGGTGCCGTGCATACCCAGCATCCCCACGAACAGGGGATCGTCGCCAGGAAAGCCACCCAACCCCATCAGGGTGTTGGTACAGGGAAACCCCATTTTTCGAACCAGCTCAGTAAGTTCCGCCGCAGAATTACCCTGCACCACACCGCCACCGGTGTAGAAAATGGGGCGCTTTGCCGCCATCAACAGATCCACAGCCTTCTTGATCTGGCCTGAATGCCCTTTGGAAACCACATTGTAGGAACGCAACTTGACCTTGGAGGGGTAGCTGTATTCGTAGGTCACCGCTGGATTGGTCAGATCCTTGGGAATATCCACCAGTACCGGGCCAGGGCGACCGGTGCTGGCAATATAGAATGCCTTTTTAATGGTGGCCGGAATATCTTCGGTCTTCTTTACCATGAAGCTGTGCTTGACAATGGGTCGAGTGACACCAACGATATCCGTTTCCTGGAAGGCATCATCGCCGATCCAGTCAGACTGGACCTGGCCGGTGATGATGACCATGGGAATGGAGTCCATGTAGGCCGTGGCAATGCCGGTTACGGTATTGGTGGCACCTGGGCCCGAGGTTGCCAACACGACACCGGTGGTGCCGCTGCAACGGGAAAAGGCATCTGCCATATGGGCAGCAGCCTGTTCGTGACGAACCAGTACATGGGTAATGCTTTTTTGTTGAAACAGCGCGTCATAGATATGCAGTACGGCACCGCCCGGGTAACCGAATATGGTTTCAACACCCTCGTCCTTCAAAGCCCGAACGAGCATCTCTGCGCCTGATAGAAGTTCCACGATCTCACACCTTAATCTTGAGCACTCAGCATCAGCCCCACTGGCCGATTCGCCCATGCCCAAGCCTGTTACAAACCAATTAAAGTCATGAATGTCAGTTCCACACCGGTCGAAATTCAATTCAAATCCAGGTGGCCTGTGGGTCAAAGCTAGCTTGGCAATCAAGGCACAGGGGTTTTGGCCTGATTACCTCATACGCTGTTAAGCCTATGATTTATCTAGCGAGATCGACGGGATATGGCAGTAAAACCGGCTACGGCTTATGCCTAAAAGTGGCGATACTCTCGCTCTAGCGCAGCCTGGCAAGGTATCTCCCGCCAATCTGCACCCACCTCAGTGAGCCGCATATCTTGACATGGATGGAAATTTTGTCAATAGAGTCCCTTTACGTTGAAAACCATGAACTTAGGAGGGGTTAATCTATACTTCGGTAATAGCGTTGATGAATTCACAAAATCGGCGGGAAATTATGCGAACCACACGTTTAAACAGCTATAGTTACAGTAGTTACTTCACAGATCAGAGCAACGTCATGATAAAAAAACCAATATTTCTGTTGTCGGCACTCTGCCTGGCCTTGTTACTGTCGCCGGCCGCTTATGCGGGCAAGTACTATAAATGGGTGGATAGCGAAGGCGTGACTCATTATGGCGAAAGTCCACCGGATACGGAGACCGCCGCCGTGGTCAATGTTAAAACCGGCGCCTCCAGCGACCAGAAGCAGGCCATCGAGGCGCTGGAAGCCAAGCGCAAAGCCGCCGAGGAAACCAGTAACCCCCCCCAGGCGGATGAAGAGTCGGCGATTGAAAAAGAAAACCGGAAGATCATGGAGAACAACTGCAAGATTCAGCGCCAGAACCTGTCTCAGCTGAAAGCGAACCGACGGGTGAAAGTGACCGACGACAATGGTCAAATCCGTTACCTGAACGACGATGAGATTCAAAACAGGCAGAGCGAAATCGAAAAATACATCGCCGAGAACTGCAAGGGAGTGTAAACCCTCAAACCAGACCGGTTCATGAGGCCCGCCATAAAAAAAGCCTGGTATGAAACCAGGCTTTTTTTATGGCCAATGAGCGGCCTTTATTTGGAAAAGCAGATCCGATCTTCGTCCATTCGGGCCACAATGGTTTCACCCGGTAAGAACTCGCCACTCAGTATGGATTGGGCCAGTGGGTTTTCAATCTCCCGCTGGATCGCGCGCTTCAAGGGCCGGGCGCCATACACCGGGTCAAATCCAGCCTCCACCAGTTTGGCCATTACCTCATCGGATAATTCCAGCGACAGATCACGCTCCGCCAAGCGCTTGCGCAGATTGGCCAGCTGAATCTCGGCAATGCCGCGAATCTGTTCATTCACCAGCGGGTGGAACACCACCAGCTCATCGATCCGGTTGATTAACTCCGGACGGAAGTGGGTTGCCACGATATCCATGACGGCGGCCTTCATACGGTCGTACTGCTCCTCGCCCGCCATCGTTTGGATCACGTCAGACCCCATGTTCGAGGTCATCACAATCACCGTGTTACGGAAATCCACTGTCCGGCCCTGGCCATCGGTCAGGCGGCCATCCTCCAACACCTGTAACAGGATATTGAACACATCGGGATGCGCTTTTTCCACCTCATCCAGCAGAATCACCGAATAGGGTTTACGGCGCACGCTTTCCGTCAGGTAACCACCCTCCTCGTACCCCACATACCCGGGAGGCGCACCGATCAGTCGCGCCACAGAATGCTTCTCCATGAACTCCGACATATCGATACGCACCAAGGCCTCTTCGGTATCGAAGAGGAATGTGGCCAACGCCTTGCACAACTCGGTTTTGCCCACCCCGGTGGGACCGAGGAACAGGAAGGAACCATTGGGTCGGTTGGGATCGGACAAGCCGGCACGGGAGCGCCGGATAGCATCGGATACGGCTTTGATGGCTTCATCCTGCCCTACCACCCGCTGATGCAGGGCTGCCTCCATTTTCAACAGCTTTTCACGCTCGCCTTCCAACATCTTGGATACCGGGATGCCGGTCCACTTGGATACGACTTCAGCGATCTCCTCCTCAGTTACTTTATTGCGCAGCAATTTCATTTCCATCATTTCCGCTTGCGCTGCCATGTCCAACTGCTTTTCCAGTTCCGGAATACGGCCATACTGCAGCTCGGACATTTTGGTCAGATCGCCACTGCGGCGGGCCTGCTCCAAATCGATTCGAGCCTGCTCCAGATCGGCTTTCACCTGTTGGCTGCCATGCAGGGAGGCCTTTTCCGCGGTCCATACTTCATCCAGATCCGCGTACTCTCTCTCGATGCCATCGATATCGTCGTTTAGCTTGTCGAGGCGCTTTCGGGAGGCCTCGTCTTCCTCTTTCTTCAGCGCTTCGCGCTCCATTTTAAGCTGGATGAGACGACGCTCCAGCCGATCCAGTTCTTCCGGTTTGGAGTCCATTTCCATACGTATACGACTGGCGGCTTCGTCGACCAAATCGATGGCCTTGTCCGGCAATTGACGATCTGTAATGTAGCGCTGAGACAGTTTGGCGGCTTCCACAATCGCCGAGTCGGTGATGTTCACCCCATGGTGAACTTCATAACGTTCTTTGAGGCCGCGCAGAATGGCAATGGTGTCTTCCACCGAGGGCTGGTCCACCAGCACTTTCTGGAAACGACGCTCCAGTGCCGCATCCTTTTCAATGTACTGTCGGTACTCATCCAGCGTGGTGGCGCCCACACAGTGCAGCTCGCCGCGGGCCAGAGCGGGTTTCAGCATGTTGCCGGCATCCATGGCGCCTTCGCTCTTACCTGCTCCCACCATGGTGTGCAGCTCGTCGATAAAGAGGATCACGCTGCCCTCTTCCTTGGCCAATTCATTGAGTACCGACTTCAATCGCTCCTCGAACTCGCCCCGGTATTTGGCCCCTGCCAACAGGGAGCCCATGTCCAGGGACAGTACACGCTTGTTTTTCAGCCCTTCGGGCACCTCGCCATTAACAACCCGTTGCGCCAGGCCTTCCACAATGGCGGTTTTACCCACACCGGGCTCACCAATGAGCACAGGATTGTTTTTGGTCCGGCGCTGCAACACCTGGATGGTGCGACGGATTTCATCATCACGCCCGATGACCGGATCCAGCTTGCCATCCGCGGCGCGTTTGGTCAGGTCTAACGTGTATTTTTCCAGCGCCTGACGGGATTCTTCTGCATTGGGATCGTTCACCTGTTCACCCCCACGAACCTTTTCAATGGCGGTTTCCAAGTCCTGCTTGGTGACGCCCAGTTTTTTGAATATTTGGCCGGTAACACCCTTGTCCTCCACCATGGCCAACACCACGATTTCGCTGGAGATGTATTTATCTCCACGCTGTTGGGCATATTTATCCGCCACATTGAGAATACGCCCCATGTCATTGGACATGTGCACATCACCGTCGTGATTCTGTACCTGCGGCAGGCGGATCAACTGGGCGGTGATTTCATCTTTCAACTGGCCCACATTGACACCGGCCTGAGCCAGCAACGGTTTAATGCTGCCGCTGCTGTCCTCCACCATGGCCGATAAAACATGGACCGGCTCAATAAAATTATGGTCACGACCTACGGCTATCGATTGGGCATCGGATAGCGCCATCTGCAGCTTACTGGTCAATCGGTCAATTCGCATGTAACACCCTCATAAACTTATTGTACGGCGTACTTACACGCCCTATTAAACTGCTTTACAATTTGGGGGCAAATAAACGCTTTTTCAATGGGCGTATTGATTTTAGGGCCGTGAGATGAAGGAATTTATTGAGCTGGATCAATCCAGATCATGGACAGCAGGCGGCCGGTCACCGGTTGCCGTCGAAAGGAGAAAAAACGGGGATCGGTATAGGTGCAGAAGCCCCCACCGGTGATGTGCTGAACACCCCATTTGTTGAGGCGAACACGGGCCAGGCCATAGAGGTCACCCTGCCAGCGGCCACGCTCATTGGCCTGAAAAAAGCCACTGTAGTCAGTCGACTGTTTGAGAAACACGTCCCTCACGTCATCACCGACTTCAAAGGCCGGTTGGCTGATTGCCGGACCCAGCCATACCTTAATTAAATGGGGGTCCGTTCCGAACTTTGCAAGGGCCGCTTCCAGCACACCGGCGGCCAGGCCGCGCCAGCCGGCATGGGCCAGGGCCACTTCCGAGCCGTCCGCCGCCGCAAAGAACACCGGCAGGCAATCTGCGGTGTGCAGGGTACACACCTGCTCCGGCTCACGGGTATAAACGGCATCCGCTTCAGGTTCCGCACCATCTTCAGGTTTCGCACCATAGGGAGCGGCGTCCACAACCGCTATGCCATGAACCTGGCGCAACCATTGTGGTGGCCTGGACCAGGCAAAGTAATCAGCCAGTGCACGGCGACAGCGGGCCACGGACTCCGGATCATCTCCCACATGACTGGCGGTATTAAAGCCATCATAAGGTGGCCGGCTCAGTTGACCGGCCCGAGTGGTGCACCAGGCCCGCACACCCGGCACCTGCCAGTCCGGTTGCAGCCAGTGCCGAACCAGGGCGGCATCAAGCATCGGCTGCATCCGCCCTTAACACCGTGATCATAGCCTTGAAATCGTCCGGTAAAGGCGATTCCCACTGGCAATATTCACCGCTCTCAGGGTGCTGGACACCCAACTTCCTGGCGTGCAGGGCCTGCCGCTTGAACTGACGCAATGCCTCAATCAGCTCCGCAGTGGCACCCTTGGGCAGCCGCAAGCGCCCTCCGTAGGTGGGATCGCCCAGCAAGGGGTACTGAATATACGCCATATGGACGCGAATCTGATGGGTCCGGCCGGTTTCCAATTGCACACGGATGTGTGTGTGGGCGCGAAATCGCTCAATCAGGCGGTAATGGGTCACCGCAGGCTTGCCGGAATGGCTCACCGCCTGACGGGTTCGCTGGGAGGGGTGACGGCCAATGGGCTCATCCACCACACCACCACCGGTCATCACACCCTGGACGATGGCTTCGTATTCACGAAAGGCGGTCTTTTCCTGCAGTTGATCCACCAGAGAGGCATGGGCCTTTAGGGTTTTGGCCACCACCAGCAACCCGGTTGTATCTTTATCGATCCGGTGCACGATCCCAGCGCGCGGAATAGTTGCCAGATCCGGCGAGTGGTGCAACAACGCATTGAGCAGCGTGCTGTCGCGGTTGCCCGCTGCCGGATGCACCACCAAACCAGCGGGCTTGTTGATCACCAGCAGATGCTCATCTTCGTAGACAATGTCCAGGTCAATAGCCTGGGGCTCCCAACTCTGCTCCGCCTCCAGCTCGGCATCAACCTGCAGGCACTCTCCGCCGATTACCTTCTCCCGGGGCTTCCGGGTTTGCCCATCCACGGTGAGCTCACCGCTCTTGATCCAGCTTTGCAGTCGGGAACGGGAATAATCGGGAAACAGCTCGGCAGCAACCTGATCCAGCCGCTGTCCGGCCTGCTGATCATTTACCCTGGCGCTGAGTTGTATTTGTTGGGGCATGGAACTCTCTCATCATGATCGGGTCGGATATTTTACCTCAGTTTGGGCCCGGAAACTTGAGTTTGCTGTTCTGACAGCTCATTGTGGCTATAATGGCCCGCTTCAAGAAATCTAAAATCGTGGACACCCATACCCTATGTTGATTTGGCGAACTTCTTTCTTTCTGCGCGTACCTCTGCTGGGCCTGCTGATCTCATTGCTGGCACTGTTGGCAGCCTGCTCGTCTGCCCCTAAAACACCACAGCTTTCCGAACGCCAGTTTTATGAAGAAGCCCAATCCGCCATCGACGCCAACAACATGACACTGGCCATTGACCGGCTGCAGGGCCTTGAATCCCGCTACCCGTTTGGCCGTTATGCATCCCAGGCCAAACTGGATCTGATTTACTGCCACTACCGGGCACTGGACTATGAGGCCTCGGCGGCCACCGCAGAGCGGTTTATCAACACCCACCCGGATCATCCGCAACTGGACTATGCCTATTATATGAAGGGCCTGGCCTCCTACAGCGTGGATCGGGGGTTGCTGGAGCGTTTTATTCCCAGCGACTTTTCGGAGCGGGACATGGGGCCGGCACGGGAATCATTCGAGGATTTCAACCGCCTCATTAATCGTTTTCCAAACAGCGTTTACGCCGCTGATGCCCGTCAGCGCATGATTTACCTGCGCAACCTGCTGGCGGCCTATGAGCTGCGTGCTGCGTCATTCTACATGCGGCGCGGGGCCTTCGTTGCAGCGGCAAACCGTGGCCGCTATGTGGTAGAGAATTTTGATACCAGCCCCTCGGTTGCAGATGCCCTGGTGATCATGGCGGAGGCCTACACCGAGCTGGATCAACCGGATCTGCGCGCCAGTACTGTGGAAGTGTTGAAAGCGAATTTTCCCGATCATCCCAGGCTGGCCAGCGGGGCTTTCGAATATGACAAAACCCAGCACGGCGGCCGCTCAATGTGGAGCGTGCTCACCTTTGGCCTGATTGACTGACTGAGCCGTAGCGGCCGGCGGCAGATCTATTCCCCCGCTGGCCACTTGCAGGTGACCGGATAGCGCCGATCACGCCCGAACGCACGGGACGTAATACGTGCACCTATCGCCGCCTGACGGCGCTTGTACTCATTCAAATCCACCAGCCGAATCACCTTCTGCACGATCTCCCGCTCATACCCCTCTGCCACGATGGCATCTGCGCTAAAATCCCGTTCCACATACATCTCGAGGATGGCATCCAGTTCCGGGTAGGGCGGCAGACTGTCCTCATCTTTCTGATCCGGTGCCAGCTCAGCAGACGGCGGGCGATCGATAACCCGCTGCGGGATCGGCGGGTTGTCCGGTGTCAGGCGATTGCGGTATTCGCACAGTTTGAATACCAGGGTTTTGGGTACATCCTTCAGTACATCGAACCCGCCGGCCATGTCACCGTAGAGCGTGGCATAACCCACCGCCATTTCACTTTTGTTGCCCGTGGTTAGTACGATGTAGCGTTTCTTATTGGATAGCGCCATCAACATCACGCCACGACACCGGGCCTGGAGGTTTTCCTCTGTGGTATCCCGCGCCGTTCCTGCAAAATCCGGTGCCAGGGTCTGCATAAAGGCCTCATACATGGGCTCAATGGGGCGTATCTTGTAGCTCACCCCCAATGCCACCGCCTCGGCTTCGGCATCATCAAGGCTCATCTGTGAGGTGTATCGAAACGGCATCATGATCGCTTCAACACGATCAGCGCCCAAGGCATCAACCGCCACTGCCAGGGTTAACGCCGAGTCTACCCCGCCAGACAACCCCAGCACGGCACCTTTGAACCCATTTTTGTTGACGTAATCCCGCACCGCCAGCACCAACGCCCGGTAGGCGCTCTGCTCTACTGTCTGATCCGGTGCCACAGGGGCATCCACCGGTACAAGGCCGGCTTCTGCCCGCAACAGTACCGGGTAGAGGCCCGCTGCAAAGGCCGGTGCGCGGAACCGAAGGGTGCCCTGGGGATCCGCCACCACTGATCCCCCATCAAACACCAACTCATCCTGGGCTCCCACCAGATTGGCATAAACGATGGGCATGTTGCCTTCTCTGGCGCGCATCTCCAACAGGCTTTTGCGTACCTGCTCTTTACCCAGGTGAAACGGGGATGCATTCAAATTCAACATCAGCCGGGCACCGGCTTCCCGGGCCTGTGACATTGGCCCCTCATGCCAGATATCCTCACAGATGGTGATGCCCACCCTGTGGCCCTTGATGTCAAAAACGCAGGGGCTGTTTCCTGGCTGAAAGTAGCGTTTCTCATCAAACACCAGATAGTTGGGCAATTCCTGCTTATGATATTCGGCCACCAGTTTGCCGCCGTATATCAGCCCGGCCGTGTTGTAGAGGCTGCTGCCCTCGCCTTTAGGGTAACCAATGAGCGTGTAGATATCGGCGGGCAGATCCGCGCACAAGCGGGCCAGCGCTTTTTGTACCCGAATTCGTATACTGGCGCGGAACAAGAGGTCTTCCGGGGGATACCCGGTCAGTGTAAGCTCTGGAAAAACAATAATATCCGCGTGAAATTCATCACGGGCCCGACGGCTGGCATGCAAAATTTGTGTGGCATTACCGTCAATATCCCCAACCATGAAATCCAACTGCGCTATAATGATCTGTAAATCATTGTTTTTCATGTATTTTACACCCTAACAATCAATAAACTGCCCGGCTCTGGCAAAATAAGCGCGTATTTTGGGCCAAATCGAACCCGCGCGCAAAGGCCAAACAGTCAGGGGGAGCCAATATGATGATCATCCGATTAATAATTCTAGTGGCATTGGTGGGGCTGCTGATCTTTGCCTACCGCAAACTCACCGGCTCAGGCCAGTCAGAAAACAAGCAAGCCAACAACCCTGCCGCCATGAAAAAGTGTGACCAGTGCGGAATACACCTGCCCCAGGAGGAAGGTTGCAAACACAAGGATCACTTCTTCTGCAGCAATGAACACATGCAAGCCTATCTAGATCAGCACCCCGATGAGCGAGACTGATAAAGACAAACACCAGGATCCAGCACTGGCGGAGGTTCGCCAAAACCAGTGGCGGCTGCTTCAGGTCTATTTGCTGTATCGCCTGGCACTGGCTTTCAGCCTGGTGGGCGCCTACTTTCTGGAAACCAGCCAGAGCACGCGATCCATCGGGCTGGATGAACGCCTGTATTTCGCCACGATTGCCACCTATTTTGTCCTCGCGTTGCTCGGCCTGCTCGTCAATCGACTGCAGACCGGGCGCATCACCATCCAGATCTTTATCGTCATTGTCATCGATATTCTCAGCATCGCACTGTTGGAGTATGCCAATGGCGAATCCAACAGTAATCTCACCATTCTGCTGGTGGTTACCGTGGCTGCCGGCGGCATTCTGGTGGAGGGCAAACTGGCGACATTTTTCGCCGCAGTGGCGACACTTGCCATTCTTTACAAGCAAATTCTGAACGCAATCCTGCATAACCGTTTTGAGCAGGACGATTTCCTGCAGAGTGCCTTTATCGGCATCGCTTGCTTTGCCACCTCGTTTCTGGCCCAGCAAATTGCCAACCGATTACGGGAAAGTGCTGCGCTGGCAGGGCGACAGGCCGAAGACCTGGCCAACCTGGAGGAATTGAACCACCTGATTATCCAGCGCATGCGCACCGGGATCGTAGTAGTGGACAACGATAACAATATCGTATTGATCAACGAAGCCTGCTGGAAAATGTTCGGTATGCCAACCATGAGCAAACACCAGTCGCTGGAAAATTTTTCACCACAGCTAAGCAAGCAACTGGCCACATGGCGACGTGACCCATTCAAACGCACCAAACCATTTCGCTCCTACGGCGCAGGCCCGGAAGTTCAAGCCAACTTCACCATGATGGAAAACGCCGACCAAGCCAATGTGCTCATCTTCCTGGACGACAACACACGCATGGCACAACAGGCCCAGCAACTGAAACTGGCTTCACTGGGAGGATTAACCGCCAGCATTGCCCATGAAATACGCAATCCTCTGGGTGCCATCAGCCATGCCGCCCAACTGCTAAACGAATCCACTGACCTGACCAAAGGCGATGCACGCTTAAGTGAAATCATTCATCAACATACCATTCGCGCCAACAAAGTAATCGAAAACGTATTACAATTATCGCGACGAAAACAGGCTGAACCGGAGCTGCTGAATATGAAAGCGTGGCTCACCAGCTTTATCTACGATTTTCAAACCAACCAGGACCAATCCTGCGAAATCGCCTTCAGCTGCAATCAGGATGATCTCCAGTTTCGCATTGATCCCTCGCAGATTCAGCAGGTTCTCACCAATCTGTTTCAAAACGGTATAAGATACAGCGAGCAGGCAACCGGAAAGCGCACACTGAAAGTCGTTGCCGATTTTAATATTCAATCTGAGCAACCCACCCTGGATATCATTGATCAGGGCCCGGGCATACCGACTGCGCAACAGGATAAAATCTTCGAGCCGTTCTACACTTCAGAAAAGAGTGGCACCGGGCTTGGCCTCTATATTGCCCGGGAGCTTTGTGAAGCCAATCAAGCACGCCTGGACTATCACCCCATTTCCACCGGCAGTTGCTTTCGCATAACCTTCTCCCATCCATCCAGAATAGTGACCATATAACAATGAGCCAATACAAAGCACTAATCGTTGATGATGAGCCCGACATCCGTGAATTGCTGGATTTGACGCTGTCGCGAATGGATATTGAAACCTTTACCGCAGCCAATCTGGATTCTGCACACGTATCACTTGAGCAGGAAAAATTCGACCTGTGCATCACTGATATGAATCTGCCGGATGGTAACGGTATCGATCTGGTGAAATTCATCCAGGCCAATTATCCCAGCTTGCCGGTGGCCGTGCTCACCGCCTATGGGAGCATGGAAACGGCTATTACCGCACTGAAAGCTGGCGCCTTTGATTTTGTCTCCAAACCGGTGGACCTGCAGCGCCTGCGCGACCTGGTGAATGCCGCGCTGAAACTGAAATTCGAAAAACAGGAGCCGGTTACTGAACAGGGTGACTCCCCTATTCTTGGCCATTCACCGTTAATTAAAAAACTACAGGTGCAAATCAAGAAGCTGGCCCGCAGTCAGGCGCCCGTGTATATCAACGGCGAATCCGGCAGCGGCAAAGAACTGGTGGCGAGGGAGATCCACCGTTTGGGCCCCCGCGCCGAAGGCCCCTTTATTCCCGTGAACTGCGGTGCCATTCCCAGCGAACTGATGGAAAGCGAGTTCTTTGGGCATCGCAAAGGCAGTTTTACCGGGGCCTTTGAAGACAAAACCGGCCTGTTTCAAGCCGCAAAGGGCGGCACGCTGTTCCTGGATGAAGTGGCTGACCTACCCATGCAGATGCAGGTCAAACTATTACGGGCTATTCAGGAAAAAGCCGTGCGGCCGGTGGGCTCGCAAAAAGAGGTGGCCACCGATGTGCGCATTCTGAGCGCGACCCACAAAGACCTGACAAAGCTGGTCGATGAAGGCGAGTTTCGGCAAGACCTGTTCTACCGCATCAATGTTATTCAGGTTACCGTACCACCATTGCGCAGCCGGGGCGAAGACATCATATTTCTGTCAAAATACGTGCTGCAATCATTGGCCAAAGATTGGGATATGGAACTGCCCAAACTCAGCCCAAAGGCAGAACAGGCCCTGGAAGAATACCAGTTTCCGGGCAACGTGCGGGAACTCGAAAACATACTGGAGCGCGCGGTAACCCTGTGTGATGACGAGGTCATTACACCCGAGCATCTGCAACTGCCCACGGACGGCGTGCCGGTGTCAAAGCCAAGTGCCGCCAGCAATGGGGAACACGCCATCCCGGATTTCGTCGAGGGCGACTCGCTGGAAGAATACCTCACGGACATCGAAAAGCAGGCCATTTTGAAGGCTTTGGAAGATACCCGCTGGAACCGCACCGCCGCGGCTAAAAAGCTGGGCATGAGCTTTCGCTCACTGCGCTACCGCCTGAAAAAGCTGGGATTAGATTCGGACGATTAGTAATAATCAAGGGATTGTCGTGCCACATCCAGCCCATAGGGTACAGGGTCCACAATGGGCGCCTCTCCCAATAATATGTTTCTCATTAACCGGGCGGATGCCGGGGCCAACACCAAGCCATTTCGGAAGTGTCCCGCATTGAGATAGAGGTTAGGAAACCCTGGAACTTCGCCAATAAACGGTATGCCATGGGGCGATCCTGGGCGCAGCCCGGCCCAGTGAGCCTCGACGGGAATTGAATCCAAAGCCGGCACCAACTGGCAGGCGGATGCCAACAGCTCCTGCCTGGCCTTGGTTGTGGTGGACTTATCATAGCCCGTGTATTCCAGAGTACTGCCCACCACAATACGGCCATCCAACCGGGGGATCAGATAGCGCCCTTGGTGCAGGATGATCCCGTTAATCAAACCCGGGCTGGGTTCGAAAACCAGCATTTGCCCACGCACTGGCTCAATTGGCAGCTCGATGCCCAACTGGTTTAATACTTGATTGGACCAAGCCCCGGCACAAACTACCACTTTATCCGCTTGGTAGCGCTGCTCATTGGCAACAACGGCTACTCGCCCCCCGGGGCTTTGTTCGAACCTTGTGACCTGGCATTCCGGAATCAGTTTACATTCCGAGTGCCGCTGGAGATAAATCTCCAGACTTTTGAGTAACCTGGGGTTTCTAACATTGCCGATATCCGGCCACCAAACCCCATGCCACTCCGACGATCCCAGCGCCGGCTCAAGCGCATGGGTTTCGGCACCGTCAATCACTTCATAACGTTTGTCGTTTCTCTCTGCCCAGTTGGTGATCTTGCCCCGGTCGGGAGGATCCAGCATCAACAGTCCGCATTGATTGAATTCAGGGTCGATGCCCGTCTCTGCGGCCAGCTCCTCTGCCAGATCCGGGTAGGCTTCCTGTGCCCAGCTGGCCAGCGCGGTAATACAAGGCTGATAGTTCCAGGGGTAAAGCGGAGAAACAATGCCTCCGCCCGCCCAAGAGGCCTCCTTGCCGATCGCTTGTCGGTCAAGTACCGTCACTGATACGGATTTCTGTAGCAGCTCTTTTGCCAGCAATAATCCAATTATTCCCCCACCGACAATCAATACATCCATCAAATAAGCCTTACATCTTGTTGCTATTCAGTGTGCTACTGGTAAATGGTAATCTAACCACTTCATGACGACAGCAACAACTTTAAATAGATTATAAGGGGAGGAAAAGGGAATGCCCGGCAATAAAGGATTCACCCTCGTAGAATTAATGATAACAATATTAATTGCTGCTATCGCGCTGACGTTTGCAGCCCCATCCTTTTCAAACCTAATTGAAAAAAGCCGCGTCAGAACCACCACGGAAGACCTCATGGATCTGTTGCAGATTTCCCGGCTGGTGGCAGTTGAACAGCGCAATAACGTTAAGATATGTGGCTCAAGTGATCAGGTCAATTGTGATGCGCAATGGGGGGAAGGCATCCTGGCCATAAAAGTTGATGAAAATGGCAACACTCTTGAAACCATCGGCAGCTTTGCTGTTAACGAGAAGGTTTCGGTAATCAAGAAAAACCCGAATCAGGTCACACTGGACTACAATGCAACGGGGTGGCTGCCCGGCGATCAGACACGGTTTGAAATATGCCCCATTGGTGGCAAGCAACAGAATGCGTACAAACTGGTTATCGCTATGTCAGGTAAAGTAACCAAGGTGGCTTCTAGCAGCTCGGATAGCTACTGTACCAATAGCTGAAGCTCTTAAACGAAAAAAGCCCCCACTCCGAAATGGCGTTGGGGGCTTTTTTGATTAGACGCTTCGGCGTCTGCGGGAGAAGCCCAGCGCTGCCAGGCCCAGCCCGAACAATGATAATGATACCGGCTCTGAAATGTCGGTAGGGGTACCAGGATCAGTGGGGTCAACAGAGGAGTACAGCACATCGAGGTTGATAAAATCCAACGCCCATTGATCTGTTGCACCGCCAATATTGAAATCCAGTGTCAGATAATCATCCGTCAAGCCTGCCAGAAACGCGTCTAACTCAGCACCAACCAAAGAAACAGTGTTCTGATACACGTACTGGTAGAAACCACCTTCTGGAATCTGGAACTGACTGCTTAGGTTACCGTCAATTTCAGTTCCGTTCAAACTCAAAGTGGAACCGGCGGATACACCGAAAACCGAGTAACTGATGGTAATATCGGTGACGCCTGTCAGTGTTGAAAAGTCGAGTGAAGTGTCTGTCCAGGAAAACCCACCGGTCAGCCAGGTATCCTCACTGGGCGCATCGGTTGCTTCTGAACTCAGAAAAAAACTACTGGTGTCTGAATAAAACTCACCAGTAACCGCTTCCCCGTTAAAGTTATCCTCTAACCCATATGGTGCAGCAACCGCCCCACCTGCCACACCCAAGGCGGCGAACATCGCCAGTGTATGAATGCAACCTTTTGAACTATTAAACATATATAACCCCGTTAACTTCCTATTATTACTGAAACACCGAAGAAAGGCTTTGTTTGTCACACGAAATCCATTCGCACAATCATTAAGCAAAAACCGCACCCAAGCCTTCAACACTTTGAAATATTTAATATTTATCGCCTAATCAGACTAGCCACCGATCGAATACAGTAAAATATTTCGACACCCTGCCCAGATAGAAGGCCCAATATCAATCCATCTGATACCAACGCGTGCGACGGATAACGTCCAACTCCAGGGGCGTTGGCCCTACGGCTCCGGTGCCGGACATCAAGCCACTCCTCACTTCCGGAGGTAAAGTTTCGGTTTCGCCCCCCTCTCCGATCACTTGCTCACTGGGAATTTCCGAAATCAACGCCTGAATAGATCCCGCCACATTCTGGTTTAACCCTGATGCCAGCACAAGCGCCTGAGAGTTGGCGGGATTAAAGCTGTACACTGCCGCCGCCCCTTCCTGCATCACACATTGATCCTGACCGTTGTTGTCCGGGCGATAGTATGTGGAAAACAAGGTGGTACCGGATATGATCAAGGGTGACCCCAGCATCTTCTCGGCACTGTAGCCGCTACCACCCAGGGCCAGGCTAAAGCCCCGCACTGCATTGGATGCGCTGGAGGCCGCCAACTGGTCGGCATTCGTTTGTTTGGTCACCGGAGCAATCTCAGTGATGCTGTTACCGCCGTCATCCGTGTACGTAGATAAATCGGTCAAAATGGTTCGATTCAGGTTGCCATCAAACGGCTCATAATCCATCAGAAAATACACTTTCTCAGCCACGCTGGTATCAAGTGGATTCGATCTCCAGCCGGAACCGATGGCAATGCCCATGCAAAACCCTTGGGGGCAACGCATTTTGGCAACACTGGGTGGGTAAAAGAAACGGCGATCAATACTGTCGGTAATCGCATTCCCCGCGACCGCTGATACACCCAATCGAGCGACCACTGTTTCATCGGTACCCACATTCGAAATCAGATCGGTTGCACCCGAATTCGCGTAATTCAGGTCAAAACGGTGAATCTGCCCCCCCATATCACCAACATAGAAATGATCCAGGTATCCGTCGCCATCCAGTTCCACCAATTTAACGCTGGATGGGATACTGTACTGCAGCGCAGAGAGCTGCTTGTGCGTGGTATCGTTATTTACCGTCGCGGATGATGCCCACCACAACACATCACCGGCACTGTAGCTGTTTGCGTTTGCATCGGTGAAAGCTCTCGCTGCAATAATGTAGACCTGAGCCCCTTTGGCCGGCAACGTATTTGGCCTGCCGGAATCGTAAACCGTGTCATATCCACCCCCGACAATAAATACCGCAGCGGCGGTTCCGTTATAACGGATGATCGCCAATTGGGGTTCCGACCAGGTTTGCCCCATATCAGCAAATTTACCGGTGCCCCCTTCCAATACCGCCAATTCACTGATGGTTCTGGACGCGTATGCATTGGTCGCGTCCAGAATGTAGTAATTATTTCCACCGCGCCGCATACCGCCATAGAGATAGACAAAATCCAGGCTCGACTCATCAATGTTGCCATTACCGTTAACGTCCTGCCGCCACACCGTCCAGGTGGAGTCCAGGCCGTAGATCAGCCCACCGTCTTCCGCCCCGGGCTTGGTTGCTTCGTACATTTTTTCAACCGGGGAAGGTTCCGTCAAACTATCCCGCTTGAGCACCGCTTCAGGCATATACGCCAGCAGTTCGGTTCCATCGGAGGTGTCAACAGCATATAGCTTACCGTCATTGGTGCTGACAAAGACCACATCTATAGGCGGATCCAGGTCGACAACGTTGTTTTCGCCATCGGTGGTTTTAGAAACATAATTCACCACCACCGGCGACGAATGCAAGGGCGCACCGTAGAAGTTTCTGAGATCGTAGCGATCGGCCGGGCGCTGATCGGTCAAAGCCCCAGGAGGATCCTCCGGCTGACTGATACGAATCCACTCGTCGTTCACATCCTCACCCATTAACCAGCTCAACATGGGGGCGAGTGTGCTGGTCTGGTAGGACCCCAGCGCTGCGGTGTTTTCCTCCACAGTACCGTCTAACAGACTCGAGTAGGTGGTACTCAAGGCAGTCTGCAGGTTCGTGGCATCGGTATTGCCCGGTGTTATCTGGTACTGCACGTTATTGTAGGACACAAACAACTTTCTGGCGTCTGGCTGCGCTATCTTACTGGCAGCGCCGCCGATGTGAGCAATATCACCGTCGGCGGAAATTGCTTCATCGGTATTATAATAAGCTTCATCCACTACAGACCAGGGGCTTAGCACCTCCGGCAGGAACGCACCATCCTCAATGGCAACGGTGGTTTTTTGCGGATCGGCAAATATGCCCAGCTGATCATCCCGGTTTATGTTGAAATAGTACTTTTTAAGGTTGCCATACCAAAAAGGCTTGGAGCTGGGGGTGAACGTGGAAAAATACATTTCATCCATGTGGGTAAAACGATTGAGCTGATTCACACCAACACCACCGGAGCTCAGAACAAAGGTACCCGGCAAGATAGCGCTGCGCTCAATCACCGCAAATGCGTCGCGCAGTTCATCTGCGTTATTCGCACTGACCAGCTCACCGGAAGGCCAGCTCGCCAAGCCTTTGGTGGTGGACGCTGATGCTGAGGTCATATCATAGGCAATGACGTGGGTGGTTACAAAAGGCGGGGTATCCGTTTCAGGGACAGATTTAGTGGGGTTGGGGTGTGATTGAACGGTGTCAAACGGCAGCGTATCCCACTCCGTATCGGTATCCGTATCAGCCAAAGTGCCATCCCATTGCGGATAAGCCAGTTTTTTGGACACACTGCTCAGGCAGCTCCAGATCTGGGCCTGGCTGGTGGCAGTTTGCATCTGGTCTGCCGTATTGGAGAGTGCCGAGCTGGGGCACCCGGGATAGTACTCATTGTTGCTGGCCTGCCCTGTCACAAACTCGTTTACCAGGGTACCCAGTGTTGTGCCGGACCGGGTATCACTGGCGTTGTCCGAGCAAAGAAGCCCTATCTCATCTTCAGTAAGGGCGCCACTGGCTTTCTCACAGGTGGACTTACCATCGGTTAAAAATATCAAATGATTATTGGGATCACTGCACTGCTCCGCCTGCAGCTCCGGAATAGCAACGTAATCGTAACCGGATACTGATGCCCCATCAAAAACGGAACCATCCCCATCCAGTGAGATGTCTGAAACGGCATCGCCCTGCGTCAGATAATTGGCAACATCCAAGAAACTGCCCAACAACGGTGTAGAGCCGTTGGCACTCAACGAATTGACCGCCGTAATCAATCGGCTACGGTGAGTATTGCCTGCATCATCCTCGCTGTCCAATCTCGCCAATGGCACACCGATTACCGCACCGGGTACGCCATACCGGGCCAGCCCCACCATATAGTTATCCGGCCAGGCCGATTCACCCTGCAGAAAACCCAACAATACCGAACGTAATATACAAATCTTTCGCTCTGCATTTTCGACAGTAAAACTTTGATAGGGAACGTTACCGAGGTTTTCTACCCAGACAGTGCCTGAATACTCCTGTTGCCCGGTACAGTCACCGGAATAACCCTGAGTGAGAACCACATTTTCATAGGGAAAACCGGTAACGTTCTCTTGCCCGGCCATGGAGCCCGAGGTATCCACCAGCAGCATGATGCTTGGCGGAGAGGAAGGCTGATTCAGGGAAAACAGATCCGTATCATCGGCACCGGCGACTGCGGTAATAAGCATGCAAACAGCAAACAACACCGGTTTTAGCAACGCGTCCAAACCCTTAGTGAATCCCATAGAACCGTGATCCTTCAACAATATCATCCACCCAACCCCAACAAATCTGCATCATCGGAAAACAATCCGGACGCAGGGCCCACCTTACGCCATTCCTGATGGTTGGTATGCGAAAACGGCATGGAATCCGAGACAAAGCTGCCGGTACCATCAGTGGAAAATTGAAAATCCATAAAAGACGCTGCATCGGTGTCGATTAATGGTTTTTTGGAATCAAACACCGAGGCCGCGCTGGCCTGTAAACTGCTGCGGGCATCGATGGTTTCATCGCTGGCACAAGCGTCTTCCTCAAGCCCAAACGTATTGGTAACGCAATTCAATGTGGGGGAGGATGAATCCAGGATCTTCGTCAGCATGGAGCCATTGGTTTTGGCTTCTTCAATAACACCGCTTATGGCTGTTTCAGCGGCCTGGAATGATAACTCATTAGCCTGCGCGTTAAACGCCATCCGCTCATGAAACAATCCGGATTTAACCGCCGAAATGCCGATCATGGTAACGGCCAATAAAATCACCAGGGCGACGATCAGCGCCGCTCCGGCCTGTTTACTCTGTGTCATAGGGTACTCACCAAATTACGCAAAGCCACCGTTGAACTGTAGGTTCGATACAGTCTGCCATCTTCAAAGTTGATATCGGCACTGCCGTTGCCCTGACTGAAGGTTTTGTCGAGCAGTGTGATGCTGTCCGGGGCCGTTTCGGTTTCCAAGGTAACTCTGCCGTCACTGGCAATCAGTACAGAAAAGCGAACACTGACAATTCTCGCCGCCCCCGCGGTAACGTCGCTCTCAATGGCTTTCAGTTGAGTAGCGTTGGTATACAGATCCGCCAGACCATACCCTTCGTCATTGGGTTGATCGAAGTCCACACCGTACATCACCTGAAACGCTTCAACGTTATCAATAAGGGGCCCGGACGACGCCTGGGTATAACCGGTTTCGAGCTCGCCTGATTCATTGGTGGTTTCAGAATAGGCCAAGGCATCGCAGCTGAGACGGTTTAGCCCACCATCGGTTCGCACATGGTAGCGTTTGTATCCTGTCATAGTACCACCCAGACAGTCTCTGCCGTTTACGACTTCAAAAACCACCTGGTCGTATTTCGCGCCATCCGAGATCTCTGCGTCACCCGGCGTGTCGTTGAATGGGGTGCCATCCAGTATGAAAGGCACAATGGCATCCGGCTGCCCGTGGCCGGCTTCCATAAACGCCCGGCTTACATAGTCAAAGGCAAACCGACCGTTGTCCTGCACCGACGAGATTCCCATTTGCAGATTTTCTGTTTGCCGATTTACCAGGAACAATTGAGTAGCCGCCACGGTTAACAAGCTACTCAGCAGCAGCGCAATCATTAACTCGACAAGCGACAGCCCGTTTTGTCTGATCATGGTCATCTCCTAAGGAATGAATTCCACCCGCACACAGTTTGCGGTGGACTCCCGTTCACCGTTACTGAAGGCTTCCTGATCGCAACTGGCGATATCCGTTTGATCCCAGGCAACCGTCACGCACAGTAACTCATCACAGTTAGCCAGGTTGATTTTGCCATTACTTATCAAGTCATCGAGGGAGCTTCTGACTTCGTAGACATCAGACTGTGCCATTTTTTCAGGCGTGCAGGCATCGTTGATGTCAGGGGCGGAGTCGGTATGGAGGCAATCGCCGGGATTGGACAAGGAACCGCTCCAGCTGGTCGCTTTGAGATAGAATGCGCGGGCGGTAGGGGCAGTATTGGCTTTGGTACGCTCTATCAGATCCTGGGCGATCGACATGGCCTGACTGCGGCTATAGGTTCCCTCAACCTGCCTGACAGACTTAAGCTGGAGGGCGGCAAAGCCAACAATACCGACCCCGAATACCAGCGCCGCAACCAACACTTCAATAAGGGAGATGCCCTTTTGGTATTTCACTACACGTTGGTGTTTCACTACACGCTGACGCTTAGAAACGCTGAATCTTTTGATCACCATGCTGCCCCCCGACAACAAGCATTCTTATATTTATTTTGCACGGCTGATGGTAACAGCGCCCGCAACCCGGGCCTCGAGACAACCGACGAACGGTTGAATTTGAACACCTAAACGATTTGAATTGAATACAATTTAGTCTATCCCCATAAACCAGGGCTACAAGCAGTCACTCTCCGTAAGGCTGTTTGCGAACGTCCAGATTCCGGTTGAGCTATACACCAGCGTGCCACAGCGGTCATCCACCTGATTGGTGCCCGTCACCGGTGTGGCCGTCACCGTGTAGCCAACCACTTCGCTGTCCACTACCACCGTCGCCACTGCAAAGCCATATTTTGCCGTAGCATCATCAAAGCCATTCAGCTCAGCCGCGGTAGACGGATAGGCCAGCTTCTGGGTTTTAAACTGCTCAACTCGGCCGGCAATTTCAAGGACCTTACCCACCGCCTGTTTGCGAGCGGTTTTCTTGATGTATTCGGTGTAACCTGGATAGCCAAACAACGCCAGAATCCCTACGATGGCGACCACAAGCAGCAGCTCTACAAGAGTAAGGCCCTTGGTTGACCGAATGTTCCTCATTGATCCCTCCCTATCCCTACTTAGCATGGCCTTGGCATGACAGCCCGGCAAAGCGAGATAGAATAAACCAGTTTTATGTTCACACCAAGAAACGAAAAACGGCCTATCCATAAATTGGATAGGCCGCTGAATAGACCATCAGGCTGAGAGTGTTATCAAACTACCAGCATTCCCCACCACCGGTTGACCCTTTTGCCCCCACATGATTCAAGGTTAAGGTGGCGCAGTCGGTGTCACTGACCTGCGCACCTGTAGCCGTGGCTGTCAACGCAAAACAGGAGTAGTAAGTGGTGTTACTCACCGTACGGCTGCAACTCAGATTCACCGAAATCGTATAATATCCCTCCGGCGAACTGGTACCATCGGAATTGGTCACCAGTTTACTGACATCACTGGAGTAGGTATTGGACTCGGTATACAAGCGCTCCTGCCTGGCGGCCGCTTCCTGCAATGCGGCACGGCCATCTGCCCGGCGCGACTTCTGAACTGAGTTTTGATAAGAGGGGTAGCCAATGGCGGCCAGGATCGCCACAATTGCCACCACGATCATCAACTCCACCAGCGTAAATCCTCGATTGATTTTCATTGCTTACGCTTCCTCTTGGTTAAAATTCAATATTGAAGATCTGACGCCAGGACTGTCGACGCATGGACACTGAACTCTGGAACGGCTCGATCACCCGCACCCGGCCCGTGGAATCGTGCATGACCAGGTTACCATCCGGCAGATTGGTCATATCTCCCGCCTTACCGGCGCCCATATCCAGGAACGGCAGTATTTTGGTAATGGTTTGCTCCGAATTATTGGGATCGGTTACTTCTTCAGAATCCAGGTAGTACTCAATAGAGGCGACACCGGTTACTGCGTTGATGGCCCAACTGTTGGATGTACCCTCTGGATTACATTGATCATCACTGGGGATGTATTCGGAGAATACAATGGACTCAAGATAGGACGTAGCCCTGGTATCTGAGCGTCCACTGGGGTCTGAGCCGTTATAGTACAGATCCCGTATCCAGCCACTGATGCTGCTGCTATTGATCAGGGTAGTCAACGCGGAGGTGGTGGTCACGCCGGCGGGCCCATTTTC
Source organism: Gammaproteobacteria bacterium UBA7310 (assembly GCA_002471665.1). GTDB lineage: Bacteria > Pseudomonadota > Gammaproteobacteria > Pseudomonadales > Ketobacteraceae > Ketobacter. Next base: position 27,529 of record DKQK01000058.1, read on the forward strand.
AATGGTGCCATTGGCGTACACATCGATCCCGGTGACGTCCTGCAGTTCGCTGGTGAGAACGGGGCCAAAGGTCAGCTCGTAGTTTGAGTCAATAGGTTCTTTCACCCCGGCGAAATACTCCTGCTGGGTGCTGGCACCATCACTGTTGATCAGCATGCGCCCGGTTCCAAAATACACCCAACGACGACCGTACACGTCCGATTTAGCCAATGGAGCCCCCATCACCGTGCGCTGGATATCGGTCAAGGTGCCAATGGCTGAGCCCGATAGCCAGGTGTCTCCCGTGCCACTGCTGTTCAGCTTCAGTCTGGCCACTTGCCCATCCTGCACCAGGCTGCCACCGGTGTTCAGGCCAAAGTACACGGCATCGTCCACATAATCCCGATCCCAGTCTTCAGCGGTCAGGTCGCCAAGATAGGCGTTACTTTCCAGTGTAATCGTTTTTGGCCATCCACTGGCCCAATCCAATGTGTCCAGATCCAGGTCAAACGCGTACAAGCGGGCATTTTGATCACTGGTGGCCGCATCCAGGTCGGTGGGGCCGGAACCAAACACCAGCAACCAGCGATTGACTGCAGGGGTTTCCCAGGAGCCTGAGGAATCAGCAACCCGATTCTTGATCAACGTTGGCTTGCCCAATGTGAATCCCAGGTTGGGGTGGCTGATCTCAGCAAGCAACGTGGGTTCCGCTTCCGGGTCAGTGACATCGAATACCATGACGCTGGGCCGGATCACCGTGTTCGCCCTGGTGCCATCCCGCTCGTTATTGGCATCCTCATCAACGTTGACGGTGAATGGCCCGCCACCCATGCGCATGGTGACCACCAGAATGGTACCCCAACCATCAGGGTGGGTAGCATCATCCGGGAAAATGTTCACATCAAAGGATTGCGGGGCACCGTCGATCAATGCCATATGGGTGTAATCCGCGTCCGCCACGAACTGCAGATGGGGTAAGGCTGCCCGCGGTATAAAAGACCACAGTTCCGCCCCCAAGGGATGGGCAACGGCACTGCTATTACTTAATTGAGTGACATAACCACGCTGTGAATCATCCCAAAAGCCGGCATTGAAGGCATGCAGCATGCCGTCGTTGCTGCCCACGTACACTACCTGACGGCGATTGAACTTGGCGGTCATGTAATCGGCGTAGGTATCATCACCATAGCGGCTGTAGTACACCTCACTGGGGCGCCCCACCACTACGGGAGTAGAGTGCACAATATCCGCCAGGCGCCATACCTCTTGGGTACCGTCCTGGTTGTAATCGATGGTGCGATTACGCAGGCCGGCAATCTCCTGGCCCCGAATCCAGTTAATGATGTTATTGCGTTCGCTCAGGGTGAGGTCAGGGTCTCCGGTTTGACCGGCAATATTGTCGTCCATGAATTCAATGTAATTAACTTCATTGATATCAGCAGTGGTTTGCGCAAGGTTGGCAGACGAACTTTCCAGGGCCAACTGCTTGCTGCTGTAATCATAGGCATATTCATACAGGGAATTCAGTGTGGCGTCGTCATCGTAGACGGTATCCGGGCCATTATTGGTATAGCTGGTATTCAGCGCCTCCAACAAATCGGCCAGAGTCGCATCCAGATCCGCGTTATCCACGGATGGAACCGCTTCCCGGGGCGCACCATCTTCAAAGGATAAAATGGCGGAGAGAAGGTCACTGCGCTCGGTTACCCCCATGCCCTCAATACTGTTGAGATCGTCTGACTCTTCGCCGCTGAGCAGTTCCGTGTAATCCGCCACGAAATCTTCAATATTGTTTATCCACTCATAGGCATTGGCCACTTCGCTGGCAATCTCTGCCGCATCATAGGCGTTCTGCGCGTCCGTTACGGCGGATTCAGCGGTACTCAATGCGGATTGCGCATCCGTCACCGCTGTATTGGCATTGTTCAACGCTGTCTGTTTGGCGTTGAATTCCGTTTGCGCTGCAGTTTGTTCACTGACCTGGGTGGACTGATTATTGATCGCCGCAGTCAGATTGCCATCCGCTGTGTTGTAGGCGGTTTGGGCGGTAGACTGATTGGATTCTGCCGTCTGCAATTGACCATTAATGGTATTGAACTCGTTGGTTTCGGTGGTTTGTGTCGTAATTGCAGAGTCCAACGTACCTTGCTTGGTATTCAGTACGCCTTGCTTGGTGTCTCTCTCAAGCTCCGCTGCATCACGGGCGGCCTCGGCGTCTTGATACACCTGGCTGGTAGGGGGCATGCCGGAATCAATCACTGTATCAAAGGCCTTTTGAGCGGCGTCCAACTCGTCCTGCGCGGTATCCAACTCACCCTGCGCGATATCCCGTTCCTCGGTTGCCGTTATTACAGCCGCATCTGCCGCATCCTTGTCGGCCAAGGCATCGGACCAGGGGGTTTGCAGGTCTTCAACCGCCTGGTTGGCTGCTGTGAGGTCGTCTTCCGCCTGGTCAAACACACTCTGCTTGTCCGCCACATCCTGGTTGGCATCCAGTACATCCTGTGTTTCTTCATTGAGGGTGGTCTGGGCAGTATTGTATTCAGTCTGGGCAGTCAATTGGGCAGCTTCGGCATTCTCAAAATCCTTTTGTGCTGAATCTCGGTCACTGATCGCTGACGTCAGTTCAGTTGCACGATCATCTTTGTCGGCTTGTGCGGTGGCTGCAGTCACGGTGCCGGCGTCCAAATCCGCCGTTAAATCCGGGTATTGCTCAGCCAGCTTGTCCAGCGCCGCCTGAATAGCCGATGTGATTGCGGCCAGGTTACTCAGATAGGTAGTGATCTGGTCATCCAGCGCGGTTAACGCATCGGCCACATCTGATTCATCAACATCAACTTCGGTTAACAAGCTGAGTTCCGTTGCCAAATTATTGGTATAGGTTGACACATCAACAGCGACAAAATCCTGCAGGGTGGAGCCATCCACACTGGTGTAAACCCGACGGCCACCGGTTGCGCTGCCATCGGCCGTTGCCGAGTACTCTCTCTGCGTCGTCACATTGGTGAGAGCCGCCAGAGTATCGCGGGCGTTCCAGATGGATTTTATGTCCTCAATTGCAGAAATCTCAGTACTACCGGTATCGATTACGATGTCGTCCGCAGAGGTGGCATCCTTCGTGGCCACAGTACTGATCATTCGATTGACGTAAGTGACCTTATCATTGGCGTTGTATTCAAACTCAATGATACGATCGGTAACGTAATCCCCCAACAGGCCATCTTGATTGGTGTCTTCACGCAGCTTGCGGTTCTCGTCAATAAAGAATCCATGGAGTGTACCAACCCAATTAACGGTATCCCCCAGATAGGTGCGAGAAGGGGTATACAGGGCCTGGAAGTCGGCGGAAAGACCATTGCCCCGGTTGGCAACCACCGCGGCACCGGTACCGGATGCACTTTTATTGATGATGTCCGTAAAGATGGTGTTGAGTTCACTGGTTAATGTGGACAGGTCATTAGCCACAAATGCTGTATCTGCGCCACCACCACCAAGGGCAATTTGCGTCAAATAGCTGGTCGCTCCGGACCCTGCACCAAAGCCAATCACATAGGTAATGACTCCCGCATCTTGCAATGCCTGGGCCTTCTCTCTTACTTCCTGAGTCAGGTCAGCCACTACCGCATCGGTACAAGTATTATTACGGTTAGCAGTATTGGTACACCAATTGTAGTTGTAGCCGCCGCCTTGAACACGATCGGATTCAAGACTTACCGAAGGCAGCCCATCGGTGATCAGAATGGCAAAATTTTCATTGGTACACTGACTGGCGGTCTGAGGCCATTGCAGGTCAGTTGCACTGATGGAAGGATCGTAGGTACCGCTAACCATGGTGCCATTGTAGTAGTTCAACGCACTTTGGAATATCCCTGCCAAAGGCGTACCGCCGGTATCAATTATCCGGCCATTAGTATAATCAGAGCTGGCATCATAATCATCGTCATCGTATTTGAACAAATCATAATAGCCGCTATCAGGGGCATCCTGCCTGACTTCATTCAGGCTCAACTTTTCCGCCAGCTTCGCGATCCTGGCCACCACACCAGTATCGGTGGAAGAACTGTCCACATTGCCAATCGGCACATGCAAATAACCGCGATCTATCTGTAGCTGGCGGCTATTCGTGTTCGGCACAGCTATGTTCGAGGACTCCCAGTACTGAGTGGGTGAAGTCCCATCGCGGAAGTATTCATTGGAGGGATCCGGCTGGAACGTCATTAATCCCATGTCTACATTATCGTCATAGGCATCCATCAGCTCGGCAATCGCCTGCCTGGCAATCACTGAGCGAGAAAGCGCGTAATTCTGGTTGTAGCCGGTACCCGCAATATTCCAACGCATACTACCGGAGGTATCCAGCATCAGTAGTACTTTTGGCTGGGATGTATTGATGGATGAAGTCAACAGTGGTGGCAGAGAATCATAATCCGTCGCCAGTCCGTCTGCGTTCGCCCATTGCAATGGCACACCCGCTCCCAGTGAGAGGAAGCACAGCGTAAGAACCTTGTTCATGACTGCTTTATTTACATCCCGTTTCATAGCTGTTCACCTGCTCTCTGTCGTACTACTTACTGATAACAACGCGCTTCAGTTCTAAATCGTTGGAAAAGTGGAAGGTTACCAATGCATCCTGCACCTCGTACCACTGATCAACGGGCCGGGTATCCACCAACTCCACACTGAACGGAATTTCCCGCAGGCCTCTTTCCGTATCCAGAGTGCGCTCATCCAAACGTTGATGTAATACCATCGTTGTGGTGACCTCTGTAGACTCCCGCGGCTTGCCCACTTCCAGCGACAGGCGCCTTTCTTCTGCGGCAGTCGCAAACACCGGAACCACTGCCAGAGATAACGCCATCATTGCGGGTTTTAGTAAACTTGAAACATTATTCATAACAATCTCCTGCCTCAATCCACTCGATAGGTGGACTGCAACATCACGCGTGTTTCGGGGTGGGTTCCATAACCCAATGCCGTTACCCTGTATATTCGTACCCAACTGGTGTAGTCAGGTGGTTCTGTATAGCTGGTGGGATCGCGGGGGCTGTAACACATGAACTCAATCAGGTATTTTGGTTTCTCTACAGCGGCAATAGAAACCGAGTAGGTTGCCGCCCCGGAGGCCCAGATGGATGCAGACTGCCATACCGGCGTACCCGAAGAATCCACCTCGCACATGGAGTTAGAGGCAGACGGGTAGCTGCCGCGAAAACACAGCCCCCCGGTACAGTTTGTTGTCCAGCACGGTGAACCGGAACTGCAACCAAGATGCGAATGATCCCAACCACCATCGTAATCATCCAGCCAACGCTCACCCTGCACCAAAGCCGCTTCTGCCATCTCAAATGCGATATCGTAATCCCGCTGACTGTTGGTCATCTTTTCGGTCATGGACACACCACTGATGGATGCGATTCCCACCACCGTCAGTATCAACAACATCACCAGGCTGATCAGCAACACACTTCCGCTTTGCTTTTTCATGATTAAAGCCCCCGGTTTCTTAATTTTACCGTGGTTGAATACACCCGGCGCACGTGTTTATCCGTGGGGGTATAGCTGGTGCCCAGGTAACTGAATGCCTGAGGCTCACTGGCCAGTTCAGTGAGAGATCGCAGCAACAACGTAATTCTGGCGCTTACAACATCCGTTTCCCATTCATCAGCAGCCACACCATCCGCGTCCACATAACGATCGGGGATGAAATCCCCATCTTTATCAAGACCATATTGAATTTGCATATTCTCCACCCCCTGCACCATCTCTTCTGCCGTGGTGGTTGAACCGCCTGTATCCAAGCTTTCCCGGTATAGCGAGGGAACACCGTTGGATGCCTCATCAATGTAGTACGCGTGGCCGATGGCCCGCATGAGAAAAGCATCGGAACCATAGGTATAACCAGTGCCATTGGCCGAGCATACAACCGGTAAGCCCAAACCTTTGGTGCAGTTACCCGGAGACACAGAGTTACCTGAGTTGTGGTTCACCTTTTGCGTTTGCGGTGCCGTTGTCTGGAATACTGCGGAATGGTGACAATCGCTGACAATCAGGATGGTGCCTTCGGTAAAATTATGCGGGCTTTCAACGCTGATGACAGCTGAGTTTGAGTTGTGCCCTGTCACTTGAAACGCGTTATCCAGGTCCGCCTTATGTATGGTGAAAACATCCGTTTTAGGTACGGAGTTTGGCAGTGTTGAGGTAACCGGCCGAGGGAAGGTAGCCGTTGGAAAATTATTATCATCACCATCGTATCCAAAAATACCTTTACCAAAATCCGTCACCCAACTGGCACCCGGATCATCCAGCACATTAGCAACACTGGAGGATCTGGAGGCACAACCATAGTAACCGGCCATGCGCAAATCTTCCGCCATAAAACCTACGGAAAATCGCGCATTTTCCTGAATCCAGGCCATCTCCTCATTAAGGTTGTACGCCTGCTTGGTGGTTAAAAATACCTGGATTACGCCGCCCATCAGAACCAGGCCAAGGACCATCGCGATCATCAACTCCACCAGGCTGAAGCCCTGGCTTTTTGACAACGCGTTCATTGCGTATGAGGTTCTCATATTTCTGTCCTCACACTCACTTCTCGCAGCGAGGATCCTGCGGTACCACCTTCCAAAGCGCTATCCAACTTCTGATCCGTAAAGCGAACGGATATGGTATAGAACGGTCGGCTGCC
>DKQK01000031.1:0-27451 GCA_002471665.1 Gammaproteobacteria bacterium UBA7310
CAGCTTGTGCTTGATACAGGCTGTATAGGCGATGTGGCTCCATAGGTCGGAAGAATATCCCATCTCTTCGAGGCATTCGGGGCAGATTTTCGGGGTTTTGACGAAGATCTTGGTGGTAAAGTGCGGCACTTGGGACGATTTGAAGGTGTCAGCTGTTCTCGGATAGGTATAATCGAGCCCCAGCTGGGAAAAGTACGGCGCTATGTCATACTCTCCAGTAATTATCTGGTGGGCTGGTATCCGGAGGTTTTTCCACGGTAGACCGGCATGCTGGAGCAAATGGCCGATATGGTGAAAGCCATTTTGCTCGCTGACCCGGATGAGATAACTGACCATGCACTCATCGGGTTGCCGATGGGGTCGAATTAGTAGTCTGCTCATGTTTTGAGCATAGAATTTCAGCGCATGGTCGTGAAGAGATAATGAGCTGGGATCGGTAAGAAACTTGTTCAAACTTATGTCGAACCCACGTGGTGCGTGGGCCTTAGGCGTTTTTTGGGGATAGCAGAAATTTGTTCAATCTTTTCTCGAATTTTTTGTTCAAACTTATCTCGAATCGAGCCGAAAAATGCGGGCTGTAGAGGTGTTTTGTTCAAGCTTTTGCGAGGATTTACAACGGTGTTGTGAGCTGAATCGTTCACCATTAATCAAAAAAAGCCCCGGCAAGCTCGACTTGTCGAGGCGTTTCAGCATTTCAAGGAGGGGGTATGGCGTTTGCAATCACTCTGCATTTACTCAGTGCAGTGATCTGGGTCGGGGGTATGTTCTTTGCGTATATGGCGCTGCGGCCGGTGGCGGCCGAACTATTGGAACCACCACTGCGTTTAACCCTGTGGCGCCAGGTGTTTGCCCGGTTCTTTGTCTGGGTAACCATTGCCGTTGTGCTGCTGCTTGGTACCGGGTTGTGGATGATCTTTGCCGTGTATGGTGGTATGGGGAACACGCGCCCGCACATCCATGTGATGTTGCTGCTGGGTGTGATCATGATGGCAATCTATGGGCACCTGTACTTTGCCCCCTATGGTCGCTTGTGCAGGGCAGTGGATGCGGAAAACTGGCCGGAGGCCGGTAAGCAGTTGAACAGCATTCGTAAGCTGGTGGCGGTGAATTTGTCATTGGGGCTGTTGGTGGTGGCCGTGGCGGCGGCAGGGCGGTTTTTATAGGTGATGTGTAATTAGGGAGTGCTTTGCCGGGCAAGATTCGGTAGATTTTACCTGTCCGTCCGTTGCCTACCCGGGGATCACAGTGCAGCAACCACCCTCATCACCAGCGTCATCTCATAATCGCCATCGTCATTATCGTTACTACGATTACCTGATGGCGGGCTTCGTCACGGTATTGATCTGTTCCAATCTGATTGGTCCGGCCAAAGTCAGCGAGATTGATTTCAGCTGGCTGCCCCTGATCGGGGGCGTTTTGGTATTTGGTGCGGGCAATATCTTTTTTCCCATTAGTTACATCTTTGGTGATGTGCTGACGGAAGTGTATGGCTATGCGCGGGCCCGCAAGGTGATCTGGGCGGGTTTTTTCGCCATCCTGTTTGCCTCCATCATGAGTGCCATCATCATACGCTTGCCGGTGTCCGGCACTGAGCCTTTTAATGTTGCCTTGCAGTCCTCGCTCGAAACCGTATTCGGTAATACCTGGCGTATTGTGGTAGCTTCCATCATCGCGTTTTGGGTGGGCGATTTTGTCAATGCCTATGTGATGGCAAAGATGAAACTGCTCACCCATGGCAAATATCTGTGGACCCGTACCATCGGCTCTACCCTCTGCGGGCAGGGTATCGACAGTTTGATTTTCTATCCCATTGCGTTTTACGGAATCTGGGAAAATACCACACTGGGTTTCGTCATATTGTTCAATTGTGCCTTTAAGATCTGCATTGAGGTGATTATGACGCCGGTGACCTATGCGGTGGTGGGTTGGTTGAAAAAGCAGGAAGGCGAAGACTTCTATGATACGGATACGAACTTCACTCCGTTTTCGGTCCGTGACTGAGGCCAAAGAAGCGACGCATGATCCGATTGTTTTTTTGCATTAAAGTAACTTGTTGCTAGAGTTAACATTAATCCATCCCTAAGCTCAGCCTTGAATTTGGATGGGTTTATAAGTGTGTTGCCGATGATAGACGGTTGCGCATTTTTTTCTGTCAGACCACCACCGGGAAGTTGCTACTGTATGTCTCAAGACGCACACAGCCTGTTGCTGTTTTTTGATGATGAATCGCGGCACAAGCAGTGCCTGTTGATGTTGTTGAAGCTGCACAAACAAGAAGATGAAGAAGCCTCCAGATGGAGCGCTGCACTGGGGGTCGATATTCGCACCGACTGGCAAGATCACTGGTTTAACCATGAGCTTAGCGCCCAGCCTGAGTATATCCGCATTGATTATGAAACCAGTACCCATTACGGCTTGCCCCTTCATGCCCTGCAGCAGCTGTTTGCTTGCGGTATGACGGCAGCGGTGGTGGATACGTTTCACGATCAGGTGGGGGAGTGTTCCCGTCACTATTTTTTACAGGGGCAGTTGGTGGATGAAAACACCCTGTTTGAAGCATGCCCCGCAACCCGGACGGTAGTTGAGGCCCAGTTCGATGATGATTTGGAAAATGAATCGGAGCCGGTGCGTCCTGTCGATATTGCTGCCTTGATCAAGCAAACCAGGCAACAGCAAGATGATGCCCAGGAGATGGTGGGTACTTTGCTGGAGCTCAGCAAGATCGCCCGCGAGTCAGGGCAGAATCCGATGGACGTAATGCGGTCTGCATTGGTGCTTCGGGCACTGGTGAAGGGGGTGGTTCAAGGGGTTCTGTTCGGTGTAGTGACGGTATTGTTGTTCAAAGGCATGTGGCTTTGGGTGGGGGTGAGCGTGCTGCTGGTAGTGATTTTGCCCTTATACCATGTTACGCAGGTGAGTAAAGAATTTGACGATGAGGAGCAGGCCGATGCTGACTGAAATTGAATGGTGGGGTGGCCTGCTTTACCTGTGTGGTGCTTTGGCTTACTGGATCACGTACAAGGAAATCGGAATGAAGTGGGCCCTTGACTACATCGGATTTCATCTGGCGTTCCTGACATCCGCCGTATTATTAGCCCTCTATTTCTATGAGCTGAATTCGCCGCTGCTGCAGAAACTCTATGTTGGCCTGACTGTGATGGCGTTGGTGTCGATTCTGTTGATGTGGTTTTGGCCCAGCAGCGACGAGGAGCCCTCTGCCGATTCACTGCATGAGGATGCTGCTGATGAAGAGGCGGACGAAGAGCCGGGCCTGCTGACAATAATTATTGGTAATCTCGTACTCTGTGGCCCTCTGTTAGCAACCGTGGTGTTGGGGGCGTTGAAATCTTATGGATTGGCGCAACAGCTGGGGTGGATGAGCTGAATCCTGTTCTCCCGCTGTGGCCAACCGGTCATTTCCATGTCCCGCGCAGGCCCGTATAATAGGCCACTTTCAAATCCGGTCTGGTTACAGACATCAACGTCAGTGGGAATTCAACTATGCAACGTCCTTTCAAAGTGCTGGGTGTCCAGCAGATTGCCATCGGTGGCCCTTCCAAAGAGCAGCTCAAGAAACTGTGGGTGGACAGGTTGGGCCTGGAAATCACCGGTAACTTTGTCTCTGAACGGGAAAACGTTGATGAAGACATCTGTGCCATGGGGGCGGGTCCGTTCAAGGTGGAAGTGGATCTGATGCAGCCGGTGGATCCGGAGAAGAAGCCCGCCGTGCACACCACGCCGTTGAATCACGTGGGATTGTGGATCGATGACCTGCCCAAAGCAGTGGAATGGCTCAGTGCCAACGGCGTGCGGTTTGCGCCCGGTGGTATTCGTAAAGGGGCTGCGGGCTTTGACATCACTTTTCTGCATCCCAAAGCCAACGATGAGTTTCCCATTGCAGGTGAAGGCGTACTGATCGAGCTGGTGCAGGCCCCGCAGGAGGTCATTGACGCCTTTGCCAAGTTGGCCGCCCAGTAACGGGTTGGTCATTGCGTGAAATGAAACCGCCGCTGTCGAGCGCCCTGTGGCGCCAGGTTATACTGGCCGCTGTCCATTGGATGCTGGGTTTGTTCGTAGGCGGCGTTGCGGTGCTGCTGTTCGTGGTGGATTCCATGCCTGATCTGGATGTATGGCACCAGGCCCAGTTCAGGCACGAGTACAACCACCAGCAGCATCGGGCTTTCCGCACTCTGCAGCAGTATCAGACGCTGGAACAGCAATTGTTCCAGGAGCTGCAGGCGCAGGTTTATGATCGGGTTGATACCGCTGCCTTGCCGGATGTTCATCGTTTTCATCGCGGCAGTCCGGTGGACCCCACTGCTTATACCGAAAACTGGAATCGCAGTCGGGAATTTTCAGTCGCCAACCCCCGGGCTGCGGTATTGTTGCTGCATGGTTTGTCGGATTCCCCTTACAGCCTGCGGCAGCTGGCGCAAACCCTGCACGCCTCCCAATCCCATGTGGTTTTGCTGCGCCTGCCGGGCCATGGTACGGCGCCCGCTGCCTTAACCCGGGTCAGCGTCGAGGATTTCAAGGCTGCCGTACGTTTGGCGGCGCGGCATCTGCGTCAGCAGGTGGGGCCGGATGTGCCCTTGTTTGTGGTGGGCTATTCCAATGGTGGTGCGCTGGCGGTTGAGTACGCTCTGGCGCAGCTTGCGGGTGAACCACTGCCGGAGTTGGCGGGGCTGGTGTTGATCTCGCCGGCCATGGGGGTATCCAGGCTGGCGGTACTGGCATCTTGGCAACGGCGCCTGTCTTACCTCCCCGGCCTGGGTAAACTGGCCTGGCAAGCAGTGCAGCCGGAGTTCGATCCCTATAAATACAATTCCTTTCCCCTCAATGCGGCAGAACAGGTCTATGACCTGACCCAGGATATTGCGGTGCGGCTTGAGCAGTTGCAGAACCAGGGGCGGCTGGGGGATTTTCCGCCTACTCTGGTGTTCAGTTCAGCGGTGGATGCCACCGTCTCGGTGAGCGCGCTGATTGATGGGCTGATGATGAAGCTGGCGTCCCACCGTCACAGACTGGTGCTGTACGATGTGCATCAGCGGGCCAACAGTGCGTTCCTGTTCACTGATGAAGCCAGGCAGGTGGCGCAGCAAGCACTGTCCCGGAGCTTACCTTTTACCCTGGATATTTTGTCCAACGGGCCGGCGGACAATGATCAGTTGGTGCGCATGATCAAACCGGCCGGAACGGATGCGGTGGAGCTGGTGCGCACCGATCTGCAGTGGCCTGATGAATTGTACTCGCTCTCCCATGTGGCATTGCCGTTTGCACCCTGGGATCGGGTCTACGGCGATGTGCCCCACGTGAACGGCAAACCGGAATCGCTGGGTAATGTCACGTTGCGGGGCGAACGCGGCATCCTGCAGGTACCCATCAATCAGTTGATGCGCTTACGATACAATCCCTTCTACGCGTATCAGGAAACCGAGATTCACGCCTTTATCCTGGGTCAAACCAGCGCAAACTAATGGGTTTAGACGCAGTCTACGGCGTTTACCATCTGTAAAACAAGCACACCAATTCGTAACTGCATGGGCGCAGTATTCAGGGTACAAAGTAAACATTCACGCTGTTTATGAGTACACCATCATAATAATGAACGCCATGTTTAGATCTTGGAATGGACATCAGTAATCGACTCTACACCCGAATTGGCAATCCGCTGGAATGGACCTCCACACGCAAAGCCGCCTTTCTCATCTGGATCTACTTTTTTCAACAGGGGATCTACATGGCATGGTTGCTTTGGTTGCCCGGTCAGGGTGAGTTTGAGCAGCATTTCAATCGGGTGGCCATTGCGGATCACACCCAGCGCTTTATCTGGCTGCAGCTGGTGTCGCTGGGGTTGATCGTGATCACCGGTTGGGCGCAGCTGCGTAAAAGTGACCACTTGTTTTATGAATACCTGGCAACATTGTATTTTGGTGTCACTCATGTTTACTACGGGTACTGCGTGGGCCTCATGTCGCTGCCGGTGGGCGTGGTGCTGGTGGGGGCACCGGTGGTGGGCTTTATCTTCTTCAACCGCAGGGCGGTGGCGCTGGCTTTTGTCAGTGCGCTGTTGGCGGTGAGTGTGTTGAGCTATTTAACCTACATGGGGCGATTACCCTACGCACCATTGGCAGAACAGCTCTATCTGCAGAACCATCAGTTGTCGCCGTTCTGGTTGTTGGCCTATTGCGTATTTGCCTCACCTCACTTGTTGATCATATTTGCACTGACCTACTACGTGTTGCAGCGTTGGCGGGTGCGGGAACAGGAAGCCAATTACCACAGCAGGACGGATTCACTGACCGGACTGGTGAACCGGCGTTGCATTCTGGAACTGCTGGAACAGGAACAGAAAAGAAGTGTACGGGAACGCGCACCGCTGTCGGTGGTGATGGTGGATCTGGATCACTTCAAGTTGATCAATGATTCCTGGGGCCATCAGGTGGGGGATGCTGTGCTGGTACTGGCATCCAGAGCGCTGAAGCATACCCTGCGCCAGCACGATCATGTGGGGCGCTACGGTGGTGAAGAATTCCTGGTGATATTACCCGGCCTGGAGGCCGAGCAAGCCCGGAACCTGGCAGAACGGATACGCGTTGCCATCGGTGAGGTGATGATGGACCTGCCCGGAGGCCAGCATCTGTCGCTGTCGGCCAGTCTGGGCATGACCAGTGTGAGCGCGACCCATCCGGTTTCCGTGGATGTTCTGATAAAACAAGCGGATACGGCACTTTACCAAGCCAAGAGCTGTGGCCGTGACCAGGTGGTGGTGATGGTTTGATGGCGGTGCGTTTTACCTAATTCGTTTGCGTAGACCATATTTCCGGATTTGCACAAGTTCTTGGTGTTTTTTTCGTAATCCACAACTTACCAATCGCAATACAAGATCACCATTTTATAACTGCATAACAGATAGAATCAGGTTAAAAAGTAAACATAGCCCGGTTCCAATGACTACCGGGAATGGTTTAATAATGTGCTGAAGCGAATGACTATCAAGCAAAAACTGATACACCACATTGCCAACCCACTGGAATGGAGTTCATCCAGAAAAACAGCTCTGTTGCTGTGGATGTACCTGTTCGATCAGCTGTTGTACACCGCGTTTATTGTGCTTGGCCAGTATCACCCTTTGGTGGCGCCCTGGTTTGATCAGCAGCAGGCGGCGTTACACAGTTATTATTTTATGTTGCTCATGGTGACGTCAGCGGCATTACTGGTGTTGGTGCATTTTACGCCGCCACGGTACCGGAATAACGTGGCAATCGAGTACATGGGCTGCCTTTTTTTCGGTCTGACCCATGTGTATTACGGTTACTGTGTCGGATTGATGTCGCTGCCGGTGGGAGTGGTGCTGGTGGGGACACCGGTGGTGGGGTTTATTTTTCTTGATTTGTGGGCGGTGGCCACGGCCTTTGTTGCCAGCCTGTTGCTGGTGGTGGTGCTCAGTACTGCCACGCTGATGGAGCAGTTGCCCTATGCTCCCTTGTTGCAGAACCTGTACCGGGCCGATGGTCAGATGGAAGCAATATGGGTGATCTCTTACTCGATTCTGGCGTCACCTCACCTGTTCTTCATTTTCACGCTGGCATACTATGTGTTACAGCGTTGGCGGGTCAGGGAGCAACAGGTGGTCGCGCTCAGTCGCACAGATTCCCTCACCGGGCTGATTAACCGTCGTCATATTGTGGAATTGTTATCCATTGAGAAAACAGAATGTGAATCACTGAAACTTCCATTGTCTGTTGTTATGGTGGATCTGGATCACTTCAAGAAAATCAATGACGGTTGGGGCCATGATGTCGGGGATCGAGCGCTGATTGCTGCGGCTGCGGCACTGCGCAGTGCGGTGCGACAGAATGATCATGTGGGGCGCTATGGCGGTGAAGAGTTTTTGGTGGTATTGCCCGGTTTGGACGCCACCCAGGCGCGTATGTTGGCGGAACGCATTCGTACCACTATTGCCGCAACCGTATTGGAATTACCGAACAATCAGTGTTTGTCTTTGTCCGCGAGTTTGGGGATGAGTTGTGTCGCGGTAGCCGATGAGGTCACAGTGGAGCACCTGATTAAGCAGGCTGATCTGGCGTTGTACCGGGCGAAGGATTCCGGCCGCGATCAATTAGTGGTTGCTGCCTGATATGATCCGGTTTTTTGTTGAGTGAATAATGAGTTGGGGCTCGGATGTCAGTCATTAACATTACAAGAAAAATCACCAAAGCAGCCAATCGCCGCATCGGCAATCCACTGGAATGGCAATCCAGCTCCAAAGCCATGTTGCTGGGGGCGGTTACTGCAATTCTTTATTTGCATTACGCGTTGTGGGCAGAGTTCCTGTTACTGTCCGGTAATGAAGCAGACCATATTGATCTGGACTACCTGGCCGGGGAGCTGGATTATTTCTATGGCTTTGTGTTTGCGTCTTTGGGCCTGGTGGTGGCCACCTATCTGGCGCAACGCAGTACTCGTGATCTGGTGGCCTATGAGTATGTCGCTGCCTTGTATTTCGGCCTGTCGTTATGCTATTTCAGCTATCAGGTGGGTACCTTGTCGTTACCAGTGGGTGCGGTGATGGTGGGTGCACCGGTGGTGGGCTTTATCTTTTTCAACCGTAGCGCCATTGTGTTGGCGCTGGTACTGTCCGCGTTGGTGCAATTGATTCTCTCTTTTGGTGCCGCCTGGCAGTGGTGGGCCTATGCGCCCATCTACCGTGATGGACCGCAGCTGCTGGTGGCACCTTCAGCCTATACCACCTTCCAGATGTACATATTCACTTTTCCCCATTTGGTGTTTCTGGTGCTGGTTTCCTATCTGGTGTTGCGCCGCTGGCGTGATCGCGAGGAAAGAGTTCGTTTACTCAGCATTACCGACCCGTTAACCGGCCTGTTTAACCGGCGCAGTATTTTGGTTCATTTGGAGCAGGAACAGGAACGCAGTCGCAAGAAAGGGCCGGCGTTGTCACTGCTGATGGTGGATCTGGATAACTTTAAATCCATCAATGATGATAAAGGCCACGAGGCTGGGGATTTCGCCTTAATAGCGGCGGCGGATGCCCTGCAGCAGAGTTTGCGTCAGAATGATCGGGTGGGGCGCTATGGTGGCGAGGAGTTTTTGATTATTCTCCCCGGCACCGATTTGGATGGGGCCAGAAAACTGGCCGAGCGCTGTCGTCAGCAGTTGGAATCCACCAATGTGCGTTTGGAGAGTGGTGAGAACCTCAGGTTAACCGGCAGCTTCGGCCTGGTATGCAATGAGGGTGATGTGCACATGGATGTAGACGAGCTGTTGCGCCGCGCGGACCGGGCCATGTATCAGGCAAAGGAAGCAGGCAAGAATCGGGTGGTACTGGATGGTGAGGGCGTGGTTTGATCCGCACCCTCTGGTGTGCATGCGCTAGGGCTGGCTCACATCCAAATTCAGTCTTGTTTCCGAGAGGGTGTTGGCCCGGATGTCTTTTTCTGTAAAGTGCAGGGGGCGCAACGCCGGTTGATGTGAATAGAGCCGGGTTTGGTCGTCACGATGTACAGAAGTGGGATCGATGGATTGAGAGTAGGTCATCAGGCCCCGTGCTTGCGGCCCCTGTTGGGTGAAACTGACAAACATGATCCAACTGGAGCCCTGCGATATCTGGTAACCCTGGCCTTCGGCACTGATCTGGCTGCCGGGGATAGGGGGATAAACATGACGGGGGATTAAGGAGCTGTCATCGGCGATGGAACGAAACACGTTAAAACCACCTTCCACGTTATTGGCACCCTCCCAGGGCAGCTTTTCACC
Source organism: Gammaproteobacteria bacterium UBA7310 (assembly GCA_002471665.1). Lineage (GTDB taxonomy): Bacteria > Pseudomonadota > Gammaproteobacteria > Pseudomonadales > Ketobacteraceae > Ketobacter. Next base: position 9,778 of record DKQK01000031.1, read on the forward strand.
ACTGGGGGTGCCATCCAGATTCGAGTATTCCACAAACTGAACCTCCCCCAGGCGGGCATCCAGCGCCACCCCGGTTTCCTGCAATACCAATACGGCTCTGGCCAGGTGCTGTAACACCACATCGTTGCTGGCCAGGGTGTTGGGCGTGTTGATCGGATCGGTGGGATCAAAGGGGGCTAACCACTGGGGATCGGTGGCAAACTGTTGGGCGAATTCGCGAAAGACATGGGCACCGCGGCTGTTTTTTCCATAGCGGCCATCCCAGGATGCCAACCCGTGACAGGCCGGTGCAATGTTGACGGCCAGCGTCTGTGTTGATGCTGTCGCCGTTGACGTCCCGGGTATGGGGATCTCTACCGCAACCGGCTCATGACCCTGAATGCGGCACAACTCCAACAGGTCGTCCAGTACGGCTTCCGCCAGGAAAGCCCGCTCGCTGAACAACATCTGTTCCAGATCATCCAGGTCAAAACGGCCATCCTGGCCGGCGCTGTCGCTGAGCAGACTGTGTGCCATGCGGGAACGCAGGGTTTGTTCGGTATGGGTTGCGCCGTAGAGAATGGAATAGTCAGTCAGTGGGGATGCGGGATTGGTAAGCCAATAGCTGTCGTTGGAGTTTTGTACAAAGTCGGTGCGCTCCAGCTTGGGCGCCTGTTCATAGGGAACCGGGCCGTCAAAATCAAAAACCGCCGAAGTGCCGGGCAGGATGCTGAAGCCGATGGATTCACGGGTCTGGACTAAAATGGGATCGCTGCGCAGCGCCTGTTCGGCAGTGGGGGTCAGATTGGGTACGGTGGAGTCGTCGATGTAGAAGGTATTGCCCTGCTGATCTACGGCCAGCGTGTTGTTGAACAGTACACCGTCGTATTGGCGGAAGCTTTGCTTGAACTGGTCCATGTTGTGAGCCAGGTTCATGGCCAGCCAGTGATCCACAATATCGAAGTTCCGTTGGTTCACGTCCTTGATGCTGTAGGCCACGTAACGGGATTGCTCATCGGTACCCCAGGGCAGTACGTCCGGAACCACAAGCATGGGGCCAAAGTCACTGTAATACACTTTTTTGGAAAAGGGCAGAACCGTGCCAGGCGCGACGGCTACGTCCAGGGTCAGGGTTTTTTCGGTCATGGTGCGGGGTGCTCCGTCCACCAGATAGGTCAGCCCGCTGCTGTCGTCGGGGTCAAGCATAAGCTGGTAGACGATAAAATGTTCGGCAGTGGAATAGGTATGGGACCAGGCCAGGTGCTGGTTAAAGCCCACGTTGACCACGCCCGGTGTGCCGTAGAGGGAGGCGCCCATCACATCCAATACCCCCGCGATGGTGGAGTGAAACTGCCAGAAACGCAGGATACCGGTGTGGGGAAAGTGGGGATTGGCCATCAGTAATCCTTTGCCGTTGGCGCTCAGTTCTTTGCCAATCGCCCAGGCGTTGGAGCCCAGCGCCTGGGGATGGGAGCGGGGTAGCTGCGGCAGCCTGATGTTGTGGCTTAGCGGTAATCCCGGTTGCGGTTTGCTGTTGTCTGCCAGCGGGGTGGGCAGATAGCTGGTGTCCGGTGGTGCGGCCAGAAAAATCGGTGCCAGGAAGTTACCGGAACCCGGTAACAGGGCCGTGCCCAGCAGCGCGGTGAGCATATCGATCTCATCGATGGGTTGTACCCAGGGTTGACCGGCACAATTGGGATCCAGCTGGTCCCGGCCGGTTTTGGCCAGGTAATGATTGAATCCGCGGCTGTAGCCCAGCAGCATGGCTTTGGTGTTGTCAGTCAAGCCGGCATAGCCCTGTTCCGCCTGCTGGCGAATGCCCAGTGCCAGATAGCTGAAGTCGGAAATCAGGTTGGCGCTGTCGCCGGACCCCGGAATTTTATCAGGGCCGTAAAATTGTGAGCGGCGGCTGTTGTAGCGGGCCACTATGTCCAGCAGCATGCAGGCGTTGTCCTCTGAAAACGCGTAGCCGATGCCAAAGGACAGGCTCTCCAGATTATCCGCCTGGATGTGCGGGACACCGTAGTCGGTACGACGAATGGTGGCTTGCAATACGCCGTCGTCGTCAAACGCGATCAATTGTTGCTGAAAGCAGCCGGTAAAATTCAGGCTGGCCAGGGTGAGTGCAAGCGCACCAATGACGCCTGGGATGCGTAGTCTGCTCATAATGTAATCCTTGTTGTGGGTGGTGATTTCCCTATCCTGGGAACATTTTTTATAGCGCAGAACAGCGGGATCGAACAGCGGAAAACAGCGGTGGGTCAGGCGGGGTGATGGAATGCAGACCGGCAGGACGGCAAAGCATCCCGCCGGTCTGTTGAGCGGGATTAGTGGAACGGGAACAGATAGTTCATCCAGGCAGACATGCGCAGTAATATCTTGCGCATGATCGCCACATGGTGGGCGTGCTCACTGTAGATGGCCGCCTGACCGAATGCACCGCCGGGTACCATATGACGATAGGCGTCGAAGGCCGGATCGGTGATCTGAATCTGAACCGGAATGCGCCCTGCCTGGTTGTTGTCCGTCATGAGATTGCCACTGGGCTGTATCTGACCTTCTGCTGTCACCGGCAGTACACTGAGGACCTTGCCACTGAAGACCTGGCCGGGAATACCGTCAAACGCGATTTCCGCTTCTTCATTCGCCTGCAGTCTGAGCAGACTGTTCTGGCGAAACCAGCCGGCGAAGATGTCCTCCTCGTGGTGAACAAACACCATCACTGGCCGCAGTGGCAGGCTGACTGCCATCATGCCGGGATGCAGAAAAAGTTGGGTAACATAGCCATTGGTGGGGGCCCGCACCACGGTTTCATCCAGGTTATCCTGCGCCGCCAGCAGTTGGGCGGTCAGGTCGTCCACTTTGGCTTGAGCCAGATCCTGATTGCGGCGCGGACCGGCACCGCTCTTGGCCAGTTGTGTGGCCCGTGCCAGATCTTCCCGGGCGGATGTCAGTTCGGCGGTGATGGATTCCACTTTCGCCCTGTACTGCACGTCATCGATGCGAAACAATACGTCGCCCTTTTGCACCGGGGTGTTGGCGCGGACGGTAACGTCCGTCACCCGGCCGGAGACAGTGGGAACGATGGGGGTGGTGGCCACGTACTTGCGCACCCGCTCTGAGTAGGGGTGATTGTAATTCATGGCGGTAACCAGGGTGCCGATGATGACCACCCCACCCAGCACGGCGCTGGGTACGGTCCATTTGTTGACGGGCACCCTGAACACTTTGAAGATAAACAGGCAGATGGCACCATAGGTAAGGATCAGCAGCATTTCCATCAGTCGCGTACTCCTGTTTCCGGGGTGGTGCTTTCCTGTGGTGGCTGTTCCAGTTGCAGCAGGCGCTGGTTTAGCTGTGCCAGTTGCTGCTCCAGGGCTTCTATGTGCTGCCGGCTGTCACGTCCATCCTGAAACCCCCAGCCTCGATCCGAGCGATACAGCGTGGCCCAGATCCAGAGAAAAGGCCAGATCACGTGTAACGTCAGCAGGCTGATCCAACCTGCCACGTGAATGGCATCCTGATGCGGATGGTGGCGGTGTTTGGCGATTTCATAGGGAATGTCGTGAATGGCAATAATGCCATAGAACAACACCACCGCCACGAACAGCAGTATGGCCAGGGCGACATATTCCAGCATAGGGGATGCTCCGCTTCAGGATCAGGCTAAAGGATAGATTGGTTTATCTTTGGATTCACAGATCCAGCGTGCCCACAATTTTTTGTCATCGCCTTCCTGCAGGTCGACAAAGTTGCGACTGCGCAGATACTTGTCGGAATGATAAGGCTGCAGCATGGAGATCTCAATGCTGTGATCTTCGTTCATGTACTCCTTGCAATCATTGGTTACCGCCATGATGCCGAGCCAGGCGATGCGGCTGGGGGCCGGGTGTACGATGCCGGAGGACACAATCTGATGAATGCGTTGCCCGTTACCACGGCGGTCATTGATCACCCCCAGGCATCCGATGTGCACGTCGCCCGATAGAATCACCGTCTTGCCGCCGCGTTTTTCATGGTTGGCCAGCAGGCGCATGATCAGGCGGGCCCGTTCACCCTGGTGTTCCTTGGCGCGCCAATGGTCTTTCAGGTCATCGGTGAGTTCTTCTTCCCAGGGGGTAACGTCGAGCACGGATTCACTGAAAGAAAAATCACGGTACACCACGGGCACTGCAGACAGCAGCAATAGATGGCCGTCGGTGGCGCGGGTGTTCAGGTAATCAATCAGGTCAGCCCACTGCTGTTTGCTCATTACCTGTTCCAGGGTACGTTCACCCCGGTTGTCCATGGCCACAATGTGATAACCACGAAACTCGAAGCCCAGCGCATAGTGGCCGGCGGCGATGTTGAGCAGGCTTTTGTTCTGCTGGGAGCGAATCTGGAACAGTTCAAAATAGTGTTTGGCGATGCTGAAAATACCCTGGAATACATGACAGTTCTGCAGGTCGTCGGGGTAGCTGCCCCAGCCGTCAAAAATGTCGTGATCATCCCACATCATGACGCTGGGTATGCTGGCGAACACTTCCGCCATATCCGGATCGCTCCAGCGGGAGCGGTACAGATCGTCGTAGAAGCGTTCAACCTGCTGTGCCATGGTTTTGGTAAAGGTGGTGCGCTTTGATGTTTTCTTGCTTCGGGACAGTTTGCCCCAGGTTTTCAGGCTGGGCACGCTGCCCCACATTTCGTCGGCATAGAGTTGATCCCCGCCCATCAGCAGCAGGGAATAGGGTTCCTCCTGATGGCAACGTTTCAGGCGCTCCCACAATGCGTAGGGGGTATCGGTTTTGTTGACCAGGTCCGCACTGGAAAAACCATTACAGGAAGCGTAGGCAAATCGGGGTTTTTCATCGGCGGCCGGCACGTAAAAGGTCCAGTCATGTTGACCTTGGGCGTTAACGGCCTGATCGCCGTTCAAGTTAACATGATAGCGTACCAGCTTGGCGCTGCTGTGAGGCGCTTCGGTGTGTTCCGCCCGCCAGAAAAAACTGCTGCCGGTCTCGCCCACTTTACTGGCGGCGCGGCTGTGTCCATTGAGGTTTACCTGGGCTTCGGTTACCGATTTATCGGTGCTGAAGCAGATGGTGTATAACGCGTCGGATTCCAGGCCCAGTAATGGCCCCACCTGAATTTTGGCGCTCATGTTATCCCCTGATCTTATAAAGTAATCGTACCTGAATGTGGGCTACCGATAGTGTCGGTTATCGATAGAACTCAGGTGCATGTTTGATGTCGGCATTTTGTTCTTTGTCGTGCTGTATCCACAGTTGCGCACCACTGCTTTGTACCAGTTGTTCGATTTGCTCCATGCTGTGCAGTGTCTGTTGCTTGTCGAAGTTAAAGGCCGGAACGCGGCGCTGTTCGCGGTTGCTGGTGAAGTGGTACAGATCCCCGGACAGAATAATGCGCCCGCTTTGGGGCAGATCCAGATACAGTAACTGATGGCCCGGGGTGTGCCCCGGCGTGCTTTTGATAACGACACGGCCATCGCCGAATACATCGTAATCACCCTGCAGGCGTTTGCTGTTGTTTGCGTTGAATCCGCTGTAGCTGTCCGGATCGAAACCGTATTGGTGGGCGTTGTCGCCAAAGGCTGCGGTGAACTCCGCCTCCTGGATCAACAGGGTGGCGTTGGAAAACCAGTTGGCGTTGCCCGTGTGGTCCGAGTGAAAGTGGGATATGCCCAGCCATTCGATTTCTTCGGGTGTGACGCCGATGGACTTTAACTGATCCTGCAACGGCTCGGTCACGCTCATGTGAAAGGCGCCGTCCATAAACTCGACACCGTCGGGGCCGAAATGATCGGGCAGGCCGGTGTCCCAGAACAGATCCCCCTGTGGATGACGAATCAGGTAACAGCTGTTGGTCAGTTGTTTGCTCTGCCCCTGGTTGACGCCGGGGGAAAACAGGGACACATCCCGTGATTCGATATTACCGCAGTGGAACACGTACAATGTGATGTCGGACTCTTGGGTGGGTTGGGTGGCACAGGCGCTCAAGCCCAGCACGGCGGCTGCACTGATCCACAACGCGGCCAGAACGGCGCTTGGAGTTTTTTGCTTCATAATCATTCCCTGATGGGGTTCAACTTTATCTTGCTTCAGCTTATTAATCTTGGTTCAGCTTAATAGTGGGGCGGTTTTTCATCGACCTCTGCACCGGGTTGCGATTGCATTAGATCCTGCACTTTGCCCAATAAAAGCTGCACGGTTTTTTCCAGCTTGTCGATCTGTTGCTGCTGGCGGTAGATGATGTCGCTCAATTCCTGAATGGTATCATCCTGAAATGCCATGCGGGTTTCAATGTCGATAATTTTTTCTTGCATGATGGTTCACACCTCTTGATTGAGCGTGGTTTTCAAAACACGGATTTTAGAAGTTGTTGCAGGGCGCGCCAACGGTTGATGAGCAGCGCCAGAAAAATCAATGAGCAGCCGATGAGTTGCTGGAGCGTCATGGTTTCCGCAAACCAGAATACCGCCAACAGGGATGCCCATAAGGGCTCCAGCACCATGATCACCGCGGCGTGGCTGGCGCTGGCCATGGACTGGGCATAGGCCTGGATCAGAAAGCGGGCGGAGCTGGCCAACAGCACGCTGGCCAGAATCCAGCCCCAGGTGTGCGTGTCGATCAGGGGGGGCCAGGGTTCCCGCAGCATGGCAACACAGAGTGCCACCAGCCCCACGGTGGTCAGCTGTATGGCGGTAAGGGCAAAGGCGGGAATGTTCACCAGGGCCCGGCTGATCAGGTTAAAGTGTACGGCAAACATGACAGCGGCCACCATAAACAGCACCTGGGCCTGCTCAAAGCGGAAACCGTTGTTAAGTGACAGGCAGGCCAGGCCCGACACCGCCACCGGCAGTGCCAGCCAGGTACTGCCTTCCGGTGTGTCACGAAATATCAGAGTGGCCACCACCGGTACCAGGACCACACCCAGACTGGTAATGAATGCGCCTTCCCCCACGTGATCACTCTGGAACAGGCCGTTGATCCAGCACATCAGGGCCACGGCGAACAACAGCCCCATAGCCAGCGACAGGCGCCACTGGGGCCGGCTCATGCGGGTGAGTTGGGGCAGACACAGGGCACCCAGCAACAGGCCCGCCAACAAAAAACGAATACCCAGAAATGACAGCGGCGCCACCCCCTGCAGGGCCTCCTTGGAAAAAATCCAGCCCCCTGCCGCCAGCAGGGTCACCAGCAGCAGTAACAGGTCGGAGAGCAGGGTTTTATCGATTTTCATTGGGGTTATCTGCCGCGGGTGGATTGTTGCTGCAGGCTGCGCTGCAAGCGCTGTGCGATCGGAGGCCAGTCATCATCAATGATGCTGAAATACACCGAATCCCGAACATAGCCCTCCCGCACCACCATGTGTTTACGGAACACCCCTTCCCGTGTGGCACCCAGGCGGGCAATGGCCCGCTGCGAGCGTTCATTGCGGCGGTCGCACTTCAGCTCCACCCGCAGTGCCTGCAGGCTGTCAAAGGCATGGCGCAGCAGGCAGAATTTGGCGGCGGTATTGACATGGCTGCGTTGAAAATCCCGCCCCAGCCAGGTGTAGCCGATCTCCAGGCTGCGATGGGCGGGGCGAATGTTAAGCAGTCGGGTACTGCCTGCAAGGCACCCACTGACCTGATCCCGAATGGCAAAACCAATCTGTTCGCCCAGCTCCGCCAGTGCCTGCGCTTCCTCCAGCCAGCATCGGGTGTCGGCCAATGAAGTGAATTCGCTACGCGGCATATAGCGCCAGTCCTCAACCTGCTGACCAATGCTGTAGAGCGCCGCAGCGTGTTCAGCGGTCAGGGGTTCCAGGCGCACTCCGTAGCCTTCCAGTACCAGGGGGCGGACGGTCAATGCCATGATACAGACTCCTTGTGTCGGCGTGAGGCAGAAGGGGGCATACAGTACCACAGTCCTTGGCGGCCGTGCTTGATTTCCAATTGAGCAATGCCCTAAGCTGCCGGGGTCTCTCACTTGAACCCTGAGCAGTATGGATATTGATCTTCTCAAGACGTTTCTGGAAGTAAACAAAACCCGCCATTTTGGCCGTGCCGCCGACAATCTGTATCTGACACCGGCCGCGGTCAGTGCCCGGGTGCGGCAACTGGAGCAGATTCTGGGGGTGGAATTGTTTCTCCGCACACGCAACAACATACAGTTGACTCTGGAGGGGGAGCGCCTGCTGCCCCACGCGGAAACCATGTTGCTGTCCTGGTCGCGGGCGTTGCAGGATGTGGCGTTAAAAAGTGATCAGGGCCTGCAGGTTAATGTGGGCACCACCCACAGCCTGTGGAGTTTTGGTTTGCACCAGCAGTTGTCCAAACTGTTTCAGCTGCTGCCGAAAACGGCGCTGCGCGCTATTTCCCACCCCTCGGATCTGTTAACCCGGATGTTGGTGGAGCGTACCCTGGATGTGGCGTTTCTGCTGGAACCGACAACGCTGGCGGATTTTCAGGCCGAAAAAATCGGTCAGGTGAAGCTGGTGTTGGTGAGCAACGAGCCTGACCGCAATCACAAAACCGCGTTTCAGTCCGGTTATGTGTATGTGGATTGGGGGGTGTCGTTTGAGATGTTTCACGCCAAGCGCTTTGGCGATCTGCCCAAACCGGTGCTGCATACCAACATGGGGGCCATTGCCCTGGATTACCTGCAGCATGAGCAGGGTGCCGCCTACCTGCCTCACAGCGTGCTGGAGCTTGAGTACCAGCGGCCCTTATATCAGGTGCAGGGCGCGCCGACGTTTTCACGCCCCCTGTATGCGGTGTATCGGACCTCCAGTGATCGCAAGGCTATTGTGGAGGAGGTGGTGCATCTGTTGCAGCCGCTAGCGGTCTGACCGGGTCGTTGCGGACACCTAGTCCAGCCAGGACATATCCAGGTCGTCTATCTGTGAGCGCAGGCGTTTCATTTCCATACGGTCTTCCAGTTTGCGGCGGATATCCAGTTTCTGCTTGCGTGTCAGCTGCACATCATCCAGCGTGGTGTCTTCCACGCTGTCGTCTTCGAAGATATCGTCATCCCAGTCAGTAGTGGCCGATTGGCTCATGGCTAACCTCAATCAACATTTGATAAATCCGGTCAATGGGGCGCAGGCGGATTCAGCCGCTGCGAACATGCGCATTAGAAAACACCGCCGCGCCCGGTGGACAGCAAAAAATATTTGATATGAGATTAACGGAATTTGAATAAAGTTATGGCTCAGAAACCGGTTTGGCTGTAGACGCAATCGTCTACGAATACGGTTTTGTCTTCCCCTTCCATGCCGGACTCCCGCGCCCACTGCTCACACTGGCTGCGCACTTCTTTTACCTGGGTTGCCTGATAACTGTCCATTTGCGGCTCTTCGTAGGCGGGTTCCTCGTAAGCCGGCTCCTGATAGGTCTGCTCATAGGGTTCTTCCTGGTAGGTTGCTTCGCCGTATTCTTCCTCTTGCACGTAGCTGTCCTGATAGGGTTCTTCAACGTACTGTTCTTCAACATAGTCTTCGTTGGCGCAGGCGATATTCACATTGAACAGCATGGCCATTGCGGCCAGCATCGCTGTGGCGGAAAGTTTGAACGTCACTGGAAAGCTCCCGGGGTACAGTGTTGGTCTCATTTTGGACGCTGCCCCCCGGGATGTGTATCAAAAAACCTGATTCGTGGTGACTAAAAAATTTTGATGTAAGGCGCTGCCGTCAGCCGTTTGATTTCTCCACCGGGCGGTACCAGTGGGCCCACCAGGAGAAGGCAGAGACCCCGCGGGTTTGTATCCAGACCTTACCCTTACCCTTGAACCGGCAGACAAAACCCTCACCGGAGAAGAACAGGGATTTGTAGCCCCCCACTTTGCTGATGCTGTAATCGAGGCCGTCGGTGAAGGCAACAATGTTGCCGGTATCCACCACGTAGTCGTCTTCCACATCAATCTCGATCAGTGCGCCGTAGGTGTTGAACCAGAGGTCACCCTGACCGCTGGCCCGGATCAGAAACAGATTCTCGCCGGAGAAAAAACCCTTGGTAAAACCCTGCCATTTGGTTTCGATTTCAACGCCCATGGTGGAGGCTACAAAGGCCGAGTTCTGCAGGTAGACGATGTTGTTGTCCAGGTACAGGTGCGTCATGTCGCCGGGTGACCCGGGGGCGATGCCGATTTCCGCCGGACCCCCTTCGGCGGTGAACTCATTGATAAAAATGGATTCGCCGCTGAGGAAACGGCTGAATCCACCCCGCAGTTTGGTTTTCATTTTGACGTGGGTATCCATGGTGGCCATGGAGGACGCTTCCACTTTGAGGGTTTCGTTGGCTGGTATGCTCACCGTCAGAAACGCGTAGTCCGGCCGGCCTTCAATGCTGAACTGGTAGCCGCGGGGGTCCGGCGCCTGGGTTTCCAGCTGAGGGGAAGTGGACGGCGGGGAGCCCTGGGCAGCCGGTCCGCTGTCACTGACCGGTTCCGGCTCATCGAAACTGAGCGGGCTCTCGCTGCCGGGCAGGGGCGGATCAATGACGGCAATGGCGCCAATCTGCTCCAGCGCTTTTTGGAATTTGGCGGCGGTTTGTTCATCCACCCCTTTTTTAATGGTGACATTACCCTTGTCGAAAATGGCGTTGGCTTTTTGCTCATCAATATTGGCCATTTTAGCAAATGCTTGAATTACGGTTTCCCGCTGCGCGTAGGGGCTGATTTCACCGGTCACATTGACGTTGTACGTGCTCATAATGCCTCCTATACGCGTCGTGGGCGCAGGCCGGTGGTAAGGGCCTGACCGAAACTGATGGGGTTATGGGATTGGCACCAGACGGTACCCTGGCCACTGAATTTGCACACCAGGCCTTCGCCGCCGAGCATGGAGTGAAACCAGCTGGAGCCGGCCTTGGTGATACTGAAATTCAGGGTCTCGTTGAAGGCGACGATGTGTCCGGTGTCAACGATGTATTCCCCGTTGACCTGTACCGGGTAGATGGCGCCGAACGAGGAAACCACCACTTTGCCTTTTCCTTTCAGGTTGACCCAGAACACGCTCTCGCCGGAGAACACGGATTTGAAGCCCTGCCAGCCCAGATCGATGTCCACGTCATGCTCGCAGGCCAAAAACGAACTGCCTTGCACGATCAAACTGTCCTGATCCAGCTCCATTACTTCCATGTCGCCGGCCAGGGCGGTGCCCAGCCACACTTCACCGGGGCCGTTTTTGGGTTCAAAGTGATTGAGGAACAGGGATTCGCCAGCCACCATGCGCTTGATGGCTTTCATCAGACCGCCGCTCTTTTTCTTGTGCGTGGTGGTGGTGATGTCCATGTTGCCGCTCATGGCAATCATGGCGCCGGATTCGGCGGTGCAGATTTCCCCGGGTTGCAACACCACTTTGGCCGCCGTGTTACCGGGGCGGTTCACCAGTTCAATGTCCATGGTTGTGCTCCTTATGGCAAGCGCGGGTTGATCCAGCTGGTAATGCCGGCGATGCTGCGGGATTGAATCACAATCTTGCCCTTGCCCACCACACGGGTGACCAGGCCTTCGCCGCCAAACAGGCTGGAGAAAATGCCGCCGGCCAGTTGCAGTTTCAATTTGATGCCGGGCTCATAGGCCACCAGGTGGCTGGTGTCGACAATGTATTCGCCGTCCACTTCCCGGTCCAAAAGTGCGCCAAAGGCACCGTACCAGACTTTGCCCTTGCCGCTCACGGCGATGCGAAACAAGCCTTCGCGGGCAATCCAGGAAATGAAACCGGCAAATTTAACCCCCACTTTGACACCTTCAGTGCAGGCCAGAAACGCTCCGGGCTGCATGTAGAGGGTCTCGTCATTCAGCGTCAGTTCACGGACCTCCCCCGGGGTGGGTTGGACAATGGTCATGCGGCGGGTGCCGTCTGTTTGATTGCTGAAATCGTTGATAAACAGGGTTTCGCCACCCAGAAACTTGCGCATTAGGCCCACCAGGAACCCACCGTTGAAGCGTGAGCGCAGTTCCAGATCAGCGTCCATGCTGGACATGGCGTCGGATTCCGTGGTGATGGACTCGCCGGGCTTCAGTTCCACGTCGATATAAGAGAAGGCCGGCTGGCCCTTGATTTCCGTTTTCATGATTATGTTTGGTCCTCTTCGGCAACGAACAGTTTGACCCGTTCCTTTAGTGCATCAAATTCGTTTTGCAGATCCCGCTCCCGCTGATGGGGCAGAGCGTCTATGCGCTGGCGCAAATTCTCGATGCGCTCATCCGTGGCCGGATGGGTGCTGAGAAACTGTAACGTAGACTCCACCGTTTCCGAGTTGTCTTCACCGGCTATCTCCTGCATTTTTTCCTGCTCCAATGCCCGCAGCTTTTCAAAAAAGGTAACCAGCCCCACGGGGTTGATGGCGGCCCGGTGCAGCAGTGCCAGGCCTTTCTCATCGGCATCGGATTCGAAGCCACGGGAATAGCTTTGATTGATCAGAAAGGGGGCGGCGTCGGCCACCACGGCCATCAGCCCACTCATATCCCCCAGCATGGCGTTGACGGTGAGATACACACCGGCGGTGCCCATGATATTACGCACACTGTGCTGCTCGGTAACATGGGCAATTTCGTGGGCCACCACGCCGAGCATTTCTGCGGCGGAATCCGCTTTCAGTATCAGTCCGCTATTGATTACTATGTAGCCGCCCGGCAGCGCAAAGGCGTTAACCTGTTCATCGCGGCTGATATGAAAACGGTACTGGTAGCGATCCGTTTCAATATTGTCCAGCAGCGGTTGCACCAGGGGCGTAAGCAGCTGGTCGGTGTCCTCCTGCTCCAAGAATTCCTGCCCCAGGGTGTACTGTTCAAACACGGTTTCCCCCAGGGAGGTTTCCCATTCCGCTGGAATATGGGGGGCCAGCACACCGGTAATGCTGTCCATGAACAGTATAATGCACAGGGGAACGGCAACCAGCAGGGCGCCGACGGAGCCGAAAATTCCCCAGGCCAGCCGTTTGGTGTTGCGGGCCTTTTTTACCTGCTGCTGCACCTGCGGGTCATTTTGCAGCGCCGGGTGTTTAAGGATGCTGAGATCCGATGTGTACAGGTTCCAGTCCCCATGGCTGGGGTGGCTGATAAACAGCAGGCGGTCGCTGGCTCCCCCCAGTTTGAATTGCGCCCCGCGCAGGCTGAAGCGTACGTTGCCCTGTTCATTGTGGAACTGTATGTGGGCGTCGGTCAGCGTGATGTTACCGGAGGCCTTGCCGTTCTTGAAGCGCTCGTGAAAGGCGTGGCCCGCAAAGGTGGACTGAGTCATGCCCGTTAACCTTTCAAGTCAGGCAGTGGGCGCAGCAGGCTGCGCACAATGTATTGGAAACGTTGCTCCTGCTGTTCAGCGCTAAGCTCCTGGGAGGTAAACACCTGCACCACCGCCCGCCAGTTGGTGCTGAAACTGTTGGGGTCCACCAGCATCAGCAGCAGACTGCCTTTTTCGTAGTTCTGGTTGCGTGCCACCAGGCCCGGTTCAAAGCCCAGCACATCCCGCAATTGTTGTTCATTCAATTCGTTACCCAACACGATCAGGCCGTGAATCAGGTAATCCGGTTGTTGGCCCGGGTGAGTAAAGGCATAGCCTTTGGCCACCAGCTGGCTGTCGATCTTGGCTTTGAGATCATCCACCATCTGTTGTGGTACCGGCACCCCCTCCGGTGCATGCACGGTAATACTGTCGCGCCAGGCCACGGTATCGCCGGGCTTGGGCTGGAATTCCGGGTTGCTGGTGGAGACCACGGACGCTTGCCGCAGTACGGGATTGATCTTGCTCACCGGCTCCTCCGTGACACAGCCCCCGGTCGACAGGCTGGCGAGCAGGGTGATGGTGGCTAGCGTGATGGCGGAGCAGGAAATCCGCGGCAAGGCGACATTCAGCATGGTGGTCCTCATCGTCAAAAGTGGCCGTGCAATCGATGGCGTGGCCCGGCAGTGGTATGATACGGGTCTTATTGCTGATTTATGTAGGAAATTTCCCATCAGCCTGACCGGTTAAAGAGAGTCTAGCATGTTGAAATATAGAATTATTCCTGTGACCCCGTTTGAACAGAACTGTTCCCTGATCTGGTGTGATGAAACCATGCAAGGCGCGGTGGTGGACCCCGGCGGCGATCTGGACCGGATTGACGCCGCAGTGCAGCAGGAAGGGGTGGAGCTGGATAAGATTCTGCTCACGCACGCTCACATTGACCACGCCGGTGGTACCGCGGATCTGGCGGATGAGCATTCCTTACCCATTATCGGCCCTCATCAGGGGGATGATTACTGGATAAAGGGCCTGCCGGAACAGGGCAAGATGTTCGGTTTTGCGGCGGCACGGGTATTCGAACCCACCCACTGGCTGCAGGACGGCGAATCCGTGCAGGTGGGCAATTGTACCCTCAGTGTACTGCATTGCCCCGGGCACACCCCGGGCCATGTGGTGTTTTTTGATCCGGTGAGCCAGCTGGCCATCGTGGGGGACGTGTTGTTTAACGGATCCATTGGCCGCACCGACTTTCCCGGTGGTGATCACGCCACTTTGATCCGTTCCATTCGAGAGAAGCTGTTCAGTCTGGGGGACGACATTGAATTCATCCCCGGCCATGGCCCCATGTCTACTTTTGGTTATGAGAAGAAGACGAATCCGTTTGTGAGAGGTCAGTGGGGCTAGGGCCATTCAGTGGTGCCAGATCCCGTTGCGGATCCTGTTGTGGATTCTCCAGAAAATTGAGCAGTATCCGCCGGTAACGGGGATGGCCAAAGGTGGCTATATGAGGCCCGTGACTGGTGACCCAGAACTTGGGTTGCGCTGCCCGCTGGTACACCGTTTGGCCCTGCTCATAGGGTACCACCTGATCCTCGGGGCTGTGCATGAACAGTAGCGGGATGGGGTTGAAGTTGGCCACGTGATCCTTGGGGTTGTAGTCAGTGGGCATAAACAATGGCACGATGAACTGCAACGGCCAGGTGATGATATTGCGGTTGAGCACATCCCGGGTGATGTCGCGGTGCCCGGCGAACACGGCATCCAGTACCACCGCTTCGTAAATGCGTTGCTCCGGTGGCAGTTGGCTGAAGTAAAAACTGGAGATGGACGCCCCCAGGCTTTGCCCCAGTATATAGACGGGTAGCTGTTGTTCCGATGCATACTGTTCCAGCCAACCGTACATGGCCTCTACATCCAGAAACACGTCGGGTATGGCCGGCGAACCTTGCGATTGTCCATAGCCCCGATAGTCCATCAGTAGAACCTCATATCCCTGTTCCGGCAACCAGTAGACACTGGCAATGTGGGTGCTGATGTTCTCGGCGTTGCCATGCAGAAAAAACACGATGCCCTTGGGATGGTCCGCATGCAGCAGCCAGCCGTGGATGTCGACGTTATCGCGGGTGGTCACGGTCACATCGTCGTAGCGGATGTTCGCATCCGATGGCGAATGGATCAGCTCCTTCATCGGATAGAAAAAGTAACCGGTGCAACCGTTCATGAGCAGTACCATCAGGACAGCCAGCGTGCCGTAGAAAAGGGTTCTAGAAATAGTGACGGAATTCCAGGCTGAATTCATCAAAACGGGTGTCCACTTGTTTTTGATGGGAGGCAGATAATCGTACGGCATTATCCCGGCCGATGGGAATATTCTGGATCAGCTGATGCTGATAACGCTCCAGCCCATCCGTGTATTGATAGAAACTGGATTCCAGTTGCAGGGTGCCCAGGGGCAGATAGATGAGGCTACCGGCCAACGCACCCAGCCCCGGCCCCCAGTTGTGATCCAACAATGCATTGTACTCCAGCCGTGCCATGGCCATACCATACACCAACACCTGATCGCCCAATCCATAGGTGACACCGGCCCCGCCATGCACCTGTGCGGCCAGATCGTCATCCGAGTCACTGTAGATTCGCTCCAGGCCGGCTTTTACCCGCCAGGTGATGGGGTTTAGAAACAACGTGCGCGGGGCATGGGAGTTGATGTCCACCACATTCAATTGCTCAATCTGAATGGAATCGGATTCCCGTTTACGCAGCCGCAGTTCGCCGATGTTGATGGCGGCCCCATCCAGATAGCCGGCGCGGTTATCCGCCAGATCGTGATAGCTCAGTCGCATGCGCAAATCCGCAAATCCGGTATCGGCCTGTTCGCCGCCGGTCAGCCCGACCAATAATGTTTTGTGGCCCTCTTCCGGTGGCACCGCGGGTGTTGGCGGGGTGGTTTTTTTCAAGGGCAGGCGGCTCACGGCTTTCAGCAGATCCAGGCTGTATTGGGCCATAGCCGGAGTGCGGGGATTTTCCAGCTCCAGGTAACGCAGGTATTCGTAAGCAGCGGAATAGATTCGGGCGCGCGCAGCCGGGTCCAGTTCGGTCAACCGGGGATCATCCGGTTGCATCCTGCGGTGGGCCAGCTGCCAGGCCAGCAATTGATGGCCATCACTGAGCCGGTTGACGTCGTGCTCCAGCAGGGTCGCCACAGAGGGGCGATAGGTTACCGACGCCACAAAGCCTCCGTCAATCACCGCCCGCACCGTATCAATGGGTATGGCCCGGGCGCCGAATTCATCACGCAGGGATGTGCCGGGGCGGGCAACTTCCAGTAGCTCCAGTAAGCGATAAGAGCAGTTTTCATCAAAGAAGTAATAGTCAAAGATGACGTCCCGCAATTCCCATAAGTGAGAGATCATGGTGCGGGTTTCCGCGGGGGTCAGGTTCAGATTGTATTCCCACAGGTCGCGATTTTCGATGCGGCTGTATTCCTTGATCTTCTCGTAGTAGCGAATGACACTGAAAAATCCGGGATAGCCACCAAATAATCCCTTGTAGGCGTAGAGGAGGGAGTTGTCGTCTGAATTCAGTTCCGCGCCAAAATTGATGGCATAGGAAAGCCAGGTGGAGCCGGTTTCAACATTGGCCGGGTCTACCCGCAGAAAGGTGTGGCCAAACATGGACGAAGGGCTGTTCAGGTAGGACGAAGCGAAGATCAGGCTGATGCTATGGGGCTTCAGCGTGTTCATCCATTGATTGAATTCGGGGCATTGTTGTTGCGTTAAGGGGGGCAGCGGTAATTTCAGTTGCTCATGCAGAAACTGCCAGCGGGCCGGGAAGCGGCACATGGCATGCTGGTTGAGCTGTTCTTCCCCGGGCTCGGTGAGCGCTGCATAGAACGCGGCGAGGGTGGCTTTCAATTCTGCTACAGGATTGTGTTTGCCATCAGCGGCAAGAAAAAAACGCGCATCATCCACCTGGCTTTCGACGCGGTGCCCGCTGAATCCAGGTTCATAGTGCAGCAGGCGATGCCATTGTGGGCTGGCTGCCAGCGTCTGGATCTGTTGATCATCCGTGGTGATGGTGGCAGCAAAACAGGGATGAGTCAGAAATAAAGAGAGCAGCCAGAATACTGCGGCAAGGCGCTTCAAAAGAATCATGTTGGCGGGAGAAGTTTGTGATTATTATTGAAAATAAAAAGGGGGCGAGGCCCCCTTTTTGCAGCAAGGCCTGATTAGGCTACGTACTTGGACAGACGCTCGTCAGCTTTCATCACGCTTACGATGTTGTTCAGTACATCTTCTGCAGTGGTGTCTGCAGAAACAAAGATGCTGGAGAAATTGGCGTGGACTGCATCAGCAAAATGCGCGCGATCTTCCGGGGCGATACCCATGGACACGGCAACGGCAGTCATCGCTTCACCTTCGCCTTTGGCTGCATCAGCCACAAACTCATCCATGACCTGAGTCAGGTTAACCAGTGACTGGCCACC
>DKQK01000031.1:27855-36097 GCA_002471665.1 Gammaproteobacteria bacterium UBA7310
GTGCCGTTCGTCCATGAAGCCAGGAAGTGAGGACCCAGGCCGCTCTGGCCTTCAAAAAGCATGTTGCCCCAACCGCAGTCCGGGCCACCAGGCGCTTCGGCCATGGCGATGGAAGTTGAACCCAAAAGTACTGCGCCGATTAATAGCTTCTTCATATCCATTGATCTCCAGATTGTTAGTTTTGGTATGTCTCGGTATCCGTATCGGTACTGCACCGTAAACAATAACACACCCGATATTGATCGAAACATAATTGTAAGTAAAGGATATTTGGGAAAAAAGTCCAATGCAGATCGGTGTGATGTTACTGCGTCGGAATGGAGTAGGTGATGGTGACGTGGGCTACAGATTGATCAACTCCTTCGCTGTAGAGTAGAACGTCGCCCACTGCCAGACGCGCACCCATTTTCAGAATGCGGGCTTCTGCGCGCAGTTTTCCCGGGGCGGGTTTGCGATAGAAATTGATGTTGAGGTTGGTGGTCACCGCCAGCGCCACTTTGCCGATATTACCCAGAATGGCAACGTACATTGCCGCATCCGCCAGCGCCATCATGGTGGGCCCGGATACGGTTCCGCCCGGGCGCAAGTGGCGTACATCAGTGGCCAGTTCCAAGATGGCGCCCTCTTTATCAAGATGTACGATGCTGGCATCAAACTGCGGAAAGATATCTGCCAGGTACTGCTGTACCTGGCTGGCACTGAGTGTGCTGGCTGTCATAAAGTCATACCTGCGGTTTGGCCCGTTGAATAATGGCTTCGCAATCCACACCCCGGGGAATGGTGCCGTACATCTGATGACTGCCCTGTTGCAGGCGGGTTTCGCAGAACCCGTTGGCCACTGTTTCGTTGTCGGCGCGCAACAGTACACTGGCCTGCAGGGACAGTGCCAGCTGTTCCACCAGCGCGCGTGCGCGGAATTCAACATCGGTCAGATCAGCAAACTGTTGTTTGGTGGCATGCACGAAACCATCAAAGGTTTTGTTGAGCCCTCTGGCTTCATCAATCTCAGCGAATAATGCTTCCAGCGAACCGGGGGTACGGCTCATGGCGCGCAGCATGTCCAGGCATTGAACATTGCCGCTGCCTTCCCAAATCGCATTCACGGGGGCTTCCCGGTACAGGCGCGGCATGATGCTGTCCTCCATGACGGCGCTGCCACCGATGCATTCCATGGCTTCATAGGCGTGGCCTGGAGCGCGTTTGCAGATCCAGTATTTGCCGATGGCGGTACCGATGCGGGCCAGCAGTTGCTCATGCTCATCCTGCGGATTATCCAGTGCGCGGGCCATGCGCATGGTGAGTGCCAGAGAGGCTTCACTTTCAATGGCCAGGTCCGCCAGTACGTTCTGCATCAAGGGCTGATCCGTGAGTAATTTGCCGAATGCCTTGCGCTGGCTGCAATGGTGCAGAATCTGACTCATGGCCTGGCGCATGCCGGAGGAAGAGCCGATCATGCAGTCGAAGCGGGTCAACGCCACCATCTCGAGAATATTGGCAACGCCGCGGCCTTCCTCACCCACCAGCCAGCCCATGGCGCCTCGCAACTCCGTTTCGGAAGACGCATTGGACACATTACCCATTTTGTTTTTCAGTTGTTGAATCTGCAGGGGGTTTTTGCTGCCGTCCGGGCGCCAGCGCGGCACCAGAAAACAGGAAATCCCGCCCTCTGCCTGCGCCAGAACCAGGAATGCGTCACACATGGGTGCCGACACAAAATATTTGTGTCCCACCAACTCATAGATTTCGCCACCGCCCCGCTGCCCAATAGGATAGGCGCGGGTGCTGTTGGCACGCACATCGGAGCCGCCCTGTTTTTCTGTCATGGCCATGCCAATGGTCACACCGCTTTTCTCAGGGGCGGGCACATTGCGCGGATCGTAACTGCGGCTGGTGATGAGGGGCTCCCAGATTCGGGCGAGGGAAGGTTGCTTGCGGATGGTGGGGATGGCGGCGAAGGTCATGGTAATGGGGCAACCGTGGCCGGCTTCCACCTGCGATTGCAGATAGAACAATGCGGCACGATACAGGTTCTTGCCGGGGCGCTGGTCGGTCCAGGGGCCGCTGTGAATGCCGTTGACGATGGCGGTCTCCATCAGCTTGTGATACGCCGGATGAAATTCGATTTGATCCACTCGCCTGCCATAGCGGTCGTGGCTGCGGAACTCCGGTTTGACTTTGTTGGCCTGAAAGCCCCATTGGATCACTTCGGCGGAACCGGTGAGCTGGCCGAAGGCGGTGAGCTCCACCTGTGATTGGGCTGCGCCCTCCCGCTGCACCGCTTCCTGCAAAGCCACATCGGCCAGGTAAGGGTTGTAGTTTTCCAGTGGCTGGGGCTGGTTCTCCACTTCATGGGTGACTGCTTGCATGGATTCGGCCATGGGCGTGTGCGCAGAGTTCATACGATGTGCTCCGGTTTGACCACTGCGCGCAGACAAAAGGCAACGATTTGCTGGCAGTGGGATTGGGTTAATGGCGTGGTATCGGTGTTGGCGTCATGGCGGGCCTGCTGTAACGGAATGATCACCGTTTCGGCCATGGCACCCACCAAAGCGGTGGCACACAGGGTCTCCGGTTGCGGAATGAATTCGCCCTGCTCAATGCCCAGCCTGATGAGGGTCGAAAAACTCTCGGCCCAGTGCGCCCGATAGATGAGCCGGGTCTGTTCCAGCTCCGGGTCAACGGGTTCGGCAATCAGCGCGTAGGCCAGGGTGGGGTTTTGCAAGGCGCGCTGGATAAAGCATTCCAATGAGCTGCGCAAGCGCTGGGTAGCAGAGTGTGCCGTGGTGCCCGCCTGGCTGACAGCATCGATTTCCCGCTGTGTGGCCTGTTCAAAAACTGCTACGCAAAGCTCTGATTTTGAAGGAAAATAGCGGTATACCGTGCCGGTTGCGATGGCGCTGCAGCGGGCCGCCTCGGCAATGGATAGCCCGCGAAACCCTGCCTGTGAGACCAGCTTTTTGGATTCCTTCAATAGCCGTTCCCGGGTTTGGGCTTTGCGGTTTTCGGTGAATTCGGTTGCGCGGTACACCATGATATGAACCTGTATTCATTTCTTGGCTCCAGTTAAGCACGATCCCGGTTGTGGGTCAACTTAACCGTTATCGCGGTTCAGGTTTTGGGTGAAATCCGGCAGCTCGAAATTGACCTGATTGCGGCCATTGGCTTTGGATTTATACAGTGCGTTGTCGGCTGCGGTAATGAACTTGTCCACATCGTGATGTCGCTCCGGAATGCAGGCACTGACCCCGATGCTGGCGGTGACCATCACTTGCTGTCCCGCAACGTCAAACTCAATGGCACGAATGGCCTCGCAGACCTGTTCCGCCACCTGCAAGGCCCCGGTTTGGTCGGTGTTAGGCAGCAGCACGCAGAACTCCTCGCCGCCGTAACGGGCCACCACGTCGTTGTCACGCAGCGCGCACTGACCGATGGTTTGGGCAACTTCCCGCAGGCAATCATCCCCCACTAGATGGCCGTGGGTATCGTTGAACTGCTTGAAGTGATCAATGTCGATGAGCAGGGCCGCAACCGGCACCTTTTCCCGGCGGGCCCGTGAGAACTCCCGTTCCAGGGCTCGGTTCAGATAACGCCGGTTGCGGATACCGGTTAAACCATCGGTGTAGGTCAGCTCTTCCAACCGCTGATTGGCAATTTCCAGTTCATGGGTGCGTTCGCGGACTTTATGCTCCAGTGTCTCGGTGGCCTGACGCTGTACCGTCAACGCCGCGGCTTGGGCTTCTCTGGCCTCCCGTTCGTGCCTGAGAGCCTGCTCCTGTGCCTTGCGTGCGTTCTTTTCCTGTTGCAGCGCTTCGGCTTGTGCCAGTCGTGCAACACGCTCATTCTCAAGGGCATGCAATTGTGCTTCAAAACGCCGTCGTTTTTCGATGTTGAGGCGGTCCGCCAGGGCAAAGGAGAGCAGGATGACTTCCATACCGGAACCGAACTGGGTGGCGTTTTCGGTCAGAAAGTTACGTGGGATGACATCAAATTTGTTGAGTGCCAGCACAACACCGCCAATTAAAAACGTGAACCAGGAGATGCAGTAGTACTTGGCCGAAGAATCCCCCGATACCCAGCGATACATCCCCACACCAATGGCCAGCGTGATGCCGATCACCGCCCAGGCAATGACCACGGCAATCATTGTGCGATAGTCGAAGAGCAGTGTACCTGCCGTAATGAAGGCACTGACCACCACCACCAAGGTGCCGAGGTGATGAATGCGCGGAAACGTTTCCTCTATGCGTAAGAAACGAATGGTGAACAGGGCGGCGAACAGCACCACGCAGGAGAGGAAGAAGACAATGCTCTGATCATTCCACCAGGTGTTGTTGGGCCAGAGGTACTGGAATGAAATGCCGCTCAAACTGGAAAAAAACAGGGATATACTGGCTACATACAGGACGTAGTACAGGTAGTTGGATTCCCGTACCGAGAAAAACACAAACAGGTTGTACAGCACCATGACACCCATGGTGCCGAAATAAATGCCCAGCCCCAGCATCTCACTTTGGGTGTTGTGCAGCAGGCTTTCATTGCGCCACAGGAAGATGGGTACCTGCATGGAACTGGTGCTTTGCACCCGCAGGTAAATGGTGGCAGCGGCATCCGCGGTCAGGGTCAGAGGGATGATAAAGTTGCGGTGATCCACGGGGCGGTCGTGGAAGGGGCGTTTATCGCCCAGCTCAAGCAACACGGTTTCCTGTTGCGAGTGCTCGATATAGACATCCACGTAGTCCAGCACAGTGTAGCCGACTTCGATTTTGGTTTCCTGGTTGTTGTTGGTGGTGTTTTGCAGTTGAAAGCGAAACCAGTACACATCGTCTGTGTAACCAAAGTTCAGGTTTTCCCGGTCGCGCGGTGCTTGGCGCCAGGTGCTGTCGGCAGTTTGCCGAATTTCTTCAAATGACAGGGTGTGAGCGGAATCGGGCAGGTATTCCAGATAGGGGAGCAGGTTGATGCGGTCGGTTTGATCCGACACCATCAAAGCCTGTTCCGAACGGGCAAAGGTACTGATCAGGCACAGTAGGATCAGCAGTGATGTGTTGAAAAACTTATTCAAAAACAACCCTTTCTCTAGTACTGCCAAGTGTGATGGGCAAGTTGATTGCAGCCATACTGTACAGTTTAGACGGTGCTGCCGGGAAAACGTGTCCGGTTTCAAATAATAACAAAATGGACTTAGGTAATACGTTCTGTTACGGGCGCTTACTTCACCAGCGCTGCAATATTATTTTCATCTCCCAGATCCTGGATAATGATGCGGTTGCGACCGCTTTCCTTGGCGCGATACAGGCTTTGGTCTGCCTGGTGCAGAATGGCTTCTGCCAGGTGCGGCCGGGTGGGGACGCCCGTTACCATGCCGCCGGAAATCGTCACAATGTCGCTGATTTCAGAGGCGTTATGGGGTACGGCGAGCTGGTCGATGCTGCGCTTGGTTTTTTCGGCAAAGGTACGCGCTTCATTGGGTGCCGCGTCAAACCACATCAGCAGAAATTCCTCGCCCCCGTAGCGGCCCGCGAAATCCAGTGGCCGTTGACAGTTTCTGGCCAGGGCCGTTGCCACTTTTACCAGGCAGTCATCCCCCTTCAGGTGTCCGTAAAGATCATTGAAATACTTGAAAAAATCCACGTCGACCAGCATGAGGGTAATGGTTTTCTGCTCGCGATAGGCATACTCCGTCAAGTGCGTCAGTTTTTGATTGAGGGCGCCGCGGTTGAAGAGCCCGGTCAATGGATCAGTCTTGGCCAGGCACTTCAGGGCACCTCGCTGCAGAAACGAAATCCGCACCTGATATTCCAGTGTGTAGGCACTGACCCCACCAATGAGGCAGGTGGCAAAAATAAAAAAGTACTGGTGCAGTTTGTACTGGTAAGGCACCAGATAAATTTCGCTGAGCAGCATGTAGCTGAGAGCAATAATGATGATGCAGGCCAGAGACTGGCGGAAATACATGCCCCCCAGAAAGAAGGCCACCATGATCAGAAGCATGGCGCCTTCATAGGGTGCGAACAGCCCGGCCTGCAGCCCGTAGACAACCTGAATGTTGGTGGTTATGCCGATAAACGTAATGATAAAAAAACTGAACACGGAAAAGTAACGGCGCAGGTTTTCGCGAAAGGTGAACAACAGCGCAACCACCAGAATGGGGATGGTGATCCAGACTCGGGCGATTAGATAAAAGGTGAGGATGTCTCCATCAAGGTGCGCGATATCCAGTGGGATCAGCAGCAACAGCAGGATGATGCCCACCATGATCGCACCGCGCTGTTTAACGACGTTGCGAGCGTGAAAAAAACTGCGGAACTCTGATTCCAGCTCACCTGTAAAGGAGAGAGATTTAAATCCTTTTTTGAGTTGCCGATCGTATTTTTGCAGATCCCAGTCTAACTCTGGCATTTCACCGACACACTAGATTGATTAGCTCAAGTATAGCAACTAATTAATCTGTAAAGCGAAACGCTGCCGGTTCAGATAACCCGGGTTACTGAAACAGGGTCAGGGCAGCTTCGCGACTAGCCTGATTAGCCTGGGCATCCAGTGCGCTGGCAGGTTGCTCATTGAGTTGCTGTTGCAGTTGCACCGCAGCGGCTTCCGCCTGCTCCTGGCTGGAGATCGAATTGCTCTGGTCTGAGGCTGGAAAAGCGGTGTCTCCCTGTACTGCCTCGAGGCCCGCCTGTTGCGCCTGCCCCAGGCTCTCCACTACTTGGCTGCGTTGCAGTTGCAGCTCGCTTACCGGGTTGCTGCTGCTGAAACGATCTTCGGCTGCTGGCCGCTGGGTTTCATTTTGGCGCTGAACCTCAACCTCGTCACGGGATTCTTTTTCCGTAACGGTTTTGGGTTGAATCAACGTTGTAGAACTGTTGCTGTTAATGGGTTCCATAACAAAGCCTACGCAAGCATCGCAAATGAACCTTCAACATAGTTAATCTCTGAGGTGGCGTCCAATAACCTGCGGTTGCAAGAGACAGGATTAATATGCGAATAGGTCAATCTGTATGCTGGTTTGGCCATTTCGTGGTTAAGACATCTTTGTTCAGTGGGCGCCGGGATGCGGTGCCTATGGTGTGGATTCCGGAACAGAAATTTGCCGGTTAGTGACCCGGGAAAAACTGATGGAAGCCAGCAATGGAGCAAGCAGGACACGAGTGCGATGGGCTCACGAACCAATCCACTCTCTTGATTATTATGAAACCTGTGTTCAGTTAATGTGGGTTCGTAAGCTACTTGTGTTAGGCAGCAAGCAAAACCGCTTCTACACGCTGGATCAGGTGGCGGATCAACTGCATATGTCGGTGCGAACCCTTACCCGCCGGCAGAGTGAATAGCCGCAGGGTTCCGTCTGCAAGGCGAATCCCAGAGTGTTTTCTTTCATGGTATGATTCCGCCTCAATTAAATCGAACGACTTAAATAATAACGAGGGAAGCATGATCTGGCATCACATTGAAAAGGGTCACGGACGTCCCCTAATCCTGTTGCACGGAATTGGCATGAACAGCGAGGCCTGGGCGCCGGTCATGGACCGCCTGGCCATCCAGCGGCGGGTCATCGCGTTTGATATCCCCGGATTCGGCAAGACACCGGGAATTGAGGGGCGTGAACCGGATTCCGCTGCCATGGTGGAAAGCCTGGGGCAGAGTCTGCGCAAGATGGGTATCGACGAACCGGTGGATATGGTGGGTAATTCTTTGGGGGGGCGGATTATTCTGGATGCCGCCGCCGACGGGTTGGCGCGCAGTATCGTGGGTATATCCCCTGCCGGCCTGTGGCGTGAAACCGGCCCCGGTCACATCGAGCCCATGTTTGGCGCCATGCGCAAGGTGTATCAGGCCATGCCGGCGGTGGCCGACCGCTTGTTGAAAACCACGGTGGGTCGTACCGTGATCATGGCCGGTGCGGTGTCGGCGCGGGGCTGGAAAATGCCGGCCCATGAGGCCATTCGATCCGCCCGCATGTTTGCCGATTCCCATCATTTCGAGCCGATCTTTGAAGCCTTCCGGCCACCCTTTACCCGGGCCGGCGACATCAGCGTACCCTGCACCATCGCTTTTGGTGACTTGGATATGGTGTTCCCGGTGGGCACCCGCGACAAGACCCGCGCTCCGGCCCACACCCGTTGGGTGCGGCTGCCCGGCTGTGGCCATGTGCCCATGTGGGATCACCCTGAGCTGGTCAGCCATGTCATCATGCAGGGCACCCACTGAGCCTGCTGAAAAACCCCTGAAATCCTGTGCTCCCCCT
>DKQK01000011.1 GCA_002471665.1 Gammaproteobacteria bacterium UBA7310
GTGTCAGCCGATGGATTCCAGTTGCTCGGCCCGTTGCCGCAGCACATCCGAACGGGGTGAATCGCCGAATTCACGGCTGTATTCGCGGCTGAAATGGGAGGGGCTTTCGTAGCCCACCCGGAAGCTGGCGGTGGCGGCGTCCAGCCCTTCGCTCAACATCAGGCGGCGGGCTTCGTACAGGCGCAACCGTTTTTGGTACTGCAGGGGGGACATGCGGGTGACATCCTTGAAGCTGCGGAACAGGGCGGATTCGCTCATATTGACGGCCTCGGCCAGCTCCCGCACCCGCATGGGCTCGGTAAAGCGCTCTTTGATGAGGGCGGTGACTTTCGACACGCGGCTGGCCTGATGATCCACCATGGCGAACTTGCGGATGCTGAACCCCAGCTCGCCCATCAGCACCCGGTACAGTATCTCTTTGCGAATCAGTGGCCCCAACACCGGCACGTCGCCGGGGCGCTCCAGCAGCCCCAGCAAACGGGTCAGGGCATCCAGCAAATCCGGCTCCATGGCCGCCACCTGCAGGCCGCAGTTGCAGAGGGGGCCGGTCTCCATGGGTTCGTTGATCTGCGCCTGCAGGATCATGTCGGCCACTTCCTGGGGCGTGAACTTCAGCTTGATGGCCAGATAGGGTTTTTCCGGCGAGGCCTCCACCACATGGCCCAACACCGGCAGCGCAACGCTGGTGGTGAGATAGCTCAGCTCGTGGTAGACGATCTCGCGATCCCCCAAGTGCACGGTTTTACGCCCCTGAATCAGAAACGCAATGCTGGGTTCGTACACGGTGGGATTGCAGGTGGCGGTGGGCTGGTCGGCCCGAATCAGATGAACCCCCGGCAAAGCACACTCGGTGATGCCATCCCCGCTGGACCACCGCAGAATGCCGTTGGCCAGGGTTTGCTGTTGGTGGGCGCTCACCATTTCGTCAGTCAGGGTTTCGCTGATCACGGGGTTCTCCTGCCGGGTTGAAAGCTGCAATCAGTATACGCCCGGTTGCGGGTTGCGCCAGACGGAACCACCCCCGAAATGCAGGATTAGGCAAGAATGTGATGGGATTCGGCAATCAGCGAGTATTCGCAAACCGGTTTTACGCCACCAAATGCTTTTATTTGTCGAAATTTATCGCGTTTTCACCGTAATACTATTCAATTTTGTGTCAATCACATTACAGCTATACGATGTATAGCCCCAACCAAAGCAGGAATAGGCAATCACGATAGAGAAACCGACTACCGCCGGCCAGCCCCTGCCCCCTATTCTGTACACCCTGAGCTGTACCGATTCGAAAGGGGTAATTGAGATGAGTATTAATGCTTCTGCACACAGAAAACCACCGCTGAAAACCGCCATTGCGGCGAGTATTGTGGCGCTGACCATCACCCTGTCCGGTTGCAACAATAATCTGCAGGCCACCGAGTCCGAGCCACCCCCGCCGGCGGTGGATGTGACCCGGTTGCAGGCCCGCAACGTCACCCTGTGGGATGCGTTCACCGGCCATGTTGCCGCCACCGAAAGTGTGGCCCTGCGACCCCGGGTCAGCGGTTATATCGACTCCATCCACTTTGAAGAAGGGCAACTGGTGGAACAGGGGCAGTTGCTGTTTGTGATTGATCCACGCCCCTACCAGGCACGGCAACGGGCGGCGCAGGCGGCCTTGCAGCGCGCCGAAAGTATCCTGAGCCTGGCCCGCACGGAAGCCACCCGCGCCCAAAACCTGTTGCAGAACCGGGCGATCTCCCAGGAGGAGCTGGACCAACGGCTGGCCACCCTGGCCAACGCCGAAGCCGATGTGGCTGCGGCCCGCGCCCAGCTGGACAGCGCCCGTCTGGATCTGGGGTTCACCCGGATCACCGCGCCTATCAATGGCCGGGTGAGCCGTGCCCACATCACCCAGGGCAACCTGGCCACGGCGGATCAAACCCTGCTGACCACGTTGGTGTCGGTGGACCCGGTGCACGTTTATTTCGAGATTGACCAGGCCACCGATTATCAAAACCGCCAGCAGGGGGTTGCGGTGTTCGCCCCCGGTTCCCCCATCCGGGTGGGCGTAACCGGTGAAACCGGCTTCCCTCATCAGGCCGTGCTGGATTTTGTGGATAACCAGCTCAACCGCCAAACCGGCACCCTGCAGTACCGCGCCCTGTTGCCCAATCCCGACGGCGCGTTCAAGCCCGGCCAGTTCGCGCGGGTGGAAATTCCCATTGAACGCCTGAACCAGGCCTTGCTGGTGGATCAGAAAGCCGTGATGACGGATCAGGATCGCCGCTTTGTGTACGTGGTGGACACCAACAACACCGTTGCCCGCCGCGAGGTCAGCACCCGGCATCGCATTCAGGGCAAGCTGGTAATCGATGAGGGTTTAACGGTGGGCGACATGGTGATCGTCAATGGCCTGCAGCGGATTCCGGTGGCGGGCATTCAGGTGGCGCCGGAGCTGGTGGAGGAGCCGGAACCTTCCCGGGTGGCCAACCACGGCGGCACCGGCAATCTGTTGATGTAGTACCGCCACCGATCCCCAGCGGATCACCCACGTTTATTCTTTAATGACTGGCGCACAACTCGGTGCGCCGAGGGGCTCTGTCATGCAATTTTCCCGCTTTTTTGTTGATCGCCCGATCTTTGCCTCGGTGTTGTCGATCATTATTTTCGTGCTGGGGCTGATCAGTATTCCGCTGCTGCCCATCAGTGAATATCCGGAGGTGGTACCGCCCAGTGTGCAGGTCACCGCCAGTTATCCCGGCGCCAACCCCAAGACCATTGCCGAAACCGTGGCCACGCCGTTGGAGGAAGCCATCAACGGGGTGGAAGACATGATCTACATGAAATCCGTGGCCGGCAGTGACGGCACCCTGGTGCTGACGGTGACCTTTGAGCTGGGTACCGATCCGGATCAGGCCCAGGTGCAGGTGCAGAACCGGGTCACCCAGGCGTTGCCACGGCTGCCGGAGGATGTGCGCCGCCAGGGGGTGAGCACCCGCAAGCAGTCCCCCAGCCTGATGATGGCGGTGCACCTGCTGTCACCGGATGATCGCTTCGACGCCACCTATATTCGCAACTACGCGGTGTTGCACATCAGGGACGAGCTGGCGCGATTGCCCGGGGTGGGTGAAGCGGGGCTGTTTGGTTCGGGCGATTACGCCATGCGCCTGTGGGTGGATCCGCAACGGGCGGCGGCCCTGGGCATTACCGCCAACGACATTGTGGCCGCCGTGCGCGAGCAGAATATTCAGGTATCCGCCGGGCAACTGGGGGCCGCCCCCATGCCCGATGGATCGGATTACCTGCTTTCCATTAACGCGCAGGGGCGATTGGACAGCGCGGAGCAGTTCGGTGATGTGGTGCTGAAAACCGGTGCCGATGGCGCCCTGACCCGGCTGAAGGATGTGGCCCGCATTGAGTTGGCGTCTTCCCAGGATACGTTACGGGCTCTGCTCAATGGGCGTCAGGCGGTGGCGCTGCCGATCTTCCAGGCACCCGGTTCCAATGCGCTGGAAGTGTCCCGCGCGGTGCGCGCCAAGATGGCGGAGCTGGACGATCAGTTTCCCCAAGGCCTGGACTGGGAAGTGGCCTATGATCCCACGGTGTTCGTCAGTACCTCCATCAAGGCAGTTATCCAGACGTTGCTGGAGGCGGTGGTGTTGGTGGTGCTGGTGGTGATTCTGTTCCTGCAAACCTGGCGCGCCTCGTTGATTCCGTTACTGGCGGTGCCGGTTTCCATCATCGGCACCTTTGGCCTGTTGTTGTTGCTGGGTTATTCCATCAATACCCTGACCCTGTTTGGCATGGTGCTGGCCATCGGCATCGTGGTGGACGACGCCATCGTGGTGGTGGAAAACGTGGAGCGCAATATCGAGCAGGGGTTGGCGCCGCTGGCGGCCGCGCATCAGGCGATGCGGGAAGTGAGCGGCCCCATTGTTGCGATCAGCCTGGTGCTGTGCGCGGTGTTTATTCCCATGGCGTTTCTGGATGGCATTACCGGCCAGTTCTATCGCCAGTTTGCCGTCACCATCGCCATTGCCACGGTGATCTCGGCGATCAACTCGCTGACCCTGTCGCCGGCATTGGCGGCCACCTTACTGAAACCCCACGACGCAGAGCCGGATCGTCCGGCCCGTGCCCTGCAGTTTCTGTTCGGTTGGATCTTCCGCCCGTTTAACCGCTTTTTTCAGCGCAGTGCCGATGGCTACCAGGCGATGGTGGCGCGCAACCTGAAACGGCGGGGTACGGTGTTCGCCCTCTATGGCGTGTTGCTCGGCGCTACCCTGTTTATGTTTGATCAGGTGCCCGGCGGGTTTATTCCCACCCAGGATAAAACCTATCTGGTGGGCAGTATCCGGTTGCCCGAAGGGGCTTCCCTCGATCGTACCGAGGCGGTGGCGCGCCGGGTCAGCGAACTGGCGTTGAACACCGAAGGGGTTTCCCACGCGGCGGCGTTTGTGGGATTCAATGCCCTGCAACGCACCAACACCCCCAACGTGGGTACCGTGTTTGTGCTGTTCGATGATTTCAGTGAGCGGGATCGCAGCGCCCAGGAAATTGCCGAGGAACTCAACGGCAAGCTGGCCGCCATTAAGGAAGGCTTTGCCCTCACCTTTATGCCGCCGCCCATTTTCGGCCTGGGGGCCGGTTCCGGTTACTCCCTGTATCTGCAGGATCGTAACGCGGCCGGTTATGGGGCGTTGCAGAACGCCACCCATCAACTGGCCGGTGCCTTAAGCCAGACCCCCGGTTTGAGTTTTCCCATCAGCTCCTACCAGGCCAACGTGCCGCAACTGGATGCGGTGGTGGACCGCGCCCAGGCCAAGGCGCAGGGGGTGCAACTGGATGACGTGTTCGGCACGCTGCAACTGTATTTCGGTTCACTCTACATTAATGATTTTAATATTTTCGGCCGCACCTACCGGGTGATGGCGCAAGCCGATGCACCCTACCGGGATGAGGAGCGGGATCTGAATCATTTGTACACCCGCAACCGCCTGGGCGATATGGTGCCCCTCAGCAGTATGGTGACGCTGGAACAAAGCTTTGGCCCCGACCCGGTGATTCGCTACAACGGCTATCCGGCGGCGGATCTGATCGGCCAATCGGATCCCATGCGCTTGTCCTCCGGTGAAACCCTGGCCACGGTGGAGGATGTTGCGCAGTCGGTGTTGCCCCCCGGCATGGCCATTCAATGGACGGACCTGAGTTTCCAGCAGATCAATCAAAGCCAGGCCGCCCTGGTGGTGTTTCCCCTGGCGTTAATGTTGGTGTTCCTGGTGCTGGCAGCCCTGTATGAAAGTTGGGTGCTGCCCCTGGCGGTGATTCTGATCGTGCCCATGTGTCTGCTGGCCGCCCTGTTCGGGGTTTGGCTCAACCAGGGTGACAGCAACGTGTTTGTGCAGGTGGGCCTGGTGGTGTTGATGGGGCTGGCCTGCAAAAACGCCATCCTTATTGTGGAGTTTGCCCGCGAACGGGAGTTCGACGGCTTGAATCCGGTGCAGGCCGCCCTGGAAGCCTGCCGCCTGCGGCTGCGCCCCATCATCATGACCTCGGTGGCCTTCGTGGCCGGCGTGGTGCCACTGGTTCTGGCCAGCGGAGCCGGCAGTGAGGTGCGCAACGCCATGGGGGTAACCGTGTTCACCGGTATGATCGGGGTCACCCTGTTTGGCCTGGTGCTGACCCCGGTGTTTTACGTGGCACTGCGCCGGTTGGCACAGCGCGGCGAAGCCGGCGCGCAATCCGATTCCACCGCTTCTACTTCATTCCCGGGAGAATCCCATGCCTGATCGTATTGTTTCAACGCCCCTGTTGGCCCTGCTGTTAGCCGCCTGCGCGGTGGGGCCGGATTATCAACCACCTGCGGATACGGCGCCGGAGCACTTTATTCACCAGCCACCGGCCACCGAAGCAGCCACGCCGCCGCAAACAGCGTTGCAAATGCAGGCCCGCTTTTGGAACGGCTTCAACGATCCGATGCTGGCGCAGCTGGTGCTGAACACGCTGGACAATAACCAGGAGCTGACGGCGGCACTGGCCCATTACCAGCGCTCAGCAGCGCAACTGCAGGCGGCCAAACGCAATCTGTTGCCCCGGGGCAGCGTGGCTGCCGATGCTACCGAAAGCCATTTGCCCCAGGTGGAGCGTTTGTCTGCCGATGGCGCAGAGCGGATTGAACGCTATCAGGTGGCCGGTGCCCTGAGCTGGGAGCTGGATTTGTTCGGCCGCCTGCAACGCATTCGTGAGGGCCGGCAGGCGCAGCTGGATGCATCCGCTGCGGATCTGGAAGCCCTGCAAATTACCCTGGTGGCCCAGCTGGCCGCTCAGTACTTTGAACTGCGCGGGCGCCAGCAGCAACTGCAGGTGGCCATACAAAACCTCCGGCTGCAGCGGGAATCCCTGGCCATTGTAACAGCGCGGGTGCAGGCCGGCCGCAGTACCCGTTTTGATCAGGTACGGGCCCAGGCGCAAATGGAATCCACCGCCGCCATCCTGCCGCAACTGCAGGCCGATATCGCCGCCCTGATGCATCGTATTGCCACCCTCAGCGGCCTGCCCGCCGGGCACATGAATGCTCAATTGGAATTGGTGCAGGATCTGCCCCGGCAGCTGCCCGCAGTGGATCTGGATACGCCGGCGGAGGTGTTGCGCCGGCGCCCGGACGTGCGTGCCGCCGAGCGTGAACTGGCGGCACGCACCGCCGCCATTGGTGCCGCCCAAGCCCAGTGGTTCCCACGCTTGGAGTTAAGTGCCCTGGTGGGCAGCGTTGCCGCCGACCCCGGCGACCTGTTTACCGGAGCCAGTGCCAGCCGCCGCGCCGGCCTCAGTATCCACTGGCCACTCTTGGACTTCGGACGGGTCAGTGCATTGGTGGACAGCGCCGACGCCGATGCCCGCGCCGCCCTGGCCCGTTATCGGCAAACCGTATTGATTGCCCTGGAGGAAACAGAAACCGAACTGGTTCGCTACCAACAAAGCCAGCACCGCACTGCCGCGTTGGAGCGCTCTGCCAACGCCGCGGCAACGGCAGCACAGCTGGCCCGCACCCGCTACGGCCAAGGCTACATCGACTTTTTTGAAGTGCTGGCGGCAGAGCAGGAGCTGATCGAGATTCAAGGCGCCAGGGTACAAAGCCGCACCGAACAAACCCTGGCCATGGTGAACCTGTATCGCGCCATGGCAGGCCCGCCGGGGGGCTTTACCCCGGTATCAGCCCTCCCCTATAATCGGCCGCGGGGATAGATTATTCACGGGCGCTGAATCCACTCTGATCAGCCTTTGTGCAACTGAATCGTCAACAACAATTATATAAATCTATAAAAATCGGGGAATTTCCATGAGCAAAGGATTGATATCAATCGCCTTGGCGTCTTGCGTTCTGCTGTCCGCTTGCGGTGGCGGTGGTAACAACGGTGGCGCGCAAGTTGTAGGCCCGCGCAGCAACAGTGAATCGTTCAATGTAGGAGGTACGGTAAGCGGGCTGCAGGGCTCGTTAACCATCAGCGCCAACGGGGAAACCATTGAACTCAACAGCGATGGGGCCTTTGAATTCAGTGAATCGTTCCGCAACGGCACCAGTATCAACCTGCAGGTGGAGGACCGGCCGTTTCGCCAGGGCTGCTACTTTAGCGACAACCAGTTTGTGATACGCAATGACATCAACAACCTGATGGTAACCTGTTCATCGCTGGGCACCCTGCGCGGTGTGGTAAAAAATTACTCCACCGGCGCGCCCCTGGCCAATTCCACTGTGGTGCTGGTGGCGGATACCGGTTCGGGCATGGCAGAAATCGAGCGCACCCGCTCCAATGCCAACGGCGAGTTCAGCATCACCGGCACCGGTGTTTCTGAGCGTTTTCTGCTGTCGGCCACGCTGGCCCAGTACGGTTCCAGTACGTTGGTTTTATCCAACTCCCTTACCAATCCTGATCTGATTGCCGATCCTCTGATGCTGAACAATGATCTGGATGCGGTGTTTTCCGGAACCGCGCCCTTTACGCTGACGGTTGACGGTTATGACCTGGCAACCCTGCCGGCGAACGCGTTTGTGGATCGCAATAACAACCCCTATTCCGGTGCTGTTTCCGCCACGGCAACCATTATCGACCCCTCCAGCGATCCGGCGCTGATGCCTGGTGACTACCAGGTAGTATCCCCCGGTAACGGCCAGCTCCGGCCAATCGAGTCGTTCGGCGCAGTGGAATACAACTTTACCGATGGCAGCGGTAATCCCCTGCAACTGGCGAACGGGGTGAGTGCCACCATTAACATTCCCCTGGCCAGTAGTGTGGATCCGGACACGGCACCGGCCAGCATTCCATTGTTCTATTTTGAGGAAACCACCGGCTATTGGGTGGAGGATGGCAGCGCCACACTCACCAGCACAGCCGCCGGCTATGTGTACGCCGGAACGGTATCCCACTTCACCTATTGGAATGCAGACGATTACTACACCAGCGTTGATCTTGTGGGGTGTGTAGAAAACGCCGTTGGCCGCCGGATTGCGGATGCCCGTGTCATGGCCGTGGGCAGTGATTACATCGGCTCCAGTTCCGCCATCAGTAATCAACTTGGCGAATTCACGATTCCCGTACGGGAGGATTCCCGCGTCCTGCTCACAGCCCGCCGTGGTGGTAACAGCAACACCCTGGTGGTCAACACCGGCACCACGATGGCCACACTGGATCAATGTCTGGTGCTGGGGAACGACAGCAGCAGTACCACCATCAAGCTCAGCTGGGGAGCCAATCCTGCGGATCTGGATTCGCACTTGATTGCCAATGATCTGGTGGGCACCAACGCCACCATTCATGTGTACTACGCAGACGAAACCGCCGTGATCAACGATATCGTCATTGATCTGGATGTGGATGATACGACCAGCTTTGGCCCGGAAATCATCACCATTCCGGACTTTCCCGCCGCCGGAACCTATCAGTATTTTGTGCACCACTACAGCGGCACCGGTAATATCGTAACCTCGCCGGCGCGGGTTGAACTACAGCTCATTGACGAGACTTACATTTTCACCTCTGAACAAGCCAATGGAGATCCAAACTTAGAAGCCTGGCATGTGTTCAACCTGGTGGTGACAGAGGACATGAACGTGAGCGTGGAAACCGTGCAGCAACTGGTGGACGAGGAACAAGTGGAGAATGTACCCGCGACCTCCAATAATCTGCGGGCGATGCGCCTTAGCACGGGTGGGGGGCTTCCTGCCAAGGATTACTGATCGGCACCGGTTTTTATCCCGAACAGCCCGTAAATGCGCAACCAGCCTTTACGGGCTTCTAATATTTTGCGATAACCAGATCCATGCTGTGCCGTTCATTACATAAGGACACCCCATGGACCCATCGATTACCGAGGTAATCCCTTATCTGACCCACCCCCTGGCGCTGGTGGGTTATGTGCTGATGTTGTTTTTCGGCGTGCACCGCGCCCTCATCAAGTCCGGCATTATTCCGCCCCTAAACCAGCAGGATGGTGCCTCTGTGGTACATGCATTGCTGAAGTACGGCTTCTGGATTGCCGCACTGATCATCGTTGCCGGAGTAACCCTGCAATACGTGCAGAATCAGCCGGACGTGATTCAGGAAGGCGAGGCAGCGGCCGGCGGTACCGTGATCAATCAATCCGGCAGCGGCAACACCGTCAACATCAATGATTCCCGGTTGCTGCTTGAACTGATCAATCAGAAAGAGAAAGACAGCGCCAAGCTGGCAACCCTCAGCCATCAACTGGGTGTTACCGAGAGTGCATTGAGTGGCTTTTTTACCACGCTGGAACAGGAGCAGATTGCGCTGGACAAGTTGCCGGCGGCACTGCAGAAAATCGCCCAGCGGCATCGCGAAATGCTGGCACAACTGGCGAGTTTGAAGCACAACGCCAGCAGCCATCAAGCGCTGCTGGGGCAGGCGGAAACGGCCATTGCCCAGGGGCAGCACGAACAGGCTGACGCATTGATCAGACAGTACATCCAGCAGGAAACCGATTCCCACCAATTGAATATTGCCGCTGCCAACGCCATGCTGGGCACCTCCGCCCTGGCCCGCTTTCAGTTTGCGGCCGGTGTGACTCACCTGCAACAGGCCACTGCTCTGGTACCGGAATCACAGCCGCAAATAAAGCGGCAGTATCTGTTGCAATGGGCCGATGCCCTGTCGGATTTTGGTGAGCACAAAGGCCGCAATGATATTCTTGAACAGGCCATCAACACCTATCAGGAGGCATTAACCTACGTTACCCGGGAGGATGCCCCCCTGCAGTGGGCCTTGATCCACAGCCAGATGGGCCGGGCCACTGGCCTGTTGGGCGAGCGTGAAAGTGATCCACAGCGATTACTGCAGGCCAGGGCAGCCTTTGAACAGGCATTGCAGGAGCAGACTCAGAGCAACGCGCCGGAAGACTGGGCCGCCTCACAAAATGGCCTGGGCGCAACCTTGATTACGTTGGGGGAGCGGCAAGGCGACGACCGCTTACTGCAACAGGGAATGGCCGCACTGCAGCAATCGTTGAAGGTGCGCACCCCGCAGCAATCCATCGCCAGTTGGGCCACTACCCGCAACAACCTGGTGGCCGCTCAACTGCTGATGGGAAAGCGTCAAACCGATAGCGCCGTCATGGAGCAGGCACTGCCCATGTATCAGGAGATGCTGGATACACTGAACCGACAGGACAACCCACTGGAGTGGGCCACCACCCAGCACAACCTGGCCTCGGCGCTGGCCTTGATAGCCGAACGGGAATCCGGCGTGGAGCGGTTGCAGCAAGCGGTGGCCGCCAACCAGCTTGCCTTGCAGGAGTGGACACGGGAGCGGGTGCCCCTGGAATGGGCCAGCGTACAATCCAACCTGGCGACCGTTTACTACCTGATTGGAAAACGCAGCCATGATCCCGCCTCCTTCCGGCGTGCCATTGCCGCGTTTGAAGCGGCCATGGAAGAACGGACCCGGGCCCGTGAACCTTTAGACTGGGCCATTACCATGAACAATCTGGGATTGGTGCAGGAGAAACTGGAAGAGTTGGAGCCTGGCCAACACCACTTGGAAGAGGCCATTGCAACCTATCGATCCGCCCTGGAGGTGTACAGCGGTGACAGCAATCCAATCGACTGGGCTGGTGTGTTGAACAATCTGGGTAGTGCGTTGACGGACCTGGGGTTAAAAAACGCTACCACAGACCCCATGCAGGAGGCCGTTGAACTGTATGAGCTGGCCCTGCAGAAATGCACCCGTGAGCGGGATCCAATACGCTGGTCTGGCCTGCAGAGTAACCGGGGCAAAACACTGCGATTACTGGGTATGAAACACCGAGACACCAATTTACTGCAGCAATCCTACGCCGCGTTTGAATTGGCGCTGCAAGAGCGCCCACTGGAACACTTTCCCGCAAAATGGAGCAATACAACCCAGTACCTTGCCGCTGTGGCTTACACCTTGGGTTTCCAAAATGATGACGTGGCTTTTTTGCAAAAGGCTGAATCCCACTACCAATCGCTGCTACAACATCAGGATCAATTCGGCCCGGCGATGGCAGCCGATGCCAATCGCGGGCTGGGCAACCTGTATTATCACATGAGTACGCTGGTTGCAGCAGAGGCAACCCAGCCCTTGTTGCGGCAAGCCCATTCATCCTGGCTGGCTGCCCGCCAGATCTACGAGGCCTATGATCAAATTCACTCAACACAGCGCCTTACTGAGTTACTGGCCGCCGACGCGTTCGAGTTTATCCGCCGGGAACAGGCGGCCCTACCCTGACTCACTTCACCCATTAACGCGCACTGTTGACCTCCTGATTACGAAATTCCCCCGCTCACCCCAATCCGGTTTCTGTTTGCATATGTGCAAACGTGGTTTTCGTAATTTTAGTCTTGCCTGCAACAGTTTGTTCAAGCTGGCTGGATAACCTGATTCGGCCTAACCACATGAGAACAGGAAAGTCCTATGGCTGTTTATTTGAAAACGGCGTGTTGTGCGCTGTCCTTAAGCGCGTTGCTCGGCTCTTACGCCCACGCCAACCCGATCAATGGTTATCCAGTCAGTGATGAGCAACTGGACACCCTCGTTGAAAATCCGGATTCCACCCGATTCACAGCGCTGCAAACGGCACAGTATTTTAACCTGAACCGGTTCCGCAGCCCCGATAACTATCAACACCCGCCATTGCAGCAGGCCCCTCTGAAGCGGGTGAACCCACGCACCGGTGAGCTCACCACCACGTTAACCGCAGGCTACCTGGAATACGATTTTACCTCGTTCAAGGATAACCAGGCGTTCACCCAGCGCCTGCGATTGCGCAAGTACAACCAG
This sequence comes from Gammaproteobacteria bacterium UBA7310, assembly GCA_002471665.1. Taxonomy (GTDB): domain Bacteria; phylum Pseudomonadota; class Gammaproteobacteria; order Pseudomonadales; family Ketobacteraceae; genus Ketobacter. Next base: position 12,291 of record DKQK01000011.1, read on the forward strand.
CAACCCGTGGGTGACACGCTGGTGGCACGGCCGGGAGATACTTTGCGCATTCGCCTGAACAATCAACTGCCGCCGGAAACCAATCCGCCCTGTAGCGAAGACGGTGAGTGCAATCACAACCGGCCACATAATTTCAACACCACCAACCTCCATACCCACGGCTTGCACGTGGACCCCACCGGCAACAGCGACAACGTATTTATCAAACTGCAATCCGGGGATAGTTTTGATTACGAAATTAAAATTCCGGAAAATCATGTGGCGGGTACGTTCTGGTATCACGCCCATGTGCACGGCGGCAGCTCAGTGCAGGTGGGCAGCGGCATGAGCGGTGCCCTGATCATCGAGGGAGATTATGATCGCCTGCCGGCCATGCGCGATGCCGACGACAGGATCATGATGCTGCAGGAAATTGCCTTTAACGACACGGGTGAAATCGAAAACAACGACACGTTTGCGCCGCTGGCCTGGGCGGAGCAGGCAGCCGACCGGGGCTGGCATATTTCCATCAATGGCCAGGTGATGCCGGAAGTCATCCTGCAGCCCGGTGAGGTGGAGCGGTGGCGTTTCATTCACGCCGGAGTGCGTAAAAACGTGAAACTGGCGTTGCTGGACCCTTGCTCCGGTGATCGGCTGCCACTGGTACAGGTGGCGGCAGATGGTATTCCCTCCACCACCAAACGGCTCAGTGATGACAACAGTGTATTGATGGCGCCGGGCTACCGCAGTGATGTAATGCTTAAAGTTCGCCGCCGCGGAACCTACTACCTGGTGGATGAAGAAGTGGGCCCGGTGGTACTGGGTGCGCAATACTGTTTCCTGAATCCCGAAAACCAACAATTCAGCCTGGACGGCAGTGCCCAGAATATTTTGGCGCGGGTGGTGGTGCGGGGCGCACGCCAGTATGACCGCTTCCCGGCCAATGCCGCGCTGGCCGGCCTCAATCGCCCGCGCAGCATAGCAGACAGTGAGCTCTCCAGTATTGTGGAGTATCTGGAGTTCGACATTGATATTTCGGTGGACCCGTGGTTGGGATTGATCAACGGCAAGCCCTACGATCCCGATCAACCGCGCATTCTGAAACTGAACACCGCCCAGACCTGGAAAATCAGCTCGGTGTTTTCCCACCACCCCTATCACATTCATGTAAATCCGTTTGAAGTGATTTTTCGCAACGAATCCGGCGTGATCGTGGACCGTATCTGGAAAGACACCATTCTGGTGGATGAGCTGAACGATGCCCAAACCAATAACATTGAAATCCGTTCCCGCTACGAAGATTTTACCGGCGCTTTTGTGACCCACTGCCACATACTGGATCACGAAGACCACGGCATGATGGAGAAAGTTGTCATCGAACCTTAACCCGCACCGCAACTGACTAAACCGAATAAGGATATCATTATGAACACTATTACTTTGCCCGAACCACTTGCACCCGGGTACCTGGATCAACACGAAGACATTACCCAGCATGAAATCGATGCCCTGAAAACCCGTTTTAACCTGGCCGATGCCCATACCCATCAGCGTCAGAGCCCAACCCAGAAACAGATCGTCAGTAATCTGGATCAGCTATGGTACCTGGCGGAGCAACGCACCCAGTACGCGGCGGAACGGGATTTCATCAACGCGTTCTATACACTGCATGGACAACACACCGCCCTGCAACGGGCCGATGACATCTACCTGGTGTACGCTGCCTCCATCGGCATGCAGATCACCGCCACCTATCTGATGAAAAACAAGTTGCGGGTGGGTCTGATCGAACCCTGCTTTGACAATCTGCACGATCTGATGAAGCACATGCAGGTGCCGATGCAAGCGCTGGATGAATCCCTGTTCACCGCAGCGGGCAGCCTCTACGACAACCTGATGAAACACGCCCTGACGCTGGATGCTATCGTGCTGGTAGATCCCAACAACCCCACCGGATTCAGCCTGTTTGCCGATGGCACCAAATCCTTTATGGAACTGGTGCGGTTCTGCTGTGATTTCAACAAAATTCTGATTCTGGATTTTTCGTTTGCCTCGTTCATTCTGGCCTCCGGCGGTAAGCGGCCCGATGTGTATGAGATCCTGGAGAATTCCGGCGTGCGCTACATTGCCATGGAGGACACCGGCAAAACCTGGCCCCTGCAGGATGCCAAGTGTTCCACCATCCTCACCAGCCGTGACCTGAACGATGATATTTATCCCATCGTAACCAGCGTTCTGCTTAACGTCTCACCTTTTATCCTGAGCCTGGTGACGGCCTATGTGGAAGACAGCATGCAGGATGACTTTGCTTCGGTGGGCACCCTGCTGGATACCAACCGGGAGGTGGCCATCCGTCATTTGGACAAAGGCATTCTGAAATACCAAACACCCCTGATTCGCACCAGTGTGGCCTGGTTTGAAATACAGAACACCGCCATGCGTGCTGACGACGTACAAAACTTTCTACTGGGACATCAGATCTATGTGCTGCCGGGTCAATATTTTTACTGGAAACACCCCGATCGTGGACAACGTTTCATTCGCGTGGCCCTTGCCCGCGAGCAGGCCCTGTTTGCCGAAGCCATGGAGCGTATGGAGGCCGCCCTCAATGAACTTGGATAAGCGCCCGCTGTTTATTGATGCCACGTTTTTTCTGGGCATGCACGATGCAGATGAAACACGGCGCCGGCAATCGGTACAGTTCTTTATTCAGCACATGGACAGAGTACTGTACATGAATCTGGAACAGGTGGGCCTGTGCGATGATGTGATCTGGGCCCGGCAGCGGGCGGAGCAGGATGCTTACTATCCGTTTATGGATAACCTGCACACGCTGATGGATATTCGCCGCATTGGCTACCAGGCGGAGGATCTGCTGTGTGCCACCGGCGAGCAACGCTTTGCCGGACTCAGTCTGCAACAGGCCTGCACACTGGCACAGGTCATCAACTGCAACGGATACCTGGCCACCCATGATCCAGAGTTACGCAACCTGGCCCAGTTCGGTGATTGGCTGGCCCCGGTTGCGGAGTATCACAACGGCGAGTTTCCCCCGCCGTTGCAACCCCTGTATCAGCAGTCCGTCACTTTAATGCTCGACTTGAAAGGAAGCCGATATGTTTAACAAGGATGTTTTTATTCCACTGATCACCCCGTTTACCCCACAAGGGGATGTGTGCCGGCACAGCGTGCGGCAACTGATGCAACAACTGCAGCCACACGCCACCGGGTTTGTGCCCTGCCTGACCTCCGGTGAAGGGTGGCTGCTGTCCCCCAGTCAATGGCAGGATATGGTGAGTTACTGCGTTGAGTTTGCCGCCGGCAAACCGGTCATTGCGGGCATCGAACGGCCCAGTACCAGCGAAGTGATTACCTACGCCGATGAAGCGGCACGGTTGGGCGCCACCGGTATTATCTTTACCGCGCCGTTCTATCCGGACCTGCCCCAGGCTGCCATCTACAACCATTTCGTTCAGGTGCACGACCAAACCGAACTGGACATTCACGTGTATTTTGAATCCGAACTTTGCCGCAACAAATGGGAAGTCGACACCCTGCTGACCCTGTGTGCCCTGCCCCGGGTAGTGGCCATCAAGGAATCCAACGGCGAGGAGAAACTGGCACCCCATTTGCGCAACATTCGCCGCATGGGTGTGAAAGTGTATCAGGGCTGGGAAGACAAGCTGCTGCAGTATGATCACGACGGTGTCATGGCATCGTACTGCAACCTGGATCCGGGCCACTGCGCACAGGTGATCAACCACCGCGACTACGGTGAAAACACGCTGCTGGTGGAGCGCTGCCGGCAGCAGGGTATCTTTGAACCCGACTGGTATAAACGCGTAAAAACCATCTTGTTTCAGCAAGGGGTTATCGCAACGGATCTGACTCTGGACGCCCTACAGGAGGCCAAACACCATGCTCACGCAAGCACACCTGTATCAGCATAATCAACGGGCATTGCAACAGGACATCACCGCGTTCGATGCCCAATACCGGCAATTTGAATCCCACTGGGTGCAAGGTGTGATGGAGGCACTGCAGGATACCGATAATGAATCCGGTTGCCTGAACACGGTGCAGGATCTGGTGGACGCCATCGACGAGTTGGTACAGGTGGAGGCCAATTCGGAATCCGCTGCCGTGGACTATGTGGCACAGAGCATGAAACGGGAGGAATTCCGAATTCTGGTACAGGAGTTTGCCCTGGACGGCCTCACCGAGGCGCAGGCCTTTTATTTTATTATGCCGCGCCTGCCGTTGGCGGCGCAGTTGCCCATGCTGCGGATTCTGATCGACGAGTTCGGCTCTGCCAATCCCAAACGCATGCACACCACCCTGTATTTGAATCTGTTACGGGAACTGGCCATGCCGCTGGACCGGCTGCACTATGTTGAGCGCATCGCCGACAGCAGTTTCGCCTTTGTGAATCAATTCTACTGGTTGACGCTGCGGGCGGAAGATCCTTCTTACTTTGCCGGCGCCATCACCTATCTGGAAAGTGTGATTCCGTTTTTCTTTCCCTGTTACGTGGATGCCTGCAAACGGCTGGGCATTGCCGCCCATCACTACTACAGCGAACACTGCCACATTGATCACTTTCATGCCCTGGAAGGCAAGCGCCTGCTGCTGGCCATGGCGCAGGAGCAATGCCTGGACCTGGAGAAGGCCTGGTACGGTGTGCGCTTCAGTCAGCAGATTACCCTGGATGCGTTTGAACAGGCCGTCCATAAAGCTCGCACACAAAAGGAATTGCAACATGCCCATAGCGCAGCATGAAGAAAGCGGATTCTTCATTGTGGAACTGGAACAGCAGCGGGTGCAGGTGCCCCGGTATTGTCCGCACCGCGGCGGGCGCCTGGATCACGGGCACATCAATACTGCCCGCAAGACCCTGAGCTGCCCCCTGCACCGTTCCGTGTTCAGCCTGGAGGACGGACGTCAGCTCAGTGGGCCGCCCTGTGGGGATTTGCCGGTGCGCCCCTGCGCAAGCGTGCAAACGCCCCTTGCAGATTCATTGGATCAAAACTGACGCCGATCTCAATACACTATAGAGGCATTCATTGTCGTTTAAATAAGGAGTTCACTATGAACCTGTTACACAACCCCAGTGTGGGTGCCCTGTTACTACGGATTGCACTGGCGGCGGTCCTGCTGTCGCACAGCGTGTATTTAAAACTGGTGGTGTTTACGTTGCCAGGCACCGCCAGCTTCTTCAGCTCCATCGGCTTGCCCGGCTGGTTAGCCTATGTGGTATTCGCTGCTGAAGCGGTGGGCGGTGTTGCCATTTTGTTGGGTATCTTTACCCGGCAGTTTGCACTGGCCATGATCCCCATTCTGTTGGGAGCCACCTGGGCACACCTGCCCAATGGCTGGTTGTTCACCAACGCCAATGGCGGTTGGGAATACCCGCTGTTTCTGGCCTTTATGTCCACCGCCCTGATGCTGATCGGCTCCGGCGAATACGCCATTAAACCCGACAGCGAGGAAACCGGCGCCGCCGCCGGCAATGGCATGCCCACCCCCGGCACGCTGGCCCGCGGCTGAGCCTTCGCACTGCAACAGGTACCCGACCATGATCAAACCGTTTAAACCCTATTATCCGGAACAACCCTGGCTGCCTTTTTCTGAAGTGCTGTGCGACTGGGATGAGGACTTTCATCAGTTGATGTTGTGCGATCACATTCGCATGCAAGCCTACGAGACTGCCATCAAGGCCAGTGTAAAGCCCGGTGATACGGTGGTGGATCTTGGTACGGGTACCGGCATTCTGGCCCAGTGGGCGCTGGAAGCCGGTGCCCAGCGGGTGTACGGCATCGATATGGATGCTCACATTCTGGCGCTGGCCAAAACCCGTATACAACAACGGGGTTTTGCCGATCGCTTCGTGGCGATCAACGATCTTTCCTACAACGTGAAGCTGCCGCAGCAGGCCGATGTACTGATTTCCGAGATCATCGGTAATATCGGCGACAACGAAGATTTTCAACCGATTCTTCAGGATGGGTTGGCGCGCTTTCTAAAACCCCGAGGCTGTGCCATTCCCTCTGCCGTGCAAACCTTTCTGGTACCGGTGGCGGCGTTGAAAGCCCATCAAAGCCTGCACCGGGGTGATGTCTTCACCTTGAATGATCGTTACCAACTGCACGATCTCATGCAACAGAAGAACATTCAGAGCCCATTCAATCTGTATTACGACACCATCATCCCAACCGCCCGGCACCTTTCCATACCCCGCTGCGTGCAGGATTTCTGCGGACGATGGGATCAGCCCCCACAGTACCAGAAAACGCTGCGCTTCACGGTGCAACAGCCCTGGGTGCTAACCGGTTTCAAAGGGTATTTTCGCGCTACCCTGTCAGCGGACGTGGTGCTGGACATTTCCTCCGGCGACATTGAAAACCGGCTCAGCTCCGACAGTTGGAAACACAGTTTCTTTCCCATCGAGCAGCCCGTCAATGTCATTAAAGGTGATGAGGTGATCCTGACGTTTGAGCGCCGTTATCCTTTGGCGGCCGATACCCGGTTTCGGCAACAGTACTTCTGGCACGGCAGTGTGGTACGCAACGGCCACACCCTGGCGCGGTTTGCCCAGGGCATGGGAGAGGCTGTGGATTTCCCGCCAGCGCAGGATTAGGCAACCATTTCTTCACTGGCGATCAACCCACTGATATGGCTGTTGCGCTGCTTCAGAAAGCGCAGCAGCTTTTCCGGGTAATCTGCCGCCACGGCATTCTGCACACTGGGGCGGGCAGCCAGATGCCGGCGCCACTGCTGCACCAGCACGCAGCCTTCGAACACATCCAGAGGCAGGTACGGGTCCATCACATCGAAGTAACGGAATATCGGTCCATAGGCTGCATCCACCATACCGAAGGCAGAGCCGGCAAAATAATCGCCATGGATTTCCAGCTCCAGGCGCCGCCATTTACGGGCAATCACCTCGGCCTGACTGTGGTAAGCCACCTCATCGGGGGCGTTATACAGGCGGCCGATGTCGTTCAACAGCTGTGAGCCGTATTCGATCCAGGCCCGATGTTGCGCTTTCAACAATGGATCGGAAGAATGCAGGCTGCCCGGCGTGATTTCATTCAGGTATTCACAGATTACGGCGGACTCAAACAACGTCGCCTGGTGATTCACCCGTAAGGCCGGTACCTTGCCGGTGGGAGATAGCTCAATAAACCATTCCGGTTTATCGGACAAATCAATATAACGGCGTTCATGGTGTATGTTTTTTTCCGTCAGCACTATAACGGAACGTTGTACATAGGGGCACAAATGGTGACTGATTAGTGTAAACTCATGTTGTTGCATGATGACGGCTCCTGTTCGTTACTCATGACATCCATCAGTATCAACCATAGTGATTTACCAAGGTGTGAACAGCGCTATTTATGCAAACCACCTTTGCAGATCAGCACGCCGTCACGGATGAATGAACCATGGAAAAACTCGACTGGAGCGACCTTCACTATTTCAACGCCGTGGCCCGGCACGGCTCTCTGGCCAAAGCGGCGCAGTCCCTGGGGGTGACCCACTCCACCGTGTTTCGACGCATCAACCACCTGGAAGAAGACTTGTCAGTGCGATTGTTTGATCGGCTGCCGGAAGGCTATCGCCTGACGGTGCTGGGTGAGGAACTGGTCACCTATTCCGAGCGGGTTGCCACCACCATTGATGACATGAAACGGATGCTGTTCAATCGCAATGATGAATTGAAAGGCACCATCCACCTCACTGCGCCCCATAACTTCGCCTACCGTTACCTGCCGCCTTTGATCGAGCGTTTTCACGCACAGTATCCCGACATTACCATCAGCCTGATGGCCAGCAACGCCGATTACAACCTGTCCCGGCGGGAAGCGGATCTGGCCATACGGGCCACCGCCAATCCACCGGAACATTTAATCGGGCAAAAACTGTTTTCACTGCGCTGGGCAGCCTACGCCAGCAGCGAGTACCTGGCAAAACACCCGGATCCCATTACTGATCTGGTTGGCCAGCAGGTTATCTGCGCCAATCAATCGCTGCAGCATCTGGCGGTGTTCAAGTGGGCGGAGGAGCATCTGGAACCACACCAGGTCGTGGCCCGCTGCAATGATCTGATGGCGATGTCGGCACTGGCCCAGGCCGGTTGCGGCATCGCTTTATTGCCGGATGATCAATTCAAGCCGGAGTTGCACCGGCTGTTCTGTCTGCAGGATGCGTTTCGCAGCGAAATCTGGATACTGATGCATCCGGATTTGCGAGGCTGTGCCCGCCTGGTACTGTTCAAGAATTTTATTTCGGAACAGCTCCGTCAACATCACGTGTTTCAGGAGCTGGGTTTGCTGGACGGTTGATTCCCTGCTGGGTCAACCGGCAGTGGTGCAGACCACCATTTTTACGTACACACTGGACAGCCATTCGGAAAACCCATTGCCTTGGTAATCCCAGGCCAGGGGATCGATGGAAAGCCGCACCAAGGGTGGTTGGGTATCCACTTTATTCAGCAACGCATTGGACACTGAGGGATCGGAAATCACACAACGCACTTTGTGGTCTTCGATTCGCTCCTTGATGGCCATCAGGTGTTTGACCCCGGGCTTGATTTCGGGATCCAATGAAATAGCGCCTTCAGACTGAATCCCCAGATCCTGCTCAAGATAGTAATAAGCATCGTGGGACAACATAAACGGGCCCGCCGCCTGGGCCAGCAGCAGCCGGCTCTGATCCCGTTGCTGCTGCAGACGTTGCACCAGCGCCGCCTTGTTTTGCGCCAGCGCGTTTTTCAGCTTGGGGTCACGGGCCAGCAATGCCTGTTCCACCGCATCGGCCAAGGTAACGGCATTGTCCACACTGAACCAGAAATGCAGGTCAAAGGTGGTGGAGTGGTGATGGCCCTGCTGCGAATCCACATGGTGATGATCATGGCCACCCTGATGATCCTCGTGCAGCGCCGGCCGTGGGGGCAACTGCACCAAACCGGGCAGCGCGGACCACGCGATTTGTGCCCCGGTCCTGGCCACCACCCCTTCCAGATAGGGCTCACCGGCTTCACCCAACCACACCACCAGATCAGCCTCCATCAGGGCACGCAGGTCACTGGGCTTTAAGGCATAGTCATGGGGGGTTGCCCCTTGCGGCAGTAACGTGGTGACCTGCACCGGCAGCCCCTGGGTCAGCTCCTGCACCAGCAGGGCAATGGGGCGCATGGAAACCATGATGTGGCGGGTGGGCCTGGTGTCCGCCGTCACCGATGTGGCCCAGCACAGCGTCAACAGCAAGAAGCCGAGGCTTCCATTGGCCAGGATTTTTTTGATAAAGGTTCGATACAACATGGGTCGACCTGATTGCATGAAGAACAGGGCGGGCAGTATATCATGGCCAATGCAGGGGTTCATGACTGGGTAAAGGGACGAGTGCTCGATGGGTTTTTATAAGTAGCCTGACCCATGGCGTATTTGTGTCTATGGGCCAACCG